>JBCCIU010000001.1:0-370451 GCA_039028095.1 Pseudomonadota bacterium
CATCGACCCAGTTGAGCGCCATCAAGGCAGCTCGTAAGACTGGACCACCGCTGCACGCTTGCGTATTCGGCGTAGTCCAATCCAGCTCTGCGCAGTCGTTTATCGTCCCATGCAAATCCTAACGGCTCGATCAAGTGCAACGCAAAACCGATGTTGGCAGCCAGGCGAATGATATTGCCAGTGTTTGGCGGAATTTCCGGCTGGTACAAGATGATGTGCACTAAAAGATTAATCCAACGTCGGGGATGTATCCTCGCGACGGTACTCCAGCTCCTGTAGCTTGCGCGTTAAGGTATTGCGACCCCAGCCCAGCAATGTTGCGGCGTCCCGTTTACGACCGCCGCTCTTACGTAGTGCTGCGGTGATCATAGCGCGTTCAAACTTAGGCATCGCCGTGTCCAATAAAGGTTTTGGGTCGTCACTTTCCAATAGTGCGGTGGCCCAGAGTTGCAGGTTGTTTTCCCACTCAGCCTTGCCTTCCTGGTCGATAATCTGCAGTTCTTCAGGTAGATCTTCAATGTGCACGGTGCGCGTGCTGGCCATAACATGCAGCCAGCGACAGGTGTTCTCCAGCTGTCGAACATTGCCGGGCCAGGGCAACATCTTAAAGTAGTCTTCACTCTCGGGTGCCAGGCGTTTTGCTTCTTCACCAAGCTCTCGAGCCGCGTTCTCAAGAAAATGTCGTGCAAGCTCTGGAATGTCGGACCTTCGATCCACCAGCGGCGGCACGTGTACGCGGATAACGTTGAGACGGTGGAACAGGTCTTCCCGGAACTTGCCCTGACTGACCAGGTTTTCTAAGTTCTGGTGCGTGGCTGCAATGATTCGCACATCTACTTTTACCGCTTCGTGTCCTCCGACTCGGTAGAATTCTGATTCTGCCAGAACCCTCAGCAAACGGGTCTGGACTGGTCCGGGCATGTCTCCGATCTCATCCAGAAACAAAGTGCCCCCGTGGGCCTGCTCAAAACGCCCAAGGCGCCTTTGGTTTGCGCCCGTGAAGGCCCCTTTCTCGTGGCCAAACAGCTCACTTTCGACAAGTTCGTGGGGAATGGCTGCCATATTTAAGGCGATAAACTCCTGGGTATTGCGCGGAGAATGTCGGTGTAGTGCTTTTGCCACCAGCTCTTTACCGGAACCTGACGGGCCGTTGATCAGTACGCTGACATCTGAAGAACTGAGTCGGCCGATGGCGCGGAAAACTTCCTGCATAGCGGGTGCCTGACCGATGATTTCTGGTGCGGCTTCCCCTTTGGTGGTTGGGCCCAGTTCCTCTTCTTGTGACAGGGCGATGGCTTTTTTAACCACGGTGACGGCTTCATCTACGTCGAACGGTTTGGGTAAAAATTCGAATGCCCCCTGCTCAAAGCTGGCGACTGTGGACTGCATATCGGAGTGTGCGGTCATCACGATAACCGGCAGCAATGGATGCTGCTCCTGAACGATCTTCAGAAAGTCGAGACCAGAGGTGCCTGGCATGCGCACGTCTGTGATGATCGCCATGGGCGGTTCTTCATCCAGATAGTGCATGGCTTGATCGGCGGTATTAAAAGCAGTGATGGGGATACCGGCCTGGCTTAAGGCGCGATCCAGAACCCAGCGGATCGATCGGTCGTCATCAATGACCCATACGTTTTCATTCATTATATTTGCTCAATGTTTTGCATAATTTATTCAAATGGCAGATACACCGAAAAGCAGGTGTACCCAGGCCTTGTCTGTAACTGAATACTGCCGCCATGCTGGGCAATGATATTTTGGGTAAGGACCAGACCCAATCCGGTGCCATCGGGGCGACCGCTGATCATTGGGAAAAAAATCCGATCTTCCAGCTCCTCGGGAACCCCGGGGCCGTTGTCGATAATGTCCAGTTGCAGTACCAGACGATGACGGATCTGCCCAATGGTGAACTGTCTGACGCCGCGGGACTTTATCTGAACCCGTGCATCTGGCGTGTCCCGGAGCGCCTCACAAGCGTTGCGCACGATATTCAACACTGCCTGAATCATCTGTGCTTCATCGGCTAATACATCGGGCAGGGACGGGTCATAGTCGCGCCGCCATTTGATTCGGTCGGGCGATTCAGCATTGATCAGAGCAATGATGTGCTCACATACCTTGAGAATATTGACCGGCGCTAAATCCAGTTGGCGTTGCGGTCCCAACATCCGA
The DNA here is from genome assembly GCA_039028095.1 of Pseudomonadota bacterium. Lineage (GTDB taxonomy): Bacteria > Pseudomonadota > Gammaproteobacteria > Pseudomonadales > Azotimanducaceae > UBA4421. Next base: position 2,173 of record JBCCIU010000001.1, read on the forward strand.
TCCACCAGGTTTTTCAGGCGGTCGGCCTCTGAAATGATCACGGCTGTGTATTCGCGATCCTCCTCGGAGTCCAGCAATCGCTCCAGGAGTTGCGCGGCACCTCTGATACCTCCGAGCGGGTTTTTTATCTCATGGGCCAACCCTCGGATCAAATGCCTGGTGGTTTCCTGACGGACCAGTGATTCTTCGTCCTTATTGATGCGCTTCAGGCGATTTAACGGCTGCAGTTCGATCAGAATTTCGGGGCGGCTGGCAGCCAGATCGACGATAGAAGCGCTCAGATCTGCTGCAACGGATTGGTTATCGGGTAGTCGCAGGGAAGCTTCACGTTCGGTAAATGGCTGCAAGGTTTCTAGAGCATTTTCCAGTTGATCCACCAGTTTTTCGGCTCCGATGACATATTCGGTGAGCGGCGTGTTGATTGCCTGGCTGAAGGAAGTTTGCAACACATCCTGAGCAGAAGAGTTCAGATAGACCACAGACAATCGATCATCCAGCACGATGATCGCGGTCAACATCGCGTCCATCAGGTTGCCCAGTGGGTAGCTGTGATCCTGTGATTGAATGATCCATCCTCCGGTCAGGTGGGGTAGGTTTGGTTAAGTTGAAAAACAAGGCAAATTCCGCACCACTTTTGGACACTGCCTCTTTCGTTAGTGGCGGAACTAGGATTTTAAATTGATCTAGACAAAGTAAGTATTTACTAACTGCTTCGACGAACTGCTATTCAGCTAATCTATCGTGGTATTACAGTGCGTAGAATCACCGCTCGCGCACCAAAATAGTGCGCGCGCTAAAAAAGGTCAACCTAAGAATCTGACCTAATTTAGAACAGAAACACGCTGCAGGTGGAATGTAAGCGGATTGGTGCTGGCCAGGACCATGCCCTTGCCGTCGAGAATCTGGGCCTGCACCACGTGCGTGCCGCGATCCATGTGTTCAACGGTAAAGCTTGTCGCGGGTGCTTTTTGTACAACTTGGCCATCCACACTGAAACGAACGACGTGGTCCGCCTGCAACGCAGGGTCTATCCGCAGTGAGAAAGTTACGGTACCGGAATTCTCTCTGATAGCCTGATCTTCCGCAGGAAAAGCAAAGTCGATAGAGTTGTAGTTGATCTCCTCCACCGCAAGGTCTTCAGCAGTGGGTCCAAAGTTCGCGCCGCGCCGGCTTTCAGCGTCTTCGGAGATATCCGTAGGTGGCGGTGCATAACTGCTACTGGCTTTGATCTCGTAGCTCTTTGGATTTTCTTTGGGTGGGATATCGGTGAAGATGACATTGCCATCTTCGTCAACAATCTTGTAGATCTCCGCTGCAACAGCAAAAGTTGAGCATACTAGGGTGGCGTACACGCCCAAGCTTACCAAGCCGATTTGTTTTGTGATGCTCATATTGGAAACAAATTTTAACCCATTGGTGGAGGCATTGAGCATATACCTTTTTGCTCCTAAAACCTGCTGTGCATTCACAATTTTCCTCGGGCGTGGAAATTCTCCTGTGCACAAAAAACCCCGCCCATCGAAATGAGCGGGGTTTGATTCGCAACCGCAGGTTTGGCTTAAGCTAAGCCTTCCTTGGTAGTCTTGATGATGGCGGCCGCAACCTTGTATGGGTCGGCATTAGATGCCGTTCTGCGGTCTTCCAGACGACCCACCCAACCGTCTGTAACGGTAGATACAGGGATTCGGATTGACGCGCCTCGGTCAGAAACACCATAGCTGAACATATCGATTGACTGGGTTTCATGTTGGCCAGTTAAACGCTGGTCATTTTCAGCACCATAAACCGAAATATGTCTATCGATGTTCTTGCCGAACTCTTCACAGATCATGGTGAAGGTTTCTTCTTTGCCGGATTCGCGCATCACACCATTGGAGAAGTTTGCGTGCATGCCGCTGCCGTTCCAATCCAGATCGCCCAGAGGCTTTGGATGCCAATTGATGGCGTACCCATATTTTTCGCCACATCGTTCAAGGATGTATCGTGCAACCCAGGTTTCGTCGCCAGCCTGCTGCGCGCCTTTAGCAAAGACCTGAAATTCCCACTGACCTGCTGCAACCTCTGCATTGATACCTTCAACATTAATGCCCGCTTCCAGGCACAGATCCAGGTGTTCTTCGACCATGTCGCGTCCGTAAGCGTTCATAGCGCCTACGGAGCAGTAGTATGGGCCCTGGGGGCGGGGAAAGCCGTTTTCAGGGAAGCCTGGAGGCAGTTGGGTATCGATGTCCCATAGAAAGTATTCCTGCTCAAAACCAAACCAGAAATCGTCGTCGTCATCGTCGATGGTGGCGCGACCGTTAGACGCATGAGGAGTGCCATCTGCGTTTAATACTTCGGTCATGACCAGGTAGCCATTCTTGCGATCTGGATCCGGGTAAATGGCGACTGGCTTGAGCAGGCAATCAGAATCGCTGCCGTCGGCCTGTTCTGTGGAGCTGCCATCGAATGACCACATTGGGCACTCTTCCAACGTGCCGCCGAAATCCGATTCGACCCGAGTCTTGCTTCGCAGGCTCTGTGTAGGCTGATAACCATCAAGCCAGATGTATTCCAGTTTTGATTTCATTTTATTCTCCTGATTTGGGTACTGAAATTGTTCTTCACGATGCTCTAATACCGGCGACAGAAACCCCGAGTCTGCGGGCAGATCCGCGGACTGTCGATGCAGCTGATGGTTAACTCAGTGCTGGTGAGCCATATTTTCTTACTTTTGCTTGCTCTTCTGCTTTGCTTTTTAACGCGTTGTTGCGTGACGTATCTTTTCTTTCCGCAGTCTAAAGGTCTTTCCGCAGTCTAAAGGTCTTTCCGCAGTCTAAAGCTCTTTCCGCAGTCTAAAGCCGCAGTCTCAAGCAATGTCGGGCAGTCCCCCGACTTGCCCCACAGAAGAGCAAGAAGTGTGCCACGGTAGCGCATGGAATATAAGGGGTTTGACGGGGTTTTGGGTGGATTTTTGCACGCAGTTGGTGCGTCCGCCTAAAAAATGCACCATATTAGTGCGATGCTTAGTCAAAATAGTTAGTCAAAAGAGATCGGTTACTGGGCCACAACGATCTGGAACTGGAAGGTATCCCCATCTTGCCACTGCCTGAATAGGGTGTGCCCGTGAACTCTGCACCAGGCTGGAATATCTTGTTTCGTGCCAGGATCGGTGCACGTTACCAGAAGGTGCGCGCCCGGAGATAAGGTTTTGATTTTGTCCTGGGTACGAATCACAGGCATTGGACACAGTAGCCCCCGAGCGTCCAGTTCAGCCAGCTCAGACATGCCAGTTTGGATCGATATCCCCGCCGGGCATTGGCGTAACTGTCACTGCCTTGGTCTGGCCATCTGGGAACCGCACTTCTAAAGTGACTTTGTCTGCATGACGCCCCTGGCTGTATCGGGCAATGATGCGGCCAGCAAGTTCGATATCCGCAGGTCCAACGCGGCCGTCGATTAGCGTCACAGGTCCGCCATGGCTGGTCGGATGCATGGATAAGAAGGCATGTTTGTAGCCTGACAGATATTTGTTCTCACCTTCCTCTCTGGAGATGATCAGTTTGAAGTGTGGCTGTGGGCGCAGGTGCCGACCCACCTTCAACAGCATGATATCGTCCAGCTCGTATTCCCTGTTGCCTCTGGCCTCCCATAGATCGACAAGTTTCTTTGAATAAAGCTCATCGGTGAGGAAGCAACATCCGCCTGCGGGTTGAGCCCAATCGGCAAAGCCAAACTCTCTGGCCAACTTGATTTGCGGTTTTCGATTGCGTCCGTGGAAGTTGTATAGCGCCTCTCGATCTACCCAGCCTTCCCGTTCCGGCAGCGTGGGGGGCAGGTGTTTGGCGCTGAGCGGGCGCAACAACAGGTCTTCCACACCGCTCTCGCGTGCAATAAGGGGCATGGTTTCTTTGCGTTGGCTTTTGGGTCGCTGTCCCATGACTTCTCCGGTAATGATGAAATCAAAACCTTGTTCTTCCATAAACGACCAGGCCTGGGCCTTGCGAACCATAAAGATCTTGCAGTCGAGGCAGGGGTTTAAATTCGCGCCATAGCCGTGCTTTGGGTTGATCAGAACATCTTTGTACTCATCGATGACATCGACGATATGCAGTTTGATTCCAAGCTGCTCGGCCACCCATAGGGAATTGTTGCGTTTTGGCTTGGTTTGTTTCTTTTTTCTGATGGCATGGGTGTGCCCTTCCACACAGAAACCTGTGAAGAAATTGACCCCCTCAACGTGGATACCCTGATCCATGATGACTTTTGCGGCCAACATCGAGTCCAATCCACCAGATATCAGGGCGACAGCTCGTTTCTGTTCCGCCATAATCGCCGCCTTTCAAAACAGGCCGCGCAGTCTAGTGCCCAATACCAACGTACGCAACGTCGCAATTATCGCCCATGTTGACCATGGCAAGACCACGCTTGTGGATAAACTCCTCGAGCAAACAGGATACATCGCCCAGGATCATGCAGAGCGGGTCATGGACAGTAATGACCTGGAGAAAGAACGGGGCATCACTATTTTGGCGAAAAACACTTCCATTGAATATGACGGGGTCCAGATCAATATCGTAGACACCCCGGGACATGCTGATTTTGGTGGAGAAGTAGAACGGATTCTATCTATGGTGGATGCCGTATTGTTGCTGGTTGATGCGGTTGAAGGTCCCATGCCCCAAACGCGATTTGTCACTCAAAAGGCCTTTTCGTTTGGCCTCCAGCCCATTGTGGTGGTGAATAAAATCGACCGTGATGGCGCTGACCCAGATCGAGTTATCGATGAGGTCTTCGACCTCTTCGATAATCTGGGCGGCACCGATGAGCAGTTGGACTTTGCCACTGTCTATGCGTCGGCCATTCAGGGTGTTGCAGGTCTCGAGATGGATCAGATGGCGCCTAACATGCACCCGTTGCTGGATCTGCTGATCAAAGAAGTTCCGCCACCGGTCGTGGATCGAGAAGGTCCGCTGCAGATGCAGATTTCCTCGCTGGACTATTCAACTTATGAAGGTGTGATGGGTATCGGCAGAGTCACCCGCGGTCGCATTTCCCGGAACCAGCAGGTTGTGGTGATCGACAGGGACGGTGCGACACGCAAGGCGAAGGTGATGTCGGTGAAAGGGCATCATGGCCTGGAGCGCAAGGATCAGGAAGAAGCCCTAGCGGGTGACATCATCTGCATTACCGGCATCGAAGAGATTGGAATCTCGGATACGATCTGCAGCCCGGAATGCGTAGAAGCTCTGGATGCGCTGACGGTAGATGAGCCTACCTTGTCCATGTTGTTTTGTGTGAATACCTCTCCGCTGGCAGGTAAAGAGGGCCGGTTTCTGACCAGTCGTCAAATACGTGAGCGGCTTTTCACCGAAGCCTCCCACAACGTGGCGCTGCAGGTCGAAGACACGCCAGACCCAGATCGCTTTAAGGTTTCTGGTCGAGGTGAACTGCATCTGTCGGTATTAATCGAAACCATGCGCCGGGAAGGTTATGAATTAGCTGTGTCGCGACCTCAGGTGATCTTCCGTGAAGAAGGTGAGGTTGTGCTGGAACCCTATGAAACGCTGACGTTAGATGTTGAGGAAGCACATCAAGGCAAGGTGATGGAAACACTGGGAGACCGCCGTGGCGAGCTGCGGGAAATGCTGCCAGATGGGAAAGGCCGGGTACGCCTGCAATTTCATATTCCCACGCGCGGGATCATGGGCTTTCGACCGCTGTTTCTATCAATGACCTCGGGTACCGGCATCATGTCCTATGCCGGGGCGGGCTTTGGGCCGCGTATCGCAGACGATCTGGGACAACGCAACAACGGCGTGCTTATCTCAAACACGCAAGGTAAAGCGGTTGCTTTCGCTTTGTTTAATCTGCAAAACCGGGGCCGCATGATGGTGGAACCCAACGATGTCGTTTACGAAGGAATGGTCGTGGGGATTCACAGTCGGAATAACGATTTGACCGTTAATCCGATGAAGGAGAAGAAGCTGACCAATATTCGCGCGGCGGGAAGTGATGAGAACATTATTCTGACTGGTTCGCTGAAGATGACCTTAGAGCAGGCGTTGGAATTTATTGACGATGATGAGCTGGTCGAGGTCACGCCGGATTCGATCCGGATTCGTAAAGCGAAACTCAAAGAGCATGAGCGCAAGCGCGGGTGAAAGCGCTGCTGCAGAGAGTGAGCCGCGCGGCGGTTGAAGTAGAAGGCCGCACCGTTGGGGAAATTGACCGTGGTCTGCTTGTTTTTCTGGGTGTTGAGCAAGGTGATACATCGGAACAGGCCGATTGGTTGATCGACAAAACGCTTGGGTTGCGCATATTTCCGGATCTAGAAAAACCGATGAATTTGAGCCTCATGGATGTGGGGGGTCAAATTCTTGTGGTTTCTCAGTTCACCCTGGCCGCGGATACAACAAAAGGAAAAAGACCCGGGTTTTCCACAGCAGCACCGCCAGAACTTGCAGAAGCTTTGTATGAGCATTTTGTGCGAGGGGTGGCGCAGCAGATGCCGGTACAAACGGGAGAATTCGGTGCGGACATGCAGGTGTCGCTGATTAATGATGGCCCCGTAACTTTTCTGTTAGAACGCAGCTAACTACCGTTCAGGGGTTTCAGCTGTTGAATCTGCCGAATACACCATTCTGGTACAGGTAATCCATTGCCTGTTTTTGCTGGAGAAATTCTGATTCAGCCTTGTTCTCGAGGGTGATCAACTCATCGATCAGGAACCGCTTTGCGCCAGGCTGGAGATGTTGGAGCAGGTTGATGCAATCCGCAAAAGCGTCGTCATCGGGTGCAGGTGTCTTCCAGCGGTCGGTTTTCGCGTGATCGAGAATGGCGTCAGTCCGCTCGTGGCTATCTGATAGGTTGAAGTGTAAACGCTCGTCAACGTTCTGTAACAGCCAATGCCCCCTGCCGAATTCATCAACCCCTTTGCGAATCTGCAGTTTGGGCGAGTTAAAAAGACAAACTAATACCTGCGGTGCAATCTCAGTCACTGCTTCTGGGTGTAGTTTCAACCAACCTTGAATTTGCTTGCGATAACGTTGAGCCGCTTCCTTGGTGAAGGGTTCACGCTGAAATTGAACAATTTCAGTTTGGCTCTGCTGCGGTTTGAATAAAATCGAATAGCCCTCTAGATCGACGATGTATTCAATCATGATGGCGCCTAAGTTGAGGTGTTAGATTCGACCTCACGCTTTTCGATAAACCTTGCGAAAAAGACGCCGACTTCGAACAGGATCCAGGTTGGGATGGCCAGCAGCAGCTGAGAAATTACGTCTGGTGGCGTTAGGATCATGCCAACCACAAAGCAGCCCACAATTATATAAGGCCGCTTGTTCGCCATCTTGTCCGCAGTGGTGATACCAGACCAGACCAGCAGCAGGGTAGCTATGGGGACTTCAAAGGCCAGTCCAAAAGCAAAGAACATCTTCAGGACAAAATTCAGATACAGGTTGATGTCCGTCATCATGGTCATATCTTCAGGGCCGGCCTGGGTGAAGAATGCGAATACCAGTGGAAAGACCAGGTAGTACACAAACGCCATGCCCAGGTAAAACAGCACAATGCTGGACGCGAGCAGGGGAACTGCAAATTTCTTCTCATGCCGGTATAGGCCAGGTGATACAAATGACCAGACCTGGTGTAACCAAAATGGTACACCCACAAATATGGCAGCAAAGATAGCCAGCTTCAGTGGGGTAAAGAAAGGTGAGGCAACTTCGGTTGCAATCATGGTCGACCCCTCAGGCAGTCTGGACACCAAAGGTTCTGCAATCCATGTGTATAGCTCGTCGCCATAGATAAAGAAAGGTACAAACAACGCAAGAACCACACCTAAGCTGCGCAGTATGCGGCTGCGCAATTCGATGATGTGCTCGAGGAACGGCTGTTCGTTGGTGTCTACAGCGATATCATGAGGGTGTCGTTCATCTTCTTGGGAATCGGAACCGTTGTTCTGAGGGTCTGTCATCTACTGATTTGACTCTCGTCGTGCGCGGGCTGCATGCGCAGCCTCGAGCTCAGCCTCTGAAGGTGGAACTGGTTTGGGCGCATTTTTTTCTTGCCCGCTTTCTTCTTGTATGGCTGGTTCTTGTTCAGCCTCGGCGGCGGTACTCGTAGCGTCCTCGGATGATTGGGCTTCACTTGTGGAATGATCCGATTTGGAGTTGGCTGTGGCGTCAGGTCCCAGTATGGATTCGTTCATACTGTTGTTTACTTCCTGTTCGATGCGGCGCATCTCCTCCATCACGGATTCATTGTGGAGCTGGCGTTTAACCTCGTCCATGCCAATCTCTTTTTCGATTTCGGCTTTTACGTTGACAAACGAGCGACGCAGGCGACCCAGCCACAGCCCCAGCGTACGCAGCATCTCAGGCAATCGCTCGGGGCCGATGACGATCAAGCCAACGGCGGCGATAACCATAAGCTCAGGGAAGCCAAATTCGAAGAACATGAGCGGGCGGGTTCGAAATTAGACTTTTGATTTTTGTTCAGACTGGACGTGATCTTCTGAAGTACTGGCTTCACCCTCGATCACTTTCTCTTCGGTCTGCTCTTTTTTGGCGGCGTCCTCATCGGTTACAGCGTTACGGAAACCTTTGATGGCATTGCCCAGGTCCGCGCCCAGACCTTTGATGCGTTTTGGCCCAAAAATAAGTAGAACGATAGCCAGAATGACCAGCAATTCCCACATGCCTGGAAATCCCATAATGGCCTCCTTTATGTTGGTTTATACGAATATTAAGTTGTATCCGTATGTAGGTTCTTACCCGGCATTATAGTCACAATTTACTGTTAAATTTTTGTCACTCTGCGCAAAAATCTAAGACTTGCCACGACTTGCCTTTTCGTCATGGCCACTAATGCCAAATCTACTTGCCAATTCAGCCAGAACCGCGCTTGCGTCCAGATTTTGATAGTGCAGCATGACCAGGCTGTGAAACCATAAGTCTGCAACTTCTGCGACCAGGTGCGCCGCGTGCTCGGCATGGCTGTTATTCGCGTGCAGGTTTTTTGACGCCAGAATGACCTCGGTTGCTTCTTCTCCGACTTTCTCCAGGATTTTATCCAGACCATTGGTATACAGGGATGCAACGTATGAATCCTGCGGGTCCTGTTGCTTGCGGGCCTCAAGAATCGCTCCCAGGGCTGCCAGGATGGCGTCATTAGTGGGTTGATTTGTCTTATCTTGATCCATATGGGATACCTAGCTCTTAATCAAAAGCGCTGAACCTAAAAATGCACTGACCACACCCGTCAGCATAACAAGATCCCCTTGACCAATGCCCTGCGCGAGCGGCTGCCAGAGAAGGTAAAGACTTAGCGCAACAAAACCAACCCCGGCGACCTGTTTTACTCTTGTGCGACCGCGTGATCTGGTCAGCAGGCCTTCAACCCGAGAAAGGCTTTGATGTTGTTGGCTCAGCTGCTGCTTCAGCTGGTTCAGCTGGTGCTGATTGGTGGACAACTGTTCGGGTAGGCGTCCCAGCTGCTGCCAGACGCCTGGACCAGCTTGCAACCACTGATTGACGGCTGCGGCGGGACCCATGTGTCGGGCACCCCAGCTCTCCATAAATGGTTGTGCGGTTTCCCATAAATCAAGCTGTGGATAAAGCTGCCGCCCCAGACCTTCAATGTACAACAGAGTTTTTTGCAACAGAACCAGTTGTGGCTGAATCTCCATTTCAAATTGGCCAGCGGTCTGGAAAAGGGTCAGCACAAATTCGCCAAAAGATATTTCCTCCAAGGGCTTGGCAAAGATTGGCTCACATACCTCACGAATGACGCGTTCGAATTCATCTGCGTTGGTGTGGGCGGGGACCCACCCAGACTCCAGGTGCAGTTCGACCACTTGTTTGTAATCTCGGGCAAAAAATGCGATCAAATTTTTGGCCAGGTAGGTCTGGTCTTCTTCTGTAAGGGTGCCGATGATCGCGCAATCCAGAGCGATGTACTTCGGATCGCTTGGGTCACTGATGTCTACCAGAATATTGCCTGGATGCATATCCGCGTGGAAAAAGTTGTGTTCGAAGACCTGCAGGAAGAAAGTCTCCACACCTTTGTGAGCCAAAACCTGCATGTCCACACCGGCTTCTTGGAACCGATCCAGCTCGCTGATATTTGGCGCGTATACGCGCTCCATAACCAATAAAGATGCACGCGTGAATTGTCTGTGGACTTTGGGAACGTACAGCAGCTTTGAGTCTGCAAAATTCAATCGCAGCTGAATCTGATTACGTGCTTCGTGGAACATGTCCAACTCTTCCAGTAGCACTGTCTCATGGTCTTCACATACGCGGATTAACTGCAGGCGTCGACTTTCGGGAATCCAGTTCGTAATGGCATGTGCAAACGCCGTGAGTTCGGTCATATCAGACTTGATTTGGGCCTCGATGCCGGGGCGCACCAGCTTGACCACAACGTCATCACCGTTCTTCAACGTGGCGCCATGCACTTGCGCAATCGAGGCGCTGGCCATGGGTTCTTGTTCGATCTCTTGAAAAAATTCTACGGGGTCGCGCCCCAACTGCTCGGTGACAAATTGGTTCACGTCGAAGTCAGGAATGGGTGGCACCTGGTCCTGGAGTTGACTTAACTCGTCCGCAATATCCGGGGGGATCAAATCCCGCCTTGTGGAAAGCAGTTGTCCCAACTTGATATATACCGGGCCCAGCTCCACCAGACATTGGCGTAATCGTTCTCCACGCTCAAGCTCGGGTTCCCGGAGAATGGTCTGAATGGACCGCAGCAAGAAGCGCCCGGCGCGGGATGGCAGTGCATCTGCAGGTACCAGAAGGTCCAACCGATAGCGCAGGCACATGCGTAGAACGCGATTGGTGAATCGCCATTTTGCTCCGGAACTGGCGGATTGGTTTTGCATCACCGGTTATTCGTGCTCAGATTTCCTGGATTGGGCAAGTTCCGCGCTGAGGCGATCTACTTTCAGGCGTAGCTCATCGATACTAGTGAGGATAGTGTCGAGCTGTTTTTGATCTACAGTGTTCGCGGTGGCCTGTCCTGTGATGGTCTGACCCAGCCCCTCAACCGCGGAACGCAAGCCGTTCAATCCCATTTCGGCAGTTCCCAGTATGGTTTGGGACGCACCTGTCCCGAACAGGCGCTGCAGTGGTTGGGCAAAGTCGGGCCTGAAGCCACCCAAAATTCTCTGTAATTGTTCCAACAACACCTCATCACCCTCGATCTGGGTACCGCTCATGTCACCGTTAAAAATTGCGCGCCCCAGATCCAGGGCAGTACCTGCAACAATCGCCTGAGGCGCATCAGCTGGTCCATGACGTAACAGAAGTTGCTCTGCATCAATCAAAAAATGCCAGATTTGGTTGGGCATCGGGTCCGGGGTGATACAGTTGAATTCGATGGTGTTCCCGTCAAGCGCGCCAAGGCGTCCAGCGAGTTCGGGGTCAGAATTTAATGCTGTATTGGTGATTCTCGTGGCGAGATCCGCCAGCATGGTGCCCAATACATTTGGAAGTTCGCTCATATCTGGCCTTTTTAGAGTTTGTACAAGAACCGCTTAAAGGGGCTTTGTGCCTCTGTGGATGGCGGCAATGCCACCGATAAGATCATGGTATACAACGTCGGTGAAACCTGCATCTTCGAACATCAGTTTCAATGCCTTCTGGTCCGGGTGCACTCGAATGGATTCGACCAGATATTGATAGGGTTGAGAATCACCAACCAACACCTGCCCAGCCCCAGGCCAGAGATTTTGGAACAGGCCATACGCTGCATCCAACGCGGGATGACTGGGTTTGGAGAATTCCAGTACCACCAGCGCGGCTCCCGGTTTCAGCACCCTAAGGATTTCCGTCAGGCCTTCATGTTTGCTTGTGAAGTTACGAAGTCCAAAACTGATGCTGGCGGCGTCAAACGATTCATCTGCGAACGGCAGAGCCTCGCCGTACGCCTGACAGAATTCTACTTGAGCTAGACCCTGATCCAGTAGCCGGTCACGTCCAACTCTTATCATTTCAGGGTTCGGGTCGGTCAATACCACCTGACCGGCGCTACCCACCAGGGATGCCAGCAACGCGGAAACATCGCCGGTACCTCCTGCCAAGTCCAGGACCCGGTGACCCGTTCGCAACCCTGCCATTTCAACCAGCATGCGTTTAAACACGCGGTGAGTGCCAAATGACATGAGGTCGTTCATGACGTCATAACGATCTGCGACCCGCTTGAACACGTCATCAACCAATTCTGTTTTTTGACGCGGGGCAACCTTCTGGTATCCAAAATCGACGTTGGAATTGCTGGATGAATGATCGTTATTGTTCATTGATAGGATTAAGAGGGTTGCCAGGTGCCAACAGGAATTGCAGGCAAACGACTGGCGTTGGCTTTCTTCAGATCCGTTAGATATTCCTGCCAGTATTGCTCCTGATTGGATCCAAGGTCGTGAAGGAATTCCCAGCTGTAGATGCCGCTGTCGTGTCCATCGTCGAACGTAATTCGAATCGCATAGTTTCCTACGGCTTCGATTTGACGGATGCCAACATGTTTTTTTCCGGTTTGCAGTTTACGCTCTTCAGAAGAATGCCCGCGCACTTCTGCACTTGGAGAATAGACCCGTAGCAGCTCGGCCGGCAGTGTGACGGTGATGTCATCCCACCTCACGTCCAATGCGTGGGCGATCTTGTGATAGGTGATTGCGTCAGGCGCTTGCATACTGATATTGCTCGAATCAAAGAATAAATCGGGTCAGATCCGTGTTGCTGACCAGGTCTTTAAGATGCTCATCCACGTAGGCTGCATCTATAGTGACCTGTTGTCCAGACTGTTCGCCTGCGGTAAAAGATAGATGCTCAAGCAAGCGCTCCATGACTGTATGTAAGCGCCGGGCCCCGATGTTTTCGGTGCCTTCATTCACTTGCCAAGCTAATTCCGCTATGCGGCTGATCCCCGAGGGCTCGAAGGTGAGCTGCAAATCTTCGGTTTGCAAAAGTGCTTGATATTGAGCGGTCAGGCTGGCGTTGGGCTCAACCAGAATTCGTTCAAAATCCGAAGGGGTCAATGCCTGCAGTTCAACGCGAATGGGTAATCGACCTTGCAGTTCCGGGATAAGATCGCTGGGCTTTGCCAGATGGAAGGCGCCACTGGCAATGAACAATATGTGGTCAGTTCTGACCATGCCGTATTTAGTGGAGACGGTACAGCCTTCAATAAGAGGCAGCAGATCACGTTGGACCCCCTCGCGTGATACGTCAGCACCGGTGTTTTCGGTACGTTTGGCCACCTTATCCAGCTCGTCCAGGAACACAATTCCGGTTTGTTCAACTACATCGATGGCTCTGGCTTTAATTTCATCTTCGTTCACCAAAGACGCTGCTTCCTCCTCTGTAACTTTACGCAAGGCGTCTTTTACCGTGAGGCGCTGCGAGCGTTTTCGCCCCCCGCCCATATTGCTGAACATGTTCTGAAGCTGGCTGGTCATTTCTTCCATGCCGGGTGGCGCCATGATTTCAACGCCCATCTGTACTTGTTCCAGCTCTATGTCGATTTCTTTGTCGTCCAGATCTCCTTCACGCAGTTTTTTTCTGAATGCCTGGCGGGTTGCGGATGATGTGGAACTGCCGTCCTCGCTGAAACCCACCTGCCTTGGCTCAGGCAACAATGCATCCAGGATGCGCTCCTCCGCACGATCTTCGGCTTGGGCTTTTACACTCTGCATCTGTTCGTCGCGTAACATGTTGACGGAAACGTCAACAAGGTCTCGCACGATTGATTCGACATCCCTTCCGACATAGCCCACTTCTGTGAACTTAGTCGCCTCAATTTTTATAAAAGGTGCGTTCGCGAGTTTTGCCAGGCGCCGAGCAATTTCGGTTTTGCCTACCCCGGTTGGACCGATCATGAGGATATTTTTTGGGGTCACCTCTTCACGCAACTCGGCCTCGAGCTGCATGCGGCGCCAACGATTGCGAAGCGCTATCGCCACCGCGCGCTTCGCCCCATCCTGTCCAATGATGTGTCGATCCAGTTCGTGGACAATTTCCCGCGGGGTCATGATGCTCATACGTACTGCTTAATCCAGGGCAATGGTTTCAATGGTGTGGTGTTGATTGGTATAGACACAGATGTCACCGGCGATGCTCAGTCCCTCAGCCACAATCTGATCTGGACTTAGGCTGGTATTGTCGACCAGCGCAATCGCTGCAGCGCGGGCGTAGTCGCCGCCGGATCCAATGGCCAGTACGCCGTGTTCTGGTTCAATGACGTCTCCGCTGCCGCCAATCAGGAAGGTGCCTGATTTGTCAGCCACGATCATTAATGCCTCCAGGCGCCTGAGTGCCCGGTCAGAGCGCCACTCTTTGGCCAGCTCCACGGCGCTTCGGGCAAGTTGTCCCGAGTGCTTTTCCAGGGATGCCTCGAATTTTTCAAACAACGTAAAGGCGTCAGCCGTGCTTCCGGCAAAGCCTGCCAAAACCCGATCATTATAGAGCTTTCGCACTTTGACGGCGTTACCTTTCATGACGGTTTCTCCCATGGAAACCTGTCCATCACCACCTATGGCGACCATTTTTTCGTTTCTTACACTCAGTATGGTTGTTGCGTGGAATTGTTGCATCAATACTCCTGATAGAGATGGCTATTGTAGGGCAAGCGAGGTCGGAGGGAGCAAAATATTCTGCCGCGACCGTAAATTCTCTACTTGGAAAAAGCTATGGGAACTATAGTGGGGACCGACCGTGGTTTTTAAACCCTGGTTTTTGGTCTTCAGCGTTAATCGGAGAGCATCAGCGCGGCCAGCCTTTGCTCGCGCAGGGTGGTCAGCGCTCGGTCAGCTTCCACGCGTCTATCAAAGGGTCCGACAATCACTCGGTGCCAGGTCGTGTTATTCACTTGGGAAGGCTCGGTGTATGCCGGTAGATCCAGCAGCAACAATTGCGCTCGAAGTTGGTTCGCTTCTGCCGAAGAGCGAAAAGAAGCGGCCTGGATCAGAAAGTTTGGTTGTGTTTCGTTGCTCTGTTCGGGGATCGGATAATTGTTCGGTTGTGGTGTGACTTCGCTACGCTCCAGCAAGTCCGGAAATTCAAATTGCACTGATTTTTTTTGCGGTATCGAGGCTTCATCGCCTCCTGCCAGTGGGCTCGGCGTGTTTAGACTCCCTGAGTCAATGATCTCTGGAGCATACAGACCTGCCAGGACGATGGCTGCGCCCAGCAGGATTCCAAACGAGAAGCTTGGCCCATGAAACAGCGTGCGCTGCACCGGACTCGCGCGGCGTCGTGCTGGTTTTCGCGTTTTCTTGCGTGGTTTGTTGCCGGCGGGTCTGGCGGCAAAATCTTTGGGCATATTGAGCGTATATGAGATTTGCAGGTCGCACGAGATCGTTCGTGCAAGTTGCCCGCACTATACCAGTTTGAGTCTCAGAATTTGTAGGGGCTTATAGGCTGTCGTAGGGGTCGACGTCGATTGACCAGCGTACCTGGCGCGGTGGCTTAACGTTAATGAGCGGATGCAGCGCACGATGCAGCTGAGTTCTATGCGTGGCCAGAATCATGAGCTGATACCGCAAGCGGCCTGCCAGGCGCCCAAGGGGCGCTGGAATGGGACCGAGACAGGTGAGCCCGTCGTTGGCGGTAATTGCATGTTTACATTGGTTCAGAAAATCGATGGCCTCATTGGTCTTGTTTGGCTCCGCATTTTGTAAGATATCGGCTCGCAACATGGCCATGGGCGCCGCCGGTGGCAACCCAGCTTCAGTTCGCTGCTTTAGCTCCAAATCAGCAAAGGCCAGATAGCCCTCGCTGATCAGTTTTCGCAGGGTTGGGTTTTCCGGCTGAAAGGTCTGTATCCAGACCTGCCCCGGCCGGTGCGCCCTTCCGGCTCGACCCGCTACCTGTTCAATCAATTGCGCTGTTCGTTCGGGTGCGCGGAAATCTGGGCTCAAGAAGCCAGCATCTGCATTGATCACGCCCACCAGTGTGACATTGGGGAAATGATGGCCCTTGGCTAACATCTGGGTGCCGACCAGAATTGCGCTGTGCCCGCTGTTTATGTCTTTAAATCGTGCCTCCAGTTCAGCATTGCTGCGCACGCTGTCTCGATCGATTCGGTATACCGGCACGTTTGGAAACAACTTTGCCAATGCTTCTTCGGTTCTTTGAGTTCCCAGCCCTACTGGCATCAGTGCCGGCTGTTTGCACTCCCCACATTGGTTATGCACCGGTGCTCGAAAGCCGCAGTGATGGCAGCGCAAATGGTTGGGTTGGCTGTGCAGGGTAAGACGGGCATCACACGCCGAGCAAGTAGCCTGCCAGCCACAGCTCCTGCACAACAGGGTAGGCGCAAATCCCCTGCGATTGAGATAAATCAATACCTGGGCGTTGTCTGCCAGGTGAGTTCGGATGACACGTTGCAAGGGGACAGACAAGCCATCGGATTGGTCCTGGCCTCGCATGTCAATCAGGTGATAGCTCGGCATGCTGGCACCGGTGGCACGCTGGGTCAGGGGGAGAGTGGTGTACCTTTTGGCTTTGACGTTGTGGAGACTTTCCAGCGATGGAGTTGCTGACCCAAGAACCACCGGGATGCTTAGATCCAAGCCACGTTTTGCAGCCAGATCTCGGGCAGAATATCGCAGCCCTTCCTGCTGTTTGTAGGAGCTGTCGTGCTCTTCATCTACGATAATCATGCGCAAATTCTTGAACGGCGTGAAGATCGCCGACCGGGTTCCGATAAGGACCTGGGTATGTCCTTCGCGGCAGCGCAACCATGTGTTAAATCGGTCCAGATCGGTCAGATTTGAATGCAGCATGCCAACATTGGCGAAGCGGGCCGCAAATCTAGCCAGAGTTTGAGGTGTCAGCGCAATTTCCGGAACCAATACCAGGACCTGGGGGTCGGGGTCGCTGGCCTGTTGCAGAATCTGCTGCATGGCCTGCATATACACTTCTGTCTTACCGCTGCCGGTCACGCCTTCGAGTAAAAAAGTCTGATAAGTGTCTTGGGCCTGGACGATCTGGGCGATGGCCTCTGCTTGTTCCGGGGTGGGTTCGGGTGGTTTATCCGGCGTGTGATCCTGGGATAGTGCGCGCAGTTGGGTGTGGCTCAACTGTTGGACAAGGTGTTTCAGGAATAAAGCTCGCAGGGTGGAGGGTTTATGGCCGGCCGTCTGCAATGCTTCCCGGCCCTGTGGTCCGTTAGCCACCAGAAATTCAAACAAAGCCTGCTGTGCTGGCGCTTTGCGCCCGCTGTAGGCGTCACCAACGGCCTGCCACAAGTCAGCCTTGGGCAGAATCGCCGGGCGCCCTTTGCGGGCAGCTACCGGCAACACAGTCGCTAAAATTTCACCCAGTGGGTAGTGATAATAGTCTGTCATCCAATTGGCGAGCTGCATGATGTCTTCTGCTACGAGCGGTGCTGGATCCAGTACATCAAGGATGTCTTTTAGCGTGTCGTGGGGGTTTTGCACATGATCTGCTACACAGACCCCTAAGGTTGTGGTCGAACCGAATGGGACCATCACTCGACTACCGATGGCGGGTTTTGGTGAGTCGGATGGAACCTGGTAGTCGTATGCACTGTGTAAAGGGCGCGGTACAGCCACTCGAACCACGCTAACGTCGCTGGCGGATCGATCAAAAAGGGTATCGCTGACTGGAGTTGAGGTCACGTTTGCTGTTTATGATGACTAAGCGATTTAAGAGCTCGAAGTATTGTGATTCCCTGCCAACCTGACAATGGCTGAAAGTAAAAGATGGCGCAGAAAGTTGCCAGGTTCTGTGTCGGGAATCCGGGCAGATTAGGCGTTACCTGCACTAGTTTCGGACCTTATTGCCATATCCATCACTTCTGGTAAGATTCGCCGCCCTGAATTTAGTACCACATACGGCGCGAAGAAAATGAAGCCTGAAATCCATCCAGATTACAATGTTATTAAAGCCACCTGCAGCTGCGGCGAGGTCCTGGAAGTTGGGTCCACTCTGGGTGAAGATTTCCACGTTGACGTGTGTTCGAAATGTCATCCGTTCTACACCGGTAAGCAAAAGATTGTTGATTCAGGGGGCCGTGTAGAGCGCTTCCGCCAACGATTTGGCAACCGTGGTGGTGCAGCTAAAGCCGACTAATCTGTTGGACTGATCTCCGCTGGTCAGTATTTGTTCACTTTTGATTCATCTATCGACGACTAAGATCGACGGTTAAGCTTGTCCGGTGGTTTCGCGCGCGCGCTTTCTGGCGTCGCTTGCGCAGACCCCTGGAACACTTAGACTATTTGTCTGTCTAAAAACCGAACCAGACTGACTGGGACAGGATGTGAAAATTAGACCGAACGTAACAGTGTGGATGCCAGCAGTTTTTTTGCGTACGAAGCTCCTGTTGTTGTTGCTGGCTGTGAGTCTGCCCTCGAGTGTTACCTGGGCTGGCCCCGGCGCAGAAACTTATAACGAGTTTTTGGAAAAAGAGCTGATTTACCCGGATGAGGCATGGCAGGACTATGTAACCGCAATTGGCGAGCGTCTGCTTGAGCATTCATCCCATAAGGGGCGTACGTACACATTTGCGGTTACCGATCAGCCGTTCGTCAACGCGTTTGCTACGCCAGACGCCTACATCTTTGTGACCCGGGGTATTTTGGCCCATTTTAATTCCGAGGACGAACTGGCTGCGGTGATCGGTCATGAGATCGGGCATGTGGTTGGTCGTCACTCAAAACGACGTATGAGCAGGGTTCGTTTGGGTGAGTTATTGGGTTGGCTTGGCAGCTATGCGACAGGCAGCGGGTCGATGTACAACTTGTCGAACACCATTACGCAAACGGCGGTTGCGAAATATGGTCGGGAATATGAGTTGGAGGCGGATGAGTTCGGCACCGATTTTATTATTAGAGCCGGCTACAATCCGCGCGCACTGCTGGATAGCATTCAGATGTTGCGTGACCACCAGCATTTTCAAACCACCATTAAGAACCAACGACCGGTTTATCACGGCATATTCGGTTCTCACCCAGCGCACAACAAGCGGCTAAATGAGCTTGTGGGCCAATCCCAGCACCTCTACCCCGAGGAGCTAATTGAGCCGGTTGGCGACTTTCATCAGATGTTAAACGGTCTGAGCTTTGGTGACGAAGCAGCTACGGGGGTAGTCAAAGACGGGGTCTACTATCACGGTGCCCTGCGCTTGATCGTGAAATTCCCGAAAGATTGGGACGTTCGTGCAACCCCGATCGAAGTTTTTGGTTCAGCACCCAGGTCTGGAGCAAAGGCAACCATCACAGTAAAACGGCAGACGCCGCCGGACGAAGCTCAAACCCCCGAGGAGTATCTAACAAAAACTCTACGGCGCGATGATCTCGAAGATGGCAAGGAGATCATGGTGGGCCCTTATCATGGATATATGGCATCTGTGAAAATTGCATCCGGTACCGCCAAGGCGAGAAAGATTGCGGTGATCTATAAAGATGGTGGTGTGTTCCTGTTCAATGGGGAGTTGGGACAAAATGGAGACCCGGTCATCTTTGAGCAGCAATTTGAAGAAACTGTGGGCTCTTTTAGGGCCATGACTGCAGCTGACCTGCGCCTGGTTAACAATCAACGCATCAAAATCATTGAAGCCGTGCCTGGCATGACCTACGCAGAGCTAGCGACCCAGGTACCTTTGAAAGTGCATGGCGAGGAGACGCTCAGATTGATCAATGGCCACCATCCCCGGGGAGAGCCGAGAGCAGGCGATTTGATAAAAATTATCGAGTAGAGGAAAACTACCAAGATGATTACAGAAGATGGTTAGAACAGATCTACCGCTTTAACCTCTTCGGTCGGTTCAACAGTTGCTTTATCTTCAATGTTCGGCGCGTTTTCACGCATAAACAATTCGAATATCGCATTTTTCTGATTGGGATCTGCTGGAAAGCCGGTCTTGGGATCGATCTTGATGGTTACCAGGCCCTCGGGTTGGGGCAGAAATTTTTCGTCAATACCCTCAAGCGCTTCCTCCATAAAATCAATCCATATTGGTAAAGCAGTATTTGAGCCATAAGCGTTAGAACCCAGTGGCGCAAGATTGCTGAAACCGACCCACACCGATGCGGCCAAATTGGGACTGTAGCCATTAAACCAGGTGTCAGCGGCATCGTTGGTGGTGCCGGTTTTGCCGGCCAGATCATCTCGTCGTAAACCTCGGGCTCGACGTCCTGTGCCCCGCTTAATTACATCCTGGAGCATGGAATTCATTATAAATGCATTACGTTCGTCAATAACTCGGGGCGCGTAGTTTGGGATAAGTTCGGGTTCCTCAGGTGCCGCCGCGGCAAACAAATCTTCCAGAGAAGTGGGCTCGGCTTCGTCAATGTTCCGTGTTGGCAAATCCGGTTGCAGCGGCGGTACGGCTGCTGGTGCGGCCTCATAAATGGTCTCGCCGTTGTTCGTGCGAATGCTTGCAACGATATGCGGATCTATCAAATAGCCGCCATTTGCGAATACGGCATAGGCGCGAGCCATTTCCATTGGCGTGACGGCCATGGTGCCGCCGCCGATCGCGAGCTGAGTATTGCGTGGAAAGGTGTTGGTTGAAAAACCAAAGTTGGGTACATGTTCCAAGACTCGGCCGGCCGTGATTTCTAACAGCACTCTGATCGACACGAGGTTGATCGAGCGATAAAGCGCCTGGCGTAAACGAGTAGGCCCGTTGTACTGATTGTTATCATTGTCCGGCCGGTACTGAGACTCCAGGTTTGCGTCATCGAATACCAAGGGCGCATCCATGAACAGAGAAGCTGGCGTTACGTTGTTGGCCACCGCAGCGGAATAAACAAAAGGCTTGAAGCCCGATCCGGGTTGCCGTGCCGCCTGCAGGGCGTGATTATATTGATTGCGGAAGAAGTCGAGTCCGCCAACCATGGCGCGCACGGCGCCATTCTCAGGGTCCAATGCAACCAGCGCGCCCTGAATTTCTGGCAGCTGTGATAGTTGCCAGGATATATGAGGTTGTGTCGATCCGGTTTTTGCGCGGATGCGAATCAAATCGCCAACGTTCAGTATCTGCGTGAACGCCTCGGGAACTGGGCCACGCCGATCTTCGTTGATATATTCGCGAGCCCACTTTGCATCGTCGACATCCAGGATTGACCAATCTGGATCTTGTGTTTGGATCAGGGCGTGAGTTGGGGTGACCGCCAGGACGATTGCGGGTGACAAGTCTGCGTACGTCGGCGTCTGAGCGAGTAGATCGCTAACTGTCTGTCGAGCCGCAATGACTTCATCTTGTTGCAAAAGAGTTGTTGAAATTGCCGTAGCGGATGCGGGCTCGCTAAGGCTGATGCTGACCTCGTCCGCGGATTGCCCTTCAGGCGCGGTGCTTCCGGATTGAGTGTCTTCTTCGCCAACCGCAAGCTGTTCCGCTAGCCAGGTGAGACCAGGATTTTGTAAGACCGAAAAAGTTTCTTCATAGGATTCGCTGATATTCGCTTCAGGACCACGATAGCCATGTTGTCGATCATAGTTCTGCAGGCCGCTTCGCAGAGCATTGATCGCTTCACGTTGCATATCTGCATCGATGGTCGTGACAATTTCGTACCCGCCTGTATATAGATCGTCAAGCAACGCCAGGCCTTGCTGACGAACCCACTCTGCTGCATAGGGGGAGGGGACGTCCAACTCTCGAGCGAACACCTGCGCGGTGATCGGCGCGGACACAGCCTCATTGTATTGGTCGATATTGATGGATCCCTGAGCCAGCATGCGGGATAACACCAGATTACGGCGATTGATTGCTCGCTCGGGACCGTTAATCGGGTTTGCCGCCGAAGGGGCTTGGGGAATGCCGGCTAACATGGCCAATTGAGGCAGGTTGAGGTCGGCCAGAGGTTTGCCGTAGTAGGTGAAAGCAGCGGCTTGAGCGCCATAGGCGCGTTTGCCAAAAGACACTACGTTCATATACAGCTCTAGAATTTCATCCTTGGTGAGTTCCTGTTCGATCTTCAGTGCCAGAAGCATTTCCTTAAACTTCCTCAAGAAACGTCGTTCCAGACTGAATGAAACGTTACGGGCCAATTGCATGGTAATTGTGCTGGCACCCGGTCCGAGTTCTCCTTGGGTAATCATGGTGCCAACCAGATTGATCATATCGTTGGCTAAGGAAATAAAGTCGATGCCCTGATGTGTGTAGAAACGTTTGTCTTCGGTATCCAGCAGCGCGTTGATAAAGTCCTGTGGCACCTCGTCGAGCGTGATAGGGATCACACGACGCTCGCCATATTCGGCGAGTAATTTTTGATCTTTTGACATGACCCGCAGTGGGGTTTCGAGCCTAACATTGCGATAGCTCTCAGAAGTTGGAATTTGGGGATCCAGATAGAGGTAAATGCCTGCTAGACTGAGTACTGCGGCACATAAACCACAAAGGCTCAGCCACATAATAGCGATAGTGACGGTGTGCATGTTAGTCGACTGTTTTTGTGTCAGGTATTTTGTCAATTTATCTGATCTGACCGTTGATTAGGTGTTGTATTCAGCTTGTCGCATGGAGCTAGTGGAATATACGTCGGTGAAGTTGTCTTTAGAACAGCTTCAAAGGCTATTTTTACGCTCGGGCGCGTTGCTCTCAAGACGCCCTTAGTATTTAATGTTCCGCTGCATGTATAGGACGTAAGTGCCCGCGCCAGCAAAGGAAATTTTACCGTGGCCTTGTTTGGAAAAAAGACAAATATTCTCCTGGGGCTCGACATCAGTTCGACCTCCGTAAAGCTCTTGGAGCTATCGGTGGCGAACGATAAGTATAAGGTCGAATCCTACGCGGTTGAACCGTTGCCACCCAATGCGGTGGTAGAAAAAAATATCGCCGATGTTGAAGGTGTGGGCGATGCGATAAAACGGGTCATCGGCCGCTCCAAGTGTGCATCAAAGGTAGCTGCTGTGGCGGTTGCCGGTTCTGCTGTAATTACCAAGACCATCGAAATGGATGCAGAGCTTAACGATGATGATATGGAAAATCAGATCACCGTCGAAGCTGATCAATACATTCCCTATCCGTTAGATGAGGTAGCCCTCGATTTTGAGGTGCTTGGTTTATCGGATCGCAATCCCGACCAGGTAGAAGTGTTGTTGGCAGCTTGTCGCAAAGAGAATGTGGAGATGCGCGAGGCGGCTCTGGATCTCGGCGGCATTAAGCCGGCAGTAGTTGATATTGAAGCCCATGCAATGAAGCGAGCCTTTGATCTGGTCAAGCCTCAGCTTGGCGAAAATCCTGACGACCTGGTTGTGGCGATTATCGATATTGGTGCAACCATGACCACATTATCTGTGCTTGCTGAAGACAAGGCGATCTACACGCGCGAGCAGCTATTCGGCGGCAAGCAGCTCACGGAAGAGATACAGCGTCGTTACAGTCTCTCCTTCGAGGAAGCCGGGCTCGCCAAGAAGCAGGGCGGTTTACCAGACGATTATGCAGACGAGGTTTTGCAGCCGTTTAAAGAAGCGGTGCTGCAACAGGTTACGCGTTCTCTGCAATTCTTTTTCTCTTCTTCTCAGTACGATGATATTGACTACATTGTGCTTGCGGGTGGTACAGCATCGATCGACGGGCTTGCAGACATGATCGAGGCTAAGTTGGGTACACCGACAGTCATCGCCAACCCGTTTTTGGATATGTCGCTGACGCCAAAGGTGGATGCAGAAGCCCTCGCCAATGACACCCCTGCATTGATGATCGCCTGTGGACTTGCGATGAGGAGTTTTTCATAGATGGCTAATATCAACCTCCTCCCCTGGCGCGAGTGGGAACGTGAGCGTAAGAAAAAGGAATTCCTGGCCCAGTTGGGTACTGTGGTTGTGGTTGCGATTGTGCTGGTGGTTGGCTTTGGCCAGATGCTGGACACCTCAATCCAGAGTCAGGAAGGTCGTAACGAGTTCATGCAGAAGAAGATCAAAGATCTGGATAAGCGAATTGCTGAAATTCGAGATCTGCGCAAGCAGAGGGAAGATCTTTTGGCGCGCATGCAGGTGATTCAAGAATTACAGGGTAACCGATCAGTTATCGTGCGCGTGTTTGACCAGGTCGTTCAGACCCTGGCGAAGGGCGTGCACTACAGTGAACTGTCTATGGATGGCAATCAGTTAGCGGTCACAGGCGTCGCGGAATCGAACAACCGGATTTCGGCGCTGATGAGAAACATAGACGGTTCTGAGATGTTCACCTCACCTAATCTGAAGAGCATCAAAGAAGACCCCTTGAACCCTGATTACGGGGAGCAAGCATCTCGTTTTGATCTGAGTTTTGTGCAGATCACCCCGACCATAGCTGGGGAGGGCGAAGAGTAATGGCACTACAAGATTCGCTAGATCAGTTGAAAGCGGTTGATTTTAACGATCTGGATTTTGATAACTTTGGCAGCTGGCCTGGCCCGGTAAAGGGTATAGCCATGCTGCTTGTGTTCCTATTGATTGCGGGAGGTGGCTACTACCTGCACATCACGGATAAGCAAAAGGGTCTCGAACGCGTTGAAGCAAAAGAAGCTGACCTAAAAAAGCAGTATGAAGATAAAGCTGCGCAAGCGGCTAATCTGGATGCGCTACGACAGCAGAAGTTGGAGATGGAAGCCATTTTCGACAGTTTGTTACGACAGCTTCCAACCGATACCGAAGTCCCGGGCCTCCTGGAAGACATTACCCGCACCGCTTTGGATAATGATCTGACCATCGAAAGCATCGATTTACGTTCGGAAAACAAGACCGAGTTTTATATCGAGCTGCCTATCGAGGTGGTGGTAGAAGGCACTTACCATAAGATTGGTTCGTTCGTGAGCGGTGTTGCAAACCTGTCCAGAATTGTGACCCTGCACGACTTTGAAGTTGAGCCTACGGATTCGGCGCCAATTTTAAGAATGCAGATTGTCGCCAAGACTTATCGATACTTAGAGGAAGCGAACTAATGGAAGACGTCGCTTTTAATCAATTCAAAACGACTCAAATTAAAACAACAGGGTGGTTTGTGAACCTGAAGGCGCTTTTGGTTGTAGTCTTGATGGGTGGCCTCTTGGGTTGCAGCCCGGATCGCGACTTCTCAGATCTGGAAGCGTTCATGGATGAAGTGGATTCCAGGCCCCGCGGTCGCATAGATCCGATTCCGCCATTGATCACTGTGAAACCATTCTCGTATGCGGTGAGCAACAAGCGGAGCCCGTTTGAACCGCCGGTGGTCGTGAAGCGAGTGAACCGCCAAAGTGGCCCCCAGGTCACGCCAGACTTTAATCGCGTAAAGCAGTTTTTAGAGCAATTTCCCGTGGCACAATTGTCTATGGTTGGAACGCTCGCTCAAGGTAGCCAAAAGTATGCCTTGATCAAAGATCCGCAAGGTGGTGTGACCACTGTTCGTACTGGAGACTATATGGGTACGGACCATGGTCGCATTCAAATTGTGGCCGACCGAGCCGTGGAGCTAATCGAAATCGTGCCGGATGGTGCCGGTGGTTGGGTAGAGAGGACCCGATCAGTTGCATTGTCAGGTGGCGCATGAGGGTGCGCAAGAGGATGAATATGAAGTCAGCTAAAGAATTTGGAAGGGTGTTGCTTAAGATGCGAATGCGTGGACTGACGAGCTTGCTGCTCCTGTTACCGTTACCTGCCCTAGCGGTAACCATGGAAGATATCGAATTTTCGTCGCTCCCGGGTGACCGCACGGAAATCCGTATGCACTTTGATAGCCCGCCCCCCGCGCCCAAAGGCTATACCATTGAGCAACCTGCACGCATCGTGCTGGATTTGCCCGGTGTGGTGAGCGGCCTGGATGAAAAACATCATAACCTTGGGATAGGTAACGCTAGACGCGTATCTGTAGTGAGTACGCGAGATCGTACCCGAGCCATTGTGAATTTGACCGAACTGGTCAGTTATGACGCATCGGTTGAGGGGAATACGATTTACCTGATGGTCGGTACCGGTGGTCAGGGTGGACAGGTGACCGAGTCAACTTCATCGACCAGCGAAGTTGTGAGCTCAGCACCTGCCCCTTCCTCAAGTGATTCCGAAATTGTGGATGTAGACTTCAGACGCGGTGCTGGTGGCGAAGGTCGTATTTTATTGCGTCTGAGTGACCCCAAAGCGCCGATCGATGTTGCCTCAGATGGTGGAAAAATTCGCGTAGAGGTTCGTAACACAACCCTTCCATCCAGCCTCCAACGAAGACTGGATGTGACCGATTTTGCAACGCCAGTGCAGATTATTGATGCACTGCAGGAAGGTGAGCATACGGTCTTTACCATCGATGCGACGGGTAACTACGACTATCTGGCTTACCAAGCCGATGACACCATGTCGATCGATGTAACCCCTGTTACAGATGAAGAACTACAAGAGCGTGACAGTCTGTTCAAGTACACCGGCGAGAAGCTGTCGCTCAACTTCCAGGATATTGAAGTGCGCTCGGTACTCCAGCTTATTGCTGACTTTACGGATCTCAACTTGGTTGCCAGTGATACGGTAAATGGACGCATTACGTTGCGATTGGAGAATGTGCCTTGGGATCAGGCCCTGGAACTTATTTTGAAAACGAAGGGTCTGGATCAGCGACAGGTTGGCAATGTATTGCTGGTTGCGCCCGCGGCTGAGATTGCTGCACGAGAGAAATTAGAGCTTGAGAACCAGAAGCAAATTTCTGAGCTTGCCCCACTGCGCACCGAGTTCATTCAAATTCGTTACGCTTCTGCAACGGAGTTGTTCGAACTGTTCAGTTCCGGCAGCGGTAATGGCACAACCATGTTGTCAGATCGAGGCAGCGTTATTGTTGACGAGCGAACCAACGCGATCATTTTGACCGACACTGCAGATCGTTTAGAGAATTTCCGTCGAGTAATTGCGCAATTGGATATCCCTGTTCGTCAGGTATTGATCGAAGCGCGAATGGTTTCGGCCAACGCGACTTTCTCTGAAGAAATGGGCATCACCTGGGGTGGTGGCGGAACCCGTACCCAGGGCGATAACTTCCTGAAGTATGGTGGTTCGCAAGAAACGTTGACCGAGTTACAAAACATCCTGGTTGATGGGACTGGCGACATCAGCACTCCAGGAGACCTGGTGGTCGACTTAGGTGTTACCGGCCAGGGCGCAAGCAGCTTTGGTGTTGGTATTACCGGCGCTGGTTTCCTTGTAGACCTGGAACTGTCTGCGTTGGCTGCGGACGGTGTGGCTGAAGTGGTTGCCCGACCGAAGGTGATTACCGCTGATAAGAGCCCGGCTTTGATTGAATCCGGGGTTGAAATTCCTTACCAGGAAGCCAGTTCATCAGGTGCCACATCCACCTCATTTAAAGATGCGGTGCTGTCCCTCGAGGTGACGCCTCAGATTACACCTGATAATCGCATCATCATGCAGCTGAATGTTAAACAGGATACGGTTGGTCAGGTGTTTAACGGTGTACCGTCGATCAATACAAACGAGATTGAAACGGAAGTTTTGGTAGACAACGGCCAGACCATTGTACTGGGTGGTATTTTCCAGACGGATAAGAACTTCACCACAACCAAGGCACCGTTCCTGGGTGACCTTCCCTATGTAGGACGCTTGTTCAAGCGCACAGAGGAGCGTGATGACAAGCAGGAACTCCTGATTTTCATCACGCCTCGCATTATTACCGATGCACTGACTGATCGTTAATCACATCGCAGCGGCGTTTCGCTTGCTTTAAACTAACGGCGCTTCAAGGCGCCGTTTTTTATTGCGCGAAAGTTTATGAATCAACAGAACATATTTTTGGTTGGCCTGATGGCTGTTGGCAAAAGTACCGTGGGGCGACTGCTCGCAGAATCGCTACAAATGCCGTTTTATGACACGGATATCGAAATTGAATCCCGGGCAGGGGCCGAGGTTGCGTGGATATTTGATGTCGAAGGCGAGCAGGGTTTTAGAGATAGAGAAGAACAAGTGATCGACGAATTGTCTCAAGAAAATGGCATTGTTGTTGCCACCGGTGGTGGCGCGGTAAAACGTCCTGCAAATCGCCTGCATATGGGAGGGCGCGGTACCGTGATCCATTTGGATTGCTCATTGAACCGCCTTCTGGCGCGAACACGCAAAGACAAAAAGCGACCTTTGCTGCAGGGGGATAACCGTGAGCAAGTCTTGCGCGACTTGATTGCAGAAAGGGCACCTCTGTACCAGGAAATAGCCGACTATCGGTTCCTGTCAGAAGATCAAAGCCCCAAGACTTTGGCCAGCCAGATCAGAAAACGTCTCGTGGCGGATGGAGTGGTGCAGTGACGTACCCTCCTCAGGTAGAGCATGTTGTTAAGTTAGATCTGGGTGAACGCAGCTATCCGATTATCATTGGACAAGAACTCCTACAGACTGAGGTGCTGCGAATCTTGTTGGCTAACGTGGGTAGTGGCAGCCAAGGGATGTTGATCAGCAATGATCTGGTTTTTGGATTATTTGGCGAACAGGTGCTTGATGCTCTGGGTCAAGCGCAGGTTGACATGTTTTTGATGCGTGACGGGGAAGCCTACAAAAACCTTGAGTCATATACCCAGGCATTGGATGCGTTGATGCAGCAGGGGCACAACCGCAGTACGTGTGTTTATGCCTTGGGTGGCGGGGTGGTTGGTGATCTGGCGGGTTTTGTCGCTGCTACCTATCAGCGGGGGGTAAATTTTGTACAGATCCCCACCACGTTATTATCCCAGGTCGACTCTTCCGTCGGCGGTAAAACGGCCGTCAATCATCCCCTTGGCAAGAATATGATTGGTGCGTTTTACCAACCTCAAAGTGTGGTGATCGACACTCACGTGTTAAATCACCTACCCGATCGAGAATACGCAGCGGGTCTTGCTGAGGTGATCAAGTACGGAGTGATTGCCGATCAGGAATTTTTTGTCTGGCTGGAAGACAATATGCCTGCTCTGGTGGATAAGGACCCGAAAGCGCTGGGTTATGCCATTAAGAAATCGGTAGAGACCAAGGCGGAGGTTGTGGCCCGCGACGAGCGGGAGGGCGGTGTGCGAGCCATCCTCAATTTTGGGCATACATTTGGTCATGCGATTGAGAATGTCAGCGGCTATGGTGAGTACCTGCACGGAGAGGCTGTTGCCATAGGGATGATCATGGCAGGCGAATTTTCGTGCCGTTTAAATATGTTTGATCGAAAGATGCAGGAACGCCTGGTACGGCTGACAGACGCTGCCGGTTTACCAATCGCTTTGCGGAAAGCATTGGATGTCGCCGAGTTGGTTGCTGCCATCGGTATGGATAAGAAAGTGATCGACGGCCAGCTTCGATTGATATTGGCCCGTGACCTGGGAACAGTAGAGATTGTGGCTGAATATCCCCATACTCAGTTGCGAGACTTGTTGTCAGAATATGCCGGGTAAGATCATGTTGCGGTCAACAGACATCGTCCATACAGGTGAGGGCTTACTCGAAGGGGTGATCTGGAAATGAGCCAGCGAACATTTTTGGGGTTAACCCATAATCCCTTTGTACCTCCCAAAGAAGGCTTTTTCTCCGGCGCTGATCGAAAAACCCACCTGGAACATTTGCGTCACCTGAGCCAATGGTCTCGGCGCATCCTGGTGGTTTCTGGTCCGTTCGGGATTGGTAAATCCACGTTATTCCGAGAGCTGTCCGCAAATCTGGAGCCGAATACCAAAGCTGCTCGCCTCGCTGGAACGGTTGTGACCAGCGAACGAGAAGTGTTGTCAGCCTTGCTGCAGGGGTTTGGCGTAGCGGCTGACTCGTCAGCTGGTTCTGATGATCTAAGTGATGTCATTGCAAACTTCGTAGATGAGCAGGGCG
Organism: Pseudomonadota bacterium; assembly: GCA_039028095.1. Taxonomy (GTDB): domain Bacteria; phylum Pseudomonadota; class Gammaproteobacteria; order Pseudomonadales; family Azotimanducaceae; genus UBA4421. Next base: position 31,902 of record JBCCIU010000001.1, read on the forward strand.
ATAATGGGCGTAATTGTATGGTCATGGTGGACGATGGCCATCTGCTGGAACCGGCAGCATTGAAGCGCCTGATTGCGCTGGTTGGCGGTTCCAGCATGCGCATGGTGGTGTTTGCGGAAACATCAATTATTGGCGCCATTGAACGTGATACCAAGGCTGCTGAGCAGGAATGGTTTGAGATACGACTGACCGGATTTCCGAAGAGTGACGTGCGTGATTATCTCGAGTGGCGTTTCAGTCAGGCCCAGTATCGTGGTTTGCTGCCATTTACTGACGAGCAGCTCGAAACCATTGTTACGAAATCCAGCGGCAATCCCGGTGTTGTTGATAGCCTTGCATCAAATCTATTGATCGAGATGGAAACCGGTCAGATCCGCAATCGTGGCGCCGGATTTCCCGTTATGCACGCGGTACTGTCAGTCTTGTTGTTGGCATTTGTTGGCCTGCTGTATGTTTGGTTTCAACAAGGCGATGCGGAACCGTCCGATCCGGTTGCGTTGGCCGACCAGAATGTGAACACCCAACCTGGCACGATGCTGGATGCAGCACAAGCCGCGGATTCAGCAGTCCCCCAGGCGAGAGCGGACGAAACGACGGAAGATCCAAAAGGCACAGAGGATACCGGATCGACCTACGAGAACGTTGCCAACGAACAGTCTGCTGACGACAAAGACCAATGGATTCAGCAGGAATTTGGCGCAGGTCCCGAAGGCCGGCGAACAATTGGCTCCAGCACCCCGGAGACTGGATCTGAGGGAACTGACTCGAAAGAAGACCGCAGCCGGGAGACTGAGCTGGCCCAATCAGATGCCGGTGGTGTTGCGGTTTCCGATCCTGCCAATCCTGCAAGAGAAGCGGTTCTGGCTGAAAACAGTGCCAGCCAAGCCCCTGCCGCAGCCAATCCCCAGCCACCCGTCGTCGATCGGGGTCCTGTGGTGGTAGAAGAGAGTCAACCGGCTTCCGTCGCATCTCAGGAAGATGGGCAGACAAGTGACGATGGTCGAATAAAAGACGGACGTTGGTTGCTGGATCAAAATCCTCGCTACTACACGGTACAGCTGGTCACCGTTTCGCGTCCGGAGCGGGCCAGGGAACTGATTCTGGAGCAGGCGAACCCGGGCGAATTTGCTATTTATCAAATTCGACGAGACGGTCGGCGATTGAATGTCATTACCTACGGCGTATTTACCAGCAGTGGAGCGGCCGGCGGTGCGTTAGGTGACCTGCAGGGTCAATTGGGTTCGGTTAAGCCGTGGGTAAGGCCGATGAACCTGGTACAGGATGCGGTCCGCGGAGGATTATAAGTGCCGCGTGCCTGAGATCGGCCTACGGTAGGGTTGTCTCACCCATCAGGTAACGATCGATTTCCCTGGCGGCTTCACGCCCTTCATTGATGGCTCGAACCACCAAAGACTGACCTCGTCGACAGTCACCTGCAGCAAAAATCTTAGCTTGGGAGGTTTGATATTGACCGTAGGCGGCTTGATAGTTACTTCGCTCGTCGTACTCAATACCCAGTGGATCGCTGACCTCGTGCTCGGGACCTAAAAAGCCCATTGCCAGTAAAACCAAATCTGCTGGCCAATCTTTCTCTGTCCCGTCAATGTTCTGGAACTTCCCATCTCGCATTTCTACTTCAACCGTGCGTACGCCTGTCACTTTGCCATCTTCGCCCGTGAAATTGAGGGATGAGATGGAATAGATTCTAGGGTCATCTCCCTGACGCACCGTCGCTTCCTCGTGGCCATAGTCAGTGCGGTAGATCCTTGGCCAGCTTGGCCAGGGGTTATTGGGTGCCCGATCAGCCGGTGGTTTTGGGAATAGTTCAAAGTTAACCAGGCTCTTGCATCCGTGACGAAGAGAAGTGCCAATACAGTCGGTTCCGGTATCACCACCGCCGATGACAATGACGTGTTTGTCTTTGGCGTCGATGTAGTTGCCGTCTGCGTGGTTGGAATCCAGCAGACTTTTGGTGTTGGCAGTCAGAAACTCCATGGCAAAGTGAACGCCATTGAGCTCTCGACCCGGAATTGGGAGGTCACGGGGTACGGTGGCACCTGTGGTCAGCAAAACCGCATCGTTAGTATCGCGTAGCTCGTTGACACTGATGGTGTCGTTTTCCCCGTTGCCAACGGGTGAGTTAACACGAAACTCAACGCCTTCTGCCTTAAGCAGCTCTACCCGACGTTCCACAACTTCTTTTTTCGCCAGTTTCATATTCGGGATGCCATACATCAGCAGGCCGCCGATGCGGTCAGCGCGTTCATACACGGTGACGTTGTGTCCAACTTTGTTCAACTGAGCGGCAGCAGCAAGTCCCGCTGGCCCCGCGCCAACGATGGCAATACTCTTTCCGGTTCGACTGGTTGGCGGTTCCGGGACTACCCAACCCTCCGCGTAACCGCGATCGATAATCGCCATTTCTATGTTTTTAATCGTGACCGCCGGGTCAGTAATACCCAGCACACAGGAGCCCTCACAAGGTGCAGGGCAGACTCGGCCAGTAAACTCCGGGAAGTTATTGGTTTTGTGTAAACGATCCAGTGCTTCCTGCCATTGATCGCGGTAGACCAGATCGTTCCACTCGGGGATAAGATTGTGAATAGGACAACCATCTTCAGACTGACAGAAAGGTACACCACAGTCCATGCAGCGAGCACCCTGGGTGTTAAGGCGATCGACATCGTGGTCGGTGTAAATTTCGTCGTAGTCGAGGAGACGCGCGGCAGCATCCCGATAGGGTGCAGCGGTTCGCGGAAACTCCATAAATCCTGTTGGTTTGCCCATTATTGGTGGTCTACCTAGTTCTTCTAATCGTCAATCGAAAATGAGTTCTAACCAGCGCTGACTTGTTGTCTGCGCTCTTCAAGCACCCGTTTATAGTCCGTTGGCATTACCTTCACAAACTCGCTCAGCGATTTGTTCCAATTTGCCAGAATTTTCTCCGCAACCACGGAGCCTGTGTATTTGAGATGGTTTGTAATCATCAACTTCAGTTCATTGATGTCGCCTTCTTCACTCATCGATTCCAACGCAACCATCTCCATATTGCAGTGCTGGTGGAATTGATCTTTCGGATCCCAGATATAGGCGATCCCGCCACTCATACCTGCAGCAAAGTTTCGACCTGTGGGACCTAGGATAGCGATGCGACCGCCGGTCATATATTCACAGCCGTGATCACCGACGCCTTCAACCACCGTGGTGGCGCCGCTGTTTCTCACACAGAATCTTTCTGCCGCGATACCACGGAAATACGCCTCACCGGATGTGGCTCCATACAGTGCAACATTGCCGATGAGAATATTTTCCTCGGCTTTAAACTGACTGACCGGTGGCGGGTAGACGATCACTCGACCGCCGCTCAAACCCTTTCCGATGAAGTCATTTGCGTCGCCTTCAACTTCCAGGGTGACCCCTTTAGCGAGCCAGCAGCCCAGGCTCTGACCAGCGGAGCCGTAGAATTTGAAGTGGATTGATCCGTCTGGGAGCATGTCTGGGCCCACTTCTCGGATAATCTTGTTGGAGAGCATGGCGCCCACGACGCGGTTGGTGTTCACGATTGGCAGTTCTTCGCGCACGGTTTTGCCTTCGCTGATCGCAGGTTGGGCCAGTTCCATCAGCTTGTTGTCTAACGCTCTATCAAGCTGGTGATCTTGTTCGTGAATGGCGTAAAAGCCGAGGAATTCATCAGGGATTTCTGCGGGAGCCAGCAGCGCAGAAAGATCAATGCCTTTTGCCTTCCAGTGGTCAACCGCCTCCTCCATCTCCAGGAGATCGACCCGTCCCACCATCTCGTTCAGCGTTCTGATACCTAACTGGGCCATTATGCCGCGCAACTCTTTCGCCACCATGAACAGGTAATTCACAACATGCTCTGGGGCCCCCGTGAACTTCTTGCGCAACGCCTTATCCTGGGTTGCGATACCCACCGGACAGGTGTTCAAGTGACACTTACGCATCATGATGCAGCCCAAGGCAATCAACGGAGCGGTAGCAAATCCAAACTCTTCTGCGCCTAACAGGGCAGCGATGGCCACATCACGACCGGTTTTCAGCTGTCCGTCGGTTTGCAAAACCACGCGGGAACGCAGGTTGTTTAACACCAGTGTCTGATGAGTTTCGGCAATGCCAAGCTCCCACGGAACGCCAGCATGTTTTATCGAGGTGAGCGGTGATGCGCCGGTGCCGCCGGTGTCACCGGCGATTACCAGGTGGTCAGCGCGAGCCTTGGTTACTCCGGCAGCGACAGTCCCAACCCCAATTTCTGCCCCAAGTTTCACGCTGATGCGCGCTTGGGGGTTCCCATTTTTAAGGTCATGGATCAGCTGCGCCATGTCTTCAATAGAATAGATATCGTGATGTGGCGGCGGGCTGATCAGTCCAACACCAGGCGTGGAGTGACGCAGGCTTGCGATATAGTCGTCTACTTTGCCACCGGGTAGTTCTCCGCCTTCTCCGGGTTTAGCGCCCTGAATGATCTTGATCTGCAGCTCGTCGGCGTTGCTTAGATAGTTGATGGTCACCCCAAAGCGACCGCTAGCTACCTGCTTGATGGCAGAACGCTTGGAATCACCGTTTTCCAGCGGGATAAATCGTTTGGGATCTTCGCCACCTTCACCGGTATTCGATTTGCCACCCAATCGATTCATGGCGATGGCCAGCGACTCATGGGCTTCTGCACTGATAGAACCGAAGCTCATCGCACCCGTCGCAAAACGTTTTACCAGTTCTGCCTCCGGTTCTACCTCTTCAAGAGGAATGGGGTCGGTCGCTTTAAAATCGAGCAGTCCACGCAAGGTAGCGTTTTTGGTGTTCTGTTCGTTTATCTGTTTTGCGAACTGCCAATACGAATCTTCGCTGTTGGCTCGCACAGCGTTTTGCAGATGGGCAATTGCCTGAGGATCCCACATGTGGGTGTCGCCCTGACGGCGCCAATGAAAATCGCCGGGGTTGGGCAGCACCGATAGAGGAATAACGTTTCGCTCAGGAAATCCAAGCGCGTGGCGTTTTTCCATCTCCTGTGCGAGTACTTCCAATCCGACGCCCTGGACTCGGCTGGCAGTGCCGGTAAATGCTCGATCCACAACGTCTTCGGCCAGTCCTACGGCTTCGAAAATCTGTGCACCTTTATAGGACTGCAGGGTAGAGATACCCATTTTGGCCATCACTTTCAGCATGCCTTTGGCCACGGCTTTGCGATAAGCGGCCACAATGTCGTCGTCATCGACAATGTGGTTTGCTTTGATACGCTGTTGTGCGTTTGCATCCCATAGCGCTTCAAAAGCCAGGTAGGGATTGATTGCATCAACCCCGTAGCCCACCAGTAGACAGTGGTGGTGTACTTCTCGAGCTTCACCAGTTTCCAACACAATACCAATGCGGCTGCGAGCGTGGCCTCGTACCAGGTGCTGGTGGACCGAACCCGCAGCGAGTAAAGAGCTGACCGCGACGCGATCTGCGCTGACTTCCCTATCGGATAAGATGACCAGGCTATAGCCTTCATCGATGGCCTGCCGGGCTTCGGTATTCATGCGCTCCAACGCTTCGACCAGACCTTTGTACCCGGAGTTGGCCGGATAGGTCATGTCGATGACTTTAGAACGCCAACCTCGATAATCCATGTGCTTCAGAGAAGAAAGCTCTGAATTTGACAGAATCGGGTGCGGGATGCGCAACCGATTACAGTGTTCTGGCGTGATTTCCAGCAGGTTTTTTTCAGGACCGATGTAACACTCTAAAGCCATGATGACTTCTTCGCGAATTGAGTCGATCGCCGGGTTGGTGACCTGGGCGAAGCGCTGCTTAAAATAGTCATACAGCATGCGTGGCTTGTCAGACATAACGGCTAATGCAGCATCGTTGCCCATAGACCCCAGCGGATCGCGTAATTCGGTCACCATGGGAATCAGCATGAACTGCATGGTTTCCTGGGTGTATCCAAAGGCTTGCATGCGCTGGATCAAAGACTCTTGGGTGAGACCTTCACCCACAACGACTGGAATATCACCCAAGTCGATTCTTTGCTCGTCCAACCACCGCTGGTAGGGACGCTGACTTGCGAAGTCGGATTTCAACTCTTCATCTGGGATCATGCGCCCCTGGTCGAAATCGATCAGGAAGATTTTACCGGGCTGCAGGCGGCCTTTCGCAATGACTCGTTCGGGATCAACCGGTACCACACCAACTTCTGAAGCCATGATGCACTTGTCGTCGTCGGTAATGTAGTAGCGCGAGGGACGCAATCCGTTCCGGTCGAGTACGGCGCCGATGTACTTGCCGTCGGTAAAGGCGATGGAAGCGGGACCGTCCCAGGGTTCCATCAGACTGGAGTGATATTCGTAGAAGGCTTTTTTGTCCGCCGACATGCCGTCGTGTTGCTGCCAGGCTTCCGGAATCATCATCAGGACTGCCTCTTGCAGCGTGCGGCCCGACATGAGTAAGAATTCCAGCACGTTGTCAAAGTTCCCCGAGTCTGAACAATCAGGCTCGACAATGGGAAACAGCTTATTGATGTCCTCGCCAAATCGGGGGCTGGCAACAAGACCTTGCCGGGCGTTCATAGCGTTAACATTACCCAGCAGCGTATTGATCTCGCCATTGTGGCTCATAAAGCGATTAGGCTGGGCGCGGTCCCAGGAAGGGAAGGTATTGGTGCTGAATCTTGAATGCACCATGGCAATATGGGATTCGTACTCTTCCTGCTGCAGATCTTTATAGAACAGCATCAGCTGATCTGGGGTCAGCATCCCTTTGAAGATGATCACGGTTGACGACAGTGAGCACACATAAAGAAGATGACGCTCTTTCAATGCGGTATCGGAGCGCAGCAAATGGGTGGAATGCTTGCGGATTAGATAAAGCTTGCGTTCAAACTCTTCCTCAGTGAGTTCTTCGTTGGCTCTGATGAAGAGTTGCTCAAAATGAGGCATGGCGGCTCGTGCCGCATTACCGATGTCTGCCCCATCGGGGTCTATCGGTACTTCTCGCCAACCGATCAGCGTTTGACCATTTGCTTTGATCTGTTCTTCGAAGATGGATTTACAACGCGCGCGCTCGGCCAGGTCGTTTGGCAGAAACACAACCCCGGCGCCATATTTTCCGGGCGTAGGCAGATCAGCGCCCAGTTCGGTTTTGCAGGCTGCTGCAAATAACTTATGCGGCAGGGCGGTGAGAATACCCGCACCATCACCAGTATTTTGTTCATAACCCACACCGCCGCGATGCTCCATACAGCAGTTCATGTGGATGGCATCCGCCACAATCTGATGGCTTGGTCTGGCCTTAATGTCGCAGATAAAACCGACGCCGCAGCTGTCTTTTTCATTAGCGGGGTCGTATAGACCCTGTTTCGCCGGGAAACCTTTCATCAATGAGCTCATATGTCTTGTCTCTTCCCGCGCATACGCGCGTTCGTTTACCTTTCGTTCGCCTGATTGACAGGGGATCAGGGCGAATCACCGGCTTCTATCAGCCGTGGTTTTTAGCCTTTCTTATTTTCGGATGTTTATGTTGTTGGTTAGTCTTAATCTGACGAGCAGACTTTCAAACCATTGGCATCCGACACAGTTTGCCGAAATCCCCTCTTCGGCAATCGCTGCGCTTTAAACATGTTTTGCGCATTTCAGGGCGTCGAAATCCGCCTGCTCAAATCAATAAGCCGACTCCTACCTCTGGAAATGTCGCTTGCGCTAACTCCAATGAAACAAGCTTGTGGTGTCGTTTTTGTCTCTCGACACTCTCTTTTGTTCTGCAAAAGTTCTACAAACTACTTGTGGAACTTCGTTACTCGCTCGTAAGTCATTGATTTTATATACATATTGGCAAGCTTTAGTGCGTGCGCAGTACGAAAGACGAAACATCTCAGAAATGACGCCTCGAATCAAGTTGCATTGTGCAGTGCGATATGGCCTGCATCATAGGGGTTGGCTCAGGGTGCAGCGCGATACCAGTAGTGATATAGCTCGCGGAATCCGATCCCCGAGTACAGACTGATGGCAGATTTGTTGGCCTTGAGCACCTGTAGATAGGCGTGTTTCGCCGAATGCTCGCAAGCCCAGTCCAAAATGTGTTCTACGGTCGCTCTCGCGTAGCCACGCCCGCGCATGTCCGGATGGGTAAAAATGTCAAACAGCCCCACCAGATTGCGCTCAAACACACCGAGTCCGCAGGCAACCGGTGTATCTTTCACAAACAAGCCCATAAAACAGCATTCGCCAGCGATACTGTTCAAGATCACTCGATGCAAAGAGCTGGCGGGTTCCTTCATGCCCGTCAGCTGACTGTAAACGCCAAGCCATTGGTCCAGGGGCAGTATCCGGTGTTGTGTATGGTCGGCGCGAGTATCCGAGTTAGCCCGCGGGTCATCAGACAGATCGCAACTCAACACCAGACTGGTTTCGATGTTTTCGTAGCCGCGTTTTGCCAGAAAATCTTCCAGTCGTTGCCCCACTTCGTCGTTGATGGAAGTCAATCTGAAGATGGTTTGTAGCTGCTCACGGGCGTACAGGTTTTCACAATATCTAATCTTCTCGGCCAGGCCCTGGGTGTAATCAATGTCTTCGGGTGGCGAGCGGTCACCGGCTTTTTGGTGGGGGGCCGACACTGCCGATGGATAAAGCGGAATTATGCTGTTTGAGCGCTTGGTAAACCCTTTGGAGAAGCGCAAAATCCAACCGTCCAACAGAATTTGGCGCATCGCGGGCCAGGCATTTAGTGATGCCTCTTCTATCTGGCGGGCAAGTTCAGCCGCGGGCTTGGGGTTGTTCAACAGGAACCCTACTCTAATTGTCGAAGTTTCATTATATGTCAGGACCAAGAAGCGTATAGGGACCTATCCCTAGAGGGAAAAGTAGAGAATATGACCAGTGAAACCAGGGTGATCAAAAGAGCGCGATTTGGCGTGGTTGTTCATACCATCCTTATGGATGGTCAGCGGGTCTATCTTTTAAAGCGGGCTCCCGAGGTTGCCTTTGGTGGATTGTGGAGCCTCCCCGGGGGCTACGTAGAATCCGGTGAAGGTCTGGCTGAGGCTGCAATTCGGGAGTGCTTTGAAGAGGTGGGCGTGCGCTTGGCTAATCCCAGTTTGCTAGGTGTGATGTCTTATCGATCGCGCGAGAGCGAAGACGAATTATCACAAGGCTACAACTTTATTTTCCTTGGTCAGAGTTTTGAGGGAACGCCGCAAAATTGTGAACCAGCCCAATTTAGCGAAGGTGGATATGTAGCTGTCGATACATTACCCGAGGATTGTGTTCGATGGTTGCCCGATGCGCTTGGTTTTCTCGGCCCGGATAGGCAAACTGCCAACGCGCAGCCTACGCTTAATGTACCCGGGCTTGTTGAGTACGTGTGGGATTAACATACAATACGCGCCCGGTTTTTAATGAATTTTTTGCGAGAAACACAATGAAAGAACCCGTTCGCGTCACTATTACTGGAGCCGCAGGTCAGATTGGCTACGCGCTGCTCTTCAGAGTGGCCTCCGGATCCATGTTAGGTCCAGATCAGCCCGTTATTCTGCAGATGCTTGAAATCACTCCGGCACTGGACGCCCTGAAAGGGGTAGCCATGGAGCTTGAGGATTGCGCCTTCCCTTTGCTGGCTGGCATGGTTCAAACCGACGACGCAAACGTCGCCTTTAAAGACACAGATTACGCTTTGCTGGTGGGTTCCCGTCCGCGAGGCCCTGGTATGGAGCGTAAAGATCTGCTCGAAGCGAACGCAGCCATCTTCTCCGTGCAGGGCAAAGCGCTTAATGATAATGCCTCAAAAGACGTGAAGGTATTGGTAGTGGGTAACCCGGCAAATACCAACTGTCTGATTGCTCAGCGCAATGCTCCAGATCTTGATCCGCGTAATTTCACCGCGATGACCCGCTTGGATCACAATCGGGCCATGGCGCAGATCGCTAACAAGGTCGGCAAACATGTTAACGACGTTGATGGCCTGTGTATTTGGGGTAATCACTCAGCTACCCAGTATCCCGATCTACACCGTACAACCGTTGCCGGTGAAGATGCGATGGGCCTGATTGATATGGATTGGTATACCGGGGACTTTATTCCCACCGTGCAGCAACGTGGTGCTGCCATCATCGAGGCCCGAGGTGCATCCAGCGCTGCTTCCGCAGCGAATGCAGCGATCGATCATATGCGTGATTGGGCGCTAGGCAGCGACGCTGTATTGAGTATGGGTGTCTACTCCGACGGTAGCTATGACGTCGAAGAAGGTTTGATTTATTCATATCCTGTGAAGTGTAGCGGTGGTGATTGGCAGATCATTCAAGGCGTTGAGGTAAACGATTTCAGTCGCGAAAAAATGAATGCCACGGCGACAGAGCTCGCTGAAGAGCGCGACGCGGTTGCCCACTTACTGCCTTAGCATAGGTAGCACGCTAGCCGTGATCTCTAATGATTGATAATGGTGAGGTCCTGGTTGGTACTTGTTGGCTTGTCAGGTCTTGTGGGCTGCTCGCCCTCGCCTGACAAGGCCTCAATACCCTCAGCCCAGTCAGGAGCCGACGTGGCCAAAATCTCTTATCCGGTAACCTCAAAAGTCGACCAGGTCGATGTATACCATGGTGTAACCGTGGCAGACCCCTATCGGTGGCTTGAAGATGATGTGCGCCAGAATGACGAGGTTCGAAACTGGGTGGATGCGCAACAAGCAACCACACAGAGCTACGTTGAGGCGCTGCCTGATCGGCAGTCAATCCGTGATGAGTTGGCCAGAATCTGGGATACGCAGAAGTATGGTGTACCTTCGAAAGCTGGTGATCTCTACTTCTTTTCCTACAACGATGGATTGGCGAATCAGGACCAGGTGTTGGTGCAGCGGGCACATGATGAGCCCTCGGTACTGTTTGATCCAAACACTTGGTCAGAAGATGGCACAACAGCGCTAGCTGCGTACTACCCGGACCCCACTGGCCGTTATGTTGCCTACATGATCCAGCAGGATGGGTCAGATTGGCGCACTGCCAAAATCAGAGACCTGCAAACCGGCAAAGATCTGGAGGAAGCTCTGGAGTGGCTGAAGTTTACTGGATTGAGCTGGCAGGCGGACGGCAGTGGGTTCTTTTACAGCGGCTACCCCGAGCCGGAAGATGACCAGTTTCATGGTCTGCCTGACAGAAATACGGTTTATTTCCACGAGCTGGGCTCACCACAAGCGGCAGACAAGGTGGTTTACGAAAATTTGGCCCATCCGGATTGGCGCTACGCCGCTTGGGTTAGTGAAGGCGGTGAGTACCTGGTGGTCCTGGTCGTCACGGGAACGGATAGCCGCTATCAAGTATTGGTGCGGCCTGCTCAGTCAGATGCAGATCTCGAGTTTCTGGTGACAGGCTTTGAGCATGACTTCACACCCATCGGCTTTGCGCAGGGGAAATTGTATTTTCGCTCGGATCTGGGAGCGCCCAAAGGACGAATCATTTCGTTAAACCCAGAGCTTGGTGACCAGGCGCTGGAAAGGATGGAAGAAATAGTTCCGGAGCGCGATTCGGTGTTGCAAACCGCATCGCTAGTTGGCGGTAAGCTGGTTGCCCAGTACCTGGTTGATGCCAGCTCTCGTCTGGAAGCGTTTGATCTGGATGGCTCACCGCTGGGTACGATTGTGCTACCTGGCATCGGTACCGTATCTGACTTGTCTGGTCGCATGGATGACAACGAAGTTTTTTTTGCCTATTCCAGCATCAATTACCCACCCACAATTCTGCGTCTCGATGCGCAAAGCCAGCAAACAGAAGTTTTTCGTCAATCAGACTACGATATTGATCTGTCTGACTTTGTCATCAAGCAGGCGTTTTATGCATCTAAGGATGGCACCCAAATACCGATGTTTATCAGCCATCACAAAAACATTCAGTTAGACGGGTCCAATCCAACGCTACTCTACGGTTACGGTGGTTTTAATATTTCGCTGACGCCGGGGTTCTCTATAACAAGAGCCGTTTGGATGCTTAGGGGAGGGGTGGTTGCAGTGGCGAATCTGCGAGGCGGTGGGGAGTACGGTGAAGCGTGGCATGATGCCGGGACCAAGCTCAAGAAACAGAATGTGTTTGATGATTTTATCGCTGCTGGCGAATACCTTATAGAACAGAACTATACCAATTCGGATCATCTGGCGATTATGGGTGGCAGCAATGGCGGGTTGCTTGTTGGCGCGGTATTGAACCAGCGTCCAGAGCTTTTTGCCGCAGCTTTACCTGCGGTAGGTGTGATGGATATGCTGCGATTTCATAAGTTTACTGCTGGCGTGTTCTGGATTGATGACTATGGTTCTGCAGACAACGAAGACGAGTTCCTGGCAATCTATAAGTATTCGCCTTATCACAATATTGCGCAGATCGAATATCCGCCCGTACTGGTTGCAACTGCCGATACTGATGATCGTGTCGTACCCGGGCACAGCTTCAAGTACGCTGCGCGGCTGCAGGAGTATCAACAAGGGAGCGCACCGGTGTTACTGCGGGTAGAGACGGATGCAGGCCATGGTGCTGGCACGCCAACAGATAAACTTATAGATGAATACGCCGATTACTGGGCTTTTTTGCTGCATCATACTCGGTAGGGATTAAAACTAGGGGAGTGGAAATGGGGGAGATCAGAGATTTTCGGATTGATATCGGTCAGACGGAGTTAGAACACTTAGCCACACGGCTGAGGTTGACCCGTCTGCCGGAAGCCGAGACACCAGATGATTGGAGCCAGGGTGTACCTTTGGCCTATGCCGAGGAACTGTTGCAATATTGGCAGAACGACTATGACTGGTCTGCCCGTCAGGATTATTTCAACAGACACCCACAGTTTGTTACTGAACTGGACGGATTGGATATTCATTTTATTCACTGCCAAAGCCCTCATCCTGGTGCGCGTCCATTGCTTATCACTCACGGTTGGCCAGGCTCGGTGGTTGAGTTCCACAAGATTATCGACCCGCTGGTAGATCCGGTAAGCCATGGGGGCAGCGCAGAGGATGCGTTTCACGTGGTTTGTCCTTCCCTCCCCGGTTATGGATTTTCAGCCCAACCCGCACAGACTGGATGGGGTGTTGAGAAAATCGCGAAGGTCTGGAATGACCTGATGCAGCGATTGGGATATGAGCGCTACTTTGCGCAAGGCGGTGATTGGGGAAGTGCAGTGACCACCGCCATTGGGATTGCCAATCTGGGACAATGTGTCGGCATTCATGTGAATATGCCGAATGCCCGTGCCACAAAAGCCGCGCTGGAGAATCCTGACGATGCGGATAAACGTGCGCTGGCGGGCGCAGGCTACTACCAGCAGTGGGGGGCTGGATATTCCAAGCAGCAAAGCACGCGGCCCCAGACGTTAGGTTATGGCCTGGTGGATTCACCCATGGGACAAGCGATGTGGATCATCGAAAAGTTTTATGAGTGGACGGACTGCGATGGCCACCCCGAAAACGTGCTCACCAAAGACGAATTGCTAGACAATGTCATGTACTACTGGTGGCGTGGTAACGGCGCTTCTTCGGGCCGGCTCTACTGGGAGAGTTTTAATATAGCCTTTGGGGGAGAAGGTGACAACACAGTCAGCTTGCCAACAGGGTGCAGCATTTTCCCAAAAGAAATCGTACCTACTCCAAGAAGTTGGGCTGAGACGCGTTACAAGAATATTGTGTACTGGAATGAACTGGATAAGGGTGGGCATTTTGCCGCGTTTGAGCAGCCTGAGTTGTTTATTGCAGAGATTCGCAAGTGTTTTGCGCTAATCGCAATCTAGTCCCTATGCACAAACCGATGCAGGCAGATTCACATCGACACGCTGTATTCTGTATAGCCCTCTTCATCGCTTAGGCGCTCAAGCTCAGCGGTGCCAAGGGGGACAGAATTGACGAACGGGAACAGGTCCTTGGCTGAGTAGTCGTTGCCTTTCATCCAGGTTTCGCAGATTTTGACATCCAAAACGCCATAGGCCGCCAATTTCGCGGCCTGATCTATCAATTGCTTGTTGCGATCATAGTTAGGTCTCAGGAAGCGGTGGGCCTGATTGCCGTGTAGCATCATGACAATGGGTGGTAAACCCGCGGCTTGGTTATCATTGATGGCGGTTTCCAAGGTTTCCAGAATCAGATTGACCTCGGCGTCAGTTTTCGGCATCAGATCGATAAATTGTCCGGCAATCGCTTGGGCGGGTGTGCTGGCCACCATTCCCATAATCACGGTGCCTAACAAGAGGATGCTTCGACAGGATGTTGTTACGTAATCCATGGCGCTAAGACTATCATGCCCTTAGCGGCCTACAAAATTAGGCGTGCGCTTTTCGGCAAATGCCCGTCCACCTTCTTTGCCATCGTCGCTGTTGCGTACGGTGAGCAATTTCTCTCTTGAAATAGCCCCCGCCTCCGCTGGGCTCTTGTTCATGGTCGCCAGGGAAAATTCTTTTACGGTTTCTAAAACCAAGGGTGCGGAGTCTTTCAGTATTCTGGCCCAGCCCAGCGCTTCGGTTAACTCGGCTCCGGCTGGAACAACCTTGTTAACCATACCGGCGGCTGCGGCTTTACGCGCGTCGAAGTCTTCTCCCAGCATCATAAATTCCATCGCAACCTTGTGTGGAATTCGTGCCACGGCGCTGGTGATAAGACCCCCTGTAAAGCCCAGTTGCGCTTCAGGGTACTTGAATTTAGTCGTTTCCGAGGCGACCACCAGGTCACACATTTGGACGATGCAATAGGCACCGCCGATACACCAGCCATGTACCGCCGCGATGATCGGTTTTGAAACCTGCACGCCTACGCTGGGTACACCCTGCCACATTTCTTTGGGTGGGTTCTTTACATCAGCCCCAACGGACCAGGCGCGATCCCCAGCGGCGTGGAGTACAGCGACACGGTCTTCGCTGGCCTCGAACGCGGTCCAGGCATCGTACAGGCCAACAATCACTTCTTCGTTCAAAGCGTTCATGGATTCGGGGCGATTGATGGTAATGGTCGCGATATGGTCCTCAGACTGGTAAGTGATCAAATCTGTCATGTTTTGTCCTCAGTTCTTTTCTTTCAGCCAGTCGTTGAACGTTGCAGTTCGCTTGTCATGAAACGCACCGACGCCTTCTTTTGCGTCTGGATGATGATCTGATATTGCGGTTTTTGCGGCGATTTCGTCCAGACTCTGCTCCCAGGAAAGCTCAGCTGCATTATAGATAGAGCGTTTCAGCAATCGCATAGAGACCTGAGGGCCATTGGCCAGTTCAGTGGCAAATGCCATGGTTTCTTCGTACAGAGCATCTGCAGGGTAAACCTCGTGCACCAAACCCAGCGACTTGGCTTCGGCTGCCTCCACAATGCGCTTGCGCATAAGAAAGTCCATGGTTTTGGCAACACCCATTGCTTCGACCAACAGGTATTGGCCACCCTCGTCGGGCAACAAGCCAAAACGTAACGTCGCAGACCCCATGCGCGCGGTATCGGCCGCAAATCGAAAGTCACAAGACAGCGCCAAAGAAAATCCTGTTTGAATGGCAACGCCGTTAATGGCACAGATGGTCAGTTTGTCCAAACTTCGAACGGCGCTGTTCAACCGCTGGGAAATTGTGCGCAGGCCGTTGTAGGTACCTAGTTCGTTGTCGTGACCGGGCGGGATGTTATCTACCAACGGCTCGCCGCCAAGTTCTGCACCTCGATAAGCTTTTAGGTCATCACCAGCGCAGAAAGCTCGGCCCGTACCGGTAAACACCAGTACGCGAACACGATTGTCCATTTGCGCCTGAGTGACGGCTTCTACCAGATCCCGTTTGATAGCGGTGGTCATGCCGTTAAGGCGTTCCGGCGAGTTAAATTGGAACCAGGCAATGCCAGGTTCCCGTAGCTCCAGCTCGAAGCCGGTGAATGTGCCTGTTTTCATAGTCCCCCCTTTTAGAACGTGAGTGTCAGTCACCCATAATCGACTTCCAGGTCTCGAGATTGTCGATGTTCATATAAACGTTGGTTTTTTTTGTTTCTTCCAAAGTGGCGTTTGGCACATGCCCATAGTTGTGTCCAGGCAGCAGCAGCGTGTCCTGGGGTAGTGCTGCAAGTTTACGCATGCTGTTAAACATATCTTCTGAGTTTGAACCGGGCAGGTCTACGCGACCACAGCCGTTGATGAACAGTGTATCGCCGGAAATTAGCGTGTTTTTTATTCGAAAACATTGACTGCCGGGTGTATGGCCCGGGGTATGCAAAAATTCGACTTCGATATTGCCGATGTTTAAGCGGTCACCTGAATCAACGCGCACGATGTCCGATTCGGAAATTTCGGTAACCTTTCGGATGCCATCAGCCTCTGACTTGTGGGCGTAAACTTTGACGGGGTTGTGTTCAAGTAATGTTGCAACCCCCTCAATGTTACGGCTGCTGAAAGATCCACCGACGTGATCTGGGTGATAATGTGTCGCCAGCGCAGCGGTGAGTTTGTAATCCTTTTCTTCCAGGTGGTTTAGCAACCCTTTAATGTCCCAGGCCGGATCGACTATGGCGACCTCTCGGGTCTCGCGACTGCCGATGATGTAGGTATAGTTCTGCATCGGACCAATTTCGATCTGTTCGATAATTAATTCTGTTGGGTTGTCCCAGCCTGCGTTCGTTTCGCTCATCGTCTTTTTGTCTTCGTGGTTTGGTCTACAGCTCCTACAGTAGCCGAATCAGAGTAATTTCGCACTTAGAGCCCAGGCGCAAAATCGGTCCCCAGGTGCCGGTGCCAGGTGATACATACAGTGTGCAGGGACCTTCGGTGTAGGCCCGGTAGTATTTGGGAAAGACCCGTTTGACCAAAAAGTTAAAGGGGATGATTTGACCTCGATGTGTGTGCCCCGTCAGCATCAGATTGATGTTGTGTTTATTGGCGGCTTCCAGTCCATCGGGTCGATGATACAAAAGGACGCGATACCCATCTGGTGCGCTGGCTGCGATAGCCGGCAGTTGTTGCGGGACCTGCTGCTTGCTTTCGGCGTCATCAATACCCAGAAACACCAGTTCCGGATGATCTGACGGTACATAATAGGTGTTGCGGAGGACGCGAACGCCCAAATTGCTCAACCGCTGACAGATCTCCTCCAGATCGACGTAACGCTCGTGGTTCCCTGTACAGAACACGGCGGGTGCTTGCAGGTCTTTCAGTGGTCTTAGCTCCAGCTCGGAAATGTCCCGCATATCGATCAGGTCTCCGGTAATCAGCACGTAGTCGGGCTTCAAGGCATTGGTTTTAGCCACAACTCTGGGCAATAACCCCGGCAGCCTAGAGCCGATGTGCAGGTCGGAAATCTGTGCAAATGTGAGCCCCCGTACAGGACCTGGGGCGTTTAAATCCAGAACGTAAGTATGGATTTGCTGGGCATTGTAGATGCCATACACGCTTGCCACAGCCGTACACAACAAAGCCAGTGATGCTGCCGCGGATCGATCAATACCTAGCATTTCCAAAACCAAGGCAAACAGGGTAAACACAAGGGCAACAAAACTGATGCCAAGCCAAGTCATGCCAGCGGCGGTCAAGGTGCGGGTAAACAGAGTGTTCTGGCGCTCGTGCAACACACGTAAACCCACGACAGTGAGAAAAATTGTAATGCCAATGCTCAGGGCCCAAAGGGGTGGCGTGCCGGTCCAGCTCAACAGCCGATAGGTGGGAAAGACCATCACCAATCCAAATATGGTTGTCGCGATGCCCAAAAACACGGCGCGATTTCGCAAGAGGGCGTTCATGATCAGCTAAGCCTGTTAAAGATTGGGTGCTGAGATCAGCACAGTACGGCGTTGATTGTGAATAGTGATACCTTGTTGAATAGCTTGGTATGGAATAAAACAGGCTTCTTCAGCCTGCAGGGTTAAATCTGCGATTGTCACGCCGTCCGCCAGGCTCATGCACACAGCGTAAGGGACATGTTTGGGCAGATCGACAGATTCACACGCTTGTGCGCGCCACACGTTAAAGTCTGAAAACTCAACGATTCGCTCAATTCCGGGACCAACATTCTGAAAGGAAGGTGGCTCAGGAGCGTCCAAGCTCATCTTGGCAACAGCAGTCTGTGAGTCCCAATGATTTTGGGTCAGCACTTTCTGGGCAAACGAGATAATGAAGCGTTCGTAAGTTGCTGTTTGAAACTCTACTACCCGGACACCATGCTGGAGTGCGTGTGGTGTCCATGTGGGAACTTTGACAACGTCGCCAACGCTCAGCGGTCGCATGCTGGTGAAAGATTCCATAGTTGCGCGCAGTTCCAGTTCGATTGCCTCATCCCCAGGTGAGAGTGGACCATCATCGATCTTGCGTCGTATACCCTCGTAGTCTTGGACCGCCTCCAGGTACGCTTGACGAAAGGCATCGTCGTCTGTGTATTTGCTGCGTACCGATTGATTCATCCCGAAACGTATTGCGCCTTTGCCTCCAGGCCAAGCCTGGCGATCGACAGATGTCACCACATACACTTCCTGTTTTTCCTCGTGGACTTCAAAGTAAAGATCCCCCACAACTTGTGTCGGTTTTGGGTCAAGAATCTTGAGCAGAAGCAAAGGCGCATGGTTGCTCAACCCGCCTGGGTTGCACGCCAGGTATTCGTCGATGGGTAAGCGGCTCTCTTCAATCAGAACGCCACTGACGCCGCGCTTCTCAATGCCCGTGTACCAGATCTCCTGGCCCCAGGGTTTGGGGATGCACACCGGATCCAGTCGAACTGGTCGAGCCGGATCGATTGTTACTGGCGTTTCTTTTGACAAATGTCCGAATCCAGGAAGTCATATGTGGATCGGTGCATTATAGTCAGGTCCAATACGTAATGGGGTCTTCATTGGGTGCTTTGTAGCACTGCAGGAACATACAAAAATGGATAAAGGTCAGTCCGCTATTGCCGCCGCAAGACCCGATTCGTGGGGTGTTTTACCCCCGCAACAGGTGTGCGAGCAAGCCCGAAAAAGTCGGGATCCGCGGTTTGACGGACTATTTTTCATCGGGGTGCTTACGACCGGGATTTATTGCCGGACGATTTGTCCGGCTCGAATGCCTGCGGAATCCAATGTGCGCTACTTTCCAACTGGCGCCGCGGCGGCTGCCGCAGGATTTAGGCCATGCCTTCGATGTCGTCCTGAAGCGGCCTTGCCCTTGCCGGAATGGACACTTGGCAGTGATACGGTGGTTCGGGCCCTGCGCTTGATCGAAGCTGGTTTTCTAAACAACCATTCCACAGGCGACCTTGCGCAAAGTTTGGAGATTGGCGAGCGACAGTTAAGTCGGTTATTCAGTGCCCAGCTAGGGGCATCCCCCAAGGCTGTTGGACGGATGTGTCGGGCGAAGGTTGCTCGAACTCTGTTGCGGCAAGGTCGGTACACCCACACAGAAATTGCCTATCACGCAGGTTTTGGCAGCGTGAGTCGATTTAACGCCGAGATGCGTGAGATTTTTCAGGCAACCCCGACCCAATTGCGCGCCGCAGGCAAAAAAAAGCGTGCCGTAAAAACAAGTGAAGCTCGCCCCACCAATCTCACCTTTACCCTACCTGTGCGGAAGCCTTATCACTTCGACTGGATATTCGGCTATCTGCAAAACCGCCAGTTACCCGGATGGGAGGAGGTCACAGGTTCGAGTATTGACGGTGACTGGTGCTATCGACGTAGGGTGGGCGAGACACACGAAAATGAGTGGGTAGAAGTCCGTCCGGCCCAAGACAGCCTGGAAGTGCGACTGCCACTTGTGGAAACGCCGGTTCATGAATTGCTGCATCGTGTCCGGATGGTGTTTGATTTGAACGCAGACGGGCATACCCTGTGTGAATTCTTAAGCGAGATTGATTTAATTAAACCGTTGGTCAAAGAAGCGCCGGGATTGCGTGTCGCGGGGGCGTGGGATGGATTTGAAACCTCGGTGCGTGCAATTTTGGGGCAACAGGTCAGCGTGGCTCGGGGTACAGAGCTTGCAAATAAGATGATGACCGCCTACGGCGACGGGCGCTTTCCGTCCCCGAAACAGCTGCTGGGCCGGGAGGTCGCTGAGTTGGGCATGCCGGGTCGGCGGGGTAGAGCAATTGTGCATCTGGCTGAACAAGTGGTGGCAGGGGATCTGCAGGTGGATGAATGCCAGGACTACCAGACTCTGGTCGACCGTCTTACCAGTCTGGATGGGATTGGTCCTTGGACGGCTAACTATATTCGCATGCGCGTGCTGAAAGACCCCAATGCCTTTCCAGACAATGATTGGGTTGTGCTGAAAGAGCTGGGCTGTACCGCGGCCCAAGCGCGCAAACAATCCCAAACCTGGCAGCCTTGGCGGGCGTACGTGCTCATGTATCTTTGGTACTCCGCGGGCAAGCGACGTGCGACTAAACAGACGCGGACAAACAATTGACGAGATTACTAGCGAGAACGGTCTTATGAACACTGATCACCCCGTTTACTACACCTTTGTAGAAAGCCCAATTGGGCCGTTGATGTTATCTGGTGACAAACACAAGCTGACCGGCCTGTATTTCTCAAGCGGGTCCAAGGCGCGCGGCGCGGATGATAGCTGGGAGCGTTACGATGAACCGTTCAGATCTGCGACAAAACAGATCAACGAGTATTTTGCAGGTAAGCGAGAAGTGTTTGAGCTGGACCTGGAACCGGCTGGGACCAAGTTTCAGTTGGAGGTGCTAAATGCCCTGCGAACCATCCCCTTTGGCGAAACTTGCAGCTATGCGGACATTGCAAGACAGATCGGTCGGCCAAAAGCCGTACGCGCAGTAGGGGCCGCGAATGGAAACAACCCGATTGCCTTGATTATTCCCTGCCACAGAGTCATCGGCAGCAACGGCAGTCTGACCGGCTTTGGCGGTGGTCTGGAAGCCAAACAGTATCTGTTAGAACACGAAACCCGCCATTCGGGCCTGTTTGCTGGTCTGTCATGACGCAGCCAATCGGTTGAACAAACGCTTTTGCGTCAAACGTATACCCAACAGGCAAAGGGTCACTACCGCACCTACTGAGTTAACAGGTGTGAGCAGATCTGACATCAAGTGATTGGGAACTTCTACGACCTCTATGACCAGCAGTTGGGTCACGGCCAGCCCAAGATCTTGCAGGGGGATGGCAATTACAAGAGCGATCAACCCCAAGGCAATCCGCCACATGACAGCGCGACGATAGCTGCGATCTACCTGCTGCATTACTTTTGTGGTGAAAGCGCGACTGAAGGCAGGTTTAGCGTCGGGGGCAGCTCGTGAGAAAAGTTGTTCCAGTTCGAGATCCAGCTTATCGGAGTTGTCTTTTGCATGTGGATTCTGTTCAGGCATTCGGATTACCTTTGTCTTGTTCGATGTAGTCTTGCAGAAGCTCGCGCAGCTTTTTGGAGCCCCGGCGGATGTGTGATTTTACTGTACCCAGGGGTATATCCAGCGCCACGGCGACTTCGTCCTGGCTCATACCCTCGTGGTAGGCGAGCACAATACACGTGCTTACTTCTATAGGCAGGGTTGATAAGGCTGATTGCAAGTCCCGGTTCAAATTGCTGTCGGTTGCAGACAGTGTCTCGATGGCCAGCTCGGCGTCAAACTCATCCTGCAGGACCAGCATGTTTCCGCCACCTTGTCTGCGCCAGTAACCGCGCCAGACGTTGATTGCGATCTGTTTCAGCCATCCACTAAATTTGTTGGGGTCTCGCAACCCGGAGATGTCTTTCCAGGCTTGCAGAAAGGTTTGCTGCGCCAGATCGTCTAGCAACGCAGGTTCTGCACCAAGGCGTCCAAACAAGCCGCGTATCCAGCTCTGGTGTCTATTGACCAGTTCGGCGAATGCTTCTCGATCACCGGTCCGCGCCAGAGCGACCACCAGAACTTCTGCAGCTTGATTGAGGTGAGAGGCCTTCAAGGGATCGGCTCAGGCTACAGCTGCTTGGAGCGTCTGTTGTTCTGGTATTTCTCTATTGAACGACTGGCCACAAAAAAACCACCCCCGAGCGTTGCGACCAAAGCAGCAACACCAAGCAGAATGGTAAATATTTCTGTGGCCAACAGAGAAAGGACCGCCCCCAAGATGATTAAACCCGGCGATATGGCCCACATGATGTAGGCCGCTACCCTTAACTGTTCCGGCAGATCATCGTCGGCAGCTGACAAAGAAAGCAGCTTGTTGGCTAGTTCATGATCAATAGGTTGACCTGACTCGATCATCCTGCGCAGGGTCTCGTGTTGAGCGTCACGCTTACGAATGCTATCCCACACGCCTGCCACAACCGCTGTGCCGACAAAGGTCCAGAAACCCAACGCGGCCAAACCTGCACCCGTACCTAATCCTTCCATTTTCACACCTGTTCCCGTTGTTTAGATCTATAGGTGCAGGGTGGATCGATTTAGATGCAGTGGATAGAACTTTTTTTCTTTCCGGCTCAATATTGGATGTATTTACCCTGAGATACTTAGTTCGAGCGATCTGTAAGGTGGTCCAGCAAGACGGTGGTGCTATAGATGGCTCCGAGCGTGGCAGACCCAAATATAAGTCCGTCTGCCAGCCAACCTTCAAAGAAGTACTTTTCCGAACCCTCAAGCCCAAGATGGATGATGGCGTGTACGCAGGTCAAAACACCGAATAAGAATCGAAAAATAGACTGCAGTTTTTCGTTTTGGTGGTGGGAAAGCCAAAGGATGGCGACAATCAGAGGAACATGCAGCACAACAAATACTGTATAAGCGGTGGCTGCAGGTAAGTCTCTAAGAATATAAAGCAGCACCCATTCGCTGTGTCTTACGGCATCCAGCTCATGCGTTACCAGGGTCGCGATCGTCAAGTAATAGATAAACGTCCGCATAACTTTGCGCCGCCCGGAGGTCCACCAATGTCAAACACCCATGCATGATACCTGTACAATGATGTTTGAAAAATTCAGAGTCAGAAAGGATGCTTATGGCGTGTCGTTACGCCATTTTGGTTGCTACGGCTATCCTATTCCAGGCATTGATTGCTACCACTTGCATGATTGCTGCGGCAAGCTGTTCGTCACCCAGAGTACTCAGGGCGGACTGATATGCACTTTCTGAAAGTCCAGAAAGCGCGATTTGGGTTACTTCGTCGGTAAGTGAAAGTACCGCTCTTTCCTTGTCGCTGAAAAGATTTGATTCTTTCCAGGCAGAAAGGGCAAATAGTCGCTCATGTGTTTCGCCGTTCTTCAGAGCTGCCTGGGTGTGCATGGCGATGCAGTAGGCGCAACCGTTGATTTGGGAGGCGCGCACCTTAATCAGTTCTTTCAAGGACTGATCCAGTTCGCTCTGTGCCAGATAGTCTTCTATACCAAACATTGCTTCAAACGCTTTGGGTTGAACTTGGTTGATGTTGATTCGATGGTTCATTTCAGTTTCCGGTTTACTAGATTGGTTAAGTATTGAGTAGTTCACCACTCTTGGATCGATGGCGTCGTGTTCTCCGGTAAGAGCTTCCCCATGCTGATGAGTGCCTCAATTTCATACCCGGCGTTCTCGTATAGCTGCACAACGCTGGAATTCTCTTGTCTTACCTGCAGATTGATCTTGGGACACCCCATGGCAGCCAATGCGTGCTCTGCTGTGTTCAAGAGGAGAGTTGCTACACCTTGGTGTTGATAATCTGGGTGTGTTGCGAGTTTGTTTATCCAACCGCGAAAGCCATCAAAGCCCGCAAGCACCGACCCGATGATGTTCCCATTATTGATGCACACATACAGTTGTTCGGGTTGGTGAACGCGCTTGCGTTTTATGATTTCCACCGGATCATTCCAGGGGGGATCATCAGGGAAACACGTTTCCCATAGCTCAATGAGACCTGAATGGTCCTGATCTTGATAAACGCGAATCGTGAAGGGTTCTTTGGACATCTTTAGTAGTCGGTTGGTTGGTGGATTCATAGGCTTACAAAGCACCGGTCGCCCGTCTGGTGATCGAGATGCCGGTCAAAATGATGACCAGACCAAACGCCCGCGTAGCGGTGAGCGGTGTCTGTTGCGCGCCGAACCAGCCAAAGTGATCGATCAGCGCCGATGCAAGGGTTTGGCCGAGAAGTACTAGAACGATTGCGTTTCCAACACCAATCAAGGGCGCAATAAATGTGACAGACAGGATATAAAACGCGACGAAAAAACCGCCGAAAAAATATTGTGGTGGTATGGCTTGCACGTTTAGAACAATCGGTTTGGATTGGAACAGCAGCACAACGATCGAGAGGGTCAGGGCAAGTGCAAAGAGTACCGTTGCTGCTTGCACCGGGTTGTCCAGACGAGAACCGAGGCCTCCATTCAAGGCGGCCATTACAGGTATACCAACGCCGGCGGTTACCATGATCAAACTGAGGACAATAAGGGGTGTGCTGTTCATGATCGAATCCTTAGTTACGAGAGATCGATGGGCACGAGCCATTCGACAGTGCCCCGGATCGCAAAGTGAGTTATACGGTCGTGAACATCTTGTTCACGATCTGCCATTGACCGTCTTCCTTGAGCAACCCAAGGAAGTCTATGAAGTGGGCGGCTAACAGTGGTGCGTCCACTTTTGCCATCGCCTGGTCGCCAACAATCTCCAGCGAAAGAATGTTGAAAGTGAATGCCATACCTTCGTCTCTGGGCGTTGGGCGGCTGGCTACGGCATCGAGCCAGTCGTCTCGTGTCTTTCGGTAGTCGTTCCCCTTTAATACCGAATCTTCATGAAAGATGGCGCGGAGCTTTTCTACATCGCCTTCGAAAAGTCCATCGAAATACTCGTTGAGCACTCCGATAATGGCTTGATAGTCGCGCTGATAGCTAGCGACGTTAGATTGGTTAGTTTTTGTTCCATTCATGGGTTTGTTCCTGCTGTTTTTGATTAACGGGCGCTTCCTTTCGCGGATGCGTCTTAGCTCTTGTTAGACCTGGCGCTTGCCGAGTTCGATGCTGTTCTGGCTCTTATTTCGGTGACGAGCTCGCCAGAGATGCCCCAGTTGTCTGTCCCTACTTCCTCAATTACCACAAATGTTGAGGCGGGATTCTTGTTAAGAACGTCTTGCAATAGCTGGGTTGTTGCGAAAACCAGTTTTTGTTTCTGTTCGCGTGTGACTCCTTCATCGGTCACTTTGATATTTACATAAGGCATTAGATTCTCCTGTGGATGATAAAAATTTTTCGGCTAAACCTGTTTAGCCGTAGGCATGTCCGGCTGCGTGACCACCATCCACGCGAAGAACAGTCCCGGTGATAAAGTTGTTGTTAGCCAGCATGGCAACGGCGTCGGCGACGTCACCAGGTGCACCGATTCGATTCACGAGATGTAGTCCGGCTAGTCCGCTGGTATCTTCGATACCGTGCTTGGCGTGCAGTGGGGTTTCGATAATTCCGGTAGAAATAGTGGACACCCTGATGTTGTCGCCCCCAAACTCAGCGGCCAACTGTTCGGTTAGGCTGTGTAGTGCAGCCTTACTGGCGACCGCAGCGGATGCCGGAAAGCCCGCAATTGCGTGCTCCACCAGCACCGTTCCGATGTTCACAATCGAACCGCCGCCACGTTTCTGCATACTGGGTATGGCTGCCTGAGTAACAAAGTAGGCACCTTTGAAATTAATGTCATAGAAACGGTCAATATCGCGTTCTGTGGTCTCAAGGAATGGCTTTGCTGCAAAAACGCCGGCATTGTTGATGAGCGTGTCGACTGCGCCAAAGTTTTCCTCCGCAGTTCGCACAAGTTGATTGCCTACAACCCGGTCTGCGATATCACCTGCCACGATTCGAGCAGATTCAGTTTTGTCTAAGTTTGTAAAGGCGGCTTGCAGGTCCGATGCGGTTCTTGCATTCATGACAACGTTGTGGCCGTCTTCCAGCAATCGCCGAGTGATGGCAAATCCGATTCCAGTTGAAGCGCCGGTTACGATAGCGGTGAGCGGTCGATCATGTGTTGAGCTCTCCATTGTTTCCTCCATTAGCTGATTTAGTTTTTCGATTGAGGTTGGGTTTCCCCTTCCTTCTGACATCAAGATATGTTGATATTGCATTTGTGATAAGTGCATAAATCAGGAAAAGACATTTGCGTATCTTGCATAAATAAGAAAATTGGAGTCAGGTAGAGGTCAGCGATAATGGATCAGTTAGGCGCGATTGCGCTGTTTAACAAGGTGGTCGAAACCGGTTCTTTCTCGGCCGCGGGTCGGCAAAGTAACCTTGCGCCTTCGAGCGTCTCGCGGCGAATTGTGGATCTCGAAGGATGGCTGGGTGCGACGCTGTTTCATCGCACAACGCGTAAGCTCAATCTCACTGAAGCTGGTCGTCAGTTTCATAAGCGAACCCGCGGAATCCTGCTTGACCTGGAGGAGGCGCGTGTCGTCGCGGCAAATTTGGAGGACGAACCTGCTGGTTTGGTTCGCATTTCCGTCCCAGCTAGTCTTGAGCAACATATAGTGGTGGCGACTGCGTTGTTTCAGGCGCGTTGGCCCGAGGTAAGCTTTGGACTGACCTCGACAGACCTCAAAGTGGATCTCATCGCTGAGGGTTTTGATTTAGCGATTCGAGCTGGTGAGCTAAAGGATTCAACCCTACGTGTCCGCAAGCTCGCCGATATCACCCGCCGACTCTGTGCTAGTCCAAGTTATCTATCAAACTCGCCAAAGCTGGTGCATCCTCGAGATATTGAAAATCACAACTGCCTCACACTCAGGCGTGAACCTGGCGAGAACACTTGGCGGTTTCGAGATGGGCGCAAGATCGTCGACGTTAGTGCTGGAGGCGCGTTTACAGCGAATAGCGGTAACATGCTGGTCACAGCAGCGTGCCATGGCCGTGGATTGATGTTATCTCCTGATTGGATCTTAGGACCTGCGCTCGCAAGAGGCGCGCTGGTAGAGCTTCTTGCCGACTACCCGCCGTATCCCGCTACATCGTCGATCTACGCGGTGCACCCCTATCAGAGATTTATTCCACCAAAGGTGAGGATGTTCATCGACTTCCTCGTCGAGCGATTTGGCCCGCAGTATGATTGGCATCTTGACCCGGTTGATTACCAGCATAAGGATGCTTGATCCCGCGCAATCGTTCTTTGGGGTACATGCCGAGCGGTTAAAGCCTGAAAAGATTTGAGGCTGATGGACCGGTTGGAAATTTGGTCATCTAATTCTCTTATCAAGAATGATTACTCTAAGTGGTAACGATACCGTAACCATGTTGTTTCTATCCGTTTCGTATTGGCCATCGTCCAGGACTTGGAATAACGATTTTCAAACGCCCCCACTGCGCTCATTGAGCACGATGGCCGAGGTGAAACGATCCCGGTACTGTTTTGGGCTGGTTCCCAACTTACGTTCGAATGCCAATCGCAGGCCATCAACTGAATTATAGCCGCAGGACTCGGCAATCTTAGAAACGGAGCGGTTTGTGTCCTCCAGGAGCTGGCGTGCACGCTCGATCCTGAGCTGTTCGATATAGCGTCCGGGAGAAGTGCCCGTCTGATGACTGAACAATCTGACAAATGTTCTTTGGCTCATGTGAAACTTGCTTGCGAGCGTCTCGATGCGCAGATCACTCTCTAGATTCTCAGAGATGTAAGAGATAATTGGTTTTAAGTCGTCAGCACCTTCTGTTTCTCCAACCACGTGCACGCTGAACTGTGATTGATAGGCAGGCTTGCGGAGGAACATGACTAAACCTTGAGCGACACGACGTGCAAATGCGGTCCCGAAGTCTTCTTCGATCAGCGCGATCGCTAGATCCATCCCCGAGGTTGCACCTGCAGACGTGTAGATATGCTCGTCTTTGACAAAAATAGCGTCCGGATCCAGGGTGACGTTTGGGTACTTTTCTCGAAAATCGTCAAAGGCACACCAGTGCGTACTGGCTCGTTTGCCGTCTAGTAATCCGGCCTCTGCCAATATGAAAGAACCCGTGCAAATGCTGACCATGCGTCTCACTCGACCGGACATGCGCCGCACCCACTTGAGAAATTTCTGGTCATGCAGGCACGCGTCACCCTCATCTGCTGCCTGCAAGATCAGGGTATCTACCTCGCCTCGGAGGCGGTGGTAAGGAATCGGTGCTTGAATTGAAAATCCTTTTCTTTCGTATAGCTGACCCGGTTCCGTGCTGACAACCTCGATTTCGTAAGCGAGGTCTAAGCGTTGTTCGTAATCAAAAAATATACGTGCCTCATCGAAGACTTGGAGAGGTCCGAAGTACTCCAGTGAACGAGAGTTTGGATTGGTGACAAACACAATTCGCTTTCGGGGTGTGCCTTTGGGCGGTAGGTGTTGGATTTTGGGTATTTTATAAACTGGCATGGTTATGAGGATTGGCACGATTGTTCGTATTTTTGACATTGTGCCAAACTGAGTTGTTGATGAGAATGCAGCCTGACCAATTACAAAAGGACGGCTCCAGCCCAGAGAACGCTCCCTGCATGAACCACAACGGTTCTGGTGGACAGCCGCTATTTTGGTTTAGAAGATCCAATGATCAAAAACACGATATTGATTCTCACGTTCTCATGCGCGCTTTGTCTGGTCGGTGCGAATGCGCTGTCACAACAGGCGCAAGTTGCCACTCAGTGGAATGCAGCGCTGCTCGAAATCGCCGAAGCAGAGGATGGTTTCATGACCCTGAAGGGTGTTCGCACCGCTGCAATGATGCATACAGCGATGCATGATGCACTTTCTGCGATAGATGGGGATTTTATGCCGTATGCGTCTCGTCATTCGGCATCCGATGCAGATGCGATTGTCGCCACCGTCCAGGCCGCGTTTGTTGTGGGATTGGACCAATATCCTGACCAGCGGGAACGACTGGCCGCCCTGCGGGACGATTGGCTCAAACGCAGGGGCGGAGGGGTGCGCTTTCAATCTGGTTTGGAATTGGGTCGTGCCGTCGCCCTGGAGGTACTCAATCACCGGCGAGGCGACGGTTGGGATACAGAGTCTGAATATCGTTGGCACCCTATGGCGCCGGGTGTCTACGCAGAATTCCAGGAGCATAGTGGAACGCCACAGGGATTTGTATTCGGCGCAGGCTGGGCCAAAGCGCGAGGATTTGCGATGCAAAATGCTGGCGAATTTAGAGTCCCCCCACCCCCAGCAATCGAAAGCGATGCGTACCTTCAGGCCTTTAGAGAGGTTAAGGAAATGGGGCGCTTTCAGAGCATGAGTCGAACGCCTGATCAAACGCATATAGCGATGTGGTGGAAGGAGTTTGTGGAGAGCTCCCACAATCGCCTCGCCCGCGAGCTCATTCACAAAGAAAATCTTGCACTTAACGATGCTGTTCGTATGTTGGCGCTGCTCAATATGGCAGTCTTTGACGCCTATGTGAGTAGTTTTGATAACAAGTTTCACTACAACCACTGGCGCCCCTACACTGCGATCCGCTGGGCAGCCAATGATGGAAACTCAAACACACAAGCCGAAACAACTTGGACAAACACCCACCGACACACTTATGCATTTCCTTCTTACCCATCGGCTCACGGCACAGCCTGCGCAGCTGCAATGGCCGTATTCAAAGAATCATTTGGAGACAGCTATGCCTTTTCTATGGATACCCCAGGCGTAGACATCGCCGGGCCCGGATCCGGGAAAATCGAAATGAGCCCCCGGACCAGGCAGTTTGAATCTTTCGACCAGGCCGCTATGCAGTGTGGATTATCCCGGGTGTATCTGGGCATCCACTTTCGGTATGACGCTACAGAAGGGGTTCGTCTTGGGGAGCGTGTTGGAGAAACTGTGATATCGAGGCTGTTGAGTCCCAGGAATTGAGTGCTTTCCGACAGCACATGGCTTGTATGACGCATAGAAAGCGGCTGGTTTGACTGAAGTAAGACGATCGCTCTAGCCGGCCTTACTCACAAACCTGCGCACTGCGGCGTCCGCGAATCTAATACCGACCGGTAGTGTGAAACGTCGGGAACCACTCAGTTTTTCGCCGCGCTCTGTTTCGGCGTAGAAAGCCGCAGTGTCGCGAAAGACACCGTAGTCCTGATTGGTTATCTTTGCCATGCCGCTCTCGACGAATTGTGCAAACGCATCAGTACGGCCATTCCACTCGTTAACACCCAGTCGATGTATACCGTAGCCCATAACGCTCCGCTCCTCAGTAAGGCGCATGCTGGCGAGTCGAAACAGATCGGGATCGGGTATGTAGCTGTCTACGCGTAGCCAGCGTCCGTCAAGTAACACTTCGGTGTAGCTATGATCCACATACGGCTGGCGTAACTTAATGAAGGGCTTGAGAATGTCAGCGTTGATGCTGACAAATCGTTGGCGGGCAGGAATGCCAGCGCCGCGCAATAGTGCAACAAAGAGGGTACTTTTTGTGTTGCAGTAGCCGACGCCCGTTCTCAACACCTCGCTGGCCGACATGGCATAAAAAGCGGGCCGCCAACCGAAGCGCACTTCATCTCGTACGAAGTTGTGTAGATTTACGGCTGTCTGGGTGTCTGTTTTGCCGCGTAATTCGGCCACAACCTTTTGCAGCCCGGGATGAGAGAAATTCAGGTACGCTGTTTCCTCCAGGAAAACCTTGTGCTCTTCGAGGTTGCTTTGTGCCTCAAGGGTAGTAGCAATCATCAAGCAGTAACTCAACATTAGTAATCGCATTTTTGCAGGCTAGCTAAGTGCCCGTGAATGCCGCGTGAACTGGGTAGCGATTCAAACGCACTTACGAAACGATTGACGAATTCAGTCTTTTTAGAAGAGACTGGTTGTGACTTGGGGAGATTGAAGTTATGACCGCAGCAACCGCACCCGAACAAGGCAATGCACCGGGTGAAAACTCCGGGTTTGGTACGTATGGCTACCGAACCTATGTGCTCTCGGCCTTAACGCTCATCTATATATTGAACTTTGTCGACCGTGGCTTGTTGGCCGTGGTCGGTCCGGATCTGGTGCCAGAGCTTGGGCTGTCCGATACCCAATTTGGTTTGCTTACCGGATTCGGCTTTGCCCTTCTGTACACGATTGTAGGCATCCCGCTTGCGCGTTATGCAGACGCCGGTCACCGCGTGTGGATTATGACCGTGTGCGTTGCCCTGTGGTCCATTATGACAGTTCTATGTGGGTTGGCGACCGAAGTCACCATCGGTTCCATGACCATCGGCGCGTTCTGGGTTTTGTTAATGTGCCGGGTTGGCGTCGGGATTGGGGAGGCCGGTTGTACACCACCCGCGAATTCATTAATTGCTGACTATTACGCTCCACGCGACCGATCTCAAGCACTTGGTGTGTACTCGATGGGTGTCACCCTCGGAGGGATGTTCGCCAACTTGATTGGTGGTTGGGTTACAGACGCATTCGATTGGCGAACAGCTTTTTTTGTGGTTGGCCTGCCCGGTGTGTTGGTCGCGTTGGTGTTCAAGCTAACGGTAAAAGAACCGCCCCGTGGCTATACCGACCCGAAAGCGACTCAATCAAAAGAGCCTGTACCCCTGCGCGAGGCGATTCGTGAGCTGATGACAAAGCCTGCGTTCTGGCTGATGACCGCTGGGGCAACCGTAGCGGCTTTTTGTGGTTATGGGATCTCCTCCTTTCAATCCATTTTTCTGGTCCGCGCACATGAAATCACTACGGGTGAGGCCGCGATTTGGATCAACACTCCCGTTGCCTTATCAGCGGCTATCGGCACTTTTGCGACGGGCTGGCTCGCAACTCGACTTTACAAAACCCACCCGGGTGCCATCGCATGGGTGCCAGCGGCTGGATTGGCCTTGTCGATTCCCTTCTATGTGTTCGCGTTTACGACCCAGAGCCTGCTTTACGCAGCCATCGGTTTGATCATCGGCGGATTTGTGAAGTACGGCTATATTGCTGCTCAATACACCATTGGGCAGGGTGTCGTGACTATGCGGGTGCGTGCCATGGCAACAGCGGTGCTGTTATTCATTGCCAATTTGATCGGCTACGGTTTTGGTCCTTTGTTTATTGGTCTGACGTCGGACATTTTCTTTGTGAATGGCGCGGCGGAGCTTGGTGTGACTGCTGAACAGCTGGCTCGAAACGAATGCCATCCCCGTGCCATTGGCGCGTTGAGCGAAAATCTGCAGGCGGTGTGCGGCGCGGTTTACTCTCAGAGTTTACAGTCGGCCATGGTCATCATGGCTATTTTGTATGCCATCAGCTCACTGTTCTTCCTGCTCACGTGGCGGCGGTTGGACAAGGATATGGTCGACAGAAACTAATGTGTCTGACGAGCCGGTCAGGGTGTCAGCTTTAGCAGTCTGCCCTGACTGGAACCCCGCTCATCTTCCAGGACCCAAAGATTACCCTCGGGCCCTTGGACAACACTGCGAATACGCGCACCCATTTCAAATCGCTCCGCCTCTTGTGCTTTGTCACCATCGATCTCAATGCGGATGATGGCCTGAGAAGATAAGCCCGATATAAACAGGTCTCCCATCCAGCTTTTAAAGGCAGCGCCTGTGTAGGTCATCATATGACCGGGTGAAATGGCAGGGTCCCACCAAACCGCGGGTTCGATAAACTCCGGGCGGGTATCGTGATCTGGAATTTCTCGACCATCATAGTGATCGCCGTTGGACACGACGGGATAGCCGTAATTGCCACGGCGAGTAATGAGATTCAGTTCATCCCCGTGAGCCGGGCCCATTTCAATGACCCAAAGCCGATTGTCGAGATCTAACGACAGGCCGAGGGGGTTACGATGGCCAAGAGACCAGACCTCGCGGTAGGCGCTGCCCCGGTTCACGCGTGCATCTTCGCTGTAGTAGTCCATATAAGGATTGTCATCTGGAATGGAGCCGTCGTCGTTCAGGCGCAGAATTTTGCCAATGTTGCTCTGAATATCTTGTGACGGCGTGAACTTCTGACGATCGCCGGATGCAATCCACAGGTAGCCATCTTTGTCGAACAGTAACCGGTGACCATAGTGGCCATACCCGACGGTTTTTGGATACTGACGCCAGATCACTTCTACATCGGTGAGTTGGCCTCGACGTCCGGTTAGATCCAGCACGCCTCGCGCTACCGCTGCGCCTCTGGTGCCACCGATACCTTCTTCGGCATAGCTGACGTAAACCAAACTGTTTTCGTCAAAATCCGGGTGCAGTGCGACATCGCCCAGCCCACCCTGTCCGCCGTAATCTACATTCGGAATACCGCTGATTGCGCCGAATGCGCGACCGTCTTGTCCAATCAACTGCAATCGACCTTTCTTCTCTGTGACGAGGATTCGCCCATCAGGTAAGAAGGCCATAGCCCAGGGTTCATCGAAGGAGGTAACCTCTTCAATATTGAAGGGCTGGCTGTTCGCCTGACCGACTATCGAGATTAGTAAAACGGACAATGTGAAGAGTTTAGATTTCATAGCAACCGGGGGTTAGGGTAATTGTTCTAATGTACAGAAGATCCCGGCGGCCATGAAGCCTCCGTCGACGCGGCTACCACGATCAGTACGCTCTTCCGTGGACGCAGACGCGATTTTCGCTGAGGCAGATTCGGCGAGTCTAAGTTGAGAGGACTAGGTGCAATATTTTAGTTGCACTTATTTGTTTATCCGCCAGAACTTCGAACCTTCCAGGGAAAGGTTGTACATCAAGCCTTTATTGTCGAAAACGAAAGCGATGATCGGATCCTGGATGGAGTTTGTGTCGATCTCTCTGCCCACGCCAAACTCAATGACTGCAATGCTGCCGTCTACGCCGGCTTCCCAGCCGTCGCTGCCGCGAAAGATCTCCAGCGCCTCACTGGTCATAAACATGATGACTTCAGATTTTGCCTGACCGCCCAGCTGAAATCCGACGGAAAGTGAGGTGATGCGGTAGTACTGTGCAGGCTCGTTATTGATCAATAGCGAACCTTCGCCAATTTCTCCGCCAATGCCCACACCACCTTTTATAATGCGTGGAAATACCAGGATGCCAGCTGCTTTAGCTGCTAATTGCGCGGCAGCAGGTTGTTCTTTGTATAGATTGTCCAAAACCGCTTGTGCTCGGGTGTCCAGCTCCAGCTTCGAGGCTGCTTGGGCCGTCACGGTGCTAAGCGAGGCGGCGAGGATGGTGAGAAATAGAGGAAAACGCAGGGAGTGCTTGAGCATGAATTTCTTCCATAGGTTGGGGTTGACGCAGATCGTAAGTATACACTTACTCACTCGATAATAAATAGACTTGGTAACTATATAGTTACATGATAACTTGGCTGCAACAGAAATTCTCAATGTGTTTCCCGTTCCGTAAACTTTTGTTGGCTCATAGAGATTTATTGGTAACCAAATAGTTACATGAATGCTTCCGTCTTAAGAATTTTGACCGCAAGCCAGGAGATAAGTGCAGGCTCTGGACTGGATAGTCTTAGGGTTGATGTGGTGGCGGAACAGGCGGGCCTGAATAAACGAATGATCTACCACTATTTCGGTAGTAAAGAGGGTCTGCAACACGCGTTGCTTATTTGGCAGGTTCAGCTGCTGGTGAAAGGCGAAGTTATCTCACACGTGGAGTACGAATGGATTGCTGAGCAAATATTAGAAGTTGGCCTACCGAATGATTGGTTGGGTGACGATCAATCGTTTGCGAACGAAAAGTCTGGCGACCTTAGGCAACTTCGGATGGCGGCTAGCATATTAATTGCCCAATTGTGCATGAAGGCATTTAAGATCGATCCGCCAGATCAGCCGGAATTCGCGATTGGGCTGATGCACCGCCTAACACGCCTAAATCTATTGGGATCAGTTGGTAGTAGCCGCTTACAAAAGCAATCGGTTAAGGCTGAAAATCGGTCAAAACCGCGATTGAGAATTCGCTCTAAAAGCCGAAAAACGATAAGTTAGTAAGCATTTACTTCAAGAATGGTGTTCGGCTGGGATCATTTGGTCGTAAAACTCTGCCAGACTCTCAGCGACCGTGCGAAGTGGCTTATACCCTGGCTGCTCTAACTGAACTGCGCCTGTATCGTTGTGGACGGTGAGGAAATAGTCACCCTGGTCTGTGGCCGCAAAAAATCCGGCGAATGGGGTTTTGTTGTTGCGACAGGCGACCACGTGACCGATCAGGTTTTCAATCAGTCGACCAATATCTTCATGATTCCATAGATAAAGCAACGTCAGCGGCCCATCGGGCGCGATGGCCTTCAGATGTCCGGACCAATACCTGGCATAGTGTTGCTTAAGGTCGGGGTGTAAAGGGAACTCCAGGGCTTTCTCAAGATCGGCAAAATCTACTGTGTCTGCATGTCGTCGCACCGGCTCCCATAGCGTTTTTTCACCCACTTTTTGCTGACTCTCACAAGGCGATGTCCATTCCGGATCGTGGTCGCACAATAACGGAGCGTGCGAAATTTTATAGTGTTCGAAAAATCGATCGATTGCATTTTCTAGTAAGTGATTACTCACTATGATTCATTGGCCTCATGCGTCTCAGGGGTGGGGCCTGCTCAAACCTTCGACTTCTTTCGACAAATCGGGCACGTTCGGCTTCATCTAGAGAGCTGATGAACTGCACAAAAGAGTTTTGTGCAGACTGGGTGAGGTTTTGTTGCACCGCGTTCATTTGCTCCAGAGCTTGCTCCAGACCTCTAGATTCGAAGGGAGACGCCAGGATTGCGGCGTTTACTGCGCCTCTGGCTTCACGCAGTTCGGTTCGAGAACCCCGCATGGATTTCAGGTATTCACGGATCTGAGGGCGCAGGTCAGCTTTCCTTTGATCGGTGAGCTCGTTTGCAAATCTTGGATAAGCTCTGGTGATGTCGTGGGCTGGTGGGCCTTGTACAAATCCTTTGGTTAATCTCCCGGCAACAAATCCGGCCAATGCTAGATTGATCACCAAGCTGATCACCAAGGCGATGCCAAGCCACTTATTCATTTGGAAAGTCGTCCTGGGTTATGCCGTTGAGCTCCCAGTCTGCTTCGAAGCCGTCCAGATAAACGATTCCTGCAATATCGATGTCTTCTGAGACTGAATCCGTGGTGATCGATTGGCCGGTGATAAAGCCGATAACTAGCGGCAGCATGCACGCGGTGACAGGCCGCCACCAACCCTGACTCAGCCAGTTGGGTACCCACATGTGCGAGGGGGAATCGAGTTGATCGATGGCGGCCTCAACCCGCCCAGCTAGCCCCGCTGGTATTTGGGTTCTGGCGAAGTGATCCCGCAAACGATCATCAAGCTCTGTATCTTCAGAGGATTGGTGATTGTGAGTCATGTTTTGTGCTCCAGAATACGCCTCAAATTTTTACGTGCTCGAGATTGCAGAGATTCGACGGCCCTCACGCCTAATCCTAGAATATGTGCAATCTCTTGGTTGCTTATCCCGTTATTGACTTGCAACAGCAATGCAGACCTCTGATTAACCGGTAGTTTCCGAAGAGCGTAGTCCATGTGTGTTGCTGCTTCATCTTTCTCCAGTTTTTCCAGATGCCCGGGTTGTCCCTGCGCCTGGTTATCGGCGAACCAGTCTATCTCTTCCGTGTCTTGATCGGGTAATCCAAAAAAGCGCTCCCGCCAGCTCTTACGGGTCGAATCCACAAACTGATTGTGCAAAATTCGATGTAACCACGTCGACACGCTGGCTGAATCTGCTCGATATGCCCCCGCCTTTTGCCAGACTTTCAGCCAGGTGTCCTGAGTCAGATCCTCTGCGGAGCTTGGGTTGTTAGTGAGGTGGTAGGCGTATCGGTAGACGGGCTGCATATGACGTGCTATCAGAGCAGTCATTGCAGCCCTGTCTCCTTGGGCGATCGCGTTCATCAAGGTTTCATCCGAGCGTCGATCCACGATCAGAGCGACACGCGTTGTTAACTCGCGCGGCCATTGTGTGCTTGGCGCGCGGCACGGCGTTCCTGCTTAGTGACCTGACCGTCATTGTCCAGATCAATCTCTCGCAAACGTTCGGCGATACTGGGTACTTCATCTCGGCTCAGGGTGCCGCTGTCGTCAGCATCTAACTGGCTGAAGATGGCCCGCTTGCGAGCCTCGCCGCGGACGGCTCTTTGATCTGCTTCTGCAAATTCCGCCGCCGAAATGTCACCGTCTCCATCCTGGTCCATAAGCTTAAAAGCCTCACTCTGCATAGCTTCTTTTAATGCCTCCGGATCAAATCCTTCAGGGCCATCGAAGCGAGCTCTGCCCATGGCTTTACGCATCTGCATGCGTTTTTTCATTTTTGCCCGGCCATTGCCGCGGTCAAACCCTTGGCCCCCCGCTGCTTGAAAGGATGGGGCGGCTAAAAACTCATCCAAATCAATTTCGGAGTTTGCGTTGGTGTCGAGGCGGGTGAAGCGAGCCTCTGCGCGTTCCTCCATTTCGGCGATATCGATGGGGCCTCTCATCTGTGCGTAGGTTGTCGATGCGGCCAGTGTACAGACGCCAGCAGTCAGGGTAATGATAGAAAGTGCTTTTGGGGATACTTTCATAATGAACTCCATTTTGTTTTTGACGATCTCATGATGTCTTTGGGTTGTGTGTATCCCTTATACGGGTGGCCAGCCAAATTCCGTCGCTTATTTTTGACTATTTTTCACAATATCGAACTCCGACAATGCAATAGGTTGTGTGGTGTGCCTGCTGACCCAGTTTAAGAACGTGTGTGGAATCATTGCGCTGTTGAATACTGACTTCGTCGTCCATTTGCTTCCCCAATAGAGCGCGAGCCAATGGCGCGTCGATAGAGATGTAGTTTGGTTGCACCTCGATCTCATCGGCGCCGACGATGCGGAAGGTGGAAAGATTGCCCTGGTCATCTTCCAGTTCCACCCAAGCGCCAAAGAAGACTTTGTCTGCATCCCGAGGCGTCTGATCGACTATCTGCAGTTCATCCATACGCCGGCTTAAGAAACCAATACGGGAATCGATTTCTCTGAGTTGTTTTTTGCCGTAGATATATTCTGCGTTCTCCGACCGATCGCCTTGAGCGGCCGCTTCTGCCACTTTGGCAGTCACTGCTGGTCGCTTGTTCTTCCATAAGTCTTGCAGTTCCGCCTGCATCCGTTGGTAGCCGTCGGGCGTGATGTAGGGGGCACTTTTAGGTCTTGGCGGACGATAACGAGACATGCTCTCTAGTGTAGCGCTTGTCCCTAAAGTCCGCATGGTATCCTTGCCTTAAGCGACACATTGGAAACAGAGAGATAAGATGGCTTACTTCGAAGGAGCC
Organism: Pseudomonadota bacterium; assembly: GCA_039028095.1. Classification (GTDB taxonomy): domain Bacteria; phylum Pseudomonadota; class Gammaproteobacteria; order Pseudomonadales; family Azotimanducaceae; genus UBA4421. The sequence goes on from JBCCIU010000001.1 coordinate 69,918, forward strand.
CGACCCGAACCACGTTTTGGTGTTTGTTACGATTTTCGTAACCCGCCAGATTCCGGACTTTCCATGCCGGATCTCTACGCTCAGGCACTGGAACAGATCAAATGGTTGGACAGCGCAGGATTGGATCTGATCTGGTTTACCGAACATCATTTTATTGATGATGGTTACCTGCCTGCCTGGATACCCGTCGCTTCAGCCGCCGCTGCAGTTACATCGCGAGTAAGGTTCTCTTCAGACATCTGTTTGCTGCCCTTTGTTAATCCGGTTCGTCTGGCTGAAGATCTTGCCGTGTTAGACAACATCAGCCAAGGCCGAGTGGAAGTAGGGTTGGGTATGGGCTACGCGCCGCATGAGTTCGCCGGTTTTGGTATTCCCGTCTCGCGTCGGGTGTCGCTGATGGATGAGGGCTTGGACGTGCTGCATCGCGCCTTCACCGGTGAACGATTTTCGTATCAGGGCAAACGCTATCAGTTTAACGATGTCCAGATAACACCGGGTTACGTTCAAGAGGGGGGGCCGCCTATGTGGGTGGCGGCGATGTCAGCACCTGGCGCCCGTCGGGCGGCTCGCGTGGGTGCACACTTCCTGCCTCAAGGAGATCGGAGCGCAACGCTGGATGTCTGGCGGGATCAGCTGGGTTCCGAGACCGCTGCCGAACGGCGCATTGGCATTATCAAGGGGGTATTTGTAACGGACGATATCGAAAAAGAGTGGCCGCAAGTGCGGGATTCGGAGCGTTATCGACTGCATTTGTATCGACGATTCTTTGCGGAAAGTGATACAAATTTTGGTGCCGGTGCGCACATACCGCAGAATTGGATCGTTGGGGATGTCGCGCGCTGTGTCGACGAGATTGTGAGTTTCATGCTCGCTTATGGTATGACGGATCTGGTCACCTGGGGGATCCCCCCAGGATTATCTACCGATGTTATGCAATCCTCGTTGGAGCGCTTTGTGGGTGAGGTGGTGCCGGGTGTCCGTGCGCGCCTTGGGGTCTGATCAACCTGCTACCAGGCACATTCTCGATCGGGTAGTTCGATCAACAGCTCCTGGCCGTCTTCGCTTTTGCGCTCGAAACAGTTGCCATCACGATCTTTAAATAGACTGCGCGTCACACGTCCTTCTCGATGAATCACAGTCGGACGTGAGGATTCTCTTACGGCGTACACGTCATTGTGCCCTCGATAATATCGTCGATGAGGGGTGTGGTAGGCGTGACTGATGAGCGCTCCAAGAGCCAGTCCACCAACCAGGTAGGCAGCTCGGTCACTATGACGATGCCGACGATAGCCATTGCGATATCGGTGCCGCCGATGGCCATAGTGATAGGCTTTGCCGCCGTAGTAGCCGTGGCCGTGTTTGTAGTAGCCGGCCTGGGCAGCGCTGCTGTATCCGGACAATAGCAGTGTGGTGCCCGTGATGATGCTGATCGACAGAAGTGTTTTTCTAAACTGATTCATCCTGTGTATTCCAACAATATTGATCTTTTCCCGTTTGGTCTTTTTCCAGTTTTAGCAACATATTAAGCTTGGCTCGCTGAACGAATGCTGAACCTGCTGGTAATTTATTGACTGATGTTCACACTCACTTCACCCCCCACCCACTACTTTCAGGTCTTGATGTGCGAGCAAAGTTAAAGAAGCTGAATATGAGCAAAATGGGGCTAGGTGCAGCGATCGGTGTGGTATTCCTGATTGCCGGCTGTGTGGCAGCGCCGGGTTATCAAGGACCTAAGTCAGACCATTTCGATGGCAACGTTTTTCGCAACACCCTGCCTGCAGAAAAAGGTTTCTGGGATCTGGTTCGAATGGGTTGGGGCTCTGTGGTCGATGCGCAGGATTGGCCTGGTGATGTGCCGAATGGTAATTTTCCGGCGCCAGCCGATGACGTTGTGGACGATATTGTCGTGACTTATGTCAATCATTCTACGGTGCTCGTTCAAGTAGCCGGAGTGAACATTCTCACGGATCCGGTTTATTCAGAGCGGGTCAGTCCATTTACCTGGGCCGGACCGAAACGTGTTCGAGCGCCAGGCATAGCGCTGGAGGAGCTGCCACACATCGATGTCATCCTGATCAGTCATAATCACTACGATCATCTTGATGCAAAAACACTTCAGGATATCAGCGCGCAACAGTCGCAGCCCCCGTTGATACTTGCTGGGTTAGGCAACACAGCATTCTTTGCCCAATTGGGATTAGAGGAAACCCGCGATATGGATTGGGATGACCAGATAGAGCATGCGGGTCTTTCTTTTCACTTTGTGGAATGTCGCCATCGCTCCGGCCGTGGTATCACAGATCAAATGAAAACCCTCTGGGGTTCCTTTGTGATCGAAACGCCTCAGGGCAATATCTATTTTGGGGGTGACACGGGATACAGCCCTCACTTTAAAGCTCAGGGAGCGCGCTTCGAGGAGTTTGCTCTTACCATACTGCCCATAGGTGCTTATGAGCCCCGTTGGTTTATGGCTGATATTCATTTGAACCCTGCTGATGCGGTACAGGCTCATCTAGATCTGAACAGCCGCCAGAGTCTGGGGATCCACTTTGGCGTATTTCAACTCACCTATGAAGGCATAGATCAGCCCGCGCTGGATCTGAGCCGCGCCCTGGACCAGGCGGAGCTTTCACAGAGCACGTTCTGGGTCCTGGAACCGGGTATGAGTCGAACTATTGCGCAAACCCTGTCTCGCTGAAACAATTTGTGCCTGACTCTCACACCGACCACCGAGATGGATGGATGACGATGGACAGGAAGATAAAGTTCTATTGGGATATTGGCAGCACCAACACGTATTTTGCGTTCCATCTGCTGCGCCCGCTTGCCACTCGCTACAACACTCAGATCGAATACATCCCATTTAACTTAGGCTACGTCTTCCGTCACCACAACTACGCGCTTACTCAGGAACCGCGAGCCAAAATGAAAAATCGTAAGGACGATTTGAATCGCTGGGCCAAGCGCTATGATTTGCCCTTTCAAGTTCCCGATGAGTTTCCCATCAAAACAAGTAGGGTGCTGCGCGGTGCTTTGGTTGCTCGAGAACACAATCTCGAAGTGCCGTATATGGAAGCTGTTTTTGCACGCTACTGGGAAGAAAACGACGCGTCGATTGCGACCTACGAGGGGCTAAGTACCAGTATTGTCGCCCTGGGGCTTGATGCTGAAGCCTTTATCGCGCGAGCAGAATCTGATGAGATGAAACAACAGTTCATCGACATCACCCAGACCGCACTGGATGAGGGCGTTTTTGGAGCACCCATTGTGGTCATGGATGACGAAATTTACTGGGGCAAAGACCGCTTTGAATTTGTTGAGGATCACCTGAAGCGCTGGACCAATTCCTGAGGTTGGTAGATTCCGTCTTCTGTGATGATTCCAGTGACCAGCGAGTGTGGGGTGACATCAAAAGCTGGGTTGGACACTTTGACTGCAGCGCCGTGTTTACCAATGACCTCTGCAGGATCACGCTCCTCAATCTCCACATCCGCTCCAGTGGGCGTCATCGCGTCAAAGGTTGAAGACGGGCAGGCCACATAAAACGGAATGTTGAAGTATTGGGCCAGAATGGCGACGCCCAGGGTACCAATTTTGTTGATGACGTCCCCGTTTGCAGTCACGCGATCGGTGCCAACCACCACCAGGTCGATTAGCCCCCGAGACATATGAGTAGCCGCCATGTTGTCGCAGATCAAAGTGACGTCTATGCCTGCCTGATCAAGTTCCCAGGCGGTCAGTCTGGCACCCTGATAAAGGGGTCGGGTTTCGTCGGCAAAAACCTTAAACGTGACGCCGTTCTGGTGTTGTACATACATGGGGGCGGTGGCAGTTCCGTAGCGGGAGACGGCCAACGATCCCGCGTTGCAGTGAGTCAATACCGATGATCCTGATTTGATCAGTGGCGCACCGTGCCGACCGATATTCATACAGATTTCCAGATCTTCTCGATGGATGCTTTGGGCATCTTCCAGCAGGCCACCGAATCCTGCATCAGAGCTGGCATTGGCAACCAGCCGGTCGACTGCCCAGGCCAGGTTAACCGCAGTAGGACGCGCAGATTTAAGATAGGCGCCATTGGCTTGTAACGTTTCATCAAATTGATCAGGCGCCACACCTTGCATGGATTGGGCAAGCCCGTAAGCTGCTGCCACGCCGATTGCCGGTGCACCCCGAACCGCCAAGGTTTTGATCGCATCCCAGGTATCCTGAATTTTCTTCATTTCCAGGTACTGTATTTTGTGTGGCAGCAGGCGCTGGTCCAGCAGGTACAAGGCATTGTCGGACCAGTACAGGGTTTCGGGTAGATCTAGCTTCATGGCGTTTGTTCGTTACAATGAATTTTGAGAATGGGTAAGAGTAGGTAGTATGGGTCAGGCTCTGTCGGTGCGTAAAGCAGCGGGTGCGCTGGGTGCTTTTGTGGAAGGGGTGTCCCTGGATGCCGTGGTTGAACAGGATGAGGTGTTTAACGAGCTTAAGAAAATCGCCATGCAATATGAGGTGATCTTCATACGCGACCAGAACGTGCCTGCAGATACCTTCCAGGCCTTCGCCCGCCAGTTCGGATCCGTTCTTGGGCACCCGGCTTATGCCACTGTTGATGGCGCACCAGACGTGCAGGTGCTGGAGAGCACACCTGAAAATCCGTCCAAGATTGAAGTGTGGCATTCTGATATGACGTTCAGCCAGACGCCGCCCACCTATACGATCCTGCACGGGCAGATCATTCCCGAATATGGCGGTGATACATTGTGGGCCAGTGCAACCGCGGCCTATGAAGGTCTGAGTGAGCACATGCAGGGTTTGGTTGACGAACTGGTAGCGGTACACGACTTTCGCCATGGATTTAAGGAAAGCCTGGCCGAACCTGGGGGTGCAGAGCGATTGCGCGATGCAATTGAAGCAAACCCGCCGGTTGAACATCCGCTGGTGAGGACTCACCCAGAAACGGGTAGGAAGGCTATTTATGTCAATGCATTGTTCACCAGCCATATTAAAGATTTATCCGCGCTGGAGAGCCGCCGTATACTGGAGTTTCTGTACCAGCATGTGGTCACGCCAGAGTTTACCGTGCGTCTAAACTGGACACCGGGAACTGTGGTGGTCTGGGATAACAGGTCAACTCAACATAAGCCGGTCAACGACTTTTTCCCTCAACATCGAAAACTGCATCGCGTGACCATCAAAGGAGATCGACCCGTTTGAGTGATGGTCAATTTAAACTGTTGGGGCAACGGCGTTTTGCGGGGTTGTTCTATACCCAATTTCTGGGGGCGTTTAATGACAATGTGTTTCGGGCGGCGCTCTCGCTGATCTTTGTTTTTGGTGGCTTGATTGCGGCGGATGCCACGGATATTTTTGTAAACGCAGCCGCTGCGTTGTTTATGTTGCCATTCTTCTTATTCTCGGCCACCGCAGGTCAACTTGCCGACAAATACGAGAAATCTCAGCTCGTTCGATGGATTAAAATTGGCGAAATTGTAATCGCGGCCTTTGGCGGCCTGGCGGTTTATTCCGGCAACGTATATGCGATGTTGACGGTCTTGTTTTTGCTGGGTGTCCAGTCCACTTTTTTTGGCCCTCTTAAATACTCCATCCTGCCCCAACAGCTGGCGCCCGAGGAGTTGATCGGAGGGAATGCTCAAATCGAGATGGGTACCTTTGTCTCGATACTGCTGGGTACGATCGTCGGCGGCATTGTCGCGGTGACTGCAGATGTTAACCTTTGGTTGACCTTGATGGTGGTTGGGGTGGCGGTGACGGGTTACATTAGCAGTCGATATATTCCTGAATGTCCGCCAACGGCACCGGACCTGAAAATCAGCCTGAATCCATGGTCATCGAGCTGGGAGATGATCCGAACTGCGCGCGCTAACCACACTGTTTTCCTTTCGATACTGGGTATATCGTGGTTCTGGCTGATTGGCAGTGTGGTGCTGGCCCAGATTCCAAACCTGACGAACGTCTACCTGAATGGCGGACCAACGGTGGTGACTTTGTTCCTTTCTGTCTTCACGATTTCTGTGGCGACGGGTTCACTGGCTTGTGAAAAGCTATCGGGCACACAGATTGAACTGGGCATTGTGCCGCTGGGGGCAGCTGGCCTGAGTATTGCTGGCATTGATATGTATTTTGCGATTGCCGGGTTGGACACCAGTAGCCAGTGGACAGCGTCCACCTTCATCACCGCAGACGGCTCGATTCGGCTTCTGATCGATATGGCTATTCTGGGTTTTTCAGGAGGTGTATTTATCGTACCCCTTTATGCATTAGTGCAATCCAGATCAGATCCGTCGCAGCGTGCACGTATGATCGCGGTGAACAACGTACTGAATGCGGTGTTTATGGTCTCTGGGGCTATTCTTGCTATTGTCTGCCTTGGTATCGCCGGTATGACTATTCCCGATTTTCTCTTGATGATGTTGGTCATGAACATCGCGGTGTCGGTATTTATCTTCCACCAGGTACCGGAGTTTGCCGCGCGGTTTGTGATCTGGATTTTGAGTCACACCATGTACAGGGTGCGTCACGAAAACCTGGAAAAAATTCCCGATGAAGGCGGTGCTGTTATCGTCTGTAACCACGTAACCTACGTGGATGCGCTCCTTTTGGCTGGCGCGGTTCGCAGGCCTATTCGTTTCATTATGTTTAAACCTATCTATGACATCCCGGTTCTGAATTTTATCTTCCGTGTCGGTGGCGCCATTCCGATCCAGTCGGAAAAAGAAGATAAGGCAGCCTTCGACAATGCCTTTGTGGCGATTCAGGAGGCGTTAGCGCAGGGGGATTTGTTGTGCATCTTCCCTGAGGGCTCGCTTACTCGGGATGGGGCGATCGACCGGTTCCGCAAAGGGATTGAACGAATTGTAGAAGAGTCCAAGGTTCCTGTTGTACCGATGGCGCTGCGCGGACTGTGGGGCAGCTATTTCAGCCACGATGGCGGCGTGTTTAAGAATCCGCAAAGGCTCTGGAGTCGCGTAACTGTTGCAGCTGCAGATTTGGTTCAGCCAGATCAAGTGGATGCTGATAGTTTGCGCGATCGTGTGCTATCTCTGCGAGGCGAGACCGCCTGATTCTCATAACGTTTTAAGAAACGACACAACCGCCGAGCGTTCGGTCTCAGTGAGAGAAAATTCTGGCACACGATCGACATCGGTGCGTTGCTGATGGACACTTTCGTAGTGACGTAGTACATCCGTCAGGGTGGGTACGCTGCCGTTGTGCATATACGGAGCCGTGTATTGAATCTGACGCAGCGTGGGTGCTCGAAAAGCACGTGCGGCGGGATCTACGCCGGTGATGTGGAAAACTGGGGCTCCCGCTGTGATCGGTCCTGAAAAGGTCGTGTTCGCATGACAGTGCGCACAACCAAGGCGTTCAGAAAAGAACAGCGCCATCCCCATCTTTTCTTCCGGAGTGAGGGCGTTTTGCTTGTCCAGAAACAAATACTCATCAAAGCGAGTAACAGGCGGGCGCAACGTTCTTACGTAAGCGGCGAGGGCATCAATCAGTTGTCTGGTTACAGGTGAGTCAGTTCCAAAGACTTTGAGGAATTGGGGTTTGAGATCTGTCAGCCGATTTATGTACTGGTCTTGAAAACCCATTTCTATTGGGGCTTTATTGAACAGCGGAATTTTATGTTGAGCTTCCAGGGTGGTGATGCCACCGTCAATCCAGCCCAGACTGCTGTTTAAACCCACGTTGTAAAGGGTGGGTGTACCAAACTCATGGGTCTCTCCGGTGGCGCCTACTGCCCGCGCTAGCCCGTCGGTGAAGTGAAGGTCGGGTTGATGGCAGGTTGCGCAGGCGTGTGTCTCATTTGACGAAAGTCGGCTGTCGTTAAACAGACGCTGTCCCAGAGCTATCTTTTCAGGCGTGCTGGGATTGTTCTTTGGGTCGACAGGTTTGGGGTAAATCTGATCAGCAGACAACGGTTGAGCGATGCATAGTTTGACCATGCAAGATAGCAGTACTGCCGTAAGAATTGCCCGCAGTGAGATCTCTACCAAACGCGTGTGTTGTTCGCAGAGAGATCGTTTGCAATCTTAGCAAGCTTGGCTCGCTCTTCTATCCAGGCGATAAACTCTACCTCTTCCTCTGTTGTCACGACAGATTCCGGCTTGCTTTTAGCATTGACCCAGTCCTGCATGGTCTGCATCAGCTGTGCTGCCAGCTCCCGATCATTGCGAAACAAAACCATATAAGACTGCTTGGTCTCGTTGAGATAACCCAGTGCAAGGAAGGCTTCTCCGCGATATTCAGTGGCCTGGTGGAAGTTTGGGTTGATCTCCAGAGCCAGATTGTATGCGCCAATTGCCTTGCGATAGTCGCCCGTTTTACGTAGGGCATAACCCCATTCGTTTAACGCTTTGTAGTTTCTGGGGTTCAGCTGTACCGCTTCACGTTGTTTGTTAGCCGCTTTGTCATAGTGCTTCTTGGCCTTGGCCAGCGCTTTATCTCTTTTCTTATCAGTTTTAGCCTTCGCCGCCCTGGCTTCCTGTTTCAGCGCACGGTCGCGTTCACGAATACCGGCGCGCATGGCTTTGTCTGAAAGTTGGTCTGGAGTGAGCGCTCTCGAATTTGTGCTGGGCACAGAGAGACTGCCGCCTCCGCCACCAGAGCCTGCGGCGTGGATGACGGGCGTGTTAAAAAACATCATGAGCGTGAGGATTGCGGGTACAACTGTGTGTTTGATCGTTTTCACATTGATTCCTGTTGTTTTGTCGGCTTCGCGGCTTCAGCCAAAAGAGGATATGCTGTGCAACGCCAATTTTCTACGTTAATTACCAGGTGTAAAGATGCGCTCTAAAGTTGTCCTACTCGCTGCAAAGATACTCTTTTTACTATCTTGGTTGCCAGGCCTCGCTATTGCTGACCCCAAGGCGGTTGCAGAAGCTGAGGCGGTAATGCACGAATTTATTCGCACGTTCAACAGTCGGGATGAAGCCGCTTGGGCGGAAACGCTGTTGTTTCCACATGTCCGTGTCGCGAGTGGTGGCGTCACGGTCACGCCTACAAAAGCCCAGTTTGTCGCGGAGACAGATCTCGATGAGTTTGCGCTAAGCAATAACTGGGGTTTCAGCGAATGGGATTCGATCGAATTGATCCAGTCGGGACCCGACAAAGTTCACTTCAAAGTGAAATTTTCTCGTTTTAATCCCCAGGGGGAACGTTACGTTTCCTTTGATTCTTTGTACGTTTTGCAGAAAGTAGACGGTAAATGGGGTATCCGACTCCGTTCGAGTTTTGCGCCCTGATCTGTCGCTGAGCACATGAGCGAGCTCATTGACAGCTTGGATAATCATCTAGCGCCAGGTATTGAAATAGATCAGGCCTGTATCCCCATGGGGATGTTGTTAGCCTGGGCGGTAAATTTGCAGTTGATTCATCCTTCGCTGGTGCAGGATCACGAACAGCTGGTGTTGCGAATTCGTTATGGCGAGATCAGCGGCACGCAGCTATTGGTTGCCTGTGGCGGTGACTTGCGCCGCGATATGTTTCAACCAGCGGCGGGTGCTTTTGTGGATCGACACTATTCGGCCTATTTAGAAGAATTTGCGCGTTTGTTTCCCGAGCCACCAGCTGACAATCAAGACAGCTACGCCAAGGTTGCAAGCTGGCTGACCAAGACCTACATGAGCACAAGAGGTGTGCGTAAGCCCGGGGGAGAAAGTCCGGGTGTGCTGAGCTGGCTGCGTAAAAAGTTTGGAGTGAACAAAACATGAAGTTGAATTTGCGTGAGATAGAGGTGTTTAAACCTTATGCAAATGAGCTTCCGGAGCAAATCCTGGCGGACGAAGGTTTAAGCGATGCTGATATTGATCGCTGGTTGGATGCGCCGATATTACGCATTGCCAAACGAAATGAAGAGTCCGTGGGTGTCTATGCGCTGCGCCAGGAAGACGAACATCGTTTTGAACTCTTCGGCGTGATCGTTACCCCACCTATTCGGCGTCAGGGTTTAGGCCGTTGGTTGATCGGTCATGCGATTGGGGTGGCAGAAAGTAAAGGGGGTCGCCATATCTGGATCGGACACCCAGGTAGCACCCGTTGTTTTAGCCACATCGGGTTTTCACCTGTATCGGGCTACCATGGTCGAGATCGGGCCGTTCAATTTGATATGATCCTGGAATAATTGTCTTGGAGGGAGGATAGATTATGGCTCGACTAGATCAGATTGCGGCAGCAGATTGGCCCCAGGAGATGCAGAATCTCTTAAAGCCAGAATCTATGACCCCACTTGAACAAGGCCTGATGCGTTACTTTGCACATACGCCGGAGCTCGCCAAGGGGCTTATGTCTTTCTCCGGAGCGCTGAAGTTAAACCGGACCTTACCTGAAAAACTGGTGGAACTGGTACGTCTGCGGGTGGCTTTTTTTAACCAATGCCGCAGCTGCATGGCTATTCGCTACACCGATGCTCTGAATGATGGCCTTACCGAGGACCTTGTGTGTTCCCTGGAAAAACCCGCCGAGGCAGCCGATCTTTCGGATGCGGAAAAGGCAGCCATCCGTTTTGGTGAGTTGATGGCAACAGATCATCTGCAGGCCGATGACGCCATTTATGACGAACTGAAGAAACACTTTACTCAGCCACAGATTGTGGAGCTTGGCATGGTGGTAGCGTTTTTTGTTGGGTTTGGACGCCTGGCGGCTACTTTCCATATGGTGGATGAGTTACCAGATGTGTTCCAGGGTGAACATCAGGATCTCTCTGCTGCTTTGTCAGAGGGTTTATCGCCCTGGGGTAACGAGTCGATTCAGGTGCGCTAGAGCGCACCTGCCCGCACAACTTACGCCAGAGCGTTTCCGCGCACCAGCTTGCCTGGTAGCGCACCCGTGTGTTCGTTGTCGCGGAATATGGTTTGGCCTCGTTTAATGATGTGTCGGTAGCCTTCCACTCTTTGCACCAATCGTTTGCCGCCAGTGGGCAGATCAAATACTGCCTCGGGGCGCTGCAGCTGCAAGGCCTCAAAGTCGATGATGTTGATATCTGCAAGGTGATCCGGTTGCAGCAATCCCCGATCCGTCAGGCCGTAAGCTTCGGCAGTGTCGCGGCTGAGTTTTTTGACCAGATATTCAAGATCAAACTGTTCACCTTTTTCGCGGTCCCGCGCCCAGTAGGAAATGATGAAGCTTGGCATACCGGCATCGGCGATAATACCGCAGTGAGCACCGCCGTCTGACAAGCCAAACAACACATTTGGATGGCTCATGGATTTTTTGAAGTAGTCAAAGCTATAGGTCTGATAGCCGCCAAGTGGTTGGTAGAACAGCTCCTTACCCTCATTGCCGATCAGCAAGTCAAACATCAGTTCAAAGGCATCCGTGTTTTGTGCTTGGGCCATGCCTGCCACGCTGGCGCTGCGATCAGGTTCGTAGTCAGGGCGATCACCCAGCGGAAAGATCTGCCACAAGAGTTGTGACAGCGTCCCGGACAAAGGCATCGGGCGTTCACGGTCTACTTCGCCAATGATCTTTGCTCGGCGTTTCGGATCAGAAAGCAGCTCGATCATATCTTCCAGTGGTTTGTCAGCCACCTCGCTCAAATAGGTTGGCGTAAGCGCAAAAAGATGGAAGTTGGACTGTAAGCCGTGCAGCACACCGGTTGGTCGGCCAGCAATCTGCGGGCGCACCTCTAAACCCTTTTGGCGTGACTCTTCCGCTATGTTGTACATCTTATTGCCCTCGAACGCGGCCGCGCTGGTGGCGACCAGGGTAATGGGTCGACCTGTTTCTTCGGCAAACTGTTGGATCCAAGCCCATTCATCATCGTCTCCCAGGTGGTCAGAGACCATCTCGAAGATACCGTGATCCAAGTCTTTCATGGACAGACCCAAGGCGAGCATTTCATCAGATCCGGCAAAGGTGCCCGGAACGTGCACGCCATGTTTATCTTTGTGTAACCAAGTCCGCGAACTTGAAAATCCCAACGCGCCAGCTTGGATTCCCTCGCGAACCAAGGTTTGCATCTGAGCAAGTTCCTTATCTGTGGGCAGGTCGTCCTGGGTATTGCAGCGCTCACCCATCACGTAAGCGCGAATTGCGCCGTGTGGCACCTGGGTGGCCACGTCAATTGTACGTTCTGTGTCTTCCAACGCGTCCAGGTATTCCGGGAAGGATTCCCATTTCCAGTCAATACCTTCCGCTAAAGCCGCACCGGGTATATCTTCTACACCCTCCATCAGTTCGATCAGGTACTCTTCATCACCCGGGCGAACTGGCGCAAATCCTACGCCGCAGTTGCCCATAACGACGGTGGTGACGCCGTGCCAGGACGAGGGAGCCAGTATGGGATCCCAGGTAGCCTGGCCATCATAGTGGGTGTGTACGTCGACCCATCCTGGGGTCACGATCAAACCGCTGGCGTCAATTTCCTTCCTGGCATCACCGTCTACTTGTCCGATGTCCGCAATTTTTTCACCCTCAATTGCGATATCTCCGACGTAGCGTGGCGCCCCTGAACCATCCACGATCGTGCCGTTACGTATGATCAGATCAAACATATTCCCTCCTGAGTTCGTTACGCCTCAAATCCTAACAGAAAATTTGGGTCTAACAGAAAACCTGGGGTTGATCAGATTTTGGCTAAGTGCCGTAATGCGGTATCCAGGTCTGCGGATTCCGGGAGTGCGTGTCCCAAGCCGTTTACGATTTGCAACTGAGCGGCCGTCAGGCCTGCTTGTTGGTAGGTCGCAATTGCCATCTGGGTGTCTTCCAGGTTGAAGTCGCCCGTTCCCGTCAGAAATACCATGGGTGTGTTCTTTAGCGCTTCGATGGTTTCGGGCGTGGCGGTGAACATAGGGTTAGCGCCGCAAATGAAGATTGCACCGGCATAGGCTTGGGGGTAGGCGGGCAACATCATACTTGCCACCCTGCCGCCACCCGAAAATCCGGTCAGATAAACTTTCTCATCACAGGTGGGAGTAAATCTGTGGGCAACCGCTAACCCCAACTGAGCCAAGCCGACTCTGCGCGCCACGTGAACTTCATTGCCTGATCCGTGAGCGCCTATCCACACCAGATTGTGCATGTTCAGGACTTCTGCCCAGGCGTCGGGTAAACGAGCCCCCGGCTTTGGACTGATATAGATCAATACGCCAGGGGCATCAGCATGCTGCCCTTCAGGCGTGTCTACGTGATACTGCAGCACTTCATCAGCTTCGAAAAAATCATCCAACTGGGGATCAAACCCCGGCGAGTCCTGACGCAGTGCGCTGAATGATTCCTCCAGGATGTGTTGCACGATCGGTCCCGGCTAATGTGGAGTGTTGTCGGTTCGTGCTGCTCGCCCCAAGTACCCGCCGTGGTGGCGCAAACCGTAGTCCTCGCGGGTTACACCTTTCTGTTCCAGTAGAGACAGCGCAATTGCATCCGTAATCGCCAACATAACCGCCATGGATGCGCTTGGAGTCAGGCCAAGAGGACAAGGTTCTTCGATCACACCCATATCCAACACAAAATCCGAAAGGTTGCGCAGATCCGATTCCGGGTGCGAGGTGACGCCGATAATGGTTTCCACTCCCAGGTGCCTGGATAGCTCCAGGATTTCGATGACCTCTCGGCTTTTGCCGCTGGTTGAAAAAGCGATCATCACATCGCGCGCACCCACCAAGCCCAGGTCGCCATGCGCGGCTTCTGCAGGATGGATAAAATCGGCTGGGCTTGCGGTGGAACACAATGTGGCAGCAAACTTTTTGGCGATATAGCCTGCCTTGCCAATACCGGTGGTTATAATTTTGCCCTGACAGTCTTTGAGCACGTGTACCGCTTGTTCAAATTCATCGGTGATATTGATGGCAGCGATGGCTTCTGCTTCAGCCTGAAGCACAGCTTGCATACGTTCTTTAATGTCCAATAGCATGACCCACAATATTTTCGCGGATGGTGGCACGCCAGGCCCCAGGGGACAACTTTATTTACGCTTTCCTACCAAAACCCCAGCAGATCATCGAGCGCGCGGTGTCCATGGTCGACCCAGCACCTGCAGTCGATCGATGCGTGCGCTGTCAAACCATTGCCGATCGTCTAAGTGCCCAAGGGAATGTCAGCGTCGATGTCGAGATTAAGAATCCAACTGTGGGATTACCGCACCTGGGAATGGATGAGGCTTATGAGCTGCGGCTGAGCGATGGCATGATCTACATCTGCGCAGACTCGACCTGGGGTGGTTTGCGTGGGCTTGCGACCGCGGCGCAAATAGTTGAAGGATCGATAGTTGCCGATCTTGAGATTCAGGATCATCCGCGATTTGCCTGGCGTGGCGTGCTGATTGATGTGGCGCGTCATTTTGTGTCGCTTAAAGGCTTGTACCATGTGCTGGATGGAATGTTCCTGTTGAAACTCAACGTCTTGCACCTACATCTGACAGATGATCAGGCCGTGCGTCTTAAAAGTGAAAAGTACCCCAGGCTAGCTAGCCCGGAAGCATATGCACTCACCGACTTGCAGGCGCTGGTCAGCTATGCCGCAGATAGGGGTATTCGAGTTGTCCCGGAGTTAGATCTGCCCGGTCATATGACCCATTGGATTGCGGCGTATCCCGAGCTTGCGCCCGAAGGTTTCGCCGTTGAGCCGACCAAACGATTTGGTGTACATCCTGCGTGTCTGGATCCCACCGGCGATCACGTATACAAGTTCCTAGGCGAGATCTTCGCTGAGGTTGTTGGCGTGTTTGGAGACGAATATGTGCACCTGGGGGGTGATGAGGTACACCCGAAATGGTGGTCTGAAAGCGAATCCGTGCGCAAATTTATGGTCGATCAGGGATTTGATAGCGTGGCTGATCTGCAGAACTACTTTATGTGCCGGGTGCAGCAGCAGCTGCAAAGTCGCGATCGCAAAGTTGTCGCCTGGGATGAAGTTCTGCATCCAGATCTGCCTCCGCTTCTGGTGCAGAACTGGCGCGGGGCCACCACACGAGATCGGGCTTTGTCCGCCGGGCACGGCTGCATTGTCTCGGCTGGATATTACCTGGACCTCTTTTATCCCGCGCATTACCACTATCGGTATGATCCCGGGCTGCCCCAAGATGACCTGATTGCTTTGGAAGATTCGTGGCAGCAGGATTTGCAGATGGATCACGTTGCTGAAGGGGTGGAGTGGACCAAACAGTGGCGCCGAGATGCTGAAGATGCTCTGGCAAACCCGGAAGTCGGCGTGCTCGGTGGCGAGGCTTGTCTGTGGGCCGAATTGGTGGATGAGGCAACTTTGCCAACGCGATTGTGGTCTCGACTACCCGCCATCGCAGAGCGGCTGTGGTCTGCAGTCGAAGTGCTGGACGTGGAAGATTTTTACGGGCGTCTTGAGGTAATTTTAGAAGCCTATCCATTTGAGCTAACGCGTCGACAGACACAAGCCCTGATGGAATTTGGGCTCACTGAATCGCAGCGAGAGATTGCGCAGTTATTTGAGCCGGTTAAGTGGTATGCGCGACTGCTTGGTGAAGCCGCCCTGGCAGCCCGGTTGCAGGGATCAGAAATGCCTCAGGCACGACCCTATGATACGCAAACCCCGCTCAATCGAATTGTCGATTTTATCAGCCCGGAAAGCCTCACCGCGCGACGATTGGTGAGCGCATCGGATGAGAACTTAGCGATCCAGGCACAACGTTGGCGGGCCTTGGAAGTTGAAGCGTGGCCGCAAGACATTCAAGCTGCCATCGCCAGTCTCAAAGTCATTGGTGAGCAGCTGGTTGGTTTCTACTCTGGCGCTGTTGCGCTTGAAGACGTGCGTGCCGAGTTGCAGGCCGCCTATCAGCCCCAGGGTGAATACATGGTTGCGGTGATTCCAGGGTTATTGGCGCGATATGAGCAAAGCGGCTCATGAATCATTCCGTCTCCCAGAACAAAAGTGCAAACAATGCGCTGCGTGCCTGGGGGCTTCAAGGCGACTTATCCCCCTTGGGGGATGGGCACATTCACGACACCTACCGGGTTAGCACCTCAGGTGATGATCTGGTTCTACAGAGAGTGAATGAATACGTCTTCAAAGATGGTGACCTGGTCATGGCCCAGACACGGCGGGTCTTGGACTGTTGGCGACAACAGGAAGACTACATTTGTCCGGAGCTCGTCACGACGCCCGGCGGAGAAGACAGCGCCCGGGTTGATGGTCAATTGTGGCGGGTCTGGCGCTATCTGCCAAACACTCAGGTGCTTGATCCTATAGAAACGCCGCAGCAGGTAGAAGCTGCAGCAGGTGCATTCGCCCAGTTTCAAATACGCATGCAGGCGCTTGAAGGCCCTCGGTTGGTTGATCCAATTTCCGGATTCGGTCGGTTGAACCTGTACCTTCGAGATTTTGACAAAGCGCCCGACGCCCCCCAGGTGCTGCAACAGATGATCGATTCCGGGCGTAGGTTGGCAGATCGGTTCGACACCCCAACCGGGGTAATACATGCAGACTGCAAAGTGAACAATGTCTTATTCAATCTGAGTGGGTCTGACGTGGTGGCCGTGATTGATTTTGATACGGCAATGTATGGCCACTGGGCCTGGGACTTTGGTGATCTGGTTCGCTCGGTCTGTTTCTCATCGGGCAGTTATGATAGCGAGCTTTTTTTGGCCTGCGTGCGTGGTTTTGCAGATCACCCCCATGCCGACCCAGAGGCATTTGCTGACGCGCCGGCCTATGTTGCGTTGATGTTGGGGGTCCGTTTTTTAACAGACCATCTCACCGGGGATGACTATTTCCGAGTTGAAGAACCGGGGCAAAACCTGGCCAGAGCCAAAGAGCAGTTGAGTTTATACACCCAGTTTGTCAGTGCCCGGGCGCAGATGGTGCAATTGGCCAGTAGGTCTTAGGGTAGTATTGCGCTGACCAAAGCCACCATCAGCAGTACAAAAACCACGGTGAAGCCAATGCCCATCAAAATAAAATGACTGGCTTTGCCATGGGTGAAGTCTCGTTCTCGGTTCCTGCTGGATTGGACACCAAATGCAGCGGCCAGGGTGCTGCCCAGAACCTGCCAGAAGCTGAGATTTTGGCGTGAATCATCCTCTGGTGAATGATCGTCGTTGATCTGATGCATACTGTTTGGATGTCCTGAATTGAATGTCTTGGTGCAGGTAGACAGCACATATGGTTTTACTAGGTGTGGCTATTGTACGATGCTCGACGATCGAATACTCAAGGTGCCACCATGCAGTTGCATCCATTAAATAAGAAGTTTGCCTGGGAACAACCAACCAGCCCTTGCAGCTTCATTTCTGATGCTCAGGCGCAAGCCTATCGAGAGGTGGGTGGTTTCATCTATTCCGATGCGTTCAGCAAAGATGAACTCGACAGCTTGATCGCTGAGCTTGATCCGATAGAGGCTAAGGTCAACTTGGCCTTGGCTGATGAGGATTCTTCGAAAGCAACCATTGCTCGGGCGGATGAGATTGTCTTTATGCCCCATGTGGTCAAGTTGAGTCCAGTCGCCCGCCAGTTTGCGCAACACCCCGTCATGCAGGGACTGTGTCGCGATCTGATTGGCGACGCTGTTCGGCTTTATTGGGACCAGTTGGTCTACAAACGTCCGGAAACGCCAGTAGATTTTCCATGGCACCAGGACAATGGCTATACCTATGTGGAACCTCAGCAGTATCTGACTTGCTGGGTCGCCTTGACGGATGCAACGATTGAAAATGGGTGTCCTTGGATTGCTCCTGGTGTTCATCAACAGGGGACGTTGCGCCATCGTTGGAGTGATCTTGGATTTGTCTGTCTGGAGGCCGATCCTGCAGATGCCCAGCCTATGCCATTGAAAGCTGGATCTATTGCGGTGTTTTCAAGTTTGACACCTCACCGGACTGGGCCGAATCTGACCGAACAGATACGCAAAGCGTATATCCTGCAGTACGCCCCAGATGGTGCCGTGGCGCATCCCCGAGACAGTCAGGCTGAGCTGGCCAATGATGAAACCCGACAATTCAGAGTGGTTTAGATGGATAGACTCACTCGCCCCATCGTGTTCTTGTTTTGGTTAGCCACGCTTGTAGCCTGCGCTTCGGGAAATCGCCCGCTGCAACTGGTCGCCGCAGCTGATCCTCAGTATCCCCAGTCTGCTCGGGACATGGGGATAGAAGGGTTTGTGGTGGTGCAGTATGACGTGACGCTCGATGGGCGGGTAGTGAATGCAAGAGTAGTGGATAGTGAGCCAGATCTAGTGTTTGATGCGGCCGCTTTAGCCGCGGTAAAGCGGTGGAAATTCCTGGCGCCTAAAGTGCAGGGTCAGTCTGTCGCCACAACCGCTCGCAGAAGTACCGTCACGTTCAAGCTGGGTGATACCAGTCGATATGACATTTATGGACCTCCTGGCGACTAGGAGGGTCCGGATGTGGGAGGCATGCACTGTCTGTGGATCATTTTTATGCGAGTTTTGTGTGGCGCCTCTTCGTAGAGGAAGTGTACTTTGTTTATCCCGTGCTGGTCTGCGCCGGCTTGGCGGACCTGGGTCTGCGGACCTGGTCCTTCTGGAGAGCACGGCTCGCGCGATCTGCTACAGCCTGACCACATAAACTCCAGAAAAGGTTGAGCTGGGCTCTGCCTGGGGTTCAGCCGCTGACACGGCAAGCTCAAATTTGATTCTGCCTTTCTTGGTCAGCTGTTCCAAAGCGTCCGCCGCATCTGGCCATTGGGTCTGCATCTGAATATCCGTAGTTAAAGGTGCTGGAAATTTGATATCACCTCTGGCGTGGATGATGGACGCGTCTATCCCAGCGACTTTCAGCTCCAACCAGATTAATCCCCATGCGGACAGTGCCTGTAACGCATAAAGGCTGCCGGCAAAGGCGGTATTGTGGGTGTTGGTGTTCCCTACGAGCGGTGCGAAGGTTCTCAACGACCTGGGTTGATAGTCTTTGATTGACAGCTGCATGCTGCGGTTCAATGGAAAGTCCGTGGCCCATAGGTTTTCCAGGTCTTTGATCAAAGATGTGTTGTCTGGCATGGTAATGTGAAATTATTCGATTGATTGAGGTGTACTTTGATCAGCGCAACCATGGTGGACGTGAACGTTTATGAGGTACTGGTACAAGGTGAGACCGATACCAAACATCGTGTGCACATGTCTCAGGAGTACTACCGTCAATTGTGTGGCGCCACGGTCACTCATGAATACGTATTGATCACATCGTTTAACTTTTTGTTAGAACGTGAGCCGAACACGGCGATTCTCGCCGAGTTCGACCTGACGCAGATCAGCACCTATTTCCCGGAATTTGAAGAGGAAATTAAGGCGCGTTTCAAGCGCTGACTACCACTTGTTCCAGTGGGTGATGTTTGTCACGGGTGGGCGCGCCGCGCGTTTGAACTCAGTGCCAATACTGTAGGCTACGGGCAACAGCGCTACCTGCAAAACATCATCAGGAATACCCAGAATTTCTGCCGCTTCCTTTTCATGCAATAGATGCAGAGTGGTTAACGCGGTCCCCAGACCTCTTGCGCGAGCTGCCAGTTGGAAACTCCAGACCGCTGGATAGATAGAGCCATATAGACCTGATGCCATCGTCAGCGGTGCCGGGTCTTGGGGTTTACCCTGCACACAGGGAATCAGATGAACAGGCACTTCGTGCAAATGTTCCATTAAATAGACCGCTGATGAAAAGACTCGTTGAGTCTGAGCGTTGCCGCCAGATTGTTCTCCCGCTGCGGTCAGATATCCTTCTGCACCTTTGCGATACAGATCTGCCAGTGCCTTGCGGGTATCTGCATCGTCTACCACCAACCAACGCCAGGTTTGCGAATTTGAGCCAGTAGGTGCCTGAACTGCCAGCTCCAAGCATTCATCGATCAGTTCGCGTGGGACAGGTTTGGTTAAATCCAGGCGTTTGCGCACGGCGCGTGTGGTCGCCAGGAGTTCGTCGGTGACAGATAAATCGAACGGCGTATCGGACATATGGGTCCCCAGATTTGTTTTACAGCGATTGTACTCTAAACCCAGCCCGCATTAAGCTAGTTTCCTTTGGTCGGCAGCGTTTCGTTAAGGGGTTTTGTGAAGCAGAAGATTCTTGTCTCGGTGTGCCTGTTGGCGGCATGCCTGGTTAGTACAACCGTGCAGGCTCGTTTGGAAGCTGAAATAGCCATGCGTGCTGCAGCGGTGGAGGATCAGGTGATCGCCTGGCGGCGAGATATACACGCCAACCCGGAGTTGTCCAACCGCGAATATCGCACCGCTGCATTGGTTGCGGATCATCTAACCTCGCTTGGTATCCAAGTGCGCCGTGGTGTGGCTCATACCGGTGTGGTAGGTGTGTTGAAGGGGAGTAAGCCGGGTCCAGTGGTTGCTTTGCGTGCTGATATGGATGCACTGCCAGTGGTAGAGCAGACAGGTTTACCGTTTGCTTCGAAAGTACGTAGTGAATATGAGGGTCGCGAAGTGGGCGTAATGCACGCGTGTGGTCATGACAATCATGTCGCGATTCTTATGGGGGCTGCGGTTGTGTT
The DNA here is from genome assembly GCA_039028095.1 of Pseudomonadota bacterium. Lineage (GTDB taxonomy): Bacteria > Pseudomonadota > Gammaproteobacteria > Pseudomonadales > Azotimanducaceae > UBA4421. The sequence goes on from JBCCIU010000001.1 coordinate 90,348, forward strand.
GTCCGGTCTGAAAGATGAACTGCGTGGCACAGTTAAATTTGTTTTCCAGCCCGCTGAGGAAGGCCCACCCAAGGGTGAGAACGGTGGGGCGAAGATGATGATTGAAGAAGGGGTGTTAGAAAATCCAGACGTGGAGGCTATTTTCGGATTACATGTTGGGCAGCACAGTCTAGCGGGGGCAGCCGCCTATCGGTCGCGCGGTTTTATGGCCAGCGCCCAACGTTTTGATATTCATATCGAGGGCGTGCAGGCTCATGGCGCGCGACCCTGGGCGGGGATTGATCCGGTTGTGGTAGGTAGTCAGATTGTGGGTGCGTTACAGACGATTGTCAGTCGCCAGATTGATGTCACTCAACATCCGGCTGTGGTGACAATTGGGGCATTCCAGGCGGGAGTCAGAAACAACATCGTGCCACAAACAGCTAACTTAAGTGGCACCATCCGCACGTTTGATGCCCAGGTGCGGGCGGATATCCATCAGCGTATTCGCCGCATCGCACAGAACATAGGTGAAGCGTCGGGAGCCAAGGTCACCGTGGAAATAGATCCGGGTGTGCCTGTCACCTACAACGAACCGCGACTCACTTCCAAGATGGTGCCAACGTTGCATAAGATCTATGGGCGCGACAACGTATATGTCAGCTCGCGAGTTACTGGCGCGGAAGACTTCTCTTTCTACCAGGAAGAGGTGCCAGGCTTTTTCTTTTTCATCGGCGTACGCCCGCCAGAAATTGCACCGGCCGATGCTGTCTCGAATCACTCACCGTTTTTTGATGCGGACGAGGCGGCTTTGTTACCGGCTGTAAAAGTCATGAGTCAATTGGCAGTAGACTACCTGGATCAGCAATGAACTTTCGCGGCTTCCGTTTACGGACTCTCTCTACCCACTAAAGGGCTGGCGGTACCTTGCCTGCTTTGAGCATCAATCTGAGCGCCTCGCGTTTGCTCAAGCCTGACAGCTGCTCAGCATGGATACGTACATAATCCAATACAAATTCGGGACTGGTTCTTGAGTATTCCCGCAACGCCCAGCCGATGGCTTTGCGCGCGAAGAAGTTGGTGTCTTCTAATGAATGATCGAGAGCATAGGTCAGCAAGGCCTCATCTGTGTCTGCCTTGAATCTCAACTGGGATAGGATGGCGGTACGCCGCACCCACAGGTCTTTCTCTTGAGCCCATCGATACATCTGTCTGGTCGCCGACGGCTTGAAATGGGTCAGCACATAACCCACGTCATGCACCGCAATGGCATCGACATAGTCCCACCAAGCCCCTTCCTTGATCATCCGCTTGAGCAGGGGCAGGTCATTGGTGTTTAACCAGGCTTTGCGATATGCGTTGACCGCTAACAATTCAATCGCGGCATGGCGCTCTTCGCGACGAGTCGCCGTATCCCAGATGTAGGCAATTTGGGTGACCCATTCTTCCTTAGATTGGCAAGGATGTGCCTTAAATACTTGTCTGCACGTTTGTCTCAACGCTTTGGCTTGAATGCCCCAGAACGGCATGTTGGACTTCATATATGCCTGCTGTTGCCTGGCCCGCTCCGGGTCGGCTAAAGTCTTCAGTTCTCTTACTAATGCTTGTTGGATATCCATGAAGCAAACCAGGTTTTGGGTTACGACCTTGCTGATCGCTGCCTTGGGTGTCAACTCAAGCTTGTCAGATTCCGCTTACGCAGCAGGAAAGACAGCCTCGAAGCTGGAGCAAGAAGCTGCAAAGATATTTCGAAAGATAGGCATTGGGCCTGAGCAGTCTGAAGCGTATGTCACGCTCTACGAAGAATTTTTGAAAAGCCGAAATATGCAAGTGCGACGGGTTATCAACTCACGCAGCGGTGAGGAACTGGTGGTGATGGCCAAGAAACGTTCCCGTCGAGCAGCCAATCAATCGGTGAAAAAAATGCGCTCGGTACTGACCGATCAACAATTGAAGTACTACAAAGAGTACCTGGATCTGGTTAACGAGATCTTCTTACGCGATGCCGGATTGCGCTAGTTATTATTGGTGGTTTGTCCAAAGCCATCACCCGCATCAACAAATTCTTGCTCCGGGACAGTACTGGTGCGCTCAAGAACGGCATTACGGTGCGGGAAGCGTCCATACTTCAATATGATGTCGCGGTGTTGTTGAGCAAATCTTAAGTTGCTCCCCATCAGATTGCGTGCATCACCTTGGCTTGTATCTCTCAGAGCGCTGAATAAACCCACTGCGGTATGTTGATCCAATAGATTTTCTGAGTGTTCAAATGGCATGTACAAGAACACTCGCTCATCAAGCGCAAGCTGCAGATCAAAACCTGCGCTGACGGCCGATTTGGCTGCCTCCAGCGCCAGCGGATCCCACCGGAAAGCAGCTGCCTGGCCGCGAAAAATATTTCGCGGCAGCTGATCACAAGCCAGGATATAGGCCAGGCTGGAGCGGGGATGAATCAACCAGTGATCCAGGCGTCCATCAAGGATCGCGTCCAGTACCGGACGGAAAGTGCCACAGACTGCGTCAAAGTCAGTATCGGAGGCAAACCATCGGGCGCGCACTTCTGGGCTGGCCAAGCCGTCTTTCAGTTCGCCAAACCAGAATTGCAGAATTTCATCCGGGGTGGCTTGCGTCACAACCCCCAGCATTCCTTGTCATTGGCAAACAGCACAAAACCATCGTAATGTTCTTCTATCTTGGTGCGGGTCTGGCTTTCGCGGCCTCGAGTCCGAGTAGTCCGGTGTCCCAGGACCAGCATTCGAGCCTCCGCCTGTTTGGCAATGCGGCCGAGTTGAGATGGCAGTGCGTGCAAATCTCGCGCAGCCCCTCGCGCGATTTCAGGGATCGCGTGGTTGGCGACCAGGGCATCTGCTTTCTCCGCAAACTTGGGAATGACGTTTTTCTGGTTGTTAAAGTCCCCGGTAAAAACCAGTTTCCTTCCGCCGATCTCCACCCGCCAAGCCAGCGCAGGTATTGACCCATGATTAACCGGGATTGCAAAAAGCTTTAGATATTCATTGTTGAAGCGACCCCACTGGCGCTTCCCGGTTGAGGTAACGTTGCGTGGTCGGATTCGATAGCCGCCGCTGGATTTGTAGGTCAGAAAGTCCTGTAGATAGGCAAACGCGCCCTCCGGTCCGATCAGACGGTTAACAAAGGTCACCGTATCCGGATAGTCTTCGCTGTTGCTGTCCGGACCCAAAACAACCAGCGGGTCTTTACGCTCTAGAAACTGTGAACCTTTGATATAGGCGGGAAAGTCGGCGGTATGCTCAGCCTGCAGGTTTGTGAAGGCGATCACCTGTAGGTCTTCGAAATTAGCCTTGGATTGATCGAAGGCCAGGCTCGAGCCCGGACCGGTATCGATAAGTGCACGGGCTTTGCCGTCATGCCAGATCAGATAGCTTGAACCAGCTTGGCCATCTGTGAGCTCAGGCCCGCCAGCGCCTAAGATCTGGATCCAGACGCCAGTATCACCGCAGATTTCGTCTGACCAGGCGGCAGGTGTGCACATGATTCCCAACGATATAACAAGCATGTATCGGAGCTTGGGGCCGAAATTAGTCATCAAATTCATAAGTTTTGCCTCTCTTCTTAGGTGCTGAACTCTAAGGTTTCAATTAAGGCGGCTTCGTCAGTGGTTGTTGTTGTTTATTTGTTTCTAGCTGTTCAGGCTTCGGTCGTTTTGAATTCATCAATCCGCGCAATCAAGGCGCTGGCCGACGCTTCGTCGGGCATTCGCCAATCACCGCGGGGCGACAAGCTGACGCTACCCACTTTCGGCCCCGGAGGCAACGTCGTGCGCTTAAATTGCTGGGTGAAAAAGCGTTGGAAGAAAGTCCTTAACCACTTTTTGATGGTCGGCTGGTCGTACTCCTGGGCAAAGGCTGATACCGCATAGTAGTAGATCTTTTCTGGCGTGGCGCCGTTGCGCAGGTAGTGATACAGAAAAAAATCATGCAGTTCATAAGGTCCGACAATATCTTCAGTTCTCTGACTGATTTCTCCATCCTCGGGCGGGAGAAGTTCAGGGGAGATCGGGGTATCCAACACTTCATGCAGGACATCAGCCATGAATTGGTCTGCCCGATGGTTGGCGTACCAACGAACCAGGTATGCGATCAATGTTTTTGGGACGCTGGCATTCACGTTATAGCTCGCCATATGATCCGCGTTATAGGTGCACCATCCCAGCGCCAGTTCCGATAGATCGCCTGTCCCCACCACGATACCTCGTGCTTTGTTGGCGTAGTTAAACAAGATTTGGGTGCGCTCTCTGGCTTGGGCGTTTTCGAAGACTACGTCCAATTCGCCTTCGTGTTGAAGATCCTGCAGGTGTTGCTTGACGGCGGCTTCGATGGATATTTCCATGAGCGTTGCGCCGGATGCGCTGCACAACCGATGCGTATTGTTAAGTGTTTTCTGCGTTGTGCCCGGACCTGGCATGGTGATGGCATGTAGGCGTGCCACATCTTTTTCAAGTTTGGCCAACGCATCCAGACAGACCAGGTAGGCAAGGGTTGAGTCCAATCCACCCGACAAGCCGATGACCAAGTTCTCGCTTTGCGCGGCCTGCATTCGCCTAGCAAGACCGGTGGACTGAATGGCGAGAATTTCCTGGGCGCGAGCGGCGAACTCAGCCTCGTCGTCCGGCACAAAGGGTTGTCTTACCGAGGGGCGCAGCAGGGTGGTTGGTGATCTCTGGTGCGCATTGGTTTGTGCAATTCGATAGCTGGTCGGCCTGGTGGCCTGAGCAAAGGTAGTGTTCTGAGATCGGTCGTGCAGCAGTTTGTCAGTATCGATGTCGGCAATGACCGGCTCTGGCTGAAACTCAAACCGCTGATTTTCGCCCAGACAAACACCGCTTTCAAAAATCATACAGTGCCCACCAAAGACAATATCCTTGGTGGATTCTGTAGGTCCTGCGTTGGCATAAACGTAAGCGCAGATGTTCTTGGCGCTGGCCATTTTGACCAGATCGCGTCGATAGTCGGATTTGGCGATCAGTTCATTACTGGCCGACAGATTGAGCATGATCGTAGCGCCCGCCAGACATGCGTCAGTGCTGGGAGGCTGGGGAGACCATAGGTCTTCACAAATCTCTATTCCGATTCGATGGCCTTCCAATTCAAATAGCAGATCCGTGCGCAGTAGAAGTCTTCCCAGTTCTTGGTCCAGACAGACTTCGTTTACCGATCCGCCAGATACGAACCATCGCTGGTCGTAGAATTCGCCATAATTGGGTTGCACAGTTTTTGGCACAAGACCTACAACCCGGTTGTTGGCAATGACCGCTGCGCAGTTTAACAAACGGCCATCCGCAAGGCGCCAGGGCAGTCCTACGACCAGTATGGGTAATGGATTGTGCAGGCTCAGGTGGACTAGAGCCGCATGGGCGTCTTCAAGCAGTGCGGAGGAAAAGAATAGATCTTCGGCAGAATATCCGCTGATGCAAAGCTCTGGGCAGACCGCAATGCTGACCTGCTCTTGCGCCAGACTTTCGCATGTGGACAGAATTGCAGCCGTATTTGCCCTGCAATCCCCGATGGAAATTTCTGGTGAGCAGGCCGCTACTCGGAGCAAGTTGAGTGAACTGTGATCCACAACGATCTGTCGATGCCTCTATCGGTTTCGTCTCGTGTCTATTTCGAACTCCCGGCTTAGGTACCCACCTTAATCTGGCCAAGGAAATCCATTTTGCCCAAGGTTACCCCTTTGATTCGCAGCATGTCGTAGGTAGTGGTCGCATGAAAGTAGAAGTTTGGTAGTGAAAAACTGGTCAGGAAGTTCTTGTTGGTGAACGGCAGTTGACGCTCTCCCAGGGAAAAGATTAGGGAGCCATCGGCTAGCGCGTTCACATCCTCCTCGGATAATGACCGAATCCCATCACGCGCCTCGTTTACTAATCCTTGCAAACCGGCATAGTTTTTATCCATGGCAAACGAAGGTGGTGAGAATTGTCCCGATTGCATACCTTGCACAGCACCCCAGGAATGGTGTGCGACGCTCTCGATTTGAAAGTGGAAAGGCATCATGTCTTCTGCCAACCGGTATTCAACGATGTCTTGAGGGTCCACGCCTTGTTCCGCCGCCCAGGCGCCGCCTTTTTCCAAGATGTTTGCCACTGCGTCTAATACCTGTAAGTACGCCCCTGCGCTGGCGTCATAAAAAGTAACGGTCATATTTGGATTCCTGTTTAGTTGCTAGCTGGTTTTCGGCTAGTTTCTATCTTCTAGTTTCTATCTTGGTGTTTCTGGCCCGTGCTGAGCTGCGCCGGCCTTGTTTGAATGCTACCAAAGCTATGGCAAAAGGTATCACTTATTGTGCAGAAGGCTGCCGATCCGTTCGAGGGATCTGTGATTTGCGCGAGATTCGCAGTAGGGTGTGCGACCTGATTTATTGGTGAGATTTTTCTTGATGTCCGGTGACACTCCTCCTGCGCGAATTGCCTCAATTGACGTTTTACGCGGCTTGGTCATTGTGATCATGATGCTCGATCATGTGCGTGAGCGTTTTTATATGCATGTAAGAACGGGTGATCCAATTCATGACTACATAGAACCCGATCTTTTTTTCACGCGCATTCTGACGCATTTGTGCGCACCGGTGTTTATCTTCCTGGCGGGGTTGTCCGCCTGGTTGTATGCACACCCTGCAGAGGGTGTGTACAGATCCCCGGCATCCTTCCTGTTCAAACGGGGTGTGGTCATCATTTTGATCGAGGTGTTCCTATACTATCTGGTCTGGGCGGACAGCTTCCCGAACTTCTTGTTCCTGCAGGTTCTCTTTGCCATTGGGCTTTGTATGATCTTTCTTTCCCTGGTTTGCCGCCTGAATTACTGGTGGATTGGGGTGTTGGGTGGGTTCGTCGTGTTTGGTCACAATCTGCTGGAGCCTATCCAGTTCCAGCCCGGAGAGTTCGGCTATGTGATCTGGGCGATTCTGCACGATTCGGGTCAGCTTGGTCGTGTGGGCGGATTGACGATCTCGCTCTCCTATCCTGTGTTGCCCTGGTTCGGGGTGATTATGTTGGGATACTTCGCAGGTCCATTGTATCGAAGGTCCCGCTCGACTCTGCAACGCAGAAAGAGGCTGATTGCTCTCGGCGCAGGGTGCCTACTGCTCCTTCTGATCTTACGAGGCTTTAACCTCTACGGAGAAACGCTTCCCTGGGTCATACATGACTCGGCATTGAGCTCGGTGATGTCTTTTCTTAACTTCACCAAATACCCGCCCTCGCTTAACTTTTTGCTGGCGACGTTAGGCGTAGGATTGCTGTTACTTGCGTGGGTCGAGTCTTATCAAAAAAGTAATGTGGTTCTGGACGCGTTGGAGGCGTTTGGCTCAGTTCCTATGTTTTTATATATCTTCCACTTATACGTACTGTTGGGTGTTTACTGGATCCTGTATGCGATATTTGGAGCTACCCATGGCGAGCGATTTGGTTTGAATGGTGTGGGTTGGATATGGCTGGGAACTGTGCTGCTTGTGCTTGCCCACTATCCGTTGGCCAGGTGGTTTGCCAACTACAAGCATCGCGAGAAGCGTTCCAAGCCATGGCTTAGCTACTTCTAAACAGATCCTCTGTTAGAGAAATGGATTGTCATTCGTCACTGTAAAGGTGCAGCGATTAATGTTACGTTATAACGTTGCAATTTGAGATGGCGGCTGTTATGACAGAGACAGGGTCCAATTCACATTTTCCACGGCTCTTACCCGTAACTGTGTTGTCGGGGTTTCTGGGGGCTGGCAAAACTTCGCTCCTGAACAAGATATTGAATAATCGCGCGGGACGTCGGGTTGCGGTCATTGTGAACGATATGAGCGAGGTGAATATCGATGCCGCCCTTGTCGAAAGAGGTGGTGCAGCGCTGTCCAGGACAGAAGAGAAGTTGGTTGAGATGTCGAACGGGTGCATTTGCTGCACTTTGCGCGATGATTTATTGGCTGAGGTTTCTCGCTTGGCCCGGGAAAATCGTTTTGATCATTTGCTGATTGAATCGACTGGGATCTCAGAGCCCATACCTGTAGCGCAGACGTTTACCTTTGAAGATGAAGACGGAGTCAGTCTCAGCGATATATCAAAGCTCGACACGATGGTAACCGTTGTGGACGCGGCCAGCTTTCTCCGCGATTATAAAGAGGCAGAAGCGCTGCAGGTGCGCGGTGAATCGCTTGGTGAAGACGATCTTCGGACGGTCACTGACCTACTCATCGAACAGGTCGAATTTGCAAATGTGATCGTGCTGAACAAAATAGATCTGGTTACACAAGCGCAGATGGAAGAAGTAGAAGCAATTTTGCTGGCGCTCAATCCCGGTGCGCAGATCATTCCGGCAAGCCATGGCGATGTGCCCTTGGACCGAGTACTTGATACCGGGCTTTTTGATTATGACGAAGCGGCGACTTCCGCTGGATGGATTCGAGAGATGCAGGGTGAACACACCCCGGAAACCGAAGAATACGGAATTTCAAGCTTTATCTATAAAACGCCACGCCCCTTCGATGCGGAAAAACTCTGGGATTTTTTCCACGACGACAAGAATTGGGAAGGCGTTTTGCGATCTAAAGGTTTTTTTTGGATTGCGTCCAATCACCATGTTGCCTACGAGTGGGCCCAGGCCGGTGGCGTTAGCAACATAGACCCTGCGGGGATGTGGTGGGCGGCTGTGCCGCGCGAGCGATGGAATTTCCCGGATGGTGAGCGACCTGACCAGCGGCCTGAGTGGGATTCCCGTTTTGGCGACCGGGCCCAACAGCTCGTTTTTATAGGCCAGGAGTTGGATGAAACGCAGACCCGTAAACAGCTCGATGCGTGTCTGCTTGATAAAAAGCTGGCTGATGCCAATAGCAAAGTGTGGAATGAGTTACCAAACCCTTTCCCAGAACTTGAAATGATGTAGCAGGTGAATGTGGAAACAACAGAATCAATACCTACCCTTGACGTCGTGGTGGTTGGCGCTGGCGCTGCCGGGATTGGTGTAGCAATTGCGTTAAAACATGCCGGGGTTGAAAAGTTCGCAGTGCTGGAGCGCCACATGATCGGCGCCTCCTTTGCCTGGTGGCCCGTGGAAACCCGCTTTATAACCCCCTCCTTTCCCACCAACTCCTTTGGCATGCTGGATTTAAACTCCGTTGCAATCGGGGTATCGCCAGCCTACAGCATGGAGGTAGAACATCCGACGGGTCCACATTTTGCGGCGCATCTCCAATCGGTCGCTGAACACTTCAAATTACCCATTGTTGAGCAGGTTGAGGTGACGCAGATTGTTCGAGACGATGATCGCTTTCAGGTTCATACGGCTGATCATATTGTGCATGCCAGGCACGTGATATGGGCTGCGGGTGAATATCAGTACCCCACCGCAAACGCGTTTCCAGGTAGTGAGCTGTGCGTTCATACGTCGATGATAGACAGTTACGGTGACCTTCCTGGTGAAGACTTCATCGTCATCGGTGGCTATGAGAGCGGCATTGATGCGGCCTTCCACCTGGCCTACAAAGGCAAGTTTGTTCGCGTATTCGATTCTGGGAGTCCTTGGGAAAGTCAAAGCTCTGATCCAAGTATCGCACTGGCGCCATTTACGTTAGACCGGATGCGTATGGACTTTTTCAAAGAGCAGGTACAGCTTCTAGGCAATGCAAAAATCACCGGTGTGGAACTCGAAGACGATACGTATCGGGTAAGCACCGCAAATGGGGAAGTCTACGAGACGCAAGTACCGCCGCTCTGGGCTGGCGGGTTTGAAGGCAGCCATAAACTTGTCAACGGTTTGTTTGAATTGCGCCCAGATGGTTTTCCGCTTTTAAATGAGCAGGATGAGTCAACCATCGCCCCGGGTATGTTTCTGTGTGGTGCTGCCGTTCGTCACGAGCAGCATATTTTTTGCTTTATCTATAAATACCGACAACGCTTTGCGGTGGTCGCGAAAGCGATCGCAAATTCTTTGAATCTGCCTGCACCTGGTCTGGAGGTCTATCGTGATTGGGGGATGTACCTTGATGATCTATCTTGTTGTGGCGAGGAGTGTGTATGTTAACGATTGATCATGACAGCCTTGCAAAGCCATCGAAATGGCGAAAGTTTCGCAGCAATCTGTTTAAACCGGAACGCTTCGGGCAGACCCTGGCCAGCGTTTGTTGGATTGTGAGCATGTTGGTTTATGGCATCGAATCAGGTGGTGATTGGCTACAGCTCTGCGCAGCTTCAGCTTGGTTCCTGGCCAATATGGCCGCGATCACAGGTGAATGTCGCGCCGCTGAATAAGTTGGTCAAGCCAACTAGTGTTGAGTTGGTGCTGTCCCTTCCAATTCGCTGACCAGAACTTCGGTCTTTTCCAGAATACGATTAATGAGCGGTGTCGCGTCGGAAGAAAATCTGAATCCCATCGCTACGCAGGTGGAAAGCTCGATAATCGGATGCGTGAGTTCCCAATCATCAGCGGCGTCATCGAGGTGATGTTGGATTCTTTTGAAGTGTGCTTTCTGGGTGGCTTGACCCTCAGCGTCTAGACGCAGGATCAATTCCTGCAGGAGTGGCCCGATCTGGTTGCGTGCGGATCGGGCTCGTGCGGCTCCGGCCTGATCGGTAGATTCGAGGTCTATTTCGACTGTTTTTGATAGGTCCGATGAGTTCAATCTAGCCATATCACACTCCTCGCATATACGCCTGCATTGTGCCTCGCTTGCGGGTTAGGAGTAAAAACTTTTTTTTGAGTTTTCTACAGAACTAGAAGAACTGCAGTAAATCGGTGGATGCCCCAAGCCTGGAAATGATGTGATGGGCGCCATTGTCGCGCAGTCCGATTTCATCCTGACTGCCTGACAACACGCCCAGGCAAGTCATGTGTAGTGCCCGCCCCAATCGCATATCCAGATGTCCGTCACCAACCATCATGGTGCGCGTTGGGTCCGTGACATAAGATTTTTGGATCTCTTTCAGGGTGAACTCTGCGTGCCGCACGTCGGGCTTAAGGAATTTGCAATCCCCCCTGGCGGTCAGCACATCTACGTGCTCGAGAATATTGGGGAAAGTCGCTAACACCGCGTCACGACAGTTGCGTGTCACCACGCCGGTTGCGCAACCCTGTTGCCTTAGACTTTTCAGCAATACCGGCATTCCTGGAAAGGGTTGGGTCCGGGCTGCTGCCTCCATTTCTATGTCGATAATGAGCTGGTGTGCCTGGTGGTAGTAGGTGTCTGCCACACTGGGTTTGGAATCTTTTAAGAATTGATGGGAGGTATCGATAATTTCAACGATGTACTGGTCATTCCAGACGGATTCTGGCACCTGATAGGTTCCGGTCAGCTCAATTACCCGACGCCGCATATCTGGCAGGTCCAGGTTGGGTGCCAGGGTGCCATCAAAATCAAAAAGGATTACGGGAGCGACGGCGTTTGGCATGTCTTATGAGCTGCCGCGTATGAAACGTTTTTTGCGTCGGTAAGGAAACACGTCAGAAACGTCCCCGCTGACAATGTTTTCCTGGAGCCCGCGCCAGTAGCTGGCTTCAAAAATGTTTCCGTGCATCTGTGTGAACAGTTGTTTTATGTGTCGTTTACCAAACAGAAATCTGCGAAATTCTTCGGGAAATACGTCTTCTGGCGCCACCGAGTACCATGGCTCAGAGGCCATTTCCTGCTCTGGTGTCTGTGGTTCCGGGATTTCGCGGAAATTCATTTCCGTGAGATAAGAGATTTCATCGTAGTCATAAAACACCACTCGTCCATGGCGTGTGATGCCAAAGTTCTTTAGTAGCATATCTCCAGGGAAAATATTTGCGGCCGCAAGCTGAGAGATGGCATTGCCGTATTCATCCAGAGCGCTCTTCAATTCACTTTCGCTACAGCTTTCGATGAAGAGATTTAAGGGTGTCATGTGTCGTTCTGTGTACAGATGGCGAATGATCAGCTCTTCTCCCTGCTCAACAATTGCAGAAGGACAAACCGTTCGCAGCTCCTCCAACAGCTGAGCATCAAAGCGTTTTTTTGGAAAGCTGAAATTTTCGAATTCCTGGGTGTCTGCCATCCGCCCAACGCGGTCGTGGGTTTTCACCACGTGGTACTTTTCTTTGACTTGATCGTGGGTGATATTTTTCTGGGGTGCAAACTGGTCCTTGATGATTTTAAAGACGGTCTGGTAGGAGGGCAGGGTGAATACCGCCATGACCATACCCTTGATGCCTGGCGCTATGACAAATTGATCATCCGATTCTTCAAGATGTGCTAAAAAGCCGCGGTAAAATTCGGTTTTGCCATGCTTATGCAGCCCGATGCTCGCGTATAGCTCCGAGCGTTTCTTGTTTGGCAACAGGTCCTGCAGGAAATCCACCATGGCGGCCGGAAATTCTGTATTGACCATGAAGTAGGCCCGCGTGAAAGAAAACATAACGGACAGCTCATCCTGATCACAAATCAGGGTGTCGACGTACAGATGACCATCTCGGGTCCGCAGAATCGGTAGTGCCAGGGGCCAAATTTGATCTTTGTGGATCAGACGTCCGATCAAGTAAGCGCCCTTGTTGCGATAAAAGGGCCAGGCAACCACCTCTACAATCAAATCATCTGCGCTGCCAATTTCCTTGCGCTCTTCAGCCAAAGAGCGCAGTACGTTCCCCACATCCAGATCGATATTGCGCCAGGGCAAGTTAAATCCAAAGTCATCGAGGATTTCTTTAACCATGGGTACCACACCGTTGTACGGCCGATACTGACGCAGAATAGTTTGCTGCGCAGAGTTAGGTCGAGCTTGAGAACGATGCAGGTACATCTGGGTAGCGTCACACGGACCATCTTGGGTGTGTTCTCGATGAATGCTGTTAAAAAACGTTTCTGCCAGCTCAACGTCGACGGTGTTATCGATTAGTTTTGTATAGCATGACTTGATATAAGGCCACCCAACAAGCCCGCTATGTGGTTGAAGCGCGGGCTCAGTCTGCATCACCGCCTGCACGTGAGTCTGGTAGCTGCGTAACCGTTCGGTGCCGGCATTCTGGACACCAACCCAGTCTGCGGTTTCAAACCGGGTTTTCCCGGCGGCGGTGATACTTGCAAATTCATCTCGGTAGCGCCTGAATTGTTGATATATCGACTGCGCTATTCGGTCAAGATCAGAATCTTTCAGCTCAAACATCCTCTGATTCTCCTTGTCGATCAGCGGTCGGTCGACGATTTGCCCAGCGGGCGTCGCGAGTATTTGCTATGCGTGCTCGAAACCGATGGGATAGTACAAAAACCCCATAAGCAGACCCGATGATCGCAAGACTCAGGTAGTAATAGTGTTCAAATGCGCTCAGGTCGCTTGACCCTACTTTCAGCCATGAAAAAAAGGCGGTGGCTAAGGCGATAGCAAGCCAGGCTCGGGTGACCAGGCTTGCGCCGGTAAGAAACAATACCGATACCAGTAGAGTTGATGCATAGGGTGACTGAGGGTCATGGTAGAGGATCAGGCCAGCAAAGAGTGCGATGACGCCGATAACCCGTTGCCACATGGGGATGTCTGGTTTGCCCAGGGAGTACATGGCTCACGTGCCTTTTTAATTGACGATATCGACGGCACCACCGTCGATACGGATGTTCTGTCCGTGAATCGCGTCCGCCATGGGACTGCACAGAAAGGCCACTAAGGCGGCCACCTCTTCCCGTCTGGCAATCCTTTGAATCGGAATATCTGCCGCCACTTTTGGTTCAACCTCCTCCCAGGTGTCCCCCCATCCCTCGCGTTTTCCTTTCTCCAGATAGGCCGCCTCTACTTCGGGCGTCAGAATAAGACCGGGTGAGACCAGGTTTACCCGAATGCCAGAGCCCGCAACTTCTTTGGCCAGACTGACAGACATATTGGCCAGCGCGCCTTTAGCTGCGTAATACCCGGGCATCCGTTTGTTAGGACGGCTCGATCCCACGGTGCCAAGGTTGATAATGCGCCCCCAGTTGGCATCGCGCATGCCTGGTAGAAATGCCTGTACCATACGTTGCACGCTCAAGACGTTCTTTTGATACGCTTCAATCCAATCGTCGGCTGAACTTTTGCTCCATGATCCAGGGTCTGCTGTACCGTAATTATTGATCAGGAGGTCTACCGCATAAGGTGCACATGCTTTTATCAAAGCGGCACTGCCCTGGTCATTGGTGATATCGCCAGTCACCGGTGACCCGACTCCCAGCTCTTCTACCGCGGCTTCGGCTTGGCCAGAGGATAATCCATGGACCAGAACATTTGCGCCTTCTGCCGCCAACGTCTGCGCAATAACCAGCCCGGTACCGCGATAGCTGCCCGTCACCAAAGCTGTTTTTCCGCTCAGACTCAAATCCATGCTGTCATCCTTGGTCGTGTGTCGGCGTGCATTGTTGCAAGGCGGTCTCAGAAATACAAAGAAATCCCCGGAATACCAACAACGCAATATGGACAAATTTTAAATTTACCAGGAGACACAAACGGTACAAAAAGAGAGCTTCTTATTTCTGCCTTTGCTATTTTGAGCGCGGTTTCAGGGGCTCCCCAGGTAGATAGTTTATGGATATTGCCGGCTTGGTCGCTTTTGGCCTGATCGTCTTTGCGGGCAGTTATGTGCAGGCGGTCACCGGATTTGCCATGGCCATGATCATCGTTGCGGTTGTTGGTGGTATGCGGCTGTTATCGATTCCCGAGCTTGCTGCCACCACCAGTCTGCTGACGATATTAAATGTGATCCTTGCCCTATGGGGTCGGTGGCATCAGATCTATCGTCCGATATTTACCTGGCTAGCGCTTGGACAGGTACCGGCAATATTTTTAGGGTTCTGGCTGATGACCTGGCTGGATGTCAACCTGCAATGGGTTTTGGAATTGTCATTGGGATTGTTTATCACAATTGGTGGACTGTCCATGTGGCTCAAACCCCACCCCTGGGCACAGGTTGCCGGCCCAGCCGCATCGTTTACGACGGGTGTGGCAGGAGGCATTGTGGGTGGGATGTTTTCTGCCAGCGGACCAATTCTAGGTTGGTTCAGCTACAACCAGCCGCTGGAGTTGTCCGCCATCCGTGCCACATTGCTGGGCTGCTTTATGCTGACCACCACGACAAGGACCGGTATTGTGATGGTCGAAGATCAATTGACGACCAACGTCTTGTTGTATGCTGCTATCGGTATTCCGGTGGTGGTTCTGGGAACATGGCTTGGTAGGCAGTTTCCTCCCCCGGTTTCAGAAGCAGGCGTTAAGCGCGGGGCCAATCTCATTCTGCTGTTTATGGGTGGCTGGATCTTGATCCGGTCGCTATGGTTTTAAGCACCGGCAGTAAGCTGTGACACGACAGCCCTTACAATACTTTTTCGAACCAGCCGACGTCCCAGTACCGATCGAATTTGTAACCTACTTCGTTGTACAGCCCTACTTGTTTGAAGCCGAATTTGGTGTGCAGCCGTACCGAAGGGTCATTCGGCAGGACAATGCCCGCGTAGGCGCGATGAAGATTGAATGAGCTCAGATTTTCAAACAAAGCGGCATACAGATCAGAGCCCAAGCCTTGGTGGTGGTTGTTGTGAGCGACGTAAACGCTGACCTCCACTGATGTGCTATACGCGGGTCGCTCTTTAAACTTTGTTGAACACGCATAACCCAGCACCCGTTCATCTGCTATCGCAACCAGGCACTGGTGGGGCGTTGAATCTGCAAACTGATCGAACCACGGCTGTCGGTCCAGGGCGGTAGTGGCCGCGATGTCAAAGGTACAGGGGCTGGTTTTGATGTAGTGATTGTACAGGTCAACCAGGCTGCCCCAATCAGTGGATTTGAGATGGCGAATCTCCATGGCTCAGCGCTGACTCTGCTCTTTATGAATCTGCGCCATCAACCCAAACAGACCTACTACGTCATTGGGTGAACGATCTCCAGCAAACTCCTTGTACAGGGTCGCGACATTCACCGCGATTCGCTCGCCATCGCCCCAGGAATCAAAGTCGGCAAATGAGATGTCTCGGGCTGCCTCCAACACGTCTAAACCTGCGTCATATCTTTGCTTCGCCTAATCTCGAATGTAGGTCAGATAGTAGGATACGGCGCGAATACCCGCCTTGTCAGTCACTGGCCCATGGCCGGGTACTACAGTTTCGATATCCAGCGTGAGCATATAGTCACAGGCATCAATCCAGTTTTGGACCGGACCTTCCCACAGGATGGGGTGTCCTTCGATAAACAGGATGTCGCCGGTGAATACGGTTCTATCCGAGGGTACATAAGCCAGGACATCGCCCCGCGTGTGTGCTGGCCCAACCTGGCGCAAGTGCACATCTTTGTCTCCAACTTTGATATCCATTTTGCCGGTAAACGTTCGATTGGGCAGCGGTCGGTCGATGTTGTTGAAGTCGAATTTGGCGAAACAATGCAGAAAGAATGCGCCAACATCACCCATGCCAGGCGCAGCATCAATCAGGTCTAACATCATCTGTGGGTTCTCATCTGCGAGTTCTTCAAGGCAGGCATCGGAGGCGATAATGGTGGTATCACCAACCAGTTGATTGCCATTGCAGTGATCGCCATTGGCGTGGGTGTTCAGTAGAAAATCGAAGGATTTCGTCGACCTCGGCGCTGCACTTCGCATCGCCTTTAACATGGTTTCAGTCAGGGGCAGGTCAAAAAGAGTATCGACCAGCAAGCTCTCTTCACCGTCGATGACCAGACCTGCGTTACTCCATCCCCAGCCGCCGTCCGGTTGCAACCAGGCGAAGGAATTGTTGCCCAGGTCCAATAAGCCATGTTGGTAGGGTTGTGTAGCAAGATTGGTGAGTGAGTGGCTGTGTGCTGCAGTCATTTTTCTCTTCCTCCTTTGTTTGCCTTTTTCGTGCCAAGGTTAACCCAGCAAATGCGAGACCTGGAATTAATAGGGTGTATTTGTCCTTAGGCTGCCACTATAGTGCACCTTTCGAATGGGGGATTGTGGACCATTCGAAACCTGAAACTAAGTGAATTCATGGCAGAATCTCGTATTACAGACTACGACAACATTCGCCCTTTTTATGACGAAGAAGTACCGGATGTCATCGCGCGCGTCATGGCCAATCCCGACCTTCCCCCTGCAGCTACCAAGCTGGTCATGCCGGAATTTCTCCACGGTACCCGGTTGGGCGAGTTTCTCACTCACCACCTGTTAAAACTCCGGACCAGAGAGCTGTCCAGCGTTTACGACTGTCAGATGTTTATTGCTCCCTATTTCACCAAATTGGTCGACACCACCATCGCCGAGATGCAGGTTAGTGGGTTGGAGGAGCTTGATCGTGATGAGCGGTATTTGTTCATATCGAACCACCGCGACATAGTGATGGACTCTTCTTTGCTTAACTATCAGCTGCATCTGAACCAACATGCGACCAGTCGTATGGCTGTTGGTGATAATCTGTTAACCAATGAGCTGGCCGCAGATTTGATGCGATTAAACAAGAGCTTTGTGGTTGAGCGAGATGTAACCGGTGCCAAAGCAACGCTGAAAGTTATGCACCGTACCAGCGGGTACATACGTCATTCTCTAGAAGAGCAGGTGTCGATCTGGATTGCACAAAAAGAGGGGCGCGCTAAAGACGGGCTGGATCGAACCGAGCCGGCGTTGATTAAGATGTTAGCGCTTGCACACCGGGATGACAGCGAGGATGCCTTAAATGCACTGTTCGAGCGATGCAAGGTAATCCCTGTCAGCGTTTCATACGAGCTTGACCCCTGTGCGCTGCCGAAGGCGCACGAGCTATATGTGGTTGATACACAAGGTCACTATGATAAAAGTGCTGAGGAAGACGTGCAGAGCATCGTTATGGGGTTGGTCGGGCGCAAAGGGCGGGTCCATTTACGGATTGGAGAACGCATCCGGGGGCCGTTCGAATCCCCGGAAGAGGCGGCGACTGCCTTGGACCGTGCGATCGTGTCGGGTATGCAGGTGTTTCCAACCCATGTTGATGCCGCGCGTCAGCTGGGGATTACCGATGTGCCGGATCCCCAGGTCCCGGAGCTTGCGCGCGTTATGAAACATTACCAAAACCAGATCAATGCTATTCCTGAGGAAGAACGCCCGTACTTGCTGCGCCAGTATGCCAACCTGCTGGTTAACAAAGCTCAACTGGCAGACTGATCTGCAAGAATTGATATAGGATCGGCCAATAGAACAGGTATCGGATCAGCTAATAGATCAGCGGCGGTTCCTGCAGCAGGGCTTGCTGCTCGCGCAAGGACAGTACGTGCTCTGACCAGTAGCGTGCCGATCCAAACCAGCTGAACGCCTGGGTAAAGGCGGGATCTTCCCATCGCCTTGCGATCCAAGCTGCGTGATACATGATGCGCAGGCTGCGTAGGGCCTCTACATAGGACAAAGTAGATGGGTCAAAATCGTAGAAGTCCTGGTATGCATCCAGGATCGTTCCGATTTGGCTGAGCTGCTCTGTGCGCTCTCCACTTAATAACATCCATAAGTCTTGGATTGGCGGCCCCATGGCGCAATCATCGAAGTCCACGAAGTGGGGAGTGTCGGTTCGCCATAACACGTTACCCATATGACTATCTCCGTGTAGACGGATGCTGCGAATGTCGGTCATGCGATTGTCGATCGCGTCCAACAAGTCGGCGGTTACCGATTCATATGCGGGTTCGATGTCCGGTGGAATAAACTGATGCTCCAGTAAGAAGGTGCGCGATTCATGCCCCAGGCGTTGACTGCTGATCTTCTGGCGGTGTTCGAAATTCATCCGCGCGCCCACCATGTGCATTCGCGCGATGGTACGTGCCAACACCTCCAGATTACCTTTGTCCTCCAGATTGGGTGGATGGCCGCCCTGGCGTGGCATGACAGCAAAGCGGAAGTGTTTGTGGTGAAACAGGGTGTCGCCGTTAATTTGCATGGGTGCGACTACAGAAATTTCTTCCTCTGCCAGCGCCTCGGTAAAGGTATGCTCTTCGATGATGGCTGCATCGCTCCACCGCTGTGGGCGATAAAACTTGACGACCACAAAACTGCCGTCTTCCAATTCCAGTTGATAAACGCGGTTCTCGAAACTATTCAACGCCAGGAGGCTGCCGGTCGGTAGCATGCCCACACTTTCTACTGCGTCCAGAATTGTGTCGGGACCCAGTTCGTAAAAGGGTGTTGCGGAGGAGGCTGGTGATGGGTGGTCGGTATTGTCGGCCATAGGGCAGTGTACACCGCCCTTTTCTAAACCACACGGGCGGTGCACCAGATGTCTACCCGTTGATGTCCAGCCTGCAGCAGCAGCTGTTTGATGATTTCGGTTGTGCGGCCTGTTGTCAGCACGTCGTCGATGATAGCGACGTGGTTGTATTGTCTTTGACCACTCACGCTGAAGGTTTGCACGGGTAGACGTTTGCGCTCGCTGAGTGAGCGGTGGCGCTGAGGTTTGCCGTGCTTTCGTCGCATTAGCCCGATCTGCTTAGGAATACCCAGCTCCCGTTCCAGGGTGCGGCACAATAGAGCGGCCTGATTGTAACCACGAAAAGTCAGATTCAGTCTGGAGAGAGGCACTGGGACGAGAGCGTCTGGAAGCTTGTCGGGCTGCTCATGCCGGTGAGATTGCTGATAGGCGGTGCGCACCTCAGCAGCAAGCAATTGTGCCAACAAAACGCCTTCAGCGAATCCGTGATGGAATTTGAATCGATGGATCAGGTGTCGCGACAGATGGTCGTACTGCAGGGCAGCCACCACGACACTGGAAGTGTTAGAGAGGATACAACGACCGCAGCGACCCTCGCCTACGAGCACCAAACCGGTTTTTGCACAACCCCGGCAAGCGGGTTGTTTAGGGCTGTGGTTAAAACGCAGAGCGTTGCAGCAAAAGTCGCATACATGAAGACGGCGATCATGATGAATAGCGCCTTCTTCTGCGCGCTGCCTCGCGGGTTGTGTCGTGTCGGCTATACGCTGATCGCACAGCAGGCAAGCCCTAGGCACTGTTCTTGCGAGGGTCTGCAGCAGCGCAGACTTAAATTTGCGGGAGGAGTCCATGGACGTCTTCAGGTTTATGGTTAATCCAGGCTAATCCTGTGTCCGGGGTAAGACTATGTGAACTGGGTCACAAGATCGGCGGAAAATCACCCTTGGCAGCGTAAGAAATCGAGCAAAACCTTTGGTGGTGGACTACATTTTATGCAACTGATAAAGAAGGATCGGTGGAATGGCAGTCAATCCGATGCTCAGTAGCGGCAGTGCAGGAATCAATCAAGGGCTTCGTGCCTTGGATAGTGTTGCTGCTGAAGTCGCTGAATTTAACAAGGGTAGTGGTTTTCCGCAGGACACCTCTGATGGTGCCGGTGCGAGTCAGGCCCAGGCAGGACCAGCACCCAGCACCCAGGACGTGACCGACGCGATGGCGGACCTGAAGCTCTATCAAAGACAGGTACAAGCCTCAGCAAAAGTCATTGAAACCGCCGACCAGGTCCTTGGGTTTTTGTTAGACGTTCGTGCCTAGCGCCCGCGGCTTAAGAAACCGCCTGCGGCTAATGGGCTAATGTAAGAACCTGCGGCTTGTAGATAAGAAACGCCAGCGGCGTGTATTCGAGACGTTATGGAAAACGCACAATTCTCCTCTCAAATTGCCACTGAGCAACTAAACAAAGCCAAGCTCCTGCAGCAGACCCAGCGAGAAGTGCGGGCTCTGGCCGCGCGCGACCGTGAAGTACGGGCACATGAGCAGGCTCATGCTGCTGCGGGTGGACCCTATGCATCGCACCCACACTACAACTATACCCAGGGACCCAATGGCGTGCGGTACGCGACCTCAGGTCACGTCAATATTGATGTCGGCGAGGTTCCAGGGGATGCCGAGGCAACCTTAACCAAGATGCAAACAGTGGTGCGAGCAGCCTTGGCGCCCGCTGAACCCTCCGCTCAGGATCGTGCCGTTGCGGCAAAGGCTTCTGCCATGGCAGCCCAGGCTCGGGCAGAATTAGCTCAGGAAAAGCGCGAGATGGATAAGATGATCGTGTCCAACAAAACCTCTCCTGTACGAGAGGTTGGCAGCACGTCTGGCAGCCTGCTCGATGTGATCGTTTAGGTCGCATTCCTTTGCTCAAATTTCACATGATTTAACGTAGAATACCGGGCTGTTTTTTACCAAGAGTATGACCGTGGAATATACCGCCCCGGAGAGAGACGCACACTTTTTGTTATTTGACCTGTTCCGGGTTCAAGATACCTGGGCTCAGATTCCGGCATTTTCTGAATTTAGCGATGATCTGGTTCAGGCGGTGATCTCCGAAGGTGCTCGGGTGACCAATCAGGTCATCGCACCAACTAATCAAGTTGGCGATGAAGAAGGGTGTACCTGGGAAGATGGCACGGTGACTACCCCTCAGGTCTTCAAAAAGGCTTACCAAGAGCTGGCCGATGGTGGATGGCTGGGCCTGGCCGGTAATCCGGAGTTTGGCGGACAGGGTATGCCAAAGATGCTGGCTTGTTTGGTTGAAGAGATGATCTGGGCTGCTAATTCCAGTTTGTATCTGTACGGCACGCTGACCGTAGGTGCCAGTTTGTGCATCGATACACACGGCAGCGCAGAACAAAAGGCCCTTTACCTTCCGAAGATGTACTCCGGAGAGTGGACTGGGGCGATGGCGTTGACCGAATCCCATGCCGGCACCGATTTAGGCATCATGCGTACTCGAGCCGAGCCTCAGGCCGACGGCAGCTATGCCATTACCGGTACCAAGATATTTATTACCGGTGGGGAACATGATTTAACCGAAAATATTGTGCATCTGGTGCTGGCGAAACTACCGGATGCGCCCAATGGCACCAAAGGAATATCGCTGTTTATTGTGCCCAAGTTTCATGTGCACTCAGATGGCAGTCTGGGTGAACGAAACAGCTTTGCCAGCGGTTCGATCGAGCACAAGATGGGTATTCGCGGCAGTGCCACGTCAGTCATGAATTATGATGGCGCCACAGGCTATTTGTTGGGCGAGGTGAATCAAGGCCTGGCTGCCATGTTTACTATGATGAACTACGAGCGGCTATCCGTAGGCCTGCAAGGTCTTGGTGCGGGAGAGTTGGCTTATCAGCAGGCCGCCTCTTATGCCAAAGATCGTATCCAAGGTCGCGCACCAACGGGGCCGAAATCACCCGACCAGGCGGCAGATAGTTTGCTGGTTCATCCCGACGTTCGACGCATGTTGCTGACTCAGCGCGCTTATAACGAAGCTGGCCGAGCCTTTGGACTGTTTGTCGGCATGCAACTGGATCTAGGTAAATATGCATCTGATCCAGAAGCTCAAAAGCTGGCGGAGCTGTTGACGCCGGTCGCAAAAGCTTATTTGTCCGACCGAGGCTTTGATGGTGCGGTGAGCGCGCAACAGGTGTTTGGCGGTCATGGTTATATTGCCGAATGGGGTGTCGAACAGATCGTCCGGGACGCCCGGATCGCGCAAATCTATGAAGGCACAAACGGTGTGCAGGCTCTTGATCTGATCGGTCGCAAAGTGTTGCGTGATGGTGGGGCAACGGTTAGAAAGTTTGTTGATCTGATGGCGCAATCTGAAGTTGCTGATCACTTGAGAGCGCAGCTGCAGGAGGCGCTGGATCGACTGGTCAGAGTAACGGGTTCCGTGGTCGAGCGAGCTTCCAACGATGCAGATCTTCCCGGGGCGGTATCAGCAGACTATCTTGAATTGGTTGGACTGACCACCTATGCCTGGATGTGGGCTCGCATGGCGCATATTGCGCCGGAAGATGAGTTTGGACGGGCGAAAAAATTAACCGCGGAGTTCTTCTTTGCCCGCATTTTGCCTAAAGCCGTGGGGTTGGAACAGGGTATCGCCTCAGACAACACGAGTCTGATGGGTTTTGCGGATACAAGTTTCTAATTATCCGCCGCTGCAGGGATGTGCGGGCAGGTCGCTGTCGCACAGCTGAACGTCGCGGAGCGTGGCGGACCAGGCGGCAAACTCACTCTTGGGAATTAGTGTATCCGGCGTTGTTAACATTGCGGCTGCACGATTCGTTTCTGCTGTTGATTCGGTCCCCGACTCGGCCATCGATTCGGTACCCGACTCGGCGATCGATTCGGTTTTGACGTGATCGCCCGGTCCGTTTTCCGCAAGCTTTGGCTCAAGGCGCCAGATTCGTGAGATGGTGTACAAGGAGCGATTACCTTTCACCACTTTGAGCAGCGTGACGATGGGTTTTCCAGTCAGGTTGTTGATCCCACATTGCAAAACGCTGACTACGGTTGGATATTGATTTTCAAAGCCCACATGGATGTCGCGGCGTTGAAATTCTTCGCATCGCTCGGCTTGCTGATCCGCCAGGCCATCGACGTAGTCCAAGGCTTCAGGCAGGTCATTGGTGGTTAAAGCCTCGTAAACAACTTTCTGATCCCAGTAGTCTTCGGTATCCGGCGGGAAGAACTCCTGTACTTTGAGTTCCCCTACCTGATTGTCCAGACCCAGGATCCATCCCTGTGGTACTTTGGCAGTCAGTTGCTCCGCAGCGTACGCCGTGTGTACAAGCATGAAACATAAAACTGCAAGGATTTTTAGCATATTGATCTGGCTAACTAGCGAATGGCCACCGGGTTAATGACAGCCTGAACGGCACCTACAAAACGAGGTTGCCCCAAGACGAACAAAAATTCTGTGACACCGTCTGCTGCCAGAGCTCTGGTATCCATGTTTTCCAGGATATAAATACCGTTTTTAGCCAGCAGCTCAGGATGTACGGGAAATGCATGGTTCGCATTTTCCGATGGTAGAACCTCGAGTGCCCAATTGTCTGCACCGACGGCAGTCACGCCCTGTTGCGCTAGATATTTCGCCCCGTCCAGACCCAGCCCCGGTTGCGAAGTCATAAATTTGACTGGGTCTGCCTCCATGACGTTGAGCCAGCCGGTGTGGAACAACACCACGTCTCCAGATTCGATCTTAATCCCGGCTTTTTTTGCCATGGCTTTGATGTCATCGCTGTTGATCGGGGTGCCTGCGGGCACGATGTCCATATTTTTGTGAGACGCAAAATTCAGCAGGATGCCGCGAGAAACGATAGGGGGTAGCTTATCGATGGACAGCTTAGTCAACCCTTTTGGTGTAACAAAATCTGACGCATGGTTGCCGTTGTAATAGGTGTGGTTAATGCCCATGTGTCCTAATCCATCAATCTGACTGCCAATACCCATCCAGAGATTCATCAGGTCATCGTTACCGGTCGCCTTGTTGCTGCCCAATGGCGTCCCCGTGCCGTCATCGAGCTGCAAAATGGTCATGGAATAGGAGCGAGGAGGATAGGCCGGCGAGGTTGGACCCGTTTCTACACCCAGCGGATAAGACTTACCCTGGGTAATCAGACGAGCGGCTTCTACGACTTTTTCCGGGCTAAGGTTGTTGATGGCCCCTAGCGTATCGTCAGCACCGTACTTAGAGGGGTACCAATCATCCGCGTTGGTCGGATACGAGGTGATCAGAATGAGCGCCGTGGTTATCGCTTTTGCTGTTTGTATTATTTGTTTCATCATTTCCCCTTCTGATGAGTTTGGTTGAGTCTACATGGCTGAATTCAGCTTTTGTGTCAGGTTGGCGTAGATACCACCAAAAGCGCCATTACTCATGATGACCACATGTTTGCGGTGTTCACTGTTGGCTGCTTCCAGCACCAAGGCGTCAACCAAACTTTCATGATTGTCATACATCTTTGCAGGTACAACGCACTCGGAGACAACTTCCATCAGGTCCCACTTTATGTTTTCACCCCGGAACCAAATGACACGATCGGCCGCAGAACAGCAGGTAGACAGATCCTGGCGCAGTGTGCCCAACGACATTGTATGGGTGCGTGGTTCCACCACAGCGATGATCTCTTCGCTGCCTACTTTGTTGCGCAACCCCTGCAGGGTGCTGCGTATAGCCGTTGGATGATGAGCAAAGTCGTCGTACAGCACAAAGTGATCGGCTTCGTAGAGCACTTCCAAACGCCGTTTGACGCCTTCAAATTTACACAACGCTTCGATTGCAGTGGTGATGGGTACCCCAGCATGTCGGGCCGCGGCGATGGCACCCAGGGCGTTGGAGCGGTTGTGTTCACCAACCAGCTGCCACTTGATCTCTCCCTGGCTGGTTCCGTTCAGCATTACGTCAAAGCTGTCTTCTGTGGATGTTTTCGCCGACCACAGTTCGCCGGTATCAACGGCAACCTGCTTTTTGGTCGCGGTGTCACCCACACGGCTGATGGGTGTCCAGGCACCTTTTTGCAGTACTTCATTCAGCTCATCATCGTGACTGGGAACAATCACCAGGCCGGTTTCCGGCACCGTGCGCAGTAGGTTATGAAACTGTGTTTGAATGGCTTTAATGTCATCAAAAATATCGGCGTGATCAAATTCCAGATTGTTGATGACCAGCGTGCGCGGTCGGTAGTGGACAAATTTGCTGCGACGATCGAAGTAACTTGTGTCGTATTCATCTGCTTCGACCACAAAAAAAGGTGTGTCACCCAAGCGGGCAGATTGCGGGAAGTTGAGTGGCGCGCCGCCGATCAAGTAACCAGGATTCAAGCCGGCATAATCGAGAATCCACGCCAGCATGCTGGCTGTCGTGGTTTTTCCGTGGGTGCCCGCGACGGCCAGGACCCAGCGGTTACGCAACACGTAATCACCCAGCCAGGCCGCACCAGAGGTGTATGGGATGTTGCTGTCCAGGACATACTCCACGCCGGGGTGGCCGCGCGGAAGACCTGCGTTGCCAATAACAACCAGATCAGGCGCGGGATCGAATTGCTGTGGATCAAAACCCTCAAAAACCTCAATGCCCGCCGCCGCCAGCTGGTCGCTCATGGGTGGGTAGAGTGCCTGGTCGCTGCCGGTGACTTTATAGCCGCTTTGTTGCGCAAGTTGAGCAAGGCTCCCCATCAAGGTACCGCCGATACCCAGGAAGTAGATGTGTTGGGTCATTTAATTAAGTTGGGTTCCATGTTGGGTTCTGGGCAATTGATAAGTGTGACGGATAAATGTTCGCAGCTATTGGGGGGATGCGGCAACCTGTCCAATTGCCACCGAGAAGATGACAATGAACAGCGCAAACGCTAACCCAATGGCAATGTGTACTTCCAGGGCCTTGTGAAAAATTGCGGCGTAAACAAATAAATTCCAGAGCATGAGCACGGTGATGAGCAAGGTTCCAGCGTTGGACAGCATACCTTCGGCATTCATGGTAAAGAAGGCCACCAACGCCGTGAGCAGGGTTAAAAGAATGTCCACGCCAACAATGGCCGATAGGGTTTGATGATAACGAGCCGCATGGTTCATTAAGTTCAAAATCAGCAAAATAAGACCGGCGGTTGCTGCCAGACTTGCGACCACTACGGTCGCGGCGGTCAGGAAAGCCGTTTGATTCAGCCAGATATACAGCGGGATAGATAACAGTGTATTAGTGACCAGCAGCAGGCCGAGTACAGCGTTACTGCCGGGTAAGTGCTCCGGGCCACGTTGGAACAGACAAATACGAACGATCAAACTGAAAAGTGCGGTCATCTACTTCGCTAACTACAACAAAAGTAGAAATTGTCGCACAAAAGGTCCAGCTGCCGGGATATCATAGACAGGTTATTTCGAAATGGACCTTGATTCCCATATGCCAAAAGCGAATGCCTTTTACGCCCAGTCTGGTGGCGTCACTTCAGTTATCAACGCCTCTGCCTGTGGGGTCATCCAAACAGCTCGTAAACACAAAGACAAAATTGGCAAAGTCTACGCCGGACGTAACGGGATCCTGGGCGCGCTGAACGAAGAGCTGATCGATACAGGCAAAGAGTCAGCATCAGCAATTGCCGGCTTAAGAAGCACACCCAGCGGCGCTTTCGGCTCCTGTCGTTACAAACTGAAGTCATTGGAAGAAAACAAACGCGAGTACGAAAGATTGATTGAGGTGTTCAAGGCACACAACATTCGGTACTTTTTCTACAATGGCGGTGGCGATTCACAAGATACCGCAAACAAGGTCTCCCAGCTTGGTGCCACCATGGGATATCCGCTGACTTGTATTGGCGTACCAAAAACGGTTGATAACGACCTGCCATTCACTGACTGCTGTCCGGGCTTCGGATCAGTAGCCAAATATGTCGCAGTATCGACCAAGGAAGCAGCTCTGGATGTGGAATCGATGTGTGAAACGTCCACCAAGGTGTTTGTTCTTGAAGTGATGGGACGCCATGCAGGCTGGATAGCCGCTGCCGGTGCACTCGCTCAGGAAGCACCTGGAGATGCGCCGCACATCATCCTGTTGCCAGAAGTTCCCTTTGTACAGACCAGGTTTATTCGCAAAGTGCGGGAAACGGTTAAGAAAAAGGGGTTTTGTGTGATCGTTGTTTCCGAAGGTGCGCAATACAAAGACGGCACCTTTTTGGCGGATGCCGGCAACAAAGACGCATTTGGTCATACCCAACTTGGGGGCGTGGCACCGATGGTCGCGCAGCTGATCAAGGACAAGTTAGGTTACAAGTATCACTGGGCGGTGGCTGACTATTTGCAACGAGCCGCACGACACATCGCTTCGGCCACGGACGTTGAGCAGGCTTATGCCCTGGGACAAGCGGCGGTGGAATTTGCCCTGAGTGGGAAGAATGCGGTCATGCCTACAATCGTTCGCACCAACGACCAACCTTATCGCTGGAAAATTGGTGAAGCCAAGCTTTCGCGCGTCGCTAATGTCGAGCGGAAGATGCCGAAGAATTTCATTAGCTCCGACGGATTTGGTATTACCGCAGCAGCGCGCCGGTATCTCCAGCCGTTGATCGAAGGCGAAGACTATCCAGCCTACAAGAATGGAACCCCGCAGTACGTGCGACTGAAGAACCTGTTGGTCGCCAAGAAACTGCCTGAAAAGTGGTAACAGGACAAACTTGATTGCAGTTTGAAGCGGCGGAATTACCTGACGATCTAGCTTCTTTGATAGAAGCGGTTTTTCACTACAAAGGGTTTTTCCCTGAGCATTCCATTGAGCGAGTGGTGCCTACTGGGCATGTATTTGTCCTGTTCGAGCTGGATGGGATGGAACGTAGTACCTATGATGATGATGGCCAGGTTACGGGCACGTTTAGCGATGCCTGGATATCCGGTCTGCAACGAACGCCTTTGTCCATATCAGCTCATCCGGATTCTGAGATGTTTGTCATTCAGTTTAAGGGTGCCGGTGCGCTGCCTTTTTTACACACCGGGTTGTCCGAGTTTTCCGAAACCGTAAGACCTGGCGCCGCGGTATTAGGAGGGGAGCTGATCGGCTTACGCCAACAACTTCACCAGCAACCCAGTTCTGCTGCAAAGTTTGAGGTGGCACTCGGCTGGCTGCGGGCAAGGTTTCGTAAAGAACTGTTGCCTCCAGATGCGCTGCTGGCGGTGGTGCGTGATCTGGAGAATTCTCCAGGCGCGCAGTTCGCCTCGATTGTTTCCAATTACCCACATACACCCAAGCACCTCATTGATCAGTTTCAAAAGTACCTGGGTGTAACGCCCAAAGTTTATCAACGCATCCTGCGCTTTAACGAGATTTTTCAGTATCTGCAACAGCATAAAGAAGTAGGTTGGGCGGCGGTGGCCGCGCACTGTGGGTACGCAGACCAATCGCATTTCATACGCGAGTTTAAGCATTTTTGCGGATTTAACCCGGAAGAATTTCTTCGCGAGGGGCATGATGTGGACGAACCAAATTTTTTCCCTTTGAACTAACTTTTTGGGTGTTGGTTAATTTTCTTCAATCACTAGCAGATCGATCCCGATAGGCTGGCGGCCTTAACAACTGATTGAGGGAAGTGTCATGGATTTTTCATCATCTATTGCGGCTTTTAACGTCTGGGCGGTGCTGGGCGCCGGGGTGACAAGTTTTGTGATTGGCGGCATTTGGTATGGTCCAGTTTTCGGACAGGTGTGGATTACAGCTTTCGGTTTTACGGAAGAGGATCTGGCGAGCAGACCTGTGGGTAGAACGTTCGGATTGTCCCTGCTGCTGGCGCTGATTGCCGCGGCAAACCTGGAGTTATTTATTGGTGCTCAGGCAGATTGGGTGTTTGGTGCCACAGCAGGGTTCTTCGCTGGTTTTGGCTGGGTGGCTATGTTTTTGGGTATTTTGTATCTGTTTGAAATGCGCAAGCTTGCCGCCTACCTGATCGATGCCGGTTATTGTGTGATTTGTCTTACCGTGATGGGGGTCTTGCTTGGTGCTTTCTGATCGGAACACTTTCTGATGGGAACAAAGGATGTCGAAAAAGGCTTTGGTGAAGTAATATTACCGTTTTAGAGCACTTCAGAGGTAGTAGATTATGAGCGAATCAGCAGTTGTCGCAGAGCCTGAAGCACCCCGTCCGGAATCGGTGCGTATGCCCGCAGCGGAAGGTGCAGAATCTACGGGTGAATTGCGTAGCGCTTACGATGTACCCCTTGAAGATATTCTGCCTATAAACCCGCGTCTGTTCAGCGAACACAAGTGGGTTGAGTGTTTCGAGCGGCTGCGGGCGGAAGATCCTGTACATTTTAATGAAACAGAAGTGGCTGGACGTTTCTGGTCGCTCATGCGCTATGAGGACATAAAGAAGGTCGATGCGGACTGGCAGAACTTCAGTTCTGCCCACGGAATCACCCTGGGGTTTCCAGTAGGGGCGCAGCTGCCTGAAGGGATGCTCAACATAAGTACTTTCATTGCCATGGACCCGCCGGTCCATGATGTGCAGCGAAAAACAGTCACCGGGGTTGTGGCACCGCCAAATCTGGCGCTGCTGGCGCCGCTGATTCGTGAAAGAGCCTGCAAAGTATTGGATAGCCTGCCAGAGAGTGAAACCTTCGATTGGGTGGACACGGTATCTATCGAATTAACCACCATGATGCTGGCTACGCTGTTTGACTTTCCATTTGAAGACCGCCGTATGTTGACCCGTTGGTCAGATATCACGTTTGCTATACCCCAGCCTGGTGGAATCATCGAAACGGTAGAGCAGCGCCGTGACGAGTTCCTTGAGTGTCTGGCGTATTTTAATCGTCTCAAAGAAGACCGCCTAAAGAACCCGGGTAATGACCTGATCTCAATGTTGGCCCATGGCGAAGACACCAAGGACATGGAGCCCATGCAATATCTGGGCAACCTGCTGCTGCTGATTGTGGGTGGCAACGACACCACGCGTAACACCATGTCTGGCAGCATCTACGGGCTTAACAAATTTCCAGAACAGTTCAATAAGCTGGTCCAGCGTCCGGAGTTGATTCCCAACATGGTGGCGGAAGTGATTCGTTGGCAAACGCCACTGGCCTATATGCGCCGCACGGCAAATTCCGACTGTGAAGTGGGCGGTAAACAGATTAAAGCTGGCGACCAGGTTCTGATGTGGTACGCATCGGGCAACAGGGACGAGTCTGTTTTCGAGAATGCGAATGAAATCGACATTGAGCGTAAGAATGCCCGGCAGCATGTGTCCTTTGGTTTTGGCATACACCGGTGCATGGGGAATAGATTGGCCGAGCTGCAATTGCGCATCTTGTGGGAAGAGATTCTGCAGCGTTTTGAGAAGATTGAAGTCATGGCCGAACCTGAAAGAACGTTCTCAAGTTTCGTAAATGGCTATACCTATATGCCGGTGCAGGTGACCCGCAAAAAGTCGTAAAGTGGCCTAGTCTGGTGTCACCCAGACTCGAAGCGTACCACACACATCCATGCCCACAGCCTGGGCCTCAATGAGCTCATCTCCCCTGGCGTAGCTGACGACCGGTAAGCTGGGGGCGGTTTGTGCACATAGGGTGATTGCGTCCGCCATCGCCTGTTCGCCAAACAGATTAGATAAGCCCACACAGTCTTTTGAACGATTTGCGATCACGCCGGCATCATAGCCCGGGCCTGCCACACGCCCAAAGATTGTGACGTCTGAGCGATCTAATATCGCGCTCGGGAATTGGCGATTGGCTGTAGGCGAACCACCGTGCTTCCATGCCCGCTCCCAAATCTCCAGTGCCGCCGCGGTAGAGACTTTTTGCCAGCGCTGATCAATTGAAGCGCGCAACAGGCTGGATGCTGGATCAACCCATAACCATCGTGCCTCAAACAGTTCCACAAGCCCGGTTTCTGTCATGTCCAGATCGTCGAAGGCATCTTTAATTCCAAATTTCGGCTGCTGCAGATTGTTGTTCAATATTGCCTGAAGCGTCAGGGTGGCGGTTGGGTCAAGTGTGGTCATCCAACTGTGGTAGGCCGGTGGTGGTCCCAATCCAAGGAAAGCGATATCCGAGCGATGGTACTTGATGTTGTGAATATCAAACATCATGCAATACCAGTCGGCGTTATTCTTGGCCCCCATCGCTGAGCGATGTTGCAACTCGTCCATAAAACGACCCAATGACAGTCCGGGTGACAGTGTCAAATTGATAGCATTTTTGTGACGGTTCGACCAGCGGGATAAGCGATCCATAACAAGATTAGAGGGTTGAGAATTTTTCGAAAATGCGCTCAAGCTTTTCGAGCGTCGGCCGATGACTGCTGTATCGGATTTATGGTTAGTTAACGTGATCTATCAGCTTGTATATGTTAGCCGCGCTGCAAATGAAATGGATGTGCAGCAATTGGATGAAATTTTAGACACGGCCCGAACCAACAATCATACCTTGGACATTACCGGTATGCTGTTACACCACGAAGGGTCATTTATTCAGGTGCTTGAAGGCGACGAAGCTGCGGTGGAGGACTTGTACGCCAAGATTGGCACAGACCCTCGTCATGAAGACTCGAGCGTCGTGCTCAGAACCACGGTAGAGGAGCGTGCGTTTGAGCAATGGTCCATGGGTTACAAGCGAACCGCAAATATTGATGAAGTACCGGAAGGTTTTCATCATTTCCTGCAGAGTGGGTATAGACGCCAGACTGATGCTGATGATGAGGCGGCTCGTAAGGCGCTGTTGGCGTTTAAAGAAGGACGCTGGAGGGCTTGAGGTGACCAAAGTATTTAGCAGTAGATTTACAATGAAGTGATCGGTGGTCTTGTTTCGGTGTTTTTTGTCACCAAGAGAAGCCGCGAATTTCTAAAATCGAACCCCTTCGTTAAAGCAGACGCTCGGGACTGAAGGCCAATGGTCGCTGTTCGGCCACTAACCGCCAACTAGTTTGCACATCGAGCTATACCAAAAGCGATGCGGGGCAAATATTCGTCTTGTGTCTTGATGCGGATGGCGCCTTGACGAGGCCGGCTTTTAAAGTTGTCTTGGTCGGCCGCCAGAAATGTCACACGTAGGGCATCTCCTGGGCGGACGTGAAACGCGACGGGAAGTAGTTCAATCGATACTTCGTCGCTCATTGGGGGAATCACACTGACGCCTTCCGATAGATATCGTACCCGATCATTGTTAGAAACAAGCTCAAGGAAAACGTGGAGTGTCGATTCCATCTCTGACGGATGAACATGTAACGTTAGCTTGGGATGACCAACAACATCGAATTCGCGCTCGACAATATGGTTCACATGGTATGCGCCGGGATTTAATGCCAGCAAATCTTCGTAAATGCCTGATCCTAGTACACCGTTCCACCTGCTGTTGATTCCAGAGGTTGTGCCCTCACCAAAGATTTGGACAGCTTCTGCTGAAATTGCATAGAGCTGCGTGCTGCGTGCTATATCCCCGATCTCAAGAACTAGATGAGCTGGTTCGACAGTCGGTGGCCAGCTTTCAGCTTTACACCATTTGCCTTCAAGATTGTCGTTGGATGACGCTGAGATGCTGAAGTAGTCAACATCGCTCCCCTCAATCTCGGTACGTTTGTTTTTTAACCAATGGTCGAACCACGCGACCGCGTGAACAGCCGGATCGAAATCAAACGCTTCGCTGAGTAGTGGACGATGATGCCACGGTCGAATAATCAGCTTGCTTGGCGCGTTCCTTGATCCAAGAAAGCGGATGGTGTCGTCGACAAAGATGTCAGCCCATCCTGCTACGCCGAGTACCTTGACTTGCGAGCTTTCTA
This sequence comes from Pseudomonadota bacterium, assembly GCA_039028095.1. Classification (GTDB taxonomy): domain Bacteria; phylum Pseudomonadota; class Gammaproteobacteria; order Pseudomonadales; family Azotimanducaceae; genus UBA4421. The sequence continues at coordinate 123,259 of JBCCIU010000001.1, forward strand.
TTTTCGGAAGCACTCCAAGCGCAGTAGAACGATTCCATTTTTGGGCGTCAACGTTGGAAGATTTGAACACTTGGGCGATGTCATCGGCGAAACGTCTACCCTCACGTTCTTGGAGGGCGTCTGTCAAACGTTGTTGTCCAAGTTCTCCATCGACTGGGGCCGCAAGAATATCTAGGTCTTTCGTAATCGCGATGTAATTGTCGCCGAACCCTTTTGCGTACAGACCGAAAGGAAAACCAATTGATTCATATGCCTCAATTGGCGTGGATGACAGGAATGCGGCCTCTAGTGACGGGTGTTGAGTTGCTATTCCCATCAGCGCAAGTTGCGCTGAATAGGATTGTCCAAAAACACCAACTCTTCCATTTGACCACGGCTGGGTAACAATCCAATCCAGAATATGGCCTGCTTCGGTGACATATTCCTGCGCCTCTTTGATCGGAAGACCGGGTGATGCGCCTGTGCCTCGGGTATCGACAGCGACCACCACATAGCCTTGAAGAATCAGGGTTTCTACCCACGGACTGATGGCTCCTTGATCTAGGACAAGTTCGCCGTCATTAAAAAACGCAGTCAGCCAGAGTCCGAACTTAGCTATTCCACCAAAGCTGACCAGCGTATTTTGTCGAACATCACCGTCTTTTACGAGATACATAGCACGGTTGTAGACGGTGTGTGTATAGACCACAGGTAATGGCTGAGCCACGATTGAACCTGAAGCGTCGAGTGGTTGAAGTACGTCGACCGCCAACTCGTTACCATCTGGCAGCGTTATGTATTGAGAAACGCGGCGGTAGCTGTCGTACGTCGATTCTATGGGCGAACATGCTAACTTGTTAGGCGGACAATCGGAACCGCAGCCACATAACACCAATACGACACTCACGAGCGAAAGAAGACGATATTTAAAGAAGGGTGTCACGGTTCTAAAGGGCGCTAGGATCAATCCAATCTCCGTTAGGTAGGCCGAACACGCCAGTGGTTTTAGACATCTGAATTTCCCTGTGAATCTGGTGAGTTAATCGTACGTTCAGCCCATTGATAGCTGGGCATTACATAATGTTCTGCACACTTATTGAGTCTCATTCTCAACAAAGTTATGCTCTCGTCAATTTTTTTTGAGATGTCTAAAATAATCGGATGAGTGCCATGCGACGTCGGGGTAGGCCACCCAAATTGTCAAAAGAGAGCATTCTCCAGGCTGCGAGTGAGATGGATCTGCGCCGGTTGAGCATCGTAAAACTCGCTCAATCTTTGGAAGTCACAGATGCGGCGATTTATTACTACTTCGACTCCCGTGCGGCCTTGGTGAGAGCTGTCATCGATCAAGGATCGGTCGGGTTTGCGCCACCCAGAATCGAAAAGGACTGGTGGTGTGGCATGACCGACTACGCGTTGCGGGTGTATGACTCCATCATAGAATCACCGGGTGCTGCCCAAGCTATGATTGGTGGCGGGATTTCAGGTCCAGTTCAGATGCGGATTTTTGGTGCCGTTATTCGATCTCTGGTCGACGTTGGCCACGATCAAAGGTCTGCAGTAATGATATACAGCGCTTATTTTCGTGCTGCTCTGTATGCGGCTTTTGCGCAAGACGAACTTGATACGGTCGGTGGGTTAGAACTTACGGTCCGCGAGCGACTCGCCGTCGATGCAGGCGACACTGTGGGCGTTGATCTCAGCCCGTTCATCGCTGACGCGGAACTCTATGAGCCCCGACGACAATTGAAATTCCTTCTCGACGTAATCAGCGATGGATTTTCCAGTAGGTGAGCTACTGGGATACCAAAAGAGTGTGGAGCCGGGTGATTGGTTTATGCCACGTCTATCCAATTGAACGGCCGCTCCAGTCGTTAGCAGACCATCACGCGGGCGCGGCACTCCACCATCACTTTGTTCAAAAGGATGGATTGCTAGGTCGTATGTGGTACTCAAAGTGACTGCTTGAGGTCGAACTTTGTCGTTCTAAATTCGCACCTTGCCCACCTTCCTGAATGGGCAGCAGTAGTTATCTGCTTTCGAATGGCAGCATCTTGGTGTACTCGGCATACACCTGATAAATATCTAGCGGCTCGCCTGCCTGAACCCTTTCTCGAACTGCGGACACTGGGAAAATCAATAGATCAGTCTGTTGCCAGCGTAGCGCAGGTGAAATACCGCGGTTGTCCTCGACCATGACCCATTTAAGGCGACCTGGCATGGCTTGTGCCAGGGCATCACCCAATGTGAGACCCAACGCTGCAAGCTTCCAACTATTAGCTTCAATGGCATCATGACCGCTGAGCACACGCTGAATCAAATCCAGTTTACCAACGGCGGTTATGGTTTCATTTGGGTGCTGAATGTTCTGAATCCAGTCTCGCATGGCTTGAAGGTTCGCGGATTCCCCTTCGGTAGGTATGTTGTAGATTTTTGGCACTGCGTTATGTGTCAGCATGGCTTGTATCCCATCAGTCGGCCGGTTGGCGCGATCATTCGAGAATTGGCGCGATCATTCGAGAAAGTGCATGGCTACCTTGTTGTCTGAGAAGTACCTGCTGTGGACTAAATTAGTCCCGCAAAAGTCGCAACACAACTGCCTCGGCTAAGGTTCTGATGATGAGGGTATTTGTGTTTGTACACCTGATAGTCACAGTCGTGAAACCCTCACCGTTGAACATTTCACCCCGCCAGCCATTATCGTTCACCCGCTCGATATGTTTGATCAACAGTTCTCCTTCCACCTCCGGATTCTGGTCGTGCCGGGAAACGTAAGCATGCCCCAACCCTTGATTCGTTTGAAAGGAAATCCAGGCATGCTTGTCAGCATGTTTCCATCTTCCCTCAATGTATCTGCCTTGAATACACACGTCTTGAAATCCCTGTTGTCTGCTGGAAGCCAAGGCCGTGCTCCCGAAACAGGTTAGACATAAGATCAACAGCGGGCTGATCAATAGACTTCCTAGAGTTGGTCGACCGGATGATCTAGTCGTCTTTGCATGCATACTCGGGGCCATTGATCCAAGCCATGTTCGCGCTCCTGGGCTCTGATGTTCAACAGTCCCGGGCTCAGGTTGTTTGAGGGTATCTCCTCGAAACCCAGAGATCGATAGTAAGGTGCATTCCACGGAATATGGCTGAACGTTGTCAGCGTAAGCCCTCGCAGACCTTGCTCCACCGCCCATTTGTCCACCGCCTGGATTAGAGCTTGCCCGATTCGTTTTCCTGCATAAGCAGGATCTACCGAAACTTGTTCTATGTGGCCATTGTCGTCAATCACATCCGCGATGATGTAGCCGATTGCCTGATCCTTGGAGTCGATCGCGACCCACAAACGATTTTCGTCACAATACTGCGTAAGAACCGCAACACTTGGTGGTTCGTCTTGGGCAATCGCCAACATGTCGTGCTCGGCAAACATGGCACCCGCTCGGCGTTCGATGTCTCTCAGAGTGTCGAGTTCGTCGCGGTGACCGGACCGGATGGAGTGGCGTTCCATAATCATTGCGCCTTATTGGCTTCAAGCCAAGCCGGACGTTGGGACAACCGTTCCCAATATCGAACCAATGGATCATGTTTGGGAAGAATTGGAATGAGATTGAAGCCCCAATAGAGAAGGCTGCCGATCGCCACATCAGCATTGGTAAAAGAGTCACCGACGATGAACTCGCGAGACTCAAGAGCTGCGCTTAACGTTTGAGCAACAACGTCCAGGTCGGCGAACGGGTCGTATAAGGGGTGCGTTAAATCCAGCGCTTTTGCCATGAGCGCTGGCTCGGCTGTGATAGGCGCAAACATGCACCAGCGTAGATACTCTCCCCTTAGGGGCGAATCAACCGGAACCGATAGGCCTTGCTCTGGAAACAGATCAGCAAGGTACATATTTATCGCGGCAGACTCGGTCACCACTGTGCTCCCATGTTTAAGCGCTGGAATCTTGCCCATAGGGTTGATCGCTCGGTAGTCTTTGCTTTTGTGCTCGTTGTTTTCGATATCGAGCATTCTTAGCGTGTAGGGCACGCCAAGTTCTTCCAAAAGCCACTGATTGGTAAGACCGCGTGAAGGACGCGCGCTGAATAGTGTGATATCGGTCATGTGAAACTGTGCATCATTAATCTTGTTGCCATTGAGCCTGGCAAATCATCAGGGCGTAGCCGTTCGGCTCTTTCACGACAAACTCATGCATGTGGGCTATTTCGTTGTAGTGCAGCTGCGACACAAGATTCAGTTGCAGGCTTTGGGCGCGTTGGTACAGGCGTTCGGCATCATCGACATAAACGACCAGAATAACCCCATGGCCGAGTGGCGCTTCGGTGGAAACCTCGTGATCGTGATGCCCTTCCTCAATTAGGTGCAACTGTAAAAAAAGGTTGTCATCCCAAAGCAGCATCTCAAACTCAGGGCCGCCGTGACCTGACGTAACGCCCAGAAAATCTTGAAACCATTTCGATGCGATTTCCACGTCTTCCACAAAGAGCATTGTCGTTGATTGCATGGGGATTCTTTCTCGTCTCAATCAGGGTGTTTGAACTGCAGCATAACCATTACATGAAGCGGATCAAATCCCTTGCTCTTCGGAGTGCAGAATCGTTTCAAGGTAGTCACCAAATAAGGTATGGAATGCAAAGCGTCTTTTTTGCCAATAGATCTGACCGCCGGGCGTGCTTAACAGACGTACAAGTATACGGCGCCATCGCTCCTGAGATTGCTTTTCCTCAAACTCCAGATTGTGCAGGTAGTAGCTTTCCATCAGGGAAAGATAGGCATCCAGTACCAGGAAAGCTCGTTCCTGGTCTGCACGATCGAGTGCGTCGGGTGTCGTCAGCAAGGTTTGAAAGAGTGTGTGGAGTTCAGGTTCTTTTGCCAGATTCAACCAGTACTCTGATATAGCGGTTGCGGCCTGAGCGTACATCTGCCGATGGGTTGAGGTATTGGCCTGTTTAATCTGTCGGGCCAGGTAGACCAGCGTGGCGATGACAGCAATCGCACCCACCACCTCTCCCAGCGCTCCGAAATCTTGAACGTTCAATGCAAGTATTTTCCTATGGATTTTAAAAAAAGCGTGCTTATCGAAACGATCGACCTACCGCCGATGACCAACCCATACCACCAATCAATTGCCGACTTAAACGTCATAAATGACCGCTGCTAGAGTTTGGTAGACAACCATATCGCAAAGGCCGTGGTGCCACTCACGACCCAATAGATTGGTCGATATAAGACCGAATCCGTACCTGCCAGACGCCCCCACTCCCTATGTTCAACTTCGTTTGCCTGGATGCTTAATACAGCTCTGTAGACTTCGGGGTCGGTTTGCTTAAGAAAGTCCAGTTGCCATTCCAAATGTTCTAATACCGTCGTTTCTACAGCATCGGTTGTGACACCGATGGCGCGTCGTCCTAAAAGAGCGCTGATGATGCCCAACAAAAATCCCCCGAGAGACCACAGGAACAGTGAGTAACAGCTTCTGACCCCGCGTCGCCTCAGGATGGTGTCGAAGATGGCGAAGTGTTCTTTCTCATGCGCTAACATTTCACTAAGTGTCTCGTTCAAGTCTGGATATAGCCAGCGCGCAACTTTGGCTTGAGCGGTATAAATCTGAATTGCGCCCTTTTCCCCGGCGTGGTCCACGCGCAGGATTCGCTTTACCTCGATATCTGTTTCAAAGTTTGTTTTGTTCATCTGAGCATATTGCCCTCTAGCTGCATCTTACAGCCCCCCGGTGCACTGCTCTAGTCATTCACATTGCGGTCACTGATGATATTCTTTGGTGATCCTGCCAGAGAGAACTATGCAAAACCTTCGTCCATTTCTCGGTGCTAAAGATTTCGAAGTCTCCAAACAGTTTTACCAGGGTCTGGGATTTTCCATTGATTATGATGATGGCGACCTTTGTGTGATGTCGTTGGGTGAAATTGGCTTTTATCTGCAGCGCTACTACCAAAAAGACTGGTGCGATAACTCTATGGTGCACGTCGCTGTCGATAACGCTCAGGCTTGGTTTGAGAAAGCCCAGGCTCTGATCGATTCGCAAAGCTTTGGTGTGGCCAAAGTGGCTGAACCAAGGGTTGAGGGCTACGGAGCATGCGTGACCTATCTGTGGGATCCTACTGGAATCCTCTGGCATCTGGCCCAATGGGATCGAGGCGACTGACTCACAGTGGCGCTGCTTCCAATAAAAAAGGCGCTCCAAGAGCGCCTTTTTGTTCCTCCTAAGAGGATAGATTACACGCTCTTATACCAGCAGCGGAGCAATCACCAGGCTGACAATCGCCATCACGTTGATGAGAATGTTCATGCTTGGGCCGGAAGTATCTTTAAAGGGGTCGCCCACGGTATCGCCAACGACGGCTGCCGCGTGAACATCTGAGCCTTTACCGCCCAGGTTCCCTTTTTCTACATACTTCTTCGCGTTATCCCACGCGCCACCCGCGTTTGCCATGGTGAGTGCCAGGAGGACGCAGCCGAGGAGTGCGCCACCCAAGGTGCCGCCCAGCGCCTCTGCACCAAGACCGAAACCCACTGCGGGTGGCACAGCAACGGCGATGACACCAGGCAGCAGCATCTTGCGTAGCGCGGCGCTGGTTGCGATATCAACGCACTTTGCATTGTCAGGTTCTGCTGTGCCTTCCATCAGACCTGGAATCTCGCGGAATTGACGGCGTATTTCCTGAATCATGTCCATGGCAGCTTCACCAACCGAGGTCATCGTGATGCTGGCGATCAGGAATGGCACCAAGCCACCGATGAACAGGCCAATCAGGACAGTTGGATCACCGATGTGCAGGATAAAAGGTTGACCAGAAACGTTGGTTACTGTTTCGACAAAAGCCGCGATGATGGCCAAGGCTGCCAGAGCTGCAGCGCCAATTGCGAAGCCTTTACCCATTGCTGCGGTAGTGTTACCCAGTTCGTCCAACGAGTCGGTAATGGCGCGAGTTTCTTCACCGAGGCCACCCATTTCTGCGATACCCCCAGCGTTGTCAGCGACGGGACCGTACGCATCAACAGCCATAGTCATACCGACCGTGGCCAAGAGGCCAACCGCGGCTACACCTACGCCGTAAAGACCTGCCAGGCTGGTAGAGACGTATATGATGGCGCAAATTGTGAGCAGAGGGATGACCACAGATTGCATACCCACCGCAAGGCCGGTAATCATGACTGTGGCAGGCCCGGTTTCACCAGACTCTGCAATCTTCACAATTGGAGTAGAAGAGGTGTAGTACTCGGTGATCAAACCGATCACGACACCACCTGCTGCGCCAAAGAGCACTGACCACCAGATGTTGCTGGAAATGCCCAGAGTGCCAATGATGAAGTAGCCTGCGATGATAAAGAGGATGGGTGTCCCGATCATCCCGATACGCAGAGCAACCGCGGGGTTAGCGTTAGAGAATGCGCGAACTACACCAATGCCTACGATAGACGAAACCAGGCCGGTAGATGCCAATGCTAGAGGCAGGAACATCAACGAAGCGCGCCCCTGCTCTTCCGTCATGCCTGGCGCCAGGTTACCTATGGCCATGGCTGCCAGAGTGGATGCGATCGCGATGGTTGCGATCATAGAACCACAGTAGGACTCGAAGATGTCAGAACCCATACCGGCAACATCACCCACGTTGTCGCCAACGTTGTCCGCGATCACACCTGGGTTTCGGGGGTCGTCTTCCGGGATGCCTTGCTCTAGCTTACCAACTAGGTCTGCACCAACGTCCGCACTCTTGGTGTAAATGCCGCCGCCAACACGCGAAAACAGGGCCACGACGGAAGCGCCCATACCAAAACCGTGAATGTGGTGAGCGGAGTGGGGGTCGCCGCCAAAGAAGTAGTAAACCAACCCCAGCCCCATTAGGCCCAAGCTTGCTACAGCAAGACCCATCACAGAACCGCCGTAGAATGCTACCGATAACGCAGCAGCCTGGCCTTGTTCATGTGCCGCAGCAGTGGTGCGTACGTTTGCCTTGGTGGCTGTATACATGCCGATCCAACCCGCACCGGCAGATGACAATGCACCCGCTAAGAATGCTAAAGCTGTATATGGTCCGAGATCGGTGAAGTAGATAATCACGATCAGAACGCCAGCAAACATTGCCAACATTGTATATTCGCGGCGCATGAAAACCATTGCGCCCAGGTGAATCTGGTCGGCAATCTTTTTCAGTGCGTCACTGCCTTCGTCATACGACTTAATAATGAAGTAAATGACAAAAGCGGCCACTAGCCCCACTACCCCTAAAAGAGGTGGGATCAGGGATGGTTCGATCATAAGGAATCCCCAACTATTTGTTGTTTTATCTAAATATCTCTCAAAAAATACGCTGGCAACGTCTGGTTTGTAGTCGCGTTCAGCGGCTTCCCGCGCCTATATACAGAGTAAATCTATATGAGTGAATCGAGGGAAGTACTGCCACTTAACCCCTTCCTCTAGGCGGCGCGTATCATACCAGCGTCACAGCAGGTTGCCACTGGCAAATTCAGACCAAATTTCAGGAAATTTGTAAATTTTCTGAGTCTGTACAGGGTGTTAGGAGCCCAGACGCTTCAGCCCTGGGTGAGTAGCGCTCTCAAATCGATGATCGCTGCATTCGCACGTGCGATGTAGCTGGCCATTACCAATGAGTGATTGGCCAATAAACCCAGACCGTCGCCATTTAATATCATGGGGCTCCAGACGGTATCCTGGGTAGGTTCTAGTTCCCGAATGATTTGCTGCAACGAGATGCGAGCGTTCTTCTTATCTAACACATCGCCAAAGTCCTGCTCCAGCGCGGACAGCATATGAATCAAAGCATAGGTATAGCCTCGGGTTTCATAAAATACGTTATCGATATCCAGCCAGGGCGTTTTCACCACCTGATCTTTTGGGGCGCTGGTGGACTGTGCCGCAGCGGCGTCGCCAGCCAGGTCGACGTTCAGTTGGCGTTTTCCGACACTGGCGGATAATCTCTGAGACATGCTCCCCAGGCGGGTTTCAACCGCTGCCAGCCACTGTTGTAAGTTGTCTGCACGGGCGTAGAACTGGGCGTTGGTCTGATTAGTATCGGCGAGTCGATCCAGATATTGGCTGAACAACCGGATACCGTCCCGATATTCATCTTCGGTCTGGGGCAGCACCCAGGACGAGTTGTCGAAGAAGAATTTTCCTTCGGCGTTGGATAGGTCGGGGTCTTCCACACTTTGGCTCTGGGAGCGTGAAAAATCGTTTCGATACACTCGCGCTGTATCCCGCAGCAGCATCAATACGCCAAATTCCCATTCGGGGGTGTTGTCCATCCATACGCCAGGTGGAAACACATCGTTGGACAGGTAGCCACCTCGTTTGTCTAATAGCGATTCTGCCAGCGTGATAAATGTAGCGGTTGACGTGTATCCGGTCACCACCCGACTGGATTGGCCGTCAGCGGACCGGACCGCTGCGGTTTGGTTTGCGACTTCTTTCACGTCAAATGCGTCAGGTTCAAAGTCCCACCACCAACCTAGCAACAAGACAATAAGCAGGTAAATGCCAATCAGGCCGCCCGCTGAGCCGCCGATCAGACCGGCAATTCGTCCTGCGCTGCTTGTCTCATCGTCCATATAGGTTGGATCTTCGCTTTGCCAAAATTTCCAGCGCACAGTAATGCGTCCTTATTCTCTTCATCAAGTACGTTCAGGTTGTGGGGTTGAAACAGATCTTTTCAACACCACCGGGTGATCTTATCGCGAGTTGCGCCTTTAAGCGCGGTGCATCGGCCTGGCTTTTGCCAATACTCTGGGCGTAAACCCGGCTTAATGCCTGGTAAACCACGCGCCCGGACCGATCGCTGGAGGCCCAGATTTTGTAACGACACGCACCTGCATCGTCCGTGTCTTCGGCCGCATCTGCAAACAGGTCTGCCAGGGCACGCTCCAATTGCGCTTCATCACCGATCAGTTTCCGACTTAACGTCACTTTTACGCGATCTGCCTCTCTTAATAGTCGTATCTGCGCGGCGGTTGGTTCTATCGAGGGGTGATGTGGCAATATTATTCGAGCGCGGGCCAGCATCGAACGCGCGGTGGCATACTGTTCACGCTCTAATGCTGCAATGGACAGAGCGATGTACTTCTCCACGAGGTGCTCTAAACCTCTGATTGCATCCTCCTGTTCTGGGTCCAGGCTGAGTATCTGTGTATAAATGGCAAGCGCGCTGCCGCGCTTTGGGAACGTCAGGTGTTCGCGTCTGACCGCCTGATCCGCTTCGTCCAGCAGTCGAAATAAGGTCTCTTGAGCAATTTTAGGCTGCGTCGCCACGGGGCTTGGTTCAGGCGCTGGTTCTGTTGCCGGGGGTTGGTTGCTGCAGCCGCTGACGCCCGTGATGCTCAGGAGCAGAATGCAGATTGAAACGCGCAAAGCATAGAAAAGTGTCAATTTAGATGACCGAAAGAGTGGTTTGGTGAAATACGTCCGAGGCATTTGGTTGGGCATCACAGCTTTGGTTGGCACCGCATGGTAAAAAGACCGGGTAAATTTTGCCTAAAAAATGTTCAAAATAGTTTTGTGGTGTTAAAAAATGGGCCGCTACAATAATCGTTGAACCAGCCCGTAAATCAGCCGGTTTAAGAAATTGGCCTGTATCAGCTTGAATGAAAGACTGTATAACGGACAAATTTAGGCTGCGCATGGTAATTCAGGCGTTCACACGAAGCTATACGCATAAGAGGCCTGTGAACAAACTGAACCGACCAGCATTCAAGTGGTCCATTGAAAGCACAGGATTAGAGCGAGACTTAAGTCTGGGAGCAACAAGATGACAGCAGGTTTTGAGACCGGCATGGCATTGCTGAAAAACACAATGCGACGATGGCAGATGGCTCTGGGTATCTTGCTGGTACCTATCACGCTGACCGTAGGGGCTGCAGAATTCGAATTTGACTCAGATGATGCCTGGCTGAGCGAAGAGGAAGAGTTTCTCCACGTTGATGAAGCGTTTAAATTGAACGCAACCTTAAGCGCCAACGGGGTAATTTCCGCTGATTGGCGAATGCCGGATGGCTACTACCTCTATCGCCACCGTTTTGGCTTTGAGACCAAGTCAGCAGATTTGGTTTTGAGTGAACCGAGTATTCCGCCCGGTAAAAAGAAGGTGGATGAATACTTTGGTGATGTGGAGGTCTACTACCATGACGCTCAGATGGCTGCGTCCATCGTTTCTGGGCATGAGTCAGCAACCCAGATTGGCATCAACTATCAGGGCTGTGCGGACCACGGTCTGTGTTATCCCCCTGAAGTGAAGTGGTTCGAATACTCTGAAGGCTCATTAATTCCAGTAAGTGCCGGTGTTTCAGCGGACGTGATCAGTGCCGCGCCAAGCCCGGTCGAATCCACGTCCGCCGTGACAATTGCTGATACCGAAGAGACGGTGTTGGCGTCCATCCTCGCCGATGAAAGCCTGATCTACGCACTGGCGCTATTTTTCCTGGCTGGCATCGGTCTGGCGTTCACCCCCTGCGTTTTGCCTATGGTCCCGATTCTTTCGAGCATCATTGTGGGTGAGGGTGAGGATATCTCCAAAAAGCGAGCCTTTTCCTTATCGTTCGCTTATGTGATGGGTATGGCTGTCACCTATGCCTTTGTGGGCACGCTGGTTGGATTGTTCGGTGCAGAACTGAATTTGCAGGCGGCACTTCAGTCAGCCCCGGTACTGATCTTTTTCGCCGTGGTTTTTGTGATTCTGTCATTGGCCATGTTCGGGTTTTACGAACTGCAGATGCCGCAAAGCTGGCAGGACCGCCTCAATCAGATTGGACAGAAACAGGAAGGTGGTAAGCATCTGTCTGTTGTCATCATGGGCTCTGTGTCCAGCCTGGTCGTGTCGCCGTGTGTGTCCGCACCATTGGCAGGCGCGTTGATTTATATCTCGACAACCTCTGATGCGGTGCTGGGTGGCAGCGCATTGCTTGCTCTTGGTCTTGGTATGGGCGTGCCTCTGTTGATTGTTGGTGGCAGCGGTGGGCACTGGTTACCTAGAGCGGGTAACTGGATGAACACGGTGAAAGCTATTTTCGGCGTCATGTTGCTGGCAGTTGCTGTGTGGCTGTTAGAACGTGTTGTTCCGGCAACTGTTACGCTTGCCCTTTGGGCAGCTCTGCTCTTGGGCAGCGGTGTCTTCCTTGGCGTGATGGACTCAGCGCCCAGGCAGGGTATGGCGCTGTTTGGCAAGGCGGTTGGCACCATGGGGTTTGTCTGGGGTGTATTGCTATTGATCGGGTCTGCCAGCGGTGCGTCGGACCCCTTTAAACCGTTGGCTAAGCTGCAGTTTGCAGGGACTGCGGTGGGTCCAGGGGTGAGTCAACTTGCCCATGCAGAAGGTCCGCCCTGGCAAGCAGTAAAAAGCCTGGCAGATGTAGAAGCCTATATCGCGGCTTCACCCCAGCCTGTGATCCTGGACCTGTACGCGGATTGGTGTATATCTTGTAAAACTATGGAGCGCAGCGTATTTCCAGTGAATGATGTTGCGTCCAGGCTCTCTCAATTCACGCTGTTGCGTGCTGACGTCACAGCCAATGATGAGATCGACAAAGAACTGCTGACACACTATGGATTGTTTGGTCCGCCTAGTTTGGTCTTTTTTGAAGGAAAAGGCGGCGAGATCAAAGAAGTTAGGATTCAAGGCGAGATAGATGCTGATCGACTTGCGGCCCATCTAGCTGGAGTTTTGGCAAAATATGGCAATCCAAATGCCGGTAAAATCGGCGAAATTGCAGCTATCTCCCCTTAAAATACGGACAAAGGCGTAGAATCAACGCTAAACCTCTTGCATCTTGCAGGGAATCTCGCACAATGCTCACCGCTTAGACGTCAAACACGCTTAAGAGGGTGGTAATGGCCAAAATTCTTGTTTTGAACGGTCCCAACTTGAATCTGCTGGGGTCCCGTGAGCCGGAAGTTTACGGATCGGATACTTTGGATGACATTAATGCGCGAGTTGCGGGCAATGCACCGGAAGGTTCGGTTATAGGTTTTTTCCAGAGCAACGCGGAGCATGAACTGGTGGATGCAATCCACCAGGCGAAGCAGGACGGGGTAGACTTTATTGTCATCAATCCAGGCGCATACACGCACACCAGTATCGCCATTCGGGATGCTTTTCTTGGCGTCACCATCCCATTTATTGAGGTGCATCTGTCAAACGTGCACGCCCGAGAATCATTTCGCCAGCAATCTTATTTGAGCGATATCGCGGAAGGTGTGATTACCGGAATGGGCGCCCAAGGTTACGATTTTGCGGTCGCTGCGGCGGCAGCTCGGGTTAAAAACGCGGGCTAACGAGGGCTCGGGATCTAACGGAGGAAGCATTGGATTTACGTAAAGTTAAGAAACTCATCGAGCTGGTTGAAGAATCAGGCATTCAAGAGCTTGAAGTGGCCAGTGGCGACGAATCCATTCGAATTTCGATGCCGGTGAGCGGGGTGGCAGCGCGCATGTCCACGGTGCCTGTCAGCGTGACGACCCAGGTAGAATCCCCGATGCCCAGCCCAGCAAATGCTGGCGGTGGTATAAAGATACACGCACCCATGGCGGGTACTTTCTATGTGGCTCCCCACCCCGATGCGCCACCATTTGTCGAGGCCGGCAGCCAGGTGAACGCCGGTGATGTTGTCTGCATCATCGAAAGCATGAAGATGATGCACGAGATTCGAGCTGAGAAAGGCGGGATACTGGAAATTGTTGCCGTTGAGAATGGTCAACCCATAGGGACTGGGGACGTACTCTTCCACCTCTCGTGAGCAGTCTGCAAATCGAGTTTCCTGTGACTCCGGAACGGCTGGAACAGGCGGAGGAGATTTTGTTTGGGCTAGGGTGTTCCGCGGTCAGTCTGATTAGTGATACGGACGAACCTGTCTTAGAACCAGCGCCTGGCGAAACGCCTTTGTGGGATCAAATTACACTGCGCGCCTGGTTTCCGCTGAGTGCTAATTTTGAAGTGCTACGCCAACAGCTCGCCATTAATTTCCCTGATCTGCGGGTGGACATTGCTTTTGTTGGCGAGGCTCAGTGGCAGAATGTGCTCGGCAATGACGCCATTGAACGTCTGTTTGCCGATCGTTTAAAACTTTTACCCAAGTCAAAAAGAGGCGAGCCGATCGCAGACCTGGTGCCACTCTATCTGGAGCCCGGGCTGGCTTTTGGTTCGGGTACGCACCCAACAACCGCGATGTGCCTTGAGTGGATCGCTTCACAGGTTGCTTGTGATGATGATCCGCCAATTTTGCTGGACTTTGGTTGCGGGTCGGGAATATTAGCTGTTGCGGCAGCCTTGTTAGGCGCGCAGGTGGTGGCAGTAGACTACGATGCCCAAGCGGTTATGGCGACAACCGAGAACGCTGAGTACAATGGCGTCGCGGACCGCTGCCGAGTGCTATCTTTAGAGGAATGGCAGCAAGAAAACAAGAATCTAGACAATCATTTTGACATTGTGGTGGCGAACATCCTCGCACAACCGTTGATAAATCTGGCGGACGACTTTCAACGATCGTGTAAAGCAGGTGGGTCAATCGTCTTATCAGGCATTTTGAGTGACCAGGCGGATAAAGTGATTAGTGCATACACACAAACTCGATTGGTCGTGCTGGCGCAGGATGAAGAATGGGTCTTGTTGCATGGTAATAAGCCCGGGTAACGCCTGGGAAACTACATAGGATGTCCAACCTGTCATCTCTAATCACCCAGTGTCCCAATTGCACCACGCGATTCAAAGTAACCGAAGCGCAGCTGCAAGCCGCGCAGGGAAAAGCACGATGTGGAGCTTGTTTGAGTGTTTTCGAGGCAACCGCCTCTCTGACCTTGGATGGGCAACCGTTCGATTATGACCCGAGTAGTGATTTAGATGATCTGTTGGGGGAGATCGACTCAGATTTCCCTGCTGATGTAGCCGAAGAATCCCCCGTTCGAGAAACAGCGCCAAAGCAGGCTTCCGCTTCTTCCGAAAGTCCCCCATCACAAGACGACGATACTGACACTTCGCCCGGTCCAATCGAAAGCCCTCCAACGGGTGGAATTGATGCGCTAGAGGCTGAGCTGATGGCAGATCTCATGGGTGCCTCAACTGATACACCAATACAGGAACCAGAAACGCGGATCACGGATAGTTTTGTCATCATTGATGAGGAACAGTCAGGCCGTACGTCTGAAAACCCTGCAGAGGTGCATGAGAATTGGTCGGAAGACGGGTCAGAACAAAGCGCAGACGAAGAGATCGCAGAGGCGACAACAGCAGAAGATACAGCGGATGCGACGGTTGAGCCCGGAGACGCAGATGCCTTAGAGGAGGCTGGGATTGAGAGCGCCCAGCTGGATCAGGACCAGGACCCAATCGCCTGGGATGTGTCTGACCCGGAAAGCCAGGAAGAAAACGCTGAGGAAGATACAAGAGAAGATACGGAAGACGAAACGCTATACGGAGCGGAAGGCGAAGCAGCACTCGATGATCAACCAGAAGAAAGTCAGGGTGAATCACAGGAAGAAGATATCGAAGAGCTGGCAGTCCAGCCTCTGGCCATCGTTGCTGGTGATGAGCGCTCACCGCTGTCCACCAGCGACCTGTTTGATGTGCCCGAGGAGCCCCCACGCCGTAAAAAACCGGTGGTCACTTTCCTGATGATTGTGCTGGCTGTACTTGTGCTACCCGCCCAAGTTCTGTGGTTTCAGTATGAAAGCTGGGTCAAAGACGAAACTTTCCGTCCAATCTATGGGTTTATTTGTCAGGCAGTGGGGTGCGACCTGCCTCCGATGAAGGATGCGTCGATGATCGTATCCCGTAAATCGATCTCGCGAGCGCATCCGGATCAGGCGGATGTTCGAGTGGTAGATATCCTGATGGTCAATAACGCCCAATTTCCGCAACCGTTCCCACTGATCGAGTTGACCTTCACCAATGTCGACGGACAGCTTGTCGCCGGGCGCCGATTTGAACCGCGTGAATATTTACATGGCGAGATGAGCAATGTGTCTCTGATGCAGCCGCGCACCCCGATTCACGTCTCTCTTGAACTAAAAGATCCAGGCCCATCGGCCCAAGGGTTTCGGGTAGTTTTTCGTTAAAAAAGCTTGCCTCTGCTGGGTTGGAATCGTTTACTAGACCCGGATTTAGGGCCGAAACTGATTTCGGCACATGGGTAAACAGGTAATCAGGTAAACAGGCTAAAAGGTAAACAGGAGAATAAAATGCTTGGATATACAACCATCGGTGTTAACGATCTACCGCGTGCAGAAGCGTTCTACAACGAATTGTTAGCCGGAATTGGCGGCAAACAGTTGTTCGGTCAGGATCGTATTAAGTTCTACGGTACAGGTGAAGGCGCCATGTTGGCCATTTGTATCCCTTATGACGAGCAGGCGCAGCATCAGGGTAATGGCAATATGGTGGCTATTTCTGGTGGCGATAAAGCGGGTGTAGATGCTTTGTATGCAAAAGCTTTGGAGCTGGGCGCAACGGACGACGGCGCACCCGGTGATCGGGTCCCGGGCGTTTTCTACGGTGCCTATGTGCGCGATCTGGACGGCAATAAACTGTGCTTCTTTGAAATGAATATGTAGCGATTAAACAGCTGCAGGCATAAATCAGGGGGCGCAAGCCCCCTTTGTCGTTTTATAATAGCCGCATCTTTCGAAGTACTTCATGCAGACCGCAGTGACAGACTTTCAAGCTTGGATTCAATCGCCACTTCAGATAGGTGGCGTCACCCTGCGTAATCGAATTGCCTGTGCGCCCATGGCCGGCTTAACAGATGTGCCGTATCGGTCCGTCGCCTGGCAGATGGGGGCAGGGTATCTGGTCAGCGAAATGGTTGGTTCAAAACCGCAGCTTTGGGATACGGGTAAGAGTCAGCAACGACGAGTACCGGTTCCGGGCGTCCACCCCAATGCTATACAAATTGCTGGTTTTGATCCGGCGACCATGGCGGACGCCGCCCGAGCCCATGTGGACGAAGGTGCGGAGGTGGTGGATTTAAACTTTGGTTGTCCCGCCAAGAAGGTGCTGCGCAAAGCGGCGGGGTCAGCGTTGCTTGCCGATCCCGGTCTTATTGGCCAGATTGTCGAGGCGGTGGTGGCCGCCGTGCCTGTGCCTGTCACGGTAAAAACCAGATTGGGTCTGACCGTCGAAGATACTGCCGGGTTAGAAGCCGCTCGGTGTGCGCAGGAGGCAGGCGCTGCCATGCTAACCATGCACGCGCGTACTCGTGCTTGTCGCTTTGTCGGTCCTGTCAATTACGCGGCTGTTGCGCAGATTAAACAAGCCCTGGACATCCCGGTCCTGATAAATGGGGATATCTCATCCCAAGCAGAAATCGAACACGCGATTGCTGCCAGCGGTGCGGATGGTGTCATGATCGGCCGTGCTGGAATTGGGCAGCCCTGGTTATTTCGCAAGTTGCTTGTGGGGGAGAGTATCTCGCCCGATGACCAGTGGAGTTTGCTGCTCGAGCAGTTGCAACATATGCATGAGTTTTACGGCGAACGTCAAGGTACACGAATCGCACGCAAGCATGTGCAGGCGTTTCTTAAACATCAGGGGCTTGGGCAGCATATTGGGGGGTTTATGAAGCTCGAACGAGCAAGCCAGCAGACAGGCTATCTAACACAACTGAAACAGCAGTCGCGGCAGGCTGCCTGATCAAAACGTAACCGGGAGGCAGACGAAACTAAGTGTCCAGAATAAAAATTAATCGGGCGCTCATCAGCGTATCAGACAAAGACGGGGTCGTGGCTTTTGCGCAAAAATTAGCCGCTGCAGAAGTAGAAATTCTTTCCACCGGCGGCACCTATCGTGCTTTGGCAGAGGCTGGAATCCCTGTTACCGAGGTGTCAGAACACACCGGATTTCCTGAAATGATGGATGGGCGGGTGAAGACTCTACATCCAAAGATACACGGCGGGATACTTGGTCGGCGCGATGTGGATACTCAGGTGATGTCCGAACAGGAGATTGCACCCATCGACCTGGTGGTGGTGAATCTCTATCCGTTTGCCCAAACCATTGCTCGGGAGGATTGTACCGAGGCTCTGGCCATCGAAAACATTGATATCGGCGGACCCGCCATGGTTCGATCCGCTGCAAAGAATCATAAAGACGTGCTGGTGGTAGTGGATCCAGGCGACTACGACGCGGTGTCTGATGCCTTAGCAGATGGCGTTTCTTTCGAACTGCGTAGGGCGCTTGCAGTAAAAGCATTTCGGCACACTGCCCAGTATGACGCCACTGTTAGTGGTTATCTGGGTAAGGCGGACACGCTGCCAGAATCGATCTCTTTAAGTTTCAACAAGGTCGAAGATATGCGATACGGGGAAAACCCGCATCAAAACGCGGCCTTTTATCGCCAGGTAACCGATACGCATTCGGGAACAATCGCCACTTATGAACAGTTTCAAGGCAAAGCACTCTCATATAACAATATTGCGGACACCGATGCCGCGCTTGAGTGTGTAAAAGTTTTTGATGGGCCGGCCTGCGTGATTGTGAAACACGCTAACCCCTGTGGCGTTGGCCTGGGTGCAAATCTGATTGAGGCTTACGACAAAGCGTTTCAATCGGATACTACTTCAGCCTTCGGGGGTATTATTGCTTTCAATCAACCTCTGGATGCCGATACCTTGTCAGAGGTTCTAGAGAGACAATTTGCTGAGGTTGTTATTGCACCTGAGGTTGCCCCAGAGGCAGTTGAAGTGGCGAGCGCTAAAAAGAATTTGCGTCTGTTGAGCTGTGGAGATTTCAGTTCCGCCAGCCGAGGTTTGGAATATAAACGGGTTGGCGGGGGACTTCTGGTTCAAGATGCTGATGAGTTGTGCCTGGATGAATCAGCGTTACGGGTTGTCAGCCGTAAGCAACCGGACGATAAAATGATGCAGGATCTGCTGTTCGCCTGGAAGGTGGGGTGGTTTGTTAAATCTAACGCCATAGTCTATGCCAGAGATGGACAAACCATCGGCGTCGGCGCGGGCCAGATGAGTCGGGTTGTCAGTGCCAAAATCGCCGCTATGAAGGCATTGGAAGAAGGGCTCGAGGTGCGCGGTTCTGTCATGGCGTCGGACGCCTTTTTCCCTTTTAGAGACGGCATCGATGCTGCGGCTAAGGTGGGCATCGCGGGGGTGATCCAGCCCGGGGGTTCCATGCGGGACAATGAAGTTATCGAAGCGGCAGATGAGCACGAGCTGGTCATGGTGTTCACCGGGGTACGTCACTTTCGACACTAGAATCTTCTTCAACACTAAAATTTGGAGCAGTTGCAGCTTAAATGAAAGTTCTGGTCATAGGTTCAGGTGGTAGAGAACACGCTCTCGCGTGGCGTTTAGGTCAATCAGACGGAGTTACCCAGGTGCTGGTTGCGCCCGGCAACGCGGGCACATATGGCGAACCCAAAATGCGCAACGTGCCAATTGGTGTCGAAGATTTCGACGATTTAGTCGCCATGGCAAAAGACGAAGAGGTTGTCTTTACCATGGTTGGCCCTGAGGTTCCCTTGGTTCAGGGTGTTGTCGATCGCTTCCAATCTGAAGGGTTACCTTGTTTTGGTCCAACACAGGGTGCAGCACAGCTGGAAGGTTCAAAAGCGTTTACCAAAGAGTTTCTGGCCCGCTACGACATTCCAACGGGTGCATATGAAGTATTTGAGGATGCGGATCGCGCGTGTGCATATGTAGATCAGCAAGGCGCGCCAATTGTGATCAAGGCGGATGGGTTAGCGGCTGGCAAGGGTGTGGTGGTCGCAACTACGATAGAGGAAGCCAAAGCTGCCATACAAGACATGTTGGGCGATGCCCGTTATGGCGTTGCGGGCGCTCGTGTGGTCATAGAGGAGTTCCTGCCGGGGGAGGAGGCAAGCTTTATTTGTATCTGTGATGGCAAAACCGCCATACCCTTTGCTTCCTCTCAGGACCACAAAGCTCGAGACGACCATGACAAGGGGCCGAATACCGGCGGCATGGGTGCGTATTCTCCGGCACCGGTTGTCACCCAGGACGTTCATGATCGAGTGATGCAAGAGATCATCGAGCCAACCTTGGTTGGTATGGCCAACGATGGTGTACCTTATACGGGCTTTCTTTATGCTGGCTTGATGATCAGTCCCGACGGGCAACCCAAGGTGATTGAATTCAACTGCCGTTTTGGGGATCCCGAGGCGCAGCCCGTGATGATGCGTTTGCGGTCGGACTTGTTGTCCATTTGTCAGGCTGCGTTAGCCCAGAAGCTAGAAGAAACCTCCTTGGATTTCGACGAACGCAGTGCCCTTGGTGTTGTGATGGCTGCGGGCGGCTATCCACTGGAATATGATTCTGGTGATGTGATCTCGGGATTGGAGAAAGACCTGGTGGATACCAAGGTTTTTCACGCTGGCACAAAATTGAATGACGCGGGCGATGTGGTCACTGCTGGTGGCCGTGTTCTTTGTGTAGTGGGTGTGGGTAGTTCTGTGAGCTCCGCTCAAGCCCGCGCATATGAACGGATAGAAACCATCGGTTGGCGTAATCGCTATTTTCGTAAAGATATCGGCTACCGTGCGATCGCTCGAGAAGCGTAGCGCAAAGCCTAAGCGCAGTTCATCAAATTTTGTAGGTGGTTTTGGTCATCACCTGAGAAACCAGAGCCATCAGATTCTTAACCGGTTCGGGAAAGACTTGACCGCCCTGGGCAACCGCTTCCTCCGCGTGATGGGCTTCGTCTTCCCGCATCTGATTTAAGATTGCGCGGCTGCGATCGTCTCCCTCAGGCAATTGGGTCAGGTGTTCATCCAGATGTTTGACGACGCGATCCTCGGTTGCTTCTACAAACCCCAGGGAAATCCGATCCCCAGCTAAGCCGGTTAACGCGCCCATAGTCCAGGACGCGGCATAGAATAAGGGGTCTAATACGCTGGGTTTCGCGTCAAGTTCTTCCAGTCGTTCGCGACACCAGTTCAGGTGATCTGTTTCTTCCTGGGCTGCATTGAGTAGGGTCTCTCGAGCCTGTTCAGACTTGGCCGTAAGCGCCTGTCCCTCATAGAGTGCCTGGGCGCAGATTTCGCCACAGTGATTGATGCGCATTAAACCGGCAGCGTGTTCGCGTTCGCTATCACTCAATGGTGCCTCGGCAGTATCCGTGCCCGGTCTTGGCCGGTTGGTTGGTGTGTTTCCAGTGAGTGTGCGCAGGCTCCTGTCAAAGCCAGCAATCAATTCGTCAATGCTTGGGGGTTTGGTGGTCATAGAATACTCCGTGTGACCGATATCGTGACCGGGGTAGTCGTCGCCCGTGTCGTGTTGTGTATTATAGTGATCCTATGGCTGATACCAAAGATCTAAATGTCCTCCTGGATGCCCAGGTGCCCATCATTGCGATCGAATCTCCCGATGAGGTTCGTGTGATGGCCATGCTGTTGCGATTTGCAATACAACGTAGCTTGTCGTTTTACGAATGGACGGTCACCAAGGGACTGAAACTGGGTGGATTTGGTGAGAAGCTGGGAGAGAAAACAGAGGAGTTGGATGATCCTGAAGCGCTTTTGAAGCACATAAATGAAACCCCAGGACCTGGCCTATATGTCCTGTGCGATTTCCATCCTTACCTTGACGGTGAACCCAAGAACATTCGATACCTCAAAGACATCGCGCTGGCGCCGGTAGCAAAACGCAATATCGTGGTTCTGGTGAGCCATAAACTCAATATTCCGGCGGAGCTCGGTCGGCTCACCGCCAACCTGAAACTTCGTCTGCCCAGTGATGAAGAACTGATGGCCATGGTGCGCTCCCAGGCTCAAGAATGGGCTGAAAATAACAAAGGCAAAAAAGTCCGCACCGATAGTAAAACATTGCAAAAGCTTATCGCCAATCTTCGTGGTGTATCCCACGCGGATGCACAGCTTTTGATTCGGCATGCTATTTATGGTGATGGCGCGATTACCGAATCGGACATCCCCGAGGTAAACAAACTGAAGTTTGATCTGATGGATTCTGAAGGGGTGTTGCACTTTGAGTACGACACAGAACGTTTTTCTAATGTGGCGGGTCTAACGAATCTAAAAAGTTGGCTGAATCTGCGGCGTGGAGCGCTGCTGTCCGCCACCGAAGATCGTCCAAAAGGGGTTTTGCTCCTGGGTGTACAGGGTGGCGGAAAAAGTCTGGCAGCCAAAGCCGTTGCCGGGTTTTGGTCCATTCCTTTGTTGCGTTTAGATTTTGGCAGCCTGTATAACAAGTTTTTTGGTGAGTCTGAGCGCAATCTACGTAATTCGTTACAGCAGGCAGAGCTGATGGCACCTTGTGTGCTGTGGATGGATGAAATTGAGAAAGGCCTGGCTACGGGTCAGGGTGACAACGCCACTGCGCATCGTATGTTAGGCACCTTGCTGACCTGGATGGCGGAAAATGACAACTCGGTCTTCATTGTGGCCACCTCCAACGATATCAGTGGGTTGCCGCCTGAGCTGATGCGTAAGGGCCGCTTGGATGAGATCTTTTTTGTAGATTTGCCCGACCAGGAAATTCGTGAAGAAATTTTCCGTATTCATCTTAAGAAAAGAGAATTGGATCCAGCCGAGTTCGATCTAACTAAGCTCGCTCAAACGGCCCAGGACTTTACCGGGGCCGAAATTGAAGAGGCCATTGTTTCTGCTAGATATCTGGCCGGAGATCGTGACGCGGGCGTCACCCAGGATGACGTTCAGGCAGCACTAGATCGTACCTACCCCATCTCCGTCTTGCGTGCGGAGAGCATTCAATCCCTGCGTGATTGGGCCAAAGATCGGACGGTGCCAGCCTGATTTGAGTGTGCCGCCGGCCACCAGGCCAAATTTCAGATAACTCCTATACTCCTATGAGAACTTTTCTAATTCCCGCAGGAGGGCGTTTTCGCTGTGTCTGTATGTATGCGGTTGGCGTTGACAGAGCAGGAGACAATCAGGAGTAGGACTTGGTTTGGATGCAGAATATGAGCAGGCTCGCCCGTAGCTGGTTTGCACGTGAAACCACCCGTACTGACCACGTTGCTTTGTACGTATCAGGGTCGGCGGTGGCCTGCGCTCGAGCGAAATCTAGCGCCGCAGATGAAGCACTGGAGGTGTCCCTGCGGGCTGATCCCATAAAACAGCTGGCAGACGTCCCTGATGTTCTGGCTGAACAAATCAGCTCCCTAGAGGTAGCGGGTGCGGGGGCTTGTAATCTGGTGCTGGCGCCCGAGTTGTACAACCTTGCGCTGGTTGAGCGTCCTGACGTTGCGGACGAGGAGGTATTGGATGCGGTGCGTTGGACCATCCAGGATCAGGTGGATTATCCCGTCGAGAGCGCCACATTGGATGTCTTTCCCTTGCCCAACAGTGCATCACGGGAACGCCCAATGGTTTACGTGGTGTCTATCGAGACCGAATTTCTAAAAACTCTGGCCGCAAAAGTTTCCAGCTCAGGGATTATCGTCGGCAGTATCGATGTGGCAGAGCTTGCTCTGCGCAATCTGGTTTGGCGTTGTTTTCCGGGTGCGGATCAGAGTATTGCAATGCTCCGTTTGACCGCCAATAGCGGCATGATCAGCGTTTCTCGAGGCGACGAGCTCTATCTGTCGCGACGCATTTCCGGGGTGCCCAAAGTCTTTGCTGAAGATTCCTGGGAAGAATTTCGGGAGCGCATGGTGCTGCAGGTACAGCGCTCTATTGATTATTACGAAAGCGCGATGAATCAACCGCACTGCAACGTCCTGATGGCCGCCTGCACCCATGGTTGGTCTGCCCGAGTTTGTGATTACTTAAGCGAGATGTTAGCGATTCCCATCCGCGAAGTGGTAGATCTTATGAAAGACGAGGTGCGGCTGACGCTGCACAACCCTGAACAGCAGGAAATTGACTGGCACGATCTGACAGAGCACCAATCCAATGCGATTGCTGCAGGCTTGCCGGCAATCGGCGGGGTCTTGCGTGACAACATCGCAAAAGCTGCGGCGGAGGCAGCCTGATGAGCGACTTTCAACAAGTCAATCTGATGTCTGCGGAACTTGTTCCTCAGCGCGAGTTGCTGAGTGAACAACAGGTACTCATCGGTTGGTGTGGATTTGTGGTTTTGCTATTGCTGATCTCTGGGTTTGATGGCTGGCGGGGCAGCGCACTTCAGGATCAGATCGCCGAGACTCAACAGCAGATTTCGCAGCTCGATCAGGCGGTGGAACAACTTGAGACAAGCTTGGCGGGCGGTAAAGCCCGCTTGAGGGCCGATATCCTCAATTTGGAGGAACAGCGCCGTGCTCAGAGCGCGCTGGCAAGCGCATTGGTAACAGAACAGGAACAAAAAGGACTCAGTCGAGCTTTGGTGAGTCTTGCTGAAAGTAAGGTTCAGGGGTTGTGGCTTTCAGAAATCAGCGTGCATAGAAACGGTCTTAATTTGCGCGGCAGGGCGACGGACGCGGTGTTGTTACCAGAGTTTATCCAAGAACTGTCTGCTCGTGCTCGCTTTGCCGGGTATTCCTTTCAGGCGGTCAACATGGAGCTGGACGAGGAGCGGGGTGGATTGAGTTTTGAGTTGCGCGCACCGGAAGGTTCGGGGGTCGTGCAGTGAATTATCAACTGCTTCGGGACCTATATCGCAAGTTATCGCTTCGCGAGCGGGGCTTGGTGGTGGCCACGCTCGCCGCATTCACCTGGGGCCTATGGATTTCGACCTTCGGGGGTGTGTTGATTGATGAAGCCAGCGCTTCGGAACAAAAACTGGTATCGATGAAAACACAGCTGGCCCAGGTGAGCACCCGATTTGCATCACTTCGTGCCCAAGGCGAAAGCCCGGATTTAGTGGCGCTGCGCGACCAACAAGAAGCCCTGTTGAAAGATGTGGAACTTGCTCAAGAACAGCTGGATCGTTTGGTGGGTCGATTTGTCCCACCGCAGCAGGTGCCTTTATTTTTGGAAGATATGCTAAAGCAGTTTCGGGGTCTGCAGCTAACCCGGCTTAACAGTGAGGCCAGCGAAAAGATTGTCATCACCCTGGCGGATCTGCCAGCCCATACAGGTGTTGCGAATGGACAAGCGGGTGAAACCATAGAGGTTTATAGGCACCCGTTCGAGCTTGAGTTACAGGGCAAGTTCCATGATGTGGTGGGTTATCTGCATAACCTGGAACAAGGCAGCTGGCAGTTCCAATGGCGTAGTTTGGACTATGTGGTCGGGGAGTACCCCACCGCGCGAGTACTCTTGCGCATAGAGACGCTCAGCAGCTCCCGGGAGTGGATAGGTGTTTAGCATGGCCAGGCTAACGCGATGGTTCACCCTGCTGGCACTCTTAGGATTGCCGGCTCTGGTATCCAGTAAGGACTTCTCTCACCTGCCTGATCCCACAAAACCTTCAACTTACATTAAGAAAGCTGCGGTGGACCAACCTAACAAGACTGTGCATCAACTTTCCTCGATTATCGTGAGCCCGCACCGGCGTGTAGCGGTTGTCAATGGGAGGGTAGTCTCGGAACGTGAAGAGATTGCTGGGGCTGTGGTGTTGAAAATCGATCACGGTCAAGTTTGGTTGCAGATGGCCGATAACAGCCATAGGACACTCTCTCTGCACGGCAGTAGAGAAGGCCGCGTGCGTAAGTCCTTTCGGCAGGACATTGCATCTTCGGATGTGAATGAGTTTGTAAATGATCCGGAAGAAACCAACACAGGAAACAGCGAGTGAAAGCTTTTACGCGATCATTGCAAGAGTATTACATGCAAAGTACGGGGTCGATTGTGATTCTGGTGCTTACAAGCTTGGCGGGTGGCTGTAGTTGGATAGGCCCTTTGATCACCAACTATACAGATAGCGCAGACGAGTCTTTGACCATTCTGGAAGAGGCTTACGAGAATACAGCGCCCCCTCATCAGGTGGCGCTGCAGACAGACCCTCCTAACTTGCTGGTGCCACCCGAGCCTGTGGAACCTCTACCCGAGTTTCGATTCGACATGACTGTAGATGACGCTCAGGCTGGCGACTTTTTTCGCAGTCTGGTGGTCGATACGCCCTACAACATGGTGGTGCACCCGGATGTAGCGGGCAGCGTCACTCTGTCATTGAAGGACGTGAGCGTGATGGACGTGATGGAGGTGATGCGCGACGTTTACGGCTATGACTACACGTTTCAGAACAACGTATTCCAGGTTTTTCCGGATGCTCTGCGTACCGAGATTTACCATTTGAACTATTTGAACGTGTCCCGCCGTGGCAGCTCCGAGGTGCAGGTATCCGCTGGTAAGGTGAGCGACCAGAATAACGGGGGTGGTGGCGCCAACAATTCGAATAATTCCTACAACAACACCGGCGGCGGTCAGTCTGGCCAAGTCGTGGGTACGATCGTTAACACCGATGCTGAGTCGGACCTGTGGCTCGAACTGAGTCATACCCTGGAAGCTCTGGTTGCTCAAGATGAAGGTGGCCGCGTGGTGATTACTCCTCAAGTAGGTTTGGTGGTCGTTACCGCGTTGCCAAAAACCCTGCGTGCCATCTCCTCCTATATCAATCAGGTAGAAGACACGCTGACTCGCCAGGTGGTGTTAGAAGCCAAGGTGATTGAAGTGACACTGAATGAAGGCTTTGAGGCCGGCATTGATTGGAACACCTTTGGCGACGCCGCAGGCGGCGTTGCGGCGAATAGTGAACGGTCCGTGGCAGGCGCGTTGTCGTCGGGTATTACCGATGGTTTCAATCCGCTGGGAGGCTCGTTCTCACTAACAACAGCCTTTGGCGATTTTGAGTCGACCATCAGCTTGTTGCGCACACAAGGTAGTGTGCAGGTGCTCTCCAGCCCTCGAATCGCTACGGTTAACAACCAGAAAGCGGTGATAAAGGTGGGTTCAGATGAATTTTTCGTTACGGATATTTCTTCGAATACCGTCACTGCCGGCAGTGCAATCAATACCAACGACTCGCCAGAACTAACCCCCTTCTTTTCTGGTATCGCCCTGGATGTCACCCCTCAGATCAGCTCGGAAGAAGATGTCATCTTGCATGTGCATCCAACGGTCAGCGAGGTGACCGAGCAAATTAAGCAGATAGGAGGAGAAGATGTCCCGCTGGCAGCAAGTACGATTCGCGAATCAGACAGTATTGTTAAGGCGCACAATGGGCAAATTGTTGTGATCGGAGGTTTGATGCAGAACTCTTCGAAAGATGACAACGCAGGTGTGCCCTGGTTGCGACGATTGCCCCTTGTCGGAAATATTTTCAAACAAAAAGTGCAACGCGGTATCAAAAGCGAGTTGGTCATCCTGCTGAAGCCAATGGTCGTGGGATCGGACTCGCAACAACCCATGCTCAGCAAAAGCGCTCGAAGGGTGCGTGATATTCGAGCGTTGATGCGCGAACGCGGTTGATCTGAGTCTGGTGAATAGGCAAACCAGTGGCGGGTAAAGTTGGCAAAATACGCATTGGAGATCTGCTGGTCACCAGCGGTGATATTACCGCCGAGCAGCTGCAATCAGCGCTGGCGGAACAAAAGCAAAGCGGGTTAAAGCTGGGTCGAATTCTGGTGGACAGCGGCTATGTTTCCGAGGACCGACTACTTGGATTTTTGTCTGAACAGTTGGGCATGCCCTATGTTGATCTTGAAGACTATGCCTTCGACGAGGCTGTGGTCGCCAAACTGCCAGAAACCTATGCCCGTCGTTATCGGGCCGTCGTTCTAAAGGAAGAAGACGAGAGTTTTTTAGTGGGTTTAGCCGATCCAACCGATATCTTCGCTTACGATGAGATTACTCGCCAGCTTGGCTCCATGGTCAGTGTGGCGGTGGTCAAAGAAAGTGAACTATTGACGGTTCTGGACTCTGCTTATCGCCGCACCAGTGACATTGTCAGTTTTGCCAGCGAACTTGATGGCGAGCTGAGCGTGGATGAATTTCACCTCAACTCTTTTGAATCTACTGAAGAAGACAACACACCCGTCGCGCGCCTGTTGCAATCGATCTTTGAAGATGCAGTACAGATCAGGGCCTCTGATGTTCATATCGAACCCGATGAACAAGTGCTGCGTTTGCGTCAGCGTGTGGATGGGGTGCTGCAGGAGCAGATTCTGAATGAAAAGAGGATTGCCAGCGCCCTGGTTTCCCGTCTCAAATTAATGGCGGGGTTGGATATCTCCGAAAAGCGCTTACCCCAAGATGGTCGATTTGAAATTAGTGTCAAAGAACAAACGATGGATGTTCGTCTATCCACTATGCCCACGACTTTCGGCGAATCGGTGGTCATGCGTTTGGCAGACCATAGTGGTGATCAAGCCCGGCTCGAATCTATCGGCATGCCAGAAGATTTGCTTGAAAGATTCAAGTTCCTGATCACCAGACCTAACGGATTAATTCTGGTGACCGGTCCAACTGGTAGCGGTAAGACAACCACCCTCTACGGTGGTTTGAATTACCTGAATTCGCCTGACAAAAAGATCATCACCGTTGAAGATCCTGTAGAATATCAGCTGGAGAGAATCAATCAAGTTCAGGTCATGCCAAAGATTGGTCTTGATTTTGCCCGGGTGCTGCGTGCAACGTTACGACAGGACCCCGATATTCTCCTGGTTGGTGAGATACGTGATGCCGAAACGGCGGAGATCGCGCTGCGTGCCGCTATGACTGGCCATCTGGTCATGTCTACACTGCATACCAACGATTCTGTTTCGTCCGCACTGCGATTGCTGGATATTGGCGTGGAGGGGTACATGGTTGCAACCGCGGTCCGCGGTATTGTTGCCCAGCGTTTGATTCGAAAAATCTGTGATCGCTGTGTTGAACCTCAAATCCCCGATGAACATCAACAGGCCTGGCTGGACAGTGTGTTCGGTGAGGCGGAGGCTGCGACGCTCACGTTTAAGGGTGGCAAAGGTTGTAATCATTGTAACCGCACCGGTTATTTTGGTCGGATTGGCGTGTTTGAGCTGCTAGAGGTAACAGCAGAGCTGGCTGATGCATTACGCCAGGACGACGCAGCAACCTTTGCTGATCGTGCGATGGCTCAAGAGGGTTTTCAGACTCTGGTTCATGCTGCCATGGCGTGCGCGCAAGAGGGGGTCACCACGCTGGATGAAGTGATGGCGTTGTCAGGACAGGAAGAAGATTTCTCTACCCAGCCCACAGACTTAGAAGCTGACCTGGAAGCGACACTTTCGCATGCGCAGCACCAGATGCAGCAAAACCGACTGGGTCCAGACTCCCTGACGATAGACTCGACGCATTAACGTCATGCCGGTCTTTGCCTATAACGCCAAAAACAGCAGCGGCCAGATGATCACCGGACAGCGGGAAGCGGTGTCCGCTGGCAGTGTGGCCGCGGAGTTGTCCAGCTCCGGTATGGTGCCTTTAAAAATTGAGTTGCAGGCCGACCCGCAAACAACCGGGATGAAGAAACAGGTTTTGCTGTTTCGTCCTAAGGTGACCACTAACGAACTGATCGTATTCAGCCACCAGATGGCCAGCTTGACCAAGGCAGGCATATCTATTGTGCGGGCAGTACGTACGCTGAGTGAATCCAGCAAGAATGAATACTTTGCCAAGGTTCTGGACGATGTGGCAGCACATCTGGAAACCGGGGTAGATATCGCCTCCAGCATGGACAAACACCCGGATGTATTTAACGAACTATATGTGAGTCTGGTACACGTTGGCGAAAATACTGGACAGCTGGAAGAAACCTTTCGACAGATTGCCTCATACATAGCGATGGAGCATGAAACTCGGAAGAGCATCAAGGCTGCCACTCGCTATCCCATGTTCGTCATGATTGCGATCGCTGTAGCCATCATCGTTTTGAATATCTTCGTAATACCCGCCTTCTCGGGTGTATTTGCCAAGTATGGTGCTGAGCTGCCTTGGCAAACTCGGGCCATTGTTGGCGTGTCTGATCTGTTTGTTACCTACTGGCCGGTTGGGTTGTTCTTGATTTTTGTCAGCGTTTTAAGCTTCCGGCGCTGGTTGAGAACCGACGCAGGACGTATTCAATGGGACTACTACAAAATGAAATTCCCGGTTGTTGGATCCGTGTTCGAACGGGTTTATTTAGCCCGCTTCTGCCATTCGTTTGCCATTATCAGTCGTGCTGGCGTACCTCTCAATCAAGGCCTTGCCATCGTTTCTAGGGCCATTGGAAACGAGTACATGGCGCAAAAAGTGATGGGGATGCGTTCTGCCATTGAACGTGGTGAAAATATTACGCAGACCGCCCGAAGCGCCGATATGTTCTCACCCATTGTTCTCCAGATGATGGCTGTGGGAGAAGAAACCGGGACCATTGATGAGCTGTTGGATCAGGCAGCTTCGTTCTATGAAGAAGAAGTGTCATATGAACTGAAGAACCTGACCGATGCAATTGAACCGATCTTGATCACCGCCATAGCAGGGCTGGTGTTAGTGATGGCCCTGGGTGTCTTCTTACCGCTTTGGGACTTGAGCAGTGTGGCGCGCTGAACTGGTCGAAAAGTTGTGCTTTCGATCACAATTTTTATCGCTGAGTACCGGCGAATTCTTGAATCCCTACTATGCTTCATTTGAACCCCCATTTCCGGGGACCTAACTGTGCTTCAACCATGGATGCTGAAGCAAAAGGAGCGGTCATGAAGACTAATTTCCACAGGACTGGCAATACTCAATCAGGTTTCACCATTGTGGAACTGGTGGTTGTCATCATTTTGCTGGGTATTTTGGCGGCAACGGCATTACCCAGATTTGTCGATCTGGATGACGAAGCAAACGCAGCCGCGTTTGAAGGGGTGGTAGGCGGTCTGCAGACCGGTGTTGCCTTGTATCACGCGCAATGGTTGGCCAACAACAAACCTGCTGCCAGTACGCAAATTGCCGAGTTCGGCAACCTGCGCACCAATACAAACGGCTATCCAGTGGCGACTGACAACGTTTCTGTGATCACAGATGATGGTGATTGTGCAGCTATTTTCAGCAATCTGCTGCAAGGTGGTCCCAGTGTAGGGACGGGTAGCGGCACCGGCTCGACATCAGAGTTTACGGCCGATCGACAAAGCGACACAGCTTGTGATTACTACTACACAGAACAGTCTAGCCAGGCCGGACAAACCATTCCTCGTGCTCGCTACAATGCCAGCACAGGTATCATTACTAGCGATACTTACACCCTGCCCTAGGTATACCTAAACCGAGTCAGTCAACGGGCTGGCTCGGAAACCCCTGCTGATCAATAGGAACGCACATAGTGCGCGTTCGCCCCTGCTCGCCCCGGTAATGTAATAGGCTGGGCGAGGGTCCATCTGCCCAATCATATCTCGAGCCGTTCGAACAGAAAAAGCTTGAGCGCCCGGTATGCACTGGGTCCCAATATTTAGAAGTTCGCCAACGCCTGCGCGCTCTTGAAAGCGCACTACGCTGTCCAAAACCTTAGATCGAAATACCGCGTGATCGATGGCGTGGACCACCATGTTATCTAACGCGCTGACGCTGGCGCTGCGCTGCCCGCCTGTGATCAACGCATCCTCGCCGAACAGATCGCCAGGACCGATATGAGCTATGGTACGTGATGTATGGTGGACCACCGCGTGCCCTTCCTCGATCACATAACATTCAGCGCCTGCGTCACCTTCGCGAATAAATTCGTCACCCGCGCTGACGCGCTTCGCAGTAAAGGAGTTGATCAAGGGCTGATGGACTTGCTGAGGCACTTGTTGCATCAGCTGAGTACGCAGGAATTCCTGTAGCCAGCTGTTCCCCACTAACATCTGCATTTCGTCATCGGTCTGGCTGCGATTGATGAGAAATTCGCGCTGAGCTGCATCAATACGCAATATTTGACTGGTCTGCAGCACGCGAGCCTGACCGCATCCGGGGTAGAAATGTGAGATCGGTCCATGCCGATAAGAGCGCAGGATGTTGTGGGGTTCAAACGTCTCGATTCGTCCACGGGCAAGATAAAGATAGGCTGGAATTTCCTGGCGCGATCTTAATATCCAACGGCCTCTTGGAATACACAAGATATGTGCTCGCTCAGCCATGGCACGCAATTCGAAAAGGGGTAGGTCGGCAAAATCAGGTACGCGTTGGAGAAGTTTGTAGATCATGGCTGCGAAGATAGGTGATCCTGCGCAACCTACCCAGCAGCCAACCCTGCCGGTGTTGGTCAGAAATGCTCTCTAAGTGGTGTGGGACTCCACCAACTCGAAGGTGTGTTCGATATTCACTCCCGCGCGTTGCAGCATAATCGACGCGGAGCAGTATTTGTGCGCGGTGAGATCAATTGCACGCTCCACCTTTTTTGCATCAAGACCCTCACCTTCCACAACGAAGTGGATGTGAATATGCTCAAACACCTGGGGTACCTCGTCCGCGCGTTCCGCTGTGATCTGCGTCACACAGTTGGTCACTTTCTGACGTGATTTGGTCAAAATGTTAATTACGTCAAAGGATGTACAACCGCCCACACCCATCAACATGAGCTCCATGGGTCGCACACCTGCGTTTTCACCTCCAGAATCCGGGGGTCCATCGATAGAAACAGCGTGTCCACTGTCCGATTTGGCCGAAAATTGTACTTTTTGCAGCCAATTTATCTCTGTTTTCACTATTTAACTCACAGTTGGTATGACTACTGCATTGTAAAACACACGAGAACATATTCGTGATATTGGCGTGATGCTTGACCGTTCATTGTGTGAAATGACGCAGATTGTCGACCAAGTCTCGAAATAGTTCACAACAGTGACCTAATATTTATCACACGCAACGTGTTACGAAGGAGCGCAACTACAATGCTTGCAGCAAAAAATCAGATGAACCGCCCGTTAGTCGCTAAGGGTTTCCAAATGAACATGAACGCTGAGGGGCAGGATTCTCATCTTGATGCCTTCCTGGCCGCAGCGCACCGACGAAAGTATCCAGCCAAGAGCACTTTGATCTATGCCGGTGACAAGAGTGATTCAATCTACTACATCTTGAAGGGGTCGGTGACGGTTCTGGTTGAAGATGAATCAGGTCGAGAAATTATTGTAGCCTATCTGAACAAAGGCGATTTCTTTGGTGAAATGCCGTTGTTTCATGAAGAATCTTCGCGTTCTGCCTGGGTCAAGGCAAAAACTGAGTGTGAAGTGGCTGAACTTTCGTACAACAAGTTTAAGGAGCTTGCAGAACGTCATACGGATCTGCTGTACGTGGTAGGCCGACAGATGGCTGATCGCTTGAACCGCACCACACAGAAAGTCAGTGATCTGGCATTCCTGGACGTGACGGGACGGGTAGCTCGTACCCTCCTTGAGCTTACCAAGCAGCCAGACGCGATGACCCATCCAGATGGCATGCAGATCAAGATTACTCGACAGGAAATTGGCCGTATTGTCGGTTGTTCCAGAGAAATGGTAGGGCGTGTACTGAAAACCCTAGTGGACCAAGGATTGGTTTCCGTCAAAGGGAAGACCATGGTGGTATTCGGAACGCGTTAACACTTCGCTTAGGCTTAGTGGCCTCACGGATGAGGTAAAAGTACAAAACCCCGATCTCCCGATCGGGGTTTTTTTATGTGATATCGATACTGATGATGGGTGCTGTTGGCAGTACCGCGGAGTCTAGTTGTGCATATCGAGATGCTTTGAAGGCTTCAAAGTCCCCAATTACGATCTGCCATACGTATAGTTGCGAAAATCCCTCCAGGTCCTGGGGCAGAGGACTGAAGCCCATCGGCGCAATCGACCAGGAAGAGTCGCCTGAAGCGCTATACAGATTGGCTTCCAGAAAGTTCAGGTACGTTTCAAACTCAGCAACTGGACACAGATCGATGAAGGCAACTACCGATTGGTCCCGAATCCCCAGCCGGCGCACTAGTTCGGCTGGAAACAATCCCCCGGTCCAGCGTGCATTGATCTCGGTAATAATGACAGGTGGCAGGGTATTGTCAGCCTGTGGGGCTCGGATGAAATAGTCGATCCCCAGGTTGTACGCTTGGTCTGCGTCCAACAGGTCTACAAATAGATGATCGCGGGCATACTCGCCCACTTCCAGGAGCGCCGTTTCCTGGGCCTGCGTCAACGCCACTCCTGCGCCCAGCAAATTCCCAACCCACAAGCCCTCGGCGAATAAAATCTTGCGCACGTTGGTAATCTTGATGTCATCAGGGGTCACGCTCAGATCCACTGTCATCTCGACATAGTCATTCGAGGATAACCGTTGCTGCAGGATTAGAGGTGCATCATCCGGGTATTCGCTTAGGTAGTCTGATGCCTCATCAATAGAGTTAATAACAGTGACGTTTCTGGCGCCAGCAAGCCCCAGGGTCTTGAGCATCAGGGGCAACTTGTATTTTCCAAGAAATGTTGAAACTTCTTCTGCATCCTCTGCGAGTGCCGCTTTATTGGTGACCAGAGTGGCAGGCACCGGCAACCCTGCAGCGGGGGCATGCTCAGCGAAGTGAATCTTTGAGTTGAGATCCTGGCTCACGGCCAGAGCGGCTTCGCTCTGGTGGAGTACCTTGTTTGAGCCGCTTGTCATATACAGGCATTCCAGGCTTTGGGTAAGAGGGCCTTGTGCTACGGACTTGTAATATTGGTCCACCGGGTGAAAGCGCATCTGTGCTGGCCCATTCGGTAACAAATCCATTCTGGCAAACATACTCAGGTACCGGTCAAAGGCATCACGCCATGGCGATTGATCAAATTGCTGATACAGGTTGACCTCGTCATCGGGTTTCGCGATGTACATGAGTGCCAGCTGTAACATGCCGGTCAACACTTGATTGGCCAGGTGGTCAGCCTGTTGTTTGGGGGTGAGTTTATTCAGGTCAAAATGCAGACTGCAGTCGTCACCGGCCATGCTGATGCGCATGGAGTCTGCGGTATCTGGTACAAAGGGGCCAGCTTTCATACGCAGGATCAGTTTTGACCGTAGAAGAGTTGCTGCAAGGCTTGACCAGGGTCGGGGGCTCGCATAAAAGCTTCGCCCACCAAAAAGCAATGCACATCATGATTCTGCATTTTGGCCACGTCCGCCGAGGTGCTGATACCGCTTTCGGTCACCACGGTTGTCTTTGATGGGATGTGTTCCAGCAACTCCGTGGTGGTATCCAGGCTTGTTTCGAATGTTTTCAAGTTGCGATTGTTGATACCCACCAACCCAGGCGCGAGACTGAGGGCTGCCTGTAGCTCGCTCAAGTTGTGTACTTCGATGAGGACATCGATCCCGACACCTTTTGCAACCTGCTTGAAAACTGTGAGCTGCATGATGGTGAGAGCAGATGCGATCAATAAAATGCAGTCGGCCCCCAGCGCACGCGATTCATAGATCTGATATTCGTCGATCACAAAATCTTTACGGATAACGGGCAGAGGAACTGCATCACGTACCGCAATCAGGTAGTCATCATGGCCCTGGAAGTAGTGCTCGTCGGTTAGCACCGACAGGCAAGTTGCGCCGTTGTCGGCATAGCTGCGGGCGATAGCAACCGGATCAAAATCTTCCCGGATCACACCTTTGCTGGGTGAAGCCTTTTTTACTTCAGCGATAACGCCGGGCTCTTTTGCTGCGGCTTGGTTTGCCAAAGCTTGGGTAAATCCCCGGGCCGGCGGTTGTGCAGCAATCTTTTCTTCCAGCTCGGCCTTTGTTGTGCGAGCTTTACGATCGTTGACTTCGTCACGCTTGGTCTCAAGGATTTGGTCCAGGATAGTCTTTTCCGTCATAGTCATGCCTCAGCTTTGGCCATCGTTGTGCTGATGCTTGCCAGTTCCTCCAAGCACGCATTGGCTTGTCCGGAGGCGATGGCTTCTACCGCCAGCTGGATCCCAGCTTCCATTGAGGTTGCCACGCCGGAAACGTAAATAGCGGCACCCGCGTTTAATGTGACGATGTCTGCGGCTGGCGTGCCAGGTTCGTTCAAGGCCTGTTTGACCAGGCGCAAACTGTCTTCCACGGATGTGGCACTCAACCCATCCTGGGCGCTGGCGCCGGTTGATTGAATATCGTATTGGCCAGGATCTAATTCGTATTCCAATATGTCTCCCTGCTTCAGTTCAACTACATGTGTGATCTGATCCAGGCGAATCTCATCCAGTCCACCGCTGTGCACGATCATCGCATGCTCGGCCCCCAGCAGCTTCAACACCTCAGCCATCTTCGATTGCCATTCTCGATCGAAAACGCCGATCACCTGGCGCGTTGCGCCGGCCGGATTGGTCATTGGACCTAACACATTCATCATGGTGCGAATGCCAATTTCCTGGCGCACCGGACCCGCAAATCGCATGGCGCTGTGGTGTGCCTGGGCGAACATGAAGCCAACTCCCACCTCCAGGATGCAAGTCGCAATCTGCTCCGGAGTCAGCTGCAGGTTAACCCCCGCTGCCTCAAGAAGGTCTGCTGATCCACAGAAGCTGGTCATTTTCCGATTGCCGTGTTTGGCAACCTTAGCCCCAGCTGCCGCAGCCACAAATGCCGCTGCCGTCGAGATGTTGAATAGTTTTGTGCCGCTTCCTCCGGTGCCACAGGTGTCAACCAGATTTGGGTGGCTGACCTGCACTTTTGTAGAAAGAGCGCGCATGGTTGTTGCGGCGCCGGCAATTTCCTGGGGCGTTTCGCCCTTTACCCGTATGGCGCTTAGGAAAGCGCCGATCTGAGCAGGCGTAGCCTCACCGGTCATAATCGTCTCAAAAACGCTTTGTGTTTCCTCCAGGGAGAGATCCTGGTGGTTTACCAGGGTTCCCAATGCATCGCTGATGTTCACCGTTGTTTCCTTCGAGTCGTATGGCTGCCGACTGCTATTGTTGTAAAAAATTGTCTAGTAGATCATGTCCGCATGGTGTCATGATCGATTCAGGATGAAATTGGACACCTTCGACCGGCAACGTCTTGTGTCGCATGCCCATGATCTCGTGTTGCTGCCCACTTTTTTCGGTCCATGCCGTGACCTCAAAACAGTCAGGTAATCCTTCAGCCTCCACGATGAGAGAATGGTAACGGGTTGCCTCGATGGGTGTGTCCAGGTTTTTGAACACACCTGTTCCATTGTGATGAATCGATGAGGTCTTGCCGTGCATGACGTCATCAGCGCGGCACACCACCCCCCCAAAAGCCTGTCCTATGGATTGATGTCCAAGACAGATGCCCAGGATCGGGACAGATTCTGCGAATGTGGTGACCACGTCCAG
Source organism: Pseudomonadota bacterium (assembly GCA_039028095.1). GTDB lineage: Bacteria > Pseudomonadota > Gammaproteobacteria > Pseudomonadales > Azotimanducaceae > UBA4421. The sequence goes on from JBCCIU010000001.1 coordinate 160,302, forward strand.
CGAAATACCGGCTTCATTGGGTGTACAGGGGCCCGGTGAGATGACGATCTTTTGGGGCCTTAACTGGTGAATATCATCAAGCGAAATCTCATCATTTCGATGTACCTCAACCTCTGCGCCTAGCTCGCTTAAATACTGGACGATGTTGTAGGTGAAAGAATCGTAATTGTCGATCATGAGGATCATGTCAGATCGTTCCTTTTGTTCTGATCGTTAGTTTACTGTGTTTGTGAGGCGTGAGGGATGCCCCGAAGATCTGGGTAAATTGGGCCTAAGCCCACCAGCGGTGGGTTGGAAATAATGGCTTGTAGATAGATTCAGTCACGCTGGCATCTTAGGGCTGATCGGTGGATAGGTAAAGGTCTTAGCTACTTTTTACGCCTGAGCCTAACCCTGTCTGGTTCGGGGGTTTTGTCAGCATGATCGGTCATGAGTCACCTCACGAGTCCTTTTTTCGGTTGAGGTTAGTCTTTCTCTGAACAGAACGTGTAACCCACCACCTGCGCCACGTCGTCTGGGTCCAACGACTGATAAAGGGCGTTTGCTGGGAAATTATCCACTTCAGTGCCCAGCCATAGTTCCTCACAATCGTTGGCTTCGGAAATTTCGATTAGTGCTCTCATCAGCGCCCGACCTGCACCTTTCTGACGCTGGTCTACGCAGACGTCCACCTCGTCTACATACAACCAGGTTTCGTGTTCGTAGGGTTTGAGCAGAATTCTTGCAGAAGCCATACCGCAGAAGGTTCTGGTATTTGCGGAAATGTCATAACACGCCACAAATACAGCACCCTCGCTGGCCAGGTATTTAGCCAATGCCGAAGGCGTGTAGATTTCCAGAGCATTGGCTTCGTCCCACTGGGCTGAATTGATCTGTTCGGTGATCTGATCCAGATCGTCATCAGGTGTGATAGTGACAACGCTCAGCATGGGTATGCGGCGGTCTAGTCCGCCATGAGTGCGTTGATCTTTTGTAGATCAGCGTAGCGTGAATAGTTGCTGATGCTGGTGGTCACGTTCTGATTACTCATCAGCTCCTGCATTGCAACCTGACCGACCAATTCGAAGGCGCTTTGCAGGGCTAATGGATTTTCGGCATTGGCGGCTTTCAGCTGGGTTGGACAATCTTCTGTCAGCATACGCGTGATCAGTGTGCCCACAAACTTGTCGCTCTTTTCGATGTCTTGTGATGTGGCGCTGGAGAAGGTTTTGATTTCAGGGTGTGCGGCGATCGCAAAAAATATCCACTTAGCCAGGGCTTTACGCTCTTTGCCGGTTAGTCCGTCTACCAGACACTGTGCGAACTGTTCTGTCGCGCCGGCCGCGTGCGTTTGTGAGGGCATGATGAAGGTGAAGGCGGTAAAAGTGACAAGTGCGACAAGAAAGAGATGTTTCACGGCTACTCCCTGTAGAATCTGTTGGTATGCGAACGCCACTATAACAGGTCTGTTACAGGGCGTACTGGCGCTTGTTTATCCCAGCCCTGTGCAGCATGACGTACGGCGTCGTAGAACTGCAACAGCCCAGGAGATCGTTCGTAAATTTCGATGAAATGACCCTGTGAGTCCAAGGCGTCAAGAAACGCAAACGTCGTGCCTGTCTCGGTGGTGGCAAGCGTGGCCAGTTCAATTTTTTGTTGATGAAAATTCTCGATGGCCTGATCCAGATCGTCCACCATGATCGCCGTGTGGTGCAGACCAGATTCTTGTTCGGTGTATAGATCACGAAATGGAGAAGCGCCCGCGTCCTCTTGTTGAACCATTTCCACCATCACGTTGCCCCATTGCCCATAGGCGGAGGAGTGCACGAACCTGCATTCCTCCCCACGGTGGGTAGCGCGGCTTAAGGTGATATTACGGGAGACAAAAAACGGGCCGGCCCCGTAAGTGGTGCTGAAGCGGCTCGCCGCAACTTCGATATCTGGAACATGGTAGGCGATTTGTACAACGTCATAATTTGTCATCTTCGCCTAACCGTTCAAGTTTATTGCGCACCTGCGCCAACGCCTCTTGGGTTGCCCGCAGCTCTTTCAAAATCTCATCGCGAGTTGGCGGTTCTTGAAGCTCAGCAAGCCGCTCGGCCTTGGCTTCGTCGAGGTTATTGATCACAACTGCGATAAACAAGTTGACCACCACAAAGGTACCCAGCACAACAAAGCTGACAAAATATACCCAAGCCCAGGGATTACCGGCCATGGCGGCGTACATAATGTCAGTCCAGTCTTCCAGGGTAACGATCCGAAATAAGGACAATAGCGAGATGCCTAGGTTGCGCCAATGGGTTGGGTCGATTTCGTGAAACAGGTGATACCCGGCAACGGCGTAGACGTAGAAGATGATAGACATAAGTGCCAGGACATGACCCATGCTGGGAATGGAGCGCACTAAAGTCGCCACTATAAGTCTGAGTTCTGGTAGCGCGGAAATGAGCCTCAGTACGCGAAGTAGTCTCGCCAGTCGCGCCAGCATGGCGAGCTGACCGGTGGCTGGGATAAGACTGATGACGATGATGGAAAAGTCGAACAGGTTCCAGCCGTCTTTAAAATAGTCCTGCACCCGTGGAGCGTGGGCCACAAGCTTGATCAGGGCTTCTATGATGAATATTGCCAGAAAGGACGAATTGGCCAACGCAAACCAGGTGCCGTATCGGGCGGTCAGGGTGGTGGAGGTATCCAAGCCGATCACCGCAGCGTTAAGCACGATTACGCCGATGATCAACTGGTTAAACCAGCTGGACTCAACAATTCTGACTGCCCACTTCACGCTACGCCTTCCTTCCTCGGTCAACTACCAGCTTATGTATTGTCGTCGAATTCTCTAAATTGGTTTTCAGCCAGAGCTGCCGCTCGGAATATGGCGCGGCCTTTGTTCATGCTTTCCTTCCATTCTAATCTTGGCACGGAGTCCGTCACCACGCCGCCTCCCGCGGAGATGTAGAGTTTGCCGTCTTTGACCACCGCCGTGCGGATCGCGATGGCGGTATCCATATTGCCGTTCCAAGCCAGATAGCCGACGGCACCCCCATATATACCGCGCTTCACGGGTTCCAGTTCGTCGATGATCTCCATCGCACGGACTTTCGGCGCGCCGGACAGAGTGCCCACCGGTAGGGTGGCTCGCAGCAGGTCCATGGCGGATAAGCCATCCTTAAGTCGACCTTCAACGTTTGAAGAAATATGCATAACGTGAGAGTAGCGCTCGATGACAAACTTTTCAGTCACCTCCACAGACCCTGTCTGAGCAACTCTACCCACATCGTTGCGGCCAAGATCAATGAGCATCAAGTGTTCGGCGATCTCCTTGGGATCTGCTAACAATTCCTCTTCCATCTCTCGATCTTCTTCCGGCGTGTGGCCACGTCGGCGGGTACCAGCCAGAGGCCGATTGGTGATCCTGCCATCCTCTAGCCGCGCCAGAATCTCAGGAGAAGAACTGACAATTTGGAACTCATCCAGGTCCATAAAGTACATGTAAGGGGATGGGTTCAGGCTGCGCAGAGCGCGATATAGGTTGATAGGCGCGGATTCGAACGGGATGGACATCCTCTGTGCCAATACAACCTGCATGACGTCACCCGCGCGGGTGTATTCCTTGATCTGCTCTACACCTGCTTTAAAGGCTTCCTCGCCGTACTCGCTGACAAAATCCTGTTCTTCAATACCCTGATTGCTGCGTGCCTGGGGAATGGGTGGTACAGCTTGTTTGAGAGAGCGCGCTCGTTCTTCAAGTTTCTCTATGGTCTGTTGGCGAATATCTGGCAGATCTGGGTCCACCAGACTGATCAATTGCATTCGTCCTTTCACATTGTCAAAAACAACCACTTCTTCGCTCACCATAAGCAGGATGTCAGGCGTGCCAAGTGGATCGGGTGGTGTGGTGTCGCGTAAGCGTTTTTCGACGTACCTTACGGTGTCGTAACCAAAATAACCAACCAGACCACCGTAAAAGCGGGGCAGATCCGGAATATCTTCTTCAACCTGATACCGGGCTTGAAAGGACTCGATGAAAGTCAATGGATCTCGGGTCGAATGGGTCTCGGTAACTTCACCATCCACGGTTATTGTGATTTGATCTGCGTGCACTTTAAGAATGGTGCGCGCAGGCAGTCCAATGATGGAATACCGCCCCCACTTCTCGCCACCTTGGGATGATTCTAAGAGGTATGAGTAAGGGCCGCTTGCGAGTTTCAGATAGACGGATAGAGGCGTATCAAGGTCTGCCAGGGCTTCAATCACAACGGGTATGCGTTGGTATACAGGATTGGAATTGTTCATCTCGATTTATCTACTTTTAGTGCTATCGGGGTTTGCCAGATTTCACCCGGCGCGTGACGTGCTTCTGTCGAAGCTGAAGTTCAGCTACGCCACCAGCCACTAAAATTGTAGATGCGGATTCTGCTCATCCAGTTCACGAGATTTGTCGCCCTCATAAGTGCGCGAGAAGACTAACAAAATTGCCTTTAAGTACAAGCACTTCGAACACTCCCATTACAAACTGTAATTTGCCAAATACGGGAATTCCGGTAGTCTCATGGTGGGGGGAATGCGTGAACTCTTGGTACTTGAGGGAGGCACCATGAAAAGCGTAAATCAATCGATACAAAACCTGACAGATCAGGGCGGAAATGAAACTGATCCTGGCAAAGAGCACTATCATCACGGTGATTTACCGGAGACTTTGATGATGCTTGCGCTTGCGCATATCCAGCAGCAAGGCACTGAAAAGCTGAGTCTGAGGGCTTTAGCGCGCGAAGCTGGGGTTTCTCCAACGGCACCCTACAAACACTTTCCTACCAAACAATGCTTATTAGCGGCGCTTGCCACCCAAGGCTTTGAAGATCTGGCAAATCGCACCAGCGATATTATTCAAAACACACCGGACTTGCGGGAGCGGGTTGTGGCCATGGGGTTGGGGTACATCAATTTTGCCATCGAAAACCCCACGGCTTACCACCTGATGTTTGGCTCGGTACTGGGTGACTTTTCAGAATATGAGATGTTGCGCAACGCTGCCGTTAGCTCTTACGACCAGGTCCAGAAGGTGCTGCGTGAAGTCGTGCAGGAGCATGATTTAGAAACAGATGTTGATCAATTAGGGGGAGTCGTCTGGGCCTTTGTGCACGGCTTTGCCGCGCTGATGATCGACAACATCAGCATTGGAGGGGCGGACGCAGGCCCCATGCGCTCGATTGCGTCGTTGCAACAAGACCCGGAAGCGGCGCTGCGCATGATGATCGATCCCCTTTTCAATCGGCTTAACTGAGCTGTCGGATTAGAGTAGCTCCTCAAACCGATCGATAACGCCATCTGCTCCGAGCTCGTGTGCCGGTGTGCCGTGGTTGTATCCATCCCTCATGCATACCACGGTCATGTTGGCATTGCGGGCTGCTCCTACATCTGTAGCTGAGTCGCCAACGAACAATGCGTCCTGATAAGGGACGCTGATTCTTTCCAGGCACAGGTGGATGGGTGCCGGATCGGGTTTGGGTTTGGTCGCGGTATCACCGCCGATCAATTCGGCGAAATAATCGCTCATGTCCAATTGATCAAGAATGCTACGGCTGAAGTGCTCCAATTTATTGGTCACTACACACAACACTTTGCCCTGGTTGTATAGGGTCCGCAACGTTTCGAGAACCGTCGGGTAGGGTTTGCTCAGGTGTGCATTGTGATCGGCGTAATATTCAAGAAAGTCGTCGAACATCGTGTTAACTAACGTGCCTGTGTCAGAAATCTCATGATATTGCAGTGCCTGCTCAACCATCACTTTGGCGCCATGACCGATCCAGTGTCGCGTCAATGTCTCTGGCACTTGTGCAAGACCTGCGCGTTCCAGTGAATGGTTAAGTGCCAGGTTGAGATCGGGTGCCGTATCGATCAGCGTGCCATCTAAATCAAACAGGTAGGCTTGATATGGTTTGCGCCAAACCATGGTTCAGGCGGTGGGTTGGGTATGCCGGCTGATTTCTTCGCGCATGGCGGTGATGGTAGCCGCATAGTCATCGCTGCCGAAAATGGCGGTACCAGCCACAAACGTATCGGCACCGGCAGCCGCCGCCGCGCCGATATTTGCTACCTTGATACCGCCGTCAACCTGTAAACGAATCGGATGTGCAGCGGACTCAATCATGCGCCGTGCATTGTTCAGCTTTTCGAGGCTGGATGGAATAAAGCTCTGCCCACCAAAACCTGGGTTCACCGACATGATGAGGACCATATCGATCATATCGATGACCTGCTCAAGAACATCCAGTGGTGTTGCAGGATTAAAAACCAGACCAGCTTTACAATCCGCTGACTTGATCAGATCCAATGTGCGGTGCAGGTGATCGGTGCTCTCCGGGTGCACGGTGATGTAATCCGGTTTTGCGCTCAGGAAGTCGCCGATCAATCGATCTACGGGTTTGACCATCAAGTGCACATCGATAGGTTGATCAATGCCTGCGTTACGCAGCGCATCCAGAACAAGCGGACCGATACTCAGGTTGGGCACATAATGGTTATCCATCACATCGAAGTGAATGATGTCAGCGCCGGCAGCCAGCACATTGCGCACTTCCTGGCCCAGATTAGCAAAGTCTGCTGCCAGGATAGATGGCGCGATCCACGGAGGTAGAGGGGTGTTCATAGGGTGGCAATTTTACATTGCATCCTATACTTCGGATATGGGCAAAACGAATAAACTATATATGAAAGGCATCCTTGCTGTGGGTGTGTGGTGCAGCTTAAGTCCCGTGTTCCACGCGACTGCTCAGGAGGCTGGTGGAGGAGCTGTGGGCGTGGGTCAAGGTGACCAGACATCGCCAGAAGTGTCCGAGTCCTCTAGTCGAGGTTCGCATATCACAACCTATGTGGAGCGCGGCCGTGCCTTGGAAGCCTACGAGGCGTTGACCTGGTTTGGTGCTGACAATGCCTATTGGTTCGTGTCGTCCAGTGCTAGAAACCAATCCGTTGGCAACGTATTGATGGTCTCCAGCCAGGATCCCAATGGCACAGGACATTTGCCAAAGCTGCGGTTTACCCTTTCCCAGATGGGTTGGTATACCCACTTTTTACAGCTGCCGGAAGGGGTTGACCACGGGGCAGTATTTTCATCAGCGGTGGAAAGTCTGCCAGTCGCAGAGCGCTTGTTTGTTGTTTGTGAAGGACCAGCTTGTTTCAAGATTGCTGATGCGGTTTCGTCTGCAGCTGATCCCAATGCACCGGCCAGCGAAGGTTTGGTATTCATCAACCTGCCGGTAGAAGGATATGTGGGTGCCACGCCCAAGGCGGTGAAAGAGCAGCTCCAGGTGTTTACCAAGCTTGGTATCGCAAGCCTGATTCTTCAGGAATTCCCCCGCCAGTGGCCGGTGCAGCAACCCCTCGCCGCAGACGTTGAACTGCATTTGCTGCCGCGGACGAGTCAGCTTAAGAAGAATTCCCTTATCTTGCGTAAATTTCGTGGCTGGCTGAAGCGTCGCCATCAGATTGGCTAGTTGAGATTGTCGCCAGTGAACAGCCGGTCTTTGTCAGGAAGAGGCGAGATATGCTTCCAGGGTCTCCAGCGCGTCTCTCAGTGCCACCATCTTTTTCTTTGCGTGTTCAATTTCCGAAGGCTTTGCAGAATTAGGCAAGCGGTCGGGATGGTATCTAGACACGAGTCTGCGATAAGCCTGTTTTACCGCGTCCTGGCCAGCGCCGGGTTTGCAGTCAAGATAGTGATAGGCGGCGATGACTTCTTGCGGTGGTTCTGGCGTGGTTTCGGGCGTGCGAGCCGATTGTTGCTGTGAAGTCCCCGACTTCGGTGGTTCTCGCCGGATCGTCCGGCGGCTATGGGCGTCACCATAAAATTGCCCAACTCTGCCAGATGCAAAACCCAGCATGGCGGCCAGGCGCTTCAGTTCCTTTACCGCGTCACTGGTGGGCTCTATGACCGCAAAATCACACAAGCAGCGAACGATAGCTGTTCTGGAATTAGGGTCTTGAGTTTTTGATTGCAGACATGCCTTGGCGAGCTGGCTGAATCCACCCTGGTTGTCTTTACCCTCTTCAAACCAGCCAATGGCGCGCTTGCGCCCCTGGCTGTCCAACTGCAACGCCTTGATGACCGCTTCGGTTTTATCGATGTGCGCGGATTGGACGCGCCCGCTGGCTTTGCTTATACGTCCCGCCGCTTTGAATAGAAACTGCAATTCATTGGTTGCACTGGTGGGCGCCGATGTGCCACCCAGGGACCGGGTTAGCGCGTCGCTTAGATGCTTGTCGGATTGATGGTTCGCCCAATGGTCGTAGGCGTGACCCAGAGCGATACCGGCGATGAGTGCCAGCGGTAACAGTATGGGGTCTGGGGGAACCCAAAGCATGACGCAGGCGAACCCGATTGCCTTTCCAATCCAACCTTGAGGTGCAAACGTAGTGTGCATCTCTTAAGCATAGTGGAAGGTCAGTTTAATTGGGTCTGGTGCCTTCGAATTTGTTGGCCAGTTCACGATACTGGGCCAGGGTCCCGATATCGTGCCAATCACCGTGATGAATTTGGCCGTATAGCGCTCGCTCTTCAATCATTCGAAAGAACGAATCCCGCAAGGAGAATGCTTCACCTTGGGGGCTGTCTGCCACGATAGAAGGGTGCAATGCACTGATCCCACAATAGACAAAGCTGTTTCCTCGGGCGGTAATTTGGCCTTGCGAACATTCGAAATCACCGTGCTCCCGGTAGGTGGGTGTAGGCGTCAAAACCAATTGCGCGGTGTGCGCAGCCAACCGCTTTGGCAGGTTCGCAAAATCGAAATCGCTGTATATGTCTCCGTTAATCAGCCAGAAGGGTTGGTCTTCAAAAAACTCTAATACCGACCTGATGGCGCCGCCAGTTTCTAGAAGGCGTGGCTCATAACTGTAGTGAACGCTTACTCCGAATTGGCTGCCATCACCGACGTAGGCTTGAATCTGTTCTGCCAGGTGGTGGAGATTGATCATAACTTCGGATACCCCCGCGGTGGCAAGGCTGGCCAGCTGATGACCAACAAGTGGCCGGTGGGCAACCTCCAACATCGGTTTTGGGGTGTGCTCGGTTAAGGGGCGTAATCGGGTGCCCAAACCTGCGGCCAGAATCATCGCGCGCATCAGTTGGTTCCCGGGTTTGAGCTGCGCAGAACGTGCAGCCCACCCGCTTCTCCAAGGTACTGCAGGATGGCCAGATGCAAAGGCTTAAGATCGGGATATTTCCCGAGTAAATGTTCAAGACGCGTGAGTACGGGAATAATATGCGACAGGTGGCTGGATTTGGCGTCACGAAGGTGCAAGCGAGCGAAGATACCCACTGCCTTCAGCTGGCGCTGGATTGCGGTGAAGTTAAACCAATCCCAGACCTGGGCGGAAGCGGTATCGGCCAGCAGAGGCTGACGCCGATGATAGTCATCTAACCATCTTCTGATAAAGCTTTCGGAAAATTCGTGGTAACAGTCTCGCAATAGTGAGGCAATGTCATACAGGACCGGGCCTTGGAGAGCGTCCTGGAAATCGACGATCCCCAGATGATTGGTGCTGAAAAGCAAATTGCGACAGTGATAGTCTCTATGTATGCAACATTGCGGTTGCACTTGGGTGGCCTCTACCAGCAAGTTCATCGACGCCGTTAGATCGGTACTCCTGCGTTGGTTGAGTAAACCCGCCACGAACCACTCGGCAAAGATGTTCAGTTCATCGTGCATTCTCTGAGCTGTATAAACCGGGAGACCCTGAATCTGGCTCAGTGGAATAAGCTGCGCTACGGCGGCTTCAATCGCCTCTTGTTCCTGCTCGGTGCCGTAGACGTCCGCAAGATGTATGGTGCCCAGATCTGTCATCAGCACCCACCCACGGTCGAGGTCTCGTCCGAGGATTTCTGGAACCGGTATTCCAGCCTGGTGAAATGTGCTGGCGATGGCGAGAAATGCCTGGTTGTTTTCAAGGGCAGGCGGGCTGGACATGAATACCAGATTCCCTGCATTGGTGTTGAGACGATAGAAAACCCGGTGGCTGGCCTCAACCCGCAACGGCGCAATATTTTGGATCTGAACGGGCCCGTTGAGCTGGTCTTGGAGCTGCTGAATGCACCAATCCTTCTGTGCGGAGGTCAATGCTGGCATGGTCTGCGGGTCAGAAAGTACGATTTCTTGCACATTTTTAGATTATAACCCTTGCCACAATTCATTATCATGGGCTTATGTCTGAAACTCCTTCTGTTTATCCGGGAATAGTCGCCCGCAGGATTGCTTGTCCTCGGCGTTTGGGCGTGCCCGGAAAAATGTCGGGTGAGACACGTTTGTTAAGACTTGCTGGGTTGATGTGCGTATTCGCAGGCATCGTTTTCGCTTCGCCCGTTAAGGTGCTGGCTCAGTCCGAAGATGAGCGTAAAGCCTATGTCTGTTTGCCTACTGCGGATGGAGAAGGCTGGGATTGTGCGCGTGGGCGAGAACAACCGTCGCGCCAACAAAGATCCCTCTCTGAAGAATCTGCAGTGGTCCAGAAAGAACCTGTTCCCTCACGCTCGGTTAATGACCCTGGTTCCGTTAGAGAAACAGATCCGGAAGCAACGCAACCAGCGCCTGTGACGTTGAGCCCAGGTATTGCTGAGCGGGAACTGAGTTGGGGAGAAACCCCTCGAGGCATAGACAGCGAGGCCATTGAGTTGGCGCAAGTGGACCCCGAAACGCTCTTTGTTCCGACAACCCCACGGCCCGCGCAGTCTAGTCATGAACTCACATCCGACCTGGCAGACCGCATCTATGTTCGTCAGGCCGATTCGACCGGGAACTGTAGCGGACGATATCAGACCCGCAACTGGCAATACCCGTTGAGCGCTGATGACGCAACCTACCCGCTTATTGCAGAAGCGGACAGCTTGTCCCACCAGCTTGATGGCCAGTCGAACTTGTCGGGTAATGTCACCATCGAACAGGGTAACCGCGTTATTGTTGCGCAAGAGGTACAGCTCAGCGAAGTAGATCGTGTCGCAACCTTCCCGACCGGTGTGCGGATGGATCAGCCCGGATTGTCCATGCAGGGGGGTGACGCAACCCTGGAATTGAACACCAAACAAGCGGAACTCGTGGATGCTCAGTTTGTGTTGACAGATGTCGGGATTCGCGGCGTGGCTCGAAATTTACAACAATCTGAGTCTGGGGATCTGGTGCTGCAGGAATCTCAATTTACCCGCTGTGAACCCCAGAACAATGGTTGGGTACTGTCGACGGATTCTTTGCTGATCGAAGAAGACGAAGTGTTTGGCACCGCACGAGGTGCCGTACTGCGTTTGAAATCGGTGCCGGTTTTTTATTCACCGTATCTGAAATTTCCAGTGAGCGATGAGCGTGTCTCGGGTTTTCTGTTTCCTAATATCGGTTACTCGGACGAAGATGGATTGGATCTATCTGTCCCATACTATTTAAATCTGGCGCCCAACTATGATGCCACGATTGTGCCTCGGTACATCTCTGACCGTGGTGCGGGCGCCGAAGCGGAGTTTCGATATAAATCCAGTTGGCAGGAAACCACCTTCAGTGGCGCATTGTTGCCCGAAGACGATCTTTATAACGGGACCTTGGACCGGGATGACTTTGATGATCTTGGTGGCGAGCCCGTGTTGGGCGATTTTGATCCGGCGGATCGCTGGTTGGGTGGGATTCATCATGAGGGTGGAATTGGATCTCGCGTACGCACGTTTGTCGACTATACCGCGGTTAGTGATCGAGATTATTTCCGAGATTTGGGTTCCGATCTCAGCGTTTCCAGCAGAATAGAACTGCAGCGCAAAGCCGAAGTTCAATACACCCACAATGGTCTATTTGCCCGAGTTTGGGCCCAGCGATTCCAGCGCCTTGATGAGATCGCGCGCAATGAGTACGAGCGGCTGCCCGAATTCGAAATGTTATATGCCAATAGTCTTGGTCCAGTGGAGTTCAGCCTAGGTGCAAAATGGGCAGACTTTGATCGAGAGACTGACGGACTGGTGAATCTGGAGGCGGTGACAGGCACGCGCACCCATGTCGAGCCAAGATTGCGTCTACCGTTCAGTTGGCCTTTCGGATTCTTAAGTTTCGGCGCTGGCTATCGCTATACCAGCTATGATCTCGATCAGGACTTGGCCAGCGGTGGTGTGCTGTTAGATGAGCTACAGCCAGATCGCAATATCGGCACAGCCAACGTTGACGGTGGCTTGATCTTTGAGCGCGAGCTGGAATGGTTTAACACCCCAATGATCCAAACGTTAGAACCACGAATTTACTATTTGTGGCAAGAGTTCGATGATCAAAGCCAGCTGCCTCGGTTTGACGCCTCTGAGCTTACCTTCGGTTATAACCAGCTTTTTCGGGGCAACAGATTTTCCGGATTGGATCGAATTGGCGATGCGGATCAATTATCCACCGGCGTGACAACTCGCTTTTTGGGACGTGATACGGGAAGAGAATACTTTCGCTTCAGTCTGGGCGAGATCTTCTACTTTAAGGATCGTCGGGTCACTTTGTCTGGCGGACCGGGAGAGGACGAAATGCAAAACTCTTCAGCCATCGCCTCCGAAATGTCCGCCGCGATTGCACGAAACTGGAGAATTCGCGGCACTCTGGTTTGGGATCCTCACGATAACGAGGTAGATGAGGGCGGTGCTGCAGTTCAGTATGTGGGTGACAACCGGCACATCTTTAACGTTGGATTTCGTAATCGACGGGATCAGGATATCGAGCAAACGGACATCTCTGTGTATTGGCCCATCAGTGACAGATTTTCTATCATGGGGCGCTGGAACTATGATCTTGTGAGCGGTCGAACAATAGAAGGCTTTGGCGGAATCGAATATTCGGACTGCTGTTTGCAGGTCAGGTTGCTGGCGAGACGATTCCTGGATGCCCCGACCGTGCAGCAGATTTCGACGGTAGAGCCCGATGATGGGATATTTCTGCAAATCGTCTTTAAAGGGCTTGCCGGATTTGGCACCAAAGTAGAGTCGGTACTTGAGCGAGGCATCAGAGGCTACCGGTCACCAGAACCAAACAGTTACTTTTCAAACTGAGTTAACGAAAAGAGCTCAATCAAAAAGAATTAATCCGATATTAAATTGAATTAGACAAAAGAACAGATAGATATGTTGAAAGAATTTAGTAAACGCGCGGCCATAGTGGTTGCAGGCCTTCTTCTGGCAACGCCAGGTTATGCGGTGTACCAGGAATTGGACGGCATTGTCGCCGTGGTTGAAGATGATGTGGTGCTGGCTTCTGAGCTGAACTATCGCTTCGCCCAGGTGGTGCGACAAATGCGCCAGAGCGATATCCAGATGCCACCGGATGACGTACTCATGAGTCAACTGATGGAGCGCTTGATCATCGAAAGCCTGCAGCGTCAGGAAGCCGAACGACGCGGGATCGAGATAGATGATGAAACACTGACCCGCGCAGTGATGCAATTTGCTCAAGGCAACAATATGACGCTTGAACAATTTCAAGCGGCGCTTGCTGGTGATGGCATTGGCTATCGCCAGTTCAGGGAAGAAATTCGCGTCGAGATGATGATCGGACGGTTACAAAGGAATCTGATCAATCGACGTATTTCCATTTCGGAACAGGAAGTGCGTGGTCTGCTCAACTCACCTTTTTACTCTCAGTTGTTTTCGGATGAATATCGGGTTGGGCACATTTTGCTCAGCATCGAAGATGGCGCCTCTGACGAAGTTGTCGCCAGAGTTGAGCGGGAAGCTCAGGCGATCGTTGCAGATTTACGCGCCGGTGCAGACTTTGCGCAAACGGCAATTGCCAAATCATCCAGTTCCCGTGCGCTGGAAGGGGGCGATCTCGGATGGCGTCGTGCGGGTGAGCTACCCACCCTTTTTGCTGAGCCGGTTTTAGCCATGGAGGTTGGCGCTATTGGTGAACCAATTCAAACTTCAGGCGCGATCCACATTATCAAGTTGTTAGAGCAGCGAGGCGCGGGTATGCAAAAGATCGAGCAGACCAATGTGCGCCACATTCTGGTTAAGCCCTCTGAAATTCGTAGCCCCGAGGAGACGGCCGACCTGATTGGCGAAATCAAACAGCAGCTGGAGGACGGTGAAGATTTTGAGGAGCTGGCCAAACGTCACAGCGAAGATCCCGCCAGCGCCCTGGCAGGCGGTGATTTAGGATGGGCCACGCCGGACCAGTTTGTCGGTCAGTTTGGCGAGGTGATGGAGAACACGCAAATTGGTCAGTTCAGCGACCCATTCCTCACCCAGTTTGGCTGGCATGTGCTTCAGGTACTGGATCGTCGAGAGCAGGATATGAGCGACGAAGCCCGTGAAAACATGGCGATTGATATTTTGCACAAGCGACGCTTCGAAGAAGAAAAGCAGGAATGGCTGAAAGAGCTGCGTGACGAATCCTTCGTGGAAGTGCGGCTCTAAGTGAAATAACCATGCTTGCCATCACGCCAGGGGAGCCGGCGGGTATTGGACCTGATCTGGTTATCCAACTGGTTCAGCAAGGGTTTACGCAACCAATTGTTGTGATTGCTGACGCGTCGATGTTAAGCGAGCGAGCAGCATTACTCGGTTGTGAACTCAATCTACGTCAATACCCTGAGCCTGCCCTAGGCCCTGGGGAGCTGTCTGTACTGGATGTTCCGCTGAGTCAAACCGTTCAGCCTGGCGTATTGGATGTTAGAAACGGTCCAGGATTGATGCGCAGTCTGGAGCGTGCGGTCGATGGATGTCTCAGCGGAACGTTTACCGGTCTGGTTACTGGACCGGTGCAGAAATCCGTTCTTATTGATGCTGGATATGAATTCTCCGGTCACACCGAATTTCTTTGTCAAAGGAGTGGTGTGGACGATGTTGTTATGTTGTTGGTGGCCCAGAACCTGCGGGTCGCCTTGGCCACCACCCATCTGCCTCTGAATGCCGTATCTGAAGCAATCACCCAGGAGCTTCTCACACGAAGGCTGGAAATTTTGCATGCTGAACTTTGTCGCAAGTTCGACATTGCTCAGCCTGAAATCATAGTTTGTGGTCTCAATCCCCATGCCGGTGAGCAAGGGCACTTGGGCGTGGAAGAAATCGAAATCATCAATCCCGTGATTGAAGCACTGAGAGGTCGGGGTATGCACCTGGTCGGTCCGCTACCGGCGGATACGGCATTCACGCCCAGACACCTCAGGAGTGCTGATGCGGTGATGGCCATGTTTCACGATCAAGGGCTGCCGGTCTTGAAATATGCGGGCTTTGGGGAGGGTGTAAATGTAACCTTGGGATTGCCCTTTGTGCGCACATCTGTGGATCATGGAACGGCGCTGGACCTGGCCGGTTCCGGTGAGGCGGATCTAGGTAGTTTGGTCAGTGCCATTGAGCTTGCCGGCACGCTGAAACCGGCCTCGGGTGTGCAGTGAAGCCCCGCAAACGCTTTGGTCAGCACTTTCTCACAGACCCTGGTGTCTTAGATGAAATGTCGCGCTCTATCGCCTTATCGCCGGATGATACGGTGTTGGAAATTGGGCCTGGTCAGGGGGCGCTAACGGATGTGTTGTATCCCCAGTTGGTGGAGACGGGACGCTATGTTGCGGTTGAAATTGATAGAGATCTGGTGCCCTGGTTGCAAGCTCGCCATGGGGGTATAAAGATCATAAACGCGGACTTCAATCGTCTTGATCTTGTAGAAACTCTCTCTGGCATTACGGGTTGGCGCGTGGTTGGAAACCTGCCCTACAACGTTTCCTCAGCGATCATTATGAATCTCAGCGAGTATTTGAGTCTGGAGGAAGGACCGTCGCCAATCCAAGATATGCACTTTATGGTCCAAAAAGAAATGGGGCTTAGATTGGCAGCCTCTGCCGGTAGCAAAGCCTGGGGAAGGTTGAGCGTAATGGCTCAACTGGTGTGGCGAGTCGAATACCTCTTTGAAGTTGGCCCAGAGAGTTTCAGTCCACCCCCAAAGGTCTTTTCCAGTGTGATTCGCCTGATGCCAATTCTTGATCGAGTGTCTGCCCGGCAATACAAGGAGATCGACAGGGTCGTTCGTGTTGCGTTTGCCCAGCGTCGCAAACGTTTGTCTAACGCACTGAAATCGCTGCAGGTTGATTGGTCAGAGGTGTCAGTGGACCCGCAGAAACGCGCAGATGATGTGGACGTGGGGGAGTTTATGGAATTGGCAGACGCGATTACAATAGAGCAATGATAAAGATCGACGTGCAGACCAAGTATGTAGATGGGCAATCCGAGCCGGATAAGGATCGATATGTATTTGCCTACACCATCACAATCACCAATGAATTGGAGGTTGCATGCCAACTGCTCAGCAGACATTGGATCATTACCGATGCATCTGGAGATATAGAAGAAGTAGAAGGTGAAGGTGTGGTGGGGCAGCAGCCATCCTTACAGCCCGGTGAGTCTTTTCAATATACTTCGGGTGCTGTCCTGAAGACGCCGGTAGGATCCATGCATGGTGAGTACCATTTTGAAGACGTCAATGGACACAGTTTTTCAGCGCCGATCCCCGCCTTTTCATTATCTGTCCCTAACCTGGTCCATTAAACACCGTACCGATGTCTACCTATGCCATCGGCGACATTCAGGGCTGTGCTGACGAACTGGAGTTATTGCTCCAGGCGGTGGGTTTTGGCGCGAACGATCAATTGTGGCTTGTAGGTGATCTTGTCAATCGCGGTCCTGATTCTGTGCGGGTCATGCAAATTGTGATGTCCCTTGAAAGCCAGACCAAGGTTGTGCTGGGTAATCACGATTTACATCTTCTCGCCATGTACATTGGGGGTCACAGCCCGGGACCGTCAGACACAGTGCATGACCTGCTTGATCACAAATTGATGCCCGATATCGCCAGATTCCTGTGTTGCCAAAGCTTGTTCCATACCGATTCCAAACTTGGCTGGAGTATGTCCCATGCCGGCCTGCCAATGATTTGGAGTTTGAACAAAGCGCAATCTCTGGCAGATGAAGTGTCTGAAGTGTTGTGCGACGTGCATCCGAAACTAAGCCGCGAGTCGTTTTTTAGGCAGATGTATGGAAACAAGCCCGCTCTGTGGCGCGATCAATTGACGGGATTAGACAGGCTGAAGCTGATCACAAACTATTTCACGCGTATGCGACTTATGAGACCCGATGGCACCTTGGACTTCAGTCATAAAGGGCACCTTCGCGACGCACCCCAGGGTTGGATGCCCTGGTATGAGCTTGCTGCGGGACCTGAAGAGATTGGCAACTTCGTCTTTGGACACTGGGCAGCGCTGAATGGATTCACTTCAAGAAGTCATCTGCATGCGATAGATTCCGGGTGTGTATACGGCAAAACCTTGACCGCTTTGTGCCTTGAGACTGGACAGCGCACCCGCGTAAAAGCCCTTCGCGCATATTCTGACTAAGCAGCGTCATTCCAGCTGATTTGTAAGATTCCAAACCCTTACTAAGCTTCATACAGGGTCATAGACCTATCGATTAAGCCCTGACACGCCAGCAGCGTAAGGAGAATCCAACATGGGTGTACTCGAACACTTCCAAGAGCGTTACGACGCTGTCCAGCAAGAAGAAATTTCTCTGCACGATTATCTGAATTTATGCCGCGAAGATCCCTCAGTGTATGCAACAGCAGCAGAGCGTCTGCTTATGGCGATTGGTGAGCCTGAGTTTGTTGACACATCCAAGGATTCGCGCCTGAGTCGCATTTTCTCCAACAAAATCATCAAGCGGTATCCAGCGTTTGATGAGTTTTATGGTATGGAAGAGGCCATTGAGCAGATTGTCTCTTTCTTCAGACATGCCGCCCAAGGTTTGGAAGAACGCAAGCAAATACTCTATCTGCTGGGACCGGTGGGTGGCGGAAAGTCTTCGCTGGCTGAAAAGCTGAAATCTCTGATGCAGCGACAGCCGTTTTACGCTTTGTGTGGTTCGCCGGTAAATGAAAGCCCACTTGGTCTATTTGATTCTGCTGAAGATGGCACCTTGTTGGAAGAAGAGTATGGGATTGCTCGCCGTTATCTCAATGGTGTGATGTCACCGTGGGCGGCAAAGCGCCTTAAAGAATATGGTGGGGACATCTCACAGTTTCGTGTTGTGAAGATGTATCCCTCTATCCTGGATCAGGTTGGAGTTGCGAAAACAGAGCCAGGTGACGAAAACAACCAGGACATATCGGCGCTGGTTGGCAAGGTAGACATACGTCAGCTTGAGGACCACGCCCAAAGCGACACGGATGCGTACAGCTACTGTGGTGGTCTATGTAAGGCCAATCAGGGCATGCTGGAATTTGTTGAGATGTTCAAAGCGCCGATTAAGGTCTTGCATCCCCTGCTTACAGCTACCCAAGAAGGTAACTACAACGGCACTGAGGCGATTGGAGCAATTCCGTTTGATGGTGTAGTGCTTGCGCATTCGAACGAATCCGAATGGCAGAATTTCAGGAACAATAAGAACAACGAAGCGTTCATCGATCGGGTTTACATCGTCAAGGTTCCATATTGCCTGCGTATTTCGGAAGAAATGAAGATCTATGAAAAGCTTGTTGCGAACAGCTCACTTCGAAATGCGCCGTGTGCGCCTGATACGCTCAAGATGCTGGCGCAGTTCAGCGTACTGACCCGTTTGCGAGAACCTGAAAACTCTAACGTCTTTTCCAAGATGCGTGTGTATGACGGTCAGAACCTAAAAGACACCGACCCTAAAGCCAAAACCCTGCAGGAATACCGGGATGTTGCTGGAAACGATGAGGGTATGGATGGTCTGTCCACTCGCTTTGCGTTCAAGATTTTGTCCAAGGTTTTCAATTTTGATGCAACGGAAATTGCAGCAAACCCGGTACACCTGATGTACGTGTTGGAGCAGCAGGTCGAAAGGGAAAACTATTCAGAGGAGCAGAGAGATCGCTATCTGGGGTTCATAAAAGAATACCTGTCGGCCAAATATGTGGACTTCATCGGTAAAGAAATTCAGACCGCCTATTTGGAGTCTTATTCCGAATACGGTCAGAACATATTTGATCGATATGTGACCTATGCGGATTTCTGGATTCAGGATCAGGAGTTTCGTGATCCTGAAACCGGCGATATTTTGGACCGGGCATCGCTTAATGAAGAGCTCGAAAAGATTGAAAAACCTGCTGGAATCAGCAACCCCAAAGACTTTCGCAACGAGATTGTTAACTTTGTGCTGCGTGCGCGCGCCAATCACAATGGCAATAACCCTTCCTGGCAGAGCTACGAAAAGCTTCGTACGGTGATCGAGAAAAAGATGTTCTCTAACACCGAAGACTTGCTTCCCGTCATCTCCTTCTCGACCAAAGCATCCAGTGAAGAGCAAAAGAAACACGATGATTTTGTCGATCGAATGGTTGAGCGTGGTTATACCGAGAAGCAGGTCCGCTTACTCTCGGAATGGTACATGCGCGTGCGCAAGTCCCAGTAGCGGTGGTCCTGAGCAAGTCTGGATAGATAAAGAAAGGAGAGAGTGACTGTGTCGTATCTCATAGATCGCCGCCGCAATGCCAAACATAAGAATATGGTCAATCGGCGGCGTTTTATGGAACGCTACAAGCACCATATCAAGGACGCGGTAGACAAAGCCGTTAACGAACGAAGCATTACGGATATGGAGCGTGGGGAGGATGTGTCCATTCCCGCTGGAGATGTGTCAGAGCCCGTCTTCCGTCACGGTCAGGGTGGTCGACGCAGTATCGTTCATCCGGGAAACAAAGAATTTGTTTCAGGCGATCGAGTCCCCCGACCGCGAGGGTCTGGCGCCGGCGGTTCCGGTGATGGACAAGCCAGCAATCAGGGTGAAGGGGAAGACGACTTTGTGTTTCAGCTGTCTTCTGATGAGTTTATGCAGGTGTTATTCGAAGACCTGGCGCTCCCCAATTTGACCAAGCGACACCTGAAAGGGACCGAAACCTTCAAGTTTGAACATGCCGGTTTTGCCAGCGAAGGAGTGCCCGCCAAGCTCAGCATTCCGCGAACGATGCACGCCTCGAAAATGCGCCATGTAGCCCTGAATGCCAGACGTAAAAAGGAACGCGCTGCCTTGCAGGAAGCGTTGTTGGCAGCACAGCACAGTGGTGATGAGATCGCCCTACGCAGAATTGCCATAGCTCTGGAAGACGTTCAGAAGAAGATCCGTCGCGTGAGTTTCCTGGATGACAATGATCTGCGGTACAACCTGCATGTAGAAAAACCCCAACCCACCTCTCAGGCCGTGATGTTCTGCTTGATGGATGTCAGTGGTTCGATGGACCAGTCGATCAAAGATATGGCCAAACGGTTCTATTTATTGCTGTATCTGTTTCTCAAACGCCACTATGAGCGTACCGAGCTGGTGTTTATCCGGCACCACACGACGGCTAAAGAGGTTGATGAGCACGAGTTTTTCTACTCCAGAGAAACAGGCGGTACGGTGGTCTCAAGTGCGCTTAAGCTGATGGCGGAAATTATCGAAGCACGTTATTCGCCGGATGAATGGAATATCTATGGCGCCCAGGCTTCTGATGGGGATAACTGGAATGACGACTCGCCAATTTGTTCGGATGTGTTGGAAAAACAAATCCTCCCGGCGGTCCAGCACTTTTCCTACATAGAAATTACCAAACGTTCGCACCAGGCGTTGTGGGAAGAGTATTTAAAGTTGGAAAGCTCATTTCCCGATGCGTTTGCACAAAAACATATTCGCTCGGTGGGCGACATTTTCCCTGTGTTTCGCGAGCTATTCCAAAAACGGGCTGCAGCCTGAGGATGTGTCATGGGACTTGCTAAGAAAACTGATCGCGCTAATAGAGCTAAAGAACCAATTTCCACCAGTAACGAATGGACCTTTGAGCTGATCGAACGATACGACCAGGAGATCGGTCAAATAGCCGAAGAGTTTCAGCTGGATACTTATGCCAATCAGATTGAAGTGATCCGGTCTGAGCAGATGTTAGATGCTTATGCGTCTATCGGTATGCCCATAGGCTATAACCACTGGTCGTTTGGTAAACATTTTGTGGAAACTCAACAAAGTTACGAACGCGGTCATATGGGGCTGGCGTATGAGATAGTGATCAACTCCGACCCGTGTATTGCCTACCTCATGGAAGAAAACACCATGACCATGCAGGCCCTTGTTATTGCGCACGCCTGCTACGGCCATAATTCGTTCTTCAAAGGGAACTACTTGTTTAAAACCTGGACGGACGCCAAGTCTATTATCGACTATCTGGTATTCGCCAAACAGTACGTCAGTCGCTGTGAGGAAACCTATGGGGTTAAGGAGGTTGAGCAGATCCTCGATTCGTGCCATGCCCTGATGAATTATGGGGTAGATCGGTATAAACGACCCTATCCACTCAGTGCAGAGCAAGAACAGCGTTTACAGCGTGAAAGAGAGGAATATGTTCAGAGAAATTTGAATGACCTGTGGCGTACGCTGCCCGCCGCGCAAAAATTGGATGTTGAAGATGAAGTTGTCTTTCCTGCCGAACCGCAAGAGAACCTACTGTACTTTATTGAGAAGAATGCGCCCCTTCTCGAACCGTGGCAACGTGAGATTGTTAGAATTGTTCGCAAACTTGGCCAGTATTTTTACCCGCAGCGCCAAACTCAGGTAATGAACGAAGGATGGGCTAGCTTCTGGCACTACACACTGCTGAATGAACTTTATGACCGCGGATTGGTTACCGACGGATTCATGATGGAGTTCTTGACGTCGCACACGGCGGTTCTAAACCAACTGCCTTTTGATCATCCGGGCTACTCCGGAATCAACCCCTATGCCTTGGGTTTCGCCATCTATGCTGACTTGCGGCGTGTTTGTGAAGCGCCAACCGAAGAAGATCGTCGTTGGTTTCCAGACTTTGCAGGGGGTGATTGGTTGGAGGTCTTACACGCGGCCATGCGTGACTTTAAGGATGAAAGTTTTGTGATGCAGTTTCTGTCGCCAAAGGTAATGCGAGATCTGAAGCTCTTCGGGGTGGTTGATGATGATCAGGATGACGCCATTGTCGTAGAGGCGATCCATGACGATTCTGGTTATCGAGACCTGAGGATGCTGTTAGCCAGCCAGTACAATATTGGTGACAAAGAACCCAACATCCAGGCGGCTCGGGTTGATCTGCGGGGCGATCGCAGCTTGATCCTGCGTCACCACCAGTTTAATCGACGGCCCATGGCAGAAGATAGCGATCACGTATTGAAGCATTTATATCGGCTGTGGAAATTTCCCGTCACGTTGGAATCAATTTGGGGAGATGGGGTGACCCACAGCATTAGCGTTCCTTACGTGGGTAGAGAGAGTGAAACGAGCGCACGGTCGACAATAGCTGCTCCGGTGTTTCTTACGTAACATTGGCATCAAACAGTGAACGGAACGCTTGGATCGTGCAGAGACAAGTTTATCTGGTAGGCGGTGCAGTCCGAGACGAACTCCTTGGCATACCTACCCGTGACAAAGATTGGGTGGTAGTGGGTGCGACGGTAGCCGAAATGCTGGCGGATGGTTATCAGCAAGTTGGCCGCGACTTCCCCGTCTTCCTGCACCCTACTACGCATGAAGAATATGCCCTGGCCAGAACCGAGCGTAAAAGTGGTTCCGGACATACAGGCTTTGTTGTTCATGCTGATAAAGCCGTCTCCCTGGAAGAAGATTTGCAACGCCGGGATCTAACGATCAATGCCATCGCGCAAACAGAATCTGGTCAATTGGTGGATCCTTTTGGAGGCATCGACGATATCCGTTCAAAGTGTTTGCGACACGTATCCCAGGCGTTTGTCGAAGATCCGCTGCGGGTTTTGCGAGTTGCCCGCTTTGCCGCTCAGCTACCAGGGTTTGAAGTACACCCAGGTACCATGGACCTGATGAGAACCATCGTCCAGCAGGGTGAACTTGAGTCGTTGTCGCGCGAGCGGGTGTGGCAGGAAACGTACAAAGCGTTCGGGTTTGCGACCTTTAAGCGCTATTTTTCCGTGCTCAGGGATTGCGGTGCGTTAACGGTGTGGTTTCGGGAGTTGGATCAAGTTAGTTTGCCTCCCGTGTCCAACGATCAGCTGGATTCGGCGGCTAGATTTTCTACGTTACCCCTCCCCGAGAAGGCGTTTACCAGCTTGTGTGAGCGCATCGGTGCGCCCAAACATGTACTGCAGTTATATAACGATCGCCAGGTTTGTGAGCAGGCTTTAAGGGATCTGGTCCATGACGGTCCTGATCTGTCAGTTGATCTATTAGCTGCCGCCTTTGATCAAGTGGAGGTGCAGCATGGCACTGAGAGATTGAGCAGGCTGTTGGAGGTACTGGGTCTGCAATCTGATATTGCGTTGGAACTGGGTCGAGGATGCGGGGCTGTGAAGCTTCCGAGCGATGTTCAGGCTCAGGGTGCGGCCTACGGTGTGGCCTTAAGCAAAGCTCGGCGTCAATGGCTCCAGGCAGAGTTGGACAGGCTTGAGGCTCAGCTCAAGCGATAGCCGGTAGTTCGAACATGGGCCAGCGCGGTCGCGCGTGGATTGCAAGCGGGCTGCGCTGTTCGGCCTGCAGTCGCAATATGCCTGCGTATGCGATCATTGCTCCATTGTCTGTACATAGGTGATTGGGCGCGTAATACACCTGCGCCGGGAGATCATGATCGAGCCGTGCACGCAATTTCAGGTTGGCGCTGACCCCTCCAGCCATCACCATATGTTTGATCCCGGTCTCCTGTACCGCTCGTCTGCACTTGATGAACAGCGTATCTACTACAGCTTCTTCAAAGGCAACCGCTATATCCGCACGATCCTGCTCACAGTGGGGTTCTAACTCTGCACAAGTATTACGGGTGTAAGTCTTCAAACCGCTGAAGCTGAAGTCCAGACCAGGTCGGTCTGTCATCGGGCGGGGAAATCGGAATCTTGTTGGATCACCTTGCAGGGCAACCTTAGCGATCGCCGGCCCTCCTGGATAACCCAGGTCCAACATCTTTGCCGCTTTGTCGAATGCTTCACCTGCGGCGTCATCAACCGATTCGCCAAGCAAGTGATAAACACCGTAGTCTTCAACTTTGACCAGCTGGGTGTGACCGCCGGACACCAGCAGGGCCAGGAATGGTAATGGTGGGGCGGAGGTTGGGTTGGATTGGTTTGTGGCTTCGGTAATGAGTGGCGCAAGCAAATGGGCTTCCATGTGGTGAACGCCGATGGCGGGTAAATCCAGTGACCAGGCCAAGGTGCGACCGAAGCTGGCGCCGACCAGCAGCGCGCCCATGAGCCCGGGACCCTCTGTGTAAGCAATACCATCCAAATCGGACAGAGCAACGCCGGTTTCTGCCAATACCTGTTCGGTTAAAGGTACCATCTTGCGAATATGGTCTCGGGAGGCAAGTTCTGGGACCACCCCTCCATAGTCAGCATGCAGGTCAACCTGGCTGTAAAGAACCTGTCCGAGCAGACCCGCCTCGCTGTCGTAAACAGCAAGACCTGTTTCATCACATGAAGTTTCGATACCCAGGATTTTCATCGCGCGCAAGGCTACCTGTTTGGTGTCTGGAATCACAGCGCCAAATTGAAATTGCAGATCTATAACTCGCGCGATCGGGTCGCCCAGGCGCTTTCCAGAGGGTTTGCTGAACCGTTTTCACACTCTTGAAGGGGATGTTCTGTACGTGTAGAATTCGCGCCCCTTGTAACTGATGTGATGACAATAAAGGCCAATATGCCTCACGTACGAGTAAGAGAAAACGAGCCATTTGACGTGGCACTACGACGCTTTAAGCGTTCTTGTGAAAAAGCCGGGGTGCTGTCCGAGGTTCGAAGACGTGAGTTTTACGAAAAGCCAACGGCTGTTCGTAAGCGTAAAGCTGCAGCGGCTGTAAAACGCCACATGAAGAAGTTACAAAGAGAAGCGCGCAAGTACGAACGCCCGTTCTAGCTTTTCCGGTTTCGCCAGACTTCAGCCCTGTTTAGTATCCACGGAGCAAGATCTTCGCGAAGCGTTGCGGGTCTGTGTTAATTTCTCTTTATTGACCTGTTTAAATCAAACAAAAGCCGGAACTGAAACACATGTCGGAACTGAAACAACAGATTGGTGAAGAGACCAAAGCAGCGATGAAAGCTCGCGACAAGCAACGCGTGGGCACTCTGCGTATGGTCAATGCAGAGATCAAGCGGATCGAAGTCGACGAGCGACGAGAATTGTCGGATGACGATGTGATCAGCATTCTCAACACCATGCTGAAGCAGCGCAAAGACTCGCTGCAACAATACCAGGAGGCCTCCAGACAGGATCTTGCCGACCAGGAAGCCTATGAAATTGAAGTTATTTCTTCATTTATGCCGCAACCTCTGAGTGACGAGGAGCTATCTCGCGAAATTGAGGCGTGTGTCCAAGAAGTTGAAGCCCAGGGAATGCAAGATATGGGTAAGGTGATGGGTATTATCAAGGGTAAGGTCCATGGCCGCGCAGATATGGGCAAAGTCAGCCAGTTGGTAAAGGCGAGCCTGCAAAACCTGTAGATATACTAGAACCGTCAACAAGACGGATTATTGGGTAAAGGATTGATCCATGACGCAGCAGACTGATTCGAGTGTTAAGCCAGTTATTCCTGTCATTCTTGCAGGGGGATCTGGTAGCCGCCTTTGGCCGGTCTCTCGAACGTTTTTCCCCAAGCAATTCCACAAGTTACTAGACGATAAATCTTTTTTGCAGAACACGTTGCTGCGCGCTCAAGAGGTGACTGGAGAAGCACCGGTACTGGTCTGTAACGAAGAGCATCGGTTTTTAGTTGCGGAACAGTGCAGAGAAGTGGGCATATCGTGGAATCGGCTGATCCTCGAACCCGAGGGAAGAAACAGCGCCCCAGCCATTGCCTTAGCCGCCTGGCAGGCCCTGGAAGATTATGATGATGCGATCCTGTTGGTGTTACCGTCGGATCATCTGGTGGATGATAATGACAAGTTTGCCCAGGATGTCGCTGCAGCGGTTGAGGGCGCACGTCGTGGTGGCCTGGTGACCTTTGGCATCACGCCAACGCGCGCCGAGACCGGATATGGCTATATCGAAGTGGCGGACATCAAAGCTGGCCTGCAGTGTGTTGAAAAATTTGTAGAAAAGCCGGATCAGCCTACCGCTGATGAGTATCTGAGCTCCGGTCGCTATCTTTGGAACAGTGGCATGTTTGTGTTGGGTGCGGGCCAGTACGTCACCGAGCTAGAGGCTTTTGCGCCGGAGATGGCCCAGGCCACAAAAAACGCGATGCAGAACGCAGCTTCAGATATGGATTTTCTACGACCCACCGACGAGTTTTTAACCTCTCCGTCTGATTCCATCGACTATGCCGTCATGGAGAAAACTTCCCATGCTCAAGTCGTCCCGGCAGCATTTGGCTGGAACGATATCGGATCTTGGTCGGCCATCTGGGATGAGTCGTCTCGAGATGAAAATGGTAATCATATTTCGGGTGATGTGGTCGCCATCGACACCAGCGATTCTTATGTATTGGCGTCAGAGCGCCTGATCGGTACGGTGGGTGTCGATCAACTTGTTGTGGTCGAAACCAGCGACGCGGTTCTGATCGCGGCCCGAGATCGCGTACAAGATGTCAAAGAGATTGTGAACGCGCTGCAGGGTGATGAACGCAGCGAACACTTGTATCACAGTGAAGTATTCCGTCCCTGGGGTAGCTACGAAGGCATCGCTGAAGGTGATCGATACCAAGTGAAGTGTATCAAGGTGAATCCAGGTGCGGCCTTGAGTCTGCAGATGCATCACCACCGTTCTGAGCATTGGATTGTCGTGAAGGGCGTTGCCCGGGTTACGCGTGGTGAAGATGTCTTCACCCTGGGCGAAAATGAAAGTACCTACATTCCTCGCGGCGAAATTCATCGGCTTGAGAATCCGGGTAAGTTACCGTTAGAACTGATTGAAGTTCAGGTTGGCGCATACCTGGGTGAAGACGATATCGAACGATTTGACGACGTTTACGGTCGTTGATGATAGTCTAGGGTGTCCTGGCGCAGTTCATTCACTGCGGCAACTCGCTTAATCGGCGACTAAATAAATCAGGGTGCCTGCACAATGGCGGGAAGAATTCCGCAATCGTTTATCAATGATTTGATCAACCGCCTCGATATTGTTGATGTGGTGGAAAGTCGCGTGCAGCTCAAAAAGTCAGGCAAAAACTACTCTGGACTTTGCCCCTTTCACGACGAGAAAACACCGTCATTTACCGTCAGCCCGGATAAACAGTTTTTTCACTGCTTTGGTTGTTCCGAAAGTGGTACAGCCCTGACGTTCATTATGAAGTATGAGCGTTTGGAATTTGTCGAAGCTGTGGAAATGGTTGCCTCGCAAATGGGTCTTGAAGTGCCGCGCGAAGGTGGCGGAGGTCGACGGGAGAGGGTGGACCCATCGCTTTATGACATTTTGAGTGAGGCAGAATCTTTCTATCGAAAAGCATTGCGAGAGAGTGAACCTGCTATCGCATATTTAAAGTCCAGAGGATTAACCGGAGAGGTAGCGCGTGACTTTGGGATCGGATATGCCCCCGATGCCTGGCAGGGTGTCAGCGATGCGCTGAAGCGGTTTAAGGCGGATCAGCTCACGCAGGCGGGTCTGGTGATCGAGAATGAAAAAGGCCGTCGTTATGACCGCTTTCGCGATCGCATCATGTTCCCTATACGCGACACCCGGGGACGGGTGATCGGCTTCGGCGGGCGGGTGATGAGCCCCGAACAGGCGCCCAAATACCTCAATTCGCCAGAGACGCCTGTGTTTCAAAAAGGCAATGAGCTCTACGGCTTGTATGAAGCACGCCGTGCGATACGCCAGATTCACGCGTTGATTGTGGTCGAGGGTTATATGGATGTGGTGGCTCTGGCGCAGTTGGGTGTTGCCAATGCCGTGGCAACCTTGGGGACCGCTACAGGCACCGCCCACTTTGCTAAATTGTATCGGTACGCGGATGAAGTCGTCTGTTGTTTTGATGGCGACCCGGCCGGCCGTCAGGCAGCCTGGCGGGCGCTGGAGAACGCTTTACCCGCGCTCAATGAGCACCGCCAGCTGAAACTGGCCTTTCTACCGGACGGTGAAGATCCCGATTCACTCATTAGAAGCCGGGGTAAGGCGGGGTTTAGCCAGTTTATCGACAATGCAGCCCCTGCCCTGGATTATCTGATGGGATACCTGGCTGAAGGTATTGACCTCAAGTCTGTGGATGGCAAAG
Source organism: Pseudomonadota bacterium (assembly GCA_039028095.1). Taxonomy (GTDB): domain Bacteria; phylum Pseudomonadota; class Gammaproteobacteria; order Pseudomonadales; family Azotimanducaceae; genus UBA4421. The sequence goes on from JBCCIU010000001.1 coordinate 188,441, forward strand.
CCAAGTTCAGTGGCCTGCTGCAGCCCTATCTGGAAAAGCTGACCTCACCCTTATTGCTGGATCTGATGCGCGATCGCATGAGCGAGCTGATGGGGCGCCCGGTGCAGGTGGTTCAAGCACAAGCACCACGCACCCCTCGAGCCAGCCGGCGCCAGCCCGCATCCGCAGGCTCAGATAAGATTAGCAATCGGCTGTTGGTGTTGTTACTTAAAAATATAAGGATTTTTTCCGAGCTGGAGGAATCCACTCGAGCGCGCCTACTGGAAGCTGCTCCGGCATGCGGTCTATTTGGCGGAATTGTCCAGTATATTAGCGAAAACCCCGAGGCAGACATTGAAGAACTGCTGGTTTATTGGTCGGACAACGAAGCTTATGCCAGGCTACTTGCCATGGCTCAAGAGAACATCGACCTGGATGGGTCGACTCAACGAGCAACTTTCCTTGAAGGCACCGAGCGTTTGCTGGCCAATATCGATGCGCAGCGGCGTCGCGAAGCCCTTTCCGCGCTGAAAGAGTCACCAAATGTTGATCAATTACGCACTTATTGGGGACACCGAGCACCCAGCAAACCTGAAAGCGACTAAGCTTAACCTTCCACAGCTTAAGTTAGCGCTTAAGTGGTTGATTAACTAGGAAAAAACTAGCGTTGTGAATATTTGGTGCTATAATCCGCCGTTGCCTTAGTGCTCGCAGGGGGATTGTCGGCAAGTCACAACCGACGTACACCAGCAACTAAGCACAACCGTTACTGTCTAAAAGCTAAGTTAAAGGCCGGACAGTAAAAGCGGAAAGCATAAGCAAAAAGCATAAGCGGAAAGCAAAAGCAGAAAGCTAAAAGAAGCGGTAGATTAGTTGCAGCTGGTAAATAACGCGGCGCACAAATCACCGAGGCAAATTCACAGCAACGGCAGTGGTAAGAATCGGCATGCATGTCCGGCATTGCGCCGGCCGGTATCCTGACCGTATTGGTCAGCAAGTGGTAAAAACCGACTTCTTATCCGTCGTGGAACGATGACAAATTACAATCGAGGTACTATGAGTAATCAAATCTCGGCAACTGAGCAACAACAATCTCGTCTGAAAGAACTGATCGCCAAGGGGAAGGAGCAAGGCTTTCTGACATATGGTGAGGTGAACGATCACCTTCCAGATGACATCTCTGATCCGGAGCAGATTGAAGACATCATCCGCATGATCAATGACATGGGCATCACGGTGTACGAAACCGCACCGGATGCTGATGAGCTGCTCAGCAACGAAGAAAACACCGCTGATGAGCTGGCAGCGGAAGAAGCGGCGGCAGCCTTAGCCGCGGTAGAGACGGAAGCAGGTCGCACCACTGATCCTGTGCGTATGTACATGCGTGAAATGGGCACGGTTGAGTTGTTAACCCGCGAAGGTGAGATCGCAATTGCAAAGCGCATTGAAGAAGGTATTCGCGATGTGTTGACCGCCCTTGCTTGTTTTCCAGGTCCGGTTGAGTACATTCTGGAAACTTATGCCGAGGTCACCAAGGAAGACAAGCTTGCTGATCTGCTGGTGGGTTATCTGGATCCTACAGACCACGTTCCAGCAGCAACTCAGGTTGGCCAGGAAGCCAACAATAAGAAAGACGACGACGATGACGAAGAGGAAGAGAACAAAGGTCCAGATCCTGAAGAGGCGAAGAAACGTTTTTCTACTCTGAAGCGTCAGTACAATAAAGCCCAAAAAGTCATCGCGGACAAAGGTCGGAACAGTAAGGAAGGAGAAGCGGCGCTGGCCAAACTCGGCGAAGCATTTTGCTGTTTCAAGCTTGTACCTAAGCACTTTGACGAGATCGTAGACATGGCGCGAGGTGCCTTGGATACCGTACGTCGGCACGAACGCAGCATTATGACCAGCGTTGTGCGCCAGGCTCGAGTGCCCAGGGATGTGTTTCGCAAAGAGTATCTGGGTAACGAAATCAGCATCACCTGGGTGAACAAGCTTGCCAAAGACAAGACCTATAACGCGGGAATTGAAGCTCAGCGCGAAGATATCCTGCGCGCTCAGAAGAAGCTTAAGGCGCTCAGCAAGCAGACAAACCTGACGGTGATGGAGATCAAAGAGATCAATCGTCGTATGTCCCTGGGCGAGGCGAAAGCGCGGCGTGCCAAGAAAGATATGGTTGAAGCCAACCTTCGTCTGGTGATCTCAATCGCCAAGAAGTACACCAACCGCGGTCTACAATTCCTGGATTTGATTCAGGAAGGCAATATTGGTTTGATGAAGGCGGTAGATAAGTTCGAGTACCGTCGAGGGTACAAATTTTCTACCTATGCAACCTGGTGGATTCGTCAGGCAATCACGCGATCCATCGCTGACCAGGCCCGCACTATTCGTATCCCGGTGCATATGATCGAGACCATCAACAAGCTGAATCGTGTGTCACGCCAGATGCTTCAGGAAATGGGTCGCGAACCTACGCCAGAAGAGTTGGGTGAGCGTATGGAAATGCCCGAAGATAAGGTTCGACGCGTTCTGAAAATTGCCAAAGAACCAATTTCCATGGAAACGCCTATTGGTGACGATGAAGATTCCCATCTCGGTGATTTCATCGAAGACACGACCATCGGCTCGCCGGTGGAGTTGGCGACTGGCGAAGGTCTGCGCGAAGCGACCAAGGACGTCTTGGGTGGGTTGACCGCTCGGGAAGCCAAGGTCTTGCGTATGCGTTTTGGTATTGACATGAATACAGACCACACATTGGAAGAGGTCGGTAAACAGTTCGACGTCACCCGTGAGCGGATTCGCCAGATTGAGGCGAAGGCTCTGCGTAAGCTGCGACATCCGAGTCGCTCAGAGCATCTGCGCAGCTTCCTGGATGAATGGATGGAAAGCCAGGGTCGCGGATAGTCAAAGGCGGGCATAGCTGGCGCGCCTTTGATATCCAAATTGAGGCGCGCCACGACTTCAGATAAATTCTCCCGCTTCAGGGCCTATAGCTCAGTTGGTTAGAGCAGTGGACTCATAATCCATTGGTCCCAGGTTCGAGTCCTGGTGGGCCCACCATGTCAGTCGCGCTTGAGCGCGCCTTTAACGAGTTTTGCCTTAGACTCTGTAATGTTCTCGTGAGAATTGATTCGAAGTTTGTGCCGCCGGGTGCACCTGATCCCGCGCACTGCGTGAGATCAGTCGATCCAAATTTTACTGGTGACCGCTTTGTCCGCTGTCCTGGGAAACCCTCGCTTCGTTCAGTCGGGCAATGTTACCGCCTCGCTCATGATTGAACGGTCGTTGCCCCGCATCCCGCCGTTCGGGGTACGCCTTAGGAACGTGGTCCCGGGCCCACATTGTAAAGGTCGATTGCGAGACGGGCTTACTGAAGAAGTATCCTTGTGCGACCTCACAATTCAGTTCGGCCAGTCTTCTAAGGCTGTATTCGTCCTCCACGCCTTCAGCGACCACCGAAAGGCCAAAACGGTGGGCAAGGGTGATGGTTGAATCAACCAGTATTTCACTGGCGGGATCGCTTTCAAGATGCATGACAAAGCCTTTATCAATCTTCAACTCGTCAACAGGGAGCATATGCAACTGAGAGAGGGAGGACTGACCGGTTCCAAAATCATCGATGGAGATGCGAACACCCGTATCTCTTAAGAGATGCAGGACCTCCAAAGCACGATCCGTATTTTCCATGATCGATGTTTCGGTAATTTCTAACGTAAGCGCATCGGCCGGAAGTCCGCTGTTGTCCAACTGAATTTGCACAAACTTCGGTAATCCGCGATCCAACAAATCACGAGTCGAGAGATTCACGCCGAGGGTCAGCGCTGGGTGTTCCTCTCGCCATGTCTTCAGCGCAACGAGTGCGCGTTGGATAACATAACGCGTGAGCGCCGTGATCGTCCCAGCTTGTTCAGCGGCAGGAATGAACTCATCAGGCGGAAGAAATCCGAGCTCCTCATGCTCCCAACGAACTAAAACTTCCGCGCCATAGATAGCTCCGGTCTCGATCGTGATTTTCGGTTGATAAACCAACTGTATTTCCGCGCCGGCTATGGCCCGTGGCAGATCATTAATGATCCGAATTTGCCGGTCGAATTGTTCTTCGCGCGCAGGTTCATATGTGGCATGAGGAACACGGCGCTGTTCTGCATCTGATGCTGCGATCCGAGCGGCGCGTACTACATCAGCGGGTTCTTTGCCGTGATCCGGGAACACGCTCGATCCGCAATGCGCCTGCACAATTACGTTGTGGTGCGATGTCGCAACGCCGCCAAAAAGTGAATGTGAGATCTCGTTCAGTACGGTATGCACCTTTTCCAGTGAACCACTTGCGAAGAAGATAAAAAATTCGTCCGTGCCCGTGTGATGGAGTGAGGCAACTGCGGGTAGTATTTTCTGTATCTGTCGCCCGGCTTCGATGATCAGCTCGTCCCCGGCCTTCTGTCCGATCGAACTCATTAGTGTTTGTACGTTTGTTAGTCGAATGCAGGCCAGGTGTAAAAGAGGCGCTTGCTGGAAAATGTGGTCGTTTATTCTGCGCACAAGCTGTTCACGATTAGGCAAGCCGGTGAGTGAGTCGTGATAGGCTTGGTGTGAGATCTTTGCTTCGCGTTCCGCAATACCACCTTGCATCGAGCGAAACGCGTTAGCCAACGTACCTACTTCGTCTTTTGATCTAACGCTTACCGCTACGCGATAGTTACCGTCGCTCATTTCTTCAGCCACCTCAGTCAGACGGCGGAGGGGGCGAGCCATGCCCGCGGCAACCCACAATGCTAATCCGGCAACAACCAGCAGAATAGCAAGTGCCAGTAAGCCGATGGCATCTCTCGCGTCCCGGTAGGGTTGCATAGCCTCATCAACAGATCTGCGTAGGCCGATTAGTACTCGGATATCGCCTGGTAAAAACGTTGTATTAAGAGAGATAAACTCACCGGCTGAGGTGTGGGCCGTAAACGTTGTGTTTTGTTCGGAAATTTCACCAAGCCATGCGTCTGCGGCGCTGTGGGCTGGTGTGGGTGCGATTATGGACGAGTTGGTGTTGTTTATTCGAATTAGGGCGGTTTCGAGTGCGGTTAGACTTTCAATGCGCGCCAGTGTCGAGTCCCCAACTTCGAAACCCAAAACCAGAAAACCTATGACCGTTGGTGCACGAACGGGTGCCGCAATGATCTGGTGCACGCCATGATCGACTAAGAGCGCTGAAATCTGGGGCGCGTCCTCATTCTCGTCGATCAGATCCATCAGAGTTTCTTCAAAAGGCGCCTCATGTTCTATGTGAGAAAACACGGGCTTAGAACCATCCGCCCAAACAAATGCCGCGAAACTAGCCTCAACCCGATTGCCGTGGTTGATTAACGCTGATCTCAACGAGGACGCTTCACCAAACGCCAAGACTTCCTTGATTGCATAGTCTGCAGCCAACACGTCTACTTTGGCGCTGAGATCCTGATTCCGTGAGGCTAGATATTGATCCACCACCTTGGCGCCGATGCGCAAATCAGCGTGTGCGTTCTTACGCACCTCCTGCTCCACGACCTGCATAACGAACAGAACCACGCCGAATAAACCGGCGAGAATCGGCAGCAATGCCAAGGCGAGTAACTTATATCGAAATCCGTGTCGCACGATCTTATTCGCATTCCATAAAGGGATGTCCTTCACGTATGAGTTTACGCGAACATGTTACGGTTATAACTTGGCAAAACCCGATTTTATGAGGTGTATCACATCTCGTTGTTTGACAATCAATTTCGGACGATCCCTACGGCCTATGCTTAAGCCATGACAGTAAAATCTTATATCCTTCAAATTTGTGTGGTGTTGCTGACGTCGCTACTGAGTGCGTTTGTATATAGCGAGACTACGGTCCGCGTGCTCGACAAACATGGCTCGCCTGTCGAAGGTGTTCTGGTTTTTTCGAGTGCGGTGTCTAACCCAGCCAATCCTGAAGGGTATGTCATGGATCAAGTGGATCTGGCGTTCAACCCATCTGTGCTGGTTGTACCCGTTGGTGCAAAGGTACTCTTTCCTAACAGTGATCCGGTGGCGCATCATGTCTATTCCATCTCACGCCCCAACAACTTTTCTCTGCCACTGTATCGAGGCCAACTGCCAAATCCGATTCGGTTTGATCATGAAGGTGTTGTCGTGCTTGGCTGCAATATCCACGATCATATGGTGGGTCATATTGTGGTCACTGATCGTGTACTTCAGGGACAAACCAACGCCCAGGGTTATCTGAGTCTGATGGCGAATGAACAGAACCTGGGTCCAGATGCGACGGTGCAAATTTGGAGTCCACGAATCCGGTCGCGAGAGCTTACGGTACAGAGTTTGGTCCAAGATACCGAACATACGTTCCAACTTGAACGTCGTCTACGCCCACCCATTCATCGCGTTGTGCTCACGGATTATTAGATGTGCAGAAAGCGATTGTTGCTACATTACTTCTAGCATTTTCACAGGTCGGTTATGCGGAACGGATCAAGAGCAATCTGGATCTGACGGTCGGCTATTCGTATGGTGATAGCCAATTACGTCCCTGGACAGATGCTGGCGATGGAAAACTACTGTGGGACGCTGGTGAACTTGATGTTGATGGATTCTCAGAGCTAGAGATTGCGATTCGCGATACTGTCTCCGTTGCAGTGATTGGCGAGCTCAACTCAAAGCAACTTGGTCCTTTGTTGGGCATCACTGAAGCATTTGTACAATGGCGTCCTGTCCCGCGTAGCCCACTGAGGTCCGAATTCAGAATCGGTACTTTCTACCCGCCAATCTCGCTTGAGAACAGGCAGCAGGGCTGGCGTAACGCGCACACGCGGGCGAACTCCGCGATCAACACTTGGATTGCTGAGGAAGTACGGGTGCTTGGTGCGGAATGGACCGGTTCGCTCAGAACAAACTTATGGGGCGGGGATCATCGACTGAAGTTTCGCCTTTCCGCTTTCTACAATAATGATTCAGCTGGGGCCCTGCTGACCTGGCGGGGTTGGTCGCTGCATAATCGACAGAGTACCCTGGGTGATGAACTGAAATTACCGGTTCTGCCGGTGTTCGAGCCAGGAGCACCATTCGCTGCGCAGGCTTCCTCCAGCGATCCATTTGTCGAAGTCGACGATAGTCCAGGTGTTTATGCAGGTGTTGAATGGCAGCTGGGTCGTTCACTGACAGTGAACGCGCTATGGTATGACAACAAGGCGGATCCAGAGGTGCTGGAAGGTGGTCATTACGGCTGGGAGACCGTGTTTAAGACGGTTGGTGTCGCAACGACGGTAACTGGAATAGATCTCGTCGCTCAATGGATGGAGGGGTCAACCGCCATGGGCCCCATTGTTGGGGGCGCAAGAGCAGCAGAAAACAAGTTCAGCAGCTACTTCCTCCTGGCAGCGCGGGAATTTATGAATCATCACCTTGCCGTCCGTTATGACTGGTTCTCAGTTGACGATATCGATTCTATGGCAGTGGACCCAAACCAAGAACGAGGGCATGGGTTTACTGCCAGCTATCGCTACAAAATTAGTCCGAGAACGAGCTTGACGATCGAACACTTGCAGGTTGAAAGTCAGCGTGACGTGTTGGCGGATACCGTCCGGGAGCGCAGTTGGCATGTCGGCATCCGATATGCCTTCATTAGTAAATGATCTGCCTGTCGCTCGATTGTCTGCGTGCAATCCATGCAAGGTCGTTAAGCAATATTGTCAAAATTGAGCAGGCGCAAAACTGGGGATGGATCGAGTAGACTATTGCCTTTGAGGGGCTAGTTAGGTTTTACGGCGGATGCGGAGCTCAGTTTAAGGTGGCATGGTTCGGGCGAGATAGATTGTTCTGGGTCGCACTCCTGGTGGTCCTGTGTTTTGTTGCGGTTTTAATCCTTCCTTCCCAAAGTCGGGCCAGCTATCCGAGCTATTTGCTCGCCATATTAATGCTGGCCACGTTACCTGCTTGGCGAGATTTTTTTAACCTGCGAATCGGTTGGGTTTTACTTTGCTTTCTCGGCTGGATGGCGCTCAGTACGTTTTGGTCTGAAGACTGGACGCTACGCCGCTCGTTCTCGGTATGGGTTCGATGCCTGCTGGTGTTCCTTTTTGTGGTGGCAGTGGCAGAGTGTCGCCTGCGCGGTCAATTGCAGCGCTGGATGGCACGTGCGCTGACCGGAGCCGGCGTGATTGTTGTGTTGGCGGCAATTGGGGTGTTTTTCTGGACCGATCCTGAGGACGGTCGTTTAAATGGTCTGGGTCAGTTGGATACGCATGTCATCGCCGCGTTGGTGTTCGGCGTTGTGCTGCTGTTTGTGATGCGTTTTGTTTCAGATGCGCAGGCCAAGTCCTGGCAAAGGTATCTTGGGGTTGTGATCGCGGTGGCTATCGTCATGGCGATCTATCTGTCCGACTCCCGTAATGCCTGGGTCAGCGTGACCGGCGGTGCGATTGTGTTTTTACTTGCGCACAAAGTACAGGACCCCAAGCAGTTTTTGGCAGGTGTGGCTGGCGCCGGTGTCTTGCTGGTTGTGATGTTAGTAATGATCGCCAACCACGATCAGCTGGGACCCTATTTACTACCCCGTGGCGATAGTTTCCGGCTACTGATATGGCAGGAAGTGATCGGCAGATTGGATGGTCACTGGCTTTTCGGCAGAGGTATTTTAACAACCGATGACGTGCTGCAGGGAGGGATCGTGTTTCAGCACCCACACTCGATGTACCTTTCAGTGGTTTACCAGGCCGGAATTGTTGGGCTTGTGCTGTTCTTCACAGTTCTTGGGTGGACAATATGGACTCTAATGCGCCACTACTATGCCGCTGATGCTAAACTAGCGTTGAGCATTTTGGCCCTGGCGCTCAGCGCCTATGTACTGGATGGACATGAGCTGGTGGACAAAGTTGGCTCGTCTTGGTTTTTAATCTGGTTCCCAATGGCGATCGCAATCGGGTTCCGTTGGGCTGAGCCTGACGCGGTTGAAGATGAAGGCTAGAAGCATTCTGGAAAGAACGCGATAAAAATACGAGCTGAACGCCCGGACGGGTGTCATTAGAATATATTGCAAGGATAACAATCACATGCCAACAGCTTTGATTACCGGCGTCACCGGTCAGGATGGTGCTTACCTGTCGCGTCTGCTACTCGAGAAAGGCTACCAGGTCCACGGGGTAAAGCGACGCTCAAGCTCCTTTAACACCGGGCGCATTGAAGATATTTACGAAGATCCACACGTGGATAGTGCGCGTTTTCACCTGCATCATGGAGATCTCACCGACAGCACCAATCTCATTCGAATCATCCAGGAAGTTCAGCCCGACGAAATCTACAACCTGGGCGCTCAGAGCCACGTGCAGGTGAGCTTCGAAACACCAGAATATACAGCCAACTCGGATGCCTTAGGGGTGCTTAGGCTACTGGAGGCGATCCGCATATTGGGGTTGGAGGGCAAGACCCGGTTTTACCAGGCATCAACCTCTGAGCTTTATGGTTTGGTGCAAGAGGTGCCGCAGAAAGAAACAACACCGTTTTACCCGCGTTCTCCCTATGGCGTGGCCAAGCTTTATGGCTACTGGATTACCGTGAACTATCGCGAAGCCTACAACTTTCATGCCTCTAACGGCATCCTGTTTAACCACGAAAGTCCAATCCGCGGTGAGACATTTGTGACAAGAAAGATCACACGAGCGGTCGCCGCCATTAAGCTGGGTCAGCAAGATAAGCTATTCCTGGGCAATCTGAATGCCCAGAGAGATTGGGGCCATGCCAAGGACTATGTCGAAGGTATGTGGCGCATCCTGCAGCAGGACAAGCCGAGCGACTATGTTTTGGCAACCGGAGTGATGTACTCCGTTAGAGATTTTGTTTCCAAGGCGTTTGCCGAAGTTGAGATAGATATTCAGTGGCAAGGTGAAGATGAAAAGGAAGTTGGAATTGACGCCGCTTCGGGTAATACCCTGGTCGAAGTAGACCCCAGGTACTACCGCCCTGCAGAAGTTGAACTGCTCATTGGTGATGCGACAAAAGCTCAGAAGGAACTAGGGTGGACTCCCACCTATACGCTCGACGAAATGGTGAGCGAGATGGTCAGGGAAGACGTGGCTGCCCTGTCCTGATAAAGCTGCCGCTCTCGATTAGATAGACGCCAGGAAATCTTTGATGCGGATAAACAACGACCCGCTGTCTACTTTGTGATGCTCTAGGACTTCCTGATTGCTGCCACATCGAGGAATCTCATCGACTCCGATCTGCAATATGATTGTCGTGCCAGATGGCCCTGCCAGGGTCTCGCCCATCCCGCCTGCAACGGTGTGATTGTCCAAAGTGATCAGCGGCCGTCCGCCCACGGTATCTGCCAACCATCGATCATCGACCGTATTCAGCCAAGGCATGTCGATGACCTGTACGTCGATGCCGTCGTTGGCTAACAAATCAGCAGCACCCATTGCCTCGATCAGCATCACCGGTGAATAGGTGATCAGGCATGCCTGGCTGCCCTCGCGAACCGTTCTACCCCGGCCGTGAACCAGTGGCGTATCAGGTAGTCGGAAATTTGGTTCAAATGGAATGCTAAGCAAACGCATATAACACGGCCCCGTGGCATGGTTAACCGCCCAATCCAATAGCTCTCCAACTTCGCAGGGCGCGCCAGGTTCCATGATGGTGATATTGGGGGTGCCTTTCAGCGCTGCGATATCGTGCAGGCATTGGTGAGAGTGCCCGGGACCGGCGGGTAGCAGTCCCGCCAATGCGCCCACGTAGATGACCTTGGTTCTTTCCGTGGCGTTGTTATAAATCTGCTCGTTTGGGCGACTGCACAAGAAGCAAGCAAAAGAGTTAGCGATGGGCAGAAAGCCATTTAGCGCAAGTGCCCCAGCTTGAGAGACCATGTCCTGCTCCGCAATGCCGCATTCGATAAAACGATCAGGATATGCTTGCTGGAAGGGGATAAGGCCCATGTCCAACACCAGATCAGCGTCTAGTGCGACCAGGTTTTCATGCTTAGCAGCCTGGGCCAACACCGCATCACTATAGGCGGGTAGCAGACGTTCCTGATTTTGCGGTGCACTTGTTGCGGCTTGTTCAATGGATTCAAGACGCAATAGGTCCAGGCCGTGGGTTTCGAATTCTCTGTTCAGCGATTCGATGAGCTGGTTCACCGCCAGGCGATACTCCTCTGCAGAAGGGGCGCCACTGTGGTACGCGTAGGTGCCCTGGGAGGAATCAAACTGAGTGTGCTCAAACATCGTCACGCCCTTACCCTTGATGGTGTCGGCGATGATGATCGAGGGTTTGCCTGTTTCTGCTGCGGCATTCTTCAGCGCCTGGGCGAGGGCGGCCAGGTCGTGTCCGTCCACTCTTTGTGTATGCCAGCCAAATGCGTTCAGTTTGCCGTCCAGGTCTCCCAGATCGCTCACCTCGCTGACAAACGTATCGGATTGCAGTTTGTTGTGATCCACAATCACCGTGATCTGATGCATGTCATGGTTCACGGCGGAGCTCAGGGATTCCCAGAATTGACCTTCTTGCAGTTCCCCATCACCGGTCAGGACATAAATGCGGCGCTGTTTTTTCTTTAGTCGATCTGCCCAAACCATACCTTTGGCTTTTGAAACCCCCATACCCAGCGAGCCAGTGTTGGTTTCAATGCCGTCAACGCTCACATCTGGATGCCCAGGCAGCCCGTTCAGACGCCGTAACTTATGCAGATTTTCGAAGTCCAGGCGACCGGCGCCAATCAGACAGCTGTAAAACCCGGGAACGTCATGACCTTTGGAAGAGAAGTACACATCATCGCCTTCCAGTTGCTCGTGCACGATCCAGCTGACAATATCCAGGCTGCTGAAACTGGTACCGATATGACCCGATCCAGCGCGCCCGATCATATACAGCGCGTTCAGTCGATTTAGGTTGGCCAGGATGCCGGTGCGAACTCTCGGATCGAGAGAAGTATTCTTGACCCGCTGATATTCATCAGGTGCAACGTAATACAGTGTGCCGGAAACTGCGCTGCCAATTTGATCGCCCACGAAAAACTCCTAGCTAAGATGTGTAAGGTGATTTGTTAACGTTCGGCAGCGCGGCAGGATTTTCGGCTACCAGGTGTTCAGCCTCGGTCCAATCTCTTGGATCGTTGATGTCAAAACCTTCCATGTCGCTGGTAAAGAAGGGTGCGATCACGTTCCCAGCAATGGTTTTTTGCTCTAGAGCACAGCGCACCCAGGCAATCTCCAGGCTGGCGTTTTGAACATAAACCGTTGGCAGAGCGGCAAACTGCGTACTGTGCCAGGGTTGTTCTTCCGGTGAGAGCGGCATCAGCGGGGTCATGGTTTCGCCACGCACTACCCACATCTTGCCTGGATGTTGTTTGCAGACTTCAACAGCCCGCAGCGAGTCCAGACCCTGATGGCTTGTGAACGCGGCGAAAGCTCGGCGTATGGTATCTGCCTGTCGGAAAGGGCTGGTTGGTCGCAGAATACTGAAACAATCGTATTCACGTCCTTGTTCGGCCAGTTGTTCAAGGGTCAGGACCACCCATTCAATGTCGGGTGAGGTAGAAGAAGCAATATCCTGTGGACGTAACCCCGGTACGGTTGCGCCGTAGTGCCGGGCGATGTCGGCATAAGTTTCAGAGTCAGTGGAAACAACCACCTCATCAAACACGCCACTGTCCAATGCTGCGCTAATGGTATAGGCAATCAAGGGGTGTTCACCAAGCACGCGCACGTTCTTGTCCGGTACGCGCACAGAGCCTGAGCGGGCAGGCACAAAAGCGACGGCTTTCATAACGCCCAGCTCCTCACGTCATGGGTAGTTACCAAGCTGAAAACCCTCCATCGATCACCAGGTTGGATCCGGTCATATAGCGAGCTGCATCGGAAAGTAAAAAAGCCACCGCGCCGTTGTACTCGTCCGGATCTGCCATGCGACCTAAAGGCACTTTCTTGCAATATGCATCCAGAAACTCATCATCCTGATTGTCGAATACCCCGGCCAGAGTCAACGTGTTGACCCGCACCTTGGTGCTACCCCAGTAGGTCGCCAAATAGCGGGACAGGTTGATGATGGCCGATTTGGAGGCTGAGTAGGCGACCGGTTTAAAAAAATCCTGTCCTTGTGCGCGGCGGTATTCGTAGAGTGACTGGTCTGGGGATAAAATGCCGTAGATGGAAGAGATGTTCACAATGGCGCCTTTGTTTTCTTTGGCCATTGCACCACCAAAAACCTGACAACACAGGAAAACCCCAGTCACGTTTACGTTCATCACGTTTTCCCAGGACTCAACCGGATAGGTCTCGAACGGACCGTTTTCCTCCGCCGGTGCGTCGGGGGGGGAGTCGATGGCGGCACAGTTGACCAGTCCTGTCGGCGTGCGCCCCCAGTGTTTTTGAATCGCCGCAAGGGTGGATTCCAGATCGGCTCTGTCGCACACGTCACAAGGGAACGTGTGTGCTCCGGGGTTTGGGTGTTCTGGCTGTTTGGCTGCAACGGCGGGGTGCTCGATAACAGCCACATCCGCGCCACACTCCACTAGTGCGCTGCAAAACTGCTGACCAAGTCGTCCCAGTCCTCCGGTTAAGACAACCAGCTCACCCGCAAGGCTCAAGCGTTCTTGTGTACTCACGCAGCCCCCTTCGCTTCGAATGCCGTAGCGATATAGTCACAGATTTCTCTGACCGCGCCCTGCCCACCAGGGGTCCGCGTTGTGGCAAGCCCCAGCGGCAATACTTCGGGTCGAGCGTCTGCAACCACCAGGGGAACACCCACCGTCTCCAAGCATTCGGCATCGTTGATGTCGTTGCCTACAAATGCGACCTGCGACCAGGTGAAGCCGCGTGTTTCCAGTTCCTGTCGCAGACGCGTCAGTTTGTCATCGCAGCCGTGAATACATTCAATGTTGAGTTTTTCAGCGCGGCGGGCGACCACAGGGTTCTTTTCCGTAGACAGGATCAACAGCTGCAGACCACAGGCTTCAAGTTTGCGCAAACCAATACCGTCCGCTCTTGAGCACTTCACCATTTCCTGGCCGTCTTCGCTGACGTACACGCAATTGTCTGTAAACACCCCGTCAAAATCGAACACGATTAGGCGAAGGTCCAACACCGCCTGGTTGAACCTTTCTGGATCCGAACTATTGATGGTCAGCTCCTAGGAGACGTCCTGCATGGCTTGGGTGACAATGTCGTCCCAGTCGAAGAAAGCGTCTTTCTCAAGATCTTTGTTGACGGTGCGCCCAATCAGATTGTCCAGCTCGTAAGGGGGTATGCCACCGCCCGGGGACTTCATGGTGATGTCGTCGCTGGCAAGCACATTACCTGCCGTGATGTCTCGGGCCACGAACAAGCTCTTACTCATCTTTTTGACGGGTGCTACTTCGGAATCGTAGGTGGCCTTCTGACCATCTCCCAGGGCGATATCCAAGCGTTGCAGGTCCCGTACCATTTTTTCCAGGCCCTGGGGCTCCAGGGAGAAGCTATGGTCTGTACCTTTCATGGCGCGATTCAGCGTGAAGTGCTTTTCAATCATTCTTGCGCCGAGCATATAACCGGCTATCGACATGGCAATGCCGCTATCGTGGGACGAAAAGCCGATCACGGTATCCGGAAAAGCTTCGCGATAGGTTTCGATAACTCGCAGATTCAGCTGATCCCATTCCGGTGGATAACCTGCCGTACATTGCATAATGCAAAGTTGATCGTTGATGGGCATCAGCTCATCATGCATGCGTCGTACATCGTCCATGGTGCCCCCACCGGTACTGACGATATATGGCTTGCCGAAGGAAGCCACATGCTTGATCAATGGCAGCGAGCGTAAGTCCCCGGAAGCGATCTTGTAAGCGGGCATATCCAGCTTTTCCAGGAAGTCAGCGCTCGGAATATCAAAGGCGGTTGAGAAAAACAGAATGTCCAACTCAGCCGCATAGTCTTTCAGTTCAACAAACTCCGGCCAACCCAGTTCTAAAAACTCACGATGAGAACCATAGGTGTCACCAAAACTGTTTGGATTGTCATAGGGTGCATCATAGGCTGCTTGCGTAAAGAGCGAAGTGTTGTCTCTTTTTTGCAGTTTGACCGCATCCGCCCCCGCATCTTTGGCGGCTTTGAAAAGCTCCTTGGCTTTGTCCAGTTCACCTTGGTGATTGTTACCAATCTCTGCGATGACATACATGGGTGAGTTGTCATCGATGATCTTGTTTCCGAATTTGAGTTGTCTACTCATGAGTGGGGCTCCATGACTGTCATTGGGGAGGTTTGACGTACGATATTTTACCGAAGTTGGGCGGGATTGCCCGAGCTAATTTTGATGTAGTGATGCTTTGGCGCCCGCACAGATAAATCTCCCGCTTACGGAAGCTTGTTTCGGTTTCAATAAAATCTGCGTGCGCGATCTCTTCTGTGTATCTGTAGATGTGGCTGAAACCAGAGGCTTCTAGCATCGCATGTAAAGTCGGCCGTGTTGGAATGGTGGCCTGATAGGTTGCACCCTGGGTCTCGTTCTGATTTTCCACCACATAGTCCAGAGTCGGTGTTTCACCCGGCGCCAGCATGGTTTCCAGCAACATCCACTGTTTGGTCAGTTGCCCCAAACGTCGCAGCGCTGCAAAAGGGTTTTCCAGGTGATAAAGCAATCCGAAGCACAGTACCACGTCACCGTTTGGGAGAGCGCCTACACTGCTGTCCTGTTCGATATTGGCTTGCAGGAAGTTCACGCCCGGAACACGCTCACGCGCGATCTCCAGTAGATCTTGTCTCACGTCAAAGCCGGTGATGTGTTCGTGGAGTCCGCGTAGCTTCTGCGAAAACCAGCCCGGCCCGCAGGCTGCGTCAAGCCACAATCCTTCAGGGCGTGGGTCAAGTGATTCAATGATGTTTACTGCAGCCAGCCAACGCGCCTCGTTTATCGCCAGATAATAGGGCTGGTCAAAGAGCAGCTGGCTGTCAGCCATCGGCGCTACCATTTACGCAGGGCAAATCCGATACCATAACCTACCTCTTCAAAGGTCCAGGAGCTGAAGCGAAGATCCTGTTCCACCAGTTCCTGCCAGACTTCTCGCAAGCCGGGGAGTCCAGGGTGGCAGATGTCGTCAAAGATGATCGCGCCACCAATGGCCAGATGTGGCAGAACATCACACAGATCCTGGGCTGCGCCTTCCGTTGAGTGGTCACCATCAACGGTGATCATGTCAAAGTATTGATCCGGGTTCTGTGCAAAGTATGCGGGTACCGTTTCGTGTGAATCACCATTAAAGAACTCGACGTTGCCGCCATGTCCTACTTTGGCCAGCTCCGATTTGACCAAATCTGGCCCGGGATTATCCATCCCCGCATAGTTTTCGATCCACATATCAAACAGAGCCAGGTTAACGCCCGGAGCATTCTTGGCCACTCCGCATACGCTGCGGCCACGTCGCACCCCAATCTCCAGATAAGAACTTGGTTTCAGATGTTCGGCAAGCCCCAGAGCCACGGTCACGATATCCGCATAGGTCCAACCTGCGCCAAATCGATTCAGTCCCGTGCGGTAATACTCCAGCAGGTAATTGGTGTAGTCGTCTGATTCTAATTCTTCCAACAGGCTCACCGCCTGTTCCACATACCGCGCGCCATCTTGCACGATGATCTTGGCCAGGTTTGGCGCCCCGATCAGAGCGGGTGGGTACCACTGGATATCTGCATTGGGCGACGTAAAGGTGGTCATTTGGTTTTGAAACGTGGTTTCGGCATATTCGGGTTGGGGCAAGCTTGCTGCCATCAGGAAGACCTCTTATTCAAATTCGAAGAACGGGTACAGGAGCCGTTTAAGGGGCTGTGGGATTGGTGGCGATTATCTATCACGGCGTTTTTGATTTCATCATTTTAATTGCATTCATTGGCTGACAGCTGCGTTGAGTGCATTGTTTTCCTCGTCGCTTAAGGGGTGATCAGCCGCAGCTTTATATAGTGCGCTGAAAGCGGTCGTCGCTTTATCCCAGTCGAAGTGCATCAGCTGTTCTTCAGCACGCTGAACTATCTGAACTGGCCCTCGAGTCTGCTGCATAGCGCGCAAAATTGTGCTCGCCATATCATCCACCGATAGACCGTCAAAGTAGTCCGCTGCGGCACCTAGAGTTTCCGGGTTGCTGGTCTGGTGTGCCGCCACTACGTATTTTTTGTTGGCCAATGCCTCGAGTAGTGCCTGGGAAGAACCTTCGTATAAAGACGGGAACACGACAAATTCTGCCTGTCGATAGGCCCATCTTATCTCCGCATCAGACAGGGGGCCGGTAAACCGAACCAGGTCAGAAAGGTTGCGCTCACGCAGCGCCTGTTCAAGTTGGGGGAAATGCTCCGTCTTGATTCCGGTGCAAAGAATAGGGATCACGCCTGGCTGCTGAGCCATGATTTCTACAGCTTGAATTAGGCGCTGATGATTCTTATGCGGATAGGTTGATGCAGGGTACAGTGCGAAACGCTGGGGCAGCGCAATAGATGGCGCATCTGTCCGTTGTGGGGCCGTGTCATCCAGGGTCGTACGCGGAATCACTGCAATGCGCTGCGGATCCACCTCATAGAACTTGATGATGTCCTGTTTTGTGAACACAGACCCACAAACGACAAAGCGTGCGTTTTGACACCCGTGACGATAGTGGATTTTGCGCCAGCCGAGCTCTTCTTCAGAAAAGTATTCGGGCATTACTTCATGTTGCAGATCGTGTGGCTCGAAGATATACGGTAATGAATGGGCGAACATCCGCGGGTAGCAGAAATGCAGCACATCTATGCCAAGGCTCTGCAGATATTGAGTATTCTCTGACCCTGCGAGGCTGCGTTTTTCCATAACTCGATCGCGATGAATGCGCGTCAGCTGATCGACCAATTGCCGGCCAGGTTGCGGCAGCTTAGGATAAATATTGCGCAGTCGTGCAGGAGGCGCTTTGGTAATCGGGGCAATCTCTGCCATATCGATGGGGTGTACCGTGCACTCAGAACCACAAATCCCGCTGTAACTGCTTACCCATTGGGGCTGAGTAAGAACCTTCAATTTGATACGGGCGCTTGCGTTCTGCAATCCCCGTATCAGTGAATTGCAAGAGGTCTGAATGCCGCCAGCTTCCAATGGGTCGATTTGAGCATTGATGGCAACATTGATGGGCGTTTGATCCACTTAGGTTTCCCAACTCAAGAGACGCTTTTCAGGTCCGCATCAGATGGTAACTGTTTTGGGCGGGACCATGCGGGAATCCTTTGCCTTAGATGAAACGGTCTTGAGCGGTTCACCCAGGGATCGAGGAAACCGATGTAGGAGGCATGACAGGCGTTATACCAATCCCGGGCGATAGCACCCGCAAACGTATCTGTGGAGTTGACGCTGTGCAGTGCGCTGACTTTCTTTTGCAGATACTGGTATGCGCGAGTCTTCAGCTTGACCGACAGGGGCGTGCCAATCCACTTGGCATATTTTTCCAGGTATAGGACTTTTGAGCGGGCATGCTTTTGCGCCAGTTCCTTGCCTTCTTCCGAGTTTGGGTCTTCCGCCCAGTCTCTTTGATGATGGATGGCGATATCTTTGGTGTAGGCAACATCGTAACCACTCAATAGAATCTTGGCGGTCAGGTCCGGGTCGATGCCATAGTTGCGAAAGGTCTCGCTGAAGCCGCCCACCTGCTGCAATAGCTTAGTGGGTAACACTCCCTGATTGACGTTCAGGATACCCGCCTCTGAAATACCACCAATGTAGGGTGCCTTGACAAAGGGTCCAACCACATCCTTTACCTTAAGGCCCAGCATGCCGATGCGGGGTTGGTTGTTCATGACCCCAACTGCCTTATCGAAGCCAGCGTTGACGATCACGTTGTCATCGCTGATCCAGCAGACGTATTTGGAAGTCACCTGTTCAAAAATCGCGTTATAGGCTTTTGCCTGACCGGAAAGTTTGCCTTCAAAGATTATTTCGATGCGCGGGTCTTCAATACTTTCCAGGTATTGTTGTGTGCCATCGGTTGAGCCTGCGTCTGTCACGTAGAGGCGGAAAGGGATTCTTGTTTCGGCGCACACGCTGTCGATACACGCCTGAATTTTCTCCAGGCGATTGTAGGTGCCCACCACAATCGAAAGAATGGGTTCTTCATCTGAACGCCCGTGGCTAGAACGCCCGTGGCTAGAACGCCCGTGGCTAGAAAGGGCGTGGCTAGAAAGTGTGTCGCCAGAATCGTTGTTTTCAGACACGTTGTTATTTTGCTCAGACACGTTGTTGATGGAACCAGTGGGCATAACCTTCCATGCCCTCGCTCAGGCTGACTGTATGAGTAAAGCCAAAATCGGCTAGTTTTTGGGTGTCCGCGATCAGATGGGCAGGATCACCTTCGGGGCTAGGGCGGTCGAATACAATTTCGCTTTGATAGGCAGGGTCGATGGCGGTCAGCTGCTCAACCAGCCCGGTGGCAAGCGCTCTGGTAGAGGTGGCGTTTCCGGTACCTCCATTGACCACTACCGACTCGGTTTGACCCGGCTGCGCCAGTTGTACCAGGAGCCTGGCTGCGTCAGTGACGTGGAGGAAGTCGCGGGTTTCGTGGCCGCTTCCCATCAGCGAAACCTGAGCACCTGCGGCGGCTTTGTTGGCAATGTCCCACAATATTTGTTTCCGCAGTCCCGCACCAAAGATTGAAAAGAAACGTACGATGGCGCAGGTGCCCGAGCTGTGACGGGCAAGATCAAGAATGAGATTTTCGGCCTCCAGTTTATGCGCTCCGTAGTTGGAAATTGGTGTGCGCGGATCGTTTTCACTCAAGGGCTCGCCGTGGGTGTCAGGGTCGCCATACACAGCCGCGCTGGACAGATAGACGATACGTACGCCAGGACATTGCTGTGCGACCCAATCCACCAGTATCTGGGTGCTGGTCACGGTGTCGGCATATTCCGCATCAGGCTCCAGTTCCGCTTGTCGCACAGAAGCGCCACCCGCCGCGTGGACAATGGCGTCTATCCGCCTGCCCTCGCCCAGCGATTGCAGTGTGTGGGAATCCAATCGCCCGGTTTGAGTTTTGCAATAGTGGCTGCCTGAGGTATTTGGACCCAGCCCCAGAACGGACCAGCCCTGTTGTGCAAACAGCTGTGCGCAATGATCCCCTAAGAAGCCACCGCTACCGGTGACGAGTACGGTATTGGTCACTGGACGTTTCCGTGAATCTGTTTGATGTCTCTTTCGTAAACGTCCTGTAAACCTTCTTTTAAAGAAATTTTGTAACTCCAGCCCAGGTCTTTCAGCTTGTTGACGTCAAGTCGTTTCTGCGGCGTGCCATCTGGTCGATTGGTGTTGAACACAATTTTTCCCTGGTAGCCCACCACCTGGGCGATGGTTTTAGCCAATTCTTTGATTGTAACGTCTGTCCCTGAACCTACGTTGACAAGCGGAGGTGAAAACTCTCCCGAGGCGTGCTCGTCGCTGCCCAGAAGGGGTTTGATCTTGCGGTTGGAAAGGTTCATCAAATGCACACAAGCATCTGCCGCATCCTCTGAATATAAGAATTCCCTCCTGGGCTTGCCCGTGCCCCAGACCTCGACTTCCTTCAAGTTCTTCACCTTACCTGCGTGAAACTTGGACAGCAGGGCGGGGATGACATGCGACTTCTCCAGGTCGTAGTTATCTCCCGGGCCAAACAAGTTGGTCGGCATCGCGCCGATAAACTGAGTGCCGTACTGCAGATTGTAACTCCAGCAGGTTTCGATACCTGCAATTTTAGCCAGGGCGTAGGCGCGGTTAGTGGGTTCCAACGGCGCCGTTAAGAGGTAGTTCTCGCGCAGTGGTTGTTTGGCCATTTTAGGGTAGATGCAGGAGGACCCCAGAAATAACAAGCGTTTGGTGCCGGATCTGTAAGCTTCGTGAATGACGTTGTTCTGGATCATTGTATTAATGTAGATGAAGTCTGCGGGGTAGGAGTAGTTGGCTTGGATACCGCCTACCTTGGCCGCCGCCAGAAAAACATAGTCCGGCTTCTCTCGTTCGAAAAATCGTCGTACAGCGTCCTGATTCGCCAGATCCATCTGCTTGTGCGAACGATACACGATGTTTTCAAAACCCCGTGCCCGCAGGTTGCGAACGATGGCCGAGCCGATAAGGCCTCGATGACCGGCGACGTAGATCTTGTCCTGTTTGTTCATGGTGTTTCCTAAGTTTGTTTGGTGTGCCATTCCAGGCGTGGCCGGATGACACCTGGAAAATCCCGGGCGTACCGACCGCGTGCTGACATCTGTGCATCGTCGGAATGGGTTTCGTAGACGGTAAAAGCCAGGGCGTTGTCCACAGAAATGTGGCGCTCCAGCGGATCTGCTGTGACCAGGGTGGCACTCAATACGTGAATGCCGGTATTTAAAAGATTCGGTGGGATTGCAACGCGGCTGAGGTAACGTCCGGGCTGGTTTATCGCCTGGGGAAATTTGTCATCTGTAAAAGCCAGGACAAACAACATATCACCTGACTCATTGCGAAAGTGCAGTGCGGGCTCGATACGCTTGTCGATTTCGAATACTTCATATTCAATCTCGATGGCCGCATCTTGATCCAGCTTGATGGTGCTGGTCACCTCACCCTGATGATCCAGAACTCGCACCGCCACCAGCTCGCAGGCAACCTTGTCATCATCTTTACCCTCTTCGTCCTCTTTTGCCTCTTTTGGGCCTTCACCTGCAGGGGAAGTTTCAATACTGGTATCGGTCGCCGATTTTGTTTCGGCGCTGTCCTGGGCCTTGTTTGTATAGGTACTGGCCAAGGACAGCATGCTGCGATTGTA
Source organism: Pseudomonadota bacterium (assembly GCA_039028095.1). GTDB lineage: Bacteria > Pseudomonadota > Gammaproteobacteria > Pseudomonadales > Azotimanducaceae > UBA4421. The sequence goes on from JBCCIU010000001.1 coordinate 210,162, forward strand.
AGCATCACACACGATCGCCGCCGGACCATCATCCACAATTTCCCCACCCTCAATCCAAATGCAGCGATCGCAAAATCTAGCAACGGCAGACATGGAGTGAGAGACGAACAACAGTGTGCGACCGTGTGAGGTCATATCGTCCATACGGGTGAGGCATTTTTGTTGGAAAGCCGCGTCACCAACGGATAGAACTTCATCCAGCATAAGGATTTCTGGATCCAGATGTGCACAGATGCTGAATCCCAGGCGCGCTCGCATGCCTGAAGAGTATTGCTTAACCGGTGCGTTGATAAATCGATTGACCTCAGAAAAATCAATAATCGACTGCACGCGATCTTCTATTTCTGCTTTGCTCAATCCGTAGATGGCTGCGGTCAAATAGATGTTTTCCAACCCTGAAAGCTGAGGGTTAAACCCAGTGCCGACTTCCAACAAGGCGGTGGCACGACCGGTGATGATCGCTTCCCCGGAGGTGGGCACCAGCACTCTCGACAAGATCTTTAACAGGGTCGATTTACCCGCCCCGTTTTTTCCAATAATGCCAACACGCTCACCAGATCGGATTTCGAAAGAGACGTTGTTCAGGGCCCAATGTTCGTCTCCTGTGGCTGTTCTGAATAAACGCCCTATGCCTTTTCTGGAGGCACCCAGGACATACCGCTTGCTGAGCTTGCGCACATCTATGCTGATGTGGGGGAGCTGTGGTGCCTCAGCCATTTTCACGTACCAGGTGTTCCGCTCTGACAAAAACGCTGATGCCTGCCAGTAGCAGTGCAGCTGCGCTGATAAGCGCATAACCCCAGCTGGACCAGTCGATGCCGATTCCCGTGAACAAGCTGCCTCGAATGGCTGATAACACGCCACCCATAGGATTCATGGCGAAGAACCCTCGTACGGTTTCCGGATAGATTTCGATGGCGAAAAAAACCGGCGATAGAAATAGGCCCAGGTACAGTATCACTTCCAGGATGCGCGTGACGTCGGAATACACCAGGCTCAACCCGGCGAACAACAAGCCGATCCCTGCGGCCAGGGCAAACAGCGTGAGGAGCGCGGGTATCAAGGCCCACCAGAATTCGGACAGACCCACGCCAAAATAGATCTGCAGGCCGCCGACGGCCAATAAGATCAGCAACAATTCGGGCAAACGCGAAATCATGATTGCAAGCGGAGGCACAATGGGTGGGAAATAGACTTTTTGAAGTAGCGATGCATTGGAACTCAAACTGCCCGCCAGGTTGATCGTCAACTCAGCAAAGAAAAACCAGAAACAAAGTCCCGAAAACACATATAGAGGATAGGGTAGGTCAACACCAAAATTTGCCCCGGACATCTGTCGCAGGTAAATCAGAGCCAGAGTCATGACGGCAGGTCGGATAAAGGGCCATATCAGGTTTAGAAAAGACTTGCCCGCGCGCAGACGATACTGGCGATGACTCATGCGTCGCAGCAGCTCTCGATACGACCACAGCTCACGCACACTGAGTTTGCGGTGCTTGATCGATGTGATATGAAACTGCTCGAGTGGTTCGTTCATTGGCTTTTCTGTGAACCCTACGAAATATCCAACTTGCGCTCGAGTGTCGAGCGAATGGTGTGGAGCAACTCCCTAGACAGCAACACACTGCGAAGTGTCAGATGTTTTGTTAACGACAGGGGTGATTTGTCACTCTGCTCCTGCAGCTGCTCCAGCCACGGGTCCTGCCAGGGATCGTGATCAAAAAATGCTTTGGTAAAATCGTTGCCCGCTTTGCGCATGGTTGCCAGCAGAATCAAAGCGGGCGCCTGGCTGCTGAGCGGATGGTCGTCCTGGCAAATCAGGTGGGCCAGACGGGCCAGATCCTGGGGGTAGTCGCGAAACAACTGGCGAACGCCCGCGGCAAAAAGATCAAAATCAGTTTGTTCCAGAGTGGTTCCGATTTCGGTATGCAGGGAGGCTAGTTGATCAGCGGCGATCACTTTGGCGTCGTTCTCAATAGACCAGCGATCACGCACCTGTGTGCTGAGATCCAGAAACTGTCGAGCGCATTGGATTGAGAATTCCCGGTGGGCTTGGCGGGCTTGAGTTAGCGGCTGCACCGGCAAATCACACCAGTTGGCCATGGCTCGTTCAAGCTGGTCTGGATGCTCGGTGTCGAAAAACACGCACCCGGGAGGATTTTGTTCGCGATGGACGGGTATATCGGAAAGGATAATCGCTTTGCCCGTGGCGCGACCTTCCTCCACAAAGGAACTCCAGCCTTCAAACAGGCTTGGCTGAATCAAGCCTCTGGCCCCAAATAGAATGCCCAGCTGCTCTTCTCGTGTGATCTGTCCGGTGACAATCACTTTGGCCAACACTTCAGGGTCCGCCAGCAGTCCTTCTACTTCTGCCTTATATTCAGGCCAACGCGTATCCTGGATTGCGCCGGTCATGACAACCGTGGGTGAACGATCCCCCAATTTTTTTACACACCTTAATACAGCCAGGTGATTCTTGTGACGCCAGAACTGATTGCAAATCAGCAGGTATTCCTCAGGCAGGTTGTACTTTTCCCGTGCACTTACCTGCAGGGTCTCGGCATGATCAAAATCTGCGTCAGCGATGTTGGCTGGGAAATGCAGTTTAAACAGTGTTTTGTCCGCATGGGGTAGTTGTGCCTCGGTGTCATCCATGCCTTGTTGACTCGAGCACACGCAAACCGCACTGTGTTGGGCCAGCAGGTGATATTGCACACGTCGCCGAGTTTTTTCCTGATCATCAAACAGTTCTGGAAGATGCTGACACTGCCAGTCTGGAATCCATCCTGCCCACGGCGTATTCATGGGCACCTCAGCCAACTGCGTGGCTGGGTAAACCATATCCAGATTCTGGGAACCGCTGAGGGTGAACTGGGCGATCTCATCACACAGGTGCGCGTTGTCTTGGGCGACTTGATGAGATTCCTCGGTCGTATAGAGAAAGACGATATAAGGTCGCTCTTTTTCGGGCAGCAGTTGCAGCAGGCGCGCCCAGCCCAATACGTAGTTCACTCCACCTAACCAAGCGGAGTTTGCGAAGATGCGAAGTCCTATTCTGCTCGTCGTCATTTTGGTTGATTAACTAGTTTTAAAAAAATAGTGGTTGGTTAACTAGGTGCTTACCGAGCTTACCGCTTCCCTTGTCGTGCAGTGTTTTGCGAATTCGTAGAGTTCGCGGTCATAGTCATTCGCTTCAGCTAAGGCAGCGCTGATCCCAATCCACGCGTGTTCCAGTTCTGGCTCAAGGCGAGCGGAACTGTTTGCGTTACCGTCGATCTTAAGCGCCATCTCAAACTGATTCTGCAGTAAGTGTAGATAATCTTCCCAGTTCTCCAACACACCCAGGGTAACGTTATCTTGTTGCAGATGATCCTTGGCTTTGCGCAATGCCGTCGCGTCCAATGGTTGGTTGCCTTCTCGGTCCTGACCTGCGATGAGTCGGGTTGCCATATTCACAAATTGGGGCTGGCCGACCAGTTCATGGGCTCGTTCAGGGCTCGCCAGCGGGTGCAGCTTATGCGTTGGGCGCTGCGATACGTAGGCGAACATAGATTTTAATCGCGCCATGGGTTCTCGCAGCACAATCAGATACTGATCCTCATCAGGATTGATGCCTGGCATGTCAAAATACATATGTCCGGAAAAACAGGCGGGCTGGTCCTTTTCCGCTGGGTGTCGAGCGTTGAAATCGCTAGGATCTACCGAAATCACATTTCCGCGTACGAATGAACCGGTTAAGATCGACTGGAGGTGTGACCCACCTGATCGCGGTATATGTAAATGTATGAAACGAGTTGGGCGCGAATTTTGTTCTGTGATGTTCAATTCGTCAGAAGCCTAGAATTTCGGCGTTGATTCAGTGAATGGAAGATTGGATAAATTCGCCGGGATTATACGTGGTTTAAAACCAAAAAAGAGTAGCGCAGCTTTATTTATGCAAAAATTGTCTCCGCCGCCAGCATGGCCGGGCATAGACGCCAAGGCTGAGTCTGGATTCGTTGAATGGCGAACCAAGAACGAAGCGGTTGAATTTAGCGAGATCGCATCTCGAGGAAGGGTGCTGATCGCTTCAAACACAGGTTTGCATGGCGCGGTGATGTCTCTCGACTCTACATTAGCCACCGCGCTGAGAGTGCGCGGTGCCCAGGTCCACTACACGTTGTGTGACGGTATCCTGCCGGGCTGCTTGATGGCAACGATCAGTGATTCGCTACCTTCCGAAGCGATTGTTGGGCGCACCTTGCGTAACACGCATTGCAAAGGTTGTTTTAACCGTGGCACCTCCGTGTTGCGCGGCACGGGCAGTATGGAACATCGCTTGAGTGCCTATCTCACGCCTTCAGATTATGAGTTTGCTGAGCGCTGGTCTGCGCAATACGGCGTGGATCAAGTGGGTAGTTTGCAGTTGGATGGCGTGCCGGTGGGCGAACATGCACTCGCCGGCGCCTTGAGGTTTTTTGCGTCCGGTGATCTGGATAACGAAGCGGATGCTCTGGGTGTTGTGCATCGATATCTGGAGGGGGCTGTATTACTGGCGCGTGCGTTTGATAGATTGTTAGAGGAGCTGCAGCCAGAGGTGGTGGTGCTGCATCACGGGATTTACTCCCCGCAAGGGGTGGCCGCCAAAGTTGCCGAAAAAAAGGGCGTTCGGGTTGTGACCTGGGTTGTGTCATATCGCAAGGGCACGTTTATTTTCAGTCATGACGACACCTATCACCATACCTTGATGGATGAGCCGACCGAAACTTGGCGTTCGCTCAGCTTACGTGAGGATCAGCGCGATCAGTTGCACAGCTACCTGACCAGCCGCGCCGGTGGGAAAGAGGATTGGATCTATTTTCATAAAGATCCGGATAGCTCGTTCAATCAGTATGCGCAAAAACACAAGCTGGATCTTTCAAAACCCCTCATCTCGCTGCTGACCAATGTGATGTGGGATGCTCAGCTGCACTACCCGCAAAACGCCTTTGAATCGATGAAGGAATGGATCCTCGATTCCATTGCGCTGTTTGCAAAGCGCCCAGATCTGCAGGGTGCGATAAGAATCCACCCGGCTGAAGTCAGAGGTGCAATTCCGGCCAGACAGACACTGGCGGCAGAGATTCAAAAAGCCTTTCCGCAATTGCCGCCCAACCTGCATGTGATTGAACCACTAGACGAGGTCAGTACCTACGATCTGGCGGCTGCGAGCAACGCCATCATCATTTTTGGAACAAAAATGGGGGTTGAGCTGACGCCGCTTGGCAAACCCGTAATTGTGGCGGGAGAGGCCTGGATTCGTAATAAAGGCTTGACCATCGACGTTACCAGCAGAGAACAATACCAGGAAATCTTTAACAAGCTGCCGCTTGATTCCGAAGAGCATGTTGCGGATGCACAAGAGGCTGAGAAATATGCCTATCATTTCTTCTTCCGGCGCATGATCCCACTGCCGTTTATCTCTCCGAGTAACACCAGCTCGTTTTTCGATATTGGTCTTGAGTCAGCAGCAGAGTTGGCTGAAGGTCAGTGGCCAGGATTGGATGTGATCTGTGCAGGTATATTGGAAGGCAAACCCTTCGTTTACCCGGCTGAGACGCTCGATCACTGAACGTGTAATGATAAGAACAAATCGATGGAAATGTTGACCAAACTGAAAAACTGGCGGTGGCGACGTCAGCTGCAAAGCTCATCAGTCAAGGCCATATTGGCGGATGCTGATGTGAACCCTATCCGCCCCCATCAGCATGATTTTGCCAACGCCGATACTCAGGCAGCCGATAAACCTCAGCTGGACCCCATACCAACGGTGAGCGTTGTGTTGGGGAGCTTCAACCGGATGGGCCTGATCCAGCCGGCGATAGATTCCATCAGAGGAGATCTCGCCCAGATCCCTCATGAAATTATTGTGGTGGATGGCGGCAGCGACGATGGAAGTCTTGAATGGCTGGTGCGGCAGGGCGACATTATTACGTTGGTGCAGCACAATCGTTACACGCATGAAGGGCAGGCGCGGCGCAAGATGTCCTGGGGTCGATTCATGAATATGGGTTTTCGCGCCGCGGTGGGCAAATACGTCATGATGGTATCCGACGACTGTTATCTGTTACCCGGATCAACGTCGGCGGCGATCCAGCGTATCGAAGAAGTACAAGATCAGGGATTAAGGGTAGGCGCGTGCGCTTTCTATTTTCGTGACTGGCCTGTAGATGATCGCTATTTTGTGCAACGAACCTTTGGCGGTAATCTCATGCTTAACCATGGGCTTTATACTCGGGAGGCGTTGCAGGAAGTTGGGTTCTGCGAAGAAGAAGAATTTGTTTTCTATAAAGCTGACTCAGATCTGTCCTTGCGCATCTGGCAGGCTGGGTTTGCCATCATCGATTCGGAAGCGTCTATCTGTGAACACTATGTGGGCAATAATGCGGGGAACAATGAGATCCGGGCTGGCAATAACGCAACCCTCGACTGGGATCGAAACTTGTTGAGATCCCGGTGGGACTACATGTTAGGCGATCAGGCGGTGGAGAAGATGGGTCGTGTTTACCTGGAAGCTGAACCGTCTAACGCCATTAATCAGATCTGGGGAAATCCCGTCGAATCCAGTTCTTGATCCGTTAGCGCTCGAACGACTTTACATGGGTTACCGGCGCATACACTTCTCTCCGGCAGACTTTTTGTCACCACGCTGCCGGCCGCAACAATGGTCTCTGCACCTATTTCCACGCCGCGCATCACCACACTTTGCATGCCGATCCAGCAGCGTGGACCCACGATGACCGGCGCGCTTTCAATGTCTGTGGGCAGCACAACATCCTTACGACCGAGCATGCGCATAAACTGGACCTGGCGTTGAAAGGGGTTCACGGGGTGAGAACTGTTGTCGAATATCTGAACGCCATGGGCAACTAAGGTGCCCTCACCAATAGAAATAGTGTCGTAGCAGGACAAGATTGTGTCATCTCCAACGTATACCCACTTGCCGATGTTGATTGAACCTGTCTGCTCTACACGCAGGGTACCCCTGACGGCACATGGATTTTCTAGCACCAGATTGGCCGGGTCCCCGGTCAGGTTGATTGCCCGGGCTTTAGCGCCCAGCAAAACATCTTCTCCAACCTGTCCAGCGTTCAAAAACTGTTGCCAAACTAGGTATACTTGCTCGGCCAGCGCTGAGTTTTCTTTGTTTAGAGCCGTTCGAACAACCTGGTTTGAATGTCGCAGACTATCAGGCCTGGCAAAGGCATGAGCATTTGCAAAAGCATGGTCGTCTACATCTAACATTGGGCATTATCCTTCTGGTTTGATCGGTATTAGAAACTTGTTTGAAATCGACAACTCAGCTACCGAAGAGCAATTGCGCGCAGTGTACCACGCGTTCGGATTCTGTCGGGATCACGGCTTGGATGCCCATGTGCTTGGCCGGTGGTTGCAGGATGCTGGGCGTCGGAGTTTTGCAGATTCACAGACCAGTGAGCGGCAAAAGGAACTTTTTGGCACGCAGTTTTCGCTGGACCTGACCGATCGATTTGCGCGATCAATCTACTTTGACAGCGGTCAGGAATACAAAGAAGTTGAACTGTGGCGACGCCTTGTTTCCAAATCGGCCCAGGTCTGGGACGTTGGTGCAAATTTTGGCCTGTACACCGTCAGTTCTGCCGCACGCCTGCGGAAAAACGGCAAAGTTTATGCCTTTGAACCCAATACAGCCTGCTTCGATCGGTTACAAAAAAATGTCCAGAGCAATGGATTTGCCCAGCGTTGTGAGCTTTTTCAGGTTGCTCTGGATTCCCAAGCCAGGGAAAGAACTTTCTATGAGACCAACGAATCTGCCTTTAGCGGTTTATCTGATACCGGTCGAGTAGAGATAACCGCGCAAACCACGGTACACACCCGTCCACTGGATGACGTATGGCGGGAAGTGGGTGCGAGGCCAATTGATCTGCTGAAAATTGACGTCGAGGGCCACGAAGACGAAGTCTTGGCGGGGGCAGAGCAGGCGCTGGCCGCCTCGCCGGATTTGATCGTTCAGTTTGAGTATTCGGAAAAAAATCTGAGTGCCGAGCGCAAGGCGGGTCTAACATCGATCATAAACGGATTAGTGGTGCAGGGATTTCGGATTCTGCAGCTTTGGCCGGTGCTGGCTGAGGTGACCATTGAAGAGATGGAAGCCACGATCGCCGATGGCAATTGTTACCTCGTCGCCAGTAACAAAGCCGAAAAAAAGTTAAGAAAAGCCGCGCAAAAAGGTTCCAAAGTCAGTCCTCCCAATGCCCAGGAAATCTTAACCACGCTTCAGATTCTGGATCAGTTTGCACAAGCCAAGGATAAAGTCCATCGCGATGCGATGACCAACCTGACCCAAAGCATTGAAGGCCAAGCTGAGACCATCGAGCATCTGAAGTTGTTGACGCAAAAGAAGCAATCCGAGAAAGAGGTGGCTGTAAAAGCTGCTGCTGTGAAGCGTTCAAATTTTGAACAGGCCTATAACAAGCGAATCCAGGCGGATGCTCAAAAAATTGAAAACTTGGGCAATGCCATGACGGATTTGCGCGGTCGCCTAGCAGAACAGGGCGAGGTTTTTAAACAGCGCTTGGCCCAACAAGGTGAAGGTTTCAAAGGGCGTATCGCCGAACAGAATGAGGCGTTTAAGCAACGATCCTTTGATCAGAGTGCGCGGATGACCCAGCAGGCTGATGCGTTCAAGCAAAGGATCATCGAAGAAAAAGATCTCCGGAAGGCATCTGCTCAAAAAGCTGAACAGGAACGCAAACGTGGTAACGCGTTCAAGAATCTGTCTAACCGTCTGCTGGATGAGCTGCGGCGTGAACGTAATCGGGTCAGACTGCTGCAGACCACGTTACGGCGAACCAAGCGCAAGACAAAAAAATAGCGAAAAGAAGGGCACGACATGAGTGGAGTAGGGGCGACGTTTCAAAGGTTAAGTCGGTTAAATCTGAATCCGGCAAGCTTTGTTAACCTGGGTGCTGGGCGCGGTGATGATTCGCCATTCTACCTATCCCACTGGCCGGACATGAAAATTCTGCTGGTTGACATGGACACTCGCTTTGTTCCCGGATATGAATCCATGCAAGCGGATGGCGCGAACGTTTGTTTTGAAATTGCCGCGGCGGGTCCAGCGGATGGGAAAAGTAACTTTAAGAAAACCAATGATGTTGGTGGAGTATTGGATTCTTCTGCCACCGACGGAGACACTAATGTCTATACCGTGGATACTCTTGTTAAGATGCACGAGCTTGCGCCGCCATATTTTTTGAAGTTTGATACCCACGGCGTCGAAGTCGATATTCTGAAAGGCTGCCAGGAAACTCTGCAGAATACCGTTCTCATCCAGATGGAGATGTATAACTTCGACCTCAAGTTTGCCGATGGCAAAAGTTTGCGCTTCCACAACATGTTTGCACATCTGGAAGAGTTGGGTTTTCGCTGCGTAGATATCGTTGATCCACTCTATCGACCGGGGGATGAAGCGCTCTGGCAATTCCACGGTATTCTGATCAGAAGCGATCATTCGGTTTTTGACTATTCCGGCTATTCGTCGGGGAAATTGTCTCTCGAAGAGCTGGAGCGCAAACGTACAGGCAGCAGCTAAACCCCTCGCATAGACAGCCAGAACGATCTGAACGGGCGAAATTTCAGCAGTGTCTGCAGGCCAAGCTGCCGCACAAAATAGTAGCTGGCGATGTGACCTGGTGTAACCTTGTGTTGAGTCACCGAGCGTCGGTATTCAGCCAGTGAGGCGCCCAAACTCACGTGACTGCGCCCGCCCAGTCGCATGGTGGCGCTGACGCCATCAACGTAACGGAACGAGATGCCCGACGCTAAACAGCGATGCACCCATTCACTGTCCATGGCGAGCTCAAATTCTTCGCTGTACAAACCGACAACATCGTACACTGCCCTCGGTACGATCAGTCCCGGGTGGTATACGCTCATGTATTTATTGATGTGGTCGATGTTGGCTCGACATGGAATCTCCAGGCCTGACTTTTCATCGCGTTGCAAAATGTCGCAGTAGTAGACGGTATTGTCTGCGGGGCGGATGGGAAGATTGATCAAGATGCCCTGGACATCTGGCATAAGGAAATCATCCGCGTTCAAAAGTAGAATGTAACGACCGCGGGCATGGGACAATCCCTGATTCATGGCAGCACTTAAGCCGGGCTTGTCCTGATGGATCAGAATTGCGTCTGATTGTTGCAGTATTTGTAGGGTGCCGTCGGTTGAGCCGCCGTCCACGACGATGTGCTCGGTATCAGGAGGGCAGTATTTCGCTACGCTGTCCAGGGTTTGTTGGACCGTATCCGCGGCGTTGAGCACGGGTGTGATAATACTAATTAGAGATTGCATGTTAGAGATTGCATGGTGCGTACGCTCAACAAAAGCAGAACAAGCATACTAAGAAAAATGGATCTATGACGAGACTTTTGGTTGTCATGCCAACCCTGAACCAGGGTGAGTTCATCGAACGGTCTATTGTAAGTTTAGTTTCTCAACTTACCCCAGAAGACATCTTTGTGGTTGTGGATGGGGGCTCTACGGATCGCACGCCAGCGATATTAGAAAAGTACGTCAACCAGATCACCCACATCCACGTTGTACCCGGTAGTTCTCAAGCCCAGGCACTGGAATATGGATTTACGAATCATCAAGCGAAATTCGCTTGTTATTTGAATAGTGACGATTTGTTGTTACCGGGTGCTGTTGAGTCGGCTTTGAGTATTCTTAACCAGTCCGAATATTCTGCGGTCTACAGCCATCGTTTGTTCATCGATCCCCAGGACGGTCTGCAGAACACCTGGGTGCTGCCTCCACACAATTCTTATTTGATGAAGCGATGGGATTACATCCCGCAAGAAACCTGCTTTTGGCGCTACGACAAAATGATGCAGGTTGGTGGGATCAACGCGGAGCTGCAGTTTGCCGTGGACTATGATCTGTTCGTGAGATTGATGCAGCAGGGTACGTTTTACCGTGCCAATGAGTTCTGGGGTGCCTTTCGAGTTCATGAGGATTCGAAAACCCAGCGGCAAATAGGGCTCGGACAGAAGGAAGTGCGCGCGATTCAATTGCGTTTGGGAATCAAGTCTAAACTTTGGGATAGGGTGCTCGGTGGTTTGCTGCGGCGCTTTGTAGAATGGCGTGCTTCCAGGTGGATGCAGGACAAGTCTTTCAGCGCCCAACATGAGGATCGAGTGCACAAATCTGTCACAGCGGATATACTTCTTACCCCACCCCCGAGTTCACAATGACATACACCGAGAGCAACACGTCGATACCCAATGGTCACCAGACCAGTCTATCGGGTGCGGTTGCGCCTATCGTGTTGGCTGAAGATCGTCAGGAAATCCCGTCAGCTGAAGATCAGTCTGGTGATCCGCGTGGTTCACACCGTAAGATTCGTGTCCTGCACGTGTATCGAACCTATTACCCGGACAGTCAAGGCGGTTTGGAAGAAGTCATCCGTCAGATCTGTATGAACTCAAATCCTGATGCGGTCGAGTCCCGGGTGTTCACGCTGACAGGCAGTAAGTCGGATAGTCGTAGCCATGTTCCATTGCCCGAGGCTGATGTCTATCGAGCAAAACTCAGTTTTGAAATTGCCTCGTGTGGGGTATCTGCTCAAGCGATCGGGGATTATTCGCAGCATGTAGAGTGGGCGGATGTGGTGCACTACCACTTCCCCTGGCCGTTTGCTGATGTTCTGCACTTTGCCTCGCGTGTTAACAAGCCCACGCTCCTCACCTATCACTCGGACATAGTGCGCCAGAGATTTCTAGGCACCTTTTACAAGCCTTTGATGCACAGATTTCTGTCCTCTGTCGACAAGATTATCTGTACCTCCCCCAACTACTTTGCAACCAGTGATGTGCTGAGGGAATACTCGGAAAAGGTAGAGGTCGTTCCAATTGGCATCGACGCAACAGCCTATCCCAAGAGTGATCCTGCAATATTTGAAGAAGTTGAAAATCGCTTCGGGCGCGACTTCTTTTTGTTTGTTGGTGTGCTGCGTTATTACAAAGGACTGCATATATTGCTCGACGCGATCAAGGACGCACCGTTTAAGGTGGTGATCGCGGGCTCTGGTCCAATCGAGCAGGAGCTGATGAAACAGGCGCATTCGCAAAAGATACGTAATGTTTATTTCACGGGCTTTGTCTCTAACGAGGAGCGTAATGCCCTCTTTGAGCTTTGTCGCGGCGTTGTGTTTCCGTCTTATCTGCGCTCTGAAGCATTTGGGGTCACATTGTTGGAAGGTGCGATGTTTGGAAAGCCGCTCATTTCGACGGAGGTGGGCTCTGGCACCAGCCACGTTAATCTGCACCAGGAAACCGGGCTGGTTGTACCTCCAGGATCCTCCAAAGGGTTGCGCCGGGCCATGGATAGACTGTGGAATAACCCAGAGGAAGCCAAGGCCATGGGTTTGCGAGCAAGAGAGCGCTACAACAACTACTTTACGGGTGCCCTGATGGGTAAGCGCTACACTAAGATTTACAACGGCTTTGTTTAAGTAAGATCGTAATGCGTATCGGGGTTGATGCTCGCCCGCTGAACTTTCCCAATACCGGCATCGGTCGATATACCGCGCAGCTACTCAAGGTGCTGTGGCAGCAGAGCGAGCACAGCTGGTACCTTTATGCTGATCGCCCCATCTTGAAACAATTACCTGAACACGTATCTATCCGAACCGCTAATAACAACCTGCCGGCTCTATCAACGCTCTATGCGCAAGCCAATTTTGCCCGGTGGGCTCGGCAAGATGACGTCGATCTATTCTGGTCGCCACGCCATCATCTGCCCTTGCGCACGGCGGCGGGTAAGACCATGGTCACAATCCATGATCTGGTCTGGGAAAAAGCGCCAGACACCATGAAAGCGCTGGGTAAAACGGTGGATGCCTGGCTTATGCCTCGTGCCATCCGCCAGGCTGACGCAATTCTTGTACCTTCCCATTCCACCCGGCAGGACATTGAAGACAAATGGCCGCAGGTTGCAGACAGGGTGCACATCACACCGCTTGCCTCGTCCCTGGCGCTGGCGAAAAGAGATTCGGACCAGTCTGGGGTTAAAGAGATTGGCAACCCGATAACCCTGTTGTTTGTAGGTTCGCTTGAACCGCGTAAAAACCTTCCCAATATCCTCCGAGCATTTGATCAGCTTTGCCAATCGTACCCGGGTCGGGTGAATTTGCTTGTTGCCGGAGGGGGCGGTTGGAAAAGTGATGAGGCGCAGGCTGATTTGCACAAGCACCCAAATGTTCAAGTGTTGGGCGATCTGGATGACCTGAAACTCTCCGAACTCTACTCTCGGGCGGATGTGTTGCTGGCGCCCTCACTTTATGAAGGTTTTGGCTTACCGATTGTTGAAGCCATGGGGTTTGGTGTGCCAGCGGTGACCTCCAATGTTTCCTCTATGCGCGAGTTTGCTCATGCGGGCGCAACACTCGTTGATCCATGCAGCGTCGAGGGGATTTGTGCTGGGATCACGCGGCTGATCGAAGAGCCAGATTATTATGCCGCTTGTGTGAAGGCGGCTACCCAGGCCTCGTCATCCTATAGCTGGGAGAAGTGTGGCCAACAGACTTTACGGGTGATAGAGGCTCTGAGCTAGGAGAAGCTTTGAGGTAAATGAGGCTCTGAGGTGAGAGAGACTCTGACGTAAGTGCGCCTCAGCCCACCAGTGTATCGATCACCAGGCCCCTCAGGTCTTCTATGGCGACACGTTGTTGGGCCATAGAGTCACGGTCGCGCACCGTCACGGTATTGTCTTTTTCGATGGTGTCAAAATCCACAGTGATACACAGGGGTGTGCCCACCTCATCGTGTCGACGATAGCCCTTACCCAGGTTGCCGGTGTCTTCGTAGATAACTCGGCCCAGGCCCAGTGACTGCAGGTCGCTCTTGATCTGTTTAGCCGTCGCCACAATCTCCGGGTGATTGCGCTTCAGTGGTAACACCGCCACCTTAAAAGGTGCCAGATGGGGTTTGAAGTGCATGACGGTACGTTGTTTGCCATCGTCTAAGTCTTCCACTTCGTAGGCTTCGTTCATCACAGCCAGAACCCCGCGATCGACACCGGCGGAGGGTTCAATCACAAAGGGTACCTGCCACTGCTTTGACTCTAAGTCCTGAAGTGCCAGTTTCGCGTTGGAGTGCGTATTGGGGTCCACCTTAGAAGAGATCTGATAGTCACTCTGGTTTTTTGTGTGTGAGCCCAGGTCAAAATCCGTCCGATTGGCAATGCCCTCCAGTTCCTCCACGCCGTGGGGGAAGTGATACATCAAATCGACCGTCGCCTTGCTGTAGTGAGCCAACTCGTCACCTGTGACGTGGAGTAGTTCCAGGCGCTGAGAGTCAACGCCTTGCGCTGCCCACCAGGCCAAGCGCTCTTTTACCCAGACGTCGTGCCAGTGTTCGTCCTCGCCGGGCTTAACGAAAAACTCCAGCTCCATCTGTTCAAATTCTCGAACGCGGAAAATGAAATTACGAGGGGTAATTTCGTTGCGGAATGCTTTGCCGATCTGCGCGATGCCAAATGGCAGCTTTGGCGAGGTTGAATCTACGACGTTTTTAAAATTTGTGAAGATGGCCTGAGCCGTTTCGGGTCGCAGATACGCAAATGAAGATCCATCGTCCACCGGACCCACCTGAGTTTTGAACATCAGATTGAAGGGTCGCGGCTCCGTCAGATCAGCAGATCCGCAACTCGGGCACACCAGACCTTCCAGGTGATCTGCTCGCCAGCGACTTTTGCAGCTTCTGCAGTCGACCAATGGGTCGGTAAAGGTGGCTTCGTGCCCCGAATACTTCAGCGTCAATGGATTGGTCAAAATGGAGGCATCGATACCCTCAACGTCATCCCGGTCATAGACCATGGACTTCCACCAGGCGGCCTTCAGGTTGTTCTTGAGCTCCACACCCAGGGGACCATAGTCATACAACCCCTGCAGACCACCATAGATATCGCTGGATTGAAAAATGAAGCCACGACGCTTTGCCAGGGAAACCAGTTCGTCCATTGATGATGCGGTCACAATCACTCTCGAGCCTAAAAATCGTGGCGCACTATACCAACCCTTTGAGTCCGGGGTAATGACCTGGGGCTCAAGATGCGTACATTTCCTTACAAGTCACCACATCTTTCCGCTATTACTCGTGGGGGTGGTCTGTTGCAATAGACCCTCAAATAGAAAGTCAGACAAGGTGTAAAGTACCTTGACCGAGAGTTAGGATGAGACACGACGACACGAATGAAAAGTCATACTTCCGCAGTTCAGAGCGCTTGTTCCGGGTGAACAGTGACTGGTATTTTGCTGCTCGAGAAGGGGACCAGGGACCCTTCGAAAGTCAGCATCGAGCGGAGAAAGAGCTTGGGCGATATATTGAAGAGCAAGTTAGCTTACATAGTTTCATGCAGTCAGGTGTAAAAATGATCAAGATGGAAGGTCAGCGCGAGGACATCCCATTGTTGAAGGATGCGGTTGATCAGAATGATGAAATGTATCAACAAGTGGGCATGGTCCTGTAATCAACTTCTCGGACTGGGCCAAAAACGGCCACCTCTACAAACACTAATACTGACCTGATGAAGAGCGCGTTCTGCGCTCTTCCCTTTTGGAATCCATTCTGTTTTGCTTCACCCCCAATTTTGGAGGGATAGTATGAATTCCACACTTTTTGACCTGACCGGCAAGGTCGCATTAATCACAGGCTCCAGCAAAGGCATCGGCAAGGCGATTGCCTGGGAGATGGCACGCCACGGCGCGCAAGTTGTGATCTCCTCGCGAAAAGCAGATGCCTGCCAGGTGGTTGCGGATGAGATCAATGCAGAACTCGAAGGTGCGCCGGGGGGTGCTATCGTGATACCCGCTCATGTGGGTCGTAAAGAAGATCTGGAGCAACTGGTGGCCGGCACCCATGAGCAGTTGGGCGATATCGACATCCTGGTCTGCAATGCGGCCGTTAACCCGTTTTATGGACCAATGTCAGAACTGCCAGACGACGCCTTTGCCAAAGTCTTGCAGATCAACATCCAGTCCAACCATTGGCTCGCGCAGATGGTGATTCCAGACATGGTCAAGAACGGCGGTGGTTCCGTTCAGGTGGTCTCTTCAGTTGGTGGATTAAAGGGCTCGGATACCCTGGGCGCCTATTGCATTTCCAAAGCGGCTGACGTGCAGCTGGTGCGAAATCTGGCGGTGGAATATGGCCCGGTTAACGTCAGGGTTAATGCGATATCACCTGGACTGGTTCGCACTGATTTTGCGCGTGCATTGTGGGAGAATCCCGACATCTTGAAGGATCGAACGTCCGGTGATCCTCTGCGTCGCATCGGCGAGCCGGAAGAGATTGCGGGGATAGCGGTCTATCTTGCATCCAAGGCGGGTGCCTTTACGACCGGGCAAAACTTTGTCATCGACGGTGGATCGACGATAACGTAGACAGCCTCTCAAGGGGCTGCACCCGGTGTTAAGCCGGAAAATAAAAGGCGGCAAGCCAGCTAGAACAATAGCCGGTTAGAACAATGGCCGACTAGAACAATAAGAGAGGAAGGCTAAATGAACGAAAAAAAATGGTGGTCAAACGCGTTGTTGATTGGTGGTGTTATCGCGCTGGTAACGTTGCCGATCGGTGCATTAGGCACAAAGCTTGGTCTGTGGGCGTTTACCGGAGGTTTTATGGTGCTGGGTGTTGGCGTGGTGCTCGCTACTGCCGTCTTTTTCCTCGGTGTTATCGCTGTGGTGTACACCAGTGTGAAAGGTATGACAGCGGATAGAACCAGCGCTGCCGTGGGACTTGTGATCAGCTTGGTCGTACTGGGTGTTATGGGTAGTCAATTTGCCGCAGGCACCCAGGTTCCGCCGATCCACAATATCTCAACCGACCTGGTGGACCCACCTCAGTTCAAGACGCTGGTGGCGGACAGAGAGGCGGAGGGCGCAAACCCGTTAGCTTTGACCGATGAGGTGAAAGATCAGCAGCGTGGAGCGTACCCTCAGCTGAAGTCTCTGATCAGCGGAAGTCCGGATAGCGAGCTGTTCCCTCGCGCCCTGCAAGTGCTCAAGGACATGGGTATGGAAATCGCAGACGCGGATGCCGGTGCTGGCATTATTGAAGCAACCGACGAAACGTTCTGGTTTGGCTTTAAAGACGACGTTGTGGTTCGTATCAGAGCAGAAGGTTCCGGCAGTGTCGTAGATGTGCGCAGTGTTTCAAGAGTAGGTCAGTCCGACCTGGGTAAGAATGCCGCGCGCATCGCCGAAATCCTTGCGGGCATCGGGGCAAACTAGTACGGCCGACCGGGTGCCCCACCCATAGTCCAAAAATCTAAGACCGACACAATAGCCAGGTCCTTTGTCGACCTGGTTATTTTTTGCCTTCTCCATTATTTCGCAAACAAGCGCTCGCGACGTCCTGCCAGGCCGATGACACGGGGATTCCGGTTGCCTGGGGGCTGTCTTCTTACATGGTCGCGTGTGTTTGCTTGTTGGCTTTTGCGATCATGGCCGTTTTTGCGTTGGGGTTTATTGAGTATGCGGAAAAAATCACTGTAGACGGTCGGGTTGCGCCGTCCGCTAAACCCATTGTCGTCACCGCCCCTGGCCCGGGTCGGGTGGTTGATGTAGCGGTATTGCCAAGTGATGCGCTGGAGCAAGGCGAAATTCTAATGCGTATTGAACGGCGTGTGGCGGGTACCAACGGTTCGTCAGATAGCGAGCAGCGGGCGATTGGCCTGGCTCGACAGATTCAGATGTTAATGGCCGAGTCAGTAGCAGCCGAGCGGGCACACCTGGATCAACTGGCCTTGTTCCAACGGCAAGGGGAGCAATTAGAGCGCGAATTGGAACTGGCCGATGACAGTGTGCAAGTAAATCTGGGGCTGTTTGAGATCGCGTTGCAGAGTAAAAACAGACTGGATCAGCTGGGTAGCAACGGAGCCGTCTCTCCACAAGAATCAGAAGCGGCTCATGCCAGTTGGCTGCGTAGTCAACGAGATCTGCACCAAGCGCGCTCTGCCCAAGTACGGTTGCAAGAAAGCCAGGCCCAACTGGTTCTAGAAAGTCGGCATCAGAATAGTCGTTATCTCAGCCAGGTTGCGGCTTTTGCCCATCGTCAAGCAAGTCTGGAAACTGAATATGAGGTACTTCGCAATCGATCACACTGGTCGATCCGAGCGCCGGTAGCCGGTCAGGTAGATCACTTACACGTTCATGCGAATCAAATGGTTGGTGCGGGAGATCGTCTCCTGACGATTGCACAAGCAGACCATCAACATCAGGTGGAATTGTTTGTCCCCAATGGCAAGGTCCCTCAACTGAAAAAAGGCCAGACGGTGCAGATGCGTTATGCCGGGTATCCAGTGCATGACTACGGTACCGTGCAAGGCAGGCTCAAGCACACGAGTCTGGCGCCGGTGGTGGCTGTGGCCTCCGGGGGCACATCACATTATCAGGTGATCGTCGCTGTTGAACGGTTGCCCGAGGGGATGGAACAGCCCAAGGCAGACCTGTTGGTGCAGGCCGACATCGTCCTGCGTCGTCAATCTTTATGGCGTTGGTTGATCGAACCCATGGCTGACGTTATGGATCGACTATGAGCGTGTCACATCGTGTTCGGATGTTTCAACAGAGTGAAGTTGCCGAGTGTGGATTGGCTTGTCTTGCGATGGTCGCGAGTTGTTACGACAACCACCTGGATCTGTTCACGTTGCGACGGCGATTTCCTGGATCCGGTCGTGGTTTGACAATGGCCAGGATTGCTCAGCATGCAACCGCTTTGGGAATGGTGAGTCGTGGTCTGCGTGCTGAACCTCAACATCTTGGTCGACTCAGACATCCCGCCATTCTGCATTGGGGCATGGATCATTTTGTGGTGTTGGTGAAGGTGCGAGGAGCGCGCTGCGTTATTCATGACCCCGCGACAGGCCGACGGGTTGTAGGTCGGGCGGAAGTTGACGCGCAGTTCACCGGCGTTGCGCTGGAGCTTTGGCCGGGGAATCAGTTTCAGGCAAGTCCGAAGCAGAAGCGCTTTGGCCTGTCTTCGTTGTGGGTGAGACTGGGTAGACCCCTACATAGTTTGCTGATCGTGTTTGCTCTGACCGTTTTTCTGCAACTGTTTGCCCTGGCGGGTCCATGGCATGTGCAGTGGAGTGTTGATGAAGCGCTGATCTCTCAGGATCTTCACCTTTTAGGTGCGCTGGCGATCGGGTTTTCTGGTATGTGTGTGGTCAAGTTTGTTACTGCTTGGCTGCGAGGCATGGTGGTGTTAAAGCTAGGTCATCAGATGTCCTTTCAATTGGCCAGCCAGTTGCTTCAACACCTGTTGCGTTTGCCGCTGGGCTGGTTTGAAACTCGCCACCTTGGGGATATATCGTCGCGGTTCAGCTCGCTGATGCCGGTTCGAGATTTTTTTGTGCATGGGGCTGCAGCCATTATCGTCGATGGCGCCATGGTTGTGTTTTCCGGATTGTTGATGTTGCTGTATCACCCAGAGTTGGCACTGCTGGTGATGGTCATTCATCTGATCCTGGCCCTGATCGGCTTGAGTATGGTGGCCTATCTGAAGCGGTTGGGTATGGCCCAGGTGGTTGCCCAGGCCCAGGAAAGCACCCAGTTGTTGGAAACCATCCGTGCCATCATGTCGGTAAAAGTATTTGACCTCGAGGTGCAGCGCCAAACCCATTGGCAGAAGCTGCATGGACACTCGATCGATGCGTCTATGCGCCAGCAGGGTGCCCGTCTGCATATTGCCAGCATACATCAGTTGGTCGGTGGCCTTGAGCTGGTGTTGGTTGTCTACCTGGCTGGGCTTGCCGTCACAGAACAACAGATGAGCATCGGCATGTTGTTCGCCTTTGTCAGCTATCGAGATCAATTCACCAGCCGTTTAGGCACATTGATTGACCAGGTATTGAATTACCGCACCCTTGAGGTGCATTTTGAACGACTGAACGAAATATGGTCCGAACCCATCGAGCATGAACCAACAACAGATCGGTTAGGTGGTTTACGAGCGCAAGACACCTCTGTGGTTTGTGCGGGTGTTGGTTTTCGCTATCAGGATCACGGACCCTGGTTGATCAGACACCTGGATCTGCGGGTGGAGGCTGGCGAATTTATCGCGCTGGTGGGGGCTTCTGGTGTAGGGAAGTCGTCCTTGCTCAAATTGCTGATGGGTCTGAACAAGCCCCAGGAAGGGGTGCTGAACGTCGGCGGGATAGCGCTGAGCCGTCACAACCTGCAGGACTATCGACAAAAGATTGCGTGTGTTCTGCAGGATGATATTTTGTTCAAAGGCAGCGTGCTGGAAAACATCACCCTGGGTTTGCCGCTGGATGAAAAACGGCTACAGACGGTTGTGACTCAGGTGGATCTGCAGGAGGCGTTGGGCAATCTGCCGATGGCTTATGCTACCCAGGTGGGTGAGATTGGGCACCTGTTTTCAGCGGGGCAGAAGCAGCGACTGCTGCTGGCTCGTGCACTCTACAAAAGCCCGGACTACCTGTTCTTGGATGAAGGCACCGCCAATCTGGATGGCTCAAGTGCATCGTCTATCGCTCGTGTTCTGGCCAGGCTCACCTGTACGCGCGTGATTGTTACGCACGATTTGCAAGTGGCCAAATACGCGGATCGCACACTCAGTGTGGATGAAGATTTTCTATTAGGGAACACCGCATCGCAGGCCGTTGTGTTACCGGGTCGGCAGGCGGGCTAAAACTTCAGGATTTCTGTCTCAAGCGAACTCAGATCCACAATACCGATACTGTTGAAGCCGGTCATCAGGCCCGCGCATTCGCCCGGGTTGAAGATCGTGGTTTGGGTGCCCCAGGATTCCAGTCGGTAGCGGTGAGTATGCCCGTGCAGGGCAAGCTCGTGTCCCTGGTGCAGAGCCCCTTCGAACTCCAGGGGGTCGTGTACCACAATGATTGAGCGACCCGCCAGATCCAATTGGTAAGGTGGTTCGAAGAATTCGAAGCCGTGAGCGGCGATGGCTGCATCGAGCGTATCGCGTTCTTCGTCGTTGTTGCCATAGACCCCAAACATGGGCATGGTCAGGTCGCCAAACACGTCAATGGTTTTTGCCTGAGTGACATCTCCGGTGTGTACCACTTGATCTACCCCAGCCTGATTGAACAGCTCGACGATCTTGGCTACGTTCTTTAAGTTGTTATGGGTGTCGCTAACGATTCCGATGCGCATGATTACCAGTCTATTCAGATAAATCCCGGTGCAAAAAAAAGCCGGGCATCAAGCCCGGCTGCCGTGAGCCTTAATCTCAGGCTTTTTCTAGAATGTGTATGCCACAGGCTGATCCCAGGCCAATGACGTGGGTCAGACCAATACGCGCACCTTCTACCTGTCGGCCGCCAGCTTCACCGCGAAGGTGCGTGCTGACTTCGTAGATATTGGCAATGCCGGTTGCGCCCAGCGGGTGACCTTTGGAGAGCAGCCCACCAGAAACGTTAACCGGTATGCGTCCGCCCAAGGCAACTTCGCCGTCGTCGATCATACGACCAGCTTCACCATCGCCACACAGACCCAGATTTTCATAGTGCAGGATTTCTGCGGTTGCAAAGCAGTCATGCAGTTCTACCAAGTCGATATCCTGGGCACCCAAGCCAGCCATTTCGTAGGCTTCTGCCGCCGCGCGACGGGTACAGGAGTTGACGTCGGGCATGACCAGGTCACGTTCCTGCCATGGATCAGATGCCATGACGGAAGCGCGGACTTTCACTGCACGACCCATGAGTCCCAGCTCTTTGGCCTTCTTTTCAGAACAGATCACCGCCGCGGCAGATCCATCAACGTTCACCGAACACATGAGCTTGGTGTTTGGGTAGGAGATCATTTCCGCGTTCATCACTTCTTCCAGCGGGGTTTCGATCTGATACATCGCCTTTGGGTTCAGTGTGGAATGGTGGTGGTTCTTTACACTGACCTTAGCAAACTGCTCAAAGGTGGTGCCGTACTTGCGTGTGTGTTCCATCCCCGCTTCGGCAAAAACCGCAGGCATTGTGCCAGAACCGAGCAGACCTTCTTTTGGGATACCGGTGCCGCCACCGGCGCCACCCAGCAGACCTTTACCCATTTGCTCTACACCAACAGCCAGTACGCAATCGTATAGACCGGCTTTTACTGAAGCCCAGGCTTCACGGAATGCGGTTGCTCCAGTTGCACAGGCGTTTGAGACATTCACCACCGGAATACCGGTCTGGCCAATTTCCTGCAGAATGCGCTGGCCCACCATGGCCGAGGCTTGCCCCAGGTTGCCGCAGTACAGGGCCTGCATGTCTTGAATTTTCAGTCCACAGTCGTCCAGTGCTAACAACGCCGATTGGGCGCCAATTTGCGGCACGGTCTTTTCCGGGAATCGACCGAATTTGATCATATCCACGCCGACGATATACGCA
This sequence comes from Pseudomonadota bacterium, assembly GCA_039028095.1. GTDB lineage: Bacteria > Pseudomonadota > Gammaproteobacteria > Pseudomonadales > Azotimanducaceae > UBA4421. The sequence goes on from JBCCIU010000001.1 coordinate 232,572, forward strand.
TCTGTCATGGTTATCTCCTTAACTTAATAAGTTATGAAAGGGTAATGCTTAACCCGCTTTTGGTTGAAAAAAGTAGGACAGGTAAGCATTACCTTCCTTGTCTTTGCGTCCCAGTGCATCGTCAAAGACGACATCCACTGGCATATCAAACTCAATGTTGGCGGGATCTGGCTCCACACCAATAAGATTACCCTTGATGGCGGTACCGTCGTCCAGGTCCACAATGGCACTCACGTAGGGCACATCTATGCCTGGAAAGGATCGGTAAACGATAGAGTAAGAATACAATTTTCCGCTATTGGGCAACTTAACCGTAGACATCTGGTCGCGATCACCGCACTTTGAGCAAGTGCTGCGCTCTCCCAAAAACGTGGCACCACACGTGTCACAGCGGTGGCCTTCCAGATATGGATCGCCGTCTTCAGGAATCTTCAGATACGGTACTGCTGGTAATGGCTGTTCGCTCATTATCCCCCCTCAAAAATGACAATATAAAACGAGCTAAATACAAGATTAAGAGCTTACTATTGGTCGAAACCCAGCGCTAGACTTGTTTCGCGGCTGAATTAGGCCTAAAAACAGGGCTTGCGCTACGGTTTTAAGGAAATTTTTAACGGAATAGTTAACAGAGCATAGGGAGTGTGATGGGAAGAAATCCGTCTAAACTTAGGTTAGGCCTGCACGCAGTGTTGTGCGGCTGTGGAGTTTGTCTGTTGGTCGCCGGGTGTACCCCCTACGGGGTTCCGATGCCCGCACTGCCGACAAAGAAAACTGCAGAAGTGATGAGTGTGCAGGAAGATCGCGACATGGTGACCATGGGAGCACCTTATTTGTCCGTTGAGAAGCCCAGCGTGGATTGGCAAAAAGCGCGCGCTGATGCGTCCGCTTACTGCACGCAATGGAAAGGCATGGATCATGCTGAACCGGTGGGTCCAACACGCCGTGAATGTATGACGTATTCGGGTACAGACTGCATACGTTTTGCGATCGTCGGTGATTATCAGTGTATGCGCTGAGCTGATCGACCCGAAAACAGGAGCCCAGGAATGCAATCATTAAAAGTAAAAGACTACATGACAAAGAAGTTGGTGACGGTTACTCCAAAAACCAACGTGGTCGAAGCCATGGATCTCCTGTTGAGCAACTCGGTGTCCGGCACCCCGGTGGTTGACGCTGAGGGAAATCTTGTAGGCGTACTGTCAGAAGCGGATCTGTTACACGTGATCATTCAGGATAGCTACTACGATGAATCCGTCGGCATTGTCGAAGACTATATGAAAGCCCCGGTTGAGACTGTGGATGCCAATATGGATATCTATACGCTGGCGGAAAAGTTCACCAAAGAGCATCGGCGTCGCTATCCAGTGGTGCACCAGGGCAAACTGGTGGGGCAGATCAGTCGGCGAGACGTGCTGAAAGCCGCAGAAGACTTTCTCAAGCACCGAGTCTAGAGCTTCTCGCGAATCAGGGCGTTTACTTCTTTAGGATTGGCTTTACCCTGGGTTGCTTTCATCACCTGGCCGACAAGAAATCCAAGCACTTTGTCTTTGCCATCTTTAAGTTGCTGTACCTGATCAGGATTTTCGGCCAGCACTTGCTCAACGACGGCGGTCAAAGCACCGGCATCGTTCATCTGCGCCAGACCCAGGGCGTTAATGCGCGCATCTACATCGTCTGTGGGATCTTCCCATAAAGACTCTAAGAGAGACTTGGCGGTTTTCGAAGACAATGTGTTGTCCTGCAGGCGTTGGGTCAAAGTGGCAACCTGTCCTGGCGTGATCGGGCATGCGACGATAGAGAGTTCCTGTCGATTCAGATACGCAGAGATCTCCCCCATCAGCCAATTGGCCGCCAGCTTAGGGTCAGCACCCAGTTGCACTGTTTTGTCGAAGAACACCGCAATGTCCGGGTCCTGGCACAGCCAAAGCGTGTCTGCCTGGGAGAGTCCAAGTTCGCTTTGGTAGCGCGCGCGGCGCGCCTGAGGCAGTTCAGGCATGGCAGCCGCAATCTCATCCACGTAGGCCTGATCAATGTGCAGCGGCAGCAGATCGGGGTCGGGAAAGTAGCGATAGTCCTGCGACATCTCTTTACCGCGCATGGAACGGGTTTCATCTCTATCTGGATCGTACAGACGCGTTTCGCGCTCGATCTTGCCACCTGACTCCAACACATCGATGTGCCGATCGATCTCGAACAGGATCGCACGTTCGACAAAGCGGAACGAATTGATGTTTTTGATTTCCGTTCGTTCGCCAAACTCTGCCTGCCCGACGGGTCGCACCGAGACGTTGGCATCACAGCGCATGCTGCCCTGGGATAGGTTTCCGTCGCAAATCTCAAGATAGCGCACCAGTTCATGGATCTGCCGGAAGCAGGCGGCGGCCGCTTTTGCTGTTCGCAAATCGGGTTCGGACACGATCTCCAGCAAGGGAGTGCCAGTGCGATTCAGGTCGATTCCGGTCTGACCTGGAAACATGTCATGTACGGATTTGCCCGCATCTTCTTCCAGATGAGCGCGGGTGATCCCCACCTCAACTTCGCTACCATCCTCCAAATGCACGGTGATGGCACCTCGTCCCACAATGGGGGTTTCAAACTGACTGATCTGATAACCCTTGGGCAGGTCTGGGTAGAAGTAATTTTTCCGATCAAAAATTGATTGGAGGTTCACCTCGGCCCCGATGGCCAGGCCAAACTTTAGGGCCATTTTGACCACGTCTTCGTTAAGCACCGGCAGTACGCCAGGCAGGCCCAGGTCAACGGCACAGGCCTGAGCGTTGGGTTCTGCGCCGAAGGCAGTGCTGGCGCCGGAAAAAATTTTGCTTCGGGTGGCCAGCTGGACGTGGATCTCCAGGCCGATCACAGGTTCCCATTGGGTCATGATGTTACCCCTGCTGGCCCTGGGTGCACGGTGCCCGGCAGCTGCAGGTGCCAGTCCGACATTGCTTGATATTGATTTGCCAGCCCTAACAATACATCTTCGCGGAAAGGCTGACCGATCAGCTGGGCGCCAACAGGCATGCCGCCAACTTGACCACAGGGCATGGATAAGGCGGGTAAGCCTGCCAAGCTTGTAGGTACGGTGAAAACATCCTGAGCGTACATCGCCACCGGATCTTTGGTCAGGCTGCCCAGCTTGAATGCAGGGGCCGGTGTTGTGGGTGTCAGCAGCACATCTGCGTTGTCAAACGCGGCCATAAAGTCGCTGCTGATCAGCCGGCGAATTTTCTGGGCTTTTAAGTAGTAGGCATCGAAGTAACCCACGGAGAGTGCATAGGTGCCGGTTAAGATGCGCCGCTTAACCTCCTCTCCAAACCCCTCGCTGCGTGAGCGGGTGTAAAGATCCTCTAAAGAAGTGGGATTTTCACAGCGATGACCAAAGCGAACGCCATCGTAGCGTGACAGATTGGTAGACGCTTCTGCACCGGCGATTACATAGTAGGCTGCGACGGCGGCTTCGGTATGCGGAAGCGAAACTTCGATTAGTGTGTGACCGGCTTGCTCTAATTGTTTAGCAAGGCCGTCCAGGGCTTCGCCAATGCCGCTTTCCATGCTTGCGGCGAAATATTCTTTTGGCAGACCGATGGTCAAAGAAGTATCCAATGTGGCCAACCCGCCGTTCATCAGGTCTTTAACCCATGTGTCTTCGCGCTGGGCTGAGGTCGAATCTCGCGGGTCAAAACCAGACATGGCGGCGAACAGCAGACCCGCATCCTCAGCGTGTCGTGCAAACGCGCCGCCCTGATCCAGACTGGACGCAAATGCCACCATCCCATAGCGAGAAACACGGCCGTAGGTTGGCTTCAAGCCTGTAATGCCGCAAAAGGCCGCGGGTTGGCGAATCGAGCCGCCGGTATCGGTGCCCGTCGCTACTGGTACCAGGCCCGCTGCCACCGCAGCTGCTGACCCACCTGATGAGCCCCCGGGTACGCAGGTTGTATCCCAGGGGTTTTTTACAGCGCCAAAGGCACTGTTTTCATTGGATGAGCCCATCGCGAACTCGTCCATGTTTGTTTTACCCAAGGTCACGGTCTGTTGATCGTTGAGTTGCTCCACGACCGTGGCGTCGTAGGGTGCAACGAAATGACGCAGCATGTTGGAGGCGCAGGTGGTGGTTGTGCCCTGGGCGCAGAAAATGTCTTTCATCCCCAGGGGGATGCCAGTGAGGAGGTTGGCTGAGTTGTTTGCAAACAATTCATCTGCTGCTTGTGCGCGAGCCAGGGCAGACTCGGTGTCGACGCTGATGAAGCTGTTCAGGTCTTCATGGGATTCGATGCCGGACAGATAATGTTGTGCCAATTCTCGAGCAGAGAATTGCCCCTGAACCAACGCCTGATGCAGCTGCTTGATGGTAGGTGCGGTCATGGCTACTCCACCACCCGGGGTACCAGGTAGTAACCGTCTGCCGTGTCCGGTGCACCGTCTTGAAAATGCTCAACGTCAACGCGCTCTGTCACCTCATCCCTTCTGAGCCTGGCCGTGGCATCCAGGGGATGGGCCATGGGCTCGACCCCTTCAGTATCCACTTTCTGCATGTCATCGATCATGTTGATGATATTGCTCAGTTGAGACCGCGCGGCATTCGCCGCGTCCTCGTCCAGAGCCAGTTGCGCGAGACGAGCAAGGTGACTGATGTCGAGATCGTTATCTGAATCTTGCATGCTGTTGTGAATTAATCAGGCGTTTTGGGGCTGCGAACCTTATTCCACCCCCCATTTTTTTTCCAGTCCGAAGATGGCGCTAGGGAAAATTGAGAAAAAGCCAATAAATTTCACGCAGTTACGCCCCTAGGTGGGTGCTTTTCTCAGCTTAAATGCCTATCATTGGCCTTTCTCATTGGGTCCATTTCTAGATGTTCAAAAATATTCGCGGATTATTCTCCCGCGACTTATCTATTGACCTTGGGACAGCGAACACGCTGATCTATGTTCGTGACCAGGGTATTGTCTTGAACGAGCCTTCCGTAGTGGCCATCCGGAACCAGGGTAACCAGAAAAGTGTTGCTGCAGTGGGCCTGGATGCCAAGCGTATGCTGGGTCGCACGCCGGGAAATATCACCGCCATTCGCCCACTGAAAGATGGCGTCATCGCAGACTTCCTGGTCACCGAAAAGATGCTCAAGTACTTCATTGGTAAAGTGCACGAGAACAGCTTCATACGGCCCAGCCCTCGAGTGCTGGTGTGTGTCCCTTGTAAATCTACCGAAGTAGAACGTCGCGCGATTCGTGAAAGCGCACTGTCAGCTGGGGCGCGTGATGTGCGGCTGGTGGAAGAGCCAATGGCCGCAGCCATTGGCGCAGGATTGCCGGTCCAGGAAGCCGTGGGCACCATGGTGGTAGACATCGGTGGCGGGACGACCGAGATTGCCATCATCTCGCTGAATGGTGTGGTCCTGTCCGATACCGTGCGGGTGGGTGGAGACCGTTTTGATGAAGCCATTGTGGCCTATGTTCGGCGCACCCAGGGCAGTCTGATTGGTGAAGCAACCGCCGAGCGCATCAAACAGGAAATTGGTGCGGCCTATCCGCAGAAGGAAATCCGCGAGATTGACGTGCGAGGTCGCAATCTCGCTGAAGGTGTACCCCGAAGCTTCACCCTGAACAGCAACGAGATTCTGGAAGCGCTGCAAGAACCGCTGTCCATGATCTTGCAGGCGGTCAAAAGTGCGCTGGAACAGTGCCCGCCGGAATTGGCGTCGGATATTGCTGAAACCGGCATGGTGCTGACCGGCGGTGGTGCGCTGTTACGTGATCTTGATGTGTTGTTGGCTGAAGAAACTGGTTTGCCGGTGATCATCGCCGAAGATCCCTTGACGTGTGTTGCGCGGGGCGGTGGTAAGGCACTCGAGCTGATGGATGCGGCGGGTAATGCGGATCTGTTGTCCACGGCCTGATCCGTTAAACACCCCTCAAAAACAACAGCGGTCATTTAAGAAAAACTAGAAACACCGACAGGAGGCAAATATCAAGGCTCTGTTTGCACGTGAAACTGGCGCCGGATATCTGCTGTTAGGTTTGGCCGTCCTGTCTACTCTGGGTATTGCGCTGGACAGCTCGACTCGACTGCTCAACCCAACTCGTGGGGCGATCTCCACAATGGTTGCGCCGCTCTACTTCATTGCCGAATCTCCCTACCTTTTTACCGATGTGAGCGGAGAATTTCTAATTTCCCACAGCCAGCTGCGGCAGGATAATGAGGCGCTGCGTCAGCAGATTCTGCAAATGTCAGAGATGGCCCAGCAGTTAGTCTCCATGCAGGCAGAGAACGAGCGCCTGCGGCAACTGTTGGGTTCCCACGCCAAGCTACCCTATGAGGTGCTGATCGCTGAGTTGGTCGGTATCGTGCCCAGTGCGAATACCTTCCAGGTCATTGTCGATAAAGGTGCGGATGCCAATATTGAGGTAGGCCAGGCGGTTTTAGATGCCCAGGGGTTGTTTGGACAAATTGTAGAGGTGGGAGAGTTCACGAGTCGGGTTCTGCTGATCACCGACACAGACCATGCAATCCCGATCCAGGTGCATCGCAACGGCGTACGCAGCATTGCCGGGGGTACCGGGTCTCTGGATTTGATCCTGCTGGAAAATGTGCCCGTCAGTGCGGACATAGTAGAGGGCGACCTGATTGAGACCTCGGGCCTGGGTGGTCGCTTCCCCGTGGGATATCCGGTGGGTACCGTGCAGTCTGTGGTGGTAGAGCCTACCTCCACTTATGCTGAAGTAACGGTTCGCCCGCTGGCCCAGCTTGACCGTAGCCGACACGTTCTGGTGGTGTTCGATCCCGAGGAGGAGAACCCTTCTGAAACAGAGGAAGGTTCAATCCAGGTGGACGATGTTTAACCGCTGTCGGACAAAATTGAGCTGGTTTGAGGCCAGTCAGGTGTCGTTCAGGCAAGGGTGGATAAGCTTTCGGTTAATGACCAGGAGGCTGGCTTGAATCCAACACAGGGCGGTTGGGTCATTTTTCTCACCTTGCTGGTGGCGTTGGTCCTGGGGACCTTTCACCTGCCGGCGACGTGGCCGGACTGGCTGTCGATGTTGCGCCCGAATTGGTTGTTGGTGGTGTTGTTCTTCTGGCTTGTCGAAGTACCCCAGCGGATAGGACTGATCGGGACATGGGTGTTAGGTTTGTTCGTAGATGTACTGTTGGCTCAACCGCTGGGTTTAAACGGGCTGATCCTGGCTTCCCTTACCTATACGACCTGGCGTTTTTATGAACGGCTGCGTATGTATTCAGCGTTACAGCAATCCGGGGTGGTGTTTGTACTTGTAGGTATTGCAGAGGTGTTCAGGACCATGGTGATCAGCTTGGATAGCGATCGGAGTATTGGATTTGAGGTGTTAACCATTCCAGCCATGTCCATGCTGGCATGGCCAATCATTTACCTACTCCTCATTCGCTTGCGAACGGGGTTACGCATTGAGTAGCGTGCCGACCCTACGCGGTCGTCTGATCCTGGCCTCAGCATCGCCCAGGCGAGCTCAGCTGCTCAGGCAACTGGGTTTTGAATTTGAGATCACGCCCGGCAACGTGGATGAAACGGTGTTGGCGGCGGAAAGTCCAGCCGACTACGTGGCGCGACTGGCCCAAGCCAAAGCTGCTGCCACCTACGCCAATTCGCTGGTGGAGGGTGCAGATCTCGGGCAACCCCGGGTCTGCCTGGGGTCAGATACCAGCGTTGTGATAGACGATGAAATTCTTGGCAAACCTGGGGGTCAAAGTGAAGGTGCAGACATGTTGTTGCGATTGTCTGATCGTTCGCACAAGGTCCTGACCGCGATTGCGGTTGTTGCTGGCACCAAACCATCTCCCGGGTTTGAACAGGTTGAGGTGGTGACGACCACGGTCTGGTTTCGTGCGCTGGATCGCAGTGAAGCGACCTGGTATTGGCACACTGGTGAGCCGCAGGATAAAGCCGGCGGCTATGGTATCCAAGGAATAGGCGGTATATTTGTGAGCAGGATCGAAGGTAGCTACAGTAATGTCGTTGGTCTACCCCTGGTAGAAACAGACAAGCTATTGCAAGCTGTTCCGAAGGATCTGGGCGGCGAAATCTGTAACGGGCGTTTACATGGCTGAAGAACTTCTCATCAATGTACATCCATTTGAAACTCGCGTAGCCCTGGTCGCCCATGGTTTGCTGAACGAGGTGCATCTGGCCAGAGCCGCCAGTTACAGCGTCACCGGAAATATTTACCTGGGTCGTGTCGAACGGATCATTCCAGGCATGCAGGCTGCGTTTGTAGACGTTGGATTACAGCGGCCGGGCTTTCTCCACGCCCGGGATATCGAATCACCACGGATCATGACCGCTCAGGAAGAAGATGATGAATCCGGCAAGCTGGACATTCGCAAACTGCTCCATGAAGGCCAGACGGTGATGGTGCAGGTGGAGAAAGACCCAATCTCCAGCAAAGGCGCACGCCTGTCCACTCAGTTGGCATTAGCGTCCAAATATCTTGTGCTCATGCCCAACGAAAAGCATGTGGGGATTTCTCAACGCATTGAAGAGGAAGAAGAGCGTGAGCGATTGCGTACCAGTCTGGGCGATGCCCTTGCCGAGTTGGAATTCCCGTGTGGCGTGATTGCCCGAACCGCGGCCGAGCATGTGGGTGCAGAAGCACTACAGGCTGACTTGCGTTTGCTTAGACGCATCTGGTCGCGCATTCAGGTCCGAGCTAAAGACGTCTCAGTGCCGGGTTTGGTCTTTGAAGAGTTACCATTACATACGCGGGTCATTCGCGAGCTTGCCAGTGGTGAAACCGAATCCATCTTTATCGATGATCGGTCAACCTTCGAACGCATCCGCAGCTATGTGAATGAATTTATTCCGGACTATGAAGACCGGCTGCAATTCTACGAAGAGCGGCGCCCTCTGTTTGAACGTCACGGCGTAGAAGACGAACTTCAGCGGGCCTTAAAGCCCGAAGTGGCGCTGAAGTCGGGTGGCTCGCTGGTGATCGAACAAACGGAAGCCATGATCAGTATCGATGTGAATACCGGTGCTTATCTCGGTGGCCATAGTCTGGAAGAGACCGTTTTCCGTGCCAATCTGGAAGCCGCCCAGGCGATACCCCGCCATCTGCGCTTGCGAAATCTCGGTGGCATCATCGTCATCGACTTTATCGATATGCAGGATGAAGACCATCAACGACAAGTCCTGCGGGCTTTGGAGAAGGCTTGTGAAAGCGATCCCGCTCGCACATTTGTAGATGGTTTTTCGAGTCTTGGCCTGGTGCAGATGAGCCGTAAGCGGACCCGGGCCAGCTTGGCCCAGAGTGTGACCAATCCGTGTGTTGCTTGTGAAGGTACCGGGCTAACCAGGACACCTGATTCGACTTGCGTTGAGGTCTTGCGCGCCCTGGCCCAGGACCATCAGGCGAAATGTCGAAACAAAACCGTCGAAGGTGACTATCTGATTCGCGCGACGGAATCCGTAGTCGACCGTCTTTTGGATGAAGATGCGGGACAGCTCTCCGCACTTGCCGAACAAATTCAACGCGAAATTCGTATACAGCTTGAACCATCCTACGCGGAAGGGCAGTTCGATATCGTGCTGATGCAGCGAGTAGCCCGCTAGCGCGACGCTGATGAGCACTTTGACCAACAGCGGGCACTCTGATCCTGATGTGAGGCAAGACCAGCAGCAAGATCTGCAGGGTTTATCAACCAAACGCTCAAAATTTGCAGCCCTGGTGGTCCGACCCCTGGTATTGGCCTTTGTGTTCACCAGCCTGGTGTTTGCCGTAATCCAGGCCACCGGCCGGGTTTTCATGGCGTCACTGCATCTCTTCGAGCCAGACCTGAATGGATTCTTAGCTCAGCAGAACATCAAACTATCTAATCTCCAGGGTGGTTGGCAGGGGTTTAATCCCACGGTGCGTCTTGATTCTTTGGAGACCCCCCAGGCGCAGGTGGGCTCGATCTATGCAGAATTGGATCTGCTGGAGAGCATCTGGCGTAACGATCTGGTGGCCCGTGCCATTCGCATCGAGTCACTGACCATGCAGGCGGAGAAGAGCGCCCAGGGTTGGACGCTGGTCGGCTTTGGTGGCGAAAACCCGTTTGATCCCACGGTATTGCTGCGCCATTCCGATGCACTGGACGGTACGGCCAGGTTGCAGCTGGTGGATCCGGCTGATCCGGATTCTGGTGGTTGGATCAGCGCTCAGGTTTCCGTCAGAAATCTCAGGCTAACGCATCAGCTGTCGCTCACGCTGACCTCATCCGCCAGCGATGACGCGGCCCAGGAATATCAATTGCAGATGCTTGCGCACGAAAGTCGAGACGTGTTCTGGGAGGATGTTTCGCGGCAAGAATTCACGCTCACGGGTGCATTAAAGATACCGGACATTCTGACGGGTGGCTCCGCGGTTGAAGTGGAACCTTCGCGGTTGGAATGGACTTTGATCAACGGGCTGGGTGAAGGGGGCGGTAGATTACTCGGTCGGGCTGAGACAGCTTTTAGTCCGCAGCCCGTTGGGTTCACGCTGCAGCTTGGAGCCTTGTCTGAAGGTCGGCAGGTGGAAGTCACAGCTGATGCTGAAATCAGTCTGGATCAGGATCGGTTGGACGTCACCGGGATCCATGCCCGGATTGATACGAGTCAGATCGGGTCCCAGGGGACACCTGACCTGCTGGATCTGGTGACTGCGGAACAACCGGAGCCAATGGTGCGAGTGTGGCTCGATGAGTTTGATCTGGGCGCATTCAGCACATTTATCGCTGCTCACTTTTCCAGCTGGGATCCGGCGGGTCGATGGATCAGCGAACTGGCTGTCCAGGGTTATGCGCGCAACGTACATGCATTTGTTGATCGCGATGGCGTATCCGGATATGGCGCTTCGGTGTTTGACCTGAAGATGACTGGATACAAAGGCGCACCCACTCTGGACGGAGGTCAAGGTGAAGTGTGGGGACACGCTGGCGCGGTAGCGATGCGGCTGAACGCCCAGGATATGTTCGTGCAGTTTCCTGACCTCTTTCACCAGGGTTGGGATCTGGAATATATGTCAGGCGTGGTCCAAGCCTTTTTTGGCCCGGGTTACTTTGCCTTGCGTGGTGACGGCTTAAAAACACAGATAGGTGAAAGCTCTGTGGCGGGCCAGTTTTCGCTGACCCGACCCAATCCAAAATATGATCAACGGGTGGGTTTGATTTTGAATGTCGATCAGGCAGATCTGATTCAGGCTAAATCTTTTGTCCCCTACAAAATCCCGGAAGAATTGAGTCGATGGATCGCCACGGGACCTCGTGCCGGACGTTTGAGCGACGCGCGCTTTGTCTACCAGGGACAAGTGCACAATCGCCCCAACGAGTTAGGGCGGCGGATTGAATTGCGCTCCAACGTGCACGACGCACTGGTGCAGTATCAGGCTTCCTGGCCCCTGGTCAGCGAGGTGGATGCCGCAGTACATGTGGCAGGACAAACCACCCGGGTTGTAGCCCAGGGGGGTTACTCAATGTCCATCGACATTACGGGAAGTGAGTTTGCGCTGAGAGAGAATGGGCGTTTCGTGGACGGTACTCTGCGGATGGAGGGTCAAGGCCCCGACTTGTTGGCCTTTGTACGCAACAGTCCGCTGCAGCAAAATCTGGCCTTTATCGAAGACGATTGGCAGATGAACGGACGGGTGAAAGCCCAAGGACCCATGACGATACCTTTAAGAGAAGATGCGCCAGACCTTGCTGCGTCATTCGAGTTTGTCTTTGAGGGGGTTGATTTGGTTTTGCCCGGCTATCGCTCGGAACTTCAGGGCCTGGATGGCGAGGGACAGTTTGCGCTACCGCATCACCTGACGGGTCAGTTCAGCGGCACCATGTTCGACAGGCGCACGGATATTCAAGCCGGCTTTTCGGACAAGGGAATCAACTTTGATCTGCAAGGCGCTGCTACTCCGGAAGATGTTTATCATCTGATCGCCTTCGAAGACAGTGTTCCAGTGGCCGGTCAGTTCAGCTATTCAGGACGGCTGCACCTGCCCATGGCGGATGCATCGGGCCAATCGTCGGGTCTGCCGGGATTGCATGTGGAAAGTGATCTTGTGGGTCTGCAGATCGACCTGCCTGGCGAATTTGGTAAAGCGCCAGAAGAACCCACCCCGGCCATATTAGACGTACAGTTTCTGCCGGATTACCAGGCAGTACGTTGGGAGTATCAGTCCACGCACGGCTGGCTTCATTTTGCCGAGGAATTACAACGGGGCGCTGTGGGGATCGCCACTGCACCACCCATGACGAGCTCTGATACCCAAGCCATCGTCATCAGCGGGCACATGCCGAGAATTGTATTGAGCGATTGGGTCTCGGATGATGGTGAAGCGTCTGTAGGGTTGCCACTGGATTGGGACATTCGCAATCTCACGGTTGATGAGTTTGTCATTGATGAGTTGACCTTTGAAAGTTTGGATCTGTCCGGCAGCCAGGTCGGTGACAACGTGTGGTTCAGTTTCGAAGGGGAAGACCTGGCGGGTTCGGTTGAGCTGCCCGACGGCCAGATGATGCAGATCGCCCTGTCTCGTTTGCGTCTTCCCGCCAGTGAAGAGGTTGACGCCCAAGCGCTCGTTGCAGAAGCCGAACCTGTGGCGTTCCTGATCGGACCTGAGCTTGGTCAAACGCTACCGGAATCCCAAGTTCGAATTGATGAACTGCTCATCGCCGATGAGCCCTTTGGCCAATGGGAATTTGGCATTCGACCCGTCGCTGATGAAACCGGTACAACCACCCAGGTGAACTTTGTTGGCTTCAGTACAACGGTGAACGGTGTGAACATCGAAAACGCCAGCCTAAGCTGGGAGTTACAGAACAACATCAGCGCTTTCGACGGGCGTTTAGTTCTGGACGATCTTGAAACCACGCTGCCGCTCTGGGATTACCCACCCGCCATGTCGACCGACACGGCGGCGCTCACCTTTCAAGGACGGTGGCAGGGATCACCCATCGATATCAGCCTGCTAGGGCTGGAGGGTGATATTCGGTTTAAGGCGGAAGACGGCCGGTTTCGAGAATTGGATGCTGGCGCCGGCGGTTTGCGTATGCTCAGTCTGGTGAACTTTTCCAAAGCCGCCAAACGCTTCAGCTTCGATTTTTCGGACGTGGTTGGTGAGGGGATCTCGTTTGATGAGCTGTCCGCCAAGGTCAGTTTGAACGAAGGGCACCTGACGTTTGTAGACCGGATGCGCTTGAGCGGCTCCTCCGGCAACTACGAACTGGGTGGCCAGATCGATTTGGCAGGGGGTATTTTAGACAACGAAATGATAGTCACCCTGCCTGTGTCTAACAGCTTGCCCTGGTACGGTGTGTATCTCGCCCTGGCAAATCCGCTGGCTGGCCTGGGTGTGGTGGTTGGCGAACGGGTGCTGCGCAAGCCGCTGGAACAGTTCAGCAGCGCAAAATTCAGCGTGACCGGATCTTTGGATGATCCCCAGGTAAATTTTGTGAGCTTGTGGGACAAGTCAATGAGGGAGACCGGTTTTGATGACCCGACAATCCAGTCCCCCGCGATCGAAGCCAGCAGCCAGGCGGCGGACCCGGAGGTTGAGGTTCCCAAAGAGTCGTCATAAATTCGTCCGCATATACATCGAACATAAAAACAGACAAGAACCAAAACAAGAACGAAAAGGTATAAAGGCAAATCTACATGAGTCTAGAACTGGCCGAAGAGGCCATATTGCAAGGAACGGATGTTGTTCGCGCAGATATCGAAGCAGCCCTCAACAGTATGTCCGATCGTCAGCTGGATTATGGTGAGGTGTTTATTCAAAGCCTGCAATCCGAAGCCTGGGGATTGGAAGATGGCATCGTCAAGGATGGCAGTTTCAGTGTGGATGCCGGCATTGGCGTGCGCGCATTAAGCGGTGAGAAAACGGGGTTTGCCTATTGTGAAGATATCCGTCGCGCTGGATTGGCGGATATTTCTGCAGCCGCCAAAACCATCGCCAAACAAGGTGGCGGGCCGACCTATGCGGCCAGACGCCAGGAAGACAACCCAACAGCTCTGTACGTTCCGGATAACCCCATCTCAACGCTTGACGAGGTGGCGAAGGTAAAACTGCTGCAGCGGGTTGACCAAGTTGCTCGAGGTGCCGATAGCCGGGTCAAAGAAGTGAACGTGCGTATTTCGGCCAATCACGATGTGATGTTGGTTATGGCAACAGACGGCACGTTGGCCGGGGACGTCAGGCCCCTGGTGCGGCTGGATGTTTCGGTCATCGTCGAATCTCAGGGTCGTCGAGAACGTGGTAACGCTGGCGGAGGCGGGCGTAAAAAACTCACTGAACTGGCCGATGGGGAATGGGCGGATGATCTGGCTCGCGAAGCGGTGCGGATGGCGGTGGTGAATCTGGAAGCAGTGGATGCCCCGGCAGGACCGATGCCTGTGGTGCTGGGCCCGGGGTGGCCGGGTGTGCTGCTGCACGAAGCGGTAGGTCATGGTCTGGAAGGAGATTTTAACCGCAAGGGCAGTTCCAACTACGCAGGTGCGGTGGGTCAACAGGTTGCCTCACCGTTGTGTACGGTCATCGACGACGGCAGCATGCCCGATCGTCGGGGCTCTCTGACCATCGATGATGAGGGCACCCCCACCTCCAGCACCGTCTTGATCGAAAACGGCATCCTGGTGGGATATATGCAGGATAAGCTGAACGCAAGGCTGATGAATACTCAATCCACTGGCAATGGCCGGCGTCAATCTTACGCGCATACCGTGATGCCCCGCATGACCAATACCTTTATGCAGCCCGGTGAACACAACCCCGAAGAAATCCTGGCCAGCGTAAAAGAGGGGGTTTACGCCGTAAATTTTGGTGGTGGGTCGGTGGACATCACCTCGGGGCGTTTTGTGTTTTCTGCGACCGAAGCCTATCTCATTGAAGACGGCAAAGTCACAGCACCGGTCAGAGGCGCTACTTTGATCGGCAACGGCCCGGACGTGATGAACAAGGTGTCCATGGTGGGCAACGACCTGCAGCTGGACGGTGGGGTTGGCGTATGTGGCAAAGACGGACAATCTGTCCCGGTGGGCGTGGGTCAACCCACGCTAAAAATTGATGAGATTGTAGTGGGTGGCACCCAAGCCTGACGACACGATGGCGTTAGCTGCGAACGATTTCGCGTAGATAACGAAAGAGTGTTGTTGCATGTTGCGTGTGGGATCCCGCATCGTGCGCTTCGGTTCTGGCTTTTTTGATCAGCTGCCGCAATTGTTGGCGATCGCAGTTTGGGTAGTCGTCAATGAAGTCGGTGAGGGCTGCGTTTTCTGCAATCAATCGGCCCCGCCAGTTCTCAACCAGGTGCTGTTCGTATTGGGCGCTGGCTGCATGACCATCAAGAATATCCAGCCGTTCCAGGATAGGTTCCGCGTCCACTTTACGCATTTGTTTGCCAATAAACTGTAGTTGGCGACGCCGTGCCTCGTTGGATCTAAATCGGTTGTACTCATTGATGGCGTGTTCCAGGGTATCCGGTAGTTCGAAGGACGCCAACACGTCCGGCTTTAAGGCTGCCAGACGTTTGCCGACCTCCTGCAGCGCCTGGGCATCTTTCTTGCGCTGGGTTTTGGAAGTTTGGGCATCCTGGGCGCTGTGCTCGGACATGGCTGCATCATCTTGTGCATCGGACGTGATCATGGTCTCCTAGCAACTGACTGGTGGCAAAAACATAAGGTACCAAACTTTGGATTTAAGAACCCAACAAACGGAATTAGAAACCCTGGTGGGTGATATTCTGGCGGAAGCGCGTAAACAAGGCGCAGATCAAGCTGAGGTTTCAGTGAGCCTGGATCAAGGGCTGGGTGTTTCGGTTCGTCAGGGTGAATTGGAGCAGGTCGAGTTTAACCAGGACAAAGGGTTTGGTATCACCGTCTACTTTGGGCAACGCAAAGGCTCTGCAAGTACAACAGACTCTCGACCCGATGCCATTGCACAAACTGTGGCCGCCGCGGCCGACATTGCAAAATACACTGAAGAGGACGATTGTTCGGGCTTGGCAGATCCGGAATTGATGCCAGACGGGTTAGAAGATCTGGATCTGTTTCACCCCTGGGAGATTGAGCCCGACCAGGCGGAAGCGCTGGCCCTGGAGTGTGAAGCGGCTGGTTTGAGCTTGGATCCTAATGTCTCCAAGTCCGATGGGGCCCAGGTCAACAACCAACAATCGCTGCGCGTCTATGGCAACAGTCACGGCTTTGTGGGCGCTTATGCCGGGACGCGCCAGGGGTTGAGCTGTGTTTTGATTGGTGAAGACAACAGTGGCATGCAGCGCGACTACTGGTACACCGTCTCGCGACGCGCCGACCAGCTCGACGATGCTGCAAGCGTGGGGCGCAAAGCCGCCGAACGCACCGCAGCGCGTATGTCGCCGCGCAAAGCTCAAACCGGTACTTTTCCAGTGCTTTTCTCCCCACCGCTTGCCAGTGGGTTGTTTGGTCATCTGATGGGTGCGATCAGCGGCGGTGCGTTATACCGTAAATCTTCCTTTCTGTTGGATTCTCTGGGTGAGCAGGTTCTACCGGAATGGCTATCTCTGATTGAACGACCCCATCTTCGATGCGCCCTGGGCAGTGCCAACTTTGATGGAGATGGCGTGGCAACCAGCGAGAAGGCGTTTATCGAACAGGGCAAAGTAGCCAACTATATTCTGTCCAGTTATTCGGCTCGAAAGCTCGGCTTGCAGACCACAGGAAATGCCGGCGGGGTATTTAATCTGGATGTCGACTCGACCCAACCGGGGTTGGGGCAGACTGAACTGCTGCAGACGTTAGGCACCGGCCTGTGGGTAACTGAACTGATGGGCCAGGGTGTGAACGGCGTTACCGGTGATTATTCGCGCGGCGCCGCGGGTTTCTGGGTCGAAAACGGCCAGGTTCAGTATCCGGTGGCTGAGGTGACTGTGGCGGGCAATCTCAAGGATATGTATCACAAGATTGAGGCGCTTGGGGACGATGTGGACTATCGAAACAATACCCGGGCGCCCAGCGTCCTGATCAGGGATTTAACGCTGGCCGGCGAATAGCCCGCCACCAAAAAATTCTTTTACGCACTAAGCGTATACCAACGTCGCCAATCCGAGAAAAACAAAGAAGCCGGTGACATCGGTGATGGTGGTTAAAACCACACCGCCCGCAATCGCTGGATCTATATTCATCCTGCGCAATAGGGATGGCAACAGACTGCCAGAGACCGCGGCGATCACAATGGTGACGATCATGGCTGCAGCAATCACAAGGCCGAGCGTGGGGTCTTGGAAAGCAAAAGCTGCGGTGACCGCCACCAGGCTTGCCCACAATAAACCGTTCAACACGGCAATGATGAATTCGCGATTGAGTAACCACAGTAGATTGGTTCGCCCGACGTGACCCAGCGCTTCGCCCCTGATGACTAGCGTCAGGGTCTGGGTGCCCGCAATACCACCCATGCTCGCGACAATTGGCATCAAAACCGCCAATGCCACCACCTTGACGATGGTTTCTTCAAACAGGTTGATGACCGCGGCGGCGATAAAGGCAGTGATCAGATTGATTCCCAACCAGATGGCTCGACGACGAACGGCCCTGGGCACGGGGGCAAAAGTGTCCTCATCTACATCAAGGCCTGCGCGTGCCAGCACCGCTTCATCCGCGTCTTCTATGATCACGTCCACCACATCGTCAATCGTGATCCGGCCAACCAGTCGGCCTTCGTCGTCAACCACAGCTGCGGAAACCAGGTCATATTCCGAGAAGAGTTTTGCCACCGCGGTATCTGGTGTTTGGACGTTGATGGCGGGTAGATCAGCATCCATGATTTCCCTGACCGTTACCGTTGGGTCAGAGGTTAAGAGCTTGGCCAGCGGCAACATGCCCAGATATTCATCCCGGGAGTTCACGACAATCAATGCGTCTGTGGTTTCAGGCAGATCTTTGCGCATGCGCAGGTATCTGAATACCATTTCTACCGCGTGGCGCGGCCGAATTGTGATCGTATCCGTGTTCATCAGACCGCCAGCGCTGTCTTCTGCGTAAGTCAGAATTTCTTCAACTCGCGCGCGATCCTTTGCATCTAAAGCAGCCAACACCTGGTCGGTGATGGTTTGGGGTAACTGTTGCAGTATGTCTGCGAAATCGTCTGTATCCAGCTCATCCCCCACCGCGACGAGCTCCGCCGTATCCATCTCTTCGAGAAACTCGCCGCGAACTTCCTCCGGCAAATGCTGCAGGGTCTGATTCCGATGGTCCTCTTCCAGCAGTTCCCACATGACGGTGCGCATATGGGGTGGAAGAGACTCCATCACGTGCGCCACCTCAGGCGGGCGAATGGAGGCTAACAGGACTTTGGTTTCTTTGGCGGAGCCACCACCGTGCAGGCGAATGACTTGATTGAGTTTCTCAATTGATGGGGTGCGGCGAGACACTACTCATCCAGCTCGTAAAACCCGGCATTGATCAGTTCGGCAATCGCTTGCATGGCGTCGTCTGCGTCTGCCCCTTCCGTGTGTACTGAAACTTCTGAATCCACCGGGGCGCCTAACATCAGCAGGGCCATAATGCTTTTTGCATCGACGGGCTGTCCGTCGGATACGCTGATTTGTATCTGGGCCCCATATTGCTTGGCAACATCGACCAGTTTAGCTGCGGCTCGCGCATGCAACCCCAACGGGTTGATCAGGGTTAAGGTCTGATTGGGCATAAGAGAAAGGGCCGCCGTTTGCAACAAGTCATTGGGTACGTAGTGTAGCGCCCAGTTTAGTCAATAAAGTGAATAAGATGAAATGGGTTGTGTTGCCCGGGATAGACTAAAGGGTTTTGTCCATTTCTCGATGGCGTATCAAGACGTTCTGGTAGTTTGCCGCAAAGTGTTTGGCAAGACGTTCAGCTAGATACACGCTGCGATGCTGACCACCGGTACAGCCGATCGCCACCGTCATATATACCCGCGCGTTGGCTTCAAACTGAGGCAGCCATTTATGCAGATAAGCTTCCAGGTCTGCGTACATATTGCCGACCTCGGGCTCCGCTGAGAGATATTCGATAACTGCCTGATCGGTGCCATTCAGTTCGCGCAGCTGCGGGTCCCAATAGGGGTTCGGCAGGCAGCGCACATCAAACACCATATCTGCATCCACCGGCACACCGTACTTGTAGCCAAAAGAACGAAACAACAGGCTGATACCTCGGTCAGTTTTTTCTGCCACACGGGTGCTGATGATTTCACGCAGGGTTTGTGAAGACAGGGTGGTCGAGTCGATGGTCAGGTCTGCAATGTCAGCAATGCCTTCCAGAATTTCCGCCTCGGCTTCGATGGCCTGTTTCAATTCCACCGTGGCGCTGGTCAACGGGTGGCGACGCCGGGTTTCGCTGAAGCGACTGACCAGGGTGGGGCTGCGGGCATCCAGATAGATAACCTGACAGTCCACTTCCATTTTATCCAGGGCAATCAGAATTTCAGGGAATCGCTCAAGGTCGTGGCTTCGAGCGTCGATGCATACCGCAAGTTTCTGGTTGTGTTGAGCGTTATCGCGCAGGGAGTTATGGACCAGCGATTGCAACAGCATCAGGGGGAAGTTGTCTAAACAGTTAAAACCCGCATCTTCCAGCGCATTCAGGGCCGTGGATTTACCCGACCCCGAACGCCCGCTGATGACGATCAGTTTCATGCCTGGATGTTGGCGACTTGCGCACCTGGATCAGCCGCGCCGCGAAGATAGTGGCGCATTTTGTCCGCCAGAGATTGCGCATCGGTGCATTGTCTCAGCTGGTCTCGATTGACCGGATCGACAAAAACTTTTGACAGTTCTGCCAGCGCATCCAGATGGATGGTCTGTTCGTCTTCGGGTACAACCAGAACAAAAATAAGATCGACAGGCTCTCCGTCCATTGCTTCGTAGTCGATGGGTTGATCCAGCGTCACCAGTGCGATTCGAATGGTCGAGCAGGCGACTCTGCAGTGAGGGATGGCAACCCCTTCACCCAGTCCGGTGCTGCCCAGGCGCTCCCGTTCCATCAGCCCCTCAAACAGGTTGTCGGCACTGACACTACCTTCTGGACCATCTGCAATATGTTCAGCAATGGTTTGTAAAATGCGTTTCCGGCTTTTCGCCGAGTGCTTACATAGCGTATTGGTAGGTGATATTAAATCTGCAAGATGGCTCATGTGTATGCATTACGTAGTCACCCGTGATGGGATTGTCTTGAATGACTTCCATTATGACGGGCGACTGTCTTTTCTTTGTATTTGATGATTTGACGATCCAGCTTTTCCATCATTTGATCGATGGCGCTGTACATGTCTTCTGAATCTGCGGTGGCGAATAACTCGGTGCCGGTAACGTGGGCGCTAGCTTCCGCCTTATGAACCAGTTTTTCAACACTCAATACCACATGAACTTGCGTCATGTGGTCGTAGTGACGTTCCAGTTTTTCAAATTTGTGATGAATAAAGGTGTTTAGAGATTCGGTCAGGTCGAGGTGGTGTCCAGTGATGTTTAATTGCATGGGTGGTCCTCCGCTTTATGTGGAATCACTCACAGCCAACTCGACAGGCGCCGAAGCTGTGATCACACACAGGTGTCATAAAGTAATTGTAGTTGTTGGTGGGGGTTTGCGCGTAGATTTGCGCTGTATCAAACAAGCTGTTTGCGCTCATTTGAAGGTGGGATGGATAGCGATTCACGATATTTCGCAACAGTTCGCCTTGCTACATTGATGTTCTGTTCTTTAAGTATTGCCGCGATTTTGTTGTCACTCAACGGTTTCTTCGGATTCTCTTCCGCGGTAAGCTTCTGGATTAACGCGCGTATCGCCGTTGACGACACTTCCCCGCCCGAACTGGTTCCAACATGGGACGAAAAGAAAAACTTCAATTCATAAACACCACGTGGGGTGGACATGTATTTGCGCGTAGTGACGCGCGAGATTGTGGACTCATGCAGGTCCACAGCTTCTGCAATGTCAGCCAGAATCAGCGGCTTCATGGCCTCTGGGCCGTATTCTAAAAACCCACGCTGCACCTCTACAATTTTTGCCGCAACTCTCAGCAACGTATCGTTGCGTGTTTGTAGACTTTTTAGGAACCAGCGCGCTTCGTTCAGGTTATCCCGCAGATAGGTTTTGTCTTCGCTGCGCGGGGTGTCTTTTGCCAGGGTTTCATATAGCGGATTAATGCGCACCTGAGGCGTGGATTCCTGGTTCAGCTCAACAACCCATCTGCCCTCGGATTTTTTCACCACAACGTCCGGGATGATGTAGTCCGCTGGCTCCTCAGCGATACTGCTGCCGGGGCGTGGGTTCAAGGTTCTGATCAATGTCATACACGCAGCGAGCGTGTCATCTGAGAATTTAGTCTTACGCCGCAGGGTGTTGAAGTCTTTGCTGCCTAGAAGATCCAGGTGCTCGCGAATCAGCAACTTTGCTTCATCGAGCATATCGGTGTGTGGGTCCAGGGCGTTTAGCTGCAGCATCAGGCACTCTTGTACATCCCGCGCAGCCACACCCAGAGGGTCAAATTCCTGGACGCGGGACAACACCCCAATCACATCTTCTTCGGTAATTTGATCATCGCCGTCCGAGGGTTGTTGTTCCAGCAAAGCCTGCCAAAGCTCATGGGTGGTTTGGGTCAGGAAACCGTTGGTGTCCAAGGCGTCGATGATCGACATGGCGATGACCTGATCGCTCGCCGCCATGGGCGTCAGATTAAGCTGCCAGATCAGATGATCGGTCAGCGTCTGGGCCTCACTCTTGTTGGCCAATGGGTCAAAGTCCGAGTCCGCAGCGGGCAGGCTGCTGGTGGTGGGATAGGTGTCTTCCCAATTTGAATCGACTGGCAGATCATCCCCCAGGGGCGCCTCCAGTTGCTGATCAACGTCCGCGTCGGTGTTCGCGTTGCCAGCGGTATCCCCCTCGAGTGTGTTGTCGCTGCTGGAAAACGCCTCTTGATCAAGCTGATCATCCGAGCCGCCGTCTGCTTCGTGATCCTCTGACAGCTCCAACAGCGGGTTGGATTCCAACGCTTCCTGAATCTCGGCTTGCAAATCCAGCGCAGACAGCTGCAGCAACTTGATGGCCTGTTGCAGCTGGGGGGTCATGGTCAGATTCTGACCCAGCTTTAGTGCGAGCGTCTGCTTCATCTGGTCTGGTTACTTCGGTTAACGGGTTACTACTTTTAAGTTGTTGACGTTCTGTATAAATCTGCTGATTCGTCTGTCATTAGATTTTAGTTCGCGTCGGGGAATTGGTCGAGTTCACCTTTTTCTATTCTGATTGCGTCCTGTGTGTTCGCCTACAGCGAAAAGCCCTCGCCCAGATAAACTTCACGAACGCGATCGTTGGACAATATCTCTTCCGGGGTGCCTGCGGCAATCAGATGCCCCTCGTGAACAATGTAGGCGCGATCACAGATATCCAAGGTTTCTTTGACGTTATGATCGGTGATCAGCACACCAATCTCGCGCTCTGAAAGATCGCGAATCTCTGTCTTGATGTCGTTGACGGAGATCGGATCGACGCCAGCAAAAGGTTCATCCAACAGCATGAAGCGAGGTTGAGAAGCCAAGGCTCGTGCGATCTCAAGTCGTCGTCGTTCACCCCCGGACAGGCTCTGACCCAAAGAGTCGCGTACATGGTTCAAGTTAAACTCTTTGATCAGCTGTTCGGCAATATGCATGCGGGCATTCTTAGTCAGGTCTTCTCGCAGCTCCAGAATGGCCAGCAGGTTATCCAGTGTTGAAAGGGTGCGGAATACGCTGGCTTCCTGGGGTAAATAGCCAATGCCAGCACGTGCCCTTTGGTGTACCGGATGATGGGTGATGTCTTCATCATCCAGAAAGATCTGCCCGGCATCCGCCTTGATCAGGCCTACCACCATGTAAAAGGTGGTGGTCTTACCTGCGCCGTTTGGCCCCAGCAAGCCCACGATATCCCCACAGCTGACATCGATAGAGACATCGGCCACGGCAACTTTTTCGCGGTATTGTTTCTTTAGTGCCCGAGCACTTAACTTAGAGGGGTGTGCGCCAGGTTCGGTCACGGCCGTTTAGGCCGCGCCTGAGGATCCAACTGCATGCGCACTCGCCCGGGTTTGTTACCCGCACTGGCGTCGACTTTGCCGTTGACGATGTCATAGCGAATGGACTCGCCGTGCAGTTCGTTGCCTTTTTGTACCAGCGAAGCTTTACCGTTCAGATAGATGCGCTCCTGGGCGGTGTGATAAACAATGGATTTAGCATGGGCGTTGACCTGTCCCTGATCATCTTCCAGCTCCTGGCTGTATCTGGCGGGCCCCCCGGTGGTGGTGATCTGCTGTACCTGATCCCCTGATATTTTGACCACCATGCGGTCTCCGTGTACGCGCAGGGTTCCCTGAACAACTTCGACACTGCCGGTGTAGACGATGGTTTCATTGGCCTGGTCGATCTCCGCGTCGTCTCCTTCGATGTGGATGGGTTGATCTGCGTCTGATGCAAGTGCGTTGACCAGCGCCGGACAACAGGTCAGAACAAGCGCCAGCATCCAGGCTGTCACCGGATTGGCTTGATTCATCAAACTAGCTGCTTGCATCTTCATCTGCGTCTGTTGTTTCACTGTTCTTGAAATTTTCTGGTAGTACCAGTGTGTGTACTCGCCTTCCGTTTTCTGAAACCAACTTCAGTAGTCCGGTTGTCAGGTTTGCCTTCATGCCAGCCGCCTCTGTGCGGCCAAATTCGGAGTCAATAATAACAGCTTCGTCGGTTTGAGCGTATTCGCGATGCGGGTAGATTGCGAACGAATCGGAACTGATTCTCAAATTTCCACGCTCCGGGTGCGACTGCACCATCACCACGTCATCTTCAAGAAAAAGAACCTCTTCCCCCGGCTTTTGTGGATCTTCAGCCCGAGCCAGTTTGCCTTGA
The DNA here is from genome assembly GCA_039028095.1 of Pseudomonadota bacterium. Classification (GTDB taxonomy): domain Bacteria; phylum Pseudomonadota; class Gammaproteobacteria; order Pseudomonadales; family Azotimanducaceae; genus UBA4421. The sequence continues at coordinate 256,428 of JBCCIU010000001.1, forward strand.
CGTGCATTGATGTTCCAGGGTGGCTCGTCTGGACTGTTCAGTTGAAATTTTGGCTCTACCAGGTCGGTGTGTTCGCTGCGGGCCTGGTCTGCTTCGGGGTACTGCACAATTGAATCGGCAATCAGTTTGTAGTTCAAAGTGCCGTCGGGGTTCAGCTGGTCGTACTCGACACCGCTGGCCACCAGATCTGCTTCAAAATCGGCATCATCCGCTTGGACTGCGTCATCGCCCCTGGGAGATTCTTCGCTAAACAAAATCGCCACGCCAATAACGATGGCCCCAACCAGCAGGATAAAACCACCAATACCTATTCTTTCACGCAGGCTATCCACAACAGATTAATAAACGGCTCAGGTCCAGATACCTTTGGCCGTCATAATCAACCAGGCCAGCTCCACACAGATCCCTTCGCCGCCGCGGCGCTGGGTAATAAATTGGGCCTGACGACTGACCAGAGGGTGGGCGTTGGCGACGGTTGCGCGAAGTGTAACGGCGGAGTGTTTGAACAAAGCAAGATCCTGCATGTCATCACCCACCATGGCTAAATTGGCGGCGGGAAACCCTTCTTCTTTGATTAAATCATCCAACGCCTGGGCTTTGTTATCAACGCCTTGTTTAAGGTGTTCAATACCCAATTCACGCGCGCGACGGGACACCATGCTAGAGGACCTGCCGGTGATGATGGCAACCTGTAAGCCTGCGTTCATCAGCGCTTTGATACTGGCGCCGTCCTGCACGTTGAAACTCTTGTATTCGTGACCGTCATCGCTGTAGGTGATGCGGCCATCAGTTAATACGCCGTCCACATCAAAGATCACTCCGGACAATGCCCTGGCGATGTCCTGTAGCTGGGGATCGAAGCTGATGTCGTTGGACATCTGCTCAGGCCTGTTGAATCAATAGCAGGTTGTAACCAATCCAGGCGGCGAGCATGACCATACCCTCGAAGCGGGTGATCACGGCCCGGGAGTTGATACCGTAAGCGAACAACGCCAGCATCAATGTCAGCGCCAGCATCATGCCCGCATCTCGCCAGAGGGCGACATGGTCAATCGCGGTGGGCGCGACCAGCGCGGGGACCGAGAGCACCGCCAGAATGTTAAGAATGTTAGAGCCCACCACATTGCCAATCGCGATATCAGGATGCCCTTTGATGGCGGAACCGATCGTGGCGGCCAGTTCCGGTAAAGAGGTGCCGATGGCGACAATGGTGAGTCCGATGATCATATCGCTCACACCCAGACGCTCGGCGATGGTGGTTGCGGCGTAAACCAGAACCTGGGCGGATAACAATAGAATCAATAATCCCACAACGAGCCAGGCCGCAGCCTGTAGGGTGGTCATGTCGGGCAGCTCATCCAACTCTTCCTGGATGGAAGCAGAAACCTCTACGTCGGGCTGGTTCTGGGCCCGAATCAATCGCCACAGAATGATGCTGAGACCGGCCAGTAAAAGCACCCCGTCGAACATGGAGAGGTGTCGATCAAACAATAAAACCAATGCCAATACCGTTGCCCCCATAAGCCAGGGTAATTCTGACTGACGGACCTGTTTGGAAAATGGCAGCGGTGCGACCAGTGCGGTAATGCCCAGTACCAGCCCTATATTGGCGATGTTTGAGCCAATCGCATTACCGACCGCCAGTAGGGGATTGCCATCTACAGCGGCAAACAAGGCGACCAGAATCTCGGGGGCCGACGTGCCCACTGACACAACGGTCAAACCGATGAGCATTTTCGAAACGCCAAAATTGGATGCGGTAGCGGCGGCACCAGCCAGAAATCTGTCTGCACTCCAGACGAGTGCGACAAATCCCACGATTAAAAGTACAAGCGGCAGCCACATGGTTATTGTTGATTTACTTACTGCAAATAGTGAAGGGGCACTTTAGTCGACCCCAGAGCATTCGCCAAGGTAGAAAAAAGGGCAAAAACATGCAGATAAGTCGGACGTCAAGGAGATATGAACGCAATCAATGAACGTTTTATAAAACCACCTTTTCAGATTTTGCACAGTCGGCTAGTTGGTCTTTAAGTCCTAAAAACACAAGAGGGTCTTAAAGCGAAAGTATAAAAAGCATAAAAGGATGCAAAAAGACCCCGATAGGCGACTCGAATTACCGTTTTGTTTTAAGGGTTCGTTCAGTTTCGTTGATATACTGTAGGTGTGGATTCCGGCCCTTTGGCGTAATCCGGGTTCGCAATTTTTTTGGGGTGGGCTTGATCACCTACCTGAAAGCCTATGGAGCTGATCGTGTAAGCCATGGATGACGTGCTTATTGAAATCAACAACGTTACTTTTCTGCGTGGTGAACGGCCGATTTTTGATGATTTGAGCCTGACCATAAAAAAAGGGCGTATCAGTGCAATTATGGGGCCCAGTGGTACCGGTAAGACCACCCTTCTGCGTCTGATTGGTGGCCAGCTTCGTCCGGATGACGGTGAGGTGCTGGTCCGCGGACAAAATATTGCGCGCATGGGGCGCCGCGAACTGTTTGCCTGGCGCCGGGAGATTGGCATGCTCTTCCAAAGCTCAGCCCTGTTCACCGATCTGAGCGTATTCGAGAATGTGGCTTTTCCCATGCGGGTGCACACGGACCTCACCGAAGATCTGATTCAAGACCTGGTACTGATGAAGTTGAATGCGGTTGGTTTGCGCGGTGCTCGGGATCTGGAACCTGCACAACTGTCGGGCGGGATGGCACGGCGAGTCGCGTTAGCTCGAGCGATCGCCCTGGACCCGCAATTGATCATGTATGACGAACCTTTTACAGGTCAGGACCCCATTGCGATGGGGGTGTTGGTCAGCCTGATTAAGCGTTTGAACAAGGCGCTGGCGACGACCAGCTTGTTGGTTTCACACGATATTCATGAAACTGTCAGTATTGCCGACGAAATATTCTTGTTGGCGGACGGCAAACTGATCGCCTCCGGGACGCCGCAAGAGCTTAAGAATTCTGCATCAAAACGGGTTACCCAGTTTATGCAGGGAGAGCCAGATGGCCCGGTGCCATTTCACTATCCCGCAGATGCGATCAAATATGATGTGTTGGGTGGTCGCGGATGACGGAGTTGCTGCAACTCATCCGAGGCGTTGGCGTTCGTGCCCTGGCGGTGATTGGATCCTTGGGTCGAGCCACCATGATGTGGGTTCGGGCCATGACCTGGGTACCACGCTGGTCTGAACTGGGCTTGCTGATCCAGCAGATTTACAACGTGGGCTTTTTATCTCTTGTCATCATTGTCTTGTCAGCGTTTTCAATTGGCGCGGTGTTGGCGTTGCAGTTTTATACGCAACTGGCTCGGTTTGGCGCTCAGGAAGCGGTCGGCCTTGGACTTGCTCTGGTGTTGCTGCGAGAACTGGGCCCGGTTGTCACTGCATTGTTGTTTGCCGGCCGGGCTGGGTCTGCATTAACGGCTGAAATCGGTTTGATGAAAACCACCGAGCAGCTCTCCAGTATGGAGATGATGGGTGTTGACCCTTTGCGCAGAATTGTCGCGCCACGCATCTGGGCAGGTTTGATCAGCGTACCGCTGCTCACCCTGATCTTTAATATGGTGGCGATTTATGGTGGCGTGGTGGTGGCCGTTGATTGGCTGGGTGCTGATCCAGGCGGATTCTGGTCGGGTATGCAGGATGTGGTCCAGCTCTGGGAAGACCTGGGTAAGGGTATGGTGAAAAGCTTTGTATTTGCCCTGCTGGTCACCTGGGTTGCGGTGTTTCAAGGATATGATGCTCCGCCCACCGCCGAAGGAATGTCACTAGCCACCACAAGAACGGTGGTCATCTCGTCGGTTTTGATTTTAGCGAGCGATTTTTTGCTCACCTTGGTTTTGTATGGAGATTTGTAAGTGCGCACAAGAACACTAGAACTCAGCGTGGGTGCCTTTGTCTTAGCCGGAATCGTGGCCCTGATTTTTCTCGCCGTCCAGGTCAGTGGGGTGAAAATTGGTGAGGATGATGCCTCTTATTCGGTCACCGCGCGATTTAATGATGTGGCGGGCTTACGGACCCGTGCCAAGGTCAGCATGGCCGGAGTGACCATTGGACGCGTCCAGGACATTCAGGTGGATATGGCGTGGGGTGATGCGGTGGTGACCTTGGAAATATTTGGTAAACCGGGGAACTTAACCACCGACACCAGTGCCAAAATTCTAACCGAGGGCATTCTGGGCGCACGCTATATCAGCCTGCTGCCCGGAGCAGATGATGAAACCCTGGCCTCTGGGGATGAAATTTCCGATACCCAGGGTGCATTGGTATTAGAGAACCTGATTGGAGAATTTTTGACTAACCTGGGTAACTAGGCAGACGAAAAACTGGGAGATGTTATGAGCGAAGTATTAATAATGACGTCTAAGCGAATACTTGCGGGGTTGTACTTATTGTTAGGTATCAGCGCTGGGGTTTCGGCACAGGAACTGGATCGCGTGACGGCTGTTGAAGCTGCGTTGCAGGCTCAAACCCCCGAGGCCGCGGTGGAAGGCGCAACGGTGCACGTCCTGGATTTGATCAGCGCTGGTCAAGAATACGCTGCAGATGAACCGGAGCGCTTTTATCGCGAAGTGGAAGCGCTGATCGATCCCATGCTCGACTTCAAACGATTTGCTCGTAATGTCATGGGGCCTGCTTACAAAAAAGCCACACCGGAACAGCGTGAGCGCTTTTCCGAAGTGTTTCGCTGGAGCCTCGTTCGTACCTATGCCTTGGCGCTCACCGAGTTTCGTGATGGCGAAGTGGACGTGTTAGCACCACGACGGCCGCACAGAGATGCAAACAAAGCCAAAGTGATTCAAGAAATCACGTACAAAGGTCGAACTTACACTGCCATTTATATGATGCAGCGCGGTAAGACCAGCAATTGGCGGGTACAGAACATCATCATCGAAGGCGTCAATATCGGGGTGAATTTCCGCACCCAGTTCTCCGCGGCATTGCGATCCAAAGAAAATGGTGGTGACATCGACAAGGTGATCGACTCCTGGGGTAACGTGATTGAGTCGTCCGATGCCTGATGGCGCAAGCGTCGCTATCGATGCCAACTACGTGCTCAGTGGCGGGCCGCTGGAGATGGACGATGCCAATCAGCTATCCCAGCAAGGTCGTACCTTAATCGCAGAAGACTCGGCGGAACAGGTTGTGATTGACATGTCCGGGCTGTCCCAGGCCAACAGCATACTGATCGCGGTCCTCCTGTCCTGGTACCGCGAGGCAGAATTGCACGATAAATCTCTGCGTATCATCAATCCGCCAACATCCGCAGAAGCCATAATTTCGTTCTCCGGTTTAGATGAAATATTGGTAAGCTAGCGCGGCCTAAAACACCGAGACTAACAATGCAGGAAGAAGTTCGTAACGCCATTGCCGCAGAATTTGGCGAGGCGGAGATTTCTGTCGAAGTGGATGGAAATCGCGCCATGATCCGAGTGGTGGATGCGCGCTTTGCTGATTTGAACAGGGTAAAACGTCAGCAAGCCGTGTACGCATGTATCAATGACTTCATTGCGGATGGGCGGCTGCACGCGGTTACCATTCAAGCTGACACACCCTGACCTCTCACAACTCGAGTAACTCATTTGGATAAGCTAAGAATCACCGGTGGCAACAAGCTGCAAGGCCGATTGCGCACTTCCGGCGCTAAAAACGCCGCCTTACCAATCCTGGCTGGCACGTTGCTGACCGAAGAACCGGTGGTCATCAGTAATGCACCCCATCTGCATGACATTACCACCATGCTCGAACTACTGGGCTGCTTGGGTGTAGATGTTGTACTTGATGAGCGCATGAATGTAGAGGTGACCGCCGCGCACATGCAGCAGCTGGTTGCACCCTATGAGTTGGTCAAAACCATGCGCGCATCTTTCTTGGTGCTGGGTCCATTGTTGGCGCGTTTTGGCAAAGCACAGGTCTCGTTGCCGGGTGGATGTGCAATCGGTACGCGGCCGGTGGATCAGCATCTCAAAGGCTTGGAAGCCATGGGTGCTCAGATCGAAGTCGTTGATGGCTATGTGCATGCAGAGGTGGCAGATGGTCTGGTCGGTAGTGACATCTATATGGATATCGTCACCGTGGGTGGTACCCAGAATCTGATGATGGCGGCTGCTCTGGCACGGGGTACAACAAGATTACGCAACTGTGCCCAGGAACCCGAGATTGTGGATCTGGGGAATTTCTTGAACGAGCTGGGTGCCAAGGTTGAAGGACATGGGACATCTACCATCACCATTGAAGGGGTTACGGCGCTGCATGGTGGCAGCTACCGAATCATGCCGGACCGCATTGAGGCCGGCACTTACCTGGTCGCTGCAGCCGCCACCGGTGGCAGCATCGAGATTCTTGATGTGGATCCTGAGTCGCTGGCGGCGGTGGTAGAAAAGCTGCAACAGGCTGGCGCGGCCGTGGAGGTCACAGACAGCACGATCTCTCTGGATATGCAGGGCAAACGGCCTAAGGCGGTGGATATTGAGACCTCACCGTATCCCGGATTTCCCACCGATCTGCAGGCCCAGTTCATGGCCCTGAATGCCATCGCGGAAGGTACGTCGACCATTCACGAAAACATCTTTGAAAACCGCTTTATGCATGTGCAGGAGATCAACCGCTTGGGTGCCAACATCGAGATCCACGGTAACTCCATGGCGGTGGTACACGGCGTTGACGCATTGAGTGCCGCACCCGTGATGGCCACGGACTTACGCGCGTCTTCGAGCCTGGTGATTGCTGCCCTGGCCGCCAGTGGCTCAACCCTGATCGACCGGATTTACCATATCGATCGAGGCTACGAAACCATTGAAGAAAAGCTCTCCCAGCTTGGCGCGACCATTCAGCGAGTCAGCTGATTTCAATACAAGTCGCCTATACAAGCTGTTAGGATGCACGCCCAAATTTTCCCAAGGTTAAGAAGATGGGCTTGGTCATAGCGCTGAATAAAGGTCGAATCCTCAAGGAGTGTTTGCCCCTGTTCGCGCGTTGTGAAATTGAACCGGACGAAGACCCGGATGAGTCGCGCAAGCTTGTCTTCAATAGTCGCAGCGGCGGACACAAGCTGATTGTGACGCGTAGTGCCGACGTGCCCACCTACGTCGAACACGGGATTGCGGATATCGGCATCACCGGAAAAGACACCATCTTAGAATATGGTGCCAATATGGGGTTTTACGAACTGCTGGATCTGGGGATTGGTCAGTGTCGGATGATGACCGCAGGGCCGGTTGGTGTACCCGAACCCCAAGGTGTGCTGCGAGTGGCGACAAAATTCGTCAACATCACCCGCGAGTATTACCATCGTCATGCCCGCCAGGTCTCGCTGATCAAACTCTCTGGTGCCATGGAGATTGCGCCGCTGTTGGGGCTTGCAGATACCATCGTGGACATTGTTGATACCGGCAATACACTCAAAGCCAATGGTTTGGAAGAGCGGGATTTCATCTGTGACATCAGTACCCGATTGATCGTGAATCGCGCCTCGATGAAAACCAAGTTTTCTCAGGTCCAGTCGTTGGTTGATCAACTGCAAAATGTGGTGGAGCAGTAGACGGAAAGGCTGAGCATGCAGATTCGACGCTTAAACACCACGGATGCAGATTTTGATGAAGCGCTGACGCAGCTGTTGGATTGGGATACCGGCACCGGTGCGGGTGTACCCGAAACGGTCGCATCGGTTCTGGCAGATGTGCAGGCCCGCGGCGATCAGGCGGTGCTGGAGTTGACCTCTAAGTTTGATCGTCTGGAAGCGGATGATCTGGCAGCCCTGAAACTCTCACCGGAAACGCTGCAGGCCGCGCTGGACAGAATTGATGCGCCTTCACGTCTGGCTTTGGAGAAAGCCGGGCAGCGTATTACTGACTATCATCAGCATCAGAAAGAGTCCTCCTGGCGTTTTACCGATGACTTAGGCAACGAACTGGGTCAGAAAATTACGCCGCTCAGCCGGGTGGGTGTTTATGTACCTGGCGGGCAGGCAAGCTACCCTTCTAGTGTGTTGATGACATTGTTACCGGCAAAAGTGGCAGGTGTGGAAGAGATTGTGGTCACGGTACCCACGCCCGATGGCAAACGCTCAGACATGGTGCTGGCGGCGCTGGCCATTGCCGGTGCTGACGAGGTCTACACCATCGGCGGTGCCCAAGCCGTCGGCGCCATGGCGTACGGCACCCAGACCATCGGTCGGGTAGACAAGATCGTTGGACCGGGTGGTGCTTACGTGGCAGAGGCAAAACGCCAGGTTTACGGCAAAGTGGGTATCGACGTAATTGCCGGTCCCAGCGAAATTCTGGTGATTGCGGACGGCTCAACTAACCCCGAGTGGGTGGCGATGGATCTGTTTTCTCAAGCCGAACACGATGCTGACGCCCAGAGTATTCTCCTCAGTCCAGACCCCAAATTTATGCAGGCGGTTTGGGACGCCATGCAGCGACTGTTGCCGACCATGGCGCGCAAAGAGGTGATTACCGCCTCCCTGGCTGCGAGAGGGGGCTTTATTCAAACGAGAGATCTTGCTGAAGCCATTGATGTTGCCAATCGGATTGCGCCAGAACATCTGGAACTGCAGGTCGAAGATCCGGATGCCTGGATAGAGCAGATCAAACATGCGGGTGCGATCTTCTGCGGGGCCTACTCCGGGGAAACCCTGGGCGACTACGTCGCAGGCCCCTCCCACGTGCTGCCAACTTTTGGCACCGCCAGATTCGGGTCACCCCTGGGTGTTTACGATTTCATCAAGCGCAGCTCGATCATCCGCATCGCGCCTCAGGCGGCGGCAGATCTGGTGGATATTGCGTTGCCCCTGGCCAATTCGGAAGGGTTAGAGGCCCATGCGCGCGCAGCAGCAATTCGGGCGGAACAGCAGCCCGAATAACGATCTTCCTCGTTAACCGATCTTAGAGAGGTAGCTCTCCAGCCACGGCAGTGGTTCGGAAGCGTTCGGAATTGCGCATCACTTCAATATCGATGGTCTGGCCAGGCGGCGTATCAGCGATCACGGTGGTGGTTGTATACGCGTTGTTGGCGGGTGTCTGGTTGACTCGCATGATCACGTCACCAATACGCAGACCCGCGGCGTGAGCGGGTCCTCCACGGCTGAGCGCTGTGACCCTCAAGCCGCCAATGGAATTTGGCAGAGGGTGTGGGGTCAGGCTGACGCCCAACCAACCGCGGATCACGCGGCCATGTTCGACAAGTTGTTGCATCACGCCCAAGGCGATATCCGCGGGAATGGCAAAGCCGATACCCTCAGAGCCACCTGATTGTGAATAGATCATGGTGTTAATACCAATCAGGCGCCCCTGGCTGTCCACCAAGGCACCACCGGAGTTTCCAGGGCTGATGGCGGCGTCGGTTTGAATAAAATCGTCATAAGGGCTGTTGGTGATAATGGTTCTGGAAAGAGCGCTGACAATCCCCTGGCTGACGCTGTGCCCTAGACCAAATGGATTGCCGATCGCCAGCGCGATGTCTCCTACGCGGGGCTGTTCTGTATCAAGCTGTGGGATCACGGGTAATCCGGTTGCCGCGACTTTGATCACTGCCAGATCGGTATGGGTGTCAGAACCGATCACCGTGGCGGTGGTGGTTTGATTGTTGGCAAACATCACCAGGATTTCGTCTGCTTCCGCCACCACGTGCTGGTTGGTGAGTACATAACCATCGGCGCTGACAATCACACCAGAGCCCAGAGAGTTCTGAACTTGGGGTTCTGCGCCAAATGCGCGACATAGATCCCGATAAGCGGGGATCCGGCACAGCATGTTGCTTTCCGTGACCTTGGTGGAGTAGATATTCACCACCGCGGGGGCAGCAGCGGCCACGGCGTTGGCGTAGCCTGGGCGACTGTCGGCATCGTCGTTAAACGCGATAATAATCAGCCCCAGAAAGGCCCCAATCACGGCGGGAAATAAAATGAAGCGGGTGATCTGCTGCATATCGATATAAGGTCAATGTGATTGATGCGATAGGAGGGGGACCTTAACCTACCCGTCCGTGGATGCCCAGTCTCTTGCCCCCAGCATCTTGCACAGACGCATATCTCTCGCTACAGTCCCGCGCGAATTTTACAGTGTGCAACGTGTTGAATAATCCTGCCCCTGGCACGACAAACACCCATTCTCCGCCGCTTCATGATGGCCCTTTGGCCCGTTATCTACAAAAAGTTGAGTCTGGGGAGATTTCTGCCGAACCTGCCCAGCGCGAAGTGATGCAGTTGTTGGACGATCTTTTTGTCGCACTCAACCGCGAAGCGCCCGAACCTACGCTGCTGGATCGCGTAAAAAATGTGTTTAGCAAGCCCGAACAGCCAGAGCCGATTAAGGGGCTCTATGTCTGGGGTGGTGTGGGTCGAGGCAAGACCATGCTGATGGATATGTTCTTTGAAGCCTTGCCGCCTAACAGGCGCATGCGCCTGCATTTCCATCGATTTATGAAACGGGTCCATGATCGACTCAATCACTGGGGTGGCGTGGCCAACCCCCTGGTGAAGGTGGCTGAAGAATTTGCCGCCGAGGCAGATGTGCTGTGCTTTGATGAATTTTTTGTCACCGATATCGGTGATGCAATGATTCTTGCCGAGGTCTTAACGGCGTTGTTTGATCTCGGCGTGACCTTGGTCGCTACCTCGAATGTGGAACCCAGCCGTCTCTACGAGAACGGCCTGCAGCGACGACGTTTCCTGCCGGCAATTGATCTGATCAACCAACGCACCCATGTGTATCACGTAGTGGATGGGGTGGACTTTCGGCTGCGTGCCCTGGAGCAGGCGGAAATCTATCATTGGCCTCTGGGTGATGCCGCAGAGGACAGTCTGCGCAACAGCTTTATGAGCCTGGCCCCGGATACCCCCGTGGAAGGCGAAATTCTGACCATCGAGGGACGCGAAATCCCCACACGTATGGTGGCAGACGATGTTGTGTGGTTTGAATTTGCAGATCTGTGCCAGGGGCCGCGAAGCCAGAACGACTACATCGAGCTGGCCATGGTGTATCACGCTGTGTTGATGAGTAATGTGCCTATCATGGATACCAAAATCGAAGATGCAGCACGCAGATTCATCAGTCTGGTGGATGAATTCTACGATCATGGGGTAAAACTGATTATCAGCGCGGAGGCTTCGATTACCGACATTTATCAAGGAGAGCGGTTGCGCTTTGAGTTCGAGCGCACCCAGAGCCGGTTGTTGGAAATGCAGTCTCATGAATACCTGGCAGGCTCGCATCGGGCCTGATTTTGGCCAGACGCCCTGGGCGAAAAAGCGGTTGTAAAGGCCTATACCCTCCTATAATATTCGCGCTCCCAAAATTGGGGGTATCGCCCGTGGCTATGGGTCTTAAAACAGCCTCTTGATCAGGCTGAAGTAAGCGAAAAATACGCCAGAACTCGGTGCCATAACATTACGATACGATGTTACTAGAGCGAAAAAGACGCTGAACAGAGCTGAACAGAAAAGAATCTAGACAGAAAAGACGCTAGACAGAAAAGACGCTAGAAGAAGAGAAAAGAAGAGCAAAGGCTAAAGACAGGCTAAAGAGAGGCTAAAGGTAGATGAAGACGGTAAGCATGCGCCCTCAGGATGTAGAAAGAAGCTGGTGGGTTATCGATGCAGAAGATAAAACCCTGGGGCGGTTGTCCACAGAGATCGCTCGACGCCTGCGTGGCAAGCACAAGCCTGAATATACGCCTCATGTAGACACCGGGGACTACATCATTGTGGTGAACGCGGAAAAAGTCCGGGTCACGGGAAAAAAAGAAACAGACAAGATCTACTGGCGTCACAGTGGCTATCCTGGTGGCATCAAGGGCACATCTGTTGCCGACATGCGGTCGACCCACCCCGAGCGCATGATCGAAAAAGCCGTGAAGGGTATGCTGCCGAAAAATCCTTTGGGCCGCGCCATGTACCGCAAACTTAAGGTCTACGCGGGCTCAGATCATCCACACGCGGCTCAACAGCCACAAGCCTTGGAGTTAAGTGCATGACCGATTACAACTACGGCACAGGACGACGTAAGACTGCCGCATCACGAGTATTTGTATCTCGTGGTACCGGCCAGATCACGGTCAACTCAAAACCACTAGATGAGTTTTTTGGTCGTGAAACGTCTCGCATGGTTGTGCGCCAGGCGCTGGATGTTGCGGAGTTAGGCGACAAAGTTGACGTTAAGGTCACTGTGCGAGGTGGTGGAAGTTCTGGACAGGCCGGTGCCATTCGACATGGTATCGCCCGAGCGCTGGTTGATTACGATGAAAGCCTGCGCAGCCCTTTACGAGCAGCCGGATTCTTAACACGTGATGCCCGTGCGGTTGAACGTAAAAAAGTTGGTCTTCGCAAAGCTCGTAAGCGCCCTCAATTCTCCAAGCGTTAGAGGGAAAATCACAAGTTTGTGGAACATTTTTGGGGTATGAGAATCTCCGAATGTGCTACAATGGGCGGATTTTGAGCGACTCGCCAAAACTTAGCTAAACTTTACTTAGACTCGAATACCTGTAAGCAGTATGCGCTTGTTTTTCGGCCCCCAGCGTCGTGAATAACCAGCCTGATTTTAGCCAGAATCAATGCGTCATTCAGACAGGAAATCGCAGAGTGAGTTTGGGGCGTATGCGCCAAATTTTGACTTAACAACTGGGAGCACGATGCTTTGAGCGATGCAACGCAAGATGCGAACGCCGACCAGCCGGCAGACGCTGCAGCCCCCACCAACGAGATAAACACCTCCAGGCGCTATTTCTTAATCGGCGCCACTTCTGCGGTCGCAGGATTGGGTGTCGTCGGCGCGGCTGTACCTTTTGTGCAATTCTGGCAGCCGAGTGCCCGAGCGAAAGCTCTGGGAGCACCGGTAACAATTGATATTTCCAAACTGGTGATCGGCGAGATGCTGACGGTTGCCTGGCGCGGCAAACCGGTATTTATTCTCAAGCGAGATGCAGACACCGTGTCGCAACTGGAAAACACAGATCTGAATCTTGCAGACCCAGATTCAGCGGAACCCCAGCAACCCGAATATGCGGTTAACCCCACGCGCTCAACCAAGCCGGAAGTGGGCGTTTATCTGGGTGTGTGTACCCATCTGGGTTGTTCCCCAAAACTGGTGGATGTAGACAACTTTGCCTCGGGCGAAGGTGGGTTTTTCTGCCCTTGCCATGGTTCTACTTTTGATTTGGCAGGCCGTGTCTCCGCCGGTGTACCCGCACCAACCAATCTGGAAGTGCCTCCTTATAGATACGACTCTGATTCGATTATCACTATCGGTCTGGAGGCGTAAGAAGAATGCAGAACAACAGCAATAACAGTGACGGCAAATTTGTAGCCATGTGGACCGACTTTATGGGTTGGGTCGATGCGCGTTTTCCGGCGACGGAAACCTTCGAATACCACATGTCCAAGTACTACGCACCGAAGAACTTTAACTTCTGGTATTACTTTGGTGTGCTTTCGATCTTTATGCTGGTCAATCAGATTCTGACCGGTATCTGGCTGACCATGAGCTATGCGCCCACGGGTGATGGTGCGTTTGCATCGGTTGAATACATCATGCGCGATGTGGAATTCGGCTGGTTGATTCGCTACCTGCATTCCACCGGCGCTTCGTTCTTCTTTATTGTGGTCTATCTGCACATGTATCGGGCGCTGATCTATGGCTCCTACCGCGGACCTCGAGAGTTGTTGTGGCTGATAGGGATGGCCATCTTTATCGCCTTGATGGCGGAAGGCTTCTTCGGCTACCTGCTGCCCTGGGGGAACATGTCCTACTGGGGTGCTCAGGTAATTGTGTCGCTGGCTGGTGCCATACCCTATGTGGGTGCCGACTTGATGGAGTGGGTGCGTGGCGACTACCTGATGTCCGAAGCCACCTTGAACCGATTCTTTGCGTTGCATGTCATCGCCTTACCTCTGGTGCTGGTGATTCTGGTCTTTGTCCATCTGGTCGCCTTACACCACGTTGGCTCCAACAATCCAGATGGCATCGATATCAAAAAGAAAAAAGATAAAGATGGCGTTCCGCTGGACGGTATTGCCTTCCATCCTTACTACACAGTGCATGATATCCATGCCATCGTGGTCTTCCTGATCTTCTTCTGCGCAGCAGTATTTTTTGCGCCGGAGATGGGCGGCTACTTCATCGAAAAACCAAACTTTGTACCGGCGGATCCTTTGGCCACACCGGAACACATTGCACCGGTTTGGTACTACACGCCTTATTATTCAATGTTACGTGCGGCAACCTATCCGTTCCTGGGTATGGACGCCAAATTCTGGGGGCTCGTCGTTATGGCTGCCGCCATCATCGTCCCAGCCGTTCTGCCTTGGTTGGACCGCAGCCCGGTCAGATCCATCCGTTACAAGGGTAGCTGGTCAAAAGCTTGGCTTGCGTTGTTTATCGTAAGTTTCTTTATCCTTGGGTATTTGGGTACCTTGGCGCCAACCACGGGTCGCACCGCTTTGGCGCAGTTCTGTACCATTATCTACTTCCTCTTCTTCGCCTTGATGCCCTGGTATACACGGGTAGAGAAGACGAAGCCCGAGCCGGATAGGGTGACCATGTAATGAAGAAGATTGCCAGCCTGATTATTCTTTTTCTTCCATCCGCGCTCTGGGCCGCCAGCGCAAGCAACTGGCCCATGGAACCGATGGATCCAGATTTGACCGACAAGCCTTCTTTACAGAACGGGATGCGCTTGTATATGAACTACTGTATCGGCTGCCACAGCCTGCAGTATCAGCGTTATGAACGCACCGCTGACGATCTGGGTATTCCCCACGATCTGGTTATGAAGCATCTGATCTTCACCGACCAGAAGATCGGTGAGCAAATGACCAACGGTATGGACCCGATCGCCTCAAAAGAATGGTTTGGGGTGGCGCCGCCGGACTTGACCATGGTCACCCGGTATAAAAGTGCCGAGTACGTCTACAACTATTTGAAAACGTTTTACGTAGACGAGACACGGCCTTATGGGGTGAACAACAAAGTGTTCGAAAACGTGGGGATGCCCAACGTTTTGCTTGAGCTGCAAGGCGTGCAGTATGAAGGATGTGTGCAGAAGCCCAAAATAGCCGAGAACGGTGGGGAGATGCGTGACCCGTTGGTTCCGGGATTGGCGATCACCGAAGAGGTGTGTGGTGAGCTGGTGATAGAAGAGGGCAGCGGCGCCTACTCTGAGGAAGACTTTGATAAGGTCGCGTACGATCTGGCAAATTTCCTGTACTACACGGGTGAGCCGTCGCGTTTGCAGCGTCATCGAATTGGTATTTACGTCATCCTGTTTCTTGTGATCCTGGGGTGCTTCACGTATCTGCTGAATCGCGAATACTGGAAAGACGTACATTAATATCGAACATAAGTAGACGTTAGAAAAACTAGAAAAACTAGAAAAAGACGCCTGAACGGGGTTTGTGCGAGCATGCCCCGTTTTGTCGTCTCGGTTGATACGAAACAGCAGCGCTCAGATCACGGTACCAAATTACAAAGACCGGCTGGGACAACCGCAGACAGATTTTAATTAACAATCAAAGCCATTTGGGGGCTTACGCCATGAGCATAGTCACAAAACGATCTTCAATGACTTTATTTTCCGACGCGCGGGATCATTATTCCCATCGCGTACGTATGGTCCTGGCAGAGAAGGGAGTCACCGTCGACATCGTCGATGTTGAGCCGGGTAAGAAGCCGGAAGACCTGGCAGAAATCAACCCATACAACAGTCTGCCAACGCTGCTCGATCGGGATCTGGTGTTGTATGAAGCAAACGTCATCATGGAGTATCTGGATGAGCGTTTCCCCCATCCGCCGCTGCTGCCGGTTTATCCTGTCCAGCGCGCGCTATCACGGCTGTGGATTACCCGTGTCGAGAAGGAATGGAGCCAAAAGCTGGATATTCTGATGGCTGGCAAGGGTCGTGAAACGGTGATCACCAAAGCGCGCAAAGAGCTGCGTGAAAGTATCATTGCCATCGCGCCCATCTTTGGTGAAAAGCCGTTTTTTATGAACGAAGAGTTCTCGTTGGTTGATTGCTGTGTGGCGCCAATCCTGTGGCGTTTGAAAGAAGTGGGGATTACCCTGCCAGAAAAATCCACGCGCCCGCTGCTGAAATACATGCACGCCATGTTTGAGCGTGATGCGTTTCGGGAGAGCTTGACCGAAGCTGAGTTGGAGATGCAGGAGTGAAACCCCAGCGCCCTTACCTGTTAAGGGCACTGTACGACTGGATAGTAGACAGCGGTGAGGTGCCCTACATCCTGGTGGATGCCACGGTGGATGGTGTGGTGGTACCAACCGAACATATCCAGGACGGCAAAATCGTTCTAAACATTGGCCCTAACGCGATACGCGATCTGCATATTGGCGACGACTATGTCATGTGTAACGGTCGCTTCGATGGTCGAGTGTTTGAACTGTGTATGCCGATGCTCAGCGTAAATGCCATCTACAGCAAGGACACGGCTCAGGGAATGGTCTTCCCGGAAGAGAATGCGCTGGGCGTGCCGGTGGCAGATCCGTCAGCCGCGGCAACACCTGCGACACCCGCAGGTGTCAGTGAGATCCCCACAGAGCGTGTGGCTGAAAAGGAATCGGACGATACGTCTGACGACAAACCCGGCGGGCCGCCGACGCTTCGATTGGTCTAGGGCACCTAGTCCAGGTACTCAAACACCTTAACGATCTTTTGCACCCCGTAGACTTTCTGTGCTTCAACCACCGCGTTGTCCGCATCTTCACGATTAACCAATCCAAGCAAATAGACCACGCCGTTTTCGGTCTGCACCTTGATTTTGGAACCTGGGATATTCTTCATGGCCAGCAGGCGACTTTTTACCTTGGTGGTCAGCCAGGCGTCGTTGGATCTTGCAAAGAATGACGTAGGTCCACCCACAGACAGCTCGTTGTGCACGCGCTTGACCCGGCGCAGCGATTGGGCCACTTCGGTGGCCTGCTCTTTAGCAGCGGCAGTGGGGACCTGACCCACCAGTAAGACCACCCCATTGTAAGAAACGACAGCAATATGGCTGCCTTTAAACTCGTCTGAGCTGCGGCGGATATCACGCTCCACGATGGTTTCCAGGAAGGCATCATCGATGACAACGCCAGGGGTACGACGGCCGGGGTCGTCGGATATGTTTGCGCACCCGGCGGATACCATCACGCCTGCCATGACAAGTAGAGCGACGTACTTGGAGAATCCATTTCTATACATGTTGGCCTTTGAAGCATCTGTGGTGGTGCGCAAGGTGCAACAAGTCAAAGGCGGCGTCAATGCCTGAGCCCATATTTCCTGGATTAAAGACCCTGAATCCACTCCAGTTGCCACAGGCTGCCGTGAAACAGGATTGCGTCAAATCGAACGGCATGGTCCTGCAGGCGGGGGTGTCTGGCCATGAACTGGCCGGCGCTGTTTTGAATTCTGCGCAGCTGTTTCTGAGTGATGGCATAAGATGCACCGCCGAAGCCGGCGTGGCTTCGATATTTCACCTCAACAAATACGATGGCGCGGTGGGCAGGGTGCTCTAGGATCAGATCAATCTCACCCGCTCGATTTCGAAAGTTGGCGGCAACACACCGGTACCCATGTTGACGTAGATATACACGGGCGATGACCTCGGCCAGCTTGCCCTTGCTGAAGCGGGCAGCGCCGAAGTTGAGTTTTGCAGTGTTAGATTTTCTTAAGGGCAGCTGCTTATTCAGGGCTGACCAGAGCACCATCCGAGGCGACCAGAACCAACGGTAGGTCACGGCTGACCCGGCCGCCTTCGCTGATCCACAAATAGCCTGTGGCACCCGGCAGGGTCAGCTGTCGGTTGTCCGCCAGCATGGGCAGCCAGGTGGCCAGCCGGAAGGCATCAAAGCCCAGGGCTAATAGATCAGCCTGGCTCGATTGGCGCAGGTCAAAAGCCTGGGTCAGCACCTGTTGGCCCTGTGTGGGTTCGGCAAAAAGCGGCATTTCGGTGAGCTTGAAGCCGCTGAGGTCTTCTTTTGCTTCCCCTCGAGTAGCCTGGGAGGTGGCGTATATCGGTAGATCATCGGCAAAGTGAAACTTCAGTGCGGGCAGTAGGGCCCGAGACTCAACCTGATTGGTAAACGCCACCACCGCGTCCAGGTCTTTGCGCGCTCTGGCCAGAAACTCCAGCTCTTCACCCAGAATGTTGGCGAGCTCCCGGCGGCGCTCGTGGCTGGCGGCAACCTGCATCGCGGTGCCCACCGCCTGGGTGACATTCTTGGCATCGTTAAAGCCAGCGTGGGCGATGTGATAAGGCCATTGGTCCTCAAAGGTGGTGCGAGCCCGTTCAGCCCAACGCTCGCGACTGTGCACCACCAGGATGCGTGCGTGACCGTCCATCAATACCTGCTGGGCTAAGGCGTTGGCTTCGTCTTCAATGGCAATGCCAAACTGGAACAGATGGGGTGCGTCCAAGGTCTCCTGGGTGTAGTTCAGAAGGAGCGTCGGAATATTGCTGTATTGGGTAATCTGGGCGAATCGCTCGGCGTTTTGCTTAAGCAAAGGCCCCACGGCCACTTCGATGCCGTCTTGCAGGGCACGCTCCCACAGTTGCCCCAGATCGGTGTTGTTGGTGTCGTAAAAAGTCACCTTGGTTTGGGTGGCGTCTCCAAGGTAGGCGGCGGCAAATCCATCCCGAACCGCAGTGCCCAGCTGGCCTAGATTGCCGGACAGAGGCAAAAACACGCCCACAACCGGGGCTTGGTAGGTCATCAGGCTGAGCAGCACCCTGGGTGGCCGAATGGTAGCCGGGTGGCTGGGGTTGCGTCTTTGAAAGGTCTGCCAGATTTTCTGTTGGGCCACAATAGACCCGGCGGATCGCTGTTCCTGTTGCAGGCGCCACCAGGCGTGGTGGTAGCGATGTACAAAAGCCTGGGGTGCAGTGCTGGCCAATCCCAACTGGGACCAGATGCGATCGTTGACATCTTCCGGGACATCGGGGTGATTAAACCCCAGTGACAGGCTGGCCTGGATCAGCGCATCTGCGGCGCATTGATGCTGACTGGTTGCTTCACACAGCTGCCCCAGCAGCAGGAAGTCTGAGCCCTGCCAGCGGCTGACGCCGGCCAGGAATTCCTGGGCTTCGTAGCCGCGCCCCTGACGGGACAGCACCTGGGCGTTGCTGCGGGCATAGGCATCCGAGAACGCTTCCGGTATCGGCAGATCACTCAGGCTCGCCAACGTGCTGGCCGCACGCTGTAGATCGTCCTGATTCAAAAACTCCTGCACCGCCTCCAGAGTCAGGCGTACTCGGTTACTCAAGGAGGCATTGGCGGCGTTGCGTAATAATGCATCCGCATCGCTGCGGCTTTCTCGATAAGTTTGATTAGATGGGGTGCTTTGGCAGGCGTTCATTGTCACAATGATGAGCAGCAACCCGACAGGCTTGTAGAGCCACTTCACCTTTTGCAGAACGACCTGGGACACCATCAAATTGGACACGTATGACAATACAGATCTGGGCATAAAAGCTGAAAACCTCGGCTTGCTCTATGTGGTTGCAACGCCTATTGGACACCTGGGAGATCTGACCCGTCGAGCGGAAGACGTCCTGAAACAGGTGCAGATAATTGCTGCTGAGGATACCAGACGGGCTGCACGCCTGTTAGCACATCTTGATCACCAGGCTCCGTCTTTGATCAGCCTGCACGATCACAACGAACAAGCGCGGACAGATCAGATTATTGAGCGGCTGTTGGCGGGGGACGATGTGGCCCTGGTCAGCGACGCAGGGACGCCCCTGATCAACGATCCTGGCTTCCACCTGGTGCGCTCGGCGCACGAGGCGGGCGTACGCTGTGTGCCCGTGCCTGGCTGCAGCTCTGTGATCACAGCCTTATCTGTGTGTCCCTTGCCCTGTCAGACCTTTACCTATCTGGGATTTATCCCCGCCAAGGAAAAGGCGCGCGAGGGATTTTTGCAAGATGCCCTGCGCCACAGCACGGCTCTGGTGATGTTTGAAGTCCCCCATCGAATCGGCCATACGCTGCAGGCTTTGGAAAAACTAACCCAGCGCCGTGTGATGTTGGGGCGTGAGCTCACCAAACAGTTTGAAACGCTGTATGTAGGCACAGCGGGCCAGGTCAGTCATGCCTTGGGCGAACACCCCAAGGGTGAAATGGTGATGGTGATTGAAGCCACCGATGAAGCGGCAGTCGACCATGAACCTGTGCGCGTGTTAGAGGCGTTGCTGGACGAGATGTCACCGTCTGCGGCGGCCCGAGTGGCCGCGAACATCCTGGGCACAAAGCGTCAGGAGATGTATTCGCTGGCCCAAACCATTGGCAACACAGAGGGTAATAAACGTCGAAAACGCTAGTGCACAGGAGTAAGCTTGCGCCCTGAGTCAGCTGGGCAGTCGCCGGTTATCTTTGATAGCGGGAGGAAAGTCCGGGCTCCACAGGGCAAAGTGCCAGGTAACGCCTGGGAAGCGTGAGCTTACGGAAAGTGCAGCAGAGAGTAGACCGCCAGGCTCTTTAAGGGTCGGGTAAGGGTGAAAGGGTGCGGTAAGAGCGCACCGCGCGAGTGGTAACACGTCGCGGCTAGGTAAACCCCACTTGGAGCAAGACCAAATAGGAATCCAATGTTACGGCCCGTATCGGATTCGGGTAGGTCGCTTGAGGCTGTTGGTGACAGCAGCCCTAGATGAATGACTGTTCATGACAGAACCCGGCTTACAGGCTGACTCAATTCTTATCGTGTTTATCTGAATTAGTTCTTAAAAAAGATAGATATAGTCCAAAAAACTATAGTACTTAAAGTATTTTCGAGCTTTGCATCGTAGGCATCAGGAAGAGATGGTTTTCTTGCCATGCAGGGGGTCTAAAAACGGAAAAAATCCTTATATTTCCGTAGCTTATCGAAAATATGTCCCTTGACTGGGGGTCCCGCCACTCTATAGTGTCAAAACTTGGGAAAATGTGGAGAAATGTGGGTTTTTTGCGTTTCATCGCAACGACAATTCCCATTGTCGACCGGCTCTCCCCGGGTCTAACCGCAGGTGACGTTCCCAAATCCTAACGCCTGCTAGACAACCTTTGCGAGAAAACGCTCAGAACCGATAGGAACTTAGATGTTTCGTGGTATCAATACAGCGACCCTGGACGGTAAGGGTCGCATGGCCCTGCCTACCCGCTACCGGGAAACCCTGGCGCTCGCCTGTGCCGGTCAGGTTGTGGTGACCATCGATATGCGCGAAACCTGTTTGCTCTTGTATCCCTTGCCCGAGTGGGAGGTGGTGCAACGCAAACTGGAAGGCCTGTCCAACATCAACAACCAGGCCAGGATGTTACAGCGCCTGTTGATTGGTCATGCCACAGATCTGGAGCTGGACTCAAACGGTCGGATTCTGTTGCCTGCCATGCTGCGCGACTTTGCCAACCTGTCTAAGAAGTTGGTGGTTGTGGGTCAGGGCAACAAGCTGGAACTGTGGGCTGAAGAGATCTGGCATGAACAGGTGTCCAACTGGCGCGATGAAGCGGGGGCTTCTGAACTGGGCCAGGATGATGTCTTTAACGGGTTGTCAGTCTAGTGACGGCAGGAGATCCCACAGTAGATAAGGCACTCATATACGAACATGTCCCGGTCCTGCTGGATGAGGTGATCCGCGCACTGGTGGGTGAGGCCACGCAAGCTCAGCGTAACGGCGCCTTTGTGGACGCCACCTTCGGTCGTGGCGGGCATAGTCAGCAGCTGCTTGAACGATTGGGTCCCGAAGCAAAGCTGTTGGCGCTGGATCGTGACATTGCCGCCTTCAAAGTGGCCAGCCGCCTGGCCGAGACAGATTCACGCGTGGTGCCCTGCCAAAGCAGTCTGGCCGAGCTGTCAGATACGCTGGCCAGGTTTGGCTTTGTGCCGGTTCAGGGTGTGCTGATGGATCTGGGTGTGTCGTCTCCTCAACTGGATGACCCGGACCGCGGCTTCAGCTTTCGCCACCATGGCCCTTTGGATATGCGCATGGACCTGCAGCAAAGTATGTCCGCCGCCAGCTGGCTGAACGAAGCGCGGGAAGCCGATATTGCGGATGTGATCTATCAGCTGGGCGAAGATCGCTTCGCCCGGCGTATCGCTCGCCAGATTGTAGCGGCTCGTCCCCTGCAGACCACAACCGATCTGAGCCAGGCCGTACTCAAGGCGGTGCCAGCCAAAGGCTGGAAGAACGGGCGCACAGGTGCAGGTAAACATCCCGCCACGCAGACCTTCCAGGCGGTCCGTATGTTCATCAACAGTGAACTGGATCAAATAGAGGCCGGTCTGACCCAGGCCTTTGACGCTCTGGCTGATGGCGGCAGACTGGCGGTGATCAGCTTCCACTCCCTGGAAGATCGGGTGGTGAAACAGCACTTCAAGAAACTTACCCAGCCACCTGCACTACCTCGACGCCTGCCGGTGCGTGCCGATGCAGCGGGCAAAGTGCCCGCCAAACTGATTGGGCGGGCGGTTAAGCCTGGCGTGGCGGAACTGGATACCAACCCCCGTGCACGTAGCGCCACCCTGCGCGTGGTCGAAAAGCTGGCGGTGGCATGAAGCGGTTGAATCTACAGCAAAAATGGGAAGCTAACCGATCGGGCGTGTTAACCGCAGCTGCTTTTTCGTTGGTTTTTGGCTTGGTGCTGGGGTCTGGTTTGTGGCGCTCATCCAACGCCCAGGAGATGCGTTCGCTGTATCAGGAGCTGGGCGTGGCTCAAGAGCGTCAAGACGAGCTGCAGGCCCAGCACAGCCGACTGCTGCTGGAAAAGAGCGCCTACTCCAGCCTGATGCAGGTGGAAAAAGTGGCGGTGAACGACCTGCAGATGGTGTTCCCGGAAAAAGTCACGGAGGTGCAGCCGTGAGCGCCTGGCGGTTCGGCCTGGTGCTGGTGCTGTTTGGCACGGCCGTGGCCGCCATGTGTGGTCGTGTGGTGTATCTGGCAGTGACCGAAAAAGAATTCCTACAGCAACAGGGTGATGCACGTTCCGTGCGTTCTGTACCCATTCCCGCCATGCGGGGTGTCATCTACGACCGGGAGGGTGAAGCGCTGGCGGTCAGCACGCCCGTGTTTGCGGTATGGACCGATCCCAGCAAAGCAGACTTCAGTGTGCAGCAGGCCAAAGACCTCGCCCGCGTGCTGGAGCTGGATCTGCAGGATGTTCAAGCGCTGTCAAAAAACGCTGACCGAGAATTTGTCTATTTGAAACGTCGGGTTGAGTACGCCACGGCCCAGCAGGTAGAAGCCCTGGGGCTGGATCACATTTATCTGCGCCCGGAGTACCGTCGTTATTACCCTGCCGGTGAAACCACAGCCCATGTCGTTGGCGTGACCGACATAGACGACCGGGGGATCGAAGGCTCCGAAAAAACCTTTAACCAAAGCCTGCAAGGTCTCGCCGGTAGCAAGGTGGTGTTGAAAGACCGCAAAGGTCAGACCATTCGCGACCTTGAATTTCGGGGTATCCCAAGCTTTGGGCAGGATTTGTCATTAAGTATCGATCTGCGCCTGCAGTTTATTGCCTACCGCGAGCTAAAGTCTGCGGTAGCCAGCCACCAGGCTCAATCCGGCTCGCTGATTATGGCGGATGCGCGCACCGGCGAGGTGCTGGCCCTGGTGAATCAGCCTTCTTACAACCCGAATGAAAAACGTCAGCACCTGGCGGGTATGCGTAATCGGGCAATTACCGATACTTACGAGCCTGGCTCCACGGTTAAGCCGTTTACGGCCATAGCGGCGCTGGAAAGCGGCCGCTATCGGGCAGACAGCACCATCGATACCTCACCCGGATATTTCTCGGTCTCTAACAAGCTGATTCAGGATCCCATCAACCGGGGTGAGATCTCTTTAGGTCAGGCGATTCAGAAGTCCAGTCAGGTCGCCATTGCCAAAGTTGCCCTGGATCTGCGCGAACGTGCAATCTATGACGTGTTGGCCCGAGCGGGAATTGGCAACTATGTCAGTCTTGGCCTGCCCGGTGAGACCACCGGCTATCTGGATGATGCCCAGCTGCGCTATCCCGTGGTACGCACCAGTCTTTCTTTTGGCTATGGTGTGTCGGTCACCCCGTTACAGCTGACCCAGGCCTATTTAAGTCTCGCCTCTGGTGGTTATCACCTGCCGCTACAGATCATGAAACAAAGTGGTCAACCCCAGCGCACTCGCGTGTTTGATGAGCGTATTGTGCGAGATGTGGTGAAGATGATGGAGCTGGTCACCCACAAAGAAGGCACCGCGCCGGGTGCCGCAGTAAACGGATACCGAGTAGCGGGCAAAACCGGTACGGCGCGTATTGTTGGTCCCGAAGGGTATGACGATGAGCGACACGTTGCGTGGTTTGCCGGGCTGGCACCAGTGGAAGAGCCACGAATTGTGATGGTAGTGCTGGTGAACGAGCCAACCTCGGGATTGTCCGGTGGTGGAGCGGTGGCAGCCCCCATATTCTCGCGGGTCGCTCAACGCAGCTTACGACTGCTGGGCGTGCCGGGTGACGGTGAAATGATGGCGGCGCTTGAATCTGCGGGAGGCACCGGTTGACCAGCGCGGCATTGCATCAACACCAGGTCACGGGTTTGGCCGAACATACCAGCGAAGTGCAGCCGGGATTTGGATTTGTCGCTGCCGCTAAAGATGCGGATCGCGTGCGTACGCATGCCCAGCAGGCCATCGCGGCGGGTGCCAAGCTGATTATTGTAGATCGCCAGTCTGGCGTCACCGAAACACGGCTGGGTGAAACCCCGGTGTTGCAGATGGACAATCTGGGCCAGCAGAAAGGTGCTGTGGCTAAAGAGTTTTACGCAGACCCCAGCGCGCGCATGAAGTGTATTGGTGTCACCGGCACCAATGGCAAAACCTCTATTGCCTATCACGTAGCGGACTTGTTAGAGAAAACCGGTCGCGCCTGCGGTTATTGTGGGACGCTGGGTGTTGGTAGCCTGCGCGAGCTGACCTATGACGATGGCACCATGACGACGCCCAACGCCGTTGCTCTGCAGCGACTGCTGGCCGAGTTGGAGCGCGCGGACGCTCACTGGTGTGCCATGGAGATCAGTTCACATGCTCTGGATCAGAAGCGTGCGCATGACGTCAATATTGAATGCGCCATCTATTCAAACCTGAGCCGGGATCACCTGGACTATCACGGCACCATGCAAGCCTATGCCCAGGCCAAGGCGCGGCTCTTTACCGATTTTGCGTTGAAGTCTGCGGTGATCAATATTGAAGATGAATACGGGCGCGAGCTTGTGAGTACGTTGGCCGGAACCTCTGTTCAAGTGATCACCTATGGCCAGGGTGGAGATTGGTCCTGGCACCGCGATGGTCGTCAGGTAATCTGGAATTCGCCGGTGGGTGAATTCTACGCCGAACTTAACCTGATCGCTGACTATCAGATCGCCAATGTGACCAGCGCTATGGCGGCCATCACCGCCTGTGGCGTGGGATATGAAGCGTGGTATCCAGCGCTTGCAGGACTGCGCGATGTACCCGGGCGCATGCAGATGGTTCAAGGTGGTGCGGCAACTCAGCCAGATGTTGTTGTGGACTTTGCCCACACCCCGGATGCGCTGGAAAAAGTCTTAAATGCGGTCAAACCCCATTGCGCCGGTCAGCTGATCTGTATTGTTGGCTGTGGCGGCGATCGCGACAAGGGCAAGCGCCCGCAAATGGCGGCGGGCGCGGCCGAGCATAGTCACGCCGTCTGGCTGACCAGCGATAACCCCAGATCAGAAGATCCCCAGGCCATTGTCGATGACATGCTGGCCGGCCTGGATGAAGAGCAGCGCACGCGTTGTCGGATAGAAGTGGATCGTGAGCAGGCCATTCGCCAGGCGATCATTCAGGCAGACACCCAGGACCTGGTGGTGATTGCCGGTAAAGGCCATGAAACCTACCAGGAAATTGGCGCACAAAAACTGCCGTTTGATGATGCGCAGATGGCTCGCAAATACTTAAACACCCGGGAGGCGCACTAATGCTGTTGTGGCTGACAGAATGGCTCAGTGAATACGTCCGCGCGTTTTCGGTGTTCCAGTATCTAACCTTCAGAACCATGGTCAGCGTCATGACTGCGTTGTTTATGTCGCTGCTGATTGGTCCCTACGTCATCGCAAAACTCACCGACCTGCAGATTGGGCAAACCGTTCGCGCGGAAGGCCCGCAAAGCCATCTGAGCAAAGCGGGTACGCCCACCATGGGCGGCGCGTTGATTCTGATTGTGATTCTGATCACCACGCTGATGTGGGGAGATCTAAGCTCCCGTCACGTCTGGGTGGTGCTGGCCACCACCATGGCCTTTGGCGTGATCGGCTGGGCCGATGACTATCTAAAACTCAGCCGTAAAAACACCGCCGGCCTGGTCGCCCGCTGGAAGTACTTTTGGCAGTCTGTATTTGGCCTGGCAGCAGCCGTATTTTTGTACATGACGGCGGAAATACCGGCAGAAACCGAATTGATTGTGCCGTTCTTTAAGCAGATTGCCATTCCCCTGGGCGTGGCTTTTATCGCCCTGGCATACCTGATGATTGTGGGTATGAGTAACGCGGTGAATCTGACCGACGGCCTGGATGGGCTGGCCATTCTGCCCACGGTCATGGTTGGTGCCGCCCTGGGTCTTATTGCTTATGTGGCAGGCAATGTGGAGTTTTCTGAATACCTGCAGATTCCCTATATCCCCGGTGCCGGAGAGCTTTCCGTGTTTTGCGGCGCCCTGATTGGCGCGGGTCTTGGGTTTTTGTGGTTTAACACGTATCCCGCCCAGGTCTTCATGGGTGACGTGGGCGCGTTGGCATTAGGTGCTGCACTTGGGGTGGTGGCGATCATCGTGCGCCACGAGATTGTCTTGTTGATTATGGGTGGCCTGTTTGTTTTAGAAACCGCCAGCGTGATTATTCAGGTGGCCTCGTTCCGCCTGACCGGCAAACGGATCTTCCGCATGGCACCCATTCACCACCATTTTGAATTAAAAGGCTGGCCAGAGCCCAAGGTGATTGTCCGATTTTGGATTGTCACGTTGGTGCTGGTCACCATTGGTTTGTCCACGCTGAAACTGAGATAAGAGACGAAATAGTCAGTAGATGAGTCAAGGCTACGGAAAAGTTGGGGTATTAGGATATGGTTTGACCGGCCAGTCCGTTGTGCGGCATCTGCTGTCTCAAAATATTGAGCCGCTGGTGTTGGATACCCGCTCGGCTGATCAACTGAAAGCAAACACCGCCCGCGTTGAGTTACGCACCGGTGTGACTTCGTTGCGCGACCTGGACCTGGATACCCTGGTGGTCTCGCCGGGTATCGACTGGCGGGGGTGCTTGATGCAAACGCTCCCCGGTCACGTTGCCATCCTGAGTGATATTGACCTCTTCTTTCACCAGGCAAACAGACCTGTGCTGGGCATCACCGGGACCAATGGCAAAAGCACCGTGACCTCGTTAGCGGGACACTTCTTAAACCAGCGCGGTCTGACCTTCAAAGTGGGCGGCAATCTGGGTGAAGCGGCCTTGGATCTGCTGGATGACCAGGCGGATGGCTATGTTCTGGAGCTATCCAGCTTCCAACTGGAGCGCTCGGGCAAACTGCCGCTGGCGGCAGCCACCATATTGAATATCACCGAAGACCATCTGGATAAACACGGTTCTTTAGATGATTACAGCCAGGCCAAACAACGGATCTATCACCATACGGATTATGCGGTGGTGAACCGTGCAGACCCCCGTACGTCACCCGCGTCAGATGTGACGGTGATCGCGTCATTTGGATTGGATGCGCCAACGGGCCCCGACGACTGGGGACTGATCGACCAGACGATTTACGCCGGTGCCAACCCGGTGTGTGATGCCGCCTCGCTGAGCCTTAAAGGTGCCCACAATCTGGTTAACGCCATGGCCGCGGGTGCGCTGGTGAACCGCTTTGTGAGCCACGATGCGGTGGCGCCAATGCTCACCAACTTCACCGGTCTTGCGCATCGATTTGAAACGGTGGCGACGATCAACGGCGTGACCTGTATCAACGATTCTAAAGCCACCAATGTGGGGGCCACCATTGCAGCCCTGGAAGGGTTTGCCAAAGACGGCAAGGTGGTGCTGGTTGGCGGTGGTGACGCCAAGGGCGCAGATTTTGGACCGTTAGTTGAGGTCATGCAGGGCCGGGTGAAGTATCTGAGCACCATTGGTCAGGATGGCGGTGCCATGGTCCAGGTTGCGGCAGAAAAGAACATTCAAGGCGCCTATGCAGACACGTTAGAGCAGGCCGTGGCTGACGCCTTTGCCCAGTGCACCGCTGGAGACACCCTGTTGCTGTCACCCGCCTGCGCCAGTATTGATATGTTTGCCAATTTTGCACAGCGTGGCGAACAGTTTGCCCAAGCCGTGCGCGCGTTAGGGGAGGTGTCCTGATGGGCGTGGCTTCCTTTACCGCAAACTTCTGGGGGCTAAACAAAACCCAGAAGAAAAAGTCGAAGCGGACCACCAAGGTCAGTCCCAGTACATCCATCGCGCCCGCGACCATCGCCATCCCCTGGCTGCTGCTGATGGGTTTTGGTCTGGTGATGGTCGGCTCTGCCTCGGTGGCGTTACCCGGTGACCACCTGACCAAACATGCGTTCTACCTGGTGCTGTCTGTCATCGCGTTTGGGGTGGTGTACGCCATGCCTGTGGGGCTATGGCGCAGCATCTACCTGGCTGGATGGGCGGTCAGCATGTTGATTGCCATCCTGGTGCTGGTCCCTGGATTCTCTCACGAGGTGAATGGTGCAAAACGCTGGATCAGCCTGGGTGGGTTTACCCTGCAGGCGGCAGAAGTGGCCAAGTTTGGCGTTTGTCTGTATCTGGCGGGCTATCTGGATCGTCACAGCGACAAGCTAGTGACCGATCCCAAGGTGGTATTTGTGCCCATCGGCATGGTGGCCATTGTGGTGGGATTACTGGTTGCGGAACCTGATCTGGGATCTGCGGTGGTCATTGCGGCAACCATGCTGGGTTTACTGTTCCTGGCGGGCGCTCGACTACGCTACTTCTTCCTGATGCTGGCGGTGGGCGCTGGGCTCTTGTGGGTCTTGGTAGAGGTTGCCCCTTACCGCATGCAGCGCCTGATCGCTTTTTTGGACCCCTGGTCTGTCGCCTTTGGCAGTGGCTACCAGCTCACCCAGGCGCTCATCGCCTTTGGCCGGGGGGAGATTTTTGGTCTGGGACTGGGTGAAGGTATTCAGAAACTCTTCTACCTGCCCGAGGCCCACAATGACTTTATCTTTGCCGTGGTGGCAGAAGAATTGGGTGCCCTGGGGGCCATTGGCCTGATCCTGTTAATGAGCTACCTGGTGATTCAGCTGCTGCGCCTGGGCTGGCTGGAACTGCAGCGCGGCCGTCACTTTGCCGGCTACGTTTGTCTCTTTGTGGGTTTGCTGTTTGCCTTCCAGTTTCTGGTGAACATCGGCGTCAATACCGGCGCGTTACCCACCAAGGGGTTAACGCTGCCTTTTGTCAGTTATGGCGGCAACAGTCTGATCATCAGCTGCGCTTTGATGGGCCTGGTGTTACGCAGCATCACCTCAGATGCGCCGGTTAAGCGGCGAGGTGCGTCATGAGTGACACCTACCAAGTGCCAGAAATGGGCCGCATACGTTCAATCCACTTTATTGGGATTGGTGGCGCAGGCATGTGCGGCATAGCCGAAGTGTTGGTCAACCAGGGGTACAGCGTATCTGGTTCCGACATTGCCGAGTCTGGCAACACCCAACGGCTGGCGGACAAAGGTGCCGTCATCCGAATTGGTCACGATAGCGCCTGGGTGCAGGATGCAGACGTGGTAGTCACCTCCAGCGCTATCGAGGCAGACAACCCGGAACTGAAAGCCGCACGGGCCGCACACCTGCCGGTGGTCCCCCGCGCAGAAATGCTGGGCGAACTGATGCGCTACCGCCATGGCATTGCGGTGGCAGGCACCCATGGTAAAACCACCACCACCAGTTTAATCACCGAGATCTTCCGCTGTGCCGGCCTGTCCCCCACGTTTGTGATTGGGGGTTTGTTAAAAAGCGCGGGTACCAATGCAGAGCTGGGTGTGGGGCGCTATCTGGTGGCCGAAGCGGACGAATCGGATGCGTCGTTTCTGCATCTGCAGCCCATGTCTGCCGTGATCACCAATATCGATCAGGACCACATGTCTACCTATGGCAATGACTTTGCCCGGCTGAAGCAGACCTTTGTCGAGTTTGCACACCGTCTGCCGTTCTATGGATCTGTGGCAGCCTGTATTGACGATGAAGACGTGGTGGAGATTCTGGACGAGCTGTCGCGACCGGTACTGACTTATGGCTATTCAGAAAAAGCTCAATTTCGTGCCGTTGATGTACAACATGACGGTGGCCAATGGCAGTTCACTGCCCAACGCGGCACGGCAGGCCGCGATCTGCAAGTTAGCTTGTCCATCCCTGGTCGGCACAACGTATTAAATGCGTTGGCGGCCATCGCCATCGCCACCGATGAAGGCATACCAGACGCCGCCATG
Organism: Pseudomonadota bacterium; assembly: GCA_039028095.1. Lineage (GTDB taxonomy): Bacteria > Pseudomonadota > Gammaproteobacteria > Pseudomonadales > Azotimanducaceae > UBA4421. The sequence continues at coordinate 286,873 of JBCCIU010000001.1, forward strand.
ATCGAAGCCCTGGGCAACTTCCACGGTGTAGACCGAAGGTTCCAGACCACACCAGACATTCAGGTGGGTGCGCAAACCGTGACCCTGGTGGATGACTATGGTCATCACCCCACAGAAGTGGCCGCTGTGATCGACACCGCGCGTGACCTGTGGCCAGACCTGCGGATTGGCATGATCTACCAACCACATCGTTACAGTCGCACCTATGATCTTTTTGATGAGTTCACCCGGGTATTGTCTGAGGTGGATGCCCTGATGCTGCTGGATGTCTATGCCGCGGGTGAAGCGCCGATTCCCGGTGCGGACAGCCCAGCGCTATGCCAGAGCATTCGTTCCAGAGGACGGGTTAACCCCATCTTTGCCACGGACGTCACCGAAGCGGCAGATCTGCTGGAGAACTTTGCCAGCTCGCTGGATATCTTGCTGGTACAGGGCGCCGGGAATGTGAGCGTGCTGTCCAGAAGTTTGCGAGGTGAACATGTGGAATAGGATGGGTCTTGCGCTTCTCACGCTGACGATCGCAGCGATCATGACCGGCGCGTTTATGCTGTTGAACCGCCCCATCGAGCGGGTGCTGGTGCACGGTGAATTTTCTGGCGCAGAACAATCCAAAATTCAGCAGGCGCTGGCCCCCTATACCCAACAGGGGATTCTGACCGTGCAGCTGGATGACATACGGGCAGGAATGGAAGAGCTGCCCTGGGCGCAAAACTTAACCCTGCGCCGTGTCTGGCCAGATACGCTAGAGGTGAATCTGCGCCGCGCCCAACCCATTGCCAAATGGGGGGATGAGAACTACGTGAGCCCCTATGGCCGGCTGTTATCCATGACCGAAGACTACGCGGGCCTGCCCCAATTTAACGTAGCCCTGGCCTCACCCATCGCCACGCTCAGCCAATATCGACTGTTAAATCAGATTTTTGAGCGCGAGCAGCTGACCCTGCTGGAGCTAAACCAATCCCCCATTGGCGAATGGGAAGTGAAGCTTAAAAGCCAGAAGCAGCAGATGGAGGTGTTTCTGGGTGGCGAGGAAGTGGGTGAGCGCGCCCATCGATTTTTGAAGTTTTATCGCCGGGTGCTGCAACCAGACAACCGACAGGTGGCCTATGTTGACGCCCGCTACCCAAGTGGCATTGCGGTGAGATTTGCAGACCAGGATATCGATGCGGAGTTGCTCGCCCAACACAGCTGGCAGAAGAATGAATTGCAAGAAGAGACCCAGACCATGCAAGTGAATATGCAACCGGGGAGATACTAGATATGGCGGCTGAGAATGCGTTGCAGAAAATAGTCGGCCTGGACATCGGCACGAACAAGGTGGCTGCCATTGTTGCCGAGGTGTCCGAAGAGGGTGAGCTGGAAGTAATCGGCATTGGCACCCACCACTCCCGGGGTTTAAAAAAGGGTGTGGTCGTCAACATAGAGTCGACGGTCCAGTCCATCCAGCGCGCCGTGGAAGAAGCCGAGCTGATGGCCGGCTGCAGCATCGACAATGTGTATGCGGGCATTGCTGGCAGTCACATCAGATCGTTGAACTCTCACGGCATTGTTGCGATCCGAGATCGCGAGGTATACCCCCAGGACATAGAGCGGGTGATCGACGCAGCCCAAGCCATGGCCATTCCTGCAGATCAAAAGATCCTGCACGTGCTGCCCCAAGAATACGTGATCGACACACAAGAAGGCGTGAAAGAGCCGTTAGGCATGTCTGGCGTTCGCCTGGAAGCGAAGGTGCACATGGTGACCTGTGCGGTGAATGCAGCCCAGAACATAGAAAAGTGTATTGAGCGCTGTGACCTGACGGTAAATGACGTGATTCTGGAGCAGCTCGCCTCCAGCTATTCCATCCTGACCGAAGATGAGCGGGACCTGGGTGTCTGTATTGTAGACATCGGCGGCGGCACCACGGACATCGCCGTATTCACCGGCGGCGCAATTCGGCACACCGCGGTGATCCCAATCGCCGGCGATCAGGTCACCAACGACATCGCCATGGCGCTGCGTACCCCCACGCATAACGCAGAAGAACTGAAAATTAAATACGCCTGCGCGCTCACGCAGCTGGCGCGCGCAGACGAAGTCATCAAAGTTCCGGGGGTCGGCGACAAGCCCGCCCGGGACCTGTCCCGCCAGTCCCTGGCGGAAGTTGTGGAACCACGCTACGACGAACTGTTCACCCTGATCCAGGCGGAGCTGCGCCGATCAGGGTTCGAGGATCTGCTGGCCGCCGGCATTGTATTGACCGGTGGCGCAGCAAAGATGGAAGGAGTGATTGACCTGGCAGAGGAAGTCTTCCACATGCCGGTCAGTCTGGGATCGCCACGTAACGTGGCGGGGTTGAAGGACATTGTACGCAATCCGATATATGCCACTGGTGTTGGGTTGCTGCAATACGGCTTAGAAAGAGAAAAAGAAATGCCGGGCAAGCGTACCGCTGATCAAGGCGGCCTCGTGAGTCGTGTGAAAAACTGGTGGGTTGATAACTTTTAATGGACGTAAAAATACTGGAGTAACACAATGTTTGAACTAGTTGATAGCGCACCTCAAAGTGCGGTCATCAAAGTAATTGGTGTCGGCGGCGGCGGTGGCAATGCCGTGCAACACATGGTCACACGTAATGTAGAAGGCGTTGACTTTGTGGCTGCTAACACCGATGCACAGGCGCTGAAGAACCTGGATGCACAAACCACGCTGCAAATTGGCAGCGGCATCACCAAAGGGCTTGGCGCAGGTGCAAACCCGGAAATTGGCCGGGCAGCCGCACTGGAAGACCGCGACAGAATCGCGGAAATCCTGTCCGGTGCCGACATGGTCTTCATCACCGCAGGCATGGGTGGCGGCACCGGGACCGGTGCAGCACCGGTTGTTGCCGAAGTGGCCAGAGAGATGAATATCTTGACGGTTGCGGTGGTCACCAAGCCGTTTAATTTTGAAAAGCGGGTACAGGTGGCAGACCAGGGGATCCTGGAGCTGTCGCAACACGTCGACTCGCTGATCACCATCCCCAACGAAAAGCTGCTGGCGGTATTGGGCGAGCGCACCAGTATGTTAGATGCGTTCAGCGCTGCAAATGATGTGCTGCTTGGTGCGGTGCAAGGCATAGCAGACCTGATCATCCGCCCGGGCATGATCAACGTGGACTTTGCCGACGTGCGCACGGTGATGTCTGAAATGGGTATGGCCATGATGGGCACCGGACGCGCCAGCGGCGAAAACCGCGCGCGCGACGCGGCAGAAGCTGCCATCCGATCGCCCCTGTTGGACGACGTAGATCTGCACGGCGCCAGAGGCATTCTGGTGAACGTCACCGCAGGCCCCGACCTCAACATCGGTGAATTCACCGACGTGGGCACTATTGTTGAAGAGTTTGCCTCTTCATCTGCCACGGTTGTGATTGGCACGGTCATCGATGCGGATATGGGCGAAGAGCTGAAGGTGACCGTAGTCGCCACTGGCTTGGGCGAAGATGAAGTCCCCAGCATTGTGGTGGACAACACCGTTGGACAGCAGGCGTTAGATGGTGATGTGGATTACCAGAAGCTGGACCGTCCGGCGTTCTCTCGCCAGCAAGCGGCAGCCGCAGCCCAACCACAGGCGGATGCCTTTGCAGAGGAGCGGGAAGAAGGGGATTTTGACTACCTGGATATTCCTGCGTTTTTGAGACGTCAGGCTGACTGAACAGCTGACCTAGAAAACTCCAGTTCGGCGGCACCGCTCGGTGCCGCCAGTTTTCCGCGCATGCTGGTTAAGCGGCGCGTCCTCTACGATATCGTTTTAAACCGAACATCCCTCCAATGGCTGAGATAAACAGCCATGCGGCAGCCGGAATCGGCACAGCTGTGACTTGATAGGTGCCAGACCAGCTGAAGCTGCCGGTACCGTGCGCAAACAACCAATTGGTAATCACGTTGGATTGTGGCCCAGAAAGCAGAGCGATGGTTGGGATGTCTGGAACCACCTGAATACTGGTCGCAAGCGTGCTCGTCGAGATTAAAGTGGGCCCTGTGAAGTTTGTGATCTCTGAAAACTCCAGCAAACCGTCCAGCGCACCGCCATTGCTGCCGTCGACGAAGGTGATGGTAAAGTCTGAGACCGCAGAGGGGTTGGCTGATGTGCCGATTAGGGTCATGGTGGTTGCCAGAGCGTTGCTGCAAAGCAGCAGGTTAAATATTAAAATTCCCAACAAACGCGCCATACTAAATCCTTCGAAAGTGTTGAATGTGTGTGTCAAACATATTGTCTAGCGACGCAAGATTTTTGAATCCCATAAATCTGGGGCATAGGCTAATTTTTAGGTTGTCACTAAATCGTGACTCGTACGCTAGTGTTGGATATCGCTTTTTCTCTACTATAGCTTTGAAGTTGGCTCTATTTTTGTTAGCTGGCTAGGGTGCGCTTAACTAAAGCGTAATCTGCGTTGCTTATAAATACGCAAAAGGATGTTGATCTATCATGGTAAACGCTGACAAAACCACGGTGGCCATCGTTGGCTTAGGCTATGTGGGTTTACCTCTGGCAGTGGAGTTTGGGAAGCATTTTCGGACCATTGGTTTCGACATTAATAGCGAACGTGTAGATCAACTGCGCCAAGGCGAAGATGTCACACTGGAAGTTGCTGGCGATGAGCTGTTAGCGTCAAAGAAGCTGGAACTTACCGATGATCCAAATGCCATCCGTATTGCCGATGTTTACATCATCGCTGTTCCAACACCCATTGATGATGCAAACAAACCGAATCTTGCACCCCTTCAAAAGGCCAGTGAGTGCGTAGGTAAGGTCATCTCCAAAGGGGATGTGGTGATTTATGAAGCCACCGTCTATCCGGGTTGCACGGAAGAAGACTGTATCCCAATGATTGAATCTGTATCTGGACTAACATACCAAGTTGATTTCTTTGCCGGATATAGCCCCGAGCGCATTAATCCAGGGGACAAGAAACACAGAATCTCGGATATTTTGAAAGTGACGTCTGGCTGCAACGAAGAGACTGCTGAATTTGTAGACCAACTCTACAAGCGGGTGATAAAGGCAGGTACCTACAAGGCCCAAAGTATCAGGGTGGCTGAAGCGGCAAAAGTGATTGAGAACACCCAGCGGGATTTGAACATTGCGTTGGTGAATGAATTGGCGATTATCTTCGACAAGCTAGGCATAGACACGCAACATGTTCTCCAAGCAGCGGCAACCAAATGGAATTTTCTGCCGTTTCAACCTGGTTTGGTTGGAGGGCATTGTATCTCTGTGGACCCTTACTACCTGACTCATAAAGCACAACAAATTGGTTATCACCCCGAAGTAATACTGTCTGGTCGTAAGATTAACGACGGTATGGGAGAGTATGTTGCTGAATCTGTGATTAAGCTGATGTTAAAAAAGCGTATACATATTTTGGATGCCAGAGTTCTCGTGATGGGGCTTGCATTCAAAGAAAACTGTCCCGACGTTCGAAACACCCGGGTAGTAGATATCATAGAAGCGTTCCAGGACTATCATGTACGGACGGACGTTTGTGACCCTTGGGTGTCACAAGAAGATGCGATCGAGTTGATCGCAGACATGGAAAATGTAGAGCTTATCAAGAAGCCTGCAAAACGGGCATATGACGCCATCATCGTATGTGTGGGCCATGATCAGTTTAAAGAAATGGATATCGACAAATTGAAGTCTTACGGGCGTGGTACGTCTGTACTTTATGATGTGAAATCGATTTTTCCAGCGGAAGACGTGGACGGACGTCTATAAAGCCTGGGTTGAGCACCAGCCCTATCATCAAAAAAATATGCTAGTTTAGTCGCCCGAATATTTTGGCTGATACGGCATGTCAGAGCATACAACTGACTATAACGACAAACCTCTGGACATGGAGTCTGCAGTGCAAGAGGACGTGCGCGAGCCCGAGTGGGTTAACACATTTCTACAACAATTTGGTCCCGCTGACAGTTGGCAAGATCTAGGGATTGTGGAACTGCAAAGCAATACGCTGCTGCGCGAAGAGTTAGATGCGCACATTCACAAAATCGTAGGGACCCGATCCCAGCATTTTGTAATAAACAGCGAAGCGGCCAACGTTGAAAGCGTGGTTGATGACCTGTCCAAACAACTATCTCTACCCCTATCACCAAGGGCTCCGCAGGAGCTTCGCGTGCAAAGTGTGTTTGCCCGCTTAAAGGTAATGGCAGATAGCCAGCGCTTTGTATGCTTGGTTATTGATATGGAGACGGTAAAGGCAGAAGCGCTAGACCGCATTTGCGAACTGACGGTTATGCCTGCTGTTAAAATCATCATTTTGAATGAACAAGATGATTTAGCGGAGGCTCTCGCACACCATCACGTGCAGAGATTTGATCCTGAACAACCGCAGCTGCAGCCGCGTGCCGCAGCTGACGAGGCAACAGACTTTAAATTTCAGCTGGTGACCAATGAAGATGCGCCTGCAGCAACTTCGGTAACCGATGTTAATTCTGCAGAGGCACCAAAGCTAAAAAGAGTGAGGGTCGATTCTGGTGCGAAATCGGCAGCCAGAAAAAAAGCTGAAAGAAAGAACAGGCGCGGTACCATTCTGTTTACGAGCGTAATCATTTCTGGGTTGCTATTGGCAGGGGCAGCCATTGTCTACCTGCAATTCATTGACCCTGGGGCCACTCGTTTACAGGCACTGGTCCAGAGCCAGGAATCGGAGGCGCCCGCTATCGAAGAAAAGTCCATCATCCGCGATGATCAGGCAATAGAGCCCGCATTTGCAACAGGAGCGCCACCAGAACCGCTACCAATAGTTGCGGAACCGTTGGTCGAAACGGTGCCCGATCAGCCTACGGTGTCTGCCGTCGGGGTATCAAAGGCTTCCGTACGCTATGCGATACAGCTGGTTGCCTTTGGAAACACAGAGTTTCGTGATCGTTTTCTAGCTAGAACTAACGACCCTGATCTTAGGAGTATTCCAGCGGATGATCAGGAGCAAGTTTTGCATTATGTGATTTACGGGGCTTACGAGACGTTCAGCGAGGCCAAGAATGCCCTGGAAAACCTGCCTGACATATTTGATGACACAAACCCTGTGGTTTTAGAGCTGTCTGATCAGCAGCGGGCTAATCTGGCAGATATTGGGGTAGGGTTGGATAAAAGTCCTGAATAAACCTGACCAGTTGGTCTTCTGCAGCGTCTACATCAAACCCGTCTGGTATGGGGATGACAACCCGTACCAAAGACCCATCTGTTCGGCTCTTAGTAAGCGAATCCCAGAACAAGTACCATTTCACCAAATATTCGTTGGTTAAGAGACGGTCGCGTTGTTTGAACCAGTAATAGACCAGTTGCTTGTTACGACCCTTTTGAATCATCACCCTATTTACAATTAATGGTTTAACTGTGCTTTGCCCGGGAGTTGCGTCGACCATAATTTGATCCAATGATTGAATTTCCCAACCACCGCCTGGGATGCACGACCTTGGTGAATGAACCGAAGCGCCTTTACGTTGCGATTCGTAGTAGGCCACATAAAAATTCACTGGGAGCAAGTAGTCAGGATGTGTGTAGTCGGCGATGATGTGGTCTGTGAGTTTTAATGAAGATAATACATCGGCCTCGATCCGCGCTTCTCGTCCGATCCATCCTTTGTTAAATAGCGGAAACTGTAGAAAGTCGTTTCTCTCAGGAAGGTACTCTCGGCGTTCATCGAGGCCCGCCAGATAAATCGAAGCGCCTGCGATAAGTGCTACGCCCCCGAGCATAGGGGCCAACTTGGGTATTGAGGCGACTTGAGGAATCTTAAGTTCAGTCAGTTCAGGGAATGATAGATCTAGTCGATCCAAAACCGAGCCATTAGAACCAGATAGTTTGTGTAAGACAATCATCTCTAACAACAATACTGAGAGGCAAGCGATAAAGATAATCCAGCCTTCAAAATAGTGTAGGAAACCTTCTGCTTGTCCAGGACCCCAATACTCGACTAGAACCCCAATAACCCCAATCCGAAAGCTGTTCATGAGCACTGTAATTGGAATCGTGGAGAGAAATATTATTGCTCTCTGCCATAAGGCTGCTTGATAAAGATAAGCAATTAGGAAGCCGAAGCTGGATAGTGGGAAGAGATATCGGAGCCCACTGCAAGCGTCGACTACCTGAAGTTTCATAGTACCTAGGTCGATCACGTTCCCTTCTAAAAATACACTGATACCGAAAAGTCGAATGACGAATACTCCAATTTCAGAAGAAACGAGTTGGAGTGAATGTGACAGGTTGTTTAATAGAAAGTCCGGAAGTGGAACCATGAACAACAAATAAATTATTGATCCCCAGAGAAGGAGGATTGCTTTCCAGCCAACTGTTAGCAGCAGGAGTGAGCCTAACGTAGCTATAAAGCCGTACTGGACTATTGTATACAGCGCGCTCAGTTCCCCGATTAGGATAGTAAATAGTGAAACCGCTAAGAATCCAAGTCCGAGCCAGCTTGGACTAGAGACATTATTTGCACTCGGCCACTTTTGTAGTAGTAGTAGGATCGCAATCAGCGGAATCAAATATGCGTGGCTGTATTCTTCCCTTCCCCACGCAGCCTCCATTTGAATGAGCGCACCAATTGCTATGAAGGCGGAAAATGCTAATCCCAACAAGACACAAACAACCCAAGCTAAGTCTAAAGCTCTAACTCTTGTCATAGCATCTTTCTTCGACATTAGTTGTTTTAGATTGCAAATAGCTTTCCATCGAATCGGCCATTTTTCAAAAGTATCCGGCTGCGTGACATTAGTTAATCAAAACGAATATCGAGAATCATATTTGAGTGAGTGTCCAATCCTGAGCTAACGGATTATTTGTTTTGTTGGCAAGGTTTAACTCATCCCAATTTGTTTGTTGTTTTCCAATTTTCCACCGAACTAGATCGGGCTCAAAATTGTTAACAGAGTCTACCAAGGTTTCCTGTCGAATCGTTTAGGCAAAGGTTTATTGAAATGTCGGCGTTTTGTAAGAGTCCCGGCGCAAAGCTAACTGATCAAGTAACATTGAAGTTCAAAACTTGTACGTTGGGATTATGCAATGAAAATAGCGATTGTTCACAACTCATATGGTAAACGCAGTGGTGAGGAAGTTGTCGTAGAAATGCAAACAAGCCTGTTAAGACGAAATGGTTTTGATGTGTGTTCTTTCGCGAGAAGTAGTGAAGAAATCTCAAAGAAGCGTTTTGGAAAATTTAATGCATTTCTTAGCGGAATCTATAATCCTTTTTCCAATGCTAAATTTAAAAAGTTCTTGGAGAAAGAAAAACCGGATGTAGTACATATTCATAACTTGTATCCGCTCATTTCCCCAAGTGTTCTATCGGTAGCTCGCCAGATGGAGATTCCTGTTGCCATGACCGTACACAACTATCGCCTTGTTTGTCCCAACGGACTCTATTTTTCACATGGTGAAGTATGTGAACGATGCGAAGGCTCCCGAGAATATTGGTGTTTTTTGAGAAATTGCGAAGAAGATTGGTTTAAAAGCTTTGGTTATTTCCTTCGTAGTTGGTGGGCTAGAAAAATGGGGTACTTCACAAAGAATGTGACTACGTTCTTGTGTTTGACCCAGTTTCAGTGTGAAAGACTTGTAAAGGGCGGGATAAACAGATCAAAAGTCAAAATACTACCGAATTCGATTCCGATCCGTAGTTTGGAGAAAACTGAAGGCCCCGGGGAGTATGTGGCGTTTGCCGGAAGGCTGAGCATAGAGAAAGGCGCTTCGACCTTGTTGGAAGTGGCACGTAATAATACGGATATTACTTTCGCAGTGGCGGGACCGTACGATGATTTCGAGGCTAATCCTGCGCCGAACGTAAAACTATTGGGTCAGCTTGATGGCCATCAAATGGCAGATTTTTATTCTAAGGCTAAGTGCCTGATTGTACCGAGTATTTGTTTTGAGGGCTTTCCAATGGTTGTTTTGGAGGCGATGATGCAAGCGAAACCCGTCGTATGCTCGCGTATTGGGGGGCTACCAGATATTGTGGAAGATGGTGTTGTGGGGCTACTCGCTGAGGCGGGTAAAGCTAGCGATTTTGGGCGGCAAATCCGGAAACTTTGGGATGATCCGGACTTATGTTTGAAGCTGGGAACAGCTGCTCGTCGAAGAGTGCTCCATGAATATTCCATAGCGAAATATTATGAAGAGCTCCAAGGGATCTATCTCGGGGTGGAAAGCAATGGATAGACTGTCGTCGGAAAAAATTCTCGGGGTTAGCGTCGCCGTTGATGGGTTGAGTTCATGTGTTGATGCTGTTTTTCAATGGGCGTTGGGGAGTTCCTCGCCTAAGTGGCTGGCTTGTGCGAATCCGCATTCTCTGCATACCGCTAATGCAGATAAGGAGTTTTGTAAATCTCTAAATGCCGCGGATTTGGTTACTCCCGACGGGGTGGGTGTAGTTCTCGCTTCGCGCTTCTTGGGCGGCGAGATTTCCGAACGCATTACGGGAAGTGACATCTTCTACGAGGTTTCAATCAGGATGAACAAAAAAGGGGGGATGAGGTGCTTTTTTCTTGGGTCGACAGAAGCTACCTTAGCCGAAATTCGAGCGAAAATGAAGAAAGAGTATCCGAACATCGAGGTGGGCACTTATTCACCGCCCTTTAAACCCAACTTTTCTGAAGATGAAAACCTCAAGATGATTGCCGCGATCAATGAGTTTAACGCCGATGTGCTTTGGGTAGGGATGACGGCCCCTAAGCAAGAAAAGTGGATATATGACAACATTAGTCAGTTGGATGTTAAGTTTGTTGGAGCAATCGGAGCCGTTTTTGATTTCTTTACCGGGAGGGTAAAACGATCAGGCGTTACGTACCAAAAGCTAGGCCTTGAATGGTTACCGCGTTTACTGCAAGAGCCTAGGCGTCTTTGGCGTCGCAATTTAGTTTCGAATCCAGCGTTTGTCTTCGAAGTCTTGGCGCAGAAGTATAGGGCAAAGGGCGGCTAGGGTGAAAGTCTTTGCCGTCATCGTGCTGACTGCATTGGTTGTCAAGGATGCTGATTTGATTGGTGCTCCCTTGGTCGTCAGGGGAATTAGCCAGGGTTTAGCGCTCCTGGTAGGCATGTATTGGCTTTTATTCAATATTAATTCGACACATATTTGCAGATATTGGCCTGTGTTCGGGTACCTATTGATCTCGTTTGTGAGTAGCATCTTGTCTTCGCGAATGGAATACGCATTTGTTCAATCTCTCTCATTGCTCGCGACCATAGCGTTTGCGATGGCCTATTTTCAATCCGCACCTAGAGAATATGAAAGATCCACAAGCTTTTACTTTGTTACCGTTATTGTCGCTTATTCGGCGGTATGCATTGCAAGTTTGATCCTGTACCAGGTTACCCCATCCGCCGTGTATTCCAGGGTGGGTGATTGGCTAGACCCGAACGCTGGTATGAGATTTAGTGGCATCTTTCCGACAGCCGGCATGATGGCGGTTGCTTCAGGCTTGTTAGTTGGGCTCACGTTATTTCGTCGTGGTTCGATGTGGTGGCGTTTTCCTTTGTTTTGGGTGGGATTAGGATGCTTAGCACTAACCCAATCAAGAACATTTTGGCTCGCGACATTGGTTGCATTCGTTGCAACCCTTTGGATATATCGACCTAAGCTTCGAATCAGTATGTTGGCCGCTTCGATGTTTGTTGTACTTACGGCACCGATGATCTTTAGCATTGAAGATTCCAATTTCGTTAAGGCCGTGAGGTTAGGCAGCATTGAAAACTTAACGGGGCGAATTCCACTATGGGAAGCGAGCTTTGATGCATTTTGGAAGAAGCCTATGTTGGGGCACGGAACTACTGTAGGCGCCCAAGCGCTATCTGATTCATTTGAGACTTTTGGTAACTTTGGTAAAGAGCGTGATGACCGTTCGATTGGCCGGGAAACCATACATAACGGATACATCCAATCCCTACTTGATTTGGGTATTGTCGGATTCTTTTTTTATGTTGCAGTTTTCGGAGTCGCAATTTTACGGATATACAGTAACGACGTACGTCGGGAGTATGCCCCCGCGATGTTTGGATTAGTCTTTTTTGCTGTTGCCAATCTCGGAGAAAGCGTTGTGTACAGCGCTTCAGTATCGCATGCAATTGTATTCTGGTTTCTGGTCGTATTGGTACTTGCAAGATTTCATCAGCCAGATCTTTTGCCAAGGGGAGGGTTCTTGTTGGACGGAACTAGTACTAAGAACCATTGGAAATTGGGTGATTAAACTTCGTGCAGAGTCGCTTCCAAAATCTCCGCGCTTCCATGAAAACTCGAGCGGTTCGAGATGGGCTCGTCGTTGTTGCTGATCAGGGTTTCTTAAGTCTAGCGACTTTTGTCGTCGGCATTTTCGTTGCTCGTGGTACTAACGATGAAATCTACAGTACGTATATGCTGGGTTGGACTATTGTTTTGTCCTTCAAGGGCGTACAGGAAGCATTGGTAAATCTACCCCACACGGTTGTTCGTACCGGTCTCCCAGACGACGAAGCCCGCCTGTATCAAGGTAGTACACTGGTTCACACGAGTATCTTTTGTCTGCTGACCTTGTTTTTGTTGGCAATCGTAAGTGTAGTTCTAGAGATGTCATTTGGTTTGCAGTCTGGGACAGAGTTGCAGCTCGGCGTACTATTTGCGGTTTTGACAGCGCTGACTTTTAGAGACTATTTCCGCAACTCATTGCTAGCCCAACTGAATTTTTGGGGTAGTGTGAGTATTACGAGTTTTGTGTCTCTTGGGGTAGTCTTAGTTACTTTTACAATGTATGTGAATAATAGTCTAACTCAGTCGGGAGTATATTTGGTTTTCTCAGTCGGGTTTACTATTACGGCCTGTTCAATGTTCTGGATGCAGAGGAGTGAATTCACAGTTAGTTCTAGTAGGTTGTATGCTGATTTCAAGGAGAACTGGGGATTTGGCAAATGGGCTCTGGTAGGTAATTTTGTTTTTGCTTTGTCACGTCAATCCGTTCCTTGGATCATCCTATATATCTCAGATTTTGATGCAGCTGCCGCATATTTTGCCTGTCTTTCACTAGCAATTGCACCGGGAACACTTTTACGTGGCATGTCCGCTTATCTGTTGCCACGCATGTCGCACACATTCAACCGTGAGTCTTTGGTCGCTCTCCGTCGGATTTTGAAGAAATCGCTTCTTATTTTGTGTTGGCCGTATCTGGCTTGGTTTTCTATCGGAAGCCTATTTGGGAAAGATCTTCTTACCCTTGTTTATGGGGAAGAGTTTTCTGAATACCAACATTTGTTGTCTGCTTTACTATTCATGGCTTGCATAGATTTTGTATTTGCTCCACTTACCAGCGGATTGCAAACCCTACGACAAACAAAAGAATTAACGTACAGCCTTGCGGTTGGCGCACTTATTACAATCTTGACATGTCCGATTTTTGTTCTTGAATATGGGGTAATTGGCGCAGGATATTCTTCTGCTCTTTCGATTTCGGGTACGGTTATATATCGTTGGTATGTTCTTAGAAGAGTCATAACTAGTATTTCTTCTTAAGGGTTATCCATAGGCCATTTGTTGTAAACTAAGCGCCCTGGCGACTTTGTTGATACCACTTTTGCTGGGCAGCCAGCGACCGTTACATTGTCGGGTATATCTTTGGTCACTACAGCTCCGGCTCCGATTGTAACGTTGTCGCCGATTCTGACGTTCTCAACAATACAAACACTCGGTCCGATATATACGTTGTTACCAATTTCGGCAGCATTGTCATGCATAGACCCAATCGTCACAAATTGAGAAATGGTAACGTTATTTCCTATTTTGGCACTACCTGCTATGACGACACACATTCCATGGTTTATGAAAAACCCATAGCCAATTTGAGCTTCTTTTGAGATTTGTATTTGAAATCGACGTGAATTGATAGCGACCATGATGCGTGCCACCACACGGATAATGAGCCACCTGGATTGCAGTGCCCTGAACCACATCATGTATATAAAACCGCGATTAAACAGAGAGGCCAGAAGCAGTCTGCGAATTCCTAACTTTCCATTTATGCGGAAGAAGTCACTTTTTATATATTCCGACACGTAAGTTTTGGTTTCCATGGCAGGCTATCTCAAGAGATGCTTAGAGAACAAAGTCTCCAACGCTTTGACGGATACGCCGAAGTTGATTTTCGAGACAGCTCCAAAAACCTCAGATTGACTAGTTACTGGAGGGTTTACAAACCACTTTTCGAGAAGTGTGGTAAAAATGCTTGAATTGTTCGGATCGAACGGTTCTCCTATCCCAGTGGGCTCGATCAATTCTTTCGTGGCACCAGCGAATATTGATGAGAGAACTGGTGTTCCGCACGCCATTGATTCGTTAACGACAAGACCCCAAACATCGGAAAGCGAAGGGAAAACAGAAAAATCTGCTGCATTGTACAGTGGGCCGAGCAGGTTTTTATCTTGATTGCCAATCAATTTTACGGTGGTCAATTTGTGCTTCTGTATTTTTTCCTCCAGTTTGGATTTTTCGGGCCCATCCCCCGCGATGAGCAGAGTATTGGAATCTCGAACGTTTGGAGGCAACGATGCAAATGCGTCTAAGAGCTCGAGAACACCCTTTCTCGCAATTAAGCGGCCAACGAACAGGCAAATCCGACCACGCGTGTCAAACTTCTTATGAATCTCGCTTTTGCTGAGTCGGCTACTGGTGTTTTTCCACTCGGAGTTATTGACTGCCTGTGCGCACCTATATATCTTGGCTGGGTCCACACCTTTTTCTGTGAGGTACTCCGCTGCTGGTAAACCCCATGAAACATAGCCATCAACCTTTGGAATTAGAAATTTTCGAATCAGCCTTTGTAATGGACGAATATTTTGGTCATGGAAAATGGTTTCTTCGCTCCAGACATAGATTGGGATTTTTGCAGCTCGAGCCGTTCCCCAGGACAGTAAACTTCGAATCCCCAAATCACCGCTAATAATCAAATCAGGCTTATTTTTGATTAGATCCCATGGAAGGCTGATCGGGATAGGTAGTCGCTCTCTTTGTGAAGACTCTTTAGAGCTAGTTCTTGTGCTCAGAAAAAAATTTAGCGAACGGGATTCTTCAACTTTTAAGTATTCTACTGCATCCGGAGCGGAGTAGTGGATAGGAAGCGAAACAAGTATTTGTATGTCGAAACGATCATCTTCGGCCAGTTGTCTAAATATCGGAACTCTATACGTTGGCACCACATTGGTTGCGATACAAACCCGCATCGGGGTTGGTTCTGCATTCATCTTTTTGTTACGACGTGTTGACATAATTCGGTAAAAATTTGTACTAAAATTCTATGATGGACTCTAATCTTATTTAGGGAATAAGTCCCGGTATACATTGCCCAAATGAGCAATGCAACGAGGATTGCTATGAAAAAAATGGCCACCATGGAAGCAAATCCAAACAAAAAGATATTGTTCATTGTCTCCCACTATGCACTAGGTGGCGCTGAAAAATACGTTGAGCACTTAGCTCCAAACTTACCACATCATTTGGAATGTCACGTTTTCGCTGTCAAAAATAGTGTTGAATCTGCGGTAGGGAACAAGATGATCAGTCGTCTAACGGCGGGGGGAGTAAAGGTCCATAAGGCATTAGCCCGATCGTGGAAATCAATTGGTTGGCTTACGTCTGCTTTAAGATTAAAAAAAATTTTTGACGAAGTGCAACCTGACATTGTCCATCTAAATACTGAAGTCCCAGAGTTTTGTTTCACTCTTTGTACGATAATGTTTCCCTCGACCCGACGTGTAAGAATCGTTAGAACAATTCACAATACTAATTTATGGCCCAAGTGGAAATTGGTGGGTTACTTGTGCGAATTTTGCCTAAGAAAAGCGAAGGTAGTTTGTGTTAGTGAAACTGTTAAAAAGGCGTTTGTTAGATGGAGAATTAAATTGTCGTTGCTTCCTCCAGATGATTGCGCGGTTATTTACAATCCGATAGATGTCCGGGAGGGGAGTACGGATATATCGAGCAATTGTGCTACAGGTAGAAAAGTTCGGCTTCTATTCGCAGGTAGACTTGAATACCAGAAGGGTTTTGACCTCGTCCCTGAAATTTTGAATGCTACGCAACTCGATAGTTCAAAGTTGGACCTAACGATAATCGGGAGTGGTAGTGGTGTGGAAATAGCCAGAAGTTTAGTTACTACCCCACCCAAAGGTTGGGATGTTCACCTGGAAGAGCCGACTGCGGATTTGGTTAATAGGTTGTGCGAGTTTGATGTTTTGTTGTTTCCTTCGCGCTTTGAGGGATTTGGAAGATTGGCTGCAGAAGCATTAATGTGCGGTGTACCAGTAGTTGCATTTGATCTCGTTGTTCTTGAAGAGGTGTTCCCCCCTGATTACCCATGGTTAGCTGCTCCAATGGATGTGGCGGATTTTTCCCAAAAGTTGATTCATCTAATGAGCTCACTGGACGAGGCTCAGCCCACGGTAAAAAAGGCCAAAGATCTCCTGTTGGAGAAAACTAGTCCAGAGCGAGTAGTAAGACAGCATTGGAATTTATATAACAAGGAAATAGCGGCATTTGAGCGCCCCTAAGCGAGAGAACTATGATTAACGATGAAAATAAGCGCGAATTGGTGTGTGTTTATTCCTTACCCAGGAGTGGAAGCACTGCATTTTTAGCTGAATTGGATAAATGGAAGGGGGTAATATGCCTTCCAGAATCGTATTTTCCACAAATTCTAGAATATTTGAGCGAGGAGGAACTTAATAACCCAAGAACGTTAGCGGCCTATTTCCTCTCAAGCTCACCTTCTGGCTCGCTGCTTAGTTTTGAAGAAGCAATGCAGTGTATGGAGCCAAAAGATTTGAGAAAGACGCTAATAAATATCGGTTTAAGTTGTGCTCAAAAGTTGGGAAGGAGTATTTCAGATGTAAAAATTATTGTGTGGAAGACGACGCGAATCATTGGCCGTTGGGAACTATTCTCCAAATGTGGTGGGCGGTTCATTGTTCTTCGGCGGAATAAATACAACATTTTTGAATCGCAGTTTCGGGTCTCATTCGGTGTTCATAATCGAAACCCGTTTAGGTTTGCTTTGTTTCACGAAAGTTATGAAGCAGTCTTTCAAAGGCTGCCGGAACAACAGAGGTTTAGTGCTTTCTACGAGGATATTCCAAGCTTAGCAAAACAACTTGGTTCCTGGCTTAGGGTGTCTGGAGAGCGCAGGAGTGATGGCCTCTCTTCGCTTGCATCGACTCACGGAAAACAAGAATGGCACGATGGGCTTCTATCTGATTTCAATAGTATGGACGAAGAAAAGGTTAAAAAAGTCAGTGAAGTTCAGAAAATATCCATTGAACTAGGTTGTTTTGTGGGACGGCAGTTTCACTGGTTACTCGCTCGTTTTCGTGACAGATATGATTTCTTGATTTTTAAACAAGTACGACACGAAGCGCTAACCGGCAGGACATTGAGTGTAGAAGATACGTTTTGATAGTGGGGTCTGTTTGCATAAATTTCTAGTTATTGTTTTTAGCTTGGTTTGTCCGTTCGTCGCAGTCTATGGAAATACGTACCATGTTAGGCAAACAATTGATATTGACACGCATCCGGAAGATTACTTCAGCTCGATACAAGATTGTGCGGATATAGCGCGCCCCGGGGATATTTGCATAATCCATGCAGGGAAGTATGAGGAAAGTATTGTTCCTCCTGTAAGCGGTGAATATGGGCGCCCGATCGTCTTTAAAGCAGCATCTGGTGAACATGTATTAGTAACTGGTGCCTCGAAGCCTGATACAGAATGGGTTCAACAAGAAGATGGGGTGTCTTGGGCGATGTTTAATCCGAATGTTAGAGATGTCTTTATAGGAGACACTCCTCTAACACATGCACGGTTTCCTAATTCTGAGCATCATTTCGATCCAATCCTGGCGCCGATCAACCTGGCTGAATGTGCGGCCAATACTGGATGGACGTCCGCCATAGAAGATTGCGTTTCATATGATCAAGATGGCCCTTGTAGTTCTGAAAATAACTGTTGGAACTCAACGTTCCCCAAATTCCGATGGCGATTGAAGCTAGAAGGGTTAGACCTATCGAAGGATTGGAAGGGAGGCCTTATTTCCATTGTAGATGGTGGCGGGTTTAACTCTGAAAGGGCCGTTATTAATAGCTCAAGTTTAGATGGCTTGATAGTTGAGTGGATGGCAGAAAAGCCCCTACGTGAAGGTTTTAAGGCTTCAATTTCGGGTGTCGTCGCTGCATTGGATAGGCCTGGCGAATGGGCAACATCAGCAGATCGAAGCCAGGTATATGTCTACCCGCCCTTTGGTAACACAATATATGATGTGAGAATTCGGAATCGTCTTTATGGATTTAACTTGGCGAACAGACGCCACATAGTATTGGACGGTTTGCACTTTTTCGCAGCAAGTGTACACACGGATGAACTATCAGCAGATCTTTTAATGACCGGTCTGACGGTTCGGTTTCCTACTTTCCCGGGTTTTTTTGGAAACTCCCCGAGTTATCCAGGTCAAGCTTCCAACCGTCATCAAATAAGTTCGGAAAGCTATGGGCTTGGTCTTACGTTAGCGGGCGCCAACAACGAACTGCGGAATAGCAAGATATCAGATTCTTGGTGCGATGGCGTGACCCTGATGGGTGAAGGGCACCGTGTTGCGAATAACGAGATTTACAATGTCAACTGGAGCATGACTCAGTGTGCTGCCATTGCGATGAACGGTCGGCATCATGTGATCCATAGAAACACTCTGCGGGATTGTGGTCGGGCTTGTCTATGGCACCAGAAGACATACGATTCCGAATTTTCGTTTAACAATGTCTTCAATGGGTGTTGGCTGGGGTTAGATTGCGGTTTGGTTGGTTCTTATAATTGGTTTGGACCTCATCATGATTTAAGTAGTGATCTTGACGAGGATGGAATAGGGAATGTGTATCATCACAATTGGATTCATGACAATAAAAGTAAAGATGGCGGGGTTTGTGTGTACTTAGACAACAATGAACAAGGCTATACGTTATCGCACAATGTCGTGTGGAATTGCCGATATGCATTTGTTTTGAATAGTACATTTAAGGACCACCTCCCCACGCGACATGATGTTTTGAATAACACATGCTTCGACGTAGAAGTTCGGATGAGTACTTTTGGACGAGATGGTCAATGGGGTTTGTCAGAAGTAGAATTTTCGCATAACTTGTGTACAAGTAGTATCGACTCCCAGTTTAACCCCTCGTCCATGCCTGATATCAAGCTGATTGGGAATGTAGGGCCTCAAGGGGCAAATGTTTTTGGAAACGAAGGTAAAGGCGCATCCTGGCCAGCTGAACGATTAGGGTTGCAAGATGTTCGCGGAAGAGATTTTAGGCCACTTCGTGACCTGTCGAGCAATGGAAACCGTGGGTCAGAACATGAGGGCCCGAGCGCTGGAGCCTATCAAACAGACTCCCTTACCCCATGGAAAGCTGGGCATGGAATTGGAGACGGATAGCGGCGGCGGTTAAAAGTATCGATACAGTGGATTGGAATACTATTCAATGTGTTCGCATTCGACTTGTGGTGATCCTGCACCATACGCTAACACCATCGCGCGGTCGCAGATGACATTAACTATTCTGGGTACCCCTTTGGATAGCTGGAAGACTTTTCGTGTTGCGCTATCAGAAAAGATGGTCGTCGGTGCCCCAGCGGATCTAAGACGAAACGGGATATATTGTGCTACTTCGGGTAAAGTTAGTTGTTCTATCTTTGCTTTGCATGTAACCCGTTGTGCGATTTGAATTAGTTCCGGTTTCGCCAGGATAGTCTCTAATTCCGGCTGGCCTACCAGCAATATTTGCAACAAATGGTTTTTATCTGCGTTGATATTCATCAACATCCGCAACTCTTCCAGATTGTCGCCCGACAAATTCTGCGCCTCGTCGATTATGAGAAGGGTTGTTTTCTCAGCTATGTATTGTTCTACCACGAAAGATTGGAAGTGCCTGAATGTATCTATCTTTTTGTCATAGGTTGGTAGATCGAAGGCAATAGTGACCCAGTCCAAGAGCGTCCCAAGAGATTCATGTACATTGCTTATGAGTCCAACCGTCATTGCATCGTAGGATACTTCCTTTAACAACTTTCGAACTATTGTAGTCTTGCCGCAGCCGACCCCTCCCGTAAGGACTGTGATTCCTGTTTGTTCAAATATCCCGTATTCAAGTGTGAGAAGCGCTCGTTCGTGTTGTGTTGTTAAATATAGAAAATCTGAATCGGGCAGGATCGAGAATGGTTTTTCCCTTAAACCAAAAAACTCTTCATACACCTTGTTTCGCCTTATTTAGAATGGTTCCAATTAGGTTAGCGTTTCTTAAGAGATGCATTGATCGCTCGATTTCCTCCGGGCTATTAACACCTGCTTCTACGACCATTAGTGTTGCGTCAGCGTAAGGTGTGAATTTTAAAGCATCATCATTTCTAAGAAGTGGCGGAAGATCGAAAATTACGATGCGCGACTGATACCTTGATTTGATGTCCTGTAAAAGGTTTTTCATGGCCGGTGCGGTCAATAGTTCTGAGGAATAATCTACCAGTGGTCTACCGGGTAGGATTGTGAGTCGTTCTATGCCAGGGTTGAATAAAACGTCTCGAATTGCAGCATCGCCTGATATGATATCGCTTAGTCCGTGCTCAACATTCACACCAAGCGTTGTGTGAACGTTCGGCATGCTCAAGTCCAAGTCTACAAGTAATACTGTCTTGTCAATTTCCTGGGCTAAACTAATAGCAATATTAACAGCTGTTAGTGTCTTACCTGCGTCTTTCATTGGGCTTGTGATCGCAAGTGTATTCCAGTTGTTTTCTGATAGGGTGTGTAATATCTGTGTTCTCAGTTGCCGATAAGCTTCGACCCGCTTGTCTCCTAGGTTGCCAGCGATAACACGATTTTGTTCTAACCATTTCTTGTCAAGTTCCACGACGCGTGTTTGTTGATAAGAGAAATTGTGCGTTGTATTAACCCGCTCCCTTTCTGTTCGTGCGGGTAAAACAAAACGAGTAGCTTCTTGACCAGCTGGCGCTGATTGGTTGACGCTGGACGTTGATACGCGTCCCGCGCTAACAGGATTTAGAGTTTGTGAAGCATTGGATTTCCCAATGCTTCCTTTATGCTCCCGCCTTGCGCGATCTAGTGCTTCCTTAAGATCTGTCATTCTTTATCCGATAAGTTTAAACCACAAAACGTCTAGTGGCATGATGAGAAGATGGAACAATGTGACGAACGTAATCGTTGCCAAAAAAAGAGCACCAAAGAATAAGTTTCGAAGCTTCTTTGCAGACTTAACTTCTTCACTATTTGTGATGTAGCCGACGACAGCAAATGGGGGCATGCCAACGATTTTCGTCAACTCTTTTTCTGCGTGTACAGACTTGTCAAATGCTTCCGTGAGCAGCGATAAACCAATCGCGGAACCGATAGACAAGATCAATCCAAATAGAACGAAGGCAGGCCTATTCGGACTGGTCGGTTCTACTGGGAGATTAGGAGGTTCCACGAGAGTAAATCGCTCGCCTTTTCGCTCTTGCTCCATGCTCCCAGCGATCTCTGCCTCACTTAATTTGTTTTTGACGTCTTGATAGCGTAGTTGGGTAGTCTCGTAGTCTCGCCGCAGATTATTGTAATCGCGCTCTACGCTTGGCGATTTAGAAAGCAACGACTCAAAATAGTTGATTCGGTCGAACAGCTCCAACCGTTTAGCTTGGAAGCCTTCTAGTTCTGCATCTGCGGCAGCCAGTTGTGTTTCCAGCAAGAGGTATGCGGGGCTTGTGGCTGTGCCACTTGTAGAGATGTTGGGGTTGATCGTTTTCGCAGCTTCTAGTTCAGCTAGCTGTCTTTTCAGGGCTTTGATATCTGGGTGTGTTTCTTTGTAGAGTGTAGATTTTTGAGAGAGCTCTGTGCGAAGCGCAAGAATTTGATCTGAGTTAGATAGAAGTGCTGAGCCGTCAGATGCTGATAGGCCATCTACTGGGCTGCGTAACGTGATTTGGGCACCCAATTCCAGTTTCCTCGTATTTAGTTCACGAATACGTCTGTTAACCTCGCTTAACTCTGAACTTCTCCTTTCTAAACTGCTTAAATTGTACTGATATAGCTCCGGTAAAGCGGAGCCGTTCTCGTCCTTAAACTCGGCTATCGAGGACTCTAAATCCACAAGCCTCTGGCCGAGTGCGTCAACCTGGGCAGCTAAAAATGCTTCGGTGTTTTCTACCCGTTCGGTACGATTTCTAGCGTTCTCCTGCAAAAAGAGCGTAACCAGTTCATTTGTTACCTGTTGTGCGGTTCTAGGATTAGCATCATCGAACGATATGGTGAACGCTATTGTTGCTTCCTGGGGCCGACCGCTACGCGGGTCTATTACATCTGCACTTACCAAATTTAACTGCATTAACTCCCTAAAATCTTCAGCAATCTGCGTGGAAGGCGGGCGTCGATTAGTGGAGGGGTCGCGAAACAAACCAAACTTATCAGAAATGTTTGCAATGCTTTCGGCTGTCATGACACGCTGACTAATGGTTTGAATTTGTTGAGCCGCGTAGGTCGAGATGGTGTGAGTCACGAATTCTCTTGGAAGATCTTGCTCCTCGATCAAAATTGTTGCTTGTGAAGTATACGTTGCAGGCCAAAATAGTGCCGCTAACAGCGTAACCGCCGCGACGACAACCGCTGTTAATAGCATTGGCCACTTCCGACGACTCACTACCGCAATGTAGTCATGCAGTGTCATTGCATCGTCTTCGTATTCGAATTGCATGGCTTGATTCATGGTCGTTTATCTAACTCCCACTCAACGCGTTTTGCGCATCATCTAACCATGGTGCTGAGGCACCCGCTGAAACTGCAGCTTCGAGTACCTGTTTACCGCGTTGTAATTGTCCATCGGCGAGCAACGCTTTACCTAGGTGATATTTGATGGTTGGATCACTATTTCCGCCGTTTGTATCTGCTCTGCTTAGGTAAGCAACCGCTTGAGAATAGTCGCCGAGTCGAAAATATACCCAGCCCAAAGTATCTAACAAGGTTGCCTCATCTCGGCTCGCGTATTCTCGCACTAGCGAAGCGGCGCGGTTCAGGTTGGCTTCTGTTGGAGCTGTGTCCGCATACAACATCGCGAGATTGTTGCGCGCAACGATTGATTCTGGGGCTTGTTCTAGGGCCGATTCATAAAGATCGATTGCCACCTGTGCGTTGCTCAATGCTTCGTTAGCTTGAGCCGCTCTTATTAGTAGGTCTGCATTATTGGGAATCGCTTCTAGACCCTTTGAATACTCTGACAGAGCCTTTGCAATGTTACCTTGTTGGTAGTAAGAATCTCCAAGTCGGATGTAGACTGATGCTCGTTGAGGATTTGCCTGAATTGCTAGTTGATAGCTTGCTTGTGCAGAATCCACGTTTCCTTGACTCGTGTTTAGGACCCCTAGTAGTTCCAAAGCGTGGCTATTGTCTTCGTAAGTTTCGATGTAGGTCTTGAGATATTGTTCAGCGGCGCCTACTTGCTCTAAACCTACGTAAGAACCCACCAAACCAGAGAGTGCCTCTATGGCCCTGGGTTCTTGTTCTAATACTTGAGAGAAGTAAACAACAGCTTGCTGATAGTTCTGATCAAGCTGGTGAACTCTACCGGTCATAAATAGCCCGAGTAGATTGTTGCTGCTTCCAATTAGGCTGCTTGCCTGACCAAGAGCTTGCTCCAATTCACCTTGATCTGCATATGCGGCGACTAAAGTTCTAGCAGCGGTGATATTGCTTGCATCTAGGCGAAGTGCGGACGATGCGATATCGATGGCTCGTGGTGCGTCATCTCGACTTAGTGCGTCTTGTGCCAACTCATTTAAGGCTGTCATGTTCGATGGTTGAACCGCAAGAATTTGACGGTAATTGTCCATCGCAAGATCGGAAGCGCCTTTCTGTTTATGTGCGTACGCGATCATCTCAAGAGCTGGTGTTGAGTCTGGTCGATTACGTAGTATTAAACGTCCTTGTGCGATTGCTTCGTCCCACTGTTCGTTCACCAGCAAGTCCCTGGTTGTTAGCAACAATGCATCGGGGTTTTCAGGCTCAATTTCAAGCATCTTGTCGATAATCGATTGTGCCGTATCTGTATTACCCAACTGTGTTTCTAGCTGAGCAAGCGCGAAACGAGCCCGTTGCGCCAAAGAACTATCGTTGTCTTCATCGATGGTGCCAGTTAGGTGGGCGCGCGCTGCTTCAACGTTGTTGTTTGCGACTAAAACCTGCGCAAGTCCCAGGTGGAGTTCTTCCTGGCTTTGGTCTTGAGCAATGTATTCCCGCAAAGCTAGTTCTGCTTGATCCAGATCTCTATGATTTACCAAATATTGCACCAGCCAGAGCTTAAGTTGGACATCTTCTGGTTTGGACTGAGTAATTTGTCTTAGAAGAGATTCTGCTCGGTCATGAAGCTCGTTCTTTTCTAGGTGAGTCACATACCGATAGTAGTAGTACAAGTTATCCGGATTGGCGGAGATCAACGTTTCGTAGATGTCGTTAGCTTTTTGCACATTCTGGTTTTCTTCGAATACCGAAATCTTCATGAGCTGGAAGACGTCTACGTCCGTTTGGTTTTTTAGTCCCTGTTCAATGAAATCCAGAGCGATATCTGGGTTCTCGGCTTTGTAAACTTCTGTTAGGACTGCGATAGCGCTGATATTTGTTTGATCTTTTGTTAATGCGGTCTGTGCCGCCTGTATCGCTTCTGTGCGAAGACCTTGCCTTAGCCTAACTGCACCCTTTAAAGCGAATGCTTCGGCTTCGTCAGGTTTTGCGCTGAGTACTTTATCTGCTTGTTCAAGCGCTTGTTCGTATGCCTGGCTCGCCAGCATAACCGATCCAAGTTTTAATCGAGCTTGTGCATGGTTTTCATCGTATTCCAGTACAATCTGCAGGTTAGCTACCATCTGCTCCCAGTTTTGTTCTTGCTCGTGGATTTGAGCAAATAGAAATCTGGCGTCAACATAAGTTGTATCGATTTGCAGCGCATTACGCACATCAACACGCGCCTTTTCAAGGTTGTTGGTTTCGAAGTGTGCCTGCGCGCGTTCGAAGTATTCGCGTTTGCGCTCGTCGCTACCCGCGCAGGCGGTCAGCGTTATCGCAAGAATAAATGTAAGTACTAACCGGTTCATAATTCCCCCAAGTTATACTGCAACGAGGCCGATGCTAGCGATGCCGGCCGTGTTGATGACCCATCTTGTTTTGTCGCCCTTAGTGATGACGTATTCACATGCATAAAACAAGATGGCTGTGTATGCGACTAGACGGACAATAGATGCACCGTCTGCGTATCCGTCTAACAGGATTGGAAATGCGATTAAAAAGAGTCCAACTAGATAGTCTTGGGTGTCCAGGTGAAAGACGTCCCGCCGGGTTAGTCTAATTGCCAGGGCTAGGGCTAAAACCATTCCGACAAAATAGATATCTACGTAGCCGTGTATTGGACCTGCAAGCTGACCATACGCTAGCGCATAGATAGAAACCGCTACGGCGCTATAGCCAATCAATCTTGAAACCAATTCTTTGTATGAGTTAAACACTATCCATATCCCTACCAGTAGCAGTGGTGCGTAGATCCCTAATGCACTGAGCGATTCAGGCAGTGGGTCTGCCACATATCCTGCGACTAGCAACAATACTCCAACCAAGGCTGAAATGATTTTCGCAGTATGTAAGTGATACCAGTTTAGTTTCCTTAACCAAGTATTTCTGCGATCGACACTCCCATCCGAGGGCTTCTCATGTAGTTTAGTGTCTAGAGATTTTAGGACGAATATTGATCCGGCAATCGTGCCTGAGTAAAGCGCATAAACGCCCAACAACAACCAATCGCTTTGGTATCTTAGGAGATACGCAGCCAGAACAATGATGGCTTGCAGAATGTATAAAGTTGTTACGACCTCATAGTGGCGCATACCCAAATCAAGCAGTTGATGGTGTAGGTGATTGCGATCTGCAGTAAAAAGGTTATTCCCATTGTGTGCTCTCACAGCCATCACCATTAGGGTATCGAGTATTGGTAACCCAAATAGCAGAATGGGTACCATCGGGCTAACTGGCAGTTGCTCAGTCGCAATTAACGCTACCGTTAGTGCGGCAGCGGTAAACCCGATTAATTGACTACCAAGATCTCCCATGAAAATGGATGCTGGGTGGGTATTGAATCGCAGAAAACCGACGATGGCGCCAGCGATGGATAATGCGATTACCAAATATCCTTGAGCCCCGGTTCCCCATGCGAGAACACCCAGTATTGCGAAACTGAAAAGGCAGTTACCAGCTGCTAGGCCATCTAAACCATCAGAAAGGTTGATTGCGTTGGTGATAGCAACTATTAGTATCAATGAAAACAAAGCCGCTAACCAACGCGGTGTTGCTCCAAGTTCAAAAAGCGGAAGATCGGGCAGACCGCCGTAAGCCCAGACCACTAGAAAGGCTGCAAAGAATTGGGGTAGGAACTTCCATATGTGGTGCAGATCAAATACGTCATCGAGTAAGCCGAAGCAGGAGACAATCAGGATGCTAAAGAGTAGTGCAGTGTATGTCTGCGAAAAGGGGATCCACAGCACGATCGCTACGGCTGCACCGATGAAAATAGCGATGCCACCGCTGCGTGGAATTGGGTCGGAGTGAACCTTTCTTTCGGGTGATGGATCATCGACTAGCCTTAGCTTACCTGCATAGGCCCTTACTGCGGGTAGCAAGGCCGTTGCCACCAACATAGCTGCTGCAAAGCTTAAAAGTTCAACCATCCTTGATTAGTCCTCGACTTGAAACTAGAGACTAACCGTGTGAGCGGGAAATGTGTATGTGCAAGTTGTAGCTAGATGTATGCCAGGCCAACAAAAAAGCCCAGCATTAATGCTGGGCTTTTTTGTTGGCCTAAGTAAGGCCCAAGTTACACAGTGGCGTGCTCAAGGCGACGTCGGCGAGCTATAACGCCTAACCCACCCAGTGCGCTAAGGAACAACCACGCGGCGGCAGGAAGCGGTACTGCAGAGAAACTAGCGCTGAAGGCTGATCCGAATGCGGCTCCAGTAACGACGAAGCGGATCGGACCGTCAGATACGAGATTGGCTATTGTAAACGGCTGCCCGGTAGATGGGCCACCAAAAGTAATGTCGCTACCGAGCTGTCCACTGTTGTCGAAAACTTTTAGGACGCCAGTGCCGGTTGTATTGAAGACGTCCAGCAATACGGCTCCCCCAGCTGCAGGCGTGGACGATGAGAACGTGACTGTTCCGTCGAACCCGTATTCGGTCCCTGGACCGTTGCCGTCGAGGTCTTCCGCCAAGCCGAAAACATTCACAGTGGGAGCTGATTGGCCTGCGCATATTCCAGTGAAAGCTCCCGATGTCACGGCACAAGCGCTAATTTCAATGTTTGTTGCCATAGCCGGTGCCGAAAAACCCAGCAGCGCTAGTGCGACTGCAGGCAAGATTTTTATTTTGTTAAGCATGAGAATGAGTTCCCCTTCCTACATTTTATTAAAGACAAGTTCCATTTGAGGGTTTTTTGTGCTCTACAAACGTCTGAGCCAGTCCCAACCTCAGCGATCCGCGCGCCTGCGGTTCGTCAGTTTTGGGCAGTTTAGTCGACAATTGCGGCGAAAAGCAAGCTAATTTCCCAAATGTTTGGGCGATTTATTGTCAAGGAGCCTGCATGCCTGACACGGTTATGAGAATTAGTGCAAATTGTAATTAAAATGCGAAATTGCCTCGAATGGTCTGAGTTCCGCGTTAAACTGGCACGGCGTGTTTCTGAAAGTATCAGTGACAATAGGGTTAACAGTGTTTATGAGTGTATTAACTATGAAAAGAACCACTATGAGAGGGCAGATTGGTTTCGTTGTTCTGGTGTTTCTGATGGTTGGTTGTGCATCGAATCGCGGGGAAGTGGCTCTGGGTTCGGACATATCTGGCTTCGTGGATGAATACTTAATTGGGACCGGAGACGTTCTGAACGTGAACGTTTGGCGACATGAAGATTTAAGTCTGACCGTCCCTGTTCGTCCTGACGGAAAAATTACCATGCCATTGGTCGGCGATATTGCTGTAGGAAACAAAACACCCGAGTCGGTAGGTGCTGAGATAAAAGAAACCTTGGGGGAGTTTATTCGTGAGCCTGAAGTACAAGTGATAGTAGTGCAAATGGGTGGTGACCAGTATCGTTCCCGAGTTCGAGTGACCGGAGCCGTCAATCGTCCCTTGTCTGCGCCATTTCGTCAGGGAATGACTGTGTTGGATGCTGTTTTAGAAGCAGGTGGCGCATCTGAGTTTGCGTCGTTAGGTCGGGCTACACTCTACCGCTCTAGTGGTGAACGGGTTAAGTTGGATCTTAGGGGAATCTTAAACAAGGGTGATATGCGTACTAACTTTGTTTTAGCGCCTGGTGATGTCATCACAATTCCTGAGCGAGCATTTTAAGAGGATTCAAGTAATGTTTGGGCAAACGACTATGCAATGGCGCGTGCTGGGCCTGATTTTGGTGGCCGCGATGCCTACGTCAGTGTCGGCCCTGGATATTAAGTTGGACGCTCGGGCGGAAAGTGAATACACCACTAATTCTGCGCGAACGAATAGTGACGAAATCGAAGAGTGGGTGTTTAAACCAGGACTTTTTCTTTCCGCCAAGCACGAAAGTGCTGGCGTAGAGCTTGATGCGGATTATCGCTTTCATAGAAGAATCTATCAGCAGGATGCATTCGACGACGAGAGTATTGTGACTGGTACCGGCCGACTTTTCTTGAATGCGGTGCCTGGCTTATTGGATTTCACCGTTACAAACAGCAGAACCGAGACCCCAATACGTTCAATTAATTCTGCGTCTCCTGATAACCGTCAAGAAACTGCGAATACACAAGCAGGTCCAACGCTCAAGTTTCGAGTCCGCGGTAAAGATGAGATTCAAGTGCAGTATTTGTATGGCAATCGAATTTCAGAGCGCACAGATAATAACGCAGACAGCCACACTGCCATACTGCGTTATGTTCTCAACTCTTCTGCGTCTAACCGCCTAAATTTCGAGGTTATTCAACAAGAAGTGCAGTTCCAAAACCCGATTGCACCCGATATTGAAAGCACGACAGGCCAGGTTAGATGGGAGCGTTCATCGGATACATTAAACTGGTCTTTGATTGCCGGGTACAAAGAGACTCAAAGAACGCTTTCGCGCTCTGATGTTGATGCGCCGGTTATCAATCTTGAAATGCAATGGCAGGCAGCGCCTAACACGTCGTTCTTCCTTGAGGCCAGCAGAGACGTACGGGACCAGTCCGAAGTTTTGGGCTTTGGGTCTACCGAATTCGGGCAAAGGCTTCGAGCCGATTCGGATTTGAATGAGATTTTTACGGATACTCGATTTTTTGGAGGTCTCACCCAAAAAATTGGCCATACCAATTTCACGTTAGGCTTTCTGGCATATGACGAAGACTACGAAGATGTTTTGCGGGATACAGAACTTGCTGGCGTCATACTAAATGCAAATCGGCGGTTGAATAGATTAACGACCCTGGACGTTCGAATGCGTTACTTTAAACAAGAATATACCGATCAGGATTTAGAATCGGATATCTTGGGTGGTAGTGCGCTTGTTACTCGGCGAATGAGTCGTCGTTTGTCTATCGCAGCGGGTGTCTACTACGACGAAAGAGACAATGACAATCCGTTCTTTCAGGCAAGCAACTATGATGAGTGGCTCGCAACAATTCGGGTTGACTACAAGCTACTTCAATAGGCCTCCTTCGCTTAAATTGCGAAACATATTGAAACAAAAACCGTGTCACAACGCATAGTGTCGCCTTGTTGACGCTGATACCATGCGCCCGCAATGGATATCGCCTCAAATTCTCTACACCAACGCACTCTCAATAACGCCATAAAGGCGACTGGTGTTGGCCTGCACACGGGGGAGAAGGTGTATCTCACCTTAAAACCCGCGCCGGAAAACACTGGCATTGTGTTTGTTCGCTCAGATTTAGAGACACAGTCCAGCATCCAAGCCCTCGCCCAAAATGTTTCTGCTACAACGCTAGCCACTACCCTCACCAACGGTGATGCTGATATCTCTACCGTAGAGCATTTAATGTCCGCATTTGCCGGTTTGGGGGTTGATAACGCGGTGGTAGAAGTCAGCGCGAATGAGCTGCCCATCATGGATGGCAGTTCAGCACCTTTTGTCTTCTTGTTGCAGTCTGCCGGTGTGGCCGAGCAGTCTGCCACGAAGAAATTTGTCCGCATAATGCGCACGGTTCGTGTCGAAGACGGTGATGCCTTTGCAGAACTGGCGCCGCACCCTGGATTCCAGCTCAACTACACCATGGAATACGACCATCCGGTTTTTAAACGCCACGAACACAGCGTTTGCCTGGAATTTTCTTCTGCCACGTATATAAAAGAAGTCAGTCGCGCCCGGACATTTGGCTTTTTGGCAGATTATGAAAAGCTAAAGACGATGAACCTTGCCAAAGGCGGCAGTCTGGATAACGCGGTTGTTGTTGATGACTACCAGATCTTGAACGAAGAAGGGCTGCGGCTTGAAGACGAGTTTGTGAAACACAAGTTATTGGATGCCATTGGTGACCTTTATCTGCTGGGTCACGCGGTAATTGGCCGTTTCGAGGGGCATAAATCCGGCCATGGTTTAAATAATAAGCTAGTCCGAGCGGTGTTGGCTGATCAGGATGCCTACGAGGTTGTCATCGGCGATGAACTGGATCATGAATTGGTCGCAACGCTCAATCCGGTTGCAGAAGCGGGCTAGACCGATTTGGTCGCGTCAATTGACTCAAATGCTGAGTAACATGCGCGGGTTCGCAGATGAATCGCGTGCAAACGATCGATAATAAAAACTAAGAAGCGTCGTCGTTTTCGTCAAGCTGGCCCTGATCAATGCGAATTTTGCATTCTTTTACCCGGGCAAAGCTTGAAAGGTTGCGCAGCTGTGGCAGCAATTCTGCCAGTTCAAAGCGTAATCGTGTCGCATGACCTGCAGAACTGCAAAGAATGTAGGCGACAGGTCCGCGGATATCTGTCACAGATACCGCATGTGACAACGGCGGCTCCAGCAGGGCGCGCAATTCTGCGGTCCATTGCGATTGGTTCGAAGAAGTCGCAAGCAGGCGTTGTAAAGGAGAAAATCGGCTGTGGTCTTCGTCAAGCAGATCAACTATCTTACGTGTGGGCATAGGACACTTTCATTTTACGTAACCGGTAATTTGGCTCGGCGACTGCGGTTGTCGGGTTGGGTCGTTCGTAATTTAGCCTATGCTTGCATGGTGCCTCAAGAAAAGCATCGTGCAAGCGACAATAAAAGCGCCGATACCTAAGGATTCAGATGTGACATGAAGATCATCTTTGTTCGAAAAAGCGGAACCAACTGGGCACTTCACCTCACACGAAAGGCCGCGCTGATTGGGCTAACGGCGGCTATTGGCGTAACAGCAGGCACAGTCGCTTACTACGAAACCAATTCCACAGAAGTAGATGCCAAAGTAGTAGACGCATGGCGGACCAAACTGCGTGAACAAGAAGCCTTGGTGGTTGATTTAGCGCGCAAAAGTGAAGATAAAAGCGCCGCGGTCGGGCGCCAATTGGCCCAGATGCAGGCCCGTCTGCTGCGCATGGAAGCCCTGGGCACGCACATGGCCGATGCGGCAGATTTAGATGATCAAGAATTCGATTTTGGATCTATACCTGCGCAAGGTGGTCCTATTGATTCCAACCAAGCCAGTATGAACTGGGCAGATCTAAGTGCAGAAATCGATAATCTATCTGCCCAATTGAAGAAAAGAGAAATCGAGCTTCGCATTCTTGATGATGTCTTGGTGAATGAAGACATCAAGGAAAGCGCCATTGTGGCGGGCCGCCCGGTACGCTGGGGCTGGTTGTCATCCCCCTACGGTCAGCGAGTAGATCCAATTACAGGTGGTACCGGTTGGCATGCCGGCGTGGATTTTGCCGGTCGCGACGGGTCAGATGTGATTGCTGTGGCCAGTGGTGTGGTGACTTTTTCCGGAAATCGATCCGGGTATGGAAAAATGGTCGAAATCAGTCACGGTAATGGCTATGTCACGCGGTATGCGCACCATAAGACGCTCACGGTTGCGGCTGGGGATGTCGTAGATAAAGGCCAAACCATTGGCACAATGGGCAGCAGCGGTCGATCTACTGGGCCGCACGTTCATTTTGAAGTGTTGAAGCACGGTCGAACGGTGGATCCTGCAAAATACGTCGCTACAAGGTCCTGACAAATTTTTAACATTTTTCTTGTCGAATTCGTTGGACAATTTGTGTTATCGTCAAGCTAAATGCGCGAAATTGGATTGGCGGGGCAGGTATGAAGAGACTTTTGATCCTTGTTGGGTGCGTGACATCTTGGGTGATTTCGGCTGGTGTCAACGCGACAACTTACACGGTTATTGGACCAGGCGCCGGTAGCTCTAGTTTCGGAGCGAACGTCGTTCACGATGCAATTAACGGCACAATAACAAATGTTAATGGTACCTACGATGACGTGACAGGCGTCCTCAATTTGAACTTCGACATCAATTCCGGTGGCGGAACGACTTCCACAAGTTTTATCAGCACCAATATGTTCTTCACCGGTGGCGTGTTATCTACGCCGGGCGGGGCGACAGCAAACGCCAATTTCTCGCCAGCATTGGCAGCGAACACCTCGGCTACGTTCAGCTTCGCTCCGCAAATTTTCGGATGCTGTAACTCCGACGGTTTTGGGCCCAATAGCTTCAGAGAGACATCAACACCAGGTATATTTCAGTTGACTCTGTGGGGCGAAACGACAACTCCATTCAAGCATGGTGATCCGCTGGGCATGGATCTTCGAGTCAAGTTACAAGCGGTACCCCTTCCCGCTGGTGTAATTTTATTCGCAACTGCCCTTGCTGGGTTGTTTGGTGTAAGACGCCGACAGTTGAAAACGGCGGAGCTCGGCTGACCTAGAACAAAAGCCGCCCTGCGGGCGGCTTGTTTGATCCTGCGGAATAAGAACAAAGTCCTTCCTGAACCACCATCGGGTGGGTAAAATGCCGCCTCTTTATAGGCATCCTCAAACAGTCCCCAATGGCAAACTTCTTTACTCGCCTGTTCGGTTCTAAAAACAACCGCGAACTGCGTCGTATGCGCAAAATGGTCGCCAAAGTTAACGACTTGGAAGCGCAATTTGATCAGTACACCGATCTTGTTGAGCACACCCATCAGCTGAAAGAGCGGGTTGAGGGCGGTGAGTCGTTAGATGCGATTTTGCCTGAAGCGTTTGCGGCAGTGCGAGAGGCGGCCAAGCGCACCAAGGACATGCGTCACTTTGATGTGCAGATTATTGGTGGCATCACCCTGCATGAAGGGCGCATTGCAGAAATGCGCACAGGTGAGGGTAAAACGCTGATGGCGACGTTGCCGGCTTATTTAAATGCTTTGAGTGGTGCTGGTGTGCATGTGGTCACCGTCAACGACTACCTGGCCAAGCGTGATGCCACCTGGATGGGATCCATTTACCAAGCGCTGGGGATGACCGTGGGGGTGGTGCAATCCAATCAAGACCCCATCGAGAAGCGTGCGGCCTATCAAGCCGACATTACCTATGGCACCAACAATGAATTTGGGTTTGATTACCTGCGCGACAACATGGCGTTTACGCTGGAAGATAAGTTTCAGCGTGGGTTGAACTTTGCCGTGGTGGACGAGGTGGACTCCATCCTTATCGATGAAGCGCGTACGCCGCTGATTATTTCCGGTACGGCAGAAGAAAGTACCCAGCTCTACGGCACCATGAACAAGCTTGCGCCCAAGTTGAAACAGCAAGAGTTCATAGAGCACACACGCACCTTTGGTGAAGAAGACCCCGAGCCCACCGGCGACTTTATGGTGGATGAAAAGAATCGTCAGGTAGAGCTGACAGAGCTGGGGCATGCCAAGGTAGAAGACGAGTTAGTGAAGTTGGGGCTTTTGCAGGACGGTGACAGCCTTTATTCCGCCAGTAACTTAAATCTGCTGCATCATATGCAGGCAGCGTTGAAAGCCCACTTTCTGTTCAAGCGGGATGTGGACTACATGGTCAACAATGGCGAGGTCATCATTGTTGATGAGCACACCGGGCGTGCCATGCATGGGCGGCGTTGGTCAGAAGGCATACACCAGGCGGTGGAAGCCAAAGAAGGCGTGTCTATTCAGAATGAAAGCCAGACGCTCGCCTCTACCACCTTCCAGAATTACTTCCGCATGTATAACAAGCTGTCGGGCATGACCGGTACAGCAGATACCGAAGCCTTTGAATTCAAGCAGATCTACGGGCTGGAAGTGGTGGTGATTCCCACCCACAAACCCATGGTGCGTGATGATGCCAATGATCTGATTTACCTCACACTGCCAGAGAAGTACGACGCCATTGTTGAAGACATCAACGAGCGGACAGAAAACGGCCAACCGGTTTTGGTGGGCACCGCCTCAATCGAATCGTCAGAGTTGATCTCGCAAGAGCTGAATCGACGCAAAATTGAGCACAGCGTTCTGAACGCAAAACAGCACGAACGCGAGGCGGATATCATTGCAGACGCCGGTAGACCGGGCGTGGTGACCATCGCCACCAACATGGCGGGTCGAGGTACCGACATTGTGTTGGGTGGCAACCTGGAGTCCGAGATTGCCCGTGCGGGTGAGATCAGCGGCTCAGAAGAAGATAAGATCAAATCAGACTGGCAACAGCGGCACGAGAAAGTGTTGGAAGCGGGCGGTCTGCATATCATTGGCACCGAACGTCATGAATCCCGACGCATCGACAATCAGCTGCGCGGTCGCTCCGGGCGTCAGGGGGACCCTGGGTCCAGCCGCTTCTACCTGTCGATGGAAGATAACCTGATGCGGATCTTCGCCACCGATCGGGTGCGCAACTTGATGCGCTCTATCGGCATGGAGAAGGGTGAAGCCATTGAACATCGCATCGTCAACCGCTCCATCGAAAACGCCCAGCGCAAAGTAGAAGGCCACAATTTCGATATCCGCAAAAACCTGTTGGAATACGATGACGTCTCCAACGACCAGCGCCAGATCATCTATCAACAGCGCCGGGATTTAATGGCGTCACAAGACATCTCTGAAACCGTAGAAGGCATGCGTGAAGAAATGGTCATGGATCTGGTGGCCCAATATATTCCGCCCCAAAGCCTGGAAGAGCAATGGGATGTGGAAGGCCTGGAGCAGGCGCTGGTGACAGAGTTTGCGTCCACCCAACCGGTTGCCAAGTGGCTGGCAGAAGACGACGCCCTGGACGAAGAAAAACTCACCCAGCGCATCTTGACTCAGATAGAAGACGAGTACCGCGCCAAAGAATCCGAATGGGAAAGCGTGGGTGTAGAGATGCGGGTGGTGGAAAAGCAGATCATGCTGCAAATCCTGGATCAGCGCTGGAAAGAACATCTGGCCACCATGGATCATCTGCGCCAGGGTATTCACCTGCGTGCCTACGCGCAAAAACAGCCCAAACAAGAATATAAACGCGAGTCTTTTGAGCTCTTCCAGGAGCTGCTCTACAACATCAAGCTGGATGTGGTGCGCATGCTGTCGCGTATTCAAATCGAGCGGCCAGAAGAAGTAGAAGCTCAAGAGCGCCGTCGCCGCGAAGCGGAAGCGTCCCGCATGAATTTCCAACACGCCGAGGCGTCTGCACTGAACGAGCCTGGTACTGATGCGCCAGCTGCACCCGCAGCTGCAGAACCTGACAAGGTCGAAACCTTTGTGCGCGAGGAGAAGAAGGTGGGTCGTAACGAGCCCTGCCCATGTGGTTCTGGCAAGAAATATAAGCAGTGCCACGGCAAAGTGACCTAGGCGGTTATGGCCGTTAACCTAGCGCCGCCTTCTAATCTGTTGCCTGTGCCTGGTGTCCACGTGGGTGCCGCTTGTGCAGAGATCAAACAAAACACACGTAATGATCTGGCGCTGTTCGAATTTGCCGAAGGCACCCAGGTGGCTGGGGTCTACACCCAATCGCATTTTGCGGCGGCCCCCGTGCAAATGGCGCGTGACAATGAAACGCAAACCAATCATCTGTGCCGTTCCTGGGTGGTGAACAGTGGTAATGCCAATGCCGCCACGGGTACTGAAGGCTTGTCTGATGCGGGCGCTATTTGTGCGAAAGCTGCACGGTTGTTACAGCTGCCCGATACAGAGGTCCAACCGTTCTCCACGGGTGTGATCGGCGAACGTTTACCGGTAGAGCGCATGGTCGATGCGCTCGATCGTTGTTATCGAGATTTACGTCCAGACGGCTGGTTAGCGGCGGCCGAAGCCATTATGACCACAGACACAGTGGCCAAAGGGCATTCCGAACAGATTCAGCTGGATGGTAAAACCATTACCATCACAGGCATCGCCAAAGGTTCCGGCATGATCAAGCCAAATATGGCGACCATGTTGGCCTATATGGCCACCGACGCCAATGTATCAGGCTCGGTGGTGAAGGCGCTGGTTCAGCGTAGCGTTCAGAAGACCTTTAATCGCGTAACCGTAGATGGGGATACATCTACCAACGACTGTTTTATGTTGGCATGTACGGGTCAGGCAGATCATGCGGTCATAGAGAACACGGACGATCCGCGTTTTGACGAGCTGCTTGCGGCTGTAACAGAGGTGGCAGAACGATTGGCGCAATCTCTTGCTCGGGATGGTGAGGGTGCGACCAAGTTCATCACCGTCTGTGTTAAAGGGGGTATTTCCGAAGAAGACTGTCTGGCAGTGGCGTATACCATTGCCGAATCACCTTTGGTCAAAACCGCCATGTTTGCAGGTGATGCCAACTGGGGTCGTTTTTGTATGGCCATTGGTCGTGCGCCCACGCCGAACGTGGATGCATCAAAGGTCGACGTGTATGTGGATGATGTACAGATTGCCGAAGGTGGCCTGATGTGTGGGTCATATACGGAGGGCGCGGGCGCGGCGGTGCTGGCGCAAGATGAGTTCACCATTACGGTGAATCTTGGCCTGGGGGATGCTGAAGAGACGGTTTGGACGTCTGATCTCTCTTATGATTACGTGCGAATCAACGCGGAATACCGTACCTAGGCGATCGTTCAGGGCCAAATATTGTATTCAGAATGTAAAATTACCTTTCATATATATCTTTTTGCCTTCGACCGACGCACAATTCGCTTGCTGTTCGGAAGATCCCCAATTCTCTCTGTCTAGAACTAAAATGAGAATGTAATGAATACAAAGTTTGTACGTAGCCTCTTAGTGGTTGCTTCGTTGACCATTTCTTCGTCTGCCCTGGCGTCTACCATTGTTCATAACGTGAGTAGTGTTGGTCCAACTGATTGTTCAGAGCCGCATGGGTTGTGGACAAACCAATATTTCGGCAGCCCGTCGTGCGATAAGAATTATTTTGACCTCTCTGGCACATTGACTGAAAACGGAACGACCGCAGTGCTTTCCGCTACTGCTAAAAATGTTGATAACCTGGTAGCAACAATAAATATCACATTTGGAAATCGCTCAACTACGTTCCCCAAATCAAAAACAGGCGGAGGGCCAGTCGTAGCTGATTGGCGTTACTACGGATCCGTGACTTCAGGCTCTATCATCATAGATGGAATGATTTTTACCGTGACGCCGGCAAACGACTATGCCCTACAGATTGGTACTGGGGCAAACGACAAATCTGGCGACTTTGGTGGTTCTGTCTGGCTGGATCCAAAAAAAGATGGTGTGACTTTCCCGCACTGGGACATCAACATGAACCTAACGCCAGTACCTTTGCCAGCGGCAGCATGGTTGTTCTTGTCTGGTTTGGTCGGGCTAGGAATTGTAAGGCGCCGTAGACGCGCTCAAATCGCAGGGTAAAACAGAACCAGCTATTTCCGCTTAAACCCGGGTCGTCCCGGGTTTTTTGTGTACCTATTTCAAATCCTCAGAAAAGGCATCTTGCTCCGATGAATCGCTACTGATCACATTACGCTCATCTGCCCACCCGCCAAAATCGATAAGCTTGCAGCGCTCACAACAAAATGGACGGTAGCTGTTTTGCGAAGTCCACTTCACGGCTTTGCCGCAGGTTGGGCAGCTCACGATACGGGGTTGGTTAGTACTCACTTACTTTTTCCATGTAGGTTTGATGCAGGCGTTCAACCTTGGCATGTAGATGAATTAGGTCGGCGTCGTTCACGATCACGTCGTCCGCCATGGCCAGCCGATCACCTCGCCCCAATTGGGCTTTCATAATGTTTCTGACTTGCTCTTCTGTATTGTCATCGCGTGCCATGGTTCTGGACAGCTGGAGCGCTTCGGGGACGTCGATCAATAACGTGCGAGTGCACCACACGTGCTGTTTGGTTTCAAAGAGTAGTGGGTTTACCAGTATCGCGTAAGGCGAACTGGCCTGTTCCAGGTTTGTTCGCAGATATTGATTGATCAATGGGTGTAGAAGACCTTGCAGCCACTTTCGTTCGGATTCATCGCTGAAGACAGCTTGGCGTAGCTTAGGGCGGTCTAAAGTACCATCAGATTGCAGAATTTCATGGCCAAAGTGATTGGCGATTTCTATGAGTGCGGGTTGGCCAGGTTCCACCACGGCTCGAGAGGCCAAGTCCGCATCAACTATTGTGATACCGAGCGATGCGAAATGGTCTGCGGCAGCGGTTTTGCCGCTGCCGATGCCGCCTGTGAGGCCGATGATAGTGGGTTTGCTTAACTTCATATTTTTTATAAATAATTAAATAGATAATAGTTTTTGGTTATTAAAAGCTCTAAATCTCACAAAAAATGTAAAATATCTTTATATTTATTGATCTGTCTGCAGGTTTCGCAGAAAATTAGCGCCATCTTTTGCGTTGAACCTTAGAATTAAAGGGAAGGTATGAAGTACTTTTTTGGGATAGTCTTTTTACTGGTGTTGGCAGCCCCTAGTCACGCCATTTCGATTCCGCTCGGCAACCACCCTGACGGGAACCAGTCATCGCGAGGTGATTATGGTATTCGATTGGATGGAATCAAGGTAACTCCTTTAGGTGGGGGCGCGGAAGAAGGATTGTTGCTTGACGTTAGAGGTTTGACTCTGACACTAACCGGTACCGGAGCCAACGGCGCTTCGATAACCGGTACCGCGCATGATCAATTCGGCCGGAGCTACACGGTCAGTCAATCTTTTACAGTCAATGCCGACGCGGTCTTTAACTTAGGTACAGGTGAGTTCACCGCATCGGCGGGTACGCTGACGCTAACAGGTGGTGACCTAACTGACGCGGTGGTTTGGGACTTGAAGGAAAGCCATCAAGGGTCCGGATTGGCGTTCTTGTTTATTGCAGACGGAGAACGATTAGACCTCAACGGTGGGGGTTTCTACCCTGGATTCGATGCGAATTCGTTAGTCGGACGTGGGTGGATCATGGGTACAAGCGGCACAAACGACTATCTCGTTACCGCTGTTCCTCTCCCAGCCGCAGCATGGCTTTTCCTCTCCGGCCTGGCCGGCCTAGGCCTAATCCGCCGCCGTAAGCAGTCTCTGGCCGCCGCCTAAATCAAACCGAGCAACTGCTCACCAAACACAAGCCCGGTCCATCCTCCAATGGCCAGAAATGGTCCAAAGGGGATGGGCTGTGATCGTTCTTGTTTCTTGAACACAATCTGGGTCAGCGCATAAATCAATCCCAGCACCGCGGCGATCAATATGATGTTGGGCAACATCTGCCAGCCCATCCACGCGCCCAGGGCGGCAAACAGCTTAAAGTCGCCATAGCCCATGCCTTCTTTGCCGGTCAGTAACTTAAAAATCCAGTAGATGCCCCACAGGAACAGATAACCTGCAATGGCGCCTATCACGGCATCTGGCAGTGGTACAAGTTTGTCCGCGCCCATGTTGGCAATCAGACCCAGCCATAGAATCGGATAGGTCAGCTGATCCGGGAGTAACTGTGTGTCGTAGTCGATGCCAAATGCGGCCACCAACAACCAGGTAAAGAGGCAGGCGTACAGTCCAAGCCAGGTGAAGCCAAAGGTAGAGATCACCATCAACGTGGCCATGGCCGTGGCCAGTTCCACCAGTGGATATCTGGCAGAGATGCGTGTTTTACAGCTTGAGCACTTGCCTCTTAAAAATAGCCAGCTGAAAACGGGGATATTTTCCAACGCGGTGATTTGATGTCCACAGTTGGGGCAGGCAGATCTTGGTACCGCCAGATTGAATAAGTCGGCTTCTTTCTCTTCTTTCTCTTGGTTTTCTTCTCCAAGGTTTTCTTGCGCCTCTTGCGCCTCTTGCGCCAGGATTTCCTGGGCCTGCTGCTCCCACTCGCGCTGCAGCATGATGGGGTAGCGGTAGATCACCACGTTTAGAAAGCTGCCTACACTCAACCCAATCCACAGGGTCAGGAAAAACCCTAGCCAGCCGTAGGTGGTGAGTACTGCGAAGTCCATGTCAGCGCTGGTGGTGCGAGTTTGCGGTTAGCCGCCGACAACCGCACCCAGCTGGAAGATTGGCAGGTACATGGCGATGATCAAGCCACCCACCAGTACGCCCAACACAGACATGATGATGGGTTCCATCAGACTGGTCAGGTTGTCGACTGCGTTGTCGACCTGTTCTTCATAGTAGGTGGCACTCTTATCCAGCATGTCATCCAGTGCGCCGGCTTCTTCACCAATGGCCACCATCTGGGTGACCATGTTGGGGAACACGCCTGTGTTGCGCATAGAAAAGTTCAGCTGCATACCGGTAGAGACGTCGTCCCTTACCTGGTTCACCGCGTACACAAAGACAGAGTTACCGGTAGCGCCCGCCACTGAATTTAATGCATCTACCAGCGGAACACCGGCGGCAAATGTGGTGGAAAGCGTGCGTGCAAAACGTGCGATAGCAGACTTTTCTACAATCTCGCCGGCTACGGGTGCTTTCAGGACCAGCTTGTCCAGGGTTTCTCGGAACGGCTTTGATCGCTTGTGGATTTCAGAGAAGATAAACCCGCTGGCGACAATGCCAACCAGCACGTATAGCCAGTAGGCCTGGGCCCATTCTGAAAAGCCGATCACCATCTGCGTAAACGCTGGGAGTTCTGCACCAAAGCCGGCAAATACTTCTTCGAACTGCGGGACAACCTTAACCAGCAGAATACCGGCAACCACAAACGCCACCACTAATACGGCGATGGGGTAGGTCATGGCTTTGCGTACTTTGGCTTTGAGCGATTCGGTTTTCTCTTTGTAGGT
Source organism: Pseudomonadota bacterium (assembly GCA_039028095.1). Taxonomy (GTDB): domain Bacteria; phylum Pseudomonadota; class Gammaproteobacteria; order Pseudomonadales; family Azotimanducaceae; genus UBA4421. Next base: position 328,086 of record JBCCIU010000001.1, read on the forward strand.
GGCAATCCGGTCTAACATGGATTCCAACGCACCGGACTGTTCACCGGCGTCGACCAGGTTACAGAACAGCTCATCAAATTCATCTGGGTGTTTGCGAATGGCAGAGGCAAACGAGTTACCGCCAGAAACGTCGTTGCGAATGGCGCGAATCAACTCGGCGAGTTTTGGTTTGTCTACGCCATCGGCCACAATATCGAAGGACTGTACCAGGGGGACACCCGCGCGCATCATGGTGGCCATCTGTCGGGTGAACAGCGCAATGTCTGCGGGTTTCACCTTGCCGCCGCCCAGTTTCAGGCCTTCGGTCTTTTTCTTAACCTTGGTGGCAACAATGCCCTGACGACGTAGCTCTGCCTTGGCAATAGCAGGGGTAGCTGAAGTGATTTCACCCTTGGTTTTCTTACCTTGTTTGTCTTTGCCTTCCCAGACAAAAATTGCACTCTCAGCCATACTTAATCCAATGTGATTTAAGCGATATTCGTAGTTTTAGTGTGCAGCAACGCGCTTCAACAAAAAAGCCGGACTAGTGCCCGGTGGTGACCCTGTTCGCCTCGGCCAGGCTGGTAACGCCCTGCATGACCTTAACCAGGCCAGAACGCCGCAGGTCGTCAAACCCGTGTTCCTTTGCTTGCTCCGCCAACTGCATACTATTGCCGTCTTCCATGATAATACGAGACATCTGCGGAGTAATTTTAACTACTTCATAAATTCCCACACGGCCTTTAAAGCCTTGGTTGCACTTATCACAACCCTGGTCGCTGGCTTCGAAGATCTCCAAGCCTGCTGCGATGTCTTCTTCGGTGAATCCTTCTTCCATTAAGGATTCTTTGGGTACATCAATCTGTACTTTGCACTCGTTACACAAGCGTCTTGCCAATCTCTGGGCGATGATCAGATTTACCGAGGTGGCCAGGTTAAAGGCCGGTACGCCCATGTTGCGCATACGAGTCAGTGTTTCTGGTGCAGAGTTGGTGTGCAGGGTAGACAGCACCATGTGGCCGGTCTGGGCTGCTTTAATCGCGATCTCTGCGGTTTCAAGGTCACGAATCTCACCTACCATCACCACGTCCGGGTCCTGACGCAAGAAAGAGCGCAAGGCCTGAGCAAAGTCTAAGCCCACCTTATGGTTTACGTGGACCTGGTTAATGCCTTCCAGGTTAATTTCAACCGGGTCTTCCGCTGTCGCAATATTGCGCTCCTGAGTGTTCAGGATGTTAAGACCGGTGTACAGCGATACGGTTTTACCAGAACCCGTGGGTCCGGTGACTAAAATCATGCCCTGTGGCTTATGCAGCGCATCTAAGAACATGGATTGTTGTACTTCTTCAAAGCCCAGCGCTTCGATACCCATTTTGGCACTGGAGGGGTCCAGAATACGCAACACCACCTTTTCACCCCACAGAGTAGGCAAGGTGTTCACCCGGAAGTCGATGGCCCGGGTTTTAGACAGCTTCATCTTGATACGGCCGTCCTGTGGTACCCGGCGTTCAGAGATATCCATCTCTGACATCACTTTTAAGCGAGCGGCCAGGCGGGTGCCTAAGTTTTGAGGTGGGCTGGAGACCACGTGCAGTACGCCGTCTGTACGAAAGCGTACGCGGTAAGACTTTTCATAGGGTTCAAAGTGAATATCCGACGCGCCGGTTTTAATGGCGTCCAACAACATCTTGTTAACGAAGCGCACAATAGGCGTATCGTCAGTGGCATTGGCAACATCTTCGTCGTCACCACCGTCGTTGTCGTCAAAGGCCTCCATGTCCAGGTCTTCAAGCTCATCGCCGTCCAGATCACCCAGACCGTCATCTTCTTGTGCGGTCAGGAATTTCTCGATCAGGTCGGCAAGCTTGTCTTCTTCGACCAGAATAGGTTCGGTGGTTACCCCGGTCTGGAACTTAATCTCGTCCAGTGCCTGCAGGTTGGTAGGGTCGGATACCGCAACAAACAAACGTACGCCACGGCGAACCAGCGGCAGGGCGTTGTGCTGACGGATCAGTTGTTCTTTAACCAGGTCTTTGGGGATGGCTTCCAGATCAAAGACCGACAGGTCCATCAATGGCACGCCAAATTCTTGAGCTGCGCTGGTGGCGATACTTTTGGCCTCGACCACCTGGTTTTGCACCAGATAGCTCACCAATGGCACAGCTGCATTGCGTGCTTCTTCGATGGCCTTGATCGCGGTGTCTGCCTCGACAATGCCTTCATCAACTAGGCGTCGGGCCAGACCACTGATTGGGATGGGCTCAGTTGCCATACAGCTTAAGAGATCCTTATCTACTTCCTTCGATTAGATGCCGATTAGCCACGTTACTTTACTAATCTGCACGACTAACGTACTTACCTGTAACAATACCCAGGCAGGGCGAATCAAGTGTATGCCTGCTTCACCAAGCTGTCGATACGGCTGTCACAATTTTACATACTATCAATGGCCTATCGCACATTGTTATAAGACTTTGTCTTACAGGGGTTGGTGTTTGGATGACCTGTTGCTAATTTGTGGCGTGGTGCACAATCATTTGGCGATTATTCGCTAAAGTAGTTCGCAGATGCCACTTCACTCGGTCATCGGGTCGGTCGGTCAGACTGTCCCAGGTGACATTTCTGGACAGCGTGCCAGAAATTTTGGAGTAAATTCCGGGAGGGGTGACGCAAATTGTCAACTAGTGACATGCAGACGCAGCGGTTTCTCAGGAGCCCACGCAATATCTGGACACAAAATTGATAATTTTTTGGCTGAACGGGCAGCTAAGTGCTTGAAATGATTGAAGAAGGTTGATCTGATCGGTTATTCTTCGAATGTTGGCACAAGGATTGCTTTTTAACTTGCAACGGAAAACGGCTGTAGCCAGGAAGGTGACGGCTCGCAACGTTTGACATATTTTGAGTAACGGAGTTTGTTTCGAAATGAAAAACGCATTGAACAAAGGTTTTACCCTTATCGAATTGATGATCGTAGTAGCGATTATCGGCATTCTGGCTGCTGTGGCTCTGCCCGCTTACCAGTCTTATATCGCAACCGCGAACATGGCAAAAGTTAACGCTCACTACGAAGAAGGTATCGACTTCGTAAACTCTGAAATGCAGCGCACCCGTGCGAACATTCAGATTGGTGCAGAAACTCGTACTGCTGCCAGCACGCGTTTGACTGACTCTGCAGCTTGGGTTGCAGAACTGCGCGACCAGGTTGGTGCAGACAAGTTTGACCGCTCTTCACCTGAAGGTGCTGCAGCGTTCGAAGCGGACGGTTCTTCTACCGCTAACGGTTCTGTTGGTCTGACTGCTTCCGGTACGATCGCAGACAACGACATGTCTGTTGTGATCGAACGTCCTGTCTACGGTGACTGGGGTGCAACTGCATCTACCACCATCGATTGGTAAGAAAGCGCTCAGAAATGAGATGCAAAGGGCAGCTTTGGCTGCCCTTTTTCGTTTTAATACGCTTAATCTGTAAATTGATCAGCTTAGGATGCGACCATGACAAGCACATTCATGCAGCCGTCTAAACAAACCGCCTCAACCCCAAAGCACAGCCGTGGCTACACCATGATCGAACTGATGATCACGGTCACCATTCTGGCCATCCTGCTGGTTGTGGGTGTTCCCGCTTATCAGAACTATATTGAAACCTCTCAGGAAGCCGTGTTGGTCAACAACATCGCCAGCATAGAGATGTTTCAGGAAGATTTTTTCCTGCGCAACGGCACCTATTCGGTGGGTATGGCCAACATTGCAGCGATTGACACTGCCATTGGCTGGGCGCCTCAGGCGGCAGACGGTGTGACCTATGCCATTGCTGATGGTCCCAGTGGCGATGCGTCAGATTACAACGTGACAGCAACTCATCCAGATGGCTTGGTGGTCTGTATGACCATGCCTGACAAGACACGCTGTTAGGGAAAAGTTAAACGCGCCTGATCGGAATGCCGTTCCTTTCAGGCCCTAAATTGAGTATTCTTGCGCGCCCACAGTGCCGGGATAGCTCAGTTGGTAGAGCAACTGATTCGTAATCAGTAGGTCCGCGGTTCGATTCCGCGTTCCGGCACCAGTTTTAAGGTGTTTGTACGCGGGACTACGGTTGTCGAGCGAGTGAACTTAAACAGGAATCGAACCCTGCTCACTTCCTCCAATTCGCTGGTAGGCAAATTGGCGTTCGCACCACCGAGCCATTGGCTCGGCGTGATTCCGCGTTCCGGCACCATGTCGCGTTTGGCTGGGGTCAAACGCTTACCCAGTTTTCGCTTACGAAAACTGGACGATGAAGGGGTGAGATTCTTGTGAATAGGAATTGAACCCTGCTCACTGCCTCCAGTTTACAGATCTGCCAAGCAGTGCCTCTTTCGAGAATGCTTGTACTCTCATTTCTAGATCAAATACTTATCGCAGGGGTGCGAATTGCCGAAGAACTGTGCAATATTTACCGGGATGGTAACTCTTAACCCCACAATTCTGTGAACGATCCGCATAACATTCGCAGCGTGACCGGCGTTGATATCGAGCTGAAGATCGCTGGTGCAGGTGCGCGTTCGTACGCATTTCTCATCGATTGGCATATTCGCCTGATCATTGCCCTGGCCTGGTACATCGTGGGTACCGTTGTGGTCTGGGGTTCGTTAACGCCGGGTGAGCAAAGCTCAGCTCAATTCCCCTTGTATCTGTACGCGGTGTTGATTCCTGCCCTGGTGGTCTATGGTCTGTATCACGTCGTGTTGGAGATTGTGATGCGAGGCAGTACGCCGGGTAAACGTATCGCTGGCGTGCGCATTGTCACGCAGGCCGGCCATACACCGGGCGTGTTTGCGCTTCTGTTAAGAAATGTCTTGCGGATGTTTGACAGCCTGCCCTTTGGCTATGCCATCGGGCTGACCTGTGCGATCTTGACGCGACAGTCTGTGCGCATCGGGGATCTGGCGGCGGGTACGGTGCTGGTTTATCAACAAAGCGGCAGCCAGGCCTTGGATGTTGCCCAGTTTGCCAATCAGGATTTGGACTTTGCCAAGGTTGAGCTGGTGAATGAGCTGTTGGATCGTTGGGATGAACTGGATCCGGATAAGCGCAGAGGCCTGGGTCAAAAATTACTGGTGCAAATGGGTCGCGATGGTGCAGAGGCATTGGATGAAAGTACGCTTAAGGGTGAACTCTTTGAGCTTACGGGCCGCCGGGGTTAGTCGCTTGTGAGTAGCGAGAACGCCCGCCAGCAGTGGATTAACCAACGTGTGGGGCGCTGGCAGCAAATCGAGGCGTCTCTCGAGGATCTGTCAGATGGTAAACCGTTGTCCATGGATACCTTGCGCGATGCCATGCGTGCCTATCCGGAGTTGGCCGCAGATCTTGCCTACGTGCGGGCAGAAGCACCCCATAGCCAGATCGTAAACTACCTGGATAAGCTGTATCGGGAGATGCACCGGGTGTTGCACCTGCCAGCCCGCAGCCGGGTTGAAGATCTCCGCCATTTCTTGAAGTTTGAGGTACCGGGTCTGATGAAGCTGCTGAGCGGCAAGATTCTGGCGGTAACCGCTTTGTTTGTGCTCACCGGGTTTGCGGGTTGGTGGCTTATTGCCACGTTTCCAGATCTGATTGGGTTGGTCGCCTCGCCGGCTATGGTGGATCAGGTGCAGGAAGGCAAGCTGTGGACCGATGACCTGCTGAACATCATGCCGTCCTCGGTATTGGCCATTGGCATCTTCACTAACAACGTCGCGGTAACGCTCACCGCCATGGTGTTTGGTGTGCTGTATGGGCTGGGCACTTTGTATATTATTTCTCTGAACGGGATCATGCTTGGTGGTGTGTTCAGCTTTGTGCACAAGTATGGCTTTTCCGATGAACTGTTGCGCTTTGTCGTGGCGCATGGCTTTGTGGAGCTGTCCATCATCTGTATTGCTGGCGGGGTTGGATTCTATATCGGCGAAGCCATCGCGCGTCCAGGACATCTCACTCGGCTCCAGTCCTTTCAGCAGGCAACGCGTAATGGATTGCGGTTATTGATGTTGTGCATTCCTTTTATGATTGGTGCCGGTGTCATCGAGGGATATATCTCGCCAGATGCTTCCTACAGCATGGCCTTCTGTACGACGGTGGGTATCGTGTACTGGATTGTTTTTGGTTACGCCCTGGCCGGGTGGCCAGGCTTGTTTAATCCTAAACTCGACCCTGCTGCTTCAGGCGAGCATAGGTCCTAACCACGCTGTTCTCCAAGTGATCCGGGTTGGTGACGATCGGATGGGCGCCTAAACGGCTTGCCGCTCTAGCGTTATTGTTTACGCTGTTGATGTATTCTTGGCTCGCCAGGGTCAGGTAGGGGTCCTGGGCAGTCTGGGCGGACTGCTGGGTCAGATCAAACAAGGTCTGATCCATCAGGCCCACCACCATGGTTAAGTGGCGCCGATTCCAAAGGCGCAGGCTTTGTCCAAAGCTACCTTCCAGTTGTTGGCTGTAAAAGTCGGTCAACAGAATAATCAGGCAGCGGTGTTTAACCAGGTGTTGCAGCTGTAATGCAGCCCGCAGCATATCCGTTTCTGTTTGCTGGGGTGTCAGACCGGTCAGGCCGTCGCGAATCTGCTGTACTGCGGTTGTGCCTGCCTGGGGTGGCACCACAACGGGCAAATTGTGTGAGGCTGCGATCAGCCCCACCCGATCACCTTTGCTAACCGCCTGCTGGGTAAATCGACTACACAGGTTGATGTAGTGGCTGCAGACTGGCAGGCCGTGAATGCTGGTGCGACTGGTTCTGCCGATGTCCAGCACCAACATGATCTCCAGACTCTGTTGGGTGCTGAACACTTTCGTCACCAGACTGTTGGTTCTGGCGGTGGCTTTCCAATCGATGGTGTGTCTGGGGTCCCCCGGCGCATAGTCACGAATATGATGCAGCTCCTGGCCACCTCCGGCGTTCAAGTTCACCCTGCCGCTGGGGTGGTTGCCCGTCAGGGTCATTGGGTTGTCGATCAAATCTGGAACAATGATGAATTGAACCTCTGCCAGGGGGTTAAAAGGTACGCGGGCTAACCCAAGCGGACCTTTTATGCGCATGGGTAACTTACGCCAGACGGGTGAGCCCAGCGCATCCGCCATGGTGGGGATGCGGATGGTTTGAGCGTTTTCAGCGGGCAGGGTCATAAATACCGAGGCGTCATCTGCTTTTAGCGGTGCGGGTAAGCCTGGGGCGTATTCGATAGATAGGGTGCGTTGGGTTCGGTTGGCCAGCGTCAGCGTCAACTGTTCGCTGCGCCCCAGATGTATGGTGGGTTCTTGAGCCAGCGTTGCCTGCAGATTCAGGTTGCGCGTCGAATACCAGTCGTAAAATGCCGCAGCCACCCACAGGATGGCGGGCAGGCGCCACCAACCCGCATAGTCCGGAGACCATTCACCAACCACCCCCAACAAGGCGATCAGGGCCACGAACAGATAGCTGAGCGGGGTTAGATTCACTTAGGCACTTCTACCATCTGCATAATGTTGTCCACCACGCTGTTGGTCGTGGTGCCATCCAGGGCAGCTTCTGGCGTCAGCACCAGGCGGTGTGCCATCACCCAGGGGGTGACGCGTTGCACATCGTCTGGAATGACAAACTCACCGCCGCGCAACGCCGCCTCAACTCTGGCGCAACGGGTGAGCGTCAGCGCCGCACGGGTAGACAGCCCCAGGTTGATGGCCTGGTGTTCTCGTGTGGCGGTTGCAATGTCAATGACGTATTGGGTCAGCTTATCCGACAGGGAGACCGTATCCACGGCAGCTTGGGCCTGGGCCACAGCGTCTTCTCCAAGCCGATTCAATGCAGAAAAATCGTCCACGCTTTTTGAGGTGTCGCTATAGCTCATCAAAATCTGCTGTTCATGGTCCCGATCGATGTAGTGGATGGGTACACTTAAGGAAAATCGATCCAGTTGGGATTCGGGTAACGGGAAGGTACCTTCAAACTCACGCGGGTTTTGTGTGGCCACCACCAGAAAATTCCTGGCCAGGGGAAAGGTGTCTCTGTCCACGGTCACCTGGCGCTCTTCCATGGCTTCCAGCAGGGCCGATTGAGTTTTTGGACCGGCCCGATTGATCTCGTCTACCAGCACAATGTCGGCAAACAAAGGTCCTGGCTGAAATTCAAACTCCTGTTGCTGGGTGTTGAATACATGTACGCCGGTGATGTCGGTAGGCATCAAGTCTGCGGTCCCCTGGACACGCTTGAAGGCGCCGCCCAAAACAGCTGCAAAGGCTTTTGATAGTCTGGTTTTACCCAGACCGGGTGGTCCTTCCAGCAGAACATGTCCGCCATTGATCAGTGCAATCGTTAACGCATGCATCACCTCTTCCATACCAAACAGGCGGGTACTCAACTCACCGACAATGTGTTGTTCCAGTGCCTGGGCTGAATTTGTCATGACATATTCCTTCTAAGCGTATTGATGTGATTGTGTAGGCGGATCAGGTTGACCTTCTTGTTATCTGCCAGCGTGGCGGCGTCTGCCTCTATCAGTTTCAAAATGTGTTTATCCAGCAGCGGCAGATTGCGCAGCTTGCTCCACACGGTTTCGTCGGGTTCGGTGATCAATCCTTTGGCTTCCAATTCGCTCAGCCATTCATCAATCATAAGTCTGCCGGTATCCACGGCAGTGAGCTTTCTTGTCATGAAACCGCCCAGAGCTTTTACCAGATCGCCCTGCTGCGGATCTGATATTTTCTGATCGGGGTCCACCAACCGGACCGATGAGCCCACCATATAGACAGCCCAAAAACCCAACGCGAACAGCACAGTCCACCATAGTCGCGAGTCTGCAAAAAATGCATCTGGGTCATACAAGGTGCTCAAGCCCTGGTGATAGTCATCAAAGATAAACTGGCCGTCCTCACCCAGGTGCAGGTCAACGATGTTGTTCAGGAACCGAGCGTTATCTGCTTTGGCGATATCCCGATTGGAGAACAGCGACGCCATGCCCACAATGACCACCGAGCCGCTACCCCAGTGCACCTGCCACACAGCATCAGCATCGTAACCAGAAACTTCAACCAGCCCGGTGATAGATGAGGAGTACAAAGTGCGAATGGGGTTATGCAGGTTGGTAAACTGGTCGGTTGACGCGACAAGCTCAACAACGTCACGGGTTAATGGATGACTGGAGGTGGGATAGAGTGGTAGCTCGATGGTGGCGTTGATCATACCGGTTCGAATCACGCGGTCTTCCGCTTCGAGGGCCGCAAAGGTGATTGACGTCATCTGATGCAGGTCTTCGATCAGGGACAGACCCGTCTGGGACCAGTTTAAGGTATCGTTCAGGGCGGCAACCAGCACCAGGGTGTTACCTCTGCTGACCCAGAATTCCACCGCTTCCTGTTCATCGTGACTCAGGGGTGTTTTCCAGGGCATGGTGATGAACAGAATATTGCCGGTACTGGCAACGCTGGGGTCCTCGGGTAACTCGCTCAGGCGGGCACGGTGACTGACCACCGGAATCTGGTTGGCTGCAAGCCACCGCGCCATGGCCGCGTAACCGCGCATTCCCTCCGCTTCACTGGTGGGCCGAGGGAATGGCGCATCCCCCTGGGGTAGCATCAGTGCGGCCAACACCACCAGCGCAATCAACATCCCGCCGATGTTGATCAGTCGATCGTTCATGCGCTTTCTCCGATGATCGGTTGTTCGCCAACCAGGCGGGCACCCATTTCCAACAGTTGATCAAGCTCTGAATTGGAAGGCGTCCAGTCGCCGTATGAGGCCTGTTCTGCAGCCTCGGCCAGGCGGCGGATGTCCGACGCGGACTCATGCAGTTCAAGCTGGTCGGCAATCTGGCGATGTGAATTGCCAAATCCGATGTTGTATTGGGTATGGCTGATGATGTGCTGCACCAGCTTGCCGAAAATCAAACCGGGCTGTAGATGGGCGGGCATGTCTTTCAGATCTGCGATAGATAAGTGTTCGATCCCTTCTGGAACCAGCGGATGCGCCGGCAGCTCAGGTTGGAAGCTGCGCCTGCGCACCAATCTGAGTTCTCGCCAGATCAGCACAATGGCGGCTAAGACAATAAAGGCCATGGCGGCATAGGACACAACTTTGAAGAAAGACCCGGAAAGTGACAGGTTGGTGAGCCATTCTGGTGGGTCGACCTCGTTGTTCTTGAACCACTGTTGCACCCAGTCCACAAAGCGCTGCCACATTGAGGGCGTCTGGTTTTGCCAGGGTGGCAGCGATGCGATGATCTCGTCGAGCTCAGCGGTGTCCAGCACGTTATCCGGGTTGGACGTGTACAAACGGGTAATTCGATCCGCTTCTCGCAGATCTTCAAGGCTTGCGCCGTTTGGACCTGTCGTCATGACCCGTTGCCATTCAGATTGCTCAAACCACTCAGCCCCTTCTGCACAAAAGTCGCTGAGCGGGGTGAGTGCTTCGGACGGCCGTTGTGAAGCATCGTCGGATTCTTCGCTGACCGCTGCGTCGAAATCCTCAGTCTTCGGTTGGTTCTCGACGTGTGCCAGCGCATAGTCCACATACTTCGCGGTACAGGTCCCCACAATTTCTTCAAGCGACGGATATGCCTGGCCATGCCCTGGCAAGCCCAGTAAGAGTGTGGTCGCCAACGCGACCAGGATTCGAGGTTTTGGTGTCGCGTTAATCGTCGTCCAGCGACGTGATGCGGTCTTCCAGATCTCCGCCTTCCTTGCGTAGTTTCAGGTCGTTCATCACTGCCAGAATAAAGGCATAAAACAGCGGTGAGATCAGCCCTGTCATCAGCGGTGACAAAACAAAATCCGCAACAAATGTGGATTCACCCGGCTCAGGAACACCGGTGATCAGGATCAGGACAGTGGACAAGAGCATAACCACCACAATGCCGATGATGCCGACCACGGTAAAAATCACCATGGTGCGCCACCAGTTCCCCCAGACCAGATTGTGGCTTTGTTTCAGCGCATCGATGGGACCGGCGCCGTCGACGATCACCATGTATACGGACAAAACCAGCGAAATACTCAAAATAATGCCCGGGACCAACAGCAGTAAACTGCCGATGCCCACCGCAAGAATGTATAACACCAGGCAGATCAGGGCGGGGATCACCGCGCTGATAATTCTTGCAAATGCCTGTGACCAGCTGATGGGTTGGCCTTTCACCAGCCCCGCAATTTTCATCAACACCGGGATCATGACGGCGGTGGACAGCAGCATGACCACCAGATAGATCACCGCAAACCCGGACCAGGAGAACGATGCGGGGTCCTCGATGCCCGTGGCCAAAAATGAAGAGGGGATGGCGGTGATGAGGCCACCAAGCACACACACGAGAAAAACATCTTTCAGGCAGGCGCGATAGATCTTAAATCCATCATCCAAGACACCGCCAATCGACTGTGGTTGTGTTGGGCTTTCGTACATGGGTTAGCTCCTTTCCCTTAGTCCCCTTGGTGTAGTTATTGTGTGTTGTTTTCTGGATTGGGTCCAGATTCAATTTCTCATGATCGATTGTTATCCAGGTAAGCGCGCAGTTTTTGCAGGGTAGGGATTAGAGTTTCTACCTCCTGCTTGCTCAGAACGTCGTTGACCTTGGCCATATTAGGGACAGCAGAGCGGATGGACGTCTCGCGCAGACGTTTTCCTTTTGACGTGATACTCACGATTTTACGTCGTCCATCCTGGGGGTCTGACGAGATCTCCACACAACCCCGGGCAGCCAGTTTCTCCAGGGTATTGGTCATGGCACCCTTGGTGACCTGGAACGCATCCGCCAGCTGTTTGGGTGAGCGCACGCCACCCAGCCGTACAAAGTTATTCAACACGCTGAACTGGGACTGCGTGAGGCCGTCGGGCAAGCTGCGTTCAAATTGATTTGAAGCCAATTGGTTGACGATGCCTATTTCGTTGAACATAGTGAACAGCTGGTCAGGGTTGGGTTTTGCATCCGACATGGGTAACGAGAGTCTGTTAACGAGAAAGTGGTTGAATATTAAACTAAACCCACGGCGATTGGGGGGCGGGTGATGGGGCGCACCCATTAACCAGGCATCTGTCACAACCTGGTTGGCCATTGGTCTGCTGGTATCGGTTGTTGTTGTCTCCATATTTTTTTATGGCGTTGGGTTTAATCTGCTGTTTCTTTGGCTGGCGTCCGCCATTCCCATCGTGATGTTCGTCGCAGGGGGACCTGCGCGGGTTAATCAGGCAATTGCCGGCCAACCGCTGCTGCATCTGGGCTGTTATGTCACGTTGGCACTATTGGTACTGAACCACAATGTGTTCTCCATCAGCTACGATTCCAGCTTTGCAGCGACCATCATAGCGGCTGTACTGCCATTGATGATGCTGGTGTCCAAGCCCGAGGTGATCGCGCGGGTGTTGCGCGTCGCCGCATTGATCGTTTTTACCTTTGCGCTGATCTCTGCCTACGAGTTTGTGGTTCAGGGCGCCCGGGCGCACACCCCGCTGTTTGATCCTAATAACTACGTCACGCTGCTTTATCTGTGCTGGGTGCCTTGGATATTGCGACGCTTGCCTTTGCCGGTGACACCTTGGCATCTGTGTGTGTCAGGTGGTATCTCGGTGGTTGTATGTCTGGCAATGCTGGCCACTACCTCCAGATTTGCGCTGGTGGTGGTTTGGGGTATGGCGTTGCTGGTCTTGTTTCTGGGGTGGCGCTTCCGATGGGATTGGCGCAATCTTGCCGTCGCCGTAGCGTCCATGTTGCTGGGCTTTGTGCTGTTTACCATCTTCGACCCAGAAGGGATTTCGGAGGCTTTTGATCCTCAAGCCAGCGTTGAGCAATCTAGCCAGTTGGTGCGCGCAGATGAGATAGAGCGTGCCAGCGCGGAAGACACGCGCATGCTCATGTTGAATGCCACGTGGGATGCTATCCGTGTACATGGCGGGTTGCATGGTACGGGCCTGTTTACGTTCTCGCTGTTGTACCCACAATATCGTTCGGAACTGGAACAGGTCACCACCGCCCAATTTGTTCATAACGACTATATACAGCTACTGCTGGAAGGAGGGGTGTGGCTGCTGATCCCCATGTTCGTGTTCATTGTCAGCGTGGGGGTTCGCGGGTTTTATTGGACCTTTCGGACAGAAACGTTTGACGTCCGCTTGGGCTATGCAGTGGCGGTTGGCATTGCTGTCATCCATGCAAACGTGAATTTTGTGTTTTACGTTTTGCCGCTGGTTGTGTTGTTGGGGTTGTTGGGTGCCGGAGTATTCAGGCCTGATGGTGATGCGCAGCCAAACCTCGACAAGCTTCGGTTGCCAGAATATGTAGGGCGCGGTGTGTGGTTGGTGACGTCTCTTGGCCTCCTTTACACCAGCATGTTGTTGCTGCACGACACGTTCACCTATGGTGTGTTCAGTGCCCAGGACCATGTGCCCTTTGCCCGCCAGGTCAGGCAAGCGCCAGAGCGGATGTTGGAATACGCCAAATTCAGCCAGCGCGTGAATGCCAATCGGGGTATCCCGATCCTGGGTGAGGCACGTTTGCGAGAAGTGGCGGCCACGCAGCAAACGCCAACCGTTGATGAGCTGCGCGCCATTGGTCGCACCTATGAAAGGGCCATCGTCGTTGACCCATGGAACCCGCTGGCCTACACCAGCTATTACCAGTTTTTGAAACGATTTCGACCGGACGCCGTCGCTCAGGACAGCAGCTTGTTAGACCGTGCGCTGCAGTTGGATCCCACCAACCTGCAGGCGGTGACGCTGCGTATCGATCATGCCGTGATGTCGGGCAATACCGAAGAGGGGATTCAAAAAGTGCGGGACTTGATGGTGTGGTGTGAAATCCTCAGTCGTAAACAAGCCAGGGAATTCAAAAACATCTTAAGTCGATTGTTAGGCTCAAAACTGCTGGCGATGGCAGAACCCGAACTACGGCATGAAGTGCACGCCTGTCATACCAATCCGGCGTTTACCGATAGAGATGGTCGAGAACCCACCGCGTTGATGCGCTGGCTGCGGGGTGATGCGGACTAGTCCGCTTGCTCTCCTGTAAAGTCGATGACACCCACCGGAGTCCCGGTGGCCTTGTCGAAGATCAAAGCGCCATAGGCAAAGCGCGACGCCAGGTTATAGAACTGGAAATCATCCAGCGGTCGGTTTTGTTCCGCCAGCCACGCCTCCAATAGAGGTCTGCGATTTTTGCGCCCAAACAGTTTCTCAATTGAAATTGGTGCGCCCTTCACCTGTTCGTGTTGAAAATCAAAAGGCTCGTAGAGCTGGGTAGCCATGCTGATGGTGCTGCCGGTTTTTATGATGTTGGCGCGGAAATCGGCTTCTTCCTGGACCCCTGTGGGTACCTCAACCATCACCCACTTGGGTGACGATCCGGGGAACGCATCAAGCTCTGGCACTGCCAAACCAGCTGCCGTGTAGTCATCGTGGCTTAACACGCTGAATCGACTGTCGTTATAGACGATGGTGATGGGTCGTTCACTGTAGACCACCCAGGTGCCGGCGATCAGGCAAACTGTCTGCAATAGACCTATCACGGTCAAGTCTGTTTTCAGTCCCGGCTTACCTGCCTTGTACACCACCAGGGTAAGCATGGGGCCCAGCACCAGATCGACGAATATGATGATGCGCATTCCGCGCCAACCGCCGTCAGTCTGGAAGAAAAAGTCTGGATACCACTGGAAAACGACCAGGTAGGCCAGTACCACAAAGATCGCGAGGCTCAGGCCAAGATGAATTGCGAATGCACTAAAACGACTCACGTTGGAAGTCCTGTCGAACGAATACGATAAACCGATTTAACTCACAAACCGCATGGATAAATCCATGGGGTCGATGTTTTTTGTGAGTTCACCAATAGAAATATAATCCACACCCGTAGCTGCGATTTCTTTGATGGATGTCTCATCTATGCCGCCAGAGGCTTCCAGCTTGAGCACGCCTTTGGCCATCTCTACGGCTTGATGGGTTTCCTGCAGGGAAAAGTTATCCACCATGGCGATGTCGGCTCCGGCATCCATGGCTTGTTGCAGTTCGTCCAGGGATTCCACTTCTACCTCCACCGGCATATCCGGATGCTGACTTCGGGCTTGGGCGACCGCATTGGCAATGCCCCCACAGGCTGCCAGGTGGTTTTCTTTTAAGAGGTAGGCATCAAAAAGTCCCAGGCGATGATTCTCACCACCCCCGCAGGTGACCGCATACTTTTGCGCAGCTCGCAGTCCGGGTACGGTCTTGCGGGTATCCAACAGCTGCACACGGGTACCCGCCACCAGTCCCACATAGTGCGCGGTTTTAGTGGCGGTGCCAGATAACAGCTGGACAAAGTTCAACATGGTGCGCTCTGCCGTGAGCAGGCTGCGGGCTGCGCCTGTCAGAGTGAAGAGCAACTCATCGGGTGCGACCCGGTCGCCGTCTGTGACGTTGAAGTCCACCGTGACAGACGCATCCACCTGTTTAACGGTTTCTTCAACCCAGGGTGCCCCGCAGAAAATACCGGCTTGTCGGGTGATCACGCGGGCGGTGGCGGTATCATCGGCAGGGATCAGCTGGGCGGAAACATCCTGTTGGTTGTTTAGATCCTCCAGCAGTGCTGCGCGTACGTTGTTTGTTATAACGTCTGTTAACGGTGTCATGAGTTCTTGATTCGATCCGTTGTGGCGCGAGGTTCGACGCGTCACAATACAAAGCCCGCAGTGTACCCAACCAGATGGGTGATGAGCCACCAAATGACCGAAATTGCTGATTTGATTGACGAGCAGCACTGGCTGACATTTGCGCGTTGCGCACCCAGCGCTCACCATGATGAAAGACCAGCCCAGGAGCCCATCGACCTTGTGGTGATTCATTGTGTGTCGTTACCAGAGGGCCAATTCGGCACAGGAGCTCCGGAAAGACTGTTTCTAGGGGAGTTGGATGTGGCAGAAGACCCAAGTTTTGCCGACCTTGAGGGTATGCAGGTAGCACCACACTTGCTCATCGATCGCGCGGGTGAGGTGGTTCAGTTTGTGCCGTTTGATCGTCGTGCCTGGCATGCTGGCGTGTCCTGCTGGCAGCGCCGCCAAAGTTGTAATGGCTTCAGCATTGGCATAGAGCTCGAAGGTGATGTGGCCTCGGCTTACACCCTGGCTCAATACCAAAACCTTCACAAAGTGTTGATGACTTTGTGTCACAATTACCCCGCCATTGGCGTGGACCGCATTGTTGGTCATAGCGAGATTGCGCCGGGTCGAAAGACAGATCCGGGACCTTTTTTTGATTGGCAGGGTCTACTGACTGGCCTGTCTGATGACATTTCCCAAGCGACGGACGCCGATTAGTTAACTCACGGCAGTTTTGTTGACGAATATCCGGTGAAGTTCTGGCGAATGCCTATACTTCATGAGCTGTACTTGATGAGTGTTAGGTGGATCAGCGCTGACAGGGATCAACAAGCGTAAACTAAAGCTTAGAGCGAGAAATACATGGCCTATCCAAAACTTGACGATGTAAATCCAGAAGAAACCAAAGAGTGGTTGGCGTCTCTGGAATATATCCTTGAGAACGAAGGCACGGAACGCGCAAATTTCCTGTTAGAACGCTTGTCTGCGCGTATGACCAAAACCGGCTCGCGACTGCCCTATACGATCACCACGGCCTATCGAAACACCATTCCATCAGCCAAAGAAGCGCTGATGCCGGGCGATCTGTTTATGGAGCGGCGCATCCGCAGTTTGATCAGATGGAATGCCTTGGCGATGGTGGTTCGCGCGAATCAACGCCCGGGAGATCTGGGCGGTCACATTTCCAGCTTTGCCTCGTCAGCCACCCTGTACGACGTTGGTTTTAACTACTTTTTTAAAGGGGGCGGTGACGAAAACCCGGGCGACCTGATTTACTTTCAGGGGCACGCATCGCCAGGGGTATACGCGCGATCTTTCCTGGAAGGTCGTCTAACCGAATCTCAGATGGACAATTTCCGCCGGGAAGTGGATGGCCAGGGCTTGTCTTCCTATCCTCATCCGTGGCTCATGCCGGATTATTGGCAGTTCCCGACCGTGTCTATGGGGCTGGGTCCTCTGCAGGCGATATATCAAGCCCATATGATGAAGTATCTGGACTCGCGTGGTCTGGTAGAGATGGGTGACCGCAAAGTCTGGGCATTCCTGGGCGATGGTGAGACGGACGAACCTGAATCTTTGGGCGCGCTGTCGCTGGCCGGCCGGGAAAAGCTGGATAACCTGATTTTTGTCGTGAACTGTAACCTGCAGCGTCTGGACGGTCCGGTGCGAGGTAACGGCAAGATCATTCAAGAACTGGAAGGTTCCTTTCGAGGTGCTGGTTGGAATGTGATTAAAGTCGTCTGGGGACGGCATTGGGATCCGCTGTTTGCCCGGGACGAAGCGGGCCTGATGCAGCAGCGCATGAACGAAACCGTAGACGGCGAATTCCAGAATTTTAAGGCCAAAGGCGGCGCCTATGTGCGCGATAACTTCTTTGGTCAAGACGAAGATCTGAAGCGTATGGTTGCGGATCTGTCCGATGACGACATTTATCGTTTGAATCGCGGCGGCCACGATCCTTATAAGGTTTACGCCGCCTACCATGCGGCGGTCAACCACACCGGTGAGCCCACGGTGATCCTGGCCAAGACGGTCAAGGGATACGGCATGGGTGATGCGGGTGAGGCAGAGAACGATACCCACCAGGTAAAGAAACTGAATCTGGAAGAGCTGAAGTACTTCCGCGATCGGTTTGATGTGCCGTTGACCGACAAAGAACTGGAAGGCGTGCCGTACTTTAAACCAGCGGACGATGCGCCGGAGATGATCTATCTGAAACAAAAGCGTGCAGAGCTGGGTGGTCCTATTCCACGGCGACGCTTGGATACCACAACGTTTGACGTGCCGGGATTGGCCGCTTTAGAAAATCAGCTGAAAGGCACGGGTGAACGGTCGGTCAGTACAACCATGGCCTTTGTCCGCATCCTGGCGACCCTGCTGCGGGACAAACAGATTGGCAAACGCATTGTGCCGATTGTGCCTGATGAAGCGCGCACGTTCGGTATGGAAGGTATGTTCCGCCAGCTGGGGATCTATTCTTCCAAGGGGCAACTGTATGAGCCGGAAGATTCAGATGAGCTGAACTATTACCGCGAATCCAAAGATGGTCAGGTGATGGAAGAGGGCATTAACGAGGCCGGTGCATTTGCTGCCTGGCTGTCTGCGGCAACCTCAGCGGCCAATCACGACTACACCTTGATTCCATTTTATATCTACTACTCCATGTTTGGCTTCCAGCGTGTTGGAGATCTGGCCTGGGCTGCAGGTGATTTGCAGGCACGTGGATTTCTGCTGGGTGGCACCGCCGGGCGTACTACGCTGAACGGCGAAGGTTTGCAGCATCAGGATGGGCACTCTCATCTGCTGGCCTCTACCGTGCCAAACTGTATCAGCTACGACCCATGTTATGCCTATGAGTTGGCGGTGATTGTGCAGAATGGTCTGCAGCGCATGTATGTAGATCGAGAACCGATCTATTTCTACATCACCGTGATGAATGAAAACTACCAGCATCCCGCCATGCCCGAAGGGGCGGAAGAAGGCATCTTAAAAGGCATGTATCTGCTGTCGAGCCTGCCGGGTGATGAGGCGAAGAAGGTACGTTTGTTAGGCAGCGGCACCATCCTGCGTGAAGTTGAAGCAGCCGCAACGATATTGAATGAAGAATACGGCGCTGCGGTCGAGGTGTGGAGTGTGACAAGTTTTGTGGAACTGGCCCGGGAAGCCCAAGACGTGGAGCGCTGGAATCTATTAAATCCCGACGCTGAGCCAAAGACACCCTATGTTTCCCGGTGTCTTGATGGACAAGCGCCCATCGTTGCCTCCAGCGACTACATGAAATCAGTTGCAGAGCAGATCCGCGGTTGTGTCTCTGCACCGTACCATGTGCTGGGTACCGATGGGTTTGGGCGCAGTGATACAAGAGAACAGTTACGCCACCACTTTGAGGTGGATCATCGATTTGTGGTGTTGGCCGCATTGAACAAACTGGCGCAACAGCAGGCAGTATCTGTTCAGGATGTGGTGGCAGCACGCGATAAATTTGGCATCGCGGCGGAAAAGCCGAATCCTCGGTTGAGTTAATGTGGTTGAGTTGAGTAGCGGCGACAGATAGAGACAAGCGAATGGACATAGTGATCCCAAGTCTGGGCGATATCGAAGAAGTAGAAGTTATCGAGTTATGTGTTGCCCCGGGTGATACGGTCGAAGAGAACGACACCATTCTGGTGATTGAATCGGACAAAGCCTCCATGGATGTGCCCGCACCGGCTGCCGGTACCATCGAAAGTATTGTTGTGGCTGTGGGCGACATGGTGGGTGAAGGGGCGGTGATTGCCACTTTTTCCAGTGATGCAGGTGCAGGTGATGCCTCTGAAGCCCCTGCCTCCGAGCCTGCTGCAGCCGAAGCAGCGATGGCGGAAGACACGCCGGCTGAGGATGCTGCGGAAGAAGCACCCTCTGCCTCATCATCATCCGCAAGCCCTGCAACCAGTCAGGAAGTGGAAGTACTGGTGCCCGATATTGGAGACGCCAGTGGCGTGGTGGTGATTGAAATTGCGGTCAGCGCTGGTGCCCAGGTGGATGTGGATGATCTGTTGATTGTCCTGGAGTCTGACAAAGCCTCGATGGAGATTGCCGCGGAACATGCGGGTGAAGTGCTGAGTGTGGCGGTAGAAGAAGGCCAGGAGGTCGGCGAAGGCACGTTGATAGCCACGCTTAAAGTAACCGGCGGCGCCGAATCTGCCGAGGTATCTGCCCCGGTTAAAACACCAGACCCAAAGCCCGATCCTGCCCCTCAGCCTGCTACCTCGACAGCGCCGGCGCCCACTGAACCAGCACAATCGGCGAGTGATGCGGTTGATCGCCAATCAAGCCAACCGGCGAGCCAGGTTTATGCGGGTCCTGCCGTACGTCGGCTGTCGCGAGAGTTGGGGGTTGATCTGACCCAGGTGACCGGTACGGGTAACCGCAACCGTATCACCAAGGATGATGTTAAGGCCTATGTAAAAACCCGGATGAATCAGCCTGCAGCGACTGCTGGTGGCGGTATTCCACCTGTGCCCGAAGTGGATTTTTCAAAGTTTGGTGCGGTGGAGCTTGCGCCGTTGACGCGGATTCAGCAGCGCGGTGCAGACAACCTACACCGTAGCTGGATCAATCTGCCTCATGTCACCCAGCACGACGAAGCCGATATCACAGATATGGAAGCCTTCCGCAGCGGTTTGAAAGCAGAAGCGGAACGCAAAGGCGTGCGGGTGACCCCGCTGTCTTTTCTGGTGAAAGCCTGCTGCAGTGCCTTGCAGGAGTATCCAATCTTTAACAGTTCTCTGCACACAGATGGTAAACAGCTGCATATCAAGCAATACATCAATATCGGTATGGCGGTTGATACTCCGGATGGGCTGGTGGTGCCGGTGATCAAAGATGCAGACAAAAAGTCCATCTGGACCCTGTCCGAAGAGATTGCTGAACTATCTGAGAAAGCCCGGAATAGGAAGCTGGGTATGGACGATATGCAAGGTGGCACATTCAGTATTTCAAGCCTCGGCGCTTTGGGTGGGACTGGATTTACGCCCATCGTTAATGCGCCAGAGGTTGCGATCCTTGGGGTGGCAAAGTTACAGACGAAGCCCGTGTGGGATGGAGACGCTTTTGTGCCGCGCAAAATGTTGCCGCTGTCGCTGTCTTATGATCATCGCGTGATCAACGGCGCAGACGGTGGCCGCTTCATGGTCTACCTGACCCAGGTACTGGGTGATATTCGCCGCCTTGCGTTATAGTGCGCAGCTCCTAGTCACCCAGGTTTCTTATGCGTTCGTGTTTGTTGTTCCTGATTGGGGTCTGCCTGTCTTCGCCCGTTCTGGCGGAGTTGCCCGGACAAGATAAGCTTGCCTCTGAATTAGAATTTCTGCAGCTGGCGCTGGATCTGCCCAGCTTAAGTGCGGCCATCCGGGATGATTCCGGTGTGGTGGCCTCTGCAGTGGGCTATGCGGACGTGGAAGAAGGGCTGGTGCAGTCCACCTATCTCAGTATGCCCGGCGGCAGCACAGGTAAATCTTTTGTGGCTGCCACCGCCATGCGTCTGGTGGAAGAACACGCCATTGAGCTGAGCGATCCAATTGCCCTGTATGTAGGCAAAAAGTCCTGGTTTCAGGCGCTTGAAGACGGCGAAAAAATCACGGTTGAACATCTGCTCACCCATAGTTCGGGTGTGCCGGACCACGTGGATGATTTTGATTTTGCGCTGTCGGCGCTGTGGCGGCGGATTGGCGGCGACCGCTTAACCTATAAGCCCCAAGAGCTGATTGAGTTTGTATTGGACGACGGCTTGCAGTTTGAGCCGGGGACAGATTTTCAATATTCAGACACCGGATATCTGATGCTTGGTCTGGTATTGGAGGCAGCCACCGAGCTCACCTACTATGAGCTGCTGGATCAGCTGGTCTTAAAGCCCAATCAGCTCCAGGCCAGGCCGGCTGTGTCGGATACTATGTCAGACATCAGTCAGGGTTATGGCTCGTGGTCACTGTTGTCCTGGTTTGGCGGCTTTACGGGTCGCTTGATTGAGGATGGCATGATGAAAATTCACCCGCTGACAGAATGGACCGGCGGCGGGCTGATGACGACGCCGCGCACGCTGACTCAGTTTTATCATCAGCTTGCCAATGGGCAGATCGTAAAGCCAGACACGTATGCGCAGATGTTAGCAGCCGGTTTAAAATCCTCTGAGCGCGGGTGGCACTACGGTTATGGATTGTACGTGGATGGTCTGGTGGTGGGGCACGGCGGATGGTTCCCAGGCTATACAACCAATGCTCGATATTTTGGGGAGCAAAACGTCACCATTGCGTTTCAAAGCAATACCGATGCGGACTATGACCAGCGCTTGATATTCGATCGTCTGTTAGCGCTGTATACCCAGGCTGACTAACCGTCTGGGCCGTGCCACTGCTCTTCGGTGGTGGCGGTCAGGGTGCGGGCCAGAACAAAGAAATAGTCGCTCAAGCGATTCAGGTAGCGGGCGGCGTCAGCGTAGGAGGTTGGCTCTGATTCGCTGTCCTCCAACAAGCGCCATACTTCAGATTCGGCTCGTCGACACACGGCGCGACACACGTGTGCAAGGCTGGCTGCCTGTCCGCCGCGAGGCAGTACAAACTCGGTCAGCGGGGGGAGAGACTCGTTCAGGGAGGTGGTCGCCGATTCCAGCGCTGCAGGATCTGGCGCATCAAACTGTCCCTCCATCGCGAATACCGCACCCATGTCGAACAGTGACTGTTGGATATTGCGTATGTTGTCTTGTTGATCAGAGCTGGTCTCCAGCGATGCGAGCAGAACGCCGATATGGCTGTTCAGTTCGTCTACGCTCCCCATCGTGCGAACCACCTGGCTCGCCTTAGATACGGTGCGGCCGGTGGCGAGTTTGGTTTTCCCCTTATCACCCGCTCGGG
Organism: Pseudomonadota bacterium; assembly: GCA_039028095.1. Taxonomy (GTDB): domain Bacteria; phylum Pseudomonadota; class Gammaproteobacteria; order Pseudomonadales; family Azotimanducaceae; genus UBA4421. The sequence continues at coordinate 350,492 of JBCCIU010000001.1, forward strand.
TGGTGATTTTGGTGAGTCGTGAGCGTTCAGTCGGCATGTTCGGATACCTTAGGTTTGTCGTCAGAATAGGCTGCCGCAGACACCACGCCGGTTTCAAACGAGCTGGTCAGCCCTTTATATGCAAAGTTCATCAGCGCCTTGGCATCGGGGAACCCGGTATCTGAGTCTGCTGCACTGATGCTGACCCCAACGACCACCGGGATATAACCTTCCGAGGTTTTAAAAGAGTGCATATAAAGGGAGTCAAACAGGCGCTTAAAGCTCTGTGAGGTGGCCGCCTTCAAATCGTCTTGCAGCATGGTTACGGCAAAAATGTTGGCCTCTGGCCTGGTCACCACATCCAGCGGGCGAACCAGCGAACGAATCTTTGCGCTGATTCCGGAAATAAGTTCATCGATGCTGCTGGTGTCGTATTGTTTTTTGACCACACCCAGATTGTTGATGCCAATCAACAAAAGGCAGGCAGCACCGCTGCGTGTTTCGGCCTGTTTGAGTGTGCTTGCGATGCTGTCCAGCGTGAATTTCTGGTTGCCCAAACCGGTGACCGGGTCGATCACGTCGGTACTTTGAAACTCGCGAACCTTCTTCTGCAATTTGCGGTTGCTGCTGATGAGGTCATTCTGGCGCGACGCGATCCTGCCCGCGGCCAGAACCCTGGGTAGCAGCTGAGTGCGCAGGTGGGCTTTGTTGATGAAGTCGTCAACCCCGTTTGAAAACGCGGCAACCATGCCTTCCGGGTCATCCCGAGCGGTCATCAGAATTACGTAGGTGAAGTGGTCGGTATTTTCATCTGCCTTCTTCACCTGGCGGGTCAGCTCCAGTCCATCTAAGCCAGGCATCAGCCAGTCTGCGATCAGGATTTGCACAGACTTTTTTTCCAGCGAGCGTAACGCCTCTCGCGGATTGTGGGTGAAACGCACGTTATCGAACCCACCAGCACGCAACACCTTGGCGATGACGGCGCTGGAAAACTTTGCGTCGTCGACCACCAGGATGGGGATGTCTTTAATTGGAATGTTAGTGTCTGGCATGTATCGTGTGCGTTATTCGAGGGTGGATCTTACTCCAGATAGGTAACGGTGTTGAGGCCCATTCGTGTTGCGACGTTGTTCAAGAAATTATTCATTAAGCTATTCATTAGAAGCAGGGGATTGTATGCCATCGTTTGACATCGTTTCAGAAGTCGACCTCCAAGAAGTGCGCAATGCGGTGGACCAGGCGACCCGGGAATTACGCAATCGTTTTGACTTTCGGGGTGTAGACGCCAGCATTGAGCTTGAAGACGAACAAATTATGGTCATCGCACCCGAAGAATTTCAGATCAAACAGCTGCGCGACATTCTGCGTGACAAGCTGGTGTCCCGCAGCGTAGATGTGCGAAGCCTGAAGTCTGGTGACATTGAAGGTGCGGGGAAGGTCAAGCGTCAAGCGGTGGGGCTCGTGCAGGGCATCGACCGGGACACCGCAAAAAAACTGACCAAGCTGATCAAAGACTCAAAGCTGAAAGTCCAGGCCCAGGTGAATGGTGACAAACTCAGGGTGACGGGTAAGAAACGAGATGATCTGCAGTCGGCGATGGCTGCTGTGCGCGAGGCAGATCTGGAAACCCCCTTTCAATTTGAGAATTTCAGGGATTAAATGCCCACTGTTGGCCTAAGCCACCTTGCCTAAATTCAACTATCAGGAAATATTCAATCGACGCATGCTGATCTGCATGGGGATTGGTGTGGCTTCCGGTATGCCTCTTTTCCTTATCCTGCAATTGGTTCCCGCCTGGTTGAGGGTCGAAGGAGTAAGTCTTACTCAGATTGGTTTCTTTGCGCTCGTTCAATACCCTTATTCTATTAAGTTTTTGTGGGCACCCTTGTTGGAACGTTACGCGTTCCCATTCTTGGGTAGGAGGCGTGGGTGGATGTTGGTAACCCAGCTGTTGTTGATTGCCTCAATCGCGACGCTTGGTTTTTTCGATCCCACGTCTGAACTGTTGCTGATTGCAGCTATTTCCTGCATGACGGCCGTTTTTAGTGCCACCCAAGATATCGTTCTTGATGCATACCGCCGAGAAATATTAGAGACGGATGGTGAGCTTGCGATGGGTAATACGGTTTATGTGCAGGCATATCGTATTTCAGGCCTGGTTCCAGGTTCGTTAGGGCTAATCCTCGCGGATAGCGTTGGCTGGCAGGTCGACTTTCAAATCATGGCTGCGTTTATGTTATTCGCGGTTGGACTTACATTACTGATCAAAGAGTCTCCTGCACCACCCGCCGTGCCAAAAACCCTTGTTGAAGCGGTGGTCATGCCGTTCAGAGAATTTTTTGCGCGTAGAGCAATGGGCCCGGCACTGGCCGTGCTTGCCTTTATGTTCCTGTACAAATTTGGTGACAATATGGCCACGGCTCTGGCTACACCTTTTTACATCGATCTGGGATTTGAACTTACTGAAATTGGCGTTGTGGCAAAGCATGCGGCGCTTTGGCCTTCAATTTTTGGTGGGATTGTCGGCGCTTTGATTATCGTTTGGATTGGGATCAATCGCTCGTTATGGGTTTTTGGCGGGATCCAAATGGTTACGATTGTTGGATTTGCGCTGCTCTCCAGTATGGCAGAACCAACCCTTGTGGCATTAGGTGTTGTGCTGGCATTTGAATATTTAGGCGTGGGGTTAGGTACTGCTGCATCAGTGGCTTTTATCGCTCGTGAGACGTCTCGATTGGCAGTCGCCACTCAGTTTGCCCTCTTTACCGCAATAGCATCGTTTCCCAGAGTTATCTCGACTGCCTTTAGTGGGCTTCTCGTGGATACCATCGGCTGGACCCATTTTTTCTATCTTAGCGTCATGCTTGCAATTCCCGGTATGGTGCTGCTTTTCTGGGTTGCCCCGTGGAATGCGAAAGCGCCGCAGGGTGAAGGGGCTAAGGTCGACTAATCCGTCTCCCAGCGTTGTGCCTTAGCCACCCGGTCGCCGATAAATTCAATACCCTCTGCCTGCAGCAGTTTTTTTTGCCGAGCTTCGCCACCGCCTCTTTGAGAGATCCTTAAGTGAGCATTCACTACCCTGTACCATGGCAGTTTTGAGCCCTTTGGCAGGTTTCGTAGGGTTGTTCCGACATAGCGGCTATGTTTGGGAAAGCCAACCAGCGTGGCAATCTGACCGTAGGTGGCGACTTTTCCTTTTGGAATCATGGCCACCACCTGCCAGATCAGCTCGCGCAAATCCGGAATATCCGAATTTTCTGCTTGAATCTTGCTCTGTTTGCCCCCAGGTTTAGTTTTAGATGGTTTTACCGGTGATCGAATGCCCTGGATTTTAGTCTTCTTCTTAACGCCCATTGCGGAAATGTATCTACTCATCGAGGTGGCCGAAGTGATCAACGCCTGGCCAACCATTGGTTTAGTGATGCTGACCGCCATTATTGGGGTTGCGCTGCTGAAGCGCCAGGGTTTGGCGACCCTCACGCGGGGCGTGAACCGGCTGAATCAAGGGCAGATCCCAGCGCGGGAGATGGCCGAAGGGTTGCTGTTGGCCATTGCCGGTGCTTTGCTGGTCACCCCCGGCTTTATCACGGATGGCGTGGGATTTTTGCTGCTGTTTCCGCCAACACGAGGCATGATCGCCTCCGAAATGCTTAAACGCGTTCAGGTCCAGGGGGCAACCGTCTCCACCGCTGGGTTTGCGCCTGGCCAAGGTTCGCGACCCGGCGAATATCCCAACAGTTCGCGGCAGGATGGCCCAGTGGTCATCGAAGGTGATTTCGAAAAGCGAAATTAGCCTTAGGCGGCCTCGGTTTTTGCCGTTTCTTGTCATATTTTCTGCGTGTTCTTAAATTTTTCTCGCTCTAGCTATTGAAACTCGCAAAAGCGGCCATATGATAGCGGTCCTTCGTATTAGCACTCTCCTGTTGAGAGTGCTAATAGATATCTGGGCGTCTGCGAGAATGACCCGCTTTGGGAAGGGCTCAATGACAAAAACCATCCATTTTTGGAGCAATGGGAGAAAACCGTAAATGAATATTCGACCTCTACACGATCGCGTTGTCGTGCGCCGGTTGGAAGAAGAGACCACCAGTGCAGGTGGCATCGTTCTGCCTGACTCTGCCACGGAAAAGCCATCTCAAGGAGAAATCCTGGCTGTGGGTTCCGGCAAAGTGACCGATAGTGGTGACGTTCGCGCTCTTGACGTGAAAGTCGGCGACAAAATCATCTTTGGCCAGTACGCAGGCAGCACCGTAAAAGTTGACGGTGAAGAACTGCTGATTCTGAGCGAAAGCGAAATTTTTGGGGTTTTGGAAGGCTGATTCAGCTTCCAAGTAAGACAAAGAACATTAGAGGAAACTAAGCGATGAGCGCTAAAGACGTAAGATTCGGTGATGACGCCCGCAGCCAGATGCTGGATGGCGTGAACACCCTCGCGAATGCTGTAAAAGTCACCTTGGGACCCAAAGGACGCAACGTTGTCCTGGATAAGTCCTTTGGTGCACCCACTGTCACAAAAGACGGTGTTTCTGTTGCCAAAGAAATCGAGCTGGAAAATAAGTTCGAGAATATGGGCGCACAGATGGTGAAAGAAGTAGCTTCTCAGACTTCTGACGAAGCTGGAGACGGCACCACAACTGCAACTGTTCTGGCCCAAGCGGTTCTTCAGGAAGGTCTGAAGTCGGTTGCGGCTGGCATGAACCCAATTGACCTGAAGCGTGGTATCGACAAAGCAGTTGCTGCTGCGGTTGAAGCGGTGTCTGGCATGGCTACCCCCTGTGAAGACAGCAAGGCGATCGCCCAGGTAGGTTCCATCTCTGCAAACAGCGATACCGCTGTTGGTGAGATCATTGCAGAGGCGATGGAGAAAGTAGGTAAAGAAGGTGTGATCACCGTCGAAGAAGGTTCCGGTCTGGAAAACGAACTGGACGTTGTAGAAGGTATGCAGTTTGACCGCGGCTATCTGTCTCCTTACTTCATCAACAATCAAGATTCCATGGCTGCTGAACAGGACGATCCTTTTATCCTGTTGTGCGACAAGAAGATCTCTAACATCCGTGATCTGCTGCCCGTACTGGAAAATGTAGCCAAAGCTGGCAAGCCACTGATGGTTATCGCAGAAGACATCGAAGGTGAAGCACTGGCCACATTGGTAGTCAACAACATGCGCGGCATCGTCAAGGTATCCGCTGCAAAAGCACCTGGTTTTGGTGATCGCCGTAAGGCCATGCTGCAGGATATCGCAATCCTGACCGGTGGCACCGTGATCTCTGAAGAAGTTGGTCTGACCTTGGAAGGTGCGACCCTTGATGATCTGGGTACCGCAAAGCGTGTTTCCAGCACCAAGGAAAACACCACCATCGTTGATGGCGCTGGTGACCGTGCCGATATCGAAGCGCGCATCAAGCAGATCCGTCAGGAAATCGAAGACACTTCTTCTGACTATGATCGTGAAAAGCTGCAAGAGCGTCTGGCGAAGCTGGCTGGCGGTGTTGCTGTCATTAAAGTGGGTGCACCTACCGAAGTAGAAATGAAAGAGAAGAAAGCTCGCGTTGAAGACGCTTTCCACTCTACTCGTGCTGCGGTTGAAGAAGGTGTTGTACCTGGCGGTGGTGTGGCTCTGGTCCGAGCGATTGCTGCAGCCAGCGAAGTGACTGGAGAAAACGAAGACCAGAATGTCGGTATTGGCATTGCGGTTCGCGCCATGAGTGCTCCTCTTCGTCAGATCGCGGTTAACGCCGGTGACGAAGGTGCTGTGGTACTTGATAAAGTATCTGCGCTGGATGGCAACCAAGGCTACAACGCGGCAACCGGCGAATACGGCGACATGTTGGAAATGGGTATTCTGGACCCAGCCAAGGTAACCCGTACTGCTCTGCAAGCGGCAGCTTCTGTTGCTGGTCTGATGATCACCACTGAGGCCATGGTCAGCGATCTACCTGATGAAGGTGGTGCTGCTGGTGGTATGCCTGGTGGGATGCCCGACATGGGCGGCATGGGCGGCATGATGTAAGCAGCCTTGTCCCAATTGGATAGAAAAAGCCCGGCACTGCCGGGCTTTTTTGTGTCGGTCGCATAGTCGGGCATCCCCTAGGACTTGGGTTACCTCCTCGGCATCCCTGCCGCAGCACTACCCGGTTGTAGCGGCCCCACGGCTCGCGTCACCGCAATTGGCTGGCAAGCCAATTGCTGCTCGCCGGCACGGCGCAGTGCGCCGTTGCCCGACATGGTCGGCGTGAATTTGAAAACCTTCCTTACAATAAATTTACAATTTAGTTGACTATATGTGATAATATAGCCACTTTCCCGTTCTTACACTTTTGGTAATTTTGATGAAGTTTCTCGTGCGAAAAATAGCTGTTTTGGCCATTGCTTTGTTAGCATCTGGTCCGGCGTTGGCAATAACAATCGGTGTTCCTGTCGACGGTATCGGCTCGAACAGCACGGCACCTGGCGCTCTATTTGCTCCAGGTCATCCATTTGGCCCTGGCACGATTAAATACTTCATTCCTTTGAAGCAGGGTGGCAGCTGTGTTTACGGCGTGAGTTGTGGTACCTCGTCTGACTATGGCAAGGGCGGCCGCAAAATGAGCATGTTTTTGATGTTCGATCCGATTAGTACAGATGTGGACCTGAAACTGGACATCCATTTTGATGATCTTGATTTGAAAGGGGTGAATGACCCTTGGTGGTTTGTCGAGAAGGTCAATCTGTTCGATGCTGATGGAAACTCTTTAACAGGTTGGATCAAAGACATCAGCAATCCATTTGTCGATGGAAACAATAACACCCAGATGCTTTCGATTATCCTGGACGCGCAAAATACATCGCCGCTTTGGGTTGAGCTGAAGTTCAAAGCGAAGTCATGGTACAAAGGCAAGAACACGCCGGAATACCTGTTGGCCAAGGTCAGCGCTGTGCCACTTCCCGCCGCAGCCTGGCTGTTCCTGACCGGCTTAGGTGGCTTGATGGTGATTCGACGTCGCAAACAGGCGGCGGCCTAACAGACTTACCCGGGGATCACAGGTTGGTCCCCATCCATCTCGACCAATCCCATGGTATTCCCTGCCGGGTCTGTGAATAGAGCCAGCACCACAACGCCTGGCACTTCAAATCTTGGCGCGATCACGCTGCCCCCCGCCGACTGTATGATGTCCAGGCTGGTATTGATGTCAGGTACACCCAGATAGATGACTTTGTCCGCCGGATCGGTTCTGATCTGGCCATCCAGTGCGCTGGCACCTGCACCAATGCTGAATTCCCCCGATGGGCTGATGTTCCAATCGAATGCGGTTTGGTAGAACGCCTGCAGATTTGACTCTGTTGGACCTGCGATATCAAAAAATACAATCGGTGCTGGCATGTTGTTCTCCTGTCTTTGAAGGTAAAATGTTAACTAACCATTTAGTTAGTTATCAAGACGCTATTGATGAAAGAAAAGACAAGAGATCCAGAGCGCACGAAAGCCAAGATTTTGCAGGCTGCATTTCGGGAATTTTTGGAACATGGTCGGGCAGGGGCCAGAATAGATCGTATTGCGGATGATGCCGGCGTAAACAAGGCAAACATCTATCACTATTTCGATTCTAAAGATGGGTTGATGGATGCGCTGCTGTCGCAACAGCTTACGCAGGTGCGACAGGTCCGAGCAAAAGTACCGGACGCCTTTCGTGATCGGTTGGCCTACTTTCAAGACCAGCAGTATGACGACGCACAATGGCTGCGTCTGGTTACCTGGGAAGCCTTGGAATTTGATGGTGCGCCCGTGGTTGCAGAGGCCGAACGTGCTGCTGCCTGGCAACCCTTGATCCAGGGGATGCGCCAGCAGATGAGCACGGGCAAGCTGCCCAAAATGGACCCAGCTCAACTGCAGTTAAGCTGGGTGGCCCTGGTGACCTTTCCTGTGGCTTTTCCTCAATTTACGCGGATGATCACGGGCATGGATGTTGATGATCCAAAATTCCGTCGCGCTAGGAAGCGTTTTCTAAAACGCTTTGCAGATGTGTTTACTGGGGATCGCAACGTTGATCGGTGAGTGAGGGTGTTTTGGCCAGCATCTCCCGTATGTGCGGTTTGCAGCTTGAGACCGGCTCAAAGATGGCGGTACGCCCCAACATCGGCACCCCGATATAGCCACGCATCTTAAGGTTACCCTTGCGATCGACTTCCATGCGTGATGAATAGGTATTGCCGGATTCTGGATCGTAGATTTTCCCTTCCCAACGCTTGCCGCCGTAGGTGTAGTTTTTCAATAGCTCCAAACCCAATACCGGGTCTGTGCGACGCGCTTCCTCCGGGTTCAAATCGTCTCTCCGTGGGGCGCCAACGGGGCCATATTCTTCACCCTCGGTGTAGTTCGGCTCCATCAGGGCAACCACAATCGCGCTGAGATTGCCTTCCGTCTCCGTGATATGAATGATCGAACCGTCTGAAGCCCAATAGCCTAACACCGGATTGGCGTGGGCCTGAGGGATGGAAAAAATGCAGAGACCTGCCGCGAAGCAGGCGGCAAGTTTTAAGTGTCTTGAGAGTGTGAATGTCTGGTCGAACAAGGGACCTCCTGTCTTGTTAATCTGTTTTGGGGTGTTGAATCTAAGTCGTTACGACTGCTCATTTAGTTTTGCCGACTTTTACCTGGTTTTACCCAACTGATCCACGCGATATGCGAATACGCAAGGCTTCCCCAGACTATCGCATTCGGCTATATTCGCGATGCCTATAATTAAAATCTGTTAATCCATTGAGGGGGTGTCTATGGATATGGTGGCTATCGACTATTTAGCCAAGTGGGGCCATTTTATTTTTGGTATCGCTTGGATCGGCCTACTCTACTACTTTAACCTGGTTCAAACCGAGTACTTTAAAGAAGCTGACGCCGACGCGCGGGTCGATGCGTTCAGTAAGCTTGTACCGCGAGCGCTGTGGTGGTTCCGCTGGGCGGCCATGGGTACGTTCATCACCGGCGTGGTGATGTTGGGTTACCGCGGTGCAGCGTCTACAGCCGATATCATCGTGGGTGCGGTGCTCGGTACGCTGATGTTTTTAAACGTATGGCTGATTATCTGGCCAAACCAGCGGATCGTCATTGCATCCAATCAGGCCATTGCCGGCGGTGGTGAAGCTGATCCTGCGGCCGCCGGGGCGGCACCGAAGGCGGCACTGGCTTCTCGGACCAACACGCTATTCTCGCTGCCGATGTTGTACTTTATGGGCTCTTCGGCGCATCTGCCCAACGGTTCCATTGCTGCAAACAGTACAGCGATTATCATCTCCTTGGTGATTATTGCAGCCTTGGAAGGTAACGCCATTTTTGGCAAGCAAGGTCCAATGACAACGGTGCGTGGTGTGATCATTTGTGGGCTCGTGCTAACCCTGGTTTTGTGGGCGCTGCTGGCGTTCCTATAGACCGGTCCAGTCCGAGCTGAAAAACGGGGCATTGGCCCCGTTTTTTTATGCATGGAAATTGCTGGACAACATTTGATAAGAGGGTTGGATTTACGCCGCGTCGATTTTTATACTGCGCACCGCATATAAGTTGTTGAACCGGAGTCTCTACATGTCAGACCGCGAACAACCCGCCCTCTCTACAGAATCGGGCAACGACTACCGCCGCGGTAGCCGTGGCGGTAACAGTAAACGCACCAGAGGCGGTAAATCTGGTGGTGGCGGCGGAGGTGGGATCGCCACCAGCCTGATCATGGCCATTCTTCTGGGTGGACTGATGCTGGCCGGATGGTTTATTGCCAACCAACAGGAAATGCTGATCGCCGAGCAAAAGCGAGCCGACGATGCCGACTCGCGCCTGAAGAAGCTCGAGGCCAGATTGTCCGCCACCGACAGCGCTTTGGCCCAGGGTGGCCAGGACACCAACAAACAGATCAACCTGTGGGAGTCTGAAATCCGCAAATTGTGGGCGGTATCCAATGAGCGCAACAAAAAATGGATTCAGGACAATCAGAAGGCGGTTGAATCAATTCGCGGCTCACTCAATGGAATTGAAGCCTCCAATAGAAATATGAAGGCTGCGGTGGACCGCCATGATACGGCCTTTGATCAACAGCAGGCGTTGATTGATCAAGTGACCAGTCTGGAGTTGCAAATCCAACAGCTGGTGCGAAGTCAGCGAGATCTTGTAGATCGTGTCAACACGGCGACGCAGTCTGTAGCGAGCCTGAAAGCAGGTTTATCCGACAAGGTAGCTGACAACACTGAGGCCATTCAGAGCAATGATGCCTATCGTGTGGCGCTGAATTCGCGCCTGGCAGATATTGAGCGTCGCCTGGCTGGTCTGGCCGGTACACCGGGTCAATAACACACTGAACTTGTGAACTGGGTCCGACCTGGTAATGACAAGGTCGGCATACTGATGTCTTTGCACCTAAAACTGACGCTTTATGCAGCAAAGGCGACCCAGCCCCATTCTAATCAGCGCACGACCGGCAGCCCGTTCAACGGGTAGCTCGCTTGCGCCTGCCGCACTGCACGCGGGTTGGGAGGTGTTGGCTGACTCAGTCACGTTGGTGGATCAGCAGGCAATAGATGTGGCACTGGTTGAATGCGGACCTGATGCAGACATTGCAGCCTTGCGTCGCACCTATCCCCATGCGCTGCTGGTTGGTCCTGATGGTGAAGGAGAAACCACGCCTGATCTGGTTATGGACCCTCAAGCACTGCCCTTTGCTGATCAAATCCTCGCTCATGCTGAAAGGTTCTGGCGTCAGAACCACAAAATTGGTCTTTTGATGCGCGACTTGGGTCTGCGTCGCCAACGCATGCATCAGCTGAACGAAATTTCTCTGGCTTTAACCGCGCAAATGAATGAGCAGGAACTGCTGGAAACCATTCTGAGCGAAGCCCGGCGGATTGCTGGGTGTGAAGGAGGCTCGCTGTTCCTTATTCAACCTGATCATTTGTTGGGTGAATCACTGGTCTTCAAACTGGCTCAGAATGCAGCTGTTAATTTTCCTTTTGCAGAAACCAAACTGCCCCTGACTTCTGACTCGATTGCCGGTTCCGTGGCGATATCCGGTCAGGAGCTGAATCTTCGAGACGTTTATGACATCGGTGAAGAGGCACAATACAATTTCAACCCGACCTTCGATCAGAAGATGGGGTACCGTACTCAATCCATGCTAACGATTCCCATGAGGGATCACCGAGATACGGTAGTTGGGGTACTTCAGTTCATCAATTGCAAGGATCGTGAAAGTGGCGGCGTAATCCCCTTTGGGGAAGAGACTGTCGAGGTGCTGCGCGCGATTGCCAGCCAAGCGGCGGTATCGCTACAGAAAAACACCCTGATTCATGACATTAATCAGCTTTTTGAGAGTTTTGTCCAAGCCAGTGTCAAAACCATCGAGCAGCGCGATCCCAGTACCAGTGGTCATTCTTTCCGCGTAGCCGAATCGACGGTTGCCCTGTTGCAGGCCCTCCCTCAATCCGGTGTGCCCAAGTTCAAGCAGCTGAATCTGACTGATGAGCATATACGCGAAGTTCGATACGCCGCCTTGTTACACGACTTTGGCAAAGTGGGTGTACCCGAGGCCATCCTGATTAAAGCCAACAAACTGTCTGATGAACGCCTTGAAATCATTCGCTATCGGATTGAGCTGCAAAAAGAACGTTTACGCAGGCGCGCTGTAGAGCAGGAGATAGATCTGCTGCACCACTCGCGTATTGATGTGGACGTCGCTCGCCGCCGTGTGCATCGACAGCTGGAGCGTCAGATCTCCGTGCTGGATCAGTATTACGATTGGATCGCGCAAGCCAACCAGCCTCACGTGTTGGATTCCGGTGCCTATGACCACCTGAATGAAATTCGCGACTATGCTTTCAGAGAATTGGACGGCACCATGGGTGGCGTGATTACCGATCAGGATCTGTTAGCGCTTTCCGTACGACGCGGCAGCCTGACGCCTGCAGAGCGGCGCAGCATTCAGTCGCATGTGGTGTATACCAAAGAATTTTTATCTGTCTTGCCCTGGCCGCCTGAGCTTGCTCAGGTCCCGGCAATTGCCGGCGCGCATCACGAACGTATCGATGGCAGTGGTTACCCGATGGGTCTGGTTGGTGAGCAGATTCCCCTGGCCAGCCGCGTCATGGCTGTGTGTGATGTGTATGACGCCCTGACTTCGATGGATAGGCCCTATAAGCCAGCTATGAGTCGCGAAGCCGCTTTTGAGATTTTGCAGGATGAAGCCAAGGCAGGACTGCTGGAAGCCGAAATGGTGGATATCTTTATTGCCAGCGGGTCATACCAGATCGCAAAGGCAGGTTAACCTTCTGCCGCCCAGCGGTCCAGAATCGAAATCTCAACATGTCGCTCCACACCTCGTCGTGTTTCCGCAAACACCACGCCGTCCGACGTAATTTCCACCACTTTTAACCCCTTGAAACCGTCGCCCACGCCGAGCCGAAAGCCGTCCACCACAATGGCGCAGTCTGCTGGATCATCGGTATAGATGTGACTGGTGAACTCAAAACTGTTGTATACAACCTGCTCGGTGTCCGGAAGGGTGGTCACCGAGACTCGCTCTATATCGGCGGGTGTGGAAAAACGCAGATCGGTTTGCGCTGGTGCAATAACGATGTCCTGGTCTGGTTCGGCGATGACGCGAATGTTAGCCGTCGGGATTGTGTCCACGTTTGATTCAGATCGCGTTTGTGTCACCTCGGATGATCGATTTTGTTGAGTGGCTGCATTCTGTTGCCGCATGGCAGCCGCCTCTGCCGGGCTTTCTTGCTGTCCTAACCCTTGATCCGATTTTGGGATTGGGCTGGTCGTTGGCGAGTTGATGGCAGAAGACGTGGAAATGGGGGTGGAAGTGGAAGTCGAATTGGAGGGTGTGGTCGAGGCAGACGTAGTCGTAGAACTCGCCGTGAATGCCTGCCATCCAAAAAATGCCAGATTGAGGAAAAGTAAGATGCCCACAACCACGACAGCCAAGGTCTGCCATCGCATTTGCGCAGGTTGTTCCGTTGGCGTGCTGTCGATTCGCAAACCGGGCGTATCTGGTGCTTGCTCAATCTGGTTCTTCTTCAGGGCATCCAGAATATACGACATGGTCAGGACGCCGTATCCAATTTAGGGGCAGGCAAGTTCAAGCGGTCGCTAATCCGAATCCAGGTCAGCGGGCCTACAATACCGTCAGCCAATAACCCTTCCCGAGTTTGAAACGCCACTACCTGGTCGTGTAGGGCTGCGTCAAACAGATTGTCCGGACCGCTATTTGCCGATTCGGGCATGATTTCATTCAGTCGGCTGTGTAGCCAGGCCACGGTGGGGTGCTCATCACCCTGACGCAGACTGCCCAGGTAGTTTGGCGGCGTTTGCCACAGGATGACATAAGCGCCAAACCAGCTGTCTCGCAGATCCTTGGGTGATACGGTCATGCTGCGGTCACCAAGTTGCAGTAGGTACTTGTCGGCTTGTTTTTCCAACAGGGCAGCGTGGTAAGGCCGGGGGCCGTCATCCCATAATTCCAATATGACCGGCGTGTTTAACTGGTTGAGTTCGCTCCAACCACCGCGCCGGGCCAGGCACTGCAGGCCGGCTTGTGGTGCAAAATTGCAGGGGATGTCTGGGCTGTCGAGCGGATAGGTATTCCCCCAGAGGCTGTAGACGGCCTGGTACGCTTTCCGCTGTGTCGCTCGCGGCGACAAACTGGGTCGCGAAAGGTCTATGGGTGTCTGGGTCTGAAACTGGGCTTGGTTTTCGCTCTGTTTTTGGCTTTGATATTGGACAGACGGGGAAGACCCAGCGGCCGTCGGCTGGCGTTGTGCCGCAATGATGGTGGGCGACTCGGGCTCAGAGGCCAGTGTGTTTTCGCCCCGGCGCTGTTGTGTTGTCTCGCGAACTGATGACTCGGTTTGTCCGATAGGGGCAGAGTCGCTGGTGACCGGAATGGTGTTCTTTGGTACGGAGTTGGTCGGCGTGGTAGATGTAGTCGCGGCAGCGTTTGTTGTTGCCGGGTCCGGTTCAGAATCTGTCAGCCACAACGAGGCGAGCAACAAGATCAGTATCGCAGCCACCGCTGCGGTTGCGAATTGAGGCTGCTTATACCACGGCGGCCTATGTGCGCCTTGATCTAGAACTTCTTTTGCAGCCTTGTTAACCAGAGATTCGGTGACTTGGCTGACGCCTTCTACATACGCGCCCAGTAGCGCTCGATCCGCGATGATGTTGATCAGTCGCGGGGTGCCCTTGGAAACGCGGTATAAGGCACGGATTGCTGAATCATGAAACAAGTACGGTTGCCCACCGGCTTTACGTAGTCGATGGTCGACGTAGGCGCGGATATCCTGTCTGCGCAGCGGCTCTAAATGATAACGGGCCGTGATGCGCTGAGCTAACTGACGCAGCTCATTGCGCGCCAGCATTTCGGCCAGTTCGGGTTGTCCCAGCAGGATAATGCGCAACAACTTACGTTCGTTGGTTTCCAGATTGGTCAGCAGTCGAATCTGTTCCAGCACCGCGGGGGAGAGATTCTGCGCTTCATCGATGATGACGACTGTGCTGCGTCCCATCTGGTGGGTTTGCAGTAAATGTCGGTTCAGAATATCGATGTATTGCTTGACGCTCTGCACTTCGCCGGTGTTGTACGGTACGCCCAATTCATCGCAGAGGGTTTCTAACAGCTCTCTTACGGTGAGGCGCGGGTTCAGTACAAAGGCGACGTCCAATTCCGGGGGCGTGCGATCCAGCAGATTTCGCAGCAGGGTTGTTTTACCGGTCCCAACTTCACCGGTGATCAGTACAAATCCGCCGTGGGTAAACCCATACATAAGGTGGGCCAACGCCTCGTTGTGGGCTTCAGATAGAAAGAGAAACCTGGGATCCGGCGCGATGGAGAATGGCTCGGCCTCCAGCCCGAAGTGCTCTGTGTACATCAGGTTTCGTTAGCCTGCACGAGCGCATCTTGAGCATTGGTGCCAGTTTGGGTATGACCGGCGATGTGGGCGTCTTTGTTATTCCACATCTCTTTGACCCAGGCTGCGATCAGCGGGCGTCTCTTGTGTTCAGGATCAGAAAGTTCCTCAGGAATAACATGGGGTTGTACCTGCATATGCACCCGCGGGCATTTGCCTTGCAAAAACTCCCAGAAAGTGGGTACGCCATCGGGGTAGACAATGGTCACATCCAGCAGTCGGTGCAGATAGCCATCCATGCCTTCCAGCACGTAGTCCAAGCCGCCGATTTTGGGCCGCAGCAAATGTTGAAACTCGCTGTTTTGAGTGGCGTGTTTTTCTGGTGTATAGCGAGTGCCTTCCAGGAAATTCAAAATACTGGTGGGATGGTTCTTAAACCCCTCACACGCGGCTTTCGTATTGTCACGATCGGCATTGCGCAGTTTGGGGTTGGCTTTGATCTGGGCTTTGGTGACGCGTTTTACATAGGGGAATCCCAACACGTACATGGCCACGCCAATACCCGGCACCCAGATCAATTGCTGTTTGGTGAAAAATTTGAGGGGAGGTATCTCTCCGTATAAAAAAGATTGCAGCAGGACGATGTCTGTCCAGCTCTGATGATTGCTGACCACCACGTACCAATTATCTCTGGACATGGTATCCCGCTCTTTCCAGTCCACCTCCACTTGGCTCAGATTTAATGCCTTGATCATGCGTCGGTTGTTGGCGGTCCACCACCAGATGATCTTGTCCATCTTGATGGCGTGCTTGCTACGACTTTCGCCCGAGGTAAAAGGACGCTTGATGATCCACCAAGCCAACGGAATCCAGACCACAAAGGTATTGATTGCGATGTAGGTAATTGCTGCGATGCCTTTGAGTAAATGCATAATAGGTGGACGTACAACAAGCTCAGTGGTGATTTGCCATTATCGCCATCCAATGCCGACTGTCCAGAACGCCGGTAAATTCAATCAAATTCTGGTTACAAGCGACCCTTGTGGGGGTGGTAGCGTTTCTCTTGGCTGGCTGCGAAACGGTTGGCTTTTATCAGCAGGCGGTTTCGGGGCAACTGGGGCTGCTGCGGGATCGAGTCCCGGTGGATCAGTTGCTGGATTCAAGTGAGACAAGCCCTGAGCTCAAAGCGCGTCTGGCCTTGAGTAGCGAGGTCCTGGAATTTGCCGAGACGGAATTGGGGCTGGCTGCGGGCGGGCGTTACCAGACGTATGTGGATCTGCAAAGAGAGTCTGTCGTCTGGAATGTTTTTGCTGCGCCACAAGATAGCCTGGATGCGCAGGAATGGTGCTACCCCATTGTCGGATGTGCACCCTATCGCGGGTACTTCAAGCAAGCCAATGCGCAAGCGTTTGCGGCCAGGTTGGAAAACCAGGGCCTGGAAACGTATGTGGGTGGTGTGCCTGCCTATTCCACCTTAGGTTGGTTTGACGACCCATTGCTCAGTAGTTTTGTGCTCTGGCCGGAAGGTGATCTGGTTCGCCTGTTGATACACGAGCTGGCACACAGTCGGATATGGGTGGATGGCGATGTTGCGTTTAATGAAAGCTTTGCTGAGTTTGTGGCTTTAGTTGGTGCGCCGCGTTGGTTCCAAATCCATGGGCGCGAGGAACACTGGCAAAAGTACCTGGAAGCGCGGGGGGATTGGCGCAGATTCCGAGCCTTTCTGTTGGCCAGTAAGACACGTCTTGAGACATATTATCAGCAGTCACAAGTGCAGGCTGGACAGTTAGGGCAGGCAGAACAGAGAGGGAAGAGCAGGTCCGACAGCAAATCAATGATGATGGCGGCGATTCGAGACTGTTATCAACACCATCGCAGCGTGCTGGGTGGTGGACGCTTTGACGGCGTAATGGCGCAACTGAACAATGCCTACTTTGTGACAATCAGCACTTATTCAGATTGGATTCCCGGGTTCCGCGCGCTGTATGCGAGCGCCGATGGCGACATTGAGTTGTTTTATACAAGCGTGGCCGCGCTTGGGCAGCTACCCCAGCAGGCGCGGGATGCAAGGCTGAGCGAATTGGTCGAGCAGTCAAGGCGACAAGAGCAGGTAGACAATCCCGGTGATCACGATAGCGCCCAGCAGATTCAATGCGAACCCTTCTTTAATCATGGTCTGAATCTCCAACCGGCCGGTTGAAAACGCGACCACATTCGGCGGTGTAGCTACCGGCAGCATAAACGCGCAGGAGGCTGACAGGGCTGCGGGGATCATAAAGAGTTTGGGGTCAATGGCGGCGCCCACCGCAGCGGCCGCCAGGATCGGCATCAGCAGCGTGGTGGTGGCGGTATTGCTGGTGACCTCGGTTAAAAAGGTCACCGCCAGACAGATGAGGCCGATCATGATCAGTGCATGAAAGGTCGACAGGGCTTCCAGAGACTCACCGATGGTTGCACTCAGCCCCGAGCTGATGAACGCCGAGGCGATGGTAATGCCTGCGCCAAACAGGATCAGCATACCCCAGGGAATTTTGTTTGCGGTTTCCCAGTCCAGCAGCCTGCCGCCCTCTCCATCGGGAACGACAAATAGCACAACCACACCCAGAAAGGCGACAATTGCGTCGTTTGTGTACGGCACATAGAGCCAGGTGCTCCAGCCGCCAAAAGGCTCGGTGCGGGTGACCCAAAAAAAGGCGGTTAAGGCAAACACCATGAACACACGTTTTTCCACGGTGCGCCATTTGCCAGGGTCTGGCAGATTGAAGTCACCTTGATAGCGTAATTTGCGGGTGATCCATAAACCGGCAAGGGGGAGCATGACCGCCACGACCGGCAGTGCCCAGGACATCCAGGTGCCAAAGCCGATCGTCTGCCCCGTCGTCTGCTCGTAAACCCCCATGAATACCACGTTCGGTGGCGTGCCGATGGGTGTGCCCATACCGCCAATACTGGCACCGTAGGCCATGCCCAGAAGCAGGGGAACAACCAGTTCTTTGTCCTCGGTAGAATCGATCACGGCAATCGCCACCGGCAACAACATCAGCACCGTGGCGGTGTTGGAGATCCACATGCTCAGCACTGCGCTGGCCAGCATGAATCCGAGCACCAGCCTGCGAGAACTGGTGCCGCCAAACGCTTTGATCATGGATAGCGCAATCCGCCGATGAGCCCCGCTGCGCTCTAAGGCAGTGGCTAACAAAAATCCACCCATAAGCAGCAGCACCAGGGGGTGCCCATAAGCCATACCCACCTGTTGAGAGGTCAACACACCCGTCATGGGAAACAAAGCCAGGGGCAGGAGGGACGTCACCGGAATAGGAATGGGTTGAAACATCCACCACAGTACAACCCAGGTGGTTATCCCCAACGTAATGGCTGCCTGGGTGCTTTGGGGATCGGAAAACCACATGAGGCCGCCGACCAGACATGCGACAATAGGGCCAAGGATGAGGACTGCCAGTTGGGTGCTACTTTGTGGCTCAACCCCTGCCTGGCTTTCGTTAGATAATTCGCTGGTCATTTATTCAGTAAGAGTGTCCGGTGCAGATGAACGTTTACAACACGATCTGGGTTTGCGAAAAGAGTATCGAACATGGCACAGACTTTCTATTGGTACGATCTAGAGACTTCCGGCACGGCGCCGAAGTGGGATCGGATTGTGCAGTTCGCCGGGTTAAGAACCGACGCTGATCTGAATGTGATCGGTGATGAATACTGCACCTATGTTGAATTGGCGGACGATGTCCTGCCGAATCCCGATGCCAGCATGGTGACCGGGATTACTCCGCAGCTTACCCACGCCAAGGGTATCCCAGAGATTCAGGCGCTGCGCAGGATTTCGGATCTATTCAATCAACCCGAAACCTGTGTGGTGGGTTACAACTCGCTGCGTTTTGATGATGAGTTTATTCGCTACAGCTTCTATCGAAATATGCTGGACCCATATGCGCGGGAGTGGCAACAAGGCAATTCACGGTGGGACATAATCGATCTGGTACGTGCAACCGGCGGTTTACGCCGCGAGGGTATTGTCTGGCCGGTCGATGATGAAGGTCTGCCGGTTTACAAGCTTGAAGAATTGACCAAGTCCAATGGCATTGAGCACGGACACGCTCATGATGCCATGTCGGACGTACATGCCACGGTGGGTATGGCGCGGCTGATCAAAGAACAGCAGCCGAAGCTGTTTGAATATTACTTTGGCATGCGCAACAAGAAAAAAGTGCGTCACGCCATGGAGCCATTGGGGCAAAAAATCTGCATACATGTTTCCGGTATGTATCCCCGCTATCGATTTGGGGTGGCACCGGTCCTGCCGCTGGCAACCCATCCGTTAAATTCGAACTCGATTATCGCGGTTGATCTCGCGGAAGACGTGGAGGATCTGATCTCCGACTCAGCCGATATGATCAAGCAGAAACTCTTCACCGCCGGCAATCCAGACCGCCCACCGGTAAAAGAGATTCGCTTAAACCGCTGTCCGTTTATCGCGCCGCTGGAAGTATTGAGCGAAGAAAATATAGAACGCTTGGACCTGGACCTGCGTGAGGTAAAAGAGCGCGCTCGCCGTCTGCGTCAGCCAGGTTTGGCTGAGAAAATTGCCCGTGCGTATCATCAAGCCCGCCCCGGAAAGGAGAGTGATCCGGACGGTGCGCTGTACGATGCTTTTCTGGCGGAAGAAGATCGTTCACGCTGTCGCGACTTTCATGCCACGCTTGAACAAACCGGCTTTCGACAGATGGACTATTCCGACCAGCGCCTGGTCGGTTTGTCCCAACGCTTGAAAGCGCGCTGCTTTCCGCAACAGTTGGAGGCAGAAGAAGCGGCGGCCTGGCGCGACTTTGTGGTGGACAAGCTGGAACGTGATGGCGATTGGATGAATCTGCAGAAGTTTGAGCACCGAATCGAACAAATGTTGTTGGACGAACAGGCGGTGGATGAGGTCAGTATGAATTCCCAGCGGGTAAATATCCTGCGTAAGTTGGCAGAACATGCCATGTCGGTTCGCTCTCGCTATCAGATATGAGTGCCTGTGTAGAATTTAATCAGGTCAGTAAGTACTTTGGGGATGTGCATGCTCTGGACCAGGTAAGCGTGGTTTGTCCTGGGGGTGCGG
>JBCCIU010000002.1:0-370029 GCA_039028095.1 Pseudomonadota bacterium
ACTGGCCTACAACATCAAGAGGGCGATCAATCTAGTTGGGGTACACAAGCTGATCGAGGCGATCTAACAAGTTCGCTCGTCTGAAGAAAATCTAGGACCCGCTTACCGAAATCCAAAGCCGGTTTTTACACAGCCTCGGCCAGAAGCGGACACGTGTTTTTATGCCAAGTCATTCTGGCAGCGAATAAGCTCGCACGTAATCTCCAGCTTGCCGTGGCGAAGTAAAGTGCCCGCCAGCTGCTATCACCACGTATTGTTTACCATCGAACATGTAACTCATGGGTACAGTATTTGCGCTGGTTGGCAGGCTGGTTTCCCAAAGTACTTCACCTGTGAGCGTATCGAATGCCCGGAATCCGCCGTCCATTGATGCGCCGATAAACGTCACACCTGATTTGGTGACCATCGGACCACCAAATTGCCAGCCGCTTTCAAACAACGTGTGAAACGGCCATGGCACAAACTCCTCTAACGTACCGAACGGCCGTTTCCACAATATATCGCCAGATTCCAAATCAATCGCCGATAAAGTCGCCCAAGGGGGTGGCGAGCATGGCGCACCCAAGCTCGATGTAATTGGACTTAGTCGCGCGCAATAAGGAGAGCCCTTTTGCGGATATACTTCTTGATCATGGCAGTCTTGCTGCTCAACTAGCTTTATTTCCATCGCCATATGATGCGTGTTGGCGATCATGATCTTCCGTTCGAGATCGATGGCTGGTGCACCCCAGTTGTTCCCACCTAACGGGGATGGATGTGTCGCCGTGCCTTTCAAACTCGGTGGCGTATAGATTGGCCCTGTGAGCAATTGTTCGAGCTTACGTTGGCACTGGATGCGATCAAAGAACATAAACCCCCATGCGTCATCCGGGCTAATGCCCAATTGGTGCAGTGGCGGCGGCTTCAACGGGAAAGGTTGCGTAGGCGACAAGTACTCCCCAGGCACTGCACCTTCTTGCGGAACTGCGCGCTCCTCAACGGGATGGAGCGGTTGGCCGGTTTCGCGGTCAAGCACAAACGTCAGCCCCATTTTTGTGACTTGAACGGCAGCAGGACGCTGGCGGCCAGCGATGGTCAAATCCACTAGCGTGGGTTGAGCTGGCACGTCGTAGTCCCAGATGTCGTGCCGCACGGTTTGGTAGTTCCACACAACGTTCCCATTCGAAGCGTCCAGAGCGACGACCGAAGAGGAGTAATAGTCCAAGTGCCCGCCGCGATCGCCACCGTAATAATCTGGAGACGAATTACCGGTAGGTACGATGACTAGGTTGCGGGCCGGGTCTACAGAGATGGTGGACCAAACGTTGGTAGTACCCGGCGTATAGGTGCCGTCATCTGCCACGGCCGAATGCTCCGGGTGTGTTGGATTCCAACCCCAAGCGAATTCGCCCGTGCGTATATTGTAAGCTCTCACCACGCCAGCTGGTGCGTTGTCGCGGTAACTGTCGGCGACCATCGCTCCGGAGATAACTAAATCGCCAATGACCGCCGGCGCACTGGTTATTTGGTATTCCCAGGCTTCATGATCGTTCAGTCCGGTGCGCAGGTTAATCTCTCCACCTTCGCCAAAAGACGGGCAGCGTTTGCCTGACTTCGCGTCTAAGGCAACCAACCGTCCATCTAACGTGCCCAACAGAATCCGATGGCTGCAAAAACTGTCCACGGCCTCTGTGTCTATCCAACTGGAAACGCCCCGACAAACCGATTGACCCTGCTTGCTCATGTCCACTTGCGGGTCAAAAACCCACGCTACCTCACCTGTGTGGGGCTTTAGTGCAAAAACCCTGTTGTACGACGTGCAGTAGTACAGCAAACGACCGACCATGATGGGCGTGACAGCAAATGCTGAACCCTGATCCCAAGTGTCACCTGAACTTTCGTGAAAATCTCCGGAGCGGTGTTCCCAGGCTTGTTTTAGCTTACGAACGTTACTCGGGGTGATTTGCGTCGCAGGTGTAAAATGCCCACCACCAGGTGCCCCACCAAACGTCGGCCATTCGATGGTTTCCGACCCAGAAGTCTGAGGCACAAGCAGCGCGCATGTGATCGCGAGTAAAATTCGAGAATTGCTAATCATTGAAGACACACCATGAACGACCTCAAAAATGTTCAATTCTACCTTTTCGGTTTGCACTAGTATTGCAGGCTTATGAGGCATTGCAGACGAACGAGGGTTATGGGTAGGAAGGAGACCCTATCCAACGAGAATCTCAAGGGCAGCTTTCGGCGACAATCAGTCACTCGCGTTTGATAGAATACCGCCACTACTGATTCAGAGGTGACGCTTGAAACTGTATGGGAAAGGCGGACGTTCGTTCAGGTGCCTTTGGATGCTTGAGGAAGCTGGCATCGACTACGAGCACGTGCTGCTAGATTGGTCAGCAGGCGAGTCAAGGACCCCCGAGTTTCTTGCTATAAACCCGAATGGCAAGATTCCAGTCTTGGTAGACGATGACCTTCGATTGTTCGAATCCCTTGCCATCAACTACCACTTGGCACGCAACTATGCTGTGGACATGTGGTTCAACAACAGCCGAGATGAATCTCTCGCCATACAGTGGTTGGCATGGGGTTTAGGCGAACTTGAAGGCCCCCATGATGCCGCTAATCGTGGTGAACAGGAAATCGACGTTGAACGCCTCCACGTATCATTGAATGCGCTTCGTCAAACACTCTCAAACCAATCCTATATTCTCGGTGATAAATTCACGGTCGTGGATCTCAATACCGCGAGTTTGCTCTTGCGACCGCAATACCGAAAAGTCACTCGCGATGACCATGAACTAAGAGAGTGGTTTAGAGCTTGTACTCACCGCCCAGCGTTAGAAAGGGCAACGGCGAAGACAGTATGAAATCGGACCGCTAAGGGTCGTCTTCAGTCCGTCGTAGTCAGAAAGCAAACGGTGGTAAACAGATATTCTAGAACCTACTTGTGTCATTCCGCATGTTCCGTAGAGTGGTTTTTTAACTGTTAAGAGTTTAAGAATGGCCACCAATTTCTTAGTTCGTGCATACCAAGACCAAGACCATTCAGAATTAGTTGAACTTTGGGAAGCATGCTTTCCAAACGATCCCCATTGGAACAATCCCGTTGAAGTCATCAAGACTAAGCTCACAGTGCAGCCCGAGCTATTGTTCGTTTGCATAAGTGATGATCGGGTAGTCGGGTCGGTGCTTGCTGGATTTGAAGGCTTTCGCGGCTGGGTCAACAAGGTCGCAACTCATCCAGACTATCAACGACGTGGCATTGCATCTGCGTTAATGAAGACGGCAGAGGGTGCACTGGCTGCAATGGGATGTCCGAAACTCAACTTACAAGTCCGTGCGGGTAACGCTGCCAGCGTAGAGTTCTACCGGAGTCTTGGCTACGAAATTGAGGAACGTGTAAGCATGGGTAAGCGCTTGCAGTAGAACATCTGCTCTGGGTCGTTCAAACCCATTCGACGCTGAAGTAGAAACGTCTAATTCGCACCACGACTCGCTTGTATGATTGGCGCTTGGATTGAGCGAGGTTTAGCGCTTGCACGCACCCCACTGCTCGGCCGTAGCGCGACGTAAAGATTTGAGTAAAGGGAGTTCAATCTCGCCATCCATGGCGCGGCTGGTTGCTCTTTTTGGCCCCCAAACCTCGCGTCACCGTGTGGCGCGTGCGCGCTACCCACCGAAGTCGTCTAGGTGAATGTTCTCTGGTTCAACGCCAAGATCGTCTAACATCTGAAGCACTGCTGCTGTCAT
The DNA here is from genome assembly GCA_039028095.1 of Pseudomonadota bacterium. Classification (GTDB taxonomy): domain Bacteria; phylum Pseudomonadota; class Gammaproteobacteria; order Pseudomonadales; family Azotimanducaceae; genus UBA4421. The sequence continues at coordinate 3,736 of JBCCIU010000002.1, forward strand.
TGGTGGTGGTCCACACAGGTAGTATTCGCAGTCTTCCGGGGCTGGATGGTCTTTCAGATAATTCTCCAGCACAACCTGGTGGATAAATCCTATGTGTCCATCGAAGTTGTCTTCAGGTAGCGGATCGCTCAGCGCGACATGCCATTCGAAGTTGTCATGATTCGCGGCAAGCTCATCAAATTCCTCGGTATAGAACATCTCGCGCAAAGAGCGCGCGCCATACCAGTAACTCATCTTACAGGTTGAGTTTTTGCGTTTGATTTCATCAAAGATCTGCGAACGCAACGGCGCCATACCGGCTCCACCACCAATCCAGATTTTTTCTGCCGGGGTATCCTGCACAAAGAACTCACCGTAGGGTCCGAATACCGTAAGTTTGTCACCCGGTTTCAAGTTGAATACGTATGAGGACATGGCGCCTGGTGGCACATCCATTCCGGGGGGTGGTGATGCGATTCGGATATTAAACTTTAAAATGCCCTTCTCTTCCGGATAGTTCGCCATGGAGTAGGCACGAATTGTTGTGTCATCTACCTTCGCATGGTATTTCCATACGTCGAATCGATCCCAATCCTCGTGGTACTCCTCTTCCACGTCGATTTCTTTGTAATCCATTTCGTAAGGAGGTATCTCAAGCTGCACATAACCACCCGCTCGAAATGCCACATCCTCGCCTTCTGGTAGCTTCAGGTTCAGCTCTTTGATAAAAGTTGCAACGTTTGGGTTTCCGGTCACCTCACACTCCCAACGTTTGACGCCGATCGCATCGTCGGGAATTTCGATCTGCAGATCCTGCTTCACTGCCACCTGGCAGGAAAGACGCCAATCCTCACGGATTTCACCACGAGTAAAGTGTCCCTCTTCTGTAGACAAAATACTGCCGCCACCTTCCATCACACGGCAGCGACACTGGGCGCAGGTTCCGCCGCCGCCACAAGCAGAAGCCAGGAAAATGCCTTTGGACGCCAGGGTGCCAAGCAGTTTACCTCCAGCGGGTACCGTCACTGCCTTCTCAGGATCATCATTGATATGAATGGTGACGTCGCCAGTGCTCACAAGTCGTGAACGAGCTAACAGGATTACGCCGACAAGTGACAACACTGTCACCGTAAACATGACCACACCCAAAATAACTGTACTATCCATAACCTTTCCTGCGTCGCCGGACTAGATGTCTATTCCACCGAATGACATAAAACAAAGACTTAACAAACCAACGGAAATAAACGTGATGCCAAGCCCTCGCAATCCATCGGGCACATCACTGTATTTCATTTTTTCACGTACACCTGCCAGGGCCGCGATCGCCAGCGCCCAACCGACACCAGCCCCCAAGCCAAAAACTGCACTTTCTGTAAACGTCTGGTCCTGCTCTATCATAAGCAACGAAGCGCCCAGGATCGCGCAATTCACGGTGATCAGCGGCAAAAACACACCCAGTGCGTTGTAGAGTACGGGCACATACTTATCCAATACCATTTCCAAGATCTGAACCATGGCGGCGATAACACCAATGTAGGACAGGAACCCTAAGAAGCTCAGATCAACCTCTGGGAATCCGGCCCATGCGAGGGCTCCTTCGCGCAAGAGATGGTTATAAATCAAGTTGTTGACCGGTACTGTAATCCCCAGCACAACAATGACCGCGATACCCAGACCAATGGCCGTGGAAATCTTCTTGGAGATTGCAATAAACGTACACATCCCCAGGAAAAAAGTCAGAGCCATATTTTCAATGAATACGGCTTTTACAAAGATGCCGAGATAATGTTCCATCGTTACATCGCCTCTCTGTACTGAACGTTAGGCGCTATCTCGTACTCTGGCTCTTCAACCTGTTCACTCTTCCAGGCTCTGATCGCCCAGATAAACAAACCGATGATGAAGAAGGCGCTTGGAGAAAGCAGCAGCATGCCGTTTGAGTAGTACCAGCCACCGTTTGAAACGGTAGGAATAATCTCATAGCCAAGCAGCGTACCCGCACCCAGAGGTTCACGAATGAGTGCCACGCCAATCAATATCACGCTGTAGCCCAACGCATTGCCGAAGCCGTCCAAGGCTGAAAGATAGGGCCCGTTCTGCATGGCAAAGGCCTCCGCTCGCCCCATCACGATGCAGTTGGTGATGATCAGGCCGACAAATACCGACAGACTTTTGGAGATGTCATAGGCGACTGCTTGAAGCACCTGGTCAACCACAATCACCAAAGATGCGATAATTGTCATCTGCACGATGATTCGAATGTTGGTGGGGATTCTGTTCCTAACGAGGGACACCGTCAGATTTGACATCGTGCAAACAAACATCACCGCCAGACACATCACCAGCGTCTGGGACATGCTGATGGTTACAGCAAGCGCGGAACAGATTCCCAACACCTGCAGGGCGATGGGATTGTTGTTAAATATCGGGTCAACCAATACTTCCTTTTGATTAGCCATATCGCCCTCTTAAGCCTGCGATGCTTTCAGTTTTTGAAGAAATGGGCCAAAACCCAACTCGCCGGTCCAGAAATTCACTAGGTTCTGGACCCCTTTGGTTGTGAAGGTGGCGCCCGATAACGCATCAATCTCATAAGCTGCGGCATCACTGTCTTGTGCGGACCTGCGTTTCACTAACCTGACATCTGGCTGGCCAGATGCGTTAAACAGCTGCACACCCGGCCATTGGGCTTTCCAGGAAGGATTGTCTACCTCTCCACCCAGCCCCGGTGTTTCTTTATGCTGATAAAATCCAATCCCTGAGATCGTATTGAGATCCGCATCTAACGCCAGGTAGCCGAACATCGTACCCCACAAGCCATACCCTCGGACCGGCAAAACGACTTTGTCCAGCGCGCCTTCTACTCGACGAATATAAATAATTGACAGGTTTTCTCTGCGACGCAGCGTTGCGATGTCCTGCCCCGCATCCAGCGCAATCGATATGGCGGGGTCTTTTGCCGCCTTTATTGGGTCAAACCCCTGAGATTCCATATCCTCAACCAGCTCACCGGTGTCCAGATCTACAACATGGGCCGTGAACTCCGCAAAGAGCTCATCCACACCGCGCCCCTGATCATCTACCGATACGCCTTCGTCTAACATCCCTGCTGCTCGCAGAATATTTTGCTTCTGATCCAGCTCCTTGTTCAGCAGCTGCTGCGGCTTCAAAGCGACTGCGATACCAGAAACAATGACCGAACAAACCAGACACACTGCAAACGCAACAATAAATGTGTTGCTTAAACTGTCTTTGTCAAAACTAGCCACGCGCAAGTCTCCGTTTGATATTGGATTGCACCACATAATGATCAATCAATGGCGCAAACAAGTTGCCGAACAGGATCGCCAACATCATTCCCTCCGGGAATGCCGGATTAACCACTCTGATCAGGACGCACATAAATCCAATCAGCGCGCCATATATCCACCGACCGGTATTGGTCATCGATGCGGAAACCGGGTCCGTCGCCATAAACACGGCACCAAAAGCAAACCCACCAACAACCAGGTGCCACTGCCAAGTCATCGTGAACATCGGGTTAGTGGAAGGAATCAGATTAAACAACACCGAAGTAACGATCATGCCAGCAAGCACACCTAACATGACCCTGTACGACGCAATCCTTGATAAACACAAGAACAAACCCGCAATCAGAATGGCCAACGTTGAGGTTTCACCGATGGATCCTGGAATGGCGCCAATAAATGCTTGCATCCATTCAAAACCATAGTCAGCACCAATCGCCGCATTGCCCAGAGGTGTTGCCTGCGTGACGCCATCTACGGCAACCCACACCGAGTCTCCTGACATGGCGGCAGGGTAAGCAAAATATAGAAATGCTCGGCCGGTCAGCGCTGGGTTAAGGAAGTTCTTACCTGTACCACCAAATACTTCCTTGCCAATGACAACGCCGAAAATAATCCCCACGGCTGCCATCCATAACGGAGTTGTGGGGGGCAGCGTCAACGTGAAGAGAATCGACGTGACAAAAAAGCCTTCGTTCACCTCATGTCCGCGTACAGAGGCAAACCATATTTCAAAGGCAATGCCCGCTGCGAACACGGTGATATATAAAGGCAGGAAATAGGCTAAACCGTGCACCAGACAGTCCCATAGACTGGTCGGGCTGAATCCCACAAGGCCGTTTAAGAAGAAACCTCGCCAGCCTTCTACCGCGGTTAGACCAGCTGCCTGCATTGCCTCATTAGCATGCAGTCCAATAAAGTAGCTGCCAACGAGTCCTGGAATCCACGCACAGAACCATACGGTCATCATAATGCGCTTCAAGTCGAGACCGTCGCGGACGTGAGATGCACCACCGGTCACTTTCCCCGGTGTGTATAAGGCAGTATCAATCGCTTCGTACGCGGGATACAACCATTCAAACTTACCGCCTTTCTCAAAATTCGGGGCGATGTTGTCCATGAACGTGCGCAAATTCATATCCTAACCCTCCTTCTCAATCTGGGTTAGCACTTCGCGCAGCACCGGTCCGTATTCATACTTCCCGGGACAGGCATAGGTACATAACGCGATGTCTTCTTCGGTCAACTCTAAACACCCCAAATTCACTGCGTTTTCCAAATCGCCCACCAATAGGCTGCGCAACAGTTGTGTTGCCAGAATATCCAGCGGCATGACCTCTTCATACGTGCCTATCGGCACCATTCCTCTGGGGCTACCGTTGGTCGTGGTACTGAAATTAACCCCCTTCTCTCCAATCCATTTGGACAGATAGGTGGGGAAGACTGAATGCTTGTCCGCGCCGGGTCTTATGTAGCCAAAGAGACGTCGCTCGCTATCTTCAGGTAGCACGCTGACCTGTTGGTGGTAACGCCCCAGATAAGCCAGGGGGCCGGTAGCGGTTTGGCCAGCAAACACTGATCCAGAAATCACGCGTTGCTGATTATCTAACAGCTCACCCGCTGTGAGCTCTGCCAGGTCTGCACCAAGCGTCGTTTTTATCAACCTCGGATTGGATACACCTGGACCGCCCAGGGCGACCACGCGATCCGTCATCAGCCGCCCCGTTAAAAACAAAGCACCCATGGCGATCACATCCTGATAGTTCACCGACCATACAGATTTCTCTGCGCTGACCGGGTCCAGATGATGAATATGTGTACCCGCCAATCCTGCAGGGTGAGGACCGCCGAATTCTTGTGCCACAATTCGATCGGACGTCCCAGTAGGTAAAAACTGTCCCTGGGCGTGACACACGTAAACGCTACCTTCAGTCAGCACGCTCAGAACATCCAGCCCGGCCGCAAATTCTGTGGCTCCCAGATTTACTATGACGCTGGGATCAGCTGCCAGTGGATTGGTGTCCATGGCTGTCACAAAAATGGAATTAGGTATGGAGGTGGGGTCTGGGACCCTGCCGAACGGGCGTGTACGCAATGCGGTCCAATCCGCACTGGCCAGAAGTTGATCAACAACAACCTGGCGATCAAGATTTGCAATTGCATCACTGCTATGAGTTGCGTATTCAGCTTCTTCGCCTTGCGCTGCCTCGATGACCACGGACAGCAGAACCCTTTTTTCACCACGGTTGACTTGGGATACCCGCCCGGCGACGGGTGCGGTGTATTGAACGCCTGGGGTTTTCTTACATGTAAACAGTACCTGACCCTTGCTGACCTGGTCTCCCTCAGCAACCGCCATGGTCGGTTTCATTCCGGGATAGTCACCCCCCAGAATTGCTACCGATCTGACACTCTTGGTGTCATCAATACTCTGTTCGGGTGCGCCGGCAATGGGTAGATCGAGGCCCTTTTTAATCTTAATCATGCGTACCAATCTTCACTAGTTAGACCGAGTTGTCGTGTGGACTCGGTTGTGGCTGTTTTCCTACCTAGTTGTCCTAGTTGTCCTAGCTGTTTTCTCAGTCGTTTCCCAGGTTCGTACACCGGATCGTCATGCGAAGAAACTGATACTACCTGGCTCACCAGACAGCAAGCCGCAGAAAGAATCTGGGGCTTAACAAAATAAAGTGTAGTCAGTTTTCGTGCTTTCTCTTGAACAATCTATCTATCCAGGCTGATCGGATAAATCTGGACGATCAACCCGCTGAATGCTGGCGAAAGTCAGTCTTTGGCGACAGGCGAACTCGTATGTCACGAACCCGGCTCGAGGCCGTCGAGATTATAAAGATCCAGCTACTTGAATGCCAATAATTTGACGCAAAAGTGGACGATTTTCGGGTCGAAAACGCGCAATACTGTTCCAGAGCGTGAGTTACCTAGTTGGTCCACTTTTGGGCTGAATACGGGTCGCTAAAACAATCAAAGGCTGGCCAACCAGCAGGCGTTGGGTCTAGTAGTAAAAGGACACAAAAAATCGTGTAACAATCGAATCAAAGGAATAAAACGGCTCATCGCCTGGCGCATATCCACTGGCCGTCACATCTCTGAAATTTTCATACTGAAAGTCGATGTAATCCATGATCAAACTCACCTGACCACGCTTGAACCCTGGAAACCAGTCCATTTGAAATTCGTAAGATACGCCTGCTCCGAACGTATGGGTTTGGAAGGCTGCCATTTCCTTGTCGCGGGCGAGAAAATTCTGCGCGTTGGAGCGAGGGAATAAGTCGCTGTAAAAGTCCGCAGCGGTCTGATCGTAGTAGCGATATTTCAGTTCAACGGTAATACCCGTGTCATCAATCGGATGCACATAGCCAATCTCGGTATTGAAAGCGCTGATGCCCCAGGAGTCGGAATAGTTTCTGTACTCCAACTTCAAGGCTGCGCGATAGGGTAAAAAATACTTTGCCCGAATCGCTTGAGCACTACTGGTCCGGGTGCGCGGATACAGCTCTGATTCGTAGGAATACCCTCTTGCGGCATTTGGATCCAAGAAACGTACCTGGCGGTAGGGGTTGTTCAAAAATCCTTCGTCGGTCACACCCTCGTAGTTCAGATTCACGATCAGGTTTTTGGTCAATATCTGAGAAACATCTATCCGGTAAATCTGGCGTTCTGCTTCTTCTTCAAAATTATCATCGCCATTTCGTCGCACAGTGTCGAAACCCCGTGCATAGCTGATGCCTAAGGTGGTGAGATCGCCAAAAAAATCCTGACTGATGCCGAAGCGCACGCTGTTGGCACTGTAGTCGGATTCTTCAGAGTTTGTGTAGGAAAGACCCATGAACGTTTTGCCATAGAGATAATCAACACCCAAACTTTTCTCTTTTCGCTCTTCCGTATATTCACTCGCTGTCGAGACCACATCGATAGATGCACTGGTGATCATATCCACATAGTAGTTCGCCCAGACAGACACTTTATCCTTGTATGCCTTCCGAACAAGCACAGAAGGGCCAACCACTTCCAGACCTCCGCCGTCATATCCATGGTAGAGGATATCAGCGCGATCTTCGGGGAGCACCGCGGCCTGAACCGCGGTGGCGGTACCCAATCCCAGAATCACAGCCAGCGCGGTTACCCAGGCACGTTTTGCGAACAATCCTTTTTGTGGCTCAGTCATCTTTATGCTCACTATCCTTAGTATGTCGGCGCTTTGTACTCAATCGACTAGTTGCAACCGCAGCCGCCACCCGAGCCGCCTTCCGCACCTCGAGCCCCTTCCCTGGCCTGATACACGTGATGCAGATAAGAATCTGATGCCGGATCCCGCCCAAAACTCATGATTGGATCTGCGAGATTGTTCCGCTCAAAGGGACTCACCCAGGGCTTGATTCCCCCGGTTGAACATGCGGTTGATGCCAGCACAAGCAGGCCTAACACAATTGTTCTAACAAACTTCATCTTCTTTACTCCTAGAAAAAGAATGTCACGCCACCACTAAACTCGATGTTGTGTTTTGCTTCCATCGTGCCCAGTAAATCTGATTCAAAATAGTGATCTCGCACATCGACATGAATCGCCATCCAATCTGTTGCGATAAGTCGATATCCGACACCTGCATTGATGGTGAAGAGTTCATCACCACCAAACTCAGTACTGCCGGCACCGGCGATAACGTAAAGGTCACCCTTAAATGCCCAGCGACCACCAACAAACGCCTCACCAGGAAAAATATTCCAGCCCACAGACATGTTGTAGTAGGTCACATCCCGTTCCTCTTCTGTCAGCAAGGGCGATCCCCCACTGAGTTGCTCGAAACTGGTTTGCCCCAATCGGGATTGCCCGTAGACCCCTTCGATGAAGAAATCTTCGGTGATGTGATAGGCAATGCGAAGACTGGTGGATGTATCCGAGCCAAAATCCTCGAAATGCATGACGCCGCCGTTAATGCCGATCTCGAAATCTTCACTGTCCAGATCATCGATGTTGACTTCCCGGCGCTCATTTTCACGGACCACCAAAGGTTCAAGTTCAATTTCGTCCGGAGTGGCTGCAAACCCTACCGCCGGAGGTAGAACCAGTAAAACAGCGCTTAACAGCGCCATCACTGGCCGCAAAATTGAAGATCTGGGAGATGCCATCGCGGCATCATGCGTTAGAAAAATATGCTGAATCCTGCTTTCCATTGGTCTATCTCTTCGTTGTCATCCCGACTGGTTAATACCGTGTGGCGCTTGTATTCCATGCGCAGCATGAAGCGATCGCTCAAATAAAAGTTAGCCCCGACCCCGGCGTGCGCGATTTCATCTTCCCGATCTTCCGCTTGCACGATCGTGGTGTGAGGTTTGGTCGTAATTATGCCGGTCCCGATAGTGAAATAAGGTGACAGACGCCACTTTGGGAACGGATACATCAAAATGTTTGCGGAACCGATCACACCGTCAGAAAATTCTCCAAGCACCTGGGTTGCTTCAGCCTGCAGTGTAATGTTGGGGGTGAGCGCATAACCAAGGTACCCGGTCAGGGATCGGGCACCCCCAAAGTCCCCGCCGTTAAACCCCATTTCCCAACGTCGATCTGAAAAATCTCCAATGCCCAGTTCACCAAAATCGATGGACTCACCATCGAGATCCAAGGTATTGCGCATTTCCTGTAAATGAACCCAGCCGGTTTTGCCTCGCGCGGTTTCTACCTTGAACCACTGGGTTTTACGTTTCAGAATTACAATTTCTTCACCCTGACCCGCTACATAAAATATTGGATAGCCTCGACCTGGGCCCGTGCGCATCTCAATATACGGATCAGATACCACTACCGACGGTTGGTAACGAGCGAATAAAGACCAGGCTGATACCTGGGTGCTCATCAGCCAAAGCGCAAGCACTAAAGTGGCCTGTACTCCTTTTCTCATCATGCTGTTACTCATAAGCCGTTATCCTTTTCGGCATTTACCCATCGCACTACTGGGGGGTTGCAAATGGGTCGTTGTAATACTGGCCACCGACATCAATCCATTCCGATATCAGCTTGAGTTCTGACGGCGTCAGCCTGCCCGCATGTGTACCACCATTAGCAAACACATCAAAAAATCTTGCGGACGCAGAAGCCCCGTTGACCAGCAATGCAGGCGTAATACCGACCGTCACCAAGATGGGAATGGGGTTGTCATCGGCATCCAACACCAGCTCGCCATCTTCGTCCGTTTCAAACAGAAGATTGCCTTGTCCATCCGTGGCCTGGACCAGCCGATCGACGACCGCACCATCAACCAGTTCTTGTTCGTTGTCGTTAAACAACAGTTCGCGATAGCTTCGCAGATGATCTGCCTCATCGGCACTCGGCCCATCGGATAGGTCCAACTGCGCCGCTGGTACGATTGCCATTGCCATGGTGTCCACTGTGTTGTGACACGACGTACAGGTATTGTCGGCAAGCACCGTGATGCCATCTACATCCAGCACCTGGCGATCGACCGACCAAATCGGATGTATGTGATCGGGATAATGAATCGTAATTCGGCAACCAGCATTCCAGTTGGTGACACACCCGGGGTCTACTGGGGGAATTGTCTGCAGCGATGCATAGTCGTAGGAGAAGCTTACGTCTTTGGCCCGAACATTAGGATCGGTCCAAAGGTCATCATAGGTCAGGTCCAACGCTGGGTCGGGCACACCATTGATTCGGGTGATTACCTCTGCCATGGTTTCACCGGCGTTGGCGAATAAACCAGGCTCGGTATTGGGAAACGGTGAACCATCCGCCTGAGCGCCAAGATTAACGCTGGGGGCTTGCGCATCGATTCGGCCATGCGGCATTTGACTGGTACCGGTGTGGCAACCGACACATTCATATTCTTCACCCGGGCGTAGCTGCATCCAGTTATTGTGTCGAGGTGAGATTCGGCGACCATCCGCATCCAACACTTCGACCCAAAACGCAACATTAGCGGGCACTTTCACCTTAACCGAGCCGTCGGGCTCAACCATGGCGTAGCCTAAAATCTCTCGCATCAGTTGGGCGGCCGAACGACCAAAGTCGGTGCCTTCAAGGTCGACGATATCTTCGTCGGGCATAGAGACCGCTTTAACCAAGCGCAGAAAGCGAGCCGGTCTTTGATCTGCGGTGGTGGCTAAGGGATCCGCCACTGAACCGATATCCACGGTTGCCGTTCCATCCAGATCATAGACACTTCGTATGTGCAGCGTACCTACCGATTCAGCGACCAGATCAGCGTCCAGATCTATACCTGCGGTCTTATCCAGAATGACAGGCGGTGCGGTCCGTGATTCGAGAATTGCTACTTCCGAAAATGCAACGCCTTCCTCACCCAACACAATAGGCTGCTGCGTCTGCTCGTCCACGTCATTCATCCAGATGCCATAAAGCGGATCAGCCTCAATCATGTCCGGATTTGCCAGATGCTCTTGGGTGCACGGAACAATAACCGGATCGGTAGGATCGCTGGTGGTGTCCTCCAACCGGCATTGACTCCAGGAGACCAACAATCGGTTGGTACCATCGTAGAGTGGCGTGATATGGGCATACCGACCTTGCGCGGGCGGCTGGTCCTCATCCAGAGACAGTTCACCCGGAATCAAAATCTCCTGGGCGTCCGCCAATAGGCCGGCGTTGGCATTGGTTGGTTGATCGTGTTCCACGTAAGCCGCCGTGTCGATTGCTACGGGTAATGCGCCCAGCCGACGCTGCTCACCCGGGGGCCGCATCATGATCAAGAGTCGCCCGTCTGGGAGCTCTTTAGATTCTACAAACTCAATGGTTTCACCATTGGGGCCCGTGTCATGACTATGCACGCCGTATAAGACCCCGCTTTCCGTTCCGTCAGGATTGGACCGGTACAAGCTAATACGGTCTCGTCCGGCCACGTTATCCCAACGGGAATAAACAATACGTCCATCTCCCAAGACAGAGGGGTCAAAATCAGAACTCTGATTAAACGTTATTTGGCGTATGTCGCTACCGTCAGCATTCATGACGTGCAGGGCGAGCGCCTCTTCATCGCGATCTTCGTCAAAGGCTGAAAACTGTGGCTTACCCTCATCTAGCAAGATTGCTTTAGCCTGACGTTGTCGGGTCGAGGCAAATATGATTCTGCCATCCGGTAAAAACGCTGGGGCAATATCATGGCCATCTTCGGCGACGATGTCGGATTGAATGATTCTGGTCAGGGTGCCATCAGCAGTTTCGTACAACCATAGGTTCCATGTCGGTTGCTCATCTTCATCAAGGTCAGGGTCTTCCGGTGCCCGCATGGCAAACGCAAGCTGCGAACCATCAAAAGAGACAGCCAGATCTTTCACATCAAACTGCGCTGGGTCCCCGTTCTCATCATCCGGAAAAATCCCCGCGGTCAAATTAGTCTGTGCAGCGCTGGCAGACGCCCTATCCCGCATCAACAGCTGGGCACCAGGAAAAAATTCAGTGGCCCGTCGAACTTCGGTACTTAACAGGTTGCCATCATCATCTGTGAGAAGCGGGCGCTGCACAAAAACGATCGGAAAATCCACAACGACGGGATCTGGGCTTTGACTCCCACCCAAACCGCTATCGCCATCATCAGAACCGCCGCTGCCGCCTCCTCCGCACGCAACAAGCAAAACAACACACAGCATGCTGCATATTGACCTATACAACCAAACAGTCCATCGGTCGGTATTGGAAGACTGATTCAATACCACAGTGGCAAACAACGTGACGCCTCTAAATCTGTTCTTACAAGGCCTTACATTGTCTACAAGGTACCCACAGGAAGATGTGTCCTAGTTCACATGGAATAACTTGACATTCCATACCCGCCACTACGCAAAAACCGGAAGTGTTTCACAGCTTTTCATTCAGGTTTCTCCGATTCTTTACATGTAAACCCCAAGGGATACAGGGGCATCAGCAAGCGTAGTTGTGTAATTCAGGTGAGCGCAACGCTACGTCGGTAAGAAGAGGAGTAACTCATGAAGTTTCTTGCCCCTATACAAACGGGCTTTTATCACCCAGCTAACCAGCTTCGATTTTTGTTATTTGCAGTCATCGTCGCACTTACAGCCTTCACCTTGATCTTCCCTGCATCGGCCGCGGCAGATTCAACAGATCAAGCCAAACGGATTCACGACCGCATCGCCGGTGTGCCCCCGGACGCATCAACCCTTGCAGATATGCGGGACGATATCGATGGCGGAGATCCACTTGCGGCGGCATTGACCGCGACTCTGGCACCAGAGTTTTACAACATCACGCTAAAGAACTTTGCCGCGCCTTGGACAAATCGGGATTTCAGCGTCTTTGTACCATTAGATGATTACATCGCCATGGTGATCGGGATCGTCCGAGACGATGTGGATTTTCGACAACTCTTAAGCGGCGATATTCTCTACACCGGCAGCGGCACAGGCATTCCGGCGTACAGCGCTGACAACAATGCGCACTACGAAGCATTGGAACAACAAGGCGTTGACCTACATGCAAACTTAACCCAGACGAGTCAATCGGCAGTCACTGGGTTACCCGCCTCCGCCACGGCCGGTGCGTTGACATCACGCTCAGCAGCAAAAGCTTTCTTTATCGCTGGCACCAACCGAGCGATGTTTCGCTTCACAATGGTCAATCACATGTGCCGCGATATGGAAGAAGTTCACGATGTTTCCCGCGTACCTGATCGAATACGCCAGGATGTTTCACGCTCCCCTGGCGGCGATAGCCGGGTGTTCTTGAACAACTGCATTGGCTGCCATACCGGCATGGATGCGATGGCTCAAGCTTTTGCATATTACGACTACGAGTTTGACGCCATGGGGGATCCGGACGGCCAAAACGGCCGCTTGAATTACAACGACACCGGCTCCGTGGATCCTGTCACAGGCACTCGCGTGGAAGAAAAGTATTTCAACAACAACCTCAACTTCGAACACGGTTACATCACACCCAACGACAGTTGGATTAACTACTGGCGAGCAGGTCCCAACAAAAATCTTGGGTGGTCGGAAAGTCTCCCAGGCTCTGGCTCAGGAGCAAAAACCCTGGGTGAAGAGCTTGCAAGTTCTGACGCCTTTGCCCAGTGCCAAGTCGAAAAGGTCTTCGAAAATGTGTGCCTGAGACCACCTCAGGACGGCACAGACCGCGCCCAAGTTGACGCAATGGTCTCCTCTTTTAAGAGCGGCTATAACCTGCGTCAAACTTTCGCAGAAACCGCAGTTTACTGCATGGGTAGCTAGGAGATCCGACACATGAATTACTTATGCAGCCAAAAACGAGCGAACAAACACAGCCTGCGCCTGCTGATCATTGGCGGCTTGCTCGCACTCTTGCAAGCCTGTGGTAGCGGCAGTGGCGCGTCGACAACTGAGAACCCGGTGACCGCCGCGCCAGATGTCAGCAACTACACCGGTCCCGCACCAGCCACCGCAGATGTACAGGCATTCAAGCTGAATCTATGGGATAACCTGGTGCCAAATAACCGCTGCGGTACGTGCCACAGCGATGATCAGAATCCGCGATTCGTCAGAGCCGACGACATCAACCTGGCTTACGCTGATGCCAACAACATTGTAGATCTAACCGACCCTGGCAATTCGATTATCGTGAATAAGGTCAGAGGCGGACACAACTGCTGGCTTTCCAGTGACGATGCCTGTGGAGATATTATTGAGTCCTACATCTCAAACTGGGCAGGCGAGTCATTAGGCGCCAGTGGTAAAGAGATCCAACTTGAAGCTCCACCCATTCAAGACCCAGGTTCAAGTAAGAACTTTCCTGCAGACTCAGGACTGTTTTCTACCACGGTCTATCCTTTGCTGACCGCGTATTGCGCAGGTTGTCATACCGAAGCCGCAGCAGTACCGCAAAGCCCATTTTTTGCAGGTGACGATCCAGACGCCGCGTATGCAGCAGCGCAAACGCGGATCGACCTGGAGACGCCCGCCAACTCGCGTTTTGTTAATCGATTGGGTAGTGAGTTCCACAATTGTTGGACGGACAACTGCCAGGCGGATGCCGCGGCCATGACCGCAGCCATCACCGATATGGCAAATGCGATCTCACCCACAGAAGTAGATCCTCAACTGGTCGTTTCCAAAGCGCTATTCCTTACCGACGGGATCATCTCGTCAGCAGGCGGCCGCCATGAAACAAACGTCATCGCTCTGTATGAGTTTAAAACCGGGGTGGGTAACACAGTATTCGACACATCCGGCATCGAGCCTTCTTTGAACCTGACGCTGAGCGGCGACTATAGCTGGGTTGGCGGCTGGGGTGTGCAATTCACCGCCGGTAAAGCGCAAGGTTCCACAACGGCTTCCGCCAAGTTGACCGATCTGATCACCGCAACCGGTGAATACAGTATCGAATTCTGGGCGGCACCAGGGAACGTGACCCAAGACGGTCCGGCACGAATTGTCACCTACTCAGGTGGGTCGACATCCCGCAACTTCATGGTCGGTCAAACCCTATATAACTACGACACCTTTGTTCGATCTGATCAGACCGATCAGGGTGGCGAGCCGCAGCTTTCCACGGCTGATGATGACGAAGATTTACAGGCAACCCTGCAGCATGTGGTAGTGACCTACGACCCCGCTAACGGTCGGCAGATTTATGTTAACGGTCAACATACCGACGATGTCGACATGGTTGATGGCGGTTTACTCAACGATTGGGACGACACGTTTGCGTTGGCACTGGCCAGTGAAGTCGATAACCAAAATCGGTGGGCAGGTACCATCCGCCTATTGGCGATTCACAATCGGGCACTCACGCCGGAACAGATATTCCAGAACTTTGAAGTTGGCGTGGGAGAGAAGTATTACATGCTCTTCAACGTGAGCGATCACATCGCCATTGATGATGCCTACGTCGTGTTTGAGGTCAGTCAATTCGACAGCTACAGCTACCTGTTCGACGAGCCATTCTTTACCATCCTGGACAGCGAAGTATCGCCTGGTTCGATTCCAATGGCGGGACTCAGGATTGGCTTGAACGGTCGCGAAGTTGCGATCAGCCAGGCATTTGCAAACCTGGATACGACCATTACTGATGCGGATTATGCAACCGAAGGGCTGCAACCCCTCTCTTCACTGGGCACGATTATTCCACTGGAGAAAGGACCTACCCTGGATGAGTTTTTCCTGACGTTCGAACGATTGGGTAACGAGACCAACGTAGTCGTCGAAGCCGATCCGCCACCACCAGCAGTGCCTGGTGATGTACCACGCTCTCCAGAGTTGGGTATTCGAGACTTTGCGGAAATCAATGCAACCATGTCGAATCTAACCGGCATTCCACGCACCAATCCGGAAGTTGCGGCTACCTACGACACAGTGCACCAGGCCATGCCGGTGGGCACCAATATCGAAGGGTTCATCTCTTCCCAGCAGATGGCGATCACCCAGCTGGCGATCAAGTACTGTTCGGAGCTGGTGGACGACACAACCGCACGCAACGAATTTTTCCCCAGCTTCCCTTTCGGAACGGATGTGGGGACTGCATTTGCAGATCGGAGCCTGCTATTGGATCCGCTGATCAACGCCATGGTCGGAAATGGTATTTCCACCCAGCCTGATCTGGTTGATTTGCGCGCAGAAGTGAATGGCCTGGTGGATTCACTGGTGGCATGCGGTGGAAGCTGCGAATCCGATCGCACAGAAAGAATCGTGAAAGCTTCATGTGCATCGGTACTGGGTAGTGCCGCCATGCTTGTGCAGTAACATCAGATCAAAGAGGTAAACATGCGTAGAAGACGACAACGACATTACGACGATCCGATGTTTCACACGGATCACCCAAGACCACGAACGCGTCGAGAATTCTTGGCCCAGGGGTTTATTGCAGGCAGCGCGGCGGTCATTGGCGCTACTGGGGTAACCTTGCCCAACGGCGCCAGAGCAGCTCTATCACCGGATCTGCTGCCCCTGGTCAGCGAATGCGGGATCGCCACACAAGGTGCAGGTAAAATCCCGTTTATTGCCTTTGATCTCGCCGGTGGTTCCAACCAGGCGGGTTCTAACGTACTGGTTGGTCGCCAAGGTGGACAGTTAGACTTTTTGACCACCGCCGGTTACGAGCGTCAAGGTTTGCCCGGCGACATGGTCCCATCCATTGTCAACCCGGACACACAGACCAACGATTTCGTTGATTCGACACTGGGGCTTGCATTTCACTCGGATAGTGCGTTCCTGCGCGGGATGATGACACGAATTTCGCCAACCACGGCGGCGAACATCAACGGTGCAGTCATTCCTGCCCGGTCGGAGAACGATACGGGAAACAACCCCCACAACCCGATGTACGGCATTGCCAGCGCAGGGGCTGACGGCTCCCTGCTCACCCTTATTGGTTCTGAAAATTCCGACTCGGGTGGCAACTCGATGGCACCCCAGTCAATGATCGATCTAACCGTCCGACCCACAAAAGTGGATAGACCTTCCGATGTCACCGGCTTGGTTGATGTTGGTGATTTGACCGCTGTGTTGTCACAGCAGGATGCCGTCGCAGTCATGGAATCAATCTATCGCATCAGCGATCAGAAAATGCAGGCGGTAGATGTGGATGGCAACCCCATTACCCCGGATGACGTGGTTAAAGACCTGGTTAAGTGCGGATACCTGAAAAGCGCCGACCTCGCTGATCGATTTGGCAATCCCAGCACGCTGGACCCTGCAGGCGACCCTGAAATTGTCGGAGCGACGGGTATCTTCTCAGATGCTGAATTTGGTGCCGGTGGCGCGGATGGCAGGGAATTTCGTAAAACCGCGTCTGTGATGAAAATGGTCATCAACGGATTTGCCGGTGCCGGCACCGTTGAGATGGGTGGCTACGACTACCACGGCGGTCGACGTGCAGAAGGTGAAGTTAAAGACTTCCGTGCTGGACAATGTATGGGTGCCTGTCTGGAATACGCTGCAATTCGCGGCGTCCCACTTATGCTTTATGTGATGTCCGATGGTTCACTCTCATCAAACGGTGCGATCGACGACACTGTGGATGGGCGGGGCAAAGGCGAATGGGTCAGTGATAACCAACAGACCGCGGCCACCTTTTTTATGGTCTACAACCCAAACGGTCGTCCAAATCTCATCGGCGGCACGCCGGAGGAACAAGCCATTCACCAACAGATCGGCTATATGAGGCCGGATGGCTCTGTCGAAACAGCAGGGACACCCGCTGCAAACAATGTGAACCTATTAGCTGAGACCATTGTACTTAACTACATGGCCTTACACGGCGAGAACGGCGTGTTTGGCACAGCCATGCCGAATCACGGCCTGGGGAATGCCACTTTACAAGACAGTCTGACTGCTTTTGAGCCAATCGTCAGCGGCACGATTACCAATCCGGTATAACCCGAAGCCGATGTATACTGTGATTTGATATGACGGTAAGCATCTAGCGATTGAATGAAACAGGTCGACACGACACAGATTGCGTGTCCCCGTTGCAAAGGCAGCCTGGGACTGACAAGTACAAACCCACCTCGCTTGCAGTGCCAACCCTGTAAGGTGACCTTTCCACTGTTGCACGGTGGGCTACCCTTCCTCTATGAGAATCCGAACTCAGCGATGCTCGATTGGCGGGCCCGATTGGGTTATGCCATGCAGGAGCTCGACTCTGAACGCCTGTTAGCTAAGACAACAGATCAACAACTTCCGGGCACCGCAGCGAGAATGCAACGATTGAGCGATGGGCTGCAAAAACATCAGGACGAGCTAAAGCAGATACTCAACGTTCTAGAAATAGATACCAACACTGCCCGTGAAATGCATCAGGTATTAGGCACTTCGTTGCCAACCCACCATGGCGTGCTGTCTTATATGCCGCTGATTTTTCGGGACTGGGTTTGGGGGCAGAGTGAAACAAATCTAACCGCGGATCACATCATCAAGGTCTTAGCCAATCATTCACAACAACTCGATCAGATTCTTGTGCTTGGCGCTGGCGCTGGTGGACTTGCATACGAACTACAGCAGAGAATCTCTGAGCAAGCGCATACTTCGATTACCGTCACCACCATCGATAGCAATCCACTCCTGAGTTTGATTGCCTGGCACATGGCTAATGGTTCCACCGTTGAGTTGACCGAATTTCCTGATGCACCGCTGTCTCTAGAAGACATCGCCGTGACCCATCACTTAACAAACTCAAACGCCAACGAACACATCAAGGTAATCTGCGCCGACGCGATGCACCTGCCCGTGCCCTTGGACCATTTCGACCTGGTACTAACGCCATGGTTAATCGATGTCATCGATGCCCCACTCACCACTTTGTTGCAACAGATCACTCGGGCCCTCAAGCCTGAGGGTCTATGGTTGAATCACGGCCCCTTGGGATATAGCGGACACCCTGCAAGTCGCTTGAGCGCCATCGAGATCAGCGAATTGACCCAGAGCAGTGGCTACGATGTGCTATCCACCGAACACGTTCGCCTGCCCTATCTGGAATCACCGCATGGGGCTGCACACCGCTCCGAACGCCTTTTTACACAGCTCGCGCGCCGCGGTGAAAGCGTCGTAGACAGCACCGATGCTGACACAACGGTGACGCCCGAATGGATGATCGACGCAAGCAAGCCGGTCCCGTTCACACCCGCTTTTAAGGCTCAGCTTACCAATACCCGAATTCATGGATTTGTCATGGGGTTGATCAATGGTGAGCGGTCGATCAACGAGATGGCACGCATCATGGAAAACGAACGTCTGATGCCCGCAGAACAAGCCAAGCCGGCCCTGAAAGGGTTCTTAAGAAAAATGCTGGAAGAAGCCAACACCGCAGAGGGTGTCAACAGATAGCTGGCACCTAGCTGACAAGTCCAATCGCTGCTGGGTGCAGGATGGGCTCCCGAAGGGGCATGGTATCTGCCTCAACAAACGTCGCTATTTCCCAAGCGTCTTCACAACGCAGTAACGCACGAGCCAACTTATTGTTGAGAGCGTGACCAGACATGTAACCGTCAAAGGCACCCAGAATCGGTCGCCCAAGCAGATACAAATCACCAATAGCATCCAACAGTTTGTGTTTGACGAACTCGTCGTTATACCGCAGACCATCTTCGTTGACGACTTGATGGTCATCAATACCCACCGCGTTTTCCAGACTGGAACCAAGGCACTTCTGGATCGATTGAGCCTGCTCCAGTTCTTTCATCAAACCAAATGACCGCGCCCGACTAACCTGGTCCACATAAGAAACCGAAGAGAAATCTAATTGAGCTTTTTTGGGATGACGGTTGTACACGGGGTGATCAGCGACAAACGTGTAATCCGCCTTGAATCCAGGGAAAGGGGTCAAAGTAGCAACAGCATCACCTTGGGTGACGGAAATCTCACGCTTGATCCGAATGAATTCTTTTGGTGCATTCTGCTCAACAATACCCACCGTGTTGATAAGGTAGATAAAGGGTGCTGCGCTCCCGTCCATGATCGGTACTTCTTGAGCCGTCAGCTCAACGATTAGGTTGTCGATGCCTAGCCCCCACAACGCAGACATAAGATGTTCCACGGTTGAGACTTGAACATCAGCATTGCCGATACTCGTAGACAACGTCGTATCGGATACATTTTCGGCACGAGCCGCTACGCTCACGCTCGCAAGGTCCCGGCGCCTTCCCCCGATCGCCTCATCCTTACGGACAAAGACGATGCCTGAATTTTCCTCGGCAGGGCGTAAAGTCATGCGAACCTTCTCTCCAGAATGCACGCCTATACCGATGGCGTGAACTGCTTTCTTTATTGTTCTTTGTCTTAGCATAGTTGTCGCATAACCTTCAGGACTTTTTGGGCTTCCGTCATGGAATCCTCGTGGACCAATAGTTGAGCGAACTAATACGGGGCTATCCGCTTAACTATCAGTAACTTGGGGCAGAACTATACAAAGTAATTCACTAAAAATGAAGGAAAAATGGAGAAAAATATGGAAAAATATGAAACAAGTTGTTTCAGAAATGTTACCTATTTAAATCTTTTAAAATCAATAAGTTAAACAGGAAAACTAGCGTAAATACCGAATATTTTCGGTCTGGATGCAACATTTTCTCTCCATTATTGGAGAATTTGCCATCACAAAGCCTGTATCACGATCGCTTTGTAGTAAAATTAACGCCCATCTGACCTGTTCTACAACCGATGCCCACAAGCGCATGAATCAATCTCACGCAAAATATGCCGTTGCGCCCATGATGGCTTGGACAGACCGTCACTGCAGAAATCTCCATAGGCGCTACGCACCTGGAGCACTGCTGTTTACAGAAATGGTGACAACCGGCGCTCTCGAGCACGGTGAGCAGTGGCATCTGTTGGAATACAATCAGCAGGAACATCCGCTGGCGCTTCAACTGGGTGGAAACAATCCCGACGCACTAGCACGTTGCGCAAAACGGGCTGAAGCACTTGGCTACGACGAGGTCAACCTGAATGTCGGGTGCCCCTCAAATCGCGTACAAAAAGGTACCTTCGGCGCTTGTCTTATGCGACAGCCCGAACTGGTGGCAAGATGTGTCACGGCGATGGTTGAAACGTGCCAGATCCCGATCACGGTCAAATGTCGATTGGGTGTAGATGAGTACGACAGTGATGAACTGCTGCACGCCTTTGTCTCTCGAGTGGCGGATGCAGGGTGCAGGCGTTTTTATATTCATGCACGCAAAGCCATACTAGGTGGCTTGTCGCCAGCTCAAAATCGATCGATTCCCCCATTGCAACCCCACCGCGTCAGATTGTTGAAGGAAACCTATCCACAATTAGAAATCTGGATGAACGGCGGAATCGTCGATCTGCCTGAGGCCAACGAGCATCTAGAATGGGCCGACGGGGTCATGGTTGGTCGCGCCGCGTACACCAACCCCCGGTTCCTCGCCCAGCTGCATCAGGCTTTGGTCGATCCCGATTGGCAAATTGACGAATTTGAGATTGTGCAGCACTTTAGCGCCTATGTCGCAGATCAACTGTCGCGCGGTACAAAACTACACGCGATTACCCGCCACTTGTTGAACTGCTTCGGCGGTATGCCTGGTGCACGCAAATATCGTCGAGCGTTAAGCGATCAAACCCGCCTGAAAACCAACAGCATTGACGTGTTGAACGACGCCCTTGGGCAGTTGACCGAGCAAGCGGCCTGAGCCCGGCCATCTTGAAAAAGTTGGAATGGAAATGCTGGAAAAACTGAAACTGCTATTCAAACCCGAACAGCCCGAGGAAGAAGTTGAACCTACCCTTGCTGCCACTGCTCTATTGTTCGAAGTAGCTTGGGCTGACCACGATATTTCCAATGCCGAAATACAAACCATAAGAGATACGCTGAAGCGCCACTTCCGACTCGATGAAAGCACCATCGACACGCTGATAGAACAAACGCAAGACCATCACGAAACCAGCGTTGGCGTATTCCCTTATACGCGCGCCATCAATGAATCGCTGGATCAGTCTCAGAAGGTTTCTATTGTGCGGGCGATGTGGGAAATTGCTTATGCGGATCGGTCACTGGACTTGTTTGAGGAGCACACAATCCGCCGCATCGCAGACCTGCTCTACGTTTCCCACAGCGACTTTATCGCAGCGAAGCTGGCAGTTAAGGAACAGTCGAACTAAATTTCGAATGTGAAGACTTACGAATGTGAAGACTTACGAATGTGAAGACTTACGAATGTGAAGACAGGGGCTTGGAGTTTGCCGCCTGCATACTCGCGGCGTGTGCTTCTCGTTCTAACGCTTCGACAAGATTTTTAAACGTTGTGTGATTGGTTTCATTCATATCCATCAGCACGCGATGGGCCTCAATCACCTTGTCTCTCAATTCCTCTTCATTGAAATCGTGACTACTGGGTAGCTCAGCAAGGGACTGGGAGGGTGCAAACGATTCATCCACTATGGCAAAGATGTCGTCGAAACCCATGTTTTCGAGAATCCGGAGTATATCTGGCGCTGAGCAGACCATCGTTGGCAGCTTCCCGCGTTTTTTTTGAGCCGCAATGGAAAGCCGAGCCAGCACACCAAGCGAGGTGCTATCTATTGCAATCGCATCACTCAGATCGACCAGTATGCTCGTCAAACTTTCTTCAGCCAGCACCGAGTCCAGATAATGCTCAAACGAGGCTGACAGTGTCACCCGCACGTCCCCCTCAAAGCGCAACACATAAACGCCGTTATGGTCACCCACTAAAATCCGACCGTTCATTTCAGTCTAAGTACCCTGCAGATCAATTTAACTACCAACTTCACTGAAAGTTACACCTCGTGATGCACAACCAGACAACTCACATCATCTGCACCCAGACAACTGAGGTCTAAATTGGACCAGATGTCCGAGATCTGGTCATTTTCTAACACAATATCTCGCAGAAGCTGTTCCTTATTTGTAAGCGTAGACCCTGGAACAAGATCCAGCACACCATCTGAAAAAACAATCAGCCGAGCGCCTGAAACCAACTCTACCTCGCGACTCTCCCACTCTTGGTCGGTGAATAACCCGAGCGGCTTGCCTTTCTGAGAAAGATCTACGATCGCGTTCTGCACAACGATCATCGGCGGCGGAAACTGTGCCGCATTGGCATAACGCAGCACGCTTTCCTGCATGTCCAGAACACCAAAAAACAGTGCGACGTGTTTATCAATCTTCTGCTCCAGCAGCTCTCTATTAATCCAGGCAAGGATTTCACCGGGATTGCGCAACATCGAGGGTCGATATTCGCGCCGCAGGCGCCGGGAAAAATTTTTCAACAAAACCGTTACAAACGCAGACGATGCTCCGTGCCCGGCCACGTCTGCCACGTAACACGCAAAGTAGCGATCTGTAATCTGGAAATAGTCGATAAAGTCGCCACTCAATATTAGCGAGGGTTCAACTTTGTGCTGTAAGCGGTAGTGGCCAATTCCCATAGGATTGGGTGGCAACATGCCCATTTGGATGTACTGTCCGGCTCTCTGATCACGCTCTATCTCAGACTGCAAGGCCTGGACTGTGACACTGATCGATCCGTGTTGGGTGGCAAAGCTCAGACACAGACGCTCTAGGCGAGCAGCAAGTTCACCAGGCGTCATATCCAGACGCCAGATATCATTGATTCCGAAGGGGAGCGATGCCATCAGTTCTGCTGGGGCCATGCTTTCGGACAAAGCTAAGATAATCGGGACACCTGTTCGCAGGACTGTTTCGTCCAGTGTCTGAGCATATGTCGGAGAACCCAACACAATTGCTTTTGCACCACCAGGCTCACACAGCTCAGGTAAGGCGGTTGTGTCAGAGATCGAGATTGTTTCAAATTCTAGATCGTTCAATCGAGCGGCCAAAACTTTGGCTTGCTCAATCTCCGGGTCTAGCACTAATAAACTCATGAAAACTAGTGCACTTTTCCCACGGAATCGGCAGGACGGCACCCTACTCCTGTCAAACTATAAGCACAAGTAGTATTTGATCGACCTGACAATCGCAATTCGCTTCAAAGTTCACCGAGAATTATGTCCTTTGATGCTAGATCACGAACCAAACCCAGAGCTTGGGAGTGTAGCTTTGAAGTGTCGCGAACACCGGCCCCACTTAACTCCTCCACCACATGCTCCACCGCAGAAGAAAAATCATGATCAGCCAACAATTGCAGCAGCCGCAACGTGAGCGGGTTTGCTTCTAAAAAGCGGACTCGCTCTTGCGCATTGCGATAAACAATCAAGTGGGTCACCGATTCACCAGGCTGGTCTGGTTGATGATCGGGGCCTATGTGGTGCACTGGAAATCTATAGGATAGACAACGCACGTAGGGGCTCACTAACAAATGCCCGGGTCTGTCGGAAATCGGTCGAGAATCTGGCAGCTCGTGGTCTTCAGCTACGTCGAGCGCCATTTCCACCCACTCATAATGCGCAAGCTCCAGGATAAACTCCGGCAGATCCGCCTGGGGTTGGTTATGCAAAAAAGTCAAAAACTCTTCAGCAATCTGCAGAAAGTAAGGAGACTCGCTTGGGTGGCTTTCAAAGAAATCTCTCACCAGGCGCAGCCAGCGCTCCTGCGTCATCAGGCTCTTCAAGACCGGAAAGGTACTAGTAACAAAGCCGTTTACGTTGTTAAAAAACAAGTCCAGATAAATCTGCATCCGCCTTGGTTCAATGTCCGACGGACGGGGATTTTTTTCCGGATTGCGAATATGGGCTGAAAAATCCAGTTGAGTGGCAACAAATCCTGGCAGATTAGTACCTTTCAAAAAAGGATTTGATGCCTGGGTGTCAGCCTGTTCGTCTTGCGTCACTATGTGGGGTCGACAAAGATTGTAGGTTGCGGATCTGAGTCACTTCGGTCAGAAGTTCAGGCAACGGTGGAAAATTGAAATCGCGCTCCAACAGCGTTGCCCGCGGACCAACAAGTTCATAAGCGTGCGCGAGCAGATTCCAAACCGGTTCGATTACATCACTGCCGTGGGTATCAACGCGTAAGTCTTCAGCTTCGACGTAGTGCCCAGCCACATGCAGATAAGCGGTTCGTTGATAATCCAGGGATTCCAGAAAATCAAAGGGGTCGTAGGAAAAGTTGATGCTGTTGACGTAGATGTTGTTTACATCCAACAACAGCTGACAATCCGCTTCGTTCAGGACGGCGTTAACAAATTCAATCTCGCGCATCTGTTGACCCGGCGCTGCATAGAAACTTACGTTCTCGATGGCCAATGGTCGCTCAAGAATGTCCTGCACCCTGCGGATTCTCCCAGCCACATATTTGACTGCCTCTTCCGTAAACGGTATTGGCATCAGGTCGTAGAGATGTCCCTTATCATCGCTGCAGTAGCTGAGGTGCTCGGAAAACCATTGAATCTGGTGTTCATCAAGAAACGCTTTGATCTGCCTTACGAAGTCTGTGTCCAGCGGAGCGGGACTGCCTATTGAAAGCGATAGCCCATGACAAACAAACGGGAAACGTTCGGTGAGGGCGCGGAATTGACGGCCAAAACGACCGCCAACTCCAATCCAGTTTTCAGGTGCGACCTCAAAGAAATCTACATCTGTGTCTTTGAGATCGTCCAACATCGGCAACATACCGCGTCGCAGACCCAGCCCTGCACCGGCCACCTGAACAGGTATGTCGGCTGGTGCATCCGCTTCTTGATTAGAATCGAGAGGTCTGTCCACCTGAATTGGCATAGCGAAATGCGCTCAAGTTAAGCAGCGCCTCCACACTTGCCTTCACCGCATTTGCCTTCGCCACATTTACCTTCGCCATCCTTTTCGCCGCCGCACTTGCCTTCGCCGCACTTGCCTTCGCCGTCCTTGTCTTCACCGCAACTGCCTTCGCCGCATTTGCCTTCGCCGCACTTGCCTTCGCCGTCCTTGTCTTCACCACAACTGCCTTCACCGCATTTGCCTTCGCCACATTTGCCTTCGCCTTGTGCCAACAGGTCATAACCACGATCCAGGTCTTGGGCGACAAACAGGTTTTCGTCTTCCGCTGCAACGCTAGAGGCACCTAGTGAAGCGACCAAAGCAGTTCCTACAGCAGCTGCAATTGGTTTCATTTTAGAAAATTTGCTGTCTTTCATTTCCAGTTTCACCTTCATTAATTTTTGATGTGTCTTGAATTGTCCCGTCGGCCTTTCACTCTTCAAGTGATTAGCGATCGACCCTTGGGGTTATGTGGCTTCGCCACAACTTTCAGGCTCCCTCAACTGCTTACAACTGTTGTAAAAACTGCTTACTGCTGACAATTGTCGAGCTAATTAGCCCTCTCATCCACCGTTACCAGCAGATTCGTTACTTTTTGACCCAGTGATCAACCAATGGTTCATTGCAACAACACTAAAATAACCCGAATTTGGTCAATAAATCGTCAAAAAACATAAAAAATTTGTCCCATCGGGGTCTAACGCAGGCCTAAGCGCATTTCCTCTTCTTTGATCAAGTTCGTCAGGCGTTGAATGGAGGCTTTCCAGCCCGACCCGAACACCTGATCAACCGGGTGGATCAACCCTTTTTTCTGCCTGATCGCCCCCGCGCCCTGGGCAAACTCCTTTGCGCTGACTTCGAACAATAGGACCGCTAGCGCGTGTGCTCGCTCAGGATCGAACAGTTCTTGATCTGCCATAGCATCGATACGTGCCTGAAGGGGATCCAGCACTCCTATCAGCTGTCTATCCTTAGGCACTCGACCTGGCAAATTTGAAATTCTATATCGCATGGCTTCTAGATAGTTCAGGCGCAGAAAAAGTTCGCTGAACTGACTTTTCGTGAGCAGATCTTTAGGTGCCAATCGAGCAAGCTGATCTTGTATGTGCTCTTTCGACTCAACATAAGCCGGTGAATCGAGCCCATCTAACTGGGTAACGCATTCGAATCGGATCTTTAGGATCTGAGCAAATACCTCCAGCGTTTCATTAAAGACCTTGGCAAAGAGTGGCCGCCGTTCTTCGACAAGATGCTCAAATTCCCTCCGTGTCTCAGGCAAATCTTGCTTCTCAAAAAAGCAAAACCAGATTGAATTCAGCAATAGCTCTTCTTTCAACTCTTCAGCATTACCCAGGCTGACAAAGTAAAGCCCCAACTCTTTATGCTTATTCAACTCCTTTCGGAAGTATTGACCGGCCTGGCCCAAATGGGTCACCGCCAGCTGAGACAGGCTTAACCGCATTGCCTGGTTGCGCTCGGATTGACTCGCAAAATAACGCAAGGTCACCTGCTGCCCTTGCCTGGCAAGACCGGGAAAACGCACGATCGGTGCCGTTTTCGGTCCGGTGATGATCTGATCGGGAAGCGACTCTTCTGGAAACTGGGTCAGCGTCTGCTCATCGACACCGACGTTTTGCACGTCATCGCGATTTGCATCTTCCTCCAATAGCCGCGCCTTTAACACGCGTAAATCCCTACCCGCCTGCAGGACCTTTCCGTTTTCGTCACAAACCTTGATAAAGGGGAAAAGATGTTCCTCCACCCGTTCTCGGTCCCAATCCGCCTCACTCACCGCAACCCGCAGACGGTCCTGAATCAGTGTGCCAAGCGCCGAAAGCAGGCGCCCCTTGCGGAATTGGTTTGCATTTAACAGCGCCTGGGATAGCTCGGTAACCTTGTCAGGTAACGGCACCAATTGCTTGCGTTTTTGCTTGGGTAGCGTCCTTAACCAAGACTCCAATAAGTTGGGCAGAAATCCGGGAATACCCCATTCGACCCACTCTGCGTTTACAACACCCAGTATCGACACAGGCATCCAAATGGTCACGCCGTCATCGATTTCACCTGGCGCAAATTTGTAGGTTACTTTAAGCGCCACACCCTCAATCTCTAAGTGTCCAGGAAACTGATCCACGTCAAGACCTTGCTGCTGCTGATTCATCAACATCTGCCGATCAAACATAAGGGCTTCGACGTTGGCATTGCGTTTGAGCCAACGATTTAAATCTGTCACACGGCAAACATCCGCAGGAATAAGATTTGCATAAAACGCATAGATATCGTCTTCACTGATCAGCAAATCTCTGCGTCGGCCTTTAGCTTCTAAATCCATCACCTGAGCCATCTGTTCCAAGTTGTGCTTTAAGAAACCTGGCGGTTGGGCAATTTGTCCACGCACCAAACCCTCCCGAATAAAAATATCGCGAGCGATGACGGGATCGATTTTGCTGTACGGTACCCGACGCCCATCAACCACTTGTAAGCCGTAAAGACTGCTGCTTTGAGTTGCCAATACTTCACCACGCTTACCACTCCAAAATGGTTCGCTGAAGCGGTGTTTTAACAAGTGACGCCCTTGATGCTCCAACCACTTTGGCTCGATGAAGGATACATTGCGCGCATAGACTCTGGATGTTTCGGCAATTTCTGCAGCCATAATCCAACGAGGTGTTTTTTGCCCTAGGCTTGACCCCGGGAAAATACGCAGTTTCAGGTTTCGCGCACCGAAGTAGTGCCCCTTTTCATCATGCTGGCCAATCAGGCTCAGGCAGCCTGATAGCACACTTTCGTGCAGCGCCGCATAGCTCGCCTGTTGGTCACTCTCCCTCCAACCCAGATCTTTAACTACGGTGCGCAGTTGCCGATGTAACTCTCGCCACTCCCTGACACGCTGGGGATTGATAAACCTTTTCTGAAGCGCCCTTTCGTAGCGACTGCGCGTCAGTTCAACCCGCTTCTCCTCGATCCATCGCCAAAGATTCAACAGGGCTAAGAAATCGCTCTTCTCATCTTGAAACATTTCGTGTGCTGTATCGGCTGCTTCGCGCTGGTTCATTGGACGCTCTCGAGGGTCAACGACCGCTAACGCCGCACAAACGACCAGCGCTTCTCGAAGCGCACCTTGCTTATTCGCTTCTACCAGCATACGACCCAAGCGTGGATCGATGGGCAGCCTTGCCATCAATCTACCAGTCTGAGTAATCCCCTCATCGGCCAAAGCGTCAAGCTCTCGGAGCAACGTATAGGCGTCTTTTATCGCTTTCGGATCCGGTGGGTCGATAAAGGGAAACGTTTCAATTTTGCCCAGATGGTGGGCCTCCATATCCAAGACAACGGACGCAAGGTTCACCCGCCGAATTTCGGGATCAGTGAAGTGTGGCCGGGCTTGAAAATCTCCTTCGTCATACAATCGAAAACAGACCCCTGGTGCGATACGACCGCATCGTCCTTTACGCTGGTCGGCACTGGCCTGGGAGATGGGTTCAACAGGCAGTCGCTGCAGTTTAGAGCGATAACTATACCGATTGATTCGCGCGAACCCTGGATCGATCACATAGCCTATCCCTGGGACGGTTAAAGAAGTCTCCGCGACGTTAGTCGCCAAAACAATCCGCCGAAGTCCGCTGCTACGCTGAAAAACTTTCTGCTGCTCGCGAAAGGATAGTCGAGCGTATAGTGGTAACACAGAAAAGCGATTGGGCGCGTGTCGACGCAATACTTTTGCTGTATGAAATATCTCCTGCTCACCACTTAAAAACACCAGGACATCTGGGGCCAAGCCCCTTGGCCGCCGTTCAATCTGCTCTATGACTTCCAAAATCTGATCCGATAGCGGCAGCGTGGATGGTTCCTGATAACAAACCTCAACAGGATAGGATCGACCGGGAATCTTAAGAATCGGCACGTCCTGCTGTTTGAAAAATTTGGCAAACCGGTCCACATCAATTGTGGCAGACGTAATGATGAGCTTCAGTTCAGGTCGCCGTTTAAGCAAGCCTCGAAGGTAGCCCAGCAGATAGTCTATATTCAGACTTCGCTCGTGAGCCTCGTCAATGATTATGGCGTCGTACTGCGCCAGGTCCCTGTCACTGCGCAATTCGGCAAGGAGTAAACCATCGGTCATAACTTTCAGGCGTGTCGTATCGGCAACTTGATCACTGAATCGAACGGCGAAACCCACTTCCTGACCAAGCTCGGCACCAACTTCTGTGGCAATTCTTGCCGCCACAGTTCGTGCGGCTAAACGTCTTGGTTGGGTGTGTGCGATGCGGCCGTTCATTCCCAAACCAGCCGCAAGACAGAGTTTAGGTAATTGGGTCGTTTTCCCGGATCCGGTTTCTCCTGCGATCACCAAAACCTGATGGCTTGCAAGCTTGGCTGAAACATCCTCGACCGCCTGAAAAACCGGTAGGTCGGGGTTGATCGAAAGGTCCAGGGTTTTAGTGTTTTGCGCTCGAACTTGCGCAAGACGGGCAAGTTCTCCCGGGGCAACCCGCCCTGGTTGCCCCCGGCGGGATTTTCTTCGTCTAGATTGTTTGGCTTTGGTTGTTTGGGTGGCCACCAGGCTACTTGGATAACTCCGACATGCCTTCCTCCAGACCCCTGATGGTCAGCGGAAACATTTTCCCTTCCACCAGGTCTTGCGTCATGGTGACCGAGCTTGAGTACTCCCAGGTCTCCTGAGGTGTTGGATTCAACCATACCAGTTTGTCGTATATACCACGGAAGCGTTCCATCCAGGCGGCACCGGGTTCTTCATTCCAATGCTCTACGCTACCTCCGGCGTGGGTGATTTCGTAGGGTGCCATGGTCGCATCACCCACAAATACCACTTTGTAATCGCCCGCGTATTTGTTGAGGATCTCCCAGGTCGGTATGCGTTCACTCATACGTCGTTTGTTATCCCTCCAGACAGACTCATAGATAAAGTTGTGGAAGTAATAGCTTTCCAAGTGTTTGAATTCTGTGCGCGTTGCCGAGAACAACTCTTCGCATATTTTCACATGCGCATCCATCGAGCCACCAATGTCCAGGAACAAGAGCACTTTCACTGTGTTCTTGCGCTCGGGGCGCATTTTGATGTCAAGCATTCCTCCATTATGTGCGGTGGATCGAATGGTATGGTCGATGTCCAATTCTTCGTCCACGCCAGTTCTGGCAAACTTGCGCAATCGGCGCAGTGCCATCTTGATGTTTCGCGTACCCAGCTCTACGGAATCATCCAAGTTTTTGTACTGGCGTTCGTCCCAGACTTTCTTGGCTTTCTTCTTTTTGCCCTTACCTTTGCCACCAGGGCCATTCTTTCCTTCTTTTTCCTGGTCGCCTTCTTCCCCTTCTTCTCCCTCTTTACCCTCTTGCGCTTCCTGCTCCGCCTTTTCTTTGGCTTCCTTGAACGCCTCGATTAATTTCTCAAGACCGCCGAGTGATTCAATCTGCTCTAAATCTTCTGGCGTGAGAGATTTTTCAAATTCATGTCGCAGCCATTCATCCGGAATCAGGGATTCCAGCAAACCATGCAAATCTTCCAGACCCTTAAAATAGGCGCTGAAGGCACGATCAAACTTGTCGTAGTTCTTTTCATCTTTAACCATGGCCGTTCGGCTGAGAAGATAAAAATCGTCGACATTGGCGTAGACCAGATGCCCTTGGAGACCCGCGAGCAGATCCATCAGCTCACGTATGGTGACTGGAACCTTATACTTGCGCAGGGTCAGGAAGAAATTTATGAGCACTGTTAACCTCGGCTATCTCGTCGATTCATAAACGCCAGACGCTCCAGCAAATGAACATCCTGTTCGTTCTTAACCAACGCGCCGTAAAGAGGCGGGATGGCTTTGCTGGCATCCCGATTGGTCAGTATTTCGTCTGGAATATCGTCTGCCATAAGCAGCTTCAACCAATCTATCAGTTCAGAAGTCGAAGGCTTTTTCTTAAGGCCCGGTACTTTGCGTACGTCAAAGAAAATCTCCATGGCTTCCTTCACCAGACCCTGCTTAACCTCTGGGAAATGCACTTCTACAATCTGCTGCATGGTCTCGCGATCAGGGAAATTAATATAGTGGAAGAAACACCGTCTCAGGAAGGCGTCGGGCAGTTCTTTTTCATTATTTGAGGTGATGATCACAACCGGACGTTGTACCGCTTTAACCGTTTCACCCAACTCGTAAACATAAAATTCCATCCGATCCAATTCTTGCAACAAATCGTTCGGAAATTCGATATCCGCTTTGTCGATTTCATCGATCAACAGAACCACTCGGTCTTCAGCTTCGAAGGCTTCCCACAATTTACCCTTCTTAATATAGTTGCGGATATCCTGCACTCGCTCGTCACCCAGCTGGGAATCGCGTAGTCGAGACACAGCATCGTACTCATACAATCCATTTATTGCCTTGGTCGATGACTTGATGTGCCACTCTATCAGGCGCATGCCTTGTGAGGCGGCCACCTGTTCAGCCAGCATGGTTTTACCTGTACCTGGTTCACCTTTAATCAACAGCGGACGTTCAAGTTGCACGGCTGCGTTCACCGCCATGCTCAATTCATCAGTAGATATATACTGTTCAGTACTCTCAAATTTCATTAACTACAGTTCCCCGGAAGTGTTTCTTCCCATGCGTTTGTTTCACGTGTTCGTCACACACGTCTGATTTTCTAATTAATTGAAGTCCGCCAAGAAGTTGCGCACGCACAAAGCCCTCTACTTTAATGAGGCCCCCTAGTTGGTGCAAGCCCGACACCAACTACCGTTTTTTTAGGATAACACCCGATCAGGTCGCAGGTGCGGCTACTTCTCTCAATCTGAGATCGTAGGACAGCGTGCCAGGACCATTCATCCACCACAACGCCAGACCCACACCAATATTCAGAACAGAGATTACGCCCACAAACCACAACGGTATCGGCGGCAGACCAGGCTCAGAAGGCGGTGGTGGTACCAATTCAGCCAAAGGTTGCTGCGTTGGATCGATGGCCCGATTCATCACCACACTGGGCGCAGCGCCAGGCGCTTGCTGGGTGATCTGGACCTGGGTTTCGGCAAGCTCAACCGTTGGCACCGGCTCGTCGATTCGTCGACCGCTGGCCGTAAATCTCATCGTTTCGATCCCTTGTAGCGGTAGAGTCACGGTTTGCCTTCGCGTTTTCATGAAAAAACCTTCACCGTTCAGATAGTTACCTCCTACAGTAAATGTCAATTCGACAACGCCTTGATGGTTGGAGATTGGAATCTGAAAGAGCCCTGCCGGTAGTTTCTGGCCGGGTACAATGGTGCCTACTTCCGGTGGTTTACGAACTTTTGCACTCACCTTAACGGTTCGATAATCCACCTCGGCATGGGTGAAGTTCAGCCAGGCGTTAACCTGTTGATCTTTTTGATGAATATCAACACGAAGCGGATTACTGACTACAAATGGGATTGAGGTCTGGCGTGAAAAGGTAGGTGCGCGGATATCGACATCAAACTCAAAACTACCATCCTGTAACGAAACAAAATAGGCTTTGAACTGCTCGCCCACGCGCTCAAGCGGCAGGGGTTTACGCCCCTTTTCGCTCGATATCCAAGCACGCACATCCAGCAGGTCTAAAAAACCGGAATGCGTAATCAGCTCCCCCCGGTCGAAAACCTGAATGACCGCGTGGCTCTCTTCGGTGGGAATTACTGGAGCTGCAAGACCCGTGACACGAATCTCCAAATCACCAAACACAGCCAACTGATCTGGCTTCAATCCATGAGTCTTCCACCACCCTGCCTTGGGGTTGTTAATGCTGATCATCTCGAAATCCTGGGCCAGCAACCATCGCCCATCAGGTATTGCGGTATTGCGGGAAAGCTTCATACCATCGGGGGTTTCAATCATCGGTTGATCAGCACTCGGTTTTTGCAACCACAACAAGGTCAGACGTTCCACACCAGGTGTCACTTGGAATCGACCGCCTTTATCCGCCTGGGTCGTCGGCTGGATCTGCATCAAGCGAACAATATCGAGTGCGACCGTTTGCATCTCCTGAATGGTGCTGACTACTTTGTGTATCCCGCCACTCAGATTGGCCACCTGACGAAGCATATCCAATTCGATCGCCGTATCAGCGCCTTCTGGAGAGAGTGCAATGCTATGCACCCGAATCCTGTTTTGTCTCAACTTCGACGCCCAGGTATTGAGCAACAATTGCCGTGCATTATTGTGTTCCAGCTCTGTTGCTCCCGTATCGATATCGCCATTGGTTATCCAGACCACATCCACATATCCTCGATCAACCGCCTCTAAGTCCCAGGTGGCAGATTTTAAAGCCGTTGTTGGATCAGCTTGACGATTTCCCGGCGCGAGATTTCTCCCATGTACCGTCATCAACTGCTGCCACATGTCATTCGCCGGTCCCGGGCTGACAAGTTGCTGGGTGAGTTGGGAGTAAGCCCACAATCCGCCCTGTTCTGATTCGGGCATCGATCTGGCTAGGAGTTCAATGGCAGCACCCCGCAAAGCGGGTTTATCCAGTTCGTGCATCCCTCGCGAAACATCTACCACTATGCGCAAATCACCAACAGCCGATTGGGAAACCGCCAGAAACAGCACCCCAACCAGCCATGATGCTGGATATACCCTACTCTTCATTTTGCACACGTTAACCATCGACTATTAAAAACCACCGCTGAGCAGGTCAAAAAATCCCGACCAATCGGCAGAACTATTTGGAGATATATCTACAAGTGTAGAAGAGTTCAGGAAAAGCGTGCTTCAAGCTGATGGATGCGGGATGCCTAACTTCAAAAGCCTGACTTACCTCCAATCAGGCAGACGGCTCCTGGTTGGACGAGGTTGAGCGTGACTTTTGACCACGTTGCGACAGGTAATAAACAATGATGGTTACCAGGCTCACTGCAGTTAGCGACAATCCTAAAATTCTCAAACTACCTTGCGGCTCGCCATTGGTTTGGAACAAAATTTCAAATATCGCAACCACAAAGGCGGGTGCAATCTGGTCGGGATAATTTGGAACGGCAACCGGCGTAAGGAAGAACGCCAGTGCAACAGCAGAAGCCAGCCATTTCAGTAATCCAAAACGGCTCTTTGCACATATTTTCCACAATCCGAAAGCACCAACCGCGGCGGCACCCAGAATAACGACCCAGGCGTAGATGTAATCCATTATTGTTCCACCCAGTGCACAATCATTTCCTCGAGTTCTTCGTCGTGCACACCTTCATTTGAAACTACGCGACCTCGAACAGAAATTCCCGCCTGATGGACTGACTCAGGATCACCAGAGTTCAACGGATGCCACCAAGCCAACGGTCTGCCCTCAGCCAGCATGCGATAGGCACAGGTGGTCGGCAACCAAGAGAATTCGCGGGCACCGTTAACATCCAATACAACACAATCTTCTACCAGCCGGTGCCTGTCGGGATATCTCGTACAGCGGGTATTCGCCAAATCGAGAAGATGGCAGACTGCAGCCGTGTAATGCACCTGATCTGTATCCTCATCCTGCAGCTTCAACATGCAACAGCGAGCGCAACCATCACACAGAGATTCCCATTCTGACTGCGTCATTGCCGACAGTGGCTTGTCTTCCCAGTACTTATTGCTGGTCGCGCTCATAAAGGACTCAGGATTCGGGGGTTTCGCGAATCAGTTGATTCACCTTGTTGGGATCTACCGGCATTTGTAAATAGAACCCCTGCTCCTCGAGGGCTTGAAGCACCAGCTGAGTATCAGTAAGCGCGAGCGTTCGTTGCGCTGTCAGTTCGAACGTCAGAAAGGCCTCCGCTTCGCCAAACTGATCACGCAGCGCTTCGGGTAGACTGTCGTATTCCGCACCTTCCGGCACATACAGATAGGTGTCTGCCTTCTTCTTGCTCCGCATCACCGTGACTTCCATGGGTTAATTTACCATCTGATTGTTAAGTTGCACTGTGTGATTGAAAAATTTCATTAAAAACCTCATGGAGCGCTTCGCTGCGCCAGCCGAGGAACAAATCGGACATGGTGCCTTGTGTTGCATAGTGACGAACGCATGCCTCAACCTCGCGCTTCCTGGAGAGCAGCTCCGGAGCCAATCCCAGATCCGCCGCCTTCAGGCGGCCGGCTTCCCGCAATCGTTTGACCATTGCATTCTGTTGGGAGGTCAGTGGACCTGGCAGTCCTGGCGGAACTGCACCCCCCAATCCGTCTCTGTGTGCATCCATTAAACCCTGGGCATATTTGTTCGCGACAACCCGAGGCAGCGCATCCCGGACATCTCCACTTGTCAGCGATTGCAATCGGGCAAAGTGATAAAGATGATCGTCCCAGACAACGCGATTGCGGGGAATATTCAGCGATTTGGCAGTATCTTCGCGCCACGTACAGAGACTGCGCAATATGCTGAGCTGTGGCCCTGATAACTGCCAGGCTTTCTTCACGTTCAAATAGTACTGATCGGAACTTGGAGGTTGGTAGTCAGCTCTGGGTGCCATTTCACCCGCAAACCAATGAGCACGCTCGCCTAACAACTCAACTAAAGCGTTGTGCAATCCGGGCAGGTAAACCACATCTTCAACGGCGTACCGCATCTGTTCGTCACTCAGCGGGCGTTTCAACCAGTTTGATCGTGTGGCATGCTTATCCAGCGAAACCCCAAGCACTTGCTCTACAAGGCTGGCATAACTCAGGCTGAAGTCGACGGATACAAAGGCATTGGCCAACTGAGTATCAAAAATGTTTGCAACGTTGACCCCAAGGTGATGGTGAATGAGCTCCAGATCCTCCTGGCAGGCATGCATCACCTTGCACACTTCAGCGTTCTCTAACACGTTTACAAACGCAGAAAAATCTTCTATCGAAATCGGATCAAGGAGATACACCTGATTGCACCAGATCACCTGATACAAACCTGGCAGAGGGTAGAAGGTGTCGGTTCTGATAAACTCGGTATCAAGACCAATAACGTCATCCCAATGCTGACAATGCGCTGCGAGGGTGGCGCTATCCGATATCCAGGTGACAGACTCCGGCTCAATTTCGACCCCAAATTCAGACAACGCTGCGCCTCCCCTGTAGCGCGTGCGCCAATGTGCCTCCGTCTGTATATTCAATTTCCCCGCCCAGTGGAACACCATGAGCTATACGGGTAATCGTGTGGACGCGGCCTGCTACCAACTGAGTGATGTAGTGAGCAGTCGCCTCTCCCTCCACGGTGGGGTTTGTAGCCAGTATCAATTCGGTTAGTCCAAGCTCTGCAACGCGCTGATTGAGCTGTTCCATGCCTAACTGTTCTGGTCCAATGCCATCCAATGGCGAAAGGCGGCCATTCAGAACAAAATATAAACCACGGAATCCACCTGCTTGTTCTATCGCAAGGATATCCGCTGGTGATTCAACCACACACAAAGTTGTTTGATCTCGTGCAGGATCGTCACAAAGCCGACATACAGGCGTCTCGGACAGGTTCCGGCAATGGACACAAGTTCCGACATGTTCCAACGCATGAGCCAGAGCCGCAGTCAAGGTTTGCCCACCTTCCCGGGCTTTGATAAGCAAATGCAGAGCCATGCGCTGAGCGCTTTTTGGTCCTACACCCGGCAACACCTGAAGACTCTCGATAAGGTTGTCGACCGAAGACATCAGCTGGGAAAGCCACCAAAAGGCAGGTTCAATCCTCCCGTAAATTCTTTCATTTTTTCAGCCTGAGTTTGCTCAACTTTTCGAGCTGCTGAGTTGCAAGCTGCGGCGATCAGGTCTTCCAGAATTTCTTTCTCTTCTTCAAGTAAGGAAGGGTCAAGATCAACGCTGCGTACTTCGTGACGGCAGTTCATCGTCACTTTGACCATACCAGCCCCACTCTCGCCGATAACTTCAAGCTTAGCCATTTCTTCTTGGGCTTGAGAGAGCTTCGCCTGCATCTCCTGTGCCTGTTTCATGATATCGCCAATACCTTTCAATCGTGCCTCCTTACTAAACCGGCCGTATTTCTTCTAAACGGCCATCGAATTCCGAGAGCAAATGAATCACCTTTTCATCGGAACCTATGTCCGTTTCTGCAGCTCGTTGACGCTCAGCAATCATACGTGCCCGGTATTGTGCCGGGGTTTCTTCTGGGGTTTCTCCTACGGAAACCTCAAGCTCAACTTCACACGCCAGGGCTTCTTCTAAAGCTCGCTGTAAACCCGCAATTTGCTGATCATTCAACAGGGTATCGTGGCCTTGTTCCAGGCAAAGTCCTATCGAAGGCAAATCGTAGTGCACCAAGTTCGCATGTTCTGCAATCATTTTAGTTACGCCACCAATCGCCAGAGAATCAACGATGGCGATCCACTGCCGGCTGCGTTCTGTCTCCAGTTTCGTCGAAGATGGGTCACCTGGAGCGTCCTGAGCTTCCAACTCTGCAGCGGCTTGGTTCGCTGCGGAATCCGGAGACTCAGTAATAGCCCCACCTGCGTTAAGCGTCTTGTCGCCCTTTTCAATTTGGGGTTGGTCAGCTTTTGGTTGTTGGCCTGCCGGGCGGGTGGCAACGGCGTCAGGGCGTCCGATCGCCATTTGGGCAGCTGTCGTTTCTATGCCTTGTGTCTCTTTGCCTTGTGTCTCTTTGCCTGGTGTCTCTCTGCCTTGTGTCTCGGCGCCACCAGTCTCAGTACCGCTCATACCTTCACCAACTGGCGCGCTGACTGGCGCAAACGCCAACAGGCGCAGCAAGGTCATCTCGAAGCCGGATTTTGCATCCGGTGCAATATGGATGTCGCGGTAACCGTGGAGTGTAATCTGATAATAAAGTTGCAAGGCATCCGCGGAAAACAAGCTCTCATTACCCAGTGCAACCGAAATGGCTTCTTGATGAAAATACTCAGTCAGGTTCTCCAGGACATCCACAAAGTCCGCATTATTAGAGGCCAGTTCACTGGCACAATCCAACAGTAACTCCGCATTGCCCTCATACAGAGACTGTGCGATTGTCCGTATTTCGTCAGCGCCCACCACGCCCAGCATCTGCACGACGTCATCATGGCGCAGCGCACCCTGACCGTAGGAGATGGCCTGATCGGTAAGGCTCAGTGCATCACGCATACTCCCAGACGCACAACGGGCAACAATTTCAACCGCTTGTTGATCAAAGCTGACCCCTTCGGTTTCAAGCACCTGTGCCAGATAGTCACTAATCTGCTCGCGACTGAGGTTTTTGAGCTGAAACTGTAAGCAGCGTGACAACACAGTCACCGGTACTTTTTTCGGATCCGTTGTCGCCAGCAGAAACTTTACATGCTCTGGAGGTTCTTCCAAGGTCTTCAACAGGGCATTAAAACTGGCATTGGATAACATGTGTACTTCGTCAACGAGATATACTTTGTATCGTCCGCGAGTGGGTAGATATTGCGCGTTCTCCAGCAGTTCGCGTGTATCATCAACACCCGTTCGGGACGCCGCATCCACCTCGATCAGATCAATAAAGCGGTTTTCTTTAACTTCGGTGCAAATAGAACAAGACTCGCAGGGTGTGGAGCTGACGCCCTGTTCGCAATTCAGCGCTTTGGCCAGGATCCTGGCTATTGTGGTTTTTCCAACGCCACGCGTACCGGTGAACAAATAGGCATGATGCAATCGGTCATGGTCGAGCGCGTGCCTTAATGCCCGTACGACATGTTCTTGTCCCACCAGCGCATCAAATCCGGCAGGCCTAAGCTTCCTGGCAAGTACCTCATAACTCATGCCCCCATTCTATCAGCACGAAGCTCTGAGCCCTACTGTTTCACCCGCAGATTAGCCGAGGCAGACTCTGTTTCGGTTGGGTTGAGGATCTTCAAAGGCTATCATTCGGACAATTTTGCAGTTCGCTGGTTGATTTCCTTATGTCAGTATCGAACCAATTGCACGATCTGAAAGCGCTACTCTTGCAGGAAAAGTTTCTGGTCATCGGGCATCGAGGCGCATCGGGTCTAGAGCCGGAAAATACTCTTCCAAGCTTTGCTAAGGCACTGCAACTCGGCTGCGCGATGATCGAGTTGGACGTCCACCAGATAAAACCCGCGCCAGACCTGACAATGGCAATTGTGGCGGTGATTCATGATGACAAACTCAACCGGACAACCAACTCGAAAGGGCCGGTAA
This sequence comes from Pseudomonadota bacterium, assembly GCA_039028095.1. Taxonomy (GTDB): domain Bacteria; phylum Pseudomonadota; class Gammaproteobacteria; order Pseudomonadales; family Azotimanducaceae; genus UBA4421. Next base: position 43,243 of record JBCCIU010000002.1, read on the forward strand.
AGAACCTGACGCTGGCAGAGCTTTCGGGCATTGATGCAGGTAATGGAAACCCAATACCTCAACTGGAAGATGTCATACAACTCGTCAAAGGCGCTGGAGGTGCCTGGATAAACGTAGAATTAAAGGGAGAGCAAACCGCCATACCCGTTTGCCGGTGCCTGAAAAGCCAAGCCTTTACCAGGGCGTTAGTTTCATCGTTTGATCACAGCCAGTTGTTTGCGTTCCGTCAACACGATTCGACGACGCCAGTTGCACCGTTGTTTCATCGTTGGCAAAAGAATGCGATCGATATTGCTCACGAGCTGGGCGCTTTTTCAATCAATTTATCGCTCAAGCTCGCGACGCCAGAGCGGATCGATGCCATCCGCCAGGAGGGCTTTGAGGTATTTGTGTATACGGTTAACGATCCGGATGTCGCAGTCAGACTTTATGCTGACGGTGTCAGTGGGGTGTTTACCGACTATCCGAACCGAGTCACTGTCGATCGCGTAGTGAATGACGTTTTATGATTCCAGCGCGTTGATATCTCGACTCAGTTGGTATTTTTCGTCTGTGATGATTTTTTCCAACACCTCGATTCTTTCTCTGAGCTCATCCAACTCTGCCTCAAGATCTTCGTTGAGGGCTGGCTTTGCCTTCTGGGCCTTAATGTATTTGTTGATCGTATCTGCACCTACGCACACCAAGACGATCAAAAAAACCATCAAAAAAATATCCATGCTCGCTCCTTTCTATTTTTTACGATCATTTTGTTGTAGAGATTTCACCAGCCCAAGCATCCGAACTTATAGTTTATGGAGCGCTCCATGGCCAGTAATCTGCTGGGTTACCCAGGGTGAACCAGTGTAAATCACGCTTGCAGCCCCAAGAATGTCAACATCGAGCAACTCTTCAACCCAAAGTTCTACCCGTCCTGCACCACGGACGCTCACCTGAGAGGTTTCTGTCGCAAGTCCGGGCGCCAGATAAGTTCCTATGCCGTCGATATCAACGCTCTGATGAGTTGCCGTGCCGCTTGTCGTGATCTGAGCACCGCCAAACCCAGCAACAACAAGATCTCCAACGGTAACGTTTTGGATGTCGATCTCGCTGGCGCCATGCCCTTCGAGCACCAACCGCGACACCTCGATGGCGTGACCTACTACGCGAGCAGCAGCATTGACATAGATATCGGAGATCGTGCGGCTGGCGAGGTGAACTACTACATCGTTAGCTTGGGACGTACTCACACCATCGATATACATAACACCATCACTGACCTGCAGGCTCACATTTATCGACTCTGCACCATCGCCCTCAAGACAATAGCCTTCTTGTGCTTGCGAATCACTCTGGTGCAGTACAACCGTCACCGGAGCGGTCACACTGATTTGGGAAAAATCTGCCAGGTTTCGCCACTCATCATGGTGATCACAGCTGGCTCCGTGTACTGATAAAGTCACCACCAGGGTTGCTGTTAAAAGCGCAGCCAACGCGTAGGTCTTTGATGCCAATTCGCGATTTACCCTGCCGATTTTCAATTTGCTTCCGCCTCGCATGTTATAACTCGTTGTGTGCCCGATGATTGGACGATTGCTGTCGATAGTTACTTAAACTATGCCCGCTCGATGCGATGCAGTTCTTTTTGTAACTCGTATTGATCCGAGGTCACAAATGATTCCAATCTACGTAGTCGCAGCTCTGCCTGAGTGAGGTCTGTACGGGTATACCTCAAGCTCTGGCGCGGATTAAACTCAGGTTCGGGGTCTGATTGACGAAAGCGTGAAGCAAACTCGTCACGCCTCGCCTGCCGAGCTTGGGCTGCACGTTCTTTGCGCTCAGTGCGCCGACCGCGTCGCCCTTGGCGACGGCTTCTTTTATCTGGTTTTTCCATAACAAAATACGCGATCCAATAAGCGGGGAAGACAATATGAGGAATAAATAGCATGCCGGTCACCGCAGCTAATCGAACCATCCAGATTTCCACACCCAGATACGGTGCCAAGCCAGCACAAACTCCAGCGATTTTCTCGTTCTCTCGATCGATGGTAAGGCGACCACCACTGGAACCTTGATCTTCGAAATCGTGCCTGTGACGTAGCCTGCGTTCCCGCCTTTCCTGGCGAACTTCACCGTCCGGATCATCTTCGGTGGCTTTCTTCAATCGCAGCTCTGCCTCCAAGCGCTTGCTGGTTTCGTCTATTAGCTTGGTAGCCCGATCACCCAGCTGTCCAGTGGTTACGGAGACTAAATCCTGGACAGCATTTTCCAGCCGATTCATGGCTTGGGTGAATTCGCTATCGGAATTGCGTTCACTCGAACTACGTTTGTTTGGGTCGTTTCGATTCAAAGCGGTTCCTATTGCTTGCTGATCTTCTAATGGGTTGGGGTAATCAGGCAGCTGCTACGCTGATTCACGATCCTGTTTACGCCAATCGGGAGTCTGAGCATCGAGGATCGCCTCTAAAGTGTCGATCCGCTCGAGCATGCGTTCCGCTTGTAGGGTAAGCGTTTCGAGCTCTGCTCTTTCCTGTTCTGACAAAGCAGACTCAGTTCTTTGCTTGTGTCGGTAATGCATCCACAGCCATGCTGGCGCAACAACAACCATAAAAATGACTGTGGGTACAAAAAACGCAACTACGATACCGTCCATTTGTGGTTCCTAAAGGTGGTAGATCAACTCATTCTCGCTCAAAGCGCGGTCATTATTGAGCACTATTTATTGAGCACTGTTTGAATTTTGACTGACGTCACTCACTACCGACTCGGGCTCATCATCTCGCTTCACACGAGCCTTGAGTTCGCTGAGCTGCTCATCCAAGTCTTCATCAGATTCAAGCTCAGAGATTTCTTCGGCAAGGGTTTTCTGCCCAAGATCGTAAGACTCTACCTGACCTTCAATATCGTCCATTTTGCGCTCATACAACTCGAAGCGCGCGATGGCGTCGTCGATATTGTGATCACTGAGCGTTTGGCGCACACCCAGCCGAGTTTTAGCAGCCTGGCCCCGAACAATGATGGCATTCTGTCGCGCCTTGGCATCCTTTATTTTTGCCTGCAAAGCACCGACATCTTCATTCAGCTTGCCAAGCGTACTTTCCAGCGCTTGCAGCTCTTCATCCAGAATTGAGATCGACTCGCGCGCTTTATTGGATTCTGAAAGAGCCCCTTTGGCCAGATCATCACGGCCTTTTCGAACCGCAATTTCAGCTTTGCGCTCCCATTCTTCTGCTTCGGTCTCCTGCCACTGTTTGCGACGTTCAACTTCCTTGCGATCAGCGATTGCTCGCGCTGATGTACTACGCACCTCTACAAGGGCTTCTTCCATTTCCTGAATAATCAGTCTTACCATCTTTTCCGGATCTTCCGCTTTGTCCAACAGCGAGTTGATATTGGAATTGATGATGTCAGTCATGCGAGAAAAAATACTCATCTTTCGCACTTGCCTCCGTCTTCGTTAAAGTTAATGCCTACGGCTGACTGGATCGCTCGTCTACCTAGGCCTTGTGTTACTTCTTTACACATTCCGTGCCAAAATTTCAAAATTACTTAAGCCATTGTTTTATAACGATTAATATTGATTTCAACAAACTCAGGACATCTTGGGAAAACCCCTATATAGTGTTTCTCACCATTTTTTGGTCAGGATACTCATGCGCCAAGAAACAGAACGTATGTTTGGAGAATCACCGGCTTTCCTGCGCACACTTGAACAGGTATCTCAGGTGGCTCCATTGGAAAAACCGGTGTTAATCGTCGGCGAGCGTGGCACGGGCAAAGAGCTTATCGCCTCACGCCTACATTTTTTGTCTAACCGATGGGAAGCGCAGTACGTAAAAATGAATTGTGCAGCCATCTCCGAAACCATCATGGAGAGTGAGCTATTTGGTCATGAAGCCGGCGCATTCACCGGCGCAACAAAGACTCACCAGGGTCGCTTTGAGCGCGCCCACGGAGGCACCTTGTTTCTCGATGAATTGGCAACCACCTCGATGCTGGTTCAAGAAAAGCTGCTTCGCGTCATCGAATACGGGGAGTTCGAGCGCGTTGGCGGCAATCGCACCCTAACGTGCGACGTGCGTTTGATCGCGGCGACCAACCAGGATCTACCGCAGCTGGCCGAACAAGGAAAATTCAGGTCCGACCTCTTGGATCGCCTCGCCTTCGATGTGCTCACACTACCGCCCCTTCGTGAACGCGAAGAAGACATACTGCTCCTTGCAGAACAATTCGCCATTAACATGGCAAAGGAGCTAGGGCGCGAATACTTTGCAGGCTTCGAACCCCAGATCGTGCAAGAGCTGCAAAACTACAACTGGCCGGGCAACGTACGCGAACTGAAGAATGTGGTCGAACGATGCGTTTACCGTACGGAGCCGGAAGAGCTGGTCGCAGAGATAAGCTTGGATCCATTCGCATCACCTTACCGACCTATTGAGAACACAGAGCCCAGCAAAGCGTCAAACAAAGCGGCCAATACAAACTTCCCGCTTGATCTAAAAGAGCAGATTAAAGAAATTGAGATCGACCTCATTGAGCGCGCTATGGAATACGCCAAACACAATCAGCGCAAGGCCGCGGAAGGATTGGGACTAACCTATCACCAGTTTCGCGGCTATCTGAAAAAATATGGCTTAGTAGGGGTCAGCGGGGATGAGGAGTAACGAATCGTTGGGGCTTTTGTTACCGCGGAAGTCCTTTGGGTAGGTAACCTGTGGGTCGAGCCCGGGAGGGTTCTTATCACAAGTCCTTCCGGCGCATATGAAAAAGGGCCCAGCGGACCCTTTTTTATATATGGCGGAGAGGGAGGGATTCGAACCCTCGATAGGGGTTACCTATACTCCCTTAGCAGGGGAGCGCCTTCAGCCACTCGGCCACCTCTCCGCGGGAGCACGTATTCTACATACTTTAAGTGGTAACCTAGTAGCAGTTTATTGGTTCGAGCATCGTTTAAATGAAAATTTGTGTCTTCGCTGGATCCAGCATTGGTAAGGAACCAATTTATGCACGGGCCGCCCAGGACCTGGGTGCAGTTCTTGCTTCTGCGGACATCGGCTTGGTTTACGGTGGTGCCAAGATCGGCTTGATGGGACAAGTGGACGACGCTGTTCTGCGCCATGGAGGTACGGTGATCGGTGTGATTCCCCAGGTGATCGCGCAAGTCGAGGTTGCCCACGAAGGTCTTACTGAACTGCATGTTGTGCCCGATATGCATTCAAGAAAAGCGACCATGGCAGACCTTTCTGACGCATTTGTCGCGCTGCCAGGGGGTATCGGGTCTTTAGAAGAGTTGTTTGAAGTTTGGACCTGGACCCAGCTGGGCATACACACCAAACCTCTCGGTATCCTTAACGTGAACAATTTTTACTCAGGGCTCCTAGCGTTTCTCGACCATGTCCGTGATGAGGGTTTCTTAAAGCCTGGCCACCGAGACTTGCTGCAGTCCTGCGATTCACCACAGACTCTGATCGACCGCTTAGCTAATTTGCCGATGGATACCTCCTCCGTACAATCCAAGTTGTAAGACTGCTGATCAGCGGTTAAGTTTGTGATTCGACCACCCAAATGACAATCGAGGTTTCTTATGCCTTATCACCACATCGCTATTGCTACCCGGGACATGCCCGCAACGCACAAGTTTTATACTGAAGCTATGGGTTTCGATTTAGTTCGTGTGGAAAAAGCTAAGATGGGAGAGAAAGCCTGGGCAAAACACTTCTTTTACGATACCGGTGACGGCGAAATGATGGCGTTTTGGGAAATTCACGACAATGACGAGATTGATCCCGAGTTCCCAACCTCCATATCGACCGGCCTTGGTCTACCAAAGTGGTCTAACCATATCGCCTATGGTGTGTCGAGCGTAGAAGAACTGGCCGAAGCCAGGGAGCGAATCAATCGAGCAGGCTATGCGTGTATGGAAATCGACCATCACTGGTGTCGATCAATCTACGTTGATGACCCGAACGGCATCATGGTTGAATTCTGCGTTACTACCCGGGCATTTGATGAAAATGATAAACGCCGCGCGCTCGAGGCCCTCAATCAAGATGACCTGGAAGATGAGCCAGATCCCATCATCACCCTGCACCAGGCAAAGCAAGTCGAAGCACCAGAAGTAGTGACCTGACTGGAATCTAACCTCGGTGCAATTCCAGGTCGCAGACGCGAACAGCTCGGTCAGCCGCTATTGATCGTCGTCCTCCGGGACACGCTCTTTTGCTATTTTGTCGTAAATCTCTTCGCGATGGACCGCAACGTCCTTGGGCGCATTAACACCCACGCGAACCTGATTACCCTTCACCCCTAACACGGTCACTGTTATTTCGTCACCGATCATCAGAGTTTCCCCTATTCTGCGAGTCAGAATTAGCACACACCTTCTCCTTCTGCTGTCCCGCAAGCATGTATAACCATGCCTAATGCTTATGCCCTTGGCCTCTCACCAGCGTTCATATCACCGTCTGCGAATAGGCCATCGCTTAGACAGGGTGCCAACACTTCAGAGATGTCCGAAGGCGCGTTTTATATCCTTTTTTAGATTTCCTTGTTATCTTTCCTTGTTGTCTTTCCTTGTTATCTTTCTTTGTCGTCGTTCCTTGTTGTCTTGACACGGCACGAACTGAGCCGTTCTATCTAGAGCTGTCGCTCATGCCTGCAACAAAGCGCTACAACTCCCTGTAACTGTGCTTGATATTTTCCCCAACCAAGCTGCTACTGCTGTAGTTCGAACTCGGAGTGTAATGCCCTGACGGCCAACTCCATATACTTTTCTGCTACTACAACGGAAATTTTTATTTCCGATGTTGATATCATCTGGATATTGATGTTTTCACCCGCCAGGCAATCGAACATCCGGGTGGCAACCCCTGCGTGACTGCGCATGCCCACCCCGACGATGGATACCTTGGCAATTTCATTGTCCCCGCTCACTTGCCGAGCCTGGATTTCCCTAGCAATGGGTCCAAGAAGCTCGACGGTGCGGTCATAATCTTCACGCTTAACCGTAAATGTAAAATCCGTCAGGCCATCTGCGCCCGTATTTTGAACGATCATATCCACTTCAATATTCCCACGACCCACTGGGCCCAAGATGGTTGAAGCGATGCCCGGAATATCGGGGACGCCCGAGACCGTTACTTTTGCTTCATCTTTGGTATGTGCGATACCAGATACGCTCGCTTGTTCCATATTCTCACCTTCGGTGGTTATTAGTGTGCCGGGGCCCTCCTCAAAAGTAGACAGCACCCGCAATGGGACACCATAGCGTCCCGCGAACTCGACGGAGCGGGCATGCAGGACCTTAGAGCCGAGACTTGCAAGTTCCAGCATTTCCTCGAATGTAACCACGTCTAAACGACGAGCTGCTTCGACCAGACGTGGGTCTGCAGTGTATACGCCGTCTACATCAGTACAAATCTCACACTCATCCGCATCTAAGGCTGCCGCCAGTGCAACCGCCGATGTATCTGAGCCGCCACGCCCCAACGTTGTGAGATTGCCTTGTGAATCGACCCCTTGAAAGCCCGCAACCACGGGTACAACACCACGATCCAACGCTTCTCTGAGGCGTTGCGTTTCAATGTGCTCGATACGTGCCTTGTTGTGCTGGGCATCAGTGCGAATCGCCACCTGGTCCGCGAGGAAGGATAAAGCGGTCTGGCCCAGACCATGTAATGCCATGGCCAGCAGGGCGATCGTGACTTGCTCACCGCTGGCGGTGAGCACATCCAATTCTCTGGGTACAGGTCTCCCCTGAGAGATTTCTTCTCCCATGGCAACAAGCTTGTTTGTTTCTCCCGACATGGCTGATACCACAACTACAACGTCGTGACCTGCACTGCGGTACTTCATCACCCGCTTGGCGACGCCGCGTATTTTATCCAGATCACCCACACTGGTGCCGCCATACTTTTGAACGATCAAAGCCATGGTACTACTACGCCAACTTTTCCTCGGTGAGTGCTCGAGCCGCCTGGAAAGCATCCGATAGACCCGCAGGGTTTGTCCCCCCTCCGGCTCGCGCCAGATCTGGCCTACCGCCGCCTTTTGCGCCAACTTCGGGCCCAACGACGTCCATCACTTGCGGCGCAGAGATTCTATCTGTCAGTGGCTTACTGACGCCGACAACAAGCCCGAGCTTACCGTCCGCATTGGTAGCTAAAACAATAACGCTGTCTCCCAATTGAGAGCGCAGCATATCCAGCGTCTGCATCATCGCTTTGTTATCACCTTCCACTTCCGCCGCGATAAACTTGGCTGGTCCTATCTCCTCAGCAGACCCCGCCAAGTCACTGCCTCGATCAGCCGAAAGTTTCTCCTCCGCGCTGGAGAGTGCTTTCGCAAGCTTACGGTTTTCCTCCAGCAACTGATCAACGCGCTCGCCAACCTTGTCCGGGCCTACTTTCAACGCGGTTGCGATTTGGCTGAGCTCTTCGATTTTGTGTTTCACAAAAGCATGAGCGCCGGCCCCGGTCAGAGCTTCAATACGCCGCACACCCGCTGCAATCCCTGACTCTGAGGAAACAAGAAAAAGTCCAATATCTCCGGTTCGAGACACATGGGTACCACCACAGAGTTCCACAGAGAATCCGTCACCCATGGTAAGGACTCGTACCTGATCGCCATACTTTTCGCCAAAAAGCGCCATGGCACCGCTGTTAACCGCCTCGTCATAGGTCATCATGGCAGTGCCAACTTCACTGTTTTCTTGAATTTTGGCGTTCACAATACTGTCGATTTGCGCCAGTTCTGATGTTGTTACGGGGCCATCATGAGAGAAGTCAAAACGAAGTTTTTCCTCGTTGACCAAGGAACCTTTCTGTTGCACGTGGTCACCCAACACTTCGCGCAAAGCCGCATGCAGCAGGTGAGTTGCCGAATGATTGGAGCGAATCGCATCACGTCTGGCAACGTCAATCGATGCATCCAGGTTGGCGGCCTCCTTCAGGCTACCTTGGACAACTTGCCCCACATGCATGAATTGATCGCCACTCACCAGGGTATCCTCCACCCGGAATTCAATGCCCTCACCGCTCAACAAACCGGTGTCACCTACTTGCCCGCCGGATTCAGCGTAAAAAGGTGTCTCGTCCAGCAAAACTACACCTCGATCACCCACCACAAGCTCCGCAGCACTTTCACCTTGTTCATCAAAGATAGCCGCTACTGTACTTGCGCCATGTACCGTCGAGTAACCAGTAAAGTTAACCTTTCCCGGGACAGAGATCTTTTGTGCGAGACTGGCACTAAAGCTCGTGGCGGCTCGCCCTCGGGCACGCTGCGCCTCCATATGGGTTTCAAACCCGTCCATATCTACTTTGAGGTTACGCTCTCGCGCCACATCGGCGGTGAGATCCGCTGGGAACCCATAGGTATCATAGAGCTGGAAAACAACGTCGCCTGGAATGGTATCGGACTGCAGTTGGTCTACTCTGTTCTGGAAGACTTCCATACCCTGGCGCAAAGTTTCGGTAAATCGAATTTCTTCGTTTTGCAGAACATCGCTGACATGTTTGGCGCGCTCCGCGAGTGTTGGAAAGGCGTCTCCCATCTCTTCTACCAGAACATCCACCAATTTGTGAAAAAACAGGCCTTCAATGTTCAGTTTGTGGCCATGGCGCAGACCTCGGCGGATGATCCGACGCAACACGTAGGCGCGGTCTTCATTACCAGGAATGACGCCGTCTGCGATCAGAAACGCGCTCGATCGGATATGATCGGCAATCACCCGTAGCGAAGGGTTGGCTAGTACCGCTTGTTCATCGCGAATCCCGGCAAATTCTCCCGCCTTGAGAAGAATGCCTCTGAAGAGATCAATCTCATAGTTGCTATGCACACCCTGCATAATCGCGGTGATGCGTTCCAGCCCCATGCCTGTGTCCACACCCGGACTGGGTAAGCCGGACAAAGTACCATCTTCGGCACGATCAAATTGAGGGAAAACAAGGTTCCAAAACTCGATGAAGCGATCCCCGTCTTCATCAGGGGAACCTGGTGGTCCACCAAATACATCGGGGCCATGATCGAAAAATAACTCCGTACATGGCCCGCAAGGTCCGGTGTCACCCATCGTCCAGAAATTTTCTTCCAGATCGATTACCCGATCGCGTGGGAAGCCAATTTTCTTTTCCCACAATGCCCGCGCTTCATCATCAGTGGGATGCACCGTCACCCAGATTTTTTCCTGCGGAAGCTTCAGTACGTCGGAAACAAACTCCCAAGCCCAGGTGATGGTTTCTTCCTTAAAATAGTCGCCAAAACTAAAATTCCCGAGCATCTCGAAAAAAGTGTGGTGACGCGCGGTATAACCGACGTTTTCTAAATCATTATGTTTCCCACCAGCTCGAACACATCGCTGAGAGGACGTGGCCCGCGAATATCCGGGATCTGATCGCCCCAATAGCGGATCCTTAAACTGGTTCATCCCTGCATTGGTAAACAGCAGTGTCGGATCATCCTGGGGAACCAAAGTGCTGGAAGGCACAACGGTATGACCTCGATTTTCAAAGAAACTTAAATAAGCTTCCCGGAGTTCGGCTGTTTTCATGTTCTCTATTCTTTGCGGGCGTTATCAAAAGGCGGGGAAGTATAATTGATGCATAGTATTTTTGGGAAAATCTTGATGATCATTTGGCTTCATCAAACGATCCCCTTTTCCGTTGAGATTCACTCTGAATCCTGCCCCGCCTCAGGTGTTCGATCAGGAATTTGACCTAGGACGTCGCTGATCAAACCCCGGTCAAACCCTCGCCGTTGCAAAAATCGAGCAGCCTTAGCCCAATCCTCCGGATGCTCACAAGCATGTGGGAAGCGACGTTCTATCTGTTCCTCGGCGGCGCCAAACCACATTGTTTGGGCCTGCTCCAGATGCTGAGCTGACGCCTGTGGGTTTACGCCTTTTTGCCTTAACTCTTGCCGCACATAAACTGGGCCGTAGCCGCGTCGAAGTCTGGATCGAATCAGACTCTCTGCAAAACGCTCATCACTCAAAAGATCACTTTCGATAAGCTCTTCGATCAGCCGATCCAAAGCGTCCGTTAGGGAGATTTCTTCATAAGACTGACTCGGTTCCATCCCTGCACAGTCCGATTGCAGTTCAGAAGTTTGAGGTATCAGCACGATTTGGGCGTGCTTTTGTTTGAGCTTCATACGAAGCTCATGCTCACTATGTTCCCGCCTGCTGAGGCTGCGAAGTGCGCTATCGTATAGCTTCGCGTAGGTTACGGGGCCAGCTGAAGATTTACGGTTGAAGGGCGTCATGCAGGTTCAGACTGTCTTTCTCTTTTAGTCAAGATGTAGACCCACAGAAACGACAAACCCCGTCTCTCGCCGATTGCACAGCAAAAAACGGGGTATTGATCTGGGTCAGATGTCTAAGAGAGGCCTTCCTGGGCTGCTTCAGGTATGACTACTTCACCCGCACCCTGGTTATCCAGGCTGGGCATCAACTCTGCGCGAATACGTTGATCAATCTCGTCACGAATGTGCACATTGTCATCTAGATAATCACAGGCATTTTTTCGACCCTGTCCGATACGGTCGCCATTGTACGCATACCAGGCACCGCTCTTCTCTACCATGCCCAGCTGCACACCTAACTCGAGAATCTCACCGGTCAAATTGATACCCTTGCCATAAAGGATCTGGAACTCAGCCTGTCTGAACGGCGGGGATACCTTGTTCTTGACCACCTTCACACGTGTTTCATTACCAATCACTTCGTCGCCATCTTTCACGCCCCCAATGCGGCGGATATCCAGTCGTACAGAGGAGTAAAATTTGAGTGCGTTGCCTCCGGTTGTCGTTTCTGGCGATCCAAACATGACGCCTATCTTCATACGTATCTGATTGATGAAGATCACCAAACAATTCGATTGTTTGATGTTCCCGGTCATTTTTCGCAGCGCTTGACTCATTAAGCGAGCTTGCAGCCCCACATGGGTATCCCCCATTTCACCTTCGATCTCCGCCTTTGGTGTAAGCGCGGCAACAGAATCCACAATCACCAAATCAACGGCGCCGGAACGGACCAGCATATCGCAGATTTCAAGCGCTTGTTCCCCCGTATCCGGTTGGGAAACCAACAGGTCATCGGTATCGACGCCCAGCGCTTGAGCGTAGATTGGATCCAACGCGTGTTCTGCATCGATAAATGCGCAAGTACCCCCATGCTTCTGTGCTTCCGCAACAACCTGAAGGGTCAAAGTAGTTTTGCCTGAAGATTCTGGGCCGTAAATTTCTACCACACGCCCCTTGGGTAGCCCACCGATACCAAGCGCCACATCCAGACCTAAAGAACCGGTCGAAATGGATGGAATGGAGACACTGTCCTGATCTCCAAGTCGCATCATGGAGCCTTTGCCAAACTGTCTTTCGATCTGTGCCAGCGCCGCGCTAAGCGCGCGCTCCTTTTCGGGGCTCATTTCGCTTTTTTTGCCAGCCGCTCCCGACTTGTTCTCTGACTTTGTATCTTTCTTTGCGTCCTTTGCGTCAAGCTTCGCTTCAGGTTTTGCTTCGGGTTTGCCGGCCATGTGTGAATCCTTGTCTTCTTCTGTGTGAGGCTGCAGATACTGTATATCCATTCAGTATCCATTTTCAACCCTTTTAAAATAGATTTGCACCAGGAAACGACAGTTTCCTACATTCCCTGATCGCATTTTCCGACGAAAACTTCGCTAACCCGCGAAAATTAACGGATTCACCGAGCCTTGAGTTGACCCACAGTGAGGAACCCTGGAAACTGCGGCAAGAAATTTGTCTCTGATTGAAGTCATCGCGTGAGCCAACCATCCGAATCCAATCCACCCAGCACCGCAGATAGCAACCCGGCAAACGCTGACGACAACCTCGTTATTTCCGAAGCAACGCTTTCCACGTCAGCGCCAACCCAGGAGGAGCAGCCGACGCATACTCCGATGATGCAGCAATATTTGTCCATCAAAGCGCAACACCCGGATGAATTAGTATTTTACCGGATGGGTGACTTCTATGAGCTGTTCTATGACGATGCAAAAACTGCAGCTCAACTGTTAGACATCACCCTCACCGCCCGCGGTCAAAGCGGCGGAAACCCGATACCGATGTGTGGTGTCCCCTTCCATGCAGCGGACAATTATCTAGCCAGGCTGGTAAAACTCGGCCGATCGGTGGCAGTCTGTGAACAGATTGGTGATCCGGCTACCAGTAAAGGTCCAGTGGAGCGAGCTGTACAACGAGTGATCACGCCGGGAACGTTGACCGATGATGTTCTACTGGAGGGGCAAACGACCAGCCTACTTGCGTCAATTACCAATTCTAAAGCGGGCTATGGTGCCGCCTGCCTAAATCTGGCGGAAGGCAGTATTGAGGTAACAACCCTGGCTCGTGCATCAGACCTGCAAGATTGGTTTGCCTCCACAACACCCTCTGAGCTGCTTATCGCAGAATCATTTCAACTGCCTTTTACAACGAACTGTCCGGTCAGATTGCTGCCTGAATTCAGATTCTCGAGTCAGCAGGCTCTAACGACGCTGAAACATCATTTTGGCGAAGGCATCCTGAATGCAACCGGACTGGGAATAGACCACCCCAGCATAGGGGCAGCTGCTGCCGCCCTTGACTACGCCCGCACTACCCAGTGTCAGGATCTGAATTTCATCCAACAGTTGAAACATGTTGCGCCAAACGAGCATATTCGTATCGACAGTCAGTCGCGAATCAATCTCGAACTGGATCGCCGGGTCAACGGCGCGCAAGACAGCACGTTGTTCGAGTTGATGAATACCACCTGTACCCCGATGGGTGCACGCAAGCTGCGTCATTGGATCCACCATCCTCTGCGCACATTGAAGAACGTTCTGGAACGCCAGGAGTGGACGACGGGCCTTGCCGCTACAGGGCCTGAAGATCTCAGAGAAAATTTATACCGTTGCTCGGATGTTGAACGCATTTTGACGCGCATCGCGCTGGGTAGCGCATCACCCCGTGACCTGGTCAAACTACGCACCTGCCTGAGCCTGATACCCGCAATTCGAAAAGCCCTAGGTATGCTGGACCTCCAGACATTGCCTTCGGGACATCAATTGAACGAACATTTAACGGGTTTGCTATTTGATCACTCTGAGCTGGAAACCCTGCTCAATAGCGCCTTGACGGACAATCCACCGGCAACCATACGCGACGGGGGCTACCTCAAACCTGGGTTTAATCAAGAGCTGGATGCGCTGCGGCGTTTTGCAGACGACTCACAAGCCTGGCTGACCGAACTGGAAACCCAAGAACGAGAGCGGACCGGAATTTCGACTCTGAAGGTGGGATACAACCGAGTGCATGGCTACTTTATCGAGGTATCACGAGCCAGTAGCAGTACAGCCATCCCCGACACCTATATTCGGCGCCAGACTCTAAAAAATGCAGAAAGATTTGTGACCGCAGAACTTAAAGCATTTGAGGAAAAGGCACTCAGCAGCGCCAGCAAATCGCTGGCATTGGAAAAACAGCTCTGGCAGGTGCTTCTCGACGAAATCAATCAGCATCAAATAAAGCTGCGACAAAGTTGCGAAGCCCTGGCAGACATAGATGTGCTCAGCTGTTTTGCCGAACGGGCCATCAGTCTGGGGTGGAGCGCACCGGCCTTCACCACGGAACCGGGCTTAGATATTCGCGAAGGCTGGCACCCGGTGGTTAAAGCCACCAGCAGTACGCCTTTTATTGCAAACGACACCGTGATGGATTCCGCGCAGCACATGCTCGTCATCACCGGGCCAAATATGGGTGGTAAATCCACTTACATGCGCCAGAACGCGCTGATCGCATTGTTGGCCTATTGTGGGTCCTACGTTCCAGCGAACCAGGCAGTACTTGGTCCAATCGATCAGATTTTCACCCGCATTGGGGCAGCTGATGATCTGGCCTCTGGCCGCTCCACGTTTATGGTAGAGATGACGGAGACGGCAGGCATATTACACAACGCCACTTCCCAATCCCTGGTCATCATGGACGAGATCGGCAGAGGTACCAGCACCTATGACGGGTTGGCCCTGGCTTGGGCATGCGCCATTGAGCTCGCTCAGCAAAATAGAGCGCTTACGCTGTTTGCAACACACTACTTTGAACTCACCAGCCTGGCAGGCGATTTACCAGGCATCGCCAACGTGCATCTATCGGCGTCTGAACATCGGGGTAACATCGTGTTCATGTATCAGGTGCTGCCGGGGCCGGCGAGTCAAAGCTACGGCATTCAAGTCGCAAAGCTCGCTGGTGTGCCCGCAAACGTGCTGAAAAAAGCGCGCACCAAACTGAAAACCCTTGAACAACCCCTCCTGAACCCCAGTCAGCCAGATCTGTTTGCCATAAACGCGGATTTTCGCGAACAGGCGCCAGACGAACCACACCCAGTGTTGGAAGCGCTGAACGCCTTGGATTTGGACAATTTGACGCCAAAAGCAGCCCTGGATCTGATATTTGAGTGGCGCCAGTCTAACGATTAGTCCTCGCACCAGATCGCAATCAACGCAGCGATCTCTAGGTTAATCTATAGGGCTCGACAGACTCTTGGGATCCGCTAGAATACCCGCCCCTCGCTGGTGATAGCAAAAGCCGACGACGCAGATCAACGGATTGAGCTTTCGGCACGAAGTGAGGAACCAGAAGCAAAGTAATAGAGAGCTATGGCGTTTGTTGTTGGCGAAAATTGTATCAAGTGTAGACATACCGATTGTGTGGAAGTCTGCCCGGTCGATTGTTTCTACGCCGGTCCCAATTTTCTAGTCATCCATCCCGACGAATGCATTGATTGTGCGCTTTGCGAACCGGAATGCCCGGTAGAGGCCATTTTCTCTGAGGATGAACTGCCCGAGGATCAATTACATTTTCAAGAGCTGAACGCAGAACTTGCCGAGGTGTTTGAAAACCTCACGGAAAAAGAAGACCCCCCTCCAGATGCTGACGAATGGGACGGCAAACCCAATAAACTGGAACTGCTTGAGCGCTAACGCCGCGGCTTAGCCAAAGATCTGATCAGGGTTCAATCCATGGTCTTCCAGCGAGCGACGCAAGCGAGCCAGTCCTTCCACCTGAATCTGTCGCACGCGTTCCCGAGTCAAGCCAATTTCCGCACCCACTTCTTCCAATGTTGATCTAGGATATCCGCGCAGACCGAAACGTCGGCTGAGCACTTCCTGGTGCTTATCTGACAACTCGCTCATCAGCGTATCAAGCTTATGAAAAAGGTCAGAACGCTGCACTTGTTGCGCTGGGTCAGGCGAATTTTCGTCCGCTACCATCTCCAGGCGGCTGCGATCCGAAGCATCTCTGACCGCATCGATAGAATCCACGCGCTCGCTTAGTTTTAACATCCGACGAACGTCATCCACCGGCTTTTCGATGAGATTGGCGATTTCTTCCGGAGCAGGCTCGTGATCAAGTTTCTGCGACAATTCTCGGGCAGCACGCAGGCAATAGTTCATCTCTTTGACCACATGCACTGGCAATCGAATGGTGCGGGTTTGATTCATAATTGCACGCTCGATGGATTGGCGAATCCACCAGGTGGCATAGGTAGAAAAGCGAAAACCCCGTTCTGGCTCAAATTTTTCAACCGCGTGAATCAATCCGAGATTGCCTTCTTCAATAAGGTCTAATAGAGACAGCCCGCGATTCAGATAGCGACGTGAAATCTTGACCACCAGGCGCAGGTTACTTTCGATCATGCGCTTACGACCCGCCGGGTCACCGTCTCGGGCCAACTGGCCGAAGTGTTTTTCTTCCTCAGCACTCAAAAGTGGCGTGTAGCCAATTTCCTGTAGATAGAGCTGGGTAGCGTCGGGCGACTCATCCGGTTTATCAACTTCTGATGGTGCCTCCCACTTCGTTACCTGGGCTTCGTATTCTGTGGTCTTCAAAATCTTAGTCTCCGAATCCGTTCTGCTTACGTCTGCAACTAACGCGATGATGCCAACCAAATTTCCGGGTCTACCGGCGCTCCTCGCCGTCTCAATTCAAAGTGCATCATCTGCTCTGTCTGACCCGTACCTCTTATGTCGGCAATTCTCTGGCCAGCTTTAACGAAGTTTTGTTCTGCAACAATGATGCGACCATTAAAGCTGTAGGCGCTCAGCAGAAAATCAGAGTGTTTCAAGATGACCAGACGTTCGTAACCACCTATCCCGTTACCCGCGTAGACCACCTCACCTCGTTGCGTCGCCTTAACCTGGGCCGAACCGTTGACCTTAAAATCCAACCCTTTGCGACTGGCGCTGAACCCTGCAAAGGCAGGCGCGGGCAACGGCCATATCCATGCCCCTTGCGGAAGATACGTTCCACTGTGGGTGTTTACGCTGCCCTGCGATTGCGTTTTCGGCTGCTCAGTTCGGGATCTATTTTCACCCACTTGTTGCACATTGGTAGGTAACTGGTTCGCACCTGCAACGTTCAACGTCTGCCCAGGAAAAATGGTGTACGGCGGTGTCAATTTATTGAACCGGGCGAGCTGTTCAAACGTCAAACCATAGCGCCAAGCCAACCGATACAGCGTATCGCCTTTGTTCACGCTGATGGTTTTAGGTAGCGCTCCGGTGTGCACAACAGGTATCGCGATTTTTGATGAAGAACTTGATTTGCCATCGGTAGCCGCCGGCTTGGGCCTGGGGTAGCCATGATCGCTAGGCTTGGGTGGTGTCACACGCCTCGATTGTTCCGCAACAACCGGGCGTCCCATTTCGACACACCCCGCAACCAGGCTACAAACCAGCAGACCGATCAAACATCGTCGGAAGCTGCGCGACGAAACCTGCGTATGAGAGTCATGATCCGACATCGCGATCCAACTGGGAGAGCCGATCGATTAGATACATAGCCATGGCGCCCCCAGCGAAAGCAACAAGACTCATCAGCAGATCAACACTCTGGGCACCTGCTGCACCAGGCGATATAAGTTCGCCGGCAGCACTTTGCCACGGCCAGAGTTTGGCCACTGAACCCAGCATAAAGCCGGTAAAAAAGCTAAAAACCTGGGTGCGAGCTCGAGCCAACAGCCAGGACAATGCCTTGGAAAAAAGCAGCAAACCGCTGACACAACCCACCGCCAGCACGGCCAGGATATCTATTTGCAGTCCCGAGATTGCACTCAATACAGGTGCATACAAGCCAAGCGCAAGCAAAATGAACGAGCCTGAGATAGCCGGTAAAATCCAGGCACACACCGCAATTGCGCCGCCAAGAAAAATCATCAGATAACTCGGATCGCTGGACGAGGTGGGTAACAGCAGCAAGCTCAACCCGGCCACAAGACCTACCGGAGCGAACTTCACCAGGACTTGGATCGCTTGTTGTTTTGCAACAACCAGCACAGACATCAAAATCAAGCCGCAAAAAAACGCCCAAACAAGAGACTGATGCTCTGACAACAACCAGCTCATCAGGTTGGCAAACAAACCCACACCCAGGATCATGCCAACACCTAAAGGTATGAGAAAACCTAGATTGTGGTAGGCAAAGAAAGTACGCCACTCGAATATCGTGTTGAGCGAACCTACCCCGAATCGCGCAATGCTCTCAACAAGTTTCGGGTATATACCAGTGACAAAGGCGATCGTCCCGCCCGATACCCCTGGGACAACCTCAGCAAGTCCCATCAGCAACCCGCGCCACATGGTTCCCCAAATGCTCACGCTATACCTCGCAACATGGGTACAAACCTGACCGCATCGCCAGTTGACTGAACCAGATCGCCATCCAGATTATCGACGATTTGGATATGCTGCGATGCTGCATTTCCAACCGGCATAACAAGCCGTCCGCCTTCCGTAATCTGCGCCAATAGCGCTTGTGGAATTTCCGGGGGCGCTGCCGTCACAATAATTCCGTCAAATGGCGCAAACCTTTCCCACCCTTCATAACCATCACCAATGCGTGTATGGACATTGTTAATCCCGAGTGCGCCAAACCGCTCCCTGGCTCCTGGCATCAATGCTTCGATCCGTTCTACGCTATAAACCGAATCAGCCAGATGCGCCAACAGCGCCGTTTGGTAACCACACCCTGTCCCCACCTCAAGGATTTTTGCTCGAGGGATGTTAAACAGTGTCTGCGACATCAAAGCGACAATATAGGGTTGACTGATTGTTTGCCCGTGACCGATTGGCAGGGCCGTGTCTTCATAGGCTCTGTGGGCCAACGCTTCTTCAATAAATATGTGTCTGGGAATTTTTCCAATCAGCTCAAGCACTCGAGCATCCTGGATACCCTGACTCACCAGTCTGTCCACTAAACGATCACGGGTGCGCTGGGAAGTCATCCCTATGCCATCCAAGTTAAACTTCCCCACGCGCGCCCTCCTGCGGGTTTTCGTCGCCACCCAATTGACCGAGCTCAAAGTGATGACTCAACAAGCTGGTCGCGTAGACCCCGGAACTCAAACCGAAGCTCAACCAGAACCCGTGATTGCTGGCGGGCTCCGCCGAAACTTGAGCCGAACGGTGTGAGGAATGTGAAACACCAGTGCTGACAAACAGCGAAATCGGTTTACCGGCAAGCGGGCGTCTTCCTTGGTCTACCCCTGCATATTCCAAGGCCTCACAGATCTCGTGATGTTCCTGGAGCGCCTCCCGCTCCAATTGGCCTGCAAGCCCTTGAGTGGGTGACCGCCCTCTTCCCCATAGTGGGCCTGTAGGTAAACCATCGATCGCGAAGTCCCCATCCAGAACTGTTGCAAAACTGCCGTGTTGTATCCGATAGTTGAGCACCTCGTTAAACAGAAAACTACGCAAGACACTCAAATGCCAACTTTTCTGTGCACGTCCAATGCGCCGCTGGCGGCGCTGAAGCAACCAGGTGGTTGCGTCCTGCAGATTTGAATGCCCAAATCTCTGAGCGCCAAAATGGTTTGGGAAATGCCCTTGCAAATCACCCGCGCAGACTTTTATTGGCTCGCTGGTTCGACAACAAATTCGAAACAGATTTCCTGCAAGCTCGCCAATACGAAGCTTGCGACTATGGCGCACGATGGACAGGCACTTCAATTCCTCCGCCAAACGCCATTGGCCGGTAGGTTCATTCACACTGAACCACTGCCGGGTTAACGCATGTTTGTCTTTGCGCCCGGCGTACCCCACTTGCGTACGCTCTACGTCATAGGCGGTACACAATCGTTTCACAACATCCTGCGTGTTCAGATTTTGCTTCTCGACAAAGAAATAGCTGTGCTCTCCTGTTCCCGTTAGCGGTTGCCCCAGAATCTCGGCAACTTGAAAGTCCGACGGTACCTGCTTGATCGCAATGGTCGAACGGCCCACCGGCTCACGGACCTTCCGGGATGAGATAAAAAGTCTCGCCCGGCTTAACCAGGCCAAGGGCAGACCGCGCTTTTGATTCGACCAGGAGACCATCTGCTTTCAACGCTCGGACCTGAGCTTCCAACACCTCGTTGCGACGGGCCAGTACAGCGACTCTGGCCATTCGTTGGTCTACCTGCTCCTGCAAACGGAGTTTTGCAAAATATCCCGACTCACCAAACCACAATCCATGTTGCAGCCAGGCCAGCATTATCAGTAAGGGCAAGATAAGCTTGCGCACAAGTGTGTCCGGCTAGATTGCTTTTGCGTTGATCGCGCTGATCCCGGGATAGACCGCAGCGGCGCCCAGAATCTCTTCGATCCGCAACAGCTGATTGTATTTTGCGACCCGGTCACTTCGACACAAACTGCCTGTTTTGATCTGGCCGGCGCCAGTACCTACGGCAAGATCAGCAATGGTTGTATCTTCAGTTTCTCCAGAGCGATGAGAGATTACACTGGTAAACCCGGCGTCCTTAGCCATTTGAATGGCATCCAAAGTCTCGGATAAGGTCCCGATCTGATTAAACTTGATCAGAATGGAGTTACCCACCTTTTCAGAGATTCCGCGCGAAAGAATTGACGTATTGGTAACAAACAGGTCATCACCAACAAGTTGCACACGATCCCCAATCTGATCGGTCAAAATTTTCCAGCCTTCCCAATCGGATTCGTCCATACCATCCTCAATCGAAACGATGGGATATTGTTCTGATAGCTGAGCGAGGTACGCGGCAAACCCGGCTGCATCGTATTTTGCGCCTTCACCGACAAGGTCATAAACACCATTCGAGTAAAACTCTGATGCCGCACAATCCAACGCTAAAGTCATGTCTTTACCCAGACGATATCCAGCGCGCTCTACGGCCTGCCCGATGACTTCAAGGGCCTGGGCATTGGAGGATAGGTTTGGTGCAAAGCCACCTTCATCTCCAACCGCTGTCGCAAGCCCCATCTCCTGCAACACCTTTTTCAATTCATGGAACACTTCGGTACCGGCACGTAAGGCTTCCGCAAACGTGCTCATAGACACAGGCTGAATCATGAATTCCTGAATATCAACATTGTTGTCTGCGTGTTCGCCCCCATTCAGGATGTTCATCATAGGCACCGGCATACGCATTTGCGGCCCACCAGCGAGTTGGTTGATATGCGCATACAACTCTACGCCTGCGGCAGCGGCCGCCGCTTTGGCCGTAGCCAACGAGACTGCCAGCGTCGCATTCGCACCCAACTTCGACTTGTTGTCTGTGCCATCCAGGTCCAGTAGCGCCTGATCAATTGCACGCTGATCCAGCGCGTCACGACCGGAGAGTCCATCAGCAATCTCGTGCTGTATATGTCCAACGGCCTTACGCACACCTTTGCCCAGATACCGGCTCGCGTCACCATCCCTAAGCTCTAGCGCCTCTCGAGTTCCGGTCGAAGCTCCGGACGGAGCTACGGCTCTTCCTACATGACCACTGTCCAGCGCCACATCTGCTTCAACCGTGGGGTTGCCGCGAGAGTCCAAAATCTCGCGGGCTGTGACGGATATAATTTTTGACATATCTAATTACTCTTCAATCTGATCTTTGGTTCTACTTCAGCCAGGTTGAGTTTGACTATTCTCAAGTGTTGGCGGGGAAGTCTTAAGCTAAGTACCTGCAACATTCTGATCTGGGACATTCTGATCCGCAGTTTGCCCGCTGATTTTTCCGCCCAAGTTTCCTTCAGCAAATGCAAGTCCAGCTTCCACAAATCCGCTGAACAGGGGATGGCCTCGACGAGGAGACGAAGTGAACTCCGGATGGAACTGGCAAGCTAAGAACCAGGGGTGGTCCTGAAGCTCTATCATTTCTACAAGTTCACCATCTTCAGATCTTCCAGCAACTACCAGGCCATGATCTTCAAGTTGGCCCACATAATTGTTGTTAACTTCATATCGATGGCGATGACGTTCTGAGATGACAGACTTGCCATAGACGCGCTCAGCCAACGAACCTTGATTCAAGACACACGCTTGCTCACCCAGGCGCATGGTTCCACCCAGATCGCTGTGAGCAGAACGCAGCTCTGTTTGCCCATCCAAATCTGTCCACTCAGTGATCAAGCCGATCACGGGGTGTACAGGCGCTTCTTCAATCTCGGTACTATGGGCACCTTCCAATCCGGCTTCGTGACGGGCCAGTTCAATGACAGCAGCATGTAAGCCGTAACAGATCCCCAGATAAGGCACGCCATTTTCACGGGCAAATTGAGCAGCCATGATTTTGCCTTCGAACCCACGACGACCAAATCCACCCGCAACCAGGATGGCCTGAGCGCTGTTCAATCGTTCACCGCCTTCGGATTCAAGATCTTCCGCGTCAATGTAATCAATTTCAATTTTTGTTCGGGTGCTGACGCCCGCATGCTTGAGGGCTTCAATCAAAGATTTATAGGCATCCAGCAAATCCAGGTACTTGCCAACAAAGGCCAACTTAAGCGTTTGAGTGGGTGACTTTTCTGCCTCGACTACCGCATGCCATTCGGAAAGATCTATATCCTGGCAATCGAGCTTCAGGTGATCCACCACGATATCGTCCAATCCTTCGTCATGCAGTATGACCGGCGCTTCGTAGATCGAGTCAAAGTCCCAAGACGATAGAACAGCTCGCTCCTCCACATTGGTAAACAAGGCGATTTTGTTGCGCGCTGATCTTGGCAACGGAACTTCCGAGCGGCAGATAAGAATATCCGGTTGGAGACCAACTGAACGAAACTCCTTGACCGAGTGTTGTGTTGGTTTGGTTTTGATTTCCCCAGCTTTAGCCAGATAGGGTACATAGGTGAGGTGAATGAACAGCGTATCCTGACGCCCAACCTCTAAACGCAATTGACGAATGGCTTCCAAAAAGGGTTGCGATTCTATGTCACCGACAGTGCCACCAATCTCGACGATCAATACATCTGCACCCTCCCCACAACCACGGATCCGACGTTTGATCTCGTCGGTGACGTGGGGAATCACCTGAACGGTACCGCCCAGATAATCACCTCGCCGCTCACGCCGCAGCACCTCCGCATAAACTGAACCTGTGGTGAAATTGTTCTGCTTACTCATGCGAACATTGGAAAAGCGCTCGTAGTTCCCTAAATCTAAATCCGTTTCGCCACCATCTGCCGTAACAAAAACTTCACCATGCTGGAACGGGCTCATGGTGCCTGGGTCCACATTGATATAGGGGTCCATCTTTAGAATGTTGATTTTGAGATTTCGGGCTTCAAGCTGCGCCGCAAGAGAAGAGGTGATGATGCCTTTCCCCAATGAAGAAACTACACCACCACTAACAAAAATATATTTCGCCATGCAAACCCATCTTGAAACTCGTGTTGGTCATCTGAGCAGACTGCTCATGCAGACCAAGATTAGTTCGGAAATTACAACCGGCAGAAGACCGGCAAGATGGGATTGCAAGATAACAAAAGCATTACTCAACCTCAAACAATTAACCGCTTTTCTAGGCTTTTTTCGCTCTTGTCATGATCAACCCATCAACCTTAGGGCGCATAGCGACAGATCAGATGCTGCGACACACCCAAGGCTTGCTTTGCATAGTCTTCTGATACCCATAACCCAGGTAAACAGACGATCTGTTCATCAAGATAAAGCAGTGGGAATGAATCACGCTGCCACGGTGGAATCTTATGGCGGGCAAGCATTTTTTTTACAGGACAGGACCACCCATCAGCTTGCTCGAGCACTTCACCGCCCCGGCGAGGCTGCAGAACCAGACGTTCATGCCAGGGCACACTGAGTGGTTCAGGTTCGGTCATCATCCACCATTCCACGGTCCCACAGGCCCAGGGTGTTTGAACAGGGGGAGGACCCATCTGAGCCAACTGGATGTGTGCAGGCACGGCTGACTCAGATTGCACCAGGTAGAGGTCTCCCGCATAGCTTCGCAGTTCATGACTTGCCGTGATCTTAAGTATGGCAACGCCGTTGGCTGGTGTATGAAGTTCCTGCAAAAATGCTCGCGCACTCCGGTCCGAACAGGCTTTTCCCGCGTGGACAACCGACAAAGCCCTTAACCAGGCAATCGCAGAGGCTTCCGACCGGGGTAACAGGTGCAGACTCAACTTCTTTCCGCCGCCATTCCGCGCTAAAGCTGGGCCGTCAACTCCAGCAGAGTATTCTCCGATTCCAACTCGTTCTCCGACTATTGCTCGGTCAACCAGCGCCGCAAGCGTGTGCTCCAGCGCAGAACTTTGACCCATGATCTGGGAGCCCACCCGAACCAGGTGACGATCAATTTCGGGCCACCGACTTTTTAAACGTGGCAGCAATTCGTGACGAATGAAATTACGTTGGAACGTTGTATCCAAGTTGCTGGGATCATCGACCCAGGGGTCAGAAAAGCTCTGCAGTATGGAATCCTGGGCTCCGAACGCTTCCAAAATCTGCCGGTTCATTTCGAGGAACGGACGATAAAACCTTCCTTGACCAACTCGCCCCTGAGGCCTGATGGGTAGTATGCCCCGACCGGAAAACAGTCGCTGCAGGATTGTTTCGCTCTGATCATCGCGGTGATGAGCTAAGAGCAGTATATCCCGCGACCCAACCCATCGACTGAAAAACTCATACCGCGCCGCACGGGCATTACCTTCCAGGTTACCTGACGGGATCTGCAGACGCTCCGTAACAAAGCGAATATCCAGCTTTTTGCACAAAGCTTCGACGTGATCTGCCCAGCGCTCCCCTGCCTCAGCAATACCATGCTGAGCATGCAGTGCCACCACCTCGGCTCCAATCTGTTGCGCCACCGCGACGGTCGCAACCAACAAGACCGAGGAGTCCAATCCCCCGCTGCAGGCAACATAGATGACCGGTGCTGCTGAACCACGGGGATCCTGATTTCGCTCACCCAAGACCCCTTGCAGAATCATGTTGATTGATTGCTCAATCTGTTGCGTTGGATTATCCCGCTGCGTACTCAAGATCGACACAGCTTCCGAACTCATCGCGTAGACACCTAATCAGATCATCACTGGCTTGGACCCGCCACTGCTTGCCCAGAGTGATCCTCGCACTGGCCGTGGGCGCACTGTACACCACCGCAATGTTACAGCCGGTCTCTTGCGCTCGGTGCTGATTGATAATGACTTTCAACCGTTGAGAAAAGTCTTCTGGCAATGCATGTTCACTAAAATCGATCAGTACTCCACGTGCGAACTTCTGGCGGGCCTCGGCAATGGTATACACACTTTCAGCTCGAAGCGTCAGACCACCCGAAAAATCATCGGTTTGCACTTCACCTTCCAGCACCAACAATTCATCTTTGTTGACCTTACTGCCAAATTTCTCAAAACATTCAGGGAACAGTGAGACTTCCAAGCGCGCTGATCGATCATCTAGAACCAGAAAACACATCGGAGCGCCGCGCCGGGACTTCATGATCCGGGTGCTGACCACCATACCCGCCACCAACTGTTGTTTCTTCTCCGCCCTCAAATTTGCGATAGAACGTTTGCAGATATATCTGAGCTCTTCCTGATAGTCCTCGATCGGGTGGCCGGTCAGGTATATACCCAGGGCTTCCTTCTCACCGTTGAGTCGAACTTTATTGGCCAGCGGAGTGACATCTCGTTGATCGGGCAAAACCAGCGGTGTTGTCGCCACCTCACCAAACATATCCACGATGCCAGCTGCGTCATTTTGGGCACTCTGTTCTGCGCTTTGCATCGCATGGGGTAACAGGGCCAGTAGTCGCGCTCGCGTATGGTTTAAGTCTTCACCTGGTTGGGCAAATTCGTCAAAAGCACCTGCGGTAATCAGCGCTTCGTTTACTCGACGATTAACCTTCTTACCATCAACCCGACAACAAAAATCTGTCAGATCCTTAAAGGATCCCGCAGCACGTGCCTGAACAATATTGTCCACAGGCCCCTCACCCACGCCCCGAACAGCACCTAAACCGTAGACAATTGTTTCGTTCTGGACCGAAAATCGAAACTCACTCAGATTAACGCTTGGGGGGATGAGCGGTACCCCCATCCGTCGAACCTCATCAATCAAGATGACCACCCGATCAATATTCTGCATATCTGCCGAGAGGTTGGCCGCCATAAACTCGGCGGGATAATGGGCCTTGAGCCAGGCCGTCTGAAAGCTGACCACCGCATAGGTTGCCGAGTGAGATTTATTGAACGCATACCCCGCAAACTTCTCCATCAGATCAAAAATCTCGTTGGAAAGACTGTCATCAACCCCTCTTTGCGAGGTGCCGGCGAGGAATTGTTCACGAACTTTGGCCATTTCTTCGGGCTTCTTTTTACCCATGGCGCGACGCAGCAAATCCGCCTGCCCCAGCGAGAAACCAGCCAGAACCTGAGCGATTTGCATGACCTGTTCCTGATAAAGTACAACGCCATAGGTGCCTTCTAAGACACTTTCCAAGCTGGGGTGCGCAAAGGTCACAGGCTCCCGCTTATGTTTACGATTGATGTAATCAGTATCGGCACCAGACTGCAGGGGGCCGGGTCTAAACAGCGCAACCAGCGCGATGATGTCATCGATGCAGTCGGGTTTCAGCTTGGTGATCAGCTCCTTCATGCCCCTGGATTCGAGCTGAAATACGCCGGTTGTTTCTGCATTACGCAACAGCTCATAAGCCGGGCGATCGGTTAAATCAATCTGATCAATATCCAGCGGCGCATCATTTGCAGAATCCGATTGATCAGCGCATGACTGATTGATGCTTTTCACGGTCCAATCGATGATGGTCAGAGTTTTCAATCCAAGAAAGTCGAACTTGACCAACCCGGCTCGTTCCACGTCATCTTTGTCATATTGCGAGACTAAGCTTCCGCCCAAATCTTCCGTATAGAGCGGTACGAAGTCTGTCAGTTGACTTGGAGCAATGACCACACCACCAGCATGTTTGCCGACATTCCTGACAATCCCTTCCAGTTTGTATGCCATATCCATGATTTCGGAAACTTCTTCAGAAGACTGAACGAAGTCACGCAACTCCGCCGCCTCCTCCATGGCTTTGTTCAACGTCATGCCCACTTCAAAAGGAATCAGTTTTGATAGCTTATCTGCAAGCCCATACGGTTTACCCTGTACCCGGGCCACGTCGCGCACCACGGCCTTCGCCGCCATGGTGCCAAAAGTGATGATTTGACTCACCGCATCTGCGCCGTAAAGATCGCTAACGTGGTGGATCACCTTATCGCGCCCTTCCATGCAGAAATCTACATCAAAGTCTGGCATGGATACCCGCTCTGGATTCAGAAATCGTTCGAACAGAAGGTCGTATTCCAACGGATCCAGGTCGGTGATACCCAGAGCATAGGCAACCAGAGAGCCAGCCCCACTGCCACGCCCGGGGCCCACCGGAATATCGTGCTCTTTTGCCCAGCCAATAAACTCCATGACAATCAGGAAATAGCCTGGAAAACCCATCTGATTGATGACGTCCAACTCGAACTGCAATCGCTCTTCGTATTCTTTTTGAGTTGTATCGGGCGCCCGCAAACCCCGAACCTCCAATCGTTCTTTTAAACCCGCGTATGCCGTCTTGTTAAAGAATGATTCAAGGGAGTCCCCTTCTGGAATAGGATAGTCGGGTAGATAGTAAGTCCCCAACTCGACGGGCGCACTGCAGCGGCGAGCGATCTCTGCGGAGTTCGTCAGCGCCGACGGTATATCAGCAAACAACTCGTACATCTGGGCCGCCGACTTAAGGTATTGCTGTTCTGAGTACTTTCGCTCACGTCTAGGGTCATCCAAAGCCCGACCTTCGTGAATACAGACTCGGGTTTCATGGGCCTCAAAGTCATCTGACGAGGCGAAACAAACATCATTGGTTGCCACAACAGGAACACCAAGTGCCTGCGCCATGGCCACCAGTTGATTCAGGACCATCTCCTCAGATGGTCGCCCGGTTCTAGTCAGTTCCAGGTAGTAGCGATCACCAAAAACACCTCGCCAGCGTTCCACCCGACGCTTCAATTCCTCACTGGCGTCATCCTGCTGCAGGCTGAGATGCCACAAATGGCCGCCAACCCCTCCAGAAAGAATAATCAGCCCTTCGTGATGATCAAAAATACGCTGTTCCGATAACACACCCCGACTGCCCGCGGTGGTGTAACCACAGGACACAAGTTCGATCAGATTTTTATAGCCCCCGGTATTCATAGCTAACGCCACGATGCGAGATGCCGCAAATTTGGCGTCCTCTTCTTCGACAAGTAGTTCCGCGCCAAGCACCGGCTTGATTCCCTGACCGAGTGAAGTCTCATAAAACTTGACCAACGCAAACAGGTTATTGACGTCGGTAATCGCCACACCAGGCATACCATCACCGCGTACTCGCTTGACCAGATCTTTTACTTTTAACAATCCGTCCTTCAGCGAGAATTCGCTGTGAACGTGAAGGTGAACAAACTCGGGGTTAGGCATTTTTTGGTTTTATACTCCCGCCAGCTACATCGCCAGAATATTCGAACAATTCATCCATTTTGCCAAGGCTTTCCGGATCCGATTGATCTAGAACCGCTCTTACCGGAGCAAAACTTCGGCGGTGAATGGGTGTAGCGCCATCGTTTTGTAAAGCTGCAAAGTGCTGCTTGGTTGGGTAACCCATATTCTTCTCAAATCCGAAGCCAGGATATCGTTGTGCGTACGCGCGCATGGTTTGATCTCTGGCAACTTTCGCCAGAATTGAAGCGGCGCTGATCTGCGGAATGCGCTTATCTCCCTGCACCACAGCCACACAAGGTACGCCAAATTGGGGCGTTTTATTGCCGTCAACCATGACCATTTCGGGCGATTCAATCAGACCTGCCACGGCACGCTGCATCGCGAGGTGGCTGGCTCGGAGGATATTCATTTGATCTATCTCGACCACGCTGGCGAACCCAAGGCACCACGTCATTGCGTGCTGGCGAATTTGTTCAGCCAGCATCTCTCGGCGTTTTGCGTTCAACGTTTTAGAATCTGCCAGGCCGTCGATTGGGCTGGTCGGATCCAAAATCACCGCCGCCGCTACAACTGGTCCAGCCAATGGTCCAATCCCAACTTCATCTACCCCAGCCTGCCAGCGGGTGTTGAATGGTGAATCATCAAACTCGAACAGGCTTTGTGAAATGGTGTGCACTGTGTGGTGTGGAGACGTTATCCCTTGGTGTCGATTAAGCCTAACACGGCCGCAGCAGCCTGGCGATCAGCAGTCCGCGCTAGCTGTTTATGCAGTGCTAAAAACGCCTGTTCCTGACTGCCACCGTCATTTTCTTCTGTTTCTTTTTTGTCGTTCGTTTCTTT
The DNA here is from genome assembly GCA_039028095.1 of Pseudomonadota bacterium. Taxonomy (GTDB): domain Bacteria; phylum Pseudomonadota; class Gammaproteobacteria; order Pseudomonadales; family Azotimanducaceae; genus UBA4421. Next base: position 72,826 of record JBCCIU010000002.1, read on the forward strand.
GACTTCTTGTTTTTTGAGTTGTTCAGCCAAGGCTGCAGCAAGATTTTGCGGCGTGCCTTCATATTGCAGCAACTCCTTGACCAATGGTTTCCCAGCCAGAATATTGGGTAGTGCGATATAGGGTGTTCGTAACACACGTTTGGCGAATTGATAGCTCAACCATCCAAGCCGGTAGCTCACGACCATGGGGCGATGCAACAACATGGCCTCCAGTGTACTGGTACCGCTCTTGATCAGCGCCACATCACACGCTAAGAGCGCTAACCGGGCGTTGCCTTGATAGCATTTGATATCCAACGCCTGATACCTTGGGTCAGATGCAATCGCCTGACTCACTCGGTGTTGCAAGACCTCCCTCAAACAGGGTATGACAAATCGCAAATCTGGAAACTTGTCCTTCAGCAGCACCGCCGCTTCGAGAAAGGGCGCTAACATCAATCGCACTTCGCTACTTCGGCTACCAGGCAATATGGCCAGCACCTTATCTGGTTTGCCCCCGTCAGATGTCAAGCCAAGTTCAAATTGAGCTTGCTGTTTGGCCGCTCCCTGACCGTCCTCAATGCGTATTTCATCAGCCAAGGGATGCCCAACAAAAACAGCCTCAACCTGGGTATTGCGATAATAATCGGGTTCAAAGGGGTACAAACACAACAGCAGATCGGTCGATTTTTCTATCTTCTCTGCTCGGCCGGATCGCCAGGCGTAAACCGAAGGACTCACATAGTGAACCGTTCTTATACCCGCCTTTTTCAGTCGAGTTTCTAACAAAAAGTTAAACACATTGAAATCAACTCCGATAAACACATCCACTCCACGAGTTACAAACTCGTTCACCAGGAACCGGAGCAGCTTTAGCAGGCTGGGGAGCTTTTGCAGAGGCTCCCGAAAGCCATTGACGTTAAGTTGTTCAATATCAGCCAGACTGCATAAACCTTGAGCCTGCATGCCCGGTCCGCCAATACCTACAAATTCAATGTTGATTGAGGGTGATGTTTGCGCCTTAAGCTCGCGCATCAGCCCGGCACCCAGGTTGTCGCCACTTGCCTCGCCCGCAAGGATCCCAACCTTCATAAGCTGGCAGCCCAATCTTCCAGATTGAGCGAAATTCCACCCGGCATTCTCACACTACTTGGCTCGGGGACGAATGATTCCCCATTCAGATGCTTCCACCGTTTTTACCATATTTTCAACTTCGGGATATTGCGCGCGCAGATCTTCCAGCGCTTCAATGGCTTGGGCGACGGTGTGGCCTGATCGATAGATGATTTTGTGCGCCTGTTTAACGGCTGCTGTAGCGGCGTCACTATAGCCACGGCGCTTCATACCTTCCAAGTTCAATCCCACCGCACTCGCGGGATTACCCCCTACGGTCATATAGGCCGGTACATCCTTAAGCACTAGACTCATGGCAGCGATATGAGTGTAGGGGCCGATACTACGAAACTGCGCGACGCCGCTGTAGCCGCCAAAGTTTGCATAATCTCCCACGATGACATGTCCAGCAACCGAGGCATTGTTCGCCATTACCACATGATCACCTAACACACAGTCGTGGCCCACATGGACGTAAGCCATCAAAAGACAATCAGCGCCAACTTCCGTTCTGCCGATACCACCTTTCACCATTCCTCGATGAATGGTAACGCCTTCTCTTATCACCGTATTTGAACCAATCGAAAGATAGGATTCCTCACCATCGTATGCAAAGGCCGGCGTATCCTCTCCGATGGTCGAGAATTGATAAATTCGCACCCCGGCACCAATCTTGGTCGGACCTTTCACAACCACGTGCGAGGCGATTTCTACACCGTCACCTAACTCTACGTTAGGGCCTATATAGGTCCACGGTCCAACGGAAACGCCTTCCCCGATTACCGCACTTGGGTCGATGATCGATCGACCATCGATCACGAAGACTGCTCCACGACGGTGAGCGTCGCTGAACAGGCAAGTTCACCGTCTACAAAGGCTTCACAGTCAAACTTCATCATCACTTTTCGATCGGCCGCAATTTTGCTGCGCATTTCCAGACGATCTCCAGGTATTACCGGTCGTCTGAAACGCGCCTTCTCCACGCCGCCGAACAGATAGTTCACACCATCAGCAGGGCGAGTGCCTTTGGTTTCAAAAGCCAAAACGCCTGAAAGCTGGGCCATTGCCTCCAAAATCAACACGCCGGGAAAAATTGGTTGTCCAGGGAAATGTCCGTTGAACATCTCTTCGTTCATCGTGATGTTTTTATACCCCTCCACCGATTCGCCAACAATCAGGTCCGTGACCCGGTCGATCATCAGAAACGGGTATCGGTGAGGTAAGTAGCTGAACAACTCGTTGATATTTTTTGTAACTTTTTCCGTCATGGCCTGTGTGTATCAGTCTTATGAGATTGGCTATCCAGTGGGTCCAGAAAGAGTCACCGATCAGAACATGCCGATTATCGGCGTTCTTCTACCTGCGACTCCAGCCGTTTCACTCGTTTGAACAGTCCGTCCAGCTGAGCAAAGCGCAAAATATTTCGACGCCACAAATTGTGAGGTTGGTGCAAAATACTCCCTGAGTAAACGCCGGGCTCAGAAATGGATTGCGTGATATGAACGGTCGCCGAAGCGATCACCCCATCGCACAATTCTATGGGTTTCTCTCCGCCAACTCCAACACCTCCGGCCAGCACACAGTGGCGACCAATTTTGGTGCTTCCAACAATCCCGACACAGCCACAGATCAGAGTGTGCGCACCAATGTGGCTGTTGTGCCCGATCTGGACCTGATTATCGATCTTCACACCATCTTCAATGACTGTGTCACCAATCGCCCCACAGTCGATGGTGGTATTGGCGCCGATACTGACATCACAGCCGACCTTTACGCCGCCAATCTGAGCAATTTCTACCAGATGCCCCGAGCCGTCAGGCGTGAAACCAAATCCGTCTGCCCCTATCACTGCCCCACTATGAATGGTTGTTCTGTCACCCAGACGGACATCGCTATACAAAGTCACATTGGACGCCAATTTACATTCCTGGGCAACCTTACAGCGAGCGCCTATTGAAGTATTGGCCCCAACAATCACACGTTCACCAATCTCGACATCAGCCCCGATATAGGCGTTTGGTCCTATGCAGGCTGAAGACGCTACGGTGGCCGTAGCGTCAATGTAGGCGGTTTCGTGATGGCCAGTACCGCCTTCCACGGGTTTGGCAAAAAGTTGAGAGATTCGAGCAAAGGCCAGGTAGGGCTTCGAGACCACGATGGCATCGCAGGGGCAATCTTCCAGATCAGCTTCGCTAAGAATCACAGCACCGGCAGCCGTATTGGCTAGAAACCTTTTGTAGCTTGCCGAGGAAAGGTGGGTCACATCTTGGTCTTGTGCTTGCTCCAAGGTGGCAAGACTCAAGATCTGTCGAGACGATTCACCAACGATACGGACGGCCTGCTGGTCACCCGCAGCGTCGATGAATTCCGCAATTTCACTTAACGTGAAACTCGTTGTTTGGGCGATTTCAGTCACCTGAGTGGTCGATTGCAACCAAAACCCAGACCTATTCCGCCTCGTTCATTTTCTCTGTGAGTCGCCGAGTTATGTCGTGAATGGAGTTAGCATAGACGATAGAGTTTGGCGCTAGAATCATATCGATGCCTTCAACATCGATCAGGTCCTTGAGCACCTTTTCATATTTTGGTGCCAGCTGTTGGAGAATTTCGTTCTGTTTATCTTGCGCCTGCTTTTGCAGCTTCTTGGCGCCAAAATCCAGATCAATTCGCAGATCGTCGATTTCTTGTTGAGTTTTGCGTTTCTCCGCATTACTCATCACCTCACCATCTTTCTGGAGCTTTTCGCCAAGCGAATTCACCTGTTTTGCCATGTCTTCGAGTTCAACCCGTTCTGCTTCCACTTCTTTGGCGGCAGCATCAATGAGTACTTTGGCCTCTTCAGTGCCCAGGATTGCTCTGACGGTATCCACCACAACAATTTTCATTTCTGCCTGGGCGGTTTGGGCAAAAAACATCGCGGCTGCAACAACCGGAAAAGCTAACTTCTTAATCATTATCACTCCTAAAAATGCATTGGTTGTGATGCATTACGTTTGAAGGCGCGCATTCCATCAGAATGTGCGGCCAAGTTCAAACTGAAAACGTTCTTCTTCATCAAAATCTTGCGTCTGGAAGGGTTTTGAGATGCTGAAGGTCATGGGACCCAACCCGGTTAACCAGGTCACGCCAAATCCAACCGAGTAGCGCAAATCGTCCACCGAAAAGTCAAAGCAAGTTGTGGACGTCTCAGGACAGTTGGTATTAAAAACATTTCCCACGTCCAGGAAGACTGCAGGACGAAACTGTCGATTATCATCCACAAACGGGAAGGGGAAGATCAACTCAGCACCAGCTTCCACAAGAAAATTCCCACCGATGGGGTCATCTCTACGTCCAAAAGTCACAGGAATCACGTTTCCATCGTCATCAAGTACCAGTTCTCCATCACCATCCCTCTGCAAAATGGTGGAACGCGGACCCAACGTATTGTTCTCAAACCCGCGGACCGAGCCGAACCCACCTGCAAAGAAATGCTCATAAAACGGCAACCGATCGGTGGAACCATAGCCGTCTCCATAGCCTAGCTCCGTACGCAACCTCAACGTCCAGCTACGGGTGATTGGAAAGTAGCGTTCTGCTGAATAGACCAGTTTATAAAATTGTAAGTCACTGCCCGGCACAGCGACCTCGAAGGCCAGCTGTTGCGACGCACCGCGATCCGGAAACAGCCCTCGATTCAATGTGGAGCTCGACCAGGAAAGATTGGCCTTGAAGTTGAGCGAATCCTCACCATTGGCATTAATGAAGTCTCTGATTTCTTCCGCGGCAAAAAAACCAGTTGTGATTTCTGTCCACTCCGTGAGCAAGCCAAACTGAATACGCTGGGTTTCTCCGATCGGAAACCCAAAATTGACCCCAGCTCCAGCCGAGTCGGTGGCATATCGAGCGATATTGCCCTCTTCGAAATCCAGCTGCCGGAAGAAGACATTAAAGCCTCGTGAAATTCCATCTAGCGTGAAATACGGATCGAAGTAGTTAAAACTTGCGGACTTCTGAAATCGGGAGACGCTGACGCCCACGCCTAAACTATTGCCGGACCCCAGCACGTTGGTTTGCGAATAGTTAGCGCCAAGGATCAAGCCAAAACCCTGAGAATAGCCGACGGTTGCTGAAATACTGCCTGAAGGCTGTTCTTCGACACTGTAGTTCACATCAATCTGATCATCTGTGCCAGGTACCTGGGGCGTTTCCACGTCCACACCCTTAAAATAACCCAGCCGTTCCAATCTGATTTTTGACAGGTCAATTTGCGCCGTTGATGCCCAGCCACCTTCCATCTGACGCAATTCTCGACGCATGACCTCATCCTGCGTCAATGCGTTTCCAGTAAATGCAATCCTTCGCACGTAGGCGCGCTTGCCCGAGTTAACAAAAAACTCCACGTCAACTGTGTTGTCTTCGTTTAACTTGGGTACGCCACTCGCAGTTGCAAAGGTAAAACCGGAGTTACCCAGTGCGGTGGTAAGCCGTTCCTCCGTCGCTGTTATCCGCGCTTGGGAAAAGGTTTGACCTTCACTGACGACGAACAGCGCCTCTAATGCTTCCGGTGTGACATCACCCAGCTCCCCAATCAGATTAACCTCGTTGACCGTATAAACCTCACCCTCTTCCATAGCGATGGTGATATACACCTGTCTACGATCTGGCGTGATACTGACCTGGGTATCGGTTAAATTGAAATCGGCATAGCCGCGATCCTTGTAATAGGCTTCAAGCTTTTCCAGATCTCCAGATAATTTTTCCCGCGCATACTTATCGTCATTCCTGTAAAAGGACAATAAACTTGGATGTTTCAACTCCATCTGATCCAACAAATCTTCTGCGGAGAAGCTGTTGACGCCAACAAGATTGATGTGCCGAATGCCCGAATTCTTGCCCTCTTCGATCACAATCTTGATATCCACACGATTGCGCGGTAGATCTTCAATCTGGGTATCGATACTGGCTCCGTAGCGACCTTGCGCCACATACTGGCGTTCAAGCTCCAAGCCCACCCGTTCCAAAGTCGCTTGTTTGAAAATCTCCCCCTCGCGCAGACCCTGATTCGACAATCCATCCAGTAGCGCTTCGGTTTGAATTGCTTTGTTACCCTCGATCTCAATCGACTCAATGGCGGGTCGCTCACTCACTGTGACGATCAATACGCCTTCGTCCCGACCAATTCGAATATCCTTGAAAAATCCCGAGGCAAACAACTCACGCATAAGACCACGGGCCCTGAATTGATCCAGGCGATCCCCAACGCCTATGGGAATCAGATTGAATACGGTCCCGGCAGAAACGCGTTGCAAACCCTGCAGTCGAATGTCTGTCACGACAAACCCAGCATCTGACGCCCCAGCTGCAAGAGAAGACGGGCTCACCGCACACAACACCATCCAGACGACGGCTAAAACAGTGTATCTAGGTTTGTAACTCACAAATGCCCCAATTTAATTCTTATCAATCCAGATCAGAGTTGTTTGCAACTAACCAAACACTCGCAAGATATCGTTGTAGGTAGCAAATACCATCAGCGTGCCCACCATAAGCAGGCCCACTTGTACGCCAATGATTTGTACCCGCTCTGGTACCGGTCGGCCCATCACCCACTCGGCGCTATTATAGATGACCTGTCCCCCATCCAATATAGGTATTGGCAGAAGGTTTAACACGCCTAAGGAGATGCTCAGTAGCCCCAGCAAACCGACAAATGAACGCCAACTGTATTTTGCAGAGTCGCCGGCAAATTGCGCAATGCTGATAGGACCGGACAGGTTCTTGACAGACACATCCCCGACGATCATTTTCTTGATGATTCCCAACGTCATGAGGGTTTTGTCCCAGGTATCACTGGCAGCTTGGGGAATCGCTTCGAACATACTTGTACGCACTTCGATCGTTTCGCTCTGCAAATGCACACCCAAAGTACCTCGCGTGGTGCCGTCAGCATTTTCTGTTGCTTCCGGGCGCACCTGTATCTTTTGCTTGAGACCATCCCGGTAGACATCTATGGTCAGCATCTGACCGGCCGCTGGTGACACCTGCTCTATCAGTTCGTCCCAGCTTTCAACCCTCACATCATCAACCGCTGCCAGCAGATCACCGGGGCGAATCCCAGCGTTTTCTGCAGGTGAATTGGGACTCACCTCGCCGATGACAGGCAGACGGGTTGGCACCATGCCCAGGGATCCTAAGACGTCTGGTTCCCCTACACCTTTATGCCACTGAGCAATAGGCAGCATAGCAGTCAAGGGCTGGGCGGTGTGAACATCAAGCAAATCCACCCGAATCTCACCGTTTTCACCCAGGCGCTCGGTGAGCGCCAAACCTACATTCTGCCAACTCGTTGCACTGACGCCATCAACGGCTAAGAGTTTTGCCGGCCCCACCACACCAGCTTCAGCCAGGGGTGAATTCTGCGCTGGGGTCTTGATCATCGGTGCCACATTTAGCACCCCTACTACCAGCAACAACCAATACACAAAAAAAGCCAGGATGAAGTTGGCCAAAGGGCCGCCCAGCGCAATGGCGATGCGCCATGCTGGATGCAGCGACATGTAGGGCAATTGTCCAGGCCTTAGGGTTGCCGCTTGGTCCGGATCGCGATCGTCCAGCATCCGTACAAACCCACCGAACGGGATCGCCGCAATCGCGAATTCTGTGCCTCGTTTATCGGTGTAAGACCAAATTGAATTTCCAAATCCCACACAGAATTTGACCACCTGGACCCCTGACCAACGAGCGATCAGATAGTGTCCAAATTCATGTATGGTCACCAAAATGCCCAGCATCCCGAGAAAGGCTGCGACATAGATCAGAATGTCAGCACTCATCTACTTTTTCTCTTGCCACCTGTTTCTTGTCACCTGTCTCTTGTCACCTGTTTCTTATCACCTGTCTCTTATCACCCGTTTCTTGTCGACCTGCCATGGTTTTTTAGCCCACTCTGCTGATTGTAGTCAAACTCAAGCTGAACAAAGACTGAACCTGGATAAAGATCGGACATCATTAAGCCGAGAATTGCAGCAGCAATAGGGCAAAAAAAGGCAAAACGGCCAATATAGAATCGACCCGGTCCAGCATCCCACCGTGTCCCGGCAGAATTGTACCGCTGTCCTTAACACCCGTCGCTCGTTTGACCAGGCTTTCAAACAAATCTCCGAATACTGCAATCCCGACCAAAGCCAGGGTTACCATCAACCAGAATATTGGATTGTGGGTGGTCAACATCACAGCGCCACCACATAGCACACCCGAAAGGACAACACCGCCAGCGACCCCCTCCCAACTCTTTTTCGGACTCACTTGAGGTGCAAGCGGCGAACGCCCTTTCCAACGGCCAGCAAAATAAGCACCTATGTCCGCACACCAAACCAAAAAGAACATCCAGATCAACCAGAGTTCTCCATTAGTTTGGGATCTAATAACCACCAGGCAAATCCAAGCCAGAACTACAACCCACAACCCGATAAGCCCAAGAAAGAGTGGGTGTTGAAATAGACCCTGCCCTTTTGGATACAACAACACTGCGACGCAGGCACCTGCCCAGAATAAACAGCCCAACAGAAGAAGTGGCTCGAATATGGCCTTCCTGAAGGGTACGTCCAACCAGAACAAGACACCGGCTAGCAGACCAAAACCAAGCACAAACAACATTTTCTGCCACAGGGACCTTGCACCAAACAAGCCAGCCCACTCGTATGCGGCAAGCGCCGCAACCCCCCAAAAGAACAGTGCAAACCACGCGATCGGCAGATAAAAAACAGCACCTGCGACAATCGGCGCCAGTATAAGCGCTGTAATGATGCGACTCTTAAGCAAAATTTCCAACCATGCGCTTACCCTTCCTCACCAGACTCATCCCTACGACCAAATCGCCTGACGCGATGCGCGTATTCGGTCAGCGCAAGCTGAAACTGATTGGAATCAAAATCAGGCCAGAAGGCATCGGTGAAATATAGTTCTGTATACGCAAGATCCCAAAGAAGGAAGTTACTGATACGGTGATCACCGCCTGTGCGTATTAGTAAATCGGGTGCAGGAAGTTGGGCGAGTGAGGTATTGCTATGGAATCGCTCTTCATTGATATCCGACCAATCCAATGTGCCACTGGAGACTTCCCGGGCAAGAATTTTCGCCGCATTGACAATATCCCAACGTCCCCCAAAATTTACTGCCACATTTAAATTCAGGGCCGAATTGTTCGCGGTGCGGGTTTCACATTCAGCCATCTGATCTTGAATGTCCTGTTCAAATCGAGATCGATCCCCGATCACCCGCAATCGCACATTACGACGATCCAGATCATCAAGATCGTTTTTCATAACGTGGCGCATCAAATCCATCAGCACTTTCACTTCCCCATTAGGGCGCTGCCAGTTCTCTGTGCTGAAGGCAAAAAGCGTAAGTGTGTTAACCCCACAATCGGCACATGCTTCAGCGACAGTACGCAGCATCCGAGCACCTGCTCGATGTCCTGCAGCTCCGGGCAGGTGTCTTTTTTTCGCCCAGCGATGGTTACCATCCATGATGATGCAGATGTGTTCAGGTATCGGATTGGTCATATTGGCAAGGGCGCTGGTGGCCATACCTGATCAGATTTCCATCAAATCCGCTTCTTTTGCAGCGAGCGCTGCATCCACTTCTGCGACCCGCTTGTCGGTGTGGTTTTGCATACCATCTTCGGCCCGCCGAGCCTCGTCTTCCGTGGCTTCCTTTTCCTTGACAAGCTCGCGGATGTCGGAGATTGCATCTCGGCGGATGTTGCGGATAGCGATGCGCCCGTTTTCAGCTTCCTGTTTTGCCTGCCGGGCCAAGTCGCGACGATTTTCTTCTGTCAGAGGCGGCAAGGGCACTCTAATAACATCACCCGTGGAGACAGGCGTGATGCCGATATCACTCTTTAAAATCGCTTTTTCGATCTCCGGGATGAGCGGTTTTTCCCAAGGAGAAACGGTTAACGTTCGGCCATCTTCAACAGCAATGCTGGCCAGTTGGTTGAGCGGCGTCATAGCGCCGTAATACTCCATACTGATGGAATCCAGCAGGGATGGATGTGCGCGACCGGTTCGAATCCTTGCAAAAGCCCCATGCAAAGCCTCTACCGACTTACCCATGCGTTCGTCCGCGTCTTCCAATATTTCGTCGATCATCCGATCTCCCTCGTCCTCAATATGTGCAAACTAGCGGGCTAACACTCGCGTACCAACACCAGACTCGCCGCGCGCAACCGCCATCAATGTACCCGGGCTGTGTGCGTCACATACGACCAACGGCATGTTGTGCTCTTTACACAACACAATGGCAGTCAGATCCATGACGCCCAACTCCTGAGCGAGCACATCATCATAGGTGATCTGATCATAACGTGTTGCGTTTGGATCCTTCCGCGGGTCCGCGCTGTAAACACCATCGACATTAGTGGCTTTGACGATCGCGTCCACACCTAACTCAATACCACGCAAACAAGCCGCGGTGTCCGTCGTAAAGAAAGGGTTTCCCGTGCCGCCTGTGAGGACAACCACCTGATTATCCTGCATCGCGTCACGAACCTGGTTTTGTTCATAACCATGAACAACGCCTGCGATACCCGCAGCGCTAAACAGGTGATTTGAAACCCCAGCCTGATGCAAAAAGTCGCTGACAGCCAGTCCATTCATCACGGTTGCCAACATGCCCATACGGTCACCGGCAACTCGATCCATGCCCCGTTCAGCCAACATCTGACCTCTGAATAGATTACCTCCACCAAGGACGATGGCAAGTTTTACGCCCGTAGCAACCAGATCGCTGATATCGGAACACATGCGTTCCACAACGCTGGGATCAATGCCAAATCCAGCATCACCACCCAGCGCCTCACCACTGAATTTAAGCAGGAGTGATTCCACGATTAGCCTTTGAGTTGAGCAGCAACTTCTGCTGCAAAGTCCTCTTCTTCTTTCTCTATGCCTTCACCCACCTCATAGCGCTCAAATTCCACAATCTCAGCGCCGGCCTCCTTGACAAGGCCACCAACTTTTTTGTCTGGATCTTTAACAAACTCCTGATCCACAAGACTGACTTCAGCGAGAAACTTCCTAACCCGGCCGTCCACCATCTTGGCGATAATTTCATCAGGCTTACCACTATCCTGGGCTTGGGTGGTATAAATTTCGCGCTCTTTCTCCAACACATCCGTTGGCACGTCGTCGCTTTTTACAACCATTGGCGCTACCGCGACCACATGCATTGCAATATCACGGGCCAACTGAGCGTTGGCAAGGCTCAAACTGACCAGAGCACCCTTGCGGTTATCCGCGTGAAGATAGCTGGCGATACCACCGGTGTCCGAGGTCATCAGGCGCGCTCTCCGCACCGTAATATTTTCACCAATTTCCTGTACTAAGGACTCTCGTTCGGCATCTAAGCCTGCATCCATCAGGGATTGAAGATTGCCGTCCGCAGAATCGAAAACCAGTTGCGTGGTTTTTTCTACAAAGGCAATGAACTTCTCATTCTTAGCGGCAAAATCCGTTTCGATATTGATTTCGACCAATGCGCCACGAGAGCCATCTTCCGCAACTTTGATGCCCAGCAACCCATCTGCGGTAGTGCGGCCCGCCTTTTTGGCTGCCTTCAATGCGCTGGACTTACGCAGTTCTTCGATCGCTTTTTCCAGATCACCGTCGGTTTCGGTGAGCGCTTTTTTGCAATCCATCATGCCCAAGCCAGTTCGCTCGCGCAGTTCTTTTACCATTGCCGCAGTAATGGCCATGACCTACTCCTTACAAATTTTTTCAAACAGTTCGTTGAATAGTTTCGGGCGTCTTAAACACCTAAAATCAACTGAGGGCGAACCCCAGCTCAGGTTATTTTTCAGCCTCTGATTTTTCAGCCTCTGGGTCGGTTCCAGCATCAGCCTCAACACTGTCGGCTTGTGCTTGCTCAGCATCGCCATCTGTTTCCGTTGCTGCCGTATCTTGGGCTGCCGCAGCAGCCTCTTCTTCAGCAAATGCCTGCTCCACAGAGGCTTGCACACCCGCAGAGATCTCCGCATGCGGGGCATTAGAAGCTTCCTCTTCGTTTGCCACTTCAACAAACTCATCAGGATCCACTTGGGTTGAGGCCTGAGCCTGACCTGCAGCAACCGCATCTGCGACCGCCGTAACATATAAACGGATGGCACGAATGGCATCGTCATTCCCGGGAATGATGTAGTCCACACCATCTGGATCACTGTTACTGTCGACAATGCCAAATACGGGGATACCCAACTTATTGGCTTCGCTCACCGCAATGTGTTCGTGCTGAACGTCAACCACAAAGAGCGCGTCAGGCAATCCACCCATGTCTTTTATCCCACCAAGGCTGGCGTCCAGCTTCTGTCGCATGCGCGTGCGTTGCAGCGCTTCTTTTTTTGGCAGCAATTCGAATGTGCCATCTTCAGACTGCTTTTCAAGATCTTGCAGACGGCGAATGGATTGACGGATTGTTTTGTAGTTGGTCAGCATGCCGCCAAGCCAACGCTGGTCAACATAGGGCTGTCCGACTCGACCGGCCTGCTCGGCAATTACTTTTGCCGCGGCCCTTTTTGTACCCACGAAAAGGATCTTGTTGCCGCGTCGTGCCATACCCTGCATCTCGTTCAAGGCTTCATTGAACGCGGGTAGCGTGTGCTCCAGATTGATAATGTGAATTTTGTTTCGGGCACCAAACAGAAAAGGTGCCATCTTGGGGTTCCAAAAACGGGTCTGGTGGCCGAAATGCACGCCAGCCGCCAGCATGTCTCGCATGGTTACGCTCATTTAGATTGTCTCCGGGTTAGCTTACTGAACCAGATTTTCCGAACTCCCACCCTGAACCTTTATATTTTTACCAAACCCTTGACGATTCAGTAACATTTACAGATTCCCGGGCACCCTGGGGTCCGCGCCAAAATCGGTCGAATTTTTTCGCCAATATCTTCTCGGTTTCCAGTCGATCTGTGATCGCTGGGTATCTCAAATAAATTGGCACTTTACTCAACAACACCATTGCCGCCGAGCGGGGCGCTTTATACCATATTCGATTGTCCGAAAAAACGGTTTTTAGCATGGTTGCAAAGGTAACAACGACCGCTGATTTAGAAGGAATGAGAGCTGCTGGCCAAGCTGCAGCGAGCGTCTTGGAAATGATCGGCCCATTTGTGCAGGTTGGTGTCACCACCGAAGAGCTGAATGAGCGCTGTCATAACTTTATTGTCGAAGAATTGGGCTGTGTTCCAGCCCCGTTGAACTATGGCGGCGGTGGCGGACAGGCACCCTTTCCAAAATCGATATGCACATCCGTCAATCACGTGGTCTGTCATGGCATACCCACGGCAGCGAAAAAGCTCAAAAATGGTGACGCCATTAATATCGATATTACCGTCATTAAAGACGGATACCACGGGGATACGAGTAAAATGTTTTTTGCTGGAACACCAACAGTGCTGGCTAAGCGCCTCGCTAAGGTGACCCAAGAGTGTTTATACCGAGGAATTGAGGTGGTAAAACCGGGCGCGCAGCTCGGCGACATCGGCCATGCCATTCAAAAGCACGCCGAATCCAATCGCTTCAGCGTGGTTCAGGAGTTTTGCGGCCATGGGATTGGCAAGGTGTTCCACGATGCACCTCAGATTCTTCACTATGGTCGCAGAGGTACCGGTATGACGCTGGAAGAAGGCATGAGCTTTACCATTGAGCCGATGATTAACGCAGGCAAGCGTCATATCAAAATACTGCCAGACCAATGGACTGCGGTGACCAAGGATCATAAGTTGTCTGCCCAATGGGAGCACACACTTATGGTTACCTCGGACGGCGCTGAAATATTCACGTTGCGCCCAGACGAGTCTTTTGAACCATCTCCGTACCGTCAGTGATGGTGATGTCGTGCAGACCCAGGGCTCACATAGCCATCAAACCATGACGCCAAAACTTGCTCTGCGGCAAATTCACGAGGACATTGCAGAACGCTATTGGCAGGACCATCCAATTGAGGCGTTGATGCAGGCGCTCAGTGATGGAACAGACACGATAATTGTCAGTCTGTTCCAGACCCACTTCCCGGACCCATCAGATGTTTGCCTGTATGCGGTTGGGGGGTATGGCCGAGCTGAGCTCCACCCGGGATCCGATATAGACCTGCTGGTTGTCGTTAAAAAACCTGACAAACACAGAGCCGCTATCGAAAGCTTTATTCAGAACGTCTTTGACCTGAATGTTGAGGTTGGCCACAGCGTGAGAACACCAACGGCGTGTCGTGATCAGGCGAAAGCCGATTTGACTGTGGCGACCGCAATGTTGGAACGCAGGTTGCTTGCAGGCGACCCGACGACAGCTGCAAAAGTTGACAAGGCCATGTCTAGCAAACGCTTGTGGCCGACGGAAAAGTTCTTTAAAGAAAAATTTGCCGAGCAAGATCAACGACACAAGCACTACGACAATATCGATTACAACCTGGAACCGAACATAAAAACCTCACCCGGCGGGCTACGGGACATACAGACTGTACAGTGGGTCTGCCTGAGAGAATTTGGCACCCATGCAGCCAAGGATCTAGTCACAGCCGGTGTGCTCACGCCGGATGAGGCGAAGTGGCTTGCCGACGGAAAACAATTCGTTAACTGGGTTCGGTTTGGTATGCATCTACTGGCAGAACGCAAAGAAGACCAGCTCCAGTTTGCCCTGCAACGTGAGCTTGCAGAACGACACGGTTTTGTCGACACCAAAGCGCAACGAGGCGTGGAACGATTCATGCACGCATACTATCGTCATATACTCGCTTTGACGGAAGTGAACGACATTGTCAGGCAGCACTTCACCGAGACTGTGGTGCATAGAGGGCGTAACAAGATTGAACCGATCAATGATCGATTCAGCATCAACAATGGCTACATGCAGGCACAGCACGATAAAGTTTTTCAGCAGACGCCCAAAGCGTTGCTGGAGCTATTTGTCATCATGGCGAATCGCACCGACATCAACGGTGTCCGCGCTGATACCATTCGCCAGGTTCGCGATTCTCTCGATCTAATCGATGACGCCTTTAGACAGAACGAGGATCACACCCGGCTCTTCATAGACCTGCTAAAAGCGCCATTTACGCTGGTATCTCAGCTGACCCGGATGCGACGATATGGGGTGCTGGGTCGGTATATTCCCGAGTTTGGAAAGATCGTAGGCCAGATGCAACACGACTTGTTTCACGCCTATACCGTGGATGCACACACCATGACTGTGATCCGCAACATGCGACGATTCAGGTATCGATCTGCTCGCGAGAAATATCCGATCGCCTACCATTGTGTTCACCACATCCCAAAGATTGAACTGCTTTATATTGCCGGCTTGTATCACGATATCGGTAAGGGTCGAGGCGGTGATCATTCGGTCCTGGGCGCGGTAGATGCAGAGATATTCTGCCAAAGACACGGCCTCAGCGACGCTGACACAGAGCTTGTCACCTGGCTGGTTAAGAAGCACCTGTACATGTCCGCTGTCTCGCAACGACAGGACATCTACGACCCCGATGTTGTATACGCCTTCGCCAGTGAGATTAAATCCGAAATGCGGCTGGATTACCTATACGCGCTCACCGTCGCCGACATCAACGCCACAAATCCCAACCTGTGGAACAGTTGGCGTGCCACCCTACTGCAGCAACTTTATCTCGAAACCCGTAAAGTCCTGCGTCGAGGATTGGAGTCCCCCGCCGACAAAGCCGCAACTATAGCTGCCTATCAAGAACGAGCCATGGAAAGGATGCCTGAGGGTTACGATCTTGAGCTGACACAAAAGATATGGCGGTCGCTCGGCGAAGATTTTTTCCTGCGCCATACACCAGGCCAGATTGCTTCCATTACCCAACAAATCAGTCAGGTCCCCTACGGTGAAACGTGCCTGTACACAGGAAACATTCGAGCAGAATTTGCCGGGAGCGGGGCGACAATGATTTACATTTTTACGAAGGACCAGCCGCACCTGTTCGCAAATACCGCTGTCACCCTCAGCCAACACGCAATCTCAGTGGTGGATGCAACAATTAACACAGGGCCGGATGGGATGTGCTTTGATACCTACACCGTTCTGAACCAAGAGGGCCTGGCCTTCGCCAAAGATGATCCGCTGTTGGCAAAAATTGTCGACCGGATCAGCAAAAGCCTGCAACAAACCGATCTGCAGGCAACAAAATCAAGCCAGCGAATACCGCGAAAGCTCAAGGAGTTGCATCATCCGACAGAGGTTACTTTCAGTCAGGAGGACGACCGCGTCAGCACGCTCACCATCATCGCCAGCGACCGGCCAGGATTGCTGGCACACATTGCTCAAATCTTTGTTGAAATGGATATTCAAATCCAGTCCGCAAAGATCACCACGCTGGGTGAGCGTGTGGAGGACACATTCATCATTCTGAATCAGGATGGAACACCGATCAGCGAAGGCGAGCGCAGCTATGAACTAACCCATGCGATCCGCCAACGCTTGGATCGCACCCTGACCCAACAGATCTAAGCTCGTTTTTAAGGAACAACTCTACTAAGCCATGCAATCGACCGATCAAAAAGTCCCGGACCGTTTCGCCAAACTGGAGCCATATCCTTTTGCGAAACTGGCCACGCTTACTGCCGGGTGCCCAACACCCAAGAATCTGGAACATATCCCCTTGTCGCTGGGAGAACCCAAACATAGCCCACCAGACTTTGTTGTAGATTACCTGGCGGATCGCGAACGATTACGCGCTCATCTGGCCACTTACCCTGCTACCAAGGGCAGTGAGGAGCTGCGGGCGTCCATCGCCAACTGGCTGCAGCAAAGGTTTGCCACACCCATCGACAGCGCCACCCAGGTGTTGCCGGTTGCTGGCACTAGAGAGGCGCTGTTTTCATTTGCCCAGGCCATGCTCAGCGGAAAACCCAATGCCCGAGTCCTGATGCCCAACCCTTTTTACCAAATCTATGAGGGGGCTTCTTTGTTGGGCAATGCATCGCCATACTTTGTAAACAACGACGCATCGGATGGTTACCAGCAGAACTTCGAGGGCGTCCCAACCCAAATCTGGGCGGATGCTGAGATTGTTTATCTGTGCACACCGGGCAATCCCACAGGCCAGATCATGAGCACCAGGCAGCTCCAGCAGCTGATTGAGCTGGCCCACAAACACAACTTCATCATTGCCAGCGACGAGTGCTATTCAGAGATCTATTTGAACGAAGCCGCCCCGCCAACCAGCCTGTTGGCGGCCAGCGAGGCCATGGGGAATAGAGATTACGAGCGGTGTGTCGTCTTCCACAGCCTATCAAAACGGTCGAACCTTCCTGGCTTGCGCAGCGGCTTCGTGGCCGGTGATGCACAAATATTAAATCGCTATTTCAACTATCGGACTTACCACGGTTGCGCGATGAGCGCACATCACCAGGCTGTTTCAGCGCTGGCATGGTCTGATGAAAATCACGTGTTTGAAAACCGTAAACTCTATCAGCGCAAGTTTGCCGTGGTGGAAAAAATCCTGGCACCGCACTTTCCGATCCAGCAACCAGCGGGCGGTTTTTATCACTGGTTGCAGACACCAATCGATGAACTTGAGTTCGCCAAAGGTTTATTGAGCGAACAAAATGTCACGGTTATGCCCGGAAGCTATCTTGCACGAGCGGATAACCAGGGAAACAATCCCGGGACGAATCACGTTCGGGTAGCCTGGGTTGCCCGGTTAGAAGACTGTCAGGAGGCAGCTTCGCGCATGGTCGAATACGTAAGATCCCTGGATTAAGCAGCGCTAAGCCTTTATGCATACCCCCAATTAGGCTTTAATAGCCGGCTTGCGATCCGGCTCCCAGGCCAGCTCGCATAAGCCAAGAAAAATTTATTCCACCGAAATTCATCAGGAATGCAAATGACCAATATATTTGCTGCCGGTATCGGTATTGCAACGCTCAATTCACAAGGCAACCCGTTAGACTGCCTGTTCCCGGCACCGCTGTTAAAGCCGGCGGCAGAACTGAGCGGCTTGTTGTCTGCCCTTGATGCCGGCACAGGGTCATTGACTCCTGAGCAGTTGAGCAAACTCGATCCGGATGGACAATTAGCACCCACCAGCTTGTTAGAAGCAGATCAGCCACTCACCACCGTGCGCTTGGAGACAGATGGCGACATCACTTCCATACCGGAGGCGTATTTAAAACTGCATCTGCTTTCGCATCGATTGACGCTGCCCAACACGCTCAACCTGGAGGGCATTTTTGCGCACCTGCCGAATCTCGCTTGGACCACCAAAGGACCTGTTGATTTGGAAGAGCTGCAATCTGTCTTGATTGCAGGAAAAATATCGGGTGATCACGTCGAGGTCATGGGCGTTGATAAATTTCCCAAGATGGTCAATTACGTCATGCCCTCAGGGGTGCGGATTGCCGACGCCAGCCGGATTAGGCTTGGTGCCTACCTGGGGGAAGGGACCACGGTAATGCATGAAGGCTTTATCAACTTCAACGCGGGCGCGCTGGGTCCTAACATGGTGGAAGGCAGAATATCCCAGGGGGTGACCGTCGGTGAGGGAAGCGACCTCGGCGGCAGTGCAAGTACCCAGGGTACCCTGGCAGGCGGCGGCAAAATTGTAATTACGATCGGTAAAAACTGTCTGATCGGCGCTAACGCCGGTACCGGAATACCGCTGGGGGATCGGTGCACCATCGAGGCTGGACTGTACATCACGGCCGGAACGGTGGTCACCGTCATAGACGAAGCAGGTGACGAGGTTCGCAAGGCTAAAGCGCGTGAGCTTGCTGGTGGTTCAGACATGCTTTTCATCCGCAACAGCGTGACCGGCCAAGTGATTTGTCGCACTAATCGACGTGCAATTGAGTTGAACGAAGCACTACACGCACATAACTAATACTAATCGAGCAATGTACCCACTCACCGACGCTGCGGTCATCAAACTCAGTTGCGACTTGATCGCACGAGAGTCTATATCACCTGAAGATGCGGGCTGCCAGGCAATACTGCTTGAGCACCTGGAAAATCTGGGATTTGAGCACCTTGAACTCAACGCACACGACACCAAAAATTTTTATGCCTGGCGAGATTTTGGCGGTCAAAGCCGTCCAGAGCTCATGTTCGCGGGGCATACAGATGTTGTTCCTCCCGGGCCATTAGACCAGTGGCAGACACCCCCTTTCGAACCTCAGGTGATCGAGGACTATTTGTGTGGCCGCGGGGCTGCAGATATGAAAGGCAGCCTGGCTGCGATGATTGGCGCGACCTCTTACGTGGTAGACGAGCTCGAAACAGATCGTTCATTCAGCGGACGCTTGAGTTTTCTCGTCACCAGCGACGAAGAAGCAGACGCAACATATGGCACTCAGCATGCGATTGGCGAGCTGGTACAACGAAACATCCGACCCGATTACTGTGTGATCGGAGAACCGAGCTCCAGCGCGATTGTCGGTGATACCGTCCGTTGTGGCAGACGTGGATCAATCAGCGCGGAATTGCTCTTCAAAGGCATCCAGGGTCATGTTGCGTACCCCGACGACGCATTAAACCCAATCCACACCGCAGCACCCGCGCTCACTGCGCTGACCCAAAAAGTGTGGGACGAGGGCAATGCGTATTACCCACCAACAAGTTTGCAAATCTCGAACATCCAGGCGGGCACCGGCGCAAACAATGTGATCCCTGGCGAATTGCACGTTTTGTTCAATCTGCGTTTTTCTACCGAGCAGTCAGCCACCGGCATTAAAGAAAGTGTGGCTCAGCTACTGGATCAATTTGAACTTAAGTATGAGATTCAATGGCATCTATCCGGTTTACCATTTCTGACACCAGAAGGCGCCCTGACCGATGCGGTGAGCATGGCCATTGCCGAAATAAACAACATCGAGCCGGAACTTTCCACCAGTGGTGGAACATCGGATGGACGTTTCATCGCACCATGGTCTGAATTTCGGAACATTGATGGAGCGCCGCACGCAGTGGATGTGGTGGAACTGGGACCCTCAAATGCAACCATCCACAAAATTGATGAGCGCGTACACACAAAAGAATTATCGCAACTAACAGCTATTTACGCGTCCATCGTGCGCAAACTGCTCGCGCCCTCAACATGCTGAAGTACACCCTTTTACTGCTGATTGTCTTTTTGATTTGTCTGGCGGCGTTTGCCCCAGCTTCGCTCCTGGATCGTGCACTACAAAATGCTCAGGGGGTGGACCTGGTAAACCCACGCGGAACCGTTTGGTCTGGTCAGGCAGGGATCGTTGTCGCGGGGGCGCAACGTGGTGTCGCAAGCTGGTCCGTCAGACCCCTATCGGTTTTGACCTTCAATCCAACTGCAGATTGGCGCATCGAAGATGTCTCTCTGAACCTGGAAGGTTGGGCGTCCACTGTCGGGGAGCACCACAGTCTTGATGTGCAGGGTTTGATCGGCGCAGAGGTTATCAATGAGTGGTTGCGCAAATACTACATATACCTCGAAGGAGAATTTTCTGTCCAACCCACCCAGTTAAGTGTATCTGGTACCCAGGTCACCAAACTGGAGGGACAGATTGACTGGACGGGCGGCGTGGTTCGGTACCGGTTATCCGGTGTGCTTCATGAAACAAATCTTCCGCCACTAACCGCCTACCTGGACCAGGATACCCAAGCAAACCCTATTGCAACTGTGTACGCCCAGGGCAATAGTACCCCACTACTCTTTGCTACCCTGTCAGAAGATGGTTTCGCCAAAGTTTCGATGACTAAATTGTTCACCAAATTATTAAATAACCCCTGGCCGGGTTCGGACCCAGACAGTACGATTGTGCTGGAAGTCGAAGAAAAAATAATATAAAAATCATCAGGTTAAAGAGATTTTTTCGAAGTATTCAACTAGCCTGTCAATCAATTGGGTACCGGAGATGAGTCTCGAAACAATTCGTGACGAAAATTGCACACTTGCACACGCACTTCGGCGCACAATTCGTGTCAAACTCTCAACCTGGGACAGTTTTGAAACGCTCGCGCGCGACGAACACAGCCAGATGCGATTCAGGGACAGGAAGGCGACCAGCTAAAAAATGCTCGATACGTTGATTACAAGAGGGGCAGAACCCGTAAAATGGCTGGTGTTGGTCGGCATTGCCTATACATTGGCTTCCACCATCTGGACCTTTTTTACGACGCCAATTGCGCCCCCCCTATCCACAGGACCTGCTGCGACAACCCAGCAAGCGATCGCTCGCGCACCGGTAAACATCAATTGGGTACTGTCCAAGCACCTGTTCGGTGAAGCTGGCAGTGCTCCAGAATCCGCAGTTACGTCTAACGAACCTGCAGTGCCCACCTCCCTGCAACTGGAACTGCAAGCCGTATTCGTCGCTGATGTGCCGGAGGACTCCGCCGCGATCATTGCCCAGCGGGGTAAAACTGGTCAACACTATCGAGTTGGAACCAAAGTACCCGGTAACGCCACCCTGATCGACGTGAGCGACGATAGAGTTTACCTGCGTCGCGCCGGTGTCCGGGAAACCCTAGCCTTCCCCAAGGCGAAGTTCAGCGTTGTTGTAGACGAGCAGACTCCGCCAGCCTCGAATAACAGCAGGATGACCGACCGATCCAATCGCACAACCCAACGTCCAGAACAAGGATCAACTCAAAGCCGGCCATCTTCTAGACCATCCTCAGCAACAGCAGAGCAAACGAGCTCGGAACTTACGCCTGATCAAGTAGTGGACAACTATCAGGAAAAACTCAAAACCGACGCCCCAGGCACCCTTGCGGAATTGGGGTTAGAATCCGCAGATGGCGGCGGTTATCTGTTAGGGAATAATGCACAATCTGCCTACTTGAAGCGCACCGGGCTGCAGCCGGGTGACCGCATCATGTCCGTCAACGGGCGCCCGGTGGGCAATATTCAACAGGATCGATTGGAAATGGAAAATGTCCTCGCTCAAGGGTCCGCGCGAATCGAAGTCCTCCGGGGCAGCAGAAGGTTCTTTGTCACGGTATCACTCAATAACTGATCAGATGGTCGCACAGAATGGTCCAACGACAATTAACCAGCAGACACTAGAGAGACAACTGAGGGAAAACAAAAGTAGTTCAGCATGAAGCAGCTTAAAGCAGTTACCACGAGCCTCATTCTTGTGAGCATGTTACTCACAAGCGTCACAGCAGCCCAGGAGAAGGCAAAATCCTGGCGCATGACGGTAAAAAATGCAGATCTTCAGGAATTCATTTCTGAGGTTGCGGATATCACGGGCAAGACCTTTGTGATATCGCCACGCGTAAAAGGCACGGTCACGGTCATCTCAGAAACGCCGATGGATCAGGACGGCGTGTATGCATTGTTCCTCAGCGTGTTGCGCGTGCTTAACTTTGTTGCCGTACCGTCAGGCGACGTCATTCGCATCGAGCAAAACGCCACCGGCAAACAAACCCCCGGGGCAAGCGGAGATCTCGCCAGCGTTGCACCTGAAGAGCTGGTAACCCGAGTGATCGCGGCACAAAACGTTGACTCAGCAGAATTGGTAAAAATCCTAAGACCATTGATACCTCAGTATGGCCACATTGCCGCAGTGGCGCAGCCCAACGTGGTTATCATCTCCGATCATGCTGACAACATCATTCGACTGAAAAAACTCATCGACAACATCGACGTTGCGGACGAAGACGAAGTACAGATGGTCACCCTGAAAGAAGCATGGGTCGGCAGCGTGGTGGCCATTCTAGAAAAAGTCGCGCCCGAGCAGATTGGACGCAACGCAAAGGGTCCACAGCGCATTCAAATTATTGCCAACGAGCGCAATAACTCACTTGTTTTACGGGGCAAACCGCGACCGGTGGCTGAAGTGTTGAAGATCGTAGACAAGCTGGACCAACCAGCCACAACGACCGATGCTACCCAGGTGATCCGACTCAAACACGGCGATGCAGTCAACGTTGCCACCATTCTGAACGGGTTACTCAGCGGGCGATCCGCCGCCGAGGGTGAGGTAGCTCAGGAAACAACCATCCAGCCTGATGAATCATTGAACGCCATTGTGGTGCGAGCAGATCCCGGCGCGATGCAGGAAATTCTGGCCATCATCGAAAAGTTGGATGCGAGAAAGGAACAAGTCTTGATTGAGGCTGCCATCGTTGAGGTTACGGTTAACGATGACCGCTCCGTTGGTGTCGAAGTCGCCGCTGCAGATGCGCGCGGGGAAAGCGTCCCATTGGTCTCCACAACCGGCGTACCATCCGGGGCAAACTTGACCAATACCTTAACCACAATATTAGGTGGACTGAGCGGAACCGATGGCGCGATCGATATTATCGGCGGACTGGCTGCAACCACCTCGCCAACATTTGCTGCCGCAAAAATTGACACCAGCGGTATTTCCTTCGGCGCTGTGGTCACGGCGATTGCAACCCACACCGACGCAAACCTGCTGTCAACGCCCAGCATTCTGACCCTGGATAATACCGAGGCCAGCATATTAGTGGGTCAGGAAGTCCCGTTTCGAACCGGCTCGTTCACAACCACAACTGATGGCGCAAACAATCCTTTCACCACCGTTCAACGAGAAGACGTGGGACTGGAGCTTACGGTCACACCCCACGTACACAATGATTCTGCGGTACGCCTGGAGATTGCCCAAGAGATCAGCAACGTCATTACAGCTCCGGCGGGACAGGCATTTGCCGACGTTGTGACCTCCAAGCGCAGCATCGAAACTACTGTTCTGGCCGAAGACCAACAAACTATCGTACTGGGCGGCTTGATTCAGGATGACGTGACCGAAAATCGCAGCAAGGTGCCGCTGCTGGGCGATATTCCCCTGCTGGGTAAATTGTTCCAGGCAAGACAAAAGTCGCGTACTAAAACCAATCTGCTGGTATTCCTGCGTCCTACCGTGCTGCGCAGCGCAGCTGATGCAAAAGCGGTGACGGACGATAAGTTTGAGGATATCTGGGAGGTGGAAATCACCTCCAATCCCGAGGCATTGGATGAGCTATTTGACGGTGCGCGACCACAGTAGCACTATGGCGGCACTCATCTAGGTAGTCCACAATTGGTATGACGGCGACTAACAGGGGACCCACCCGGGCACCTCTCACGGCATTACTTTATCGATTCGTCCGCTTTTGTGTACGCTTGATCGCACGCCCTACCGTGACTGGGGAGGACAACTACCCCGATCCAGACAAGTACGAAGTGGTCTACGTCCTGCAGCAGAAAACCCTGACCGATCTTGCAGTGCTGGAACTGTTATGTGCGGACAACCAGTTCACCTCGCCTTTTGAGACTCTCAAATCCGAAGATTTTGCCGAGCCCGGACGATTCTTTTCGCTTATGCGATCCAGCGCGGGTCGCATCACCATGATGGAACATTCAAAGCGTCTGCAGCGCTTTATCGAAAGCCCCGATACCTTGCGAAGGAACGTCTTACTTGTGCCAGTCTCAGTGTTCTGGGGCAGAGCCATGTCGGGTCAAGGGTCCATGTTCAAGGTTCTAACCTCGGAAAACTGGGCGGTAACTGGACGTTTCAAACGTGTCCTCAATCTGCTTATTAATCGACGAAATATTTACCTGCACCTGGGACAACCCGTCGCGCTTGGAGAGGTCGCACCAAGCGATCTGCCTGCCACTCTGGCGGTACGCCGCACCGCGCGGCTGCTGCGCGTGAGATTTCGTAACCAGAAAGTGATGGCATTGGGCCCGGACTTTTCCCATCGACGCACGCTGGTGGAACAGGTTGTCAACAGCAGAGCCGTAAAGCAGGCCATTCAGACCCAGGTAGAGCAAATCACTGACGCGTCAAAAAGTGCCAACAAAGCGCGCGTCCGCGCAAAAGCTCAGAACCGCGTGACTAAACTCGCTAGAAAACATGCCACTACCATCGCATCGGACATGTCCCACCCCACCATCCGAATCTTGTCATCCATGTTAAGATGGTTCTGGACCAAAATTTATGACGGCTTAAACGTTCGCGGAATCGAGGTACTCGAGGCAGTTAATGCAACACATACGCTCGTTTACGTCCCGTCCCATCGCAGCCACATCGACTACCTCTTACTGAGCTACCTGCTCTATCACCGCGGCTTCATGATTCCGCACATTGTGGCTGGCGATAACCTAAATCAGCCCATATTAGGTTCGATTCTCCGGCGAGGCGGAGCGATGTTCATGCGTAGAAGTTTTCGAGACGATGAACTCTATGCAACCGTATTCAGTGAGTATTTGTATTTTGTTTACCGCCGGGGACATTGCGTTGAGTTTTTTCCCGAGGGCGGCAGAACCAGAACCGGGCGCTTATTGCCGGCTAAATATGGATTGCTAAAAATTGCTCTGGATCATCAGCGCCGTGGTCTGCCAAAGCCAATCGCCTTTGTTCCCGTATATTGTGGATATGAAAAGGT
This sequence comes from Pseudomonadota bacterium, assembly GCA_039028095.1. Lineage (GTDB taxonomy): Bacteria > Pseudomonadota > Gammaproteobacteria > Pseudomonadales > Azotimanducaceae > UBA4421. The sequence continues at coordinate 98,280 of JBCCIU010000002.1, forward strand.
CGTTGAGGGCTCAAGCTATCTATCTGAACTGCGCGGCGGCGCAAAAAAAGAAGAGTCGATGACCGATGTCTTCAAGAACCTCAAGCTGATCCGGCAGAATTTTGGGTCCGTGGATGTCAATTTTGGCGAACCCATCAAGCTTGATGAATGGCTGAACACCAACCCGGAAGAAGAGACTGTTGCAGCGCTGGGTCAGGAGATTATGCAGGGGATCAATGGTGCGGCTACGCTGAACCCGGTCAATCTGGTGGCCTTGGTCACGTTGGGCACAGCAAATAGCGTGATCGAAGAACGCGAGCTTACCAGGCAAATTACCCTGTACCAGGAACTGATCGATCATCTGTACCAGGGTCGCCGGGTGGAGGCGACTGAGCTTTCGCCGTTGGAAATCATTCAGCGAGTTGAAAGCCTTGGTTTATTAACCCGATATTCGGAGGAATACGGGGAAGTACTTGGACACGAACCTTTTGCTGCCGTGCTCATGACGTGGTATCGCAACAATGTCATCCACACATTGGCCATGCCGGCCTTAGTCGCTTGTTTGTTAATCAACCGTCGGCGACCCTTATCCGTGAAGGCGATGCGCGATATGGTTAATCAGGTCTACCCATTCCTGGCACAGGAACTCTCCATTCCCGAGTCGTTTGTCGATCTTGGTCAGTGTGTTCAGGCAATGCTCGATCTAAAGCTCATACAGCTCAGTAAAAATGGCGAGTACTTTATTCCCCTGATCCCGGAAGATACACAGCACTATCAACTCAACCTGTTGGCTCATCTGGTTTCACAAACACTTGAACGAATGTTCATCGTGATCCATCAACTGACCCAACACACACATACGCGCGAATCGCTTGGGCATGCAAGCCAATTGGTGGCGCAGAAAATCTCCAGATTCTATGGCATAAACGCGCCTGAGTTTTCCGATAAAACTCTATTCAATCGCTTTATCGACAAGCTCATCGAGAGCGGTGCTGTGGGTGAAAGTGCAGACGGCACCCTCGAACTGAGCGATATCATAGAGCCTGTCATGCGGATGGCTCGCTACGTCATCGACGTGAAGATCCGTTACGGGGTGAGTAACGCCATCAGCGTTCAGGTACCAGCGGATCCCACATAAACATCGAACCTGACCGTGCGCCCACGCAACGTGTGGTTGGGTTTGCCGTAAACGCGCTGTTTCAACGGACTCTTCAGCACCACTCTGGGTGCGATCATCAAACCTTGAGTAAGGTAATCCTCGATGGGCGGCGCTGAATGTGTACTAGGGGCAGAATCAACTTGTGTCGTGAAGTTTAGTTCGCGCAAGATCTGCGCACCCAAACCAGGCAGCGCTTTCTTGTTTCTCGGCTCGAACATGGGGTCTAGGTACACCACATCATATCGGTTCACCGCCTGGGCCAGCGTCGACACCCCGTCACCGAGTTGCAACAAGACGTCTAAGCCACTTCTGGCGACGATATCTCGTGCCATATGATAGACCAGCGGATGCCGTTCATATCCGATAACCCGCGCACCCGCAGCCGCCATGCCAAGACTGTCCAAGGCAAAGCCTGCAAAAGGTTCTAAAACCGTCAGCTTGGAATCGCCCGGCTTTAACCCACACGCACGCACAAGTTCGGAAGGTTTCTGCAATCGTCGCGTTAACTGTCCGACCGGTAGTCGAAATGGCGTCGAGAGGCCGGGCATCAACAAACCCAGGCCCTTCTCATCCAGCCACAGACCGGGCTGCTCGACCAACGGCACAGCGTCCATCACCCGGCAGATCATGTGTTGGTCAAATACGGTGAGGTCATGTGTACCTGTATCCGTGTGATACAGCACCCATGTTTGATCTCGCGGGTCAGACAAATTCGTCTATCAGGGGATGCGGCTGTTGCTGCTGCGATGCTGGGGGTTGATGGCGGTTATACGCAAACAGTGCAGCATCCGCCTGCCCACGTTCAATGCGCACGGGGCGCTGTTCACCATACGAGGCCTGCTGCCCTGACATAACTCGTGTTCGCTCAACCGCACCCTGCCCGCCAGAAAGACCTGCCAGAACTGGTGCAAACGACGTCGACTTTTTGGCGCCATTGGGTCTGGCGCGACCAGCGTGCTGATAGTCAGCCGGTAGCGTGGTATGTCCAATCGCCGGTTTTATCATGGCGTTATGAGTATAGTTCACCCCCCACATTCTGCTGTCTTTAGTAAGTCGCAACATCCTGGGCGTGTTACCCTTGTTTTTTTTGCCACTTTCTTTAGTCCGACCAATCGTCCGACCTATAGCCCAACCCATAGTACAGCCCCCCCGGACTTCTCCACATTTGTTGTGCGCTAGGTTGAGTTTGCCCGAGTACGAGTGGGCTTCCAAGGTGAATCTTCGGGTAGATATCGAGGCAATGCCAGCTCAGCCGGATGACTCTGACCACCGTGATGCTTACTGAGCACGTAGGCCAGTTGGGCCTGAGCATCGGGCATCTGTTCGCAAAAAACGTGTTCCGACACATCAAGCCAACTTGGCAACGTCCCGCAAAGACCCCACCCCTGCGCAAGCAGCGACTGAAAATCGACCGGCAGCTGGTCGCAGAGTTTATCCGCATGTTTACACTCAAGTTCTGGGTTTACCAGGTAGGCGCTTAAATAATAAAGATTGGCTCGGCTTGGCGTAGCAACAACCCATCCTGGGACCGCGGGGGAATCCTGGGCCAATAGTGAGTTAAGAATCACCCGACTGCTATCGATGGCAACGACTTTTGCCTGGGAAGCAAAGGACAGCGCTTGGACAATTGCCGCACCGATACGCACACCCGTAAATGATCCCGGTCCCGCATTAAAGCCAATCAGCTGAATCTCAGCTTTATCAAGCTCGGCCCTGACAAACAGCTCATCCAACATCTGAAGAACAACTTCGTTGTGGCGCCGGTCTACCCGTTCGTGTTTAAAAAATATCTGCGCCTCACACTGCAAAGCAACGCTACAATAGGGACTGGACGTATCAACGACTAAGGTATTCATTGCAAAAGCATAACCAACCCTTGGATCTAGCGGAAGCAAACCAGGCGTTAAGAGATCAGATCACAGCAGTGGGTGATACTCAAACCCTCCCCATCGAACAAGCGCTGAATCGGGTGCTGGCAGAATCAATTGTTGCACCCACCGACATGCCACCTTTTCGTGCATCCGCCATGGATGGCTATGCCATCCAAACCCAGGATTTAGCGGCGGGGCTGGCGGATCAGAAGTTTTCTGTGATTGGCACAAGCTGGGCGGGCCACCCCTTTTCGGGTTCAATCAACCCCGGGCAGGCTGTCCGGGTCTTCACTGGCGCGGTTGTGCCCGAGGGTGGGGGCCAGGTTCTGCTCCAGGAGGAGCTGGAAGGTAGCGAACCTTCGACACAATCCCTGACCGGCCAGACGGCTGACGAAAACGCCAGCGAGACGGTGTTCTTTCGCGATCATGTTCCCGCGGAACCATATATTCGGCCCGCCGGTCACGACGTGGTAAAAGGCCAACTGTTGTTGATCAAAGGCACCCTGCTGAATCACTTCCACGTGGGCATGTTGGCTGCCTGCGGCGTGGCCAAAGTCAGTGTGTCTATTCCACCAGTCGTAGGCGTATTTTCAACAGGTGACGAACTGGTCGACCCTGGTATTCCTCCAGACCAACTCCAGCCCGGTCAGATATACGACTCTAATCGACTGACCGTATTATCCCTGCTGAGCCGACAGCCTCTTGATATCCGAGATCTCGGACGACTCCCGGACAACGAGGAGGCGGTCAAACAGGCCATACAATCCCACAGCAAAACCTGCCACGCACTCATCACCAGCGGCGGGGTCTCTGTGGGTGATGCGGATTTTGTAACCCGAATCATCGAAGAATTAGGACAGCTCTCATTCTGGAAACTCAACCTGAAGCCCGGCAAGCCACTGGCTTATGGTCAGATCCGGTCGGGGGAGCACACCTGTCACATATTTGGCTTGCCCGGCAACCCAGTATCAACCATCGTCACATTGCTGTTGGTGGCAAAGCCTGCCCTTGCTCATCTTGCCGGCGCCATCGATCCTGAACCGGCAACTCGGGTGTTAGCAAGACTAGATGGAGAAATCAGACACACGTCTGGACGGGCTGAATATCAACGGGGCACATTGCGCTTTGACACAGAATCGAACACGCACCATGTCTCCCAGACTGGCGATCAGAGTTCTAATCGCCTGAGCACGTTCGCTCAGGCAAACTGCCTTATCGAGGTGCCCAAAGAGGCCGACAATTTGGCCCATGGCACGCTGGTTCAGGTTTTACCCTTCAGTGGCCTGCTGTGAGTGCAGATCCCCTCCCCTCCTTGTTCCCCACAATCCCTTGTCCTCTATTGCGATAGTCCCGTCGAAATCGCCGCCTGGATGGATTCTACCGACCCCTGACCGTCTACCACGACGTACTTGATGTTGGGTTCATCCTGATAAAACTCAATCAGAGGTGCTGTTTGTTCGTTGTATACCGAAAGACGCTCTCGCACGGTTTCTTCTGTGTCATCCTCACGCTGCACAAGATCTTCACCCGTCTCGTTGTCTTTGCCTTCCAAGTTGGGCGGATTGTAGGTCACGTGATAAACCCGTCCCGAGCCCGGATGTACCCGCCTTCCCGTAATCCGATTGACCAACTCGTCGTCGGCCACCTGAATTTCCACAACGGCGTCAATTTCGACGCCGGCATCTTTCATTGCCTGAGCCTGCGGAATTGTTCGAGGAAAACCATCAAACAAAAAACCTGGGACACAATCAGGTTGGGTAATCCGCTCCTTCACCAAATCGATAATGATCTCGTCAGAAACCAAAGCCCCGCTATCCATTACGGCTTTTACACGCTGTCCAAGATCACTCCCGGAACTCACCGCAGCGCGCAACATGTCCCCCGTCGATATTTGCGGGATTGTCATCTTGTCTTTAATAAATTGGGCCTGAGTCCCCTTGCCTGCGCCCGGCGGTCCCAACAGTATGATGCGCATAGTCTTCTCCAGCATATTTTTGATCAATTGTTATTCTTAGCGCTGAGTTCTGGATTGCCCGGCATTCCAACTACAGCATCGTTCTTGCCCCGTACTAAGGCAATATTATAAGTGGTTCTGAGAATGGAATGCAGACTAGCTTGCACCTATCGGCTCTCGGGTCACCTCTGTGACGCCCGGGATATGCTCCAGATAGGCCAGCAATCTGACCGCCTGATGCCAATCCGTCACCGCGGTTTCAATGCTTATAATCGCCCTATCATCCGGTACCGAAACGCGGCCGTTGGTCTGCGTAAGCGCCAATCCACACTCGCTGACTAGTCGGGTAATATCCAGTAGCAGTCCATCCCTGTTTGTACCTTCGACGCAAATCCCTACAGCCTTCGGAAAATCCTCCCCGACACCCGGCAGCGCCAGCCTTGCCTGGGTATCCTGGTGCGCAAGGACTGTCACCAGCGCATCACAAACAGAAATCTCTCCACGCCCCATTCTCTGGAAAAGGACTTCCCTAGATTCCACATCAAATACATGAACCAGCTGGTCCAAAGCGTGACCGGTGGCTGTTATGTCATGCAGCGCATTCAATCGACCAATAAAGACCCTTTCACCTAACCGTTGGGCCTGGGATTCTGGGAGCTGACGAAAATAATTCACCAGTTTCGCACGTGCCCGATCCGTGACAGCAAATCCCAAATCAAGCTCCAGCCAATCGCGGTTCGGGATCTTTTCTGATTGGGTTTCTATCTGGACCTGTTGACCGGTGATTAAGGGAGTTTGCAGGGATACTGGACGCCCATCTACCATTGCCGATCGGCAGCTATGCCCCACATCGGTATGCACCCGATAGGCAAAATCGAGTACTGTCGCTCCGTCTGGCAATTCCAGCACATGACCCTTTGGCGTAGATACAAAGATCCGTGATTGACTGACTCGGTGCTGTAACAAGGTACTTAAACGCTCAGTTCCGGCCAGCTCTTCATGCCACTCCATCACCTGACGCAGCCAGTCCATCTTGTGTCGATAATCTTGGTGACCACCGCTCAGTGGGTCAGCCTCAGAATCCTTGTAGGACCAGTGAGCACAAACGCCTAGTTCTGCGTCGCGATGCATTTCGCTTGTACGGATCTGAACTTCAAGGGTACTTCCATCCGGTGCGATGACCGCGGTATGAATACTGCGATAGCCGTTTTCTTTGGGGCTTGCGATATAGTCGTCAAATTCCGCAGGAATATGTGACCATGCGTTATGAATTACCCCCAAAGATGCATAACACTCGGATAGGGAATCAACAACCACTCGAACCGCTCTCACATCATAGACCTGTTCCATCGGCACCGATTTTGAGTTCATTTTGCGCCAAATACTGTAGATATGTTTGGCTCTTCCAAACACCTGACCATCCACGCCATAACTACGCAACAAAGCTCGAACTTGATCAGCAACAGCTTCCACCTGGCGCTCTCGTTCGCCTCGCTTACTCTTTAGTTTGCGGGCAAGGCCCTGATAAATCTCTGGCTCCAGGTATCGCAAGCTTAGGTCTTCAAGCTCCCATTTAAGTTGCCAGATACCCAAGCGGCCTGCCAGGGGCGCAAAGATGTATTGCGCCTCGCGAGCGATTTCCTGTCGCCGAGACTCCACATACCCCTTTGCAGAACGCAGCGCGACCACACGCTCCGCCAGTTTTAAAACGGCCACGCGCACGTCATCAATCAACGTGGCCAGCATATGCTTGATGTTCTCCACCTGGTCCTGCTGCTCCGTCTCCTGCAATGGCGAGGAAGACAACTCCAGAAGACTGGTATTTGCCATCGACAAAACACCCTTGGCAATGTCCAATGCGGACTCACCAACGATCTGAGCCACCTCATATTCTGAGCGTGTGCGCAGCCGTAACTGGCGATAGACCAGTGCGGCAAGAACTGCATCTTGGTCCATGTGCAGTTCACCCACCAGTTGAGCAAGCTGCAGGCTCAATATGAGATCCCGTTCGCCGGCATAGTTCAGCTGGCCGCAGACCTCCACCAGGCGATCCTTGTGCAGATAGTGACGTTGGCTGGTGAGCGCATCAGCCCAGACTTCAAAGTCGATCTGACCGTTGTTGTCTACCGGAAAATCTGCCTGAACTTTGACCATCTACTTTCTCTGCAGCAACGTCCAGCAGTCCCTAGGACGGCAGACGCTCGAAAAGGCCCATGGTTTCGATATGGGCGGTATGCGGGAACATGTCGAAAATGCCAACCTCCTGCAGCGCAAAGCCTGCATTCTGCAAGCCTGTGGCATCAACTGCAAATGTCTTCGGATTACAAGAAACATAAACAACATGATTGCCAGGAAAGGCCTCCAACCACTGATCTAGCGCAGGTCCAGCGCCACTTCGAGGCGGATCGAGAACAATCACATCTGCTCGGGATATTGCAGCCAGATGTCCAGGGTCCATGTTCTGTGCGTATAGATCAGCCACGGCAAATTCAGCTGCAACGCCGTTCGCTTGGGCGTTTTCCTGGGCCATATCAATGGCGTCGGCAGATGCTTCCAATCCCACAACATTGGCACCCGTTCGCGCAATTGGCAGGGAGAAATTGCCGATTCCACAAAACAGATCTACCACTTCAAGCCTGCGACCTCGATCCAGCAAAGGCTTAACCAAGGGCCGGATATAACCCACTGCCCGATCGATCATGAGCTGATTTATTCCTTGGTTAACCTGGGTAAACTGATGGGGCTCGAATTTGATATCCAAACCATGACGCTTCAGGGTGTAGGCGAGACGGCTGGGCGTCGCTCCAGTGAGCGTTGTCAGCGTGTCGTATCCTTTGGCCTGCAGCACAACCTCGAGCCGATGGATGCGTTCGAATTCTCGCAGAACGCTGTAGTCACTATCGGACAGTTCGTATAGGTGGCGAAGGATCAGGGTGATGGTCGCGTCACCCTGGGACATTTCGATCTGCGGAATCTTACCGGGCATACTGAGTCTACTGATCATCTCCCTGAGTGGGGTTATCAATCCAGCAAGCTCTGGTGTGAGCGTCATACAGGTCTCTAACTTCGCCACTCGATTGCTGAAAGATTCCCTGAATCCAACAAATACCTGATCACCAACCTGCCTGACGCCCAGCCGCGCCTTTGTTCGATAACCAAGCTTTACCGCGCTGGTCGGGCGGCGCCAGACTCCCGAAGCCACACCGAATTCAGCAAGCGCCTGTCGAAGCTGTGCTTCCTTTAGCGCCAAATGTTCCGGATAGGCTAGATGGTGAAGACTGCACCCTCCGCAGCGAGGAAAAGCCGGGCAGTTCGATTCGACTCGCATTGGATAGGCTTCTTCCAGAACCGACAGCGCATCAGCAAATCGGACGCCTTTGCGTTTCTTGAGGATGCGGGCACGCACGGTCTCATTTGGCAATGCATTACGAACCAGCAGAGGACGTTCGTTAATCTCAGATTCCCCAAGCCCTTCGGCATTTAACTGCCGGATTTTGACATCTACGTCGACCACAGGCTTCTACTCAACAGCGGCTCATGCCCCACCAGCTCGGGCAATAAACAATGGGTAATCTTCTGCGCCGCATTCAGAGTTTCAATTTTCGAATAATCACTCTGGGCAATATCCTGCAATACCTGCCCGGGATATCTGTCCGCTTCTTTGTCAGCCGAAAAGGCAGGTTGTGCGACAAACCCCTCACCTGGACACAGCGCGTAGTACTCTCCCTGAGTAATAGGTTGGCCAGTGCCAGCTTCGTGTAGAAAGTCCACTCCGTAGCCCAGCAAATCCAGCAACCGAATTTCAAACGGTCGCAGCCGCGAGGCAACGGCGGCCATCATCTGAACGCCGTTGTTTGCAGACCTGCTGTGGTCAGTCATGTGTTCCTGAATCGCTTCCAGTTCGTGCAGCGTCTTCAGTGATAGATGATAAACCGCCGGTTCAGATTGATACTCAACCAGACTACGGCTTAAAACTTCCAGCACGTAAAATCCCGCGCTTAAGATATTGCCCTGAAATTCGAATCGCTTCTGGACCTCATACTTGGTGTTAGTCAGGAGAGCACCTTTCCCCACACAAGAGACATGTGCGAGCACAAAAGGCTGTACGAGCGGGGCATCTTTTCGTCGACGAGTACCTTTCATAATCATGCTGAATCGACCAGCTTCCGCACTGAAACCGCTGACCAATGTGCTTGTTTCGCGATAAGCACTTGCCTTCAAAATCAGAAATGAAATATCTGTATAGCGCACGGTAGGCTAAGCCTATACAACGAGGCTATTCATAGCCGAGCTTTTTCATACTGGCAGCATTGTTAGTCCAACCTTTGCGAACTTTTACCCAAAGGTGCAACATAACCTTGCTGTCCAGCAACCGTTCCACATCCTTGCGTGCTTCGGTCCCTATCAGTTTCAGCCGCTGCCCCTGACGACCAATCACCATGCGTTTCTGACTATCCCTCTCGACAAAAATCTCTGCATGAATCTCAATCAGCTGGTCTTGGGCCTTGAAGTGAATCACACTGACCGCGCTGCTATGAGGAAGCTCATCCCCCAGCTGTCGCATCAGCTTCTCTCTAACAATCTCTTCAACCATCTGGCGTTCAGTCTGATCGGTAATATCATCTTCGGCAAAATAATGATCGCCCGGCGGTAGGTAGCTGAATACACATTGACGCACCGCTTCGATACCCTCATCTCGCAAGGCGCATACTGGTACGATCTCGTCAAACACTTCATATTCAGAAAGGGTCTGCATCAGCGGCAAGAGCTGTGCTTTCGTCTCCAGTAAATCTATTTTTGTCAGCACGGCAACGATGGCCACCGTCTGATCCTTCAAATCCCTGAACAGCGCCAACACGCGATCGTCATCCGCCTGCCACGCCAGCGCATCGATGACCATCACCAGAATATCTACATCACGGGCGGAATTGGTTGCCTGATTGACCATATATCGATTAAGGGCTCGGCCACCACCTTGATGCAGGCCAGGTGTATCAACATAAATTGCCTGATACTCATCTTGCGTATCTACACCAATGGTCGATTGCCGAGTGGTTTGAGGCTTTCGAGAGGTGATACTGATTTTCTGCTTCAGGATATGATTTAACAATGTGGATTTACCCACATTGGGACGACCAATCAGTCCCACATATCCGCATTTTTGTGCATCCTGATTTCGCGTTGGCGTGCCTTCGGTACTCATGAGGTCCCTTCAATCGCCCCTAACATGGCTAAGGCCGCAGCTTTCTCCGCCTCACGCCTGGAGCTTCCCATCCCGGTGGTTGAGATCGCGCGTTCCGGAACCGAACAACTGACCGTATACCGCCGAGCGTGGTCTGCACCTTCAATGGCATCAACTTGATAGTCGGGTAGATTCAGTTTCTGAGATTGCAGGAGCTCTTGTAGTCGAGTTTTTGGATCTCGCAGCTCTCTATCCGCCAGGTTCTTAAGCGGCACCGAAAACAGAGCCTTTACGATGCGCTCACAGGCATCAATCCCGCCATCAAGATGTATCGCACCCAGCACCGCTTCAAAGGCATCAGCGAGGGTTGAGGCGCGCTGTCGGCCACCGGATCGTTTTTCACTTGCCCCAATGTACAAACACTCTGCGACGCCCAGATCAGAGGCCAACTCTGCGAGTGTTTCTTTGCGCACCAATTGTGAGCGCATCAGCGAAAGCACATCTTCCTGAACATCCGGATAGGCTCGGTACAGCTCATACCCAACCAGGTAACCAATAACCGCATCACCAAGAAACTCCAGCCGTTCATTATTTGGTGAGCCAGCACTTTTGTGGGTGAGCGCCTGTTGCAGAAGCGCTTGGTCTTTAAATTCATAAGCCAGACCACGTTGCAACTTCGTCAACGCGCTGTGTTGCTTTGAAACGCCCTTATTCAAAGACTCGTCTGTCGCTGAACACTAGAACAACATCGATATTGTGGAACAGATGCTCGCGAACTTCATAGTTAATCTCGACAACGGTTTCATATTGATCTCTAGAGATAGTCATCATGTCTTTAACGGGTATGGTGAAATTTTCTACTCGAAACTGCTTGCGAAAATGCTCCATGATTTCGTTCTTCGACATATCGTTGTGGACCGTCTTTTTAGGTAATCGGTCGGCCACAGATTGCACAACCTGATAATCCATGTAGTGAGGGATCATCCGCATCGCTGCCGTTGCAACAAACACAAATCCGACAATGGCCATCATCCAGCCCCACTTGGTCAAACCGGTCTGATACGTACTTAGGTTTTGTCGATGTTTTTGCATAACGCCTCCGCCTTCGATATCAATTGAACCACTGATTTCTCGAAAAGTTTGGGAAATTCCAACCAGGGTCTTTGTGCAACCATATCGCCACTGCTTGCCCAACGATGTTTTCTTGAGAAGCAAGCCCCCAATACCGAGAGTCTTCGCTGCGATCGCGATTATCTCCCAACATCAAATATTTCCCTGCCGGGATCTCCCAGGATTGGGATCGCACTCTGGATGCATCGCGATAGATGATATGTGTACGATCATCGATTGTCTCTTTATAAGCTTTGATTGGAATCCGTGACCTTGGGTCGGCCACTTCTCCCAGCAGCTCATAGCCAACGCGTTCTCCATTGATGTACAGAGCTTTGTTTTCGTAGCGCACGCTATCGCCCGGTATCCCCACCACGCGCTTAATAAAGTAACGGGGATCATGCGGCGGCACAAACACCATCACATCACCTCGCTGGGGCTCCCCAATATCCCAGACCTTTGTGCCAAACACCGGCAGTCTTAAACCATAGGCATATTTGTTCACCAGAATAAAATCACCAACTTCCAGTGTCGGCACCATGGATTCCGAGGGAATTTGATAGGGTTCTGCAAGAAAGCTTCGCAGGAGCAGCACGACCAACAGCACAGGAAAAAAGGACTTTGCATACTCAACCAGGGTTGGATCTGACGCCTCAGGGTCTTTCTGCTCGCGACGTTTCTTAAAAAATAGAACATCGACAAGCCAGATAACGCCACAGACAAGTACCGCCCAGAACAAGATAAAGGGTAAATCGATGTCCATGTTTTAGCGCTCGACCTTCAGCGCTGCGAGAAACGCCTCCTGGGGTATTTCTACTCGTCCCAGCTGTTTCATACGCTTTTTGCCTTGTTTTTGTTTTTCCAAGAGCTTCTTCTTGCGGGTGACGTCACCACCATAACACTTCGCCGTGACGTTTTTACGAAGCGCTTTCACGGTTTGACGAGACACGATCTGGCCGCCAATTGCCGCTTGCACAGCCACGTCAAAAAGCTGTCGTGGAATGAGTTCCTTCATTTTCTCGGCCAGGGCCCGTCCTCTACCCTGTGCTTGCTCTCGATGCACAATGCTGGCCAGTGCATCCACCTTTTCACCATTGATGAGGATATCCAGTTTCACAAGCGCAGCCACTTCAAATCGATTGAAGGCATAATCTAAAGACGCAAAACCTTTGCTGACAGATTTCAGCCGATCAAAAAAATCCATAACAACTTCGTTGAGCGGCATCTCCCACTGCATGGAAACCTGCCCCTGGGTGAACTGCATGTTCTTCTGCACGCCACGACGCTCCACACAAAGGGACATTACATTGCCGACAAAATCCTGCGGGACCAATATATTCACTTCAGCGATAGGTTCCCGCATTTCCGCATAATTAGCCGGCAAGCGCGAAGGATTGTCCACTTGGACCACCGTGCCATCAGACTGGACTACTTCGTAAACTACCGTGGGCGCTGAAGTTATCAGATCAAGGTCGTACTCCCGCTCCAGTCGCTCCTGGATGATCTCCATATGCAGCATGCCAAGAAATCCGCATCGAAAACCAAACCCCAAAGCATCTGACGATTCGGGTTCATAAAACAGTGAAGCATCATTTAGGACAAGCTTTTCCAGTGCCTCCCGAAAGCTCTCAAAATCATCAGAATTGACAGGAAACAATCCCGCGTACACCTGGGGCTTCACTTTGGCAAACCCAGGTAACTGCGCCACATCTGCTGCCTTAGCAGATACCAATGTATCCCCAACCGGGGCACCTTGAATCTCTTTGATGCCCGCAACCACATACCCAACTTCACCGGCTGCTAACTGCTTGTCTGATTCGCGCTTTGGCGTAAAACGACCCACGTCGTCGACAATGTGGGTTTTGCCAGTGGATTTGACAATGATTTTGTCACCTTTGCGCAATGTGCCTTCGACAACACGCACCAGAGAAACCACACCTAGATAGTTGTCGAACCAGGAATCTATGATCAAAGCCTGTAGATCTTGCTCAGGATCACCTTCAGGGGGTGGGATCATATCCACCAGATAGTCGAGCAAGTCCTCAATACCGATACCTGTCTTGGCTGAAACCACCTGAACGCCGCTGACATCCAGACCAATGATCTCTTCAATCTCAGCCGCTACTCTTTCAGGCTCCGCTTGTGGCAAATCAATCTTATTCAAGACTGGTAGTACCTCCAGGCCTTGTTCGATCGCCGTGTAACAATTAGCCACAGATTGGGCTTCTACACCCTGTGCCGCGTCAACCACCAGCAATGCACCCTCGCAGGCTGACAGTGATCGGGAAACTTCATAACTGAAATCCACGTGACCGGGTGTATCAATGAAATTCAGTTGATACTCCTGACCATCCGTGTGTTGATATTTGAGCGTGACGCTTTGGGCTTTGATCGTGATGCCACGTTCTCGCTCAAGGTCCATGGAATCTAAAACCTGTTCCGCCATCTCTCTTTCGGACAGACCACCACACATTTGAATAAATCGATCCGCCAGAGTCGATTTACCGTGATCAATGTGAGCGATGATGGAGAAGTTTCGAATCAGTGCAGTATTGGGCACGCATCCATTCCGAGATTGTTTCGGCGCGCGAGTTTAGCCTAACCGGACGTTTTATCCCACCGATTCAGTCACTTAAGCCTAAAAGGCCAATCGTTCTGAACAATCGGCCGGGCTCCGCTGGGGTGACATTTTACTCCGGAATTCGCAACGCAAGATAGACTGGATTTCCTGACCTCAAGACCAGCACTGGTACTGTTCGACCTGGTCTGAGATCGTTAAGAATTTCTTCAAACTCTGCGGGTGTGTCCACACCTTTATTATAGAATCGCGTAATGACATCCCCGGCCTGAATACCCGCTTCTGCAGCAGGTTCATCCACTTCAACCACACGTACGCCACCTGAAATATCCAATCGATCAAGCTCATCGTCATTGAGACTCCGCAACACCAGGCCTAACTTGTTTTCTGATGAACGGCCAAGCCTTTGAGAGGGCGACGACTCACCTACCGCAGCTAACTCACCAACGGTAAGGTCGATGGTCATCCGCTTGCCTTCACGAACCAGTTCTATTTCGGCAGATTCGCCAGCCTTAACCCGGCCCACGTTGTAGGGGAGCTCTGAAGATCGTTCAATAGAGCGCCCGTTGAACTTGGTTATAATATCCCCCTGACGCAGGCCACCTTCTTCTGCAGGCGTGTCTTCAAAGACCTGGGAGATTAAGGCGCCGTGAGGTCTATCGAGCCCAAAGCTCTCAGCCAGATCGCGATTGACTTCTTGAATCATAACGCCGAGCCATCCCCTTGAGACCTTCCCGTCTTCGCGCAGCTGACCGGCGACTTCCATGGCCACGTCTATGGGTATGGCAAACGATACACCCATAAATCCGCCAGAATTCGAGAAAATCTGCGCATTGATCCCGACGACTTCTCCCGCCAGGTTGAACAGAGGACCACCCGAGTTGCCCGGATTAATCGCTACGTCAGTCTGGATGTAAGGAACATAGTTCTCACGTTGCGCACCTGTGGGCAAACTGCGGCCTTTTGCACTGACGATGCCGGCGGTAACCGAATAGTCAAAGCCAAAGGGGGAACCAATCGCCAGTACCCATTCACCGGCAGCTAGCGGCTCTGACTCGCCGATCGTCACCGTAGGCAGATCCTCATCCGTTTCGACTTTGAGCACTGCAAGATCAGCCCGGCTGTCGCTGCCTACCAATTCTGCGATCAATTCCCTGCGATCGGAGAGCCTGACGACGATCTCCGAAGCACCGTCTACTACATGGTGGTTGGTCAAGAT
The DNA here is from genome assembly GCA_039028095.1 of Pseudomonadota bacterium. GTDB lineage: Bacteria > Pseudomonadota > Gammaproteobacteria > Pseudomonadales > Azotimanducaceae > UBA4421. Next base: position 113,332 of record JBCCIU010000002.1, read on the forward strand.
ATAACCATCTTCGCTGATGATGAACCCCGACCCCAGGGAACGCGATGGGCGCGGCGTTCTGGGTGACGGTTGGCCAAATCGACGGAAAAACTCTTCCAGTCCTTCGGGCGTGCGTCTGTTGTTACGCGCCTGAGATTCCGCTTCTGTGGAGATGTTGACAACAGCAGGGGCGTTCCGCTCCACCAGCTTGGTAAAATCTGGGAGATCTCTGGCATTGGCAGATACGGGAAGCAAGGCTGCCAGGGCCATGAATAGGTATAAGAGTAACAACAACGGGTACCGGCCAAATGGCTGCCACTTGATGGCTTTGGGGGTAGTCATAGGTTGCATCATCTATCTGTTTTCCTTTTATGTTCAAAATAGACACGCTGAACACGCGTCAGTGCGCAGGCTGTGCCTGAGGGCAACAGCATCGCGCAATTGCCTGGTCACCTGTAGTTCGTTTCGTTGATTAGGATTCTTTCTATTTTAGTACTACTGAGCGACTTGTATATCCTGTCCAAGCTCCGAGTTTCATCAGGCTCTTCTTTTTGAGACCAAACAGGAACCGTACCCAACTCGCAAACTGAAACGATCGATCGGTATTTGCTTGCGCTTCATTGGCCTGCCTGATTCGCTGGGCGATCGACCCGCTTTACCGATTCAATAATTTGATGTGCCGTTGCCACCGGGATTTCACCCACCAGCGTTACCAGGTAATACATAGAACCACCCATCACGCGGTGGTTAAGGGCCACTGTTGCACCGTTTTGAGAAATCATGGTCGCGGCACCTCGGTGCGGCATCGGTTCGATGAAAATTGAAAAAGCAGCCAGGCCATCACTGTAGATGAGATTGGTAACCGCATGTTCAGGTTTACGACGCACATCCGCGTCTGCCATCCTGTATCCATCTGGCAACCAGGTTGTCGTCCAACCATCATCCATTTCAGCAGAATCAGCGGCGGGTTCCTGCGAGCTTGCCTGGGCGAGCACATCCTCCAGCGTTTTGGATTCCAGCCGCAAGTGGCTGACCATTGATCCTTGGGGATCTTCGGATTCAAGTGCGTCATCCTGAACCGCATCACCGATCACGATGGACGCAAACTGGAATATCTCGAGTCGATTTCCTTCGTGGTCGACTAATTCTGAACGTAACAACAGCGCGGTTTCTTTATCCAACCAAAGTCGGTAACCGTAACGATGTCTATCCTTCGGCTTGATCGCAACGCGCAGTGCTTGACGACCCGCAATTCTTCCTTCGCCAAACGCTTCAACTGCATAGGCATTGGATAGACTTTCGAATTCACGGACGAAGGCGCGGGCAAACGGACCTGCCGGAATAGAATCTTCCAGACTCAACAGATCATCACCCGGCATAACAATACACAGGACCTCGTCTCCGTGGCGGACAATCTCTCTGGGAGCACCATTCAGGTGTACCAGACGTTCCCGCTGGGCGCCATCTACCAGCTTGTGCACAACTCTCAAGGTGGCAAGTTCATTGCCGGAAAAATAGCTGAAGACGCCGTCGTAAGCGACCTGGGCAAACGCGTCGTTCATACGTTGCAACAACGCTGAGATGTCGCTGGTATCTTTTTTCTTTCCGGTCTCACCCAGCGCGTTTGCAAAACCCACTTGTACAGGCAGGCCGTATCCAAAAATAATCAGGATCACCCAGGCAAATTTACGCAAAAACCACGACATCGTCATTGGCGCGAAACCGACGTTAATCGTCAGCCTCTAATGCGTTGGATCGAGTGTTGGAGCCCGTTTGCAGGTCATCTTCCTCTGACGAATTGGGTAGAGATTGGGCGCCTGCCGGTGCTCGCTGAAAGGTTGCCATTTTGGCAAAACCGGTCATGCCGTTGGAGTTCATGGCATTTTGTTGGATGTGGCGCAATATGAAACCGTATTGACGCTGCTGATCGGCTGCTGTGGCCTGGCTATACATGACCGGAACCAGCTCTGCATTATTATTGGCAGCACCGGCGAAATTATCAGGGCCAGTTGAGAAAGAACTGTCATCAGTGAATAGCCCACCGTTCACCATCACCAATACGGCAGCGGCCGTCGCAACCGCAATACCTGTCACTCTACCCAACCAATTTTTGGGAGCCTTCTCGGGTGAGCCACCCTCAATCGAATGGAGTTGCGGTGCAGTTTCGACTTCGAGGGTGCCTTCCGCCTTCAATTCGGCAAATATTCGATCACGCAAGCCATGATCCAGTTGGGTATGGTCGGAGCGGATCACATCACCAATCAGCGCCAAGCGGTGCCAATGGGCTCGCAGTTCATCATTCCCTGCGGCTTCATCCAGCACACGGCGCAATTCAAAGGCGTCTGCCTCGTCATCAAAAACCGCGGACATAGACTCTTTCAGTTGTTCTGACATTTTTTACTCTAATAGGCTTGATTTAACAGGCTGAACGGCCATGAGGCACAAGTTCAGCACCTTTGATGTTTGTATCGAAGAAAAGTTCAATCGTTTTCACAATTTTTTCACACTAAATTTCAACTGGATCGGTCTGCCGATTGGTCAATACCGGCTGCATTCGTTGATCTACAAATTCTCTAGCCCTGAAGATTCGACTTCTCACGGTACCCACCGGGCATTCGAGGATTTCCGCAATCTGCTCGTAGCTCAATCCATCAAATTCACGTAGCGTGAGCGCTGAGCGCAGGTCGTCGGGCAAATCGTTTAATGCCTCATTGATCGTATCGCGTAGCTGATCTCTAGCCAGCGCAGATTCTGGATCTTCCATCTCCCGCAACATGTCAGCATCATCACGATAGTCTGCGTCTTCCACATCCACATCAGTGGCTGGTGGGCGTCGACTTCGGGACACCAGGTGGTTTTTCGCCGTATTGATCGCGATTCGATAGAGCCAGGTGTAGAACGCACTGTCGCCACGAAATCGAGGCAGCGCACGATACGCCTTAATAAACGCTTCCTGAGCGACATCCTGAACCTCTTCGCTGTCCCGAACATAACGCGCAATCAAATTTATGATCTTTGACTGATAGCGGGCGAACAACATATCAAATGCTGCCAGATCTCCCTGCTGTACCCGCTTGACCAGCTCTTTGTCTGTTACTTGCGTCAAATGTTCACTCGCCTGTTTTCCTACGGGATGCGCCCGTTTATCCGCTTGCATGACCCCTGGCACACCCGTTTTTCGCGGTGTATGTTCAATCCCAGGCAACCTTACGATCTGCGCTTCAAATCCGGGCATATTCTGCCGCCCCGGACCTGGATATACTACCGCTCCCGATAACTTTGCATAGTGTTGTTCGTGTCACAAAGATACTCCAGTGATGTTCTCGTAATTGGCGGGGGTGCCGCCGGTCTCAGTGCGGCTCTGCAACTGGCAGATAAAGCCCGCGTTACGGTTTTATGTAAAGGCGACATTACCTCTGGATCCTCACATTGGGCCCAGGGCGGCATAGCCGCGGTTACAGATCCACAAGACAGTTTTCACGCCCACATCGAAGATACGTTCTCTGCCGGTGCCGGTCTGTGCGACAGCGACATCGTTAACCTCACAATTGAACACGCCCCTCAAGCCATTAATCGCCTGACTGAGCTTGGTGTTTCCTTCGATCGTGAAGACAATCAGTACCATTTGACCAGGGAAGGCGGACATAGTTTCAGAAGAATATTGCATGTTGCTGATGCAACCGGAAAAGCTATTACACATGCGCTCACCGCACGCGTCCTCGATCACCCGAACATCGAACTACTTAATGACCGTCTCGCCATCGACCTGATCAATCTCTCCAAGCTGGGCCGCTATCCAAGCCGCTGCGCCGGAGCCTATGTTCTAAATCGATCCACCGGACATGTGGAAGTCTTTCAAGCGCCGTTTGTGATTTTAGCCACCGGTGGGGCCAGCAAAGTCTATCTGTACACAAGCAATCCGGATTCATCAACCGGTGACGGCATTGCCATGGCTTGGCGCGCTGGATGTCGAGTGGCAAACATGGAATTTAATCAATTTCACCCAACTTGCCTGTACCACCCCCACGCAGGCAGCTACCTGATCTCTGAAGCTGTGCGGGGTGAAGGCGGGGTATTGAGGCTTCCAGACGGGCGTCGATTTATGCATGAATTTGATCATCGAGGGGAACTGGCACCGCGAGATATCGTCGCACGCGCCATTGATCACGAAATGAAACGATTGGGCACAGACTGTCTGTTCCTGGATATCAGTCATCGTCCGGCGCCTTTTGTGCGTGAACATTTTCCGAATATCACCCAAAAGTGTGCCGATCTGGGGATTGACGCAACGCGTGATCCAATCCCCGTTGTGCCGGCTGCCCACTATACATGTGGCGGCGTTCTGGTGGATCAACACGGACGTACCGATCTACCCAACCTCTATGCGATCGGCGAAGTAAGCTACACCGGTTTGCACGGCGCTAACCGACTGGCCAGTAACTCACTGCTTGAGTGCCTGGTGTTCGCCCACCAGGCTGCAAAAAAAATTGAAAGTCAGCTACATCGCGACTTCACCCTACCCAACCTGCCCCATTGGGATGAGTCTCAAGTTACAGACTCAGATGAATCGGTTGTGATAGCGCACAATTGGGACGAGTTACGCCGCTTTATGTGGGACTACGTAGGCATTGTTCGCACCAACAAACGCTTACAGCGCGCCCAACACCGCATCGATCTACTGAAGCAGGAGATCAACGAATATTACGCCAACTATAGAATCAGCGATGATCTGATCGAGTTAAGAAATCTACTCCATGTTGCTGAATTGATCGTGAGGTCTGCTGCCAAACGACAGGAAAGTCGGGGACTACACTACAATCTAGACTTTCCTGATACCCAGTCTAAACCGGAAGATACCATCATGTTCCCAGGCAGCATCGATCACCTGGATATGCTGCGCCCTACAGCATGAGGTACATCAAGTAGAGCACTGAGCTCTACCCTTCACTCTGAGTACAACTCAAATTTCACGTCTCGATGAACCTGCGACCACACCGTTGCGTGCACTTCTTCCCTGAACAGCCACTGCCAACCTCGTCCGTCGCGTAATCCGATCACCCACCCCAACGACCAGGATCCGGTGATCGATCCCAATTTCAGAGATCTGGGGCACCCAAGCTGAAACAGATGCTTCACAAGCCATCTGTGGGCCAGACAGATCACCACACAACCACCGATCAGTCCAAGTCCGCGGCCAACGCTAAAAAACAAGTAGAAAACCCACAGATAGGCGAGGCGTAGACGCCACAAACCGCTCGTGTAGGGGACTTTCACCCCGGTTACAAACGACCCTGATGTGCACTGATTTTGCGGATCAATATTTGAGTGTTCGGATCTTGCGGCTCCAACTTACCCTGCAGCCAATCAAATATCTGCCAGTCTTCTTCTTCCAACATTTGTTCGTAGGCAGCTTGCAAGGTTTCATCCAGGTCTGAGTAACAATCCCGGACAAAAGGGACCAGTTTTAACTCCAGTTCCAGCATGCCACGTCGGCTGCGCCAATAGATGTGTTTCAGATGCGAGGTCTCAGTGCTGGAAGAGTTCATTCGACCAGTATACCCGCAATATCCCGATTCATAACGGTCTTTTGTCCCTGGAGTGACTACCGAAAATCGGAAAATTCTGTAAGTATATCAACCCGTGAGTCATACCAACCCCCTGGCTGATGGCAATAGACGGAGGCTGATAAGCAAAGACTTATCTAAGGCTAATCAAGGGCTAATCAAGGGCTAATCAAAGGCTGACCAAAGACCAACTGAAGACTGATGTTTAAAATCGTTTCACTTCCCTTTCGCGGAGAAAAAGTTGCAGACTTTTTACAGGGTTATTTGACCTGCAATTGCTTAACCTTGTCCGCCTCCCAACTAACACCTATGGCCCTTTGTAATCTTAAAGGTCGGGTTGTGGTAAACGGGTGGGTTTATCAGCCTGCAGAAGCGCAAATCAATATGCTTTTGGATGAAACGCTGGTGGATAGCGTTGCCACCTTGTTACACCCATATGCTCGCTTTCATCGATGCGAGATTGGCACTCAGGAGGCACATCCAATCCGCGTCCAGCATGAAGGCGAGGATAATCTTGCCGTCCCCGACTCCGAGTTTTTCTTCTCCATCGAGACCCCCGAGCTTGCCCACAACAGGCAGGACCCCCTCCTGGCTTCTTTTCAAGCGTTTCTTATCGATCAAAAGGTGCCTTTGATCAGCGCTGCGACCTCAGAAAAATACCTACCCCAGATGATCAATCTGGTTGAAACCGGTGCAATCGACTTCCACAAAGGGTGTTATCTCGGCCAGGAGATCGTGGCCAGGGCTCAGCACCGCGGTAAGGTTAAGAAAACCCTGCATTGCGTAGAATGGCAGGGTGAGGTGCCAACGATCGGGGACCGCTACGAAATCCAGGATTCTAAATACGAATGTATCCTAAACTTTGTGACACACGCCCCAAATGCCGGTCGCGCCTTGGCCGTAGGAGCAGTACAAGCTCTGCAGTAAACCGAGCGCTGTCTATACTGAATCTATCCAAGATTCGAAAACACACCGATGGCCGAAATAGTAAAACAAATTGAAGAAGATCTGAAAACCGCCTTGGCAGACGACCAGCTTGATATGCCCTCCCTGCCGGAAGTTGCCCTTAAAATTCGGGAAGAGGCGGAGTCGGAGAATGTGTCGGCAATAACTCTAGGCAGAGTGGTCAGCGAGGACCCCGCCCTGGCCGCCCAACTTGTTCGCACCGCAAACTCACCGGCATTCCGAGCCACACGATCCATCGACGACGTAAGTCAGGCCATCAGTCGGATGGGGGTGGAATATGCCGCAAATATTGTGACCGGGTTGGCCATGCAGCACATGTTTCAGGCAACCAGCGAACTGGTTGACAAAAAGATGCGCGAGGTCTGGCGAGCCAGCTGCGAAATTGCGGCGCTGAGTTCTATTTTATGCAGTCGCTATACGCGGTTGCGACCGGACCAGGCCACCCTTGCTGGCCTGACGCACTGCATTGGGGTTCTTCCCATTCTGAGCTGGGTAGAAGAGTATGATCATGTCATCCAGGACGGTATGACGTTGAACAAAGTCATCAACGCAGTACACCCATCTTTAGGAGAGCAGATCCTGACACACTGGAAGTTTGCCGAAGACATCACGTTAGTGCCTAACAAGTACCTTCTGTTGAACCGCCGAGTTGAACACACAGACTACGCTGACTTGGTCTGCGCAGCGCATTTACTACGCAGATGTGGCTTTACGAAGGACCCCGACGCCCTGGAAAACTTCGACGCATCCAACATGCCTGAAGGATGGCAGGACGCTCAGCCGTTTATTCGATTAGACTTCGATTTTGATATGCCGGCTGATGATCGGGAACAGATCTTCGAGGAATTTCAGGCTGGCAATTCCGGATTCAGCTAATCGGATTTTAGTTCCGGATCAAACATCCACTGTATCGAAGAGAAATCTCTCCCACCTGCTCGGTTATTTGAGCGGTGCGCCTGATAAAGATTGTAGGCCAACGCCCCCATCGGAATCGAACTGTCGGTGCCTTGCGCGGTCCCCATTGCCAGACCGAGGTCCTTACACATTAAATCCACCAGAAATCCACCTTGGTAGTCATTCGAACTAGGTACTGCGTCCATCACTCCAGGATACGGATTGTAGACGTTCAATGCCCAGTTTCCGCCAGAGGAAACCTTCATGATCTCAGATAACACACTCGGATCCAGACCATTTGCCACACCAAGAGCAAGCGCTTCTGCAGTTCCGGCCATCAGCACCGACAGCAACATGTTGTTACAGATTTTTGCCGTTTGACCCGCACCGGCGGCACCCGCGTGGAACACATTTGCCCCCATCACCTCTAGTAAAGGTCGAACTTTATCCAAGCCTTGGGTATCTCCCCCGACAATGAATGTGAGTGTGCCATTCTGAGCACCTCCAGTACCGCCGGATACCGGAGCATCCAACATCACGATATTTCGTTCAGCGGCCCCCTGAGCCACCGCCTGGGCACTCGCTGTATCAATGGTGGAGCAATCGACAACAATGGTCTCATGGTTCATGGAGGCCAAAAGTCCAGGCCCTGACTGAGAACCCAGGTATAAATTGCGAACGTGAATTCCAGCGGGCAGCATACTGAATACAAAGTCCACATCCTGCACCGCGTCTTGCGCGGAATCCGAAGCTTGCGCGGTTTCACCCGCCGAGAGAACCGCGTCGATAGACTGTGGGATCAGATCAAAAACCTTCAGCGTATGGCCAGCTTTGATCAAATTGGCCGCCATCGGACCACCCATATTTCCTAGACCGATAAACCCTACCGTTGCCATGTTCTACTCCTGTGTTTGTTACTTAATCACCAATTAACGCCTGGTCGTTTACGCATCGCCCAGATCAGCAAGCGGGTGATCTGCCCAGGGCTCCTCAAAATGGCTCATCACGTGTTGCCAGTCCAAAGCGCCGATCTCACCATATGACCAGTCTGGTTGGTTGTCTTTGTCAATCAACAACGCGCGTACCCCTTCATGGAAATCCCGGTTGTTTGCACAGTGTGTTCCTACAGTGAGCTCCATCCTGAATGTATCCGCCAGCGCCATGTCCTGCACGCGGTGGAGTTGTTCCACCACAATACCTGCAGTCGTTGGGCAGCCGTTTTTCAGGTTGCCAATACCGCGATCAACCCAGCTACTGGTCCCCCCAAGCGAATAAATGTGTTCAACAATAGATACGAGTGAGGCCAGATCTGACGGGCCCTGTAAGGGTATATCCCAGGGGGGAATATTTTGCAGCTCGCTTGCAGGCAGCGGTGGGGTTTGGATTGACGATAAATAGTCATCCAACATTTGGGTGTCAGCATCCACGTCACCGCCCCAGGACAAACCCAGGATACCGTCGACTACTCTGGTTCGTGCATCATGGTCAACGACATAATCACCCATACCTGCATGGAGTGCATCAGCAGCATTGGCATGACTTCCGGTTAATCCTAAGAATGCAGCCAAATGCACTGGCATTTTCTTAAGCGTCCAACTCGCACCCGCATCCGGGAACAGACCGATCGTGATTTCGGGTACTGCCAAACGCGATTTTTCAGTGAGTACTTTAAACTGCGATGCGCCGAATATGCCTAGGCCACCCCCCATCACGATGCCGTGCCCAATGGTTATCAGAGGTTTTGGATAGGTATGTATCAAATAGTCCAATCGATATTCTTCTTCAAAAAACCGAAATGGGTAGTCATCGACCACTTGACCAGCCCGGTGATTTGCTCCCATTGCATGATACAACGCCTGAATGTCCCCACCCGCACAGAAGGCTTTGTCTCCAGCTCCGGTAATCAAAACCCCACAAACTCGCTCATCCTCTCGCCAGGTTTGCAACGCCCGATCTAACAAGCGAGTCATCTCAAGGCTCAACGAATTCAGGGTCGAGGGCACATCCAGCTCGGCATGAGCCACCACCAAACCAGATTGGGTTTCGTGTTCAAGAGTTTTTAACGGCGCGTTATCACTCATCAGCTGTTGGTCCACTGCGGTGCGCGTTTCTCCAGGAATGCGTTAACACCCTCACCCTGATCGTTGGTATCAAACAAATCCACAAAAGCATCCCGCTCGCTCGAATACGCACTGGCGATATCCCCTTGCCTGGCCTGTTGGATCAACCCCTTGCAGGCGGCAACCGCCGGGGGACTTTGTTTGCCAACCGCTGACGCCAGACCCAACGCTCTTTCCAACGCCTGGCCAGAAGGCACCACTTCCTCAACCAGGCCAATATTCTGTGCCAGCTCAGCGCCAACCCGTTCGCCACACAGGATCATTCGCTTGGCCCATCCTTCTCCAACCACCCAAGCTAAATTCTGGGTGCCCCCACCACACGGCAACAAGCCAACCGTGGCTTCGGGTAGTGCCATTTGTGCGTGCTCCTCGGCGATTCTGATGTCACAAGCCAACGCACATTCAAGGCCACCCCCCATGGCAAAGCCATTAATGGCAGCAATGCTGACCCCACGAAACTCCGAAAGCGCTTCAAAGGCCCCGCCAAAATTATCTGCCATATCCCGGGCCACACCCTTGTCTCCAGACGCGAATAGATTCAGATCAGCTCCCGCTGAAAAAAACTTTTCACCTTGACCCACAATAACCATGGCATAAACACTACGATCCTGGTTTGCATCAGACACCAATTGTTTCAGGCCGGTGAGGCTCTCTTGATCCCAGGTATTTGCCGGTGGATTGTTTATGGTGACGACCAGAGTATTCCCCTCTTGCGCCACGATAAGTTTGTCCGTTGTTGATTGTGTCATGTACTCCCTCCTAGATGGTCAAAGATCTTATGCCGTCATAGTCCAGTTGATAGGCGTTTTACCGGCAGATTGTAAATAGGAATTAGCCTGAGAAAAATGTTTGCAGCCCAAAAACCCACGGTGGGCTGAGAGCGGGCTTGGATGTGGTGCACTCAAGACACAGTTTTGCGCACGGTCGACGACCGCACCCTTCTTTTGGGCATAGCTACCCCAGAGTAGATACACCAGTCCGCGGCGGGTTTCGTTAAGCCGGGCGACTACCGAATCGGTGAATTGCTCCCAACCCCTACCTTGATGTGATCCTGCGCGACCGTGCTCAACGCTCAAAACGGAATTCAGCAACAGGACCCCTTGCCGCGCCCAGCCGGTCAAAGTGCCTTTGGTTGTGTCTAGTTCACCACCCACATCCGCCTGAATTTCCTTATAAATATTCACCAATGAAGGTGGTGGCGCGACCCCTTCAGGCACCGAGAAACACAACCCATGCGCTTGACCTGCTCCGTGATAGGGATCCTGGCCGATGATGACAACTTTTACGTCCGCCACAGGCGTGGCGTCCAGGGCCGCAAACATCTGTCTGCCCGGTGGATAGATCTTTTTTCCGGCGCCAATTTCTTCCCGCAAAAATCCGCTCAAACTACGCATATAGGCGCGATCAAACTCCTGGCCTAGCAATTCCAGCCATGAATCCTCCAGTTTAACCGTCGTGCTCATGTTCCACCTCCGACTCAGCGACGGGGGTTAAACTCGCCGCATCACAATCGCCGCAGAAGGGGAAACAGCAGAACATCGCGGATGCTAGGTGAATCTGTCAGCAACATCACCAATCGGTCGATTCCCAATCCTTCACCAGCTGTTGGCGGCAACCCATATTCCAAGGCCTGCACGTAATCTTCATCAAAGTGCATGGCCTCATCGTCTCCAGATTCTTTCAATTCGCTCTGCGCGGAAAAACGCGCAGCCTGGTCAATCGGATCGTTTAACTCCGAAAATCCGTTTGCATATTCGCGCCCGCCAATAAACAGCTCAAAACGGTCAGTAACAGCTTCATTGTCATCATTGCGCCGTGCAAGCGGTGACACTTCGGCTGGATACTGAGTGATATAGGTGGGTTGCGCTAGGCGTTCTTCGACCTGGGCTTCAAACAACTCCATCTGTAACTTGCCCACGCCCCATAGATCCTCGGTTTTCAAATTCAAGCTCCGCAGACGGTCTACCAGATATCCCGCATCATGCACCTGGCTTTCGGGGACACCGGCCATCGCCACCAATGATTCAGCCATGGTCATGCGCGTGGCCGGTCGGCTGAGATCGATTTCCAATCCTTGATAATTGATCTGAGTTGCACCGACGACATCTTTGCTCAGCCCAATCAAGAGCTCGTCCGTTAGATCCATCAGACCGCGATAGTCTGTATAAGCCTGGTAAAACTCCAACATCGTGAACTCGGGATTGTGACGGGTCGACAACCCTTCATTGCGAAAGTTTCTATTGATTTCGAACACTCTTTCGAACCCCCCCACCACCAGGCGTTTGAGGTACAGCTCGGGCGCGATTCTCAGATACAACTCCATATCCATAGCATTATGGTGGGTGATAAACGGGCGAGCCGTAGCACCACCTGGAATCGAGTGCATCATCGGCGTTTCTACTTCCAGGTAATCTCTCGCCAGAAAAAAATCCCGGATAGCCTGGACTATTTTCGAGCGGGTGCGAAAAACCTGTTGAGTTTGTTGGTTCATCATCAGATCAACATATCGTTGCCGGTAACGCTGCTCCTGATCCGTCAAGCCATGGAATTTTTCGGGTAACGGCCGCAAAGTTTTGTTTAGCAACACGATCTCTTTGGCTTGTACCGTCAGCTCGCCCTTGTTGGTACGCATCATGGTGCCCTTAACACCAGCAATATCACCCATTTCCCAAAGCTTGTTGAAACTGTCGTAGGCTTCCTCACCCAGATCATTCTTTGCCAGGTAACACTGGATGCGACCAGAAACGTCTTGCAGGGTGATGAAGCTGGCTTTACCCATTACCCGGCGCAGCATTACACGACCAGCAACCGCCACCGTAGCCCCCATTTCTTCGAGACCGGCTTTGTCTACGTCTGCATATTTATCGTGCAGTTCCCGCGCCAGTGCATCACGAGAAAAATCATTCACATAGGTCCCGACCTGCTCCAGCCAGGCTTGCATCTTATTGCGACGATTGAGCAGCACGTCGCGTTCGTCACCATCACTCATTATTCAGTTGTTTCCAGTATCACGTAGTTATATTCCTGCTTTCAGCGTCGCTTCGATGAAATCATCCAGATCGCCATCAAGCACGCTGCTGGGGTTGGTGGATTCTACCTGGGTTCGAAGATCTTTTACCCGGGATTGGTCAAGTACGTATGAACGGATTTGACTGCCCCAACCAATATCCGCCTTAGCATCCTCTATTGCCTGCTGCTCCGAGCGTCGTTCCTGCAGTTCAAGCTCGTATAGCTTGGCTCGGAGCTGTTTGAAGGCTCGATCTTTGTTCTGGTGCTGGGATCGTTCACTCTGACATTGCACCACGGTATTGGTGGGTAGATGGGTCAGTCTGACCGCTGAGTCAGTGCGATTAACATGCTGGCCCCCGGCACCGCTGGCTCGATAAGTATCCACCCGCACGTCAGCTGGATTGATTTCTATCTCGATGTCATCATCAATCTCCGGAGAGACAAAAACCGACGCAAAACTGGTGTGGCGCCGATTTCCCGAATCAAAAGGAGACTTTCGCACCAATCGGTGGACGCCGGTTTCCGTTCGCAACCATCCATAGACATAGCTGCCGGCCAACTGCACCGTTACGCTTTTGATTCCAGCAACTTCTCCCGGGCTCAACTCAGTGACCGTTGCCGCAAACCCTTTTTTCTCGGCCCAACGAAGATACATCCGCAACAACATATCCGCCCAGTCTTGGGCTTCTGTACCGCCCGAGCCTGATTGAATTTCGAGGTACGCGCCCGAATCATCTAATTCTCCCTGGAACATCCTACGAAACTCCAAGCCCGCAAGGTCTCCCTCAAGACGGCCCAGTTCTTCAGCCACGTCGTCCAGGGCAGAGGCGTCCCCTTCGTCATTTGCCAGCTCAGCCAACTCCAGCAGCTCCAGCACATTGTTTTCAAACTCGACCAGGACGCTGACAACCTGGTCCAGCTCAACACGCTCCTTACCCAACTGCTGGGCACGAGGTGGATCGTCCCAAACCGCACCATCCGCGAGTTCTAACTCGACTTCCTCGAGCCGCTGTTGTTTCGTAGCGAAGTCAAAGATACCCCCTGAGCAGAGATTCCCGCTCGGTCAGATCCTTAACACATTCCCGGATTGTCGTAATTTCTACCATGACTCACGTAGTTTGAAAAAAGCGGCATAGTCTAAGGTAACGGCTCTAAGTACTCCACCATCAACTGTAGCGTTGGCCATTCGCGATAGTCATTCACACTGAGCTTGTAAACCATGCGCACTCGGGCCGTTCCACCGGGCAACGGAGATTGACGAAAGGCGATCGCATCGATGACCTGCTGCCCATGCTCAGTCTCGGCTTTCAGAACCATCTTTAGATGATCTCCTCCCACAACACGCTGATTGACTAAGACGAACTCACCCTCAAATGCGGGTTCAGGAAATCCATTACCCCAGGGCCCCGCCTGACTGAGTAATTGCGCATTTTCCAAGTTCATTTCCGTTGGAGACAACACGCCATCTGTGACAATTCTCGCTTGAAACATATCGGCGTTGGTGAATCTTTGTACGGCCTTGTCAAAAACAGTTTGGAAGCGTTCAAAATGGACACGTTTAATACTCAAACCGGCAGCCATGGCATGGCCACCAAACTTGGACAGTAAACCGGGATACTGGTTGGCAATGTAATCCAGCACGTCGCGAATGTGCAGACCGTCAATACTACGTGCTGAACCCTTTAACTCGTCAGGAGCAGTATCTCCCGCATCGGCAAAGGCGATGGCTGGCTTATGATATTTTTCTCGCAATCGACCGGCCACAATACCAACAACCCCTTGATGGAAAGTTGGGTGATAAACACTTAACCCGACCTGTTCATCACTAAATTGCGCTTGTTCCAACATCAGCTGGGCATCAGCCACCATCTCACCTTCCAGTGCGCGGCGGGTTTTGTTCAGCTCATCCAACGCTGTGGCCAGTTTCCGAGCCTGATGTAAGTCCGGTGCCAGCAGACAGCGTATGCCCAATGTCATGTCGTCCAAACGGCCTGCGGCATTGAGTCGAGGGCCAACACCAAAACCCAGATCCTGGGCGGTCAGCGTGCTGATTGGTCGTTTGGCAACTTCGATCAACGCTCGAATCCCCGGCAAACACTTTCCCGCGCGCATTCGGCGCAGACCATGATGCACCAAAAGTCGATTATTGGTATCCAAGGGAACCACATCGGCAACGGTTCCAAGTGCTACCAGGTCCAGGTATTGCGCTAAGTTTGGTTCAGGTCTGATTGAGGTGAACCAGTCCCGTTCTCGCAATACCGTGCGTGTCACACTCAGGAGGTAATAGGCAACCCCTACGCCTGCCATGTATGGCGAACCAAAGGTACACCCTTCCAAATTGGGGTTTACGATGGCAACTGCTTGGGGCAACTCTCGACCGGGTAAATGATGATCGGTAACCACCACGTCAATCCCCTGCTCACAAGCTCTGGCCACCCCTTCTATACTTGCTACCCCGTTGTCTACCGTGACAATCAGGTTTGGCGACCGAGGTGCTACCAGATCAACGATTTCGGGAGAAAGTCCGTAACCAAATTCAAATCTGTTAGGTACCACAAAATCGGGTTCACGAGCCCCAAATGCAGCCAGCACGCACATGCACAGTGCCACGGACGTGGCACCGTCCGCATCAAAATCACCCACCACCACAATTTTTTCACCACCCATAATCGCATCAGCAAGTCGCACTGCTGCTTTATCAATGTCGGGTAGCTGTTCCGGCGTCAGCAACGCACTTAACCGCTCCGTCACTTCCTCTGGTGACGCAACGCCACGACGCGCATAAATCTGGCGCAACAACGGCGAACTGATATCGGCAAGATAGTTCTGATCGAAATGGGCGGGAAGTTCCCGCGTGAGAATCTGCAATTCTTGGACCTGACCTAGAGGTGCGGTAAGTGTAACCAGTCAGGTGCAAAAACCGAAGATCAAGACACGTTCAAATTGCCACACAAAGCCTGCCGGTAGTTTCTATCGTCAGCTATTCGACCCTGATTCGCGCGATATCACCAGCAACCTGCGGTAGCTGCTGAACTTCATCCAGTGCCGCTCGAATCTGCTGTTCCAGCACAGGTTGAGTAAGTAGTACGATTGATGCAACGTCAGTCGACGGCTCTTTCTGGATCACGGCTTCGATATTAATACCATGGCCGGATAGTGCTTGCGCTACCCGCGCAAACACACCGGCTTCATCTTTGGTTGGAATGCGCAGATAGTGCGGACAACGCACCTGATCGATGGGCAATACGTTCTGACTGTTGGTACCGCGCGCTGCCTGAACCTGGGGCTTTTCGCCCATGTGACTGACAATCGAGCCGACGTCGGCAAGTACTGCTGAGGCGGTGGCCGCACCACCGGCACCTGGGCCGCTGAACAATGTCGTTCCAGCCGCGTCAGCGGCAACTTGAACGGCATTTAGAACGCCGTCAACTTCCCCCAACAGATTTGATTTAGCGACCAAAGCTGGGTGCACACGCGCCTCTATACCGGCCTCCGTGCGACGCGCAATCCCCAGGTGTTTAATGCGGTAGCCGAGCTCATTGGCATATTGAATATCCTCGGTTGTTACCCTGGAAATGCCTTCCACATGTAATGCATCAAAATCGAATGGGTGATCGAACGCCAGCGACAAGAGGATAGTCAGCTTATGCGCCGCATCAATGCCTTCGATATCAAAGGTTGGGTCCGCCTCGGCATAGCCAAGTTTTTGCGCTGTGGCTAAAGCCTGGTCAAACGGTGTCCCTTCTTCCTGCATTGCGGTCAGTATGTAATTACACGTTCCATTGATAATCCCCTGGATCGATTCAATCCGATTTGCAATCAGGCTTTCGCCAAGCGCTTGCACAATCGGGATGGCGCCGGCAACAGCCGCTTCGAATCTCAGTGGGGTTTGTCCATTGTTGGACAGAAGTTCGTTACCGTGGCGTGCGATCACTGCCTTGTTGGCTGTGACCACGGGCTTACCATTGGCCAGCGCCTGTTCGATCAACGTCTTGGCAGTATCCTCAGTGCCGATCAATTCGACCACAATATCCACATCATCGCTCAACAGATCAGACAGGTTCGTTGAGAATTGGGCGCCACCTAGATCCACATCGGGCTTAGCTGATCGGCTGGCAATTCTGGACACAACAATCTCGCGACCCAGCCGGGCTGCAATTACAGCACCATTGTCGCGCAGGATCTCGAGCACACCCTGGGCTACGGTTCCAAGCCCGGCAATTCCTAATCTGACAGCTGACACATTAACGCCCGTCTAAACCAATCGCTTCTGCAAGTCGATCTGCGGGCATGTAGCCGGGTAACAAACGGCCATCAGCCGTGACAATTGCCGGAGTGCCGGTGACACCCACCTGCTGACCCAGGTCATACTGATCGGCAACCGGGTTGTCACAGTGTTTAGTGGGAATTGATTTCCCCGTTTTCAACGCAGTCAGCGCATCGTTGGGATTGGCGGCACACCACGCGGAGACGATTTTTGTATAGGTTGGGGTGCCAAGCCCTTGGCGCGGGTAAGCCAGATAGCGAACCTCTATGCCCAGTGCATTAATTTCATCCATTTCCAGATGCAGTTTACGACAATAGCCACAGTCCACATCGGTAAATACGCTGATGTGGGTTTTTGCGGGAGTGCTTGGCGAGAAGACCACCATATGCTCTCGAGGCACGGCGTTCATCAACTCTACCCGTTTCACACTGCGACGGGTTTCAGCCAGATTTTCCACCTGAGCACCCAGGCGATAAAGGTCACCAGAGAATATGTATTTGCCGTCGGCAGAGCCATATAGGGATTGGCCATTTTCCATTTCGACATAGAAGAATCCGTCTAGCTCGGTGTCATAGATTCCGGTGATGGGTAAGTTCTGTAGCGACTTCGTGAGCTGGGCACGCAAAACTTCACTGCCTTCGGCAAAGTTGTCTTGGGCAAACGCAATAGAGGTACACACAATCAAGCCAAGACCTGACAGAACGCTTGCAATCTTTAGTTCTCTGATCCAGTTTCTCTTCATAACTTCTAAAAAATTCAATGTTTTCTCTTGATTACTTTGCTTCCCATATTCGAGCCACGCTGATGGGAAATAGTTCCTGGAAGTAACCGGCGAAATCACCGGGGACCTGTTCTTCCAACCTAGCCTCGAGGATGATGTTCTTCTACAAGGGATTTTAGTCTTTGTTGAGCAATGTGCGTATAGATCTGGGTTGTTGACAAGTCACTGTGGCCAAGCATCATCTGCACCGCCCTGAGATCAGCGCCATTATCTACCAGATGGGTTGCAAATGCATGGCGCAATGTGTGCGGGGAAATATCCCCAGGGAGTCCAGCCTGAGCCGCATATTTTTTTACCGCATGCCAGAATGTTTGCCGGGTCATTTGAGTACCGCGATTGCTTGGAAAAAGCACGGTGCCGCTGACCTTCACGTCGGAACGGTGCGAAAAATAGCGTTCCAACCACTCGATCGCAATCTGACCTAGCGGTACGATACGCTCCTTGCCACCTTTACCTAACACTCTCACCACACCCTGTCGAAGATTTACCTGACGCACTGTCAAAGACACCAGCTCGGTAATGCGCAAACCGGTGGCATAGAGTACCTCGAGCATCACCTTGTCACGCAATCCAATGGGGCTTGAGACATCTGGTGCCGCCAGCAACGCATCAACCAGTTCCGGCGCCAGACTTTTCGGCAGAGGACGACCCAATTTAGGTTGCACGAGATTTGTTGTTGGATCTCGAGGCACACTGCCACGCAGCACCGCATCTCGATAGTAGCCTTTTATGCCACTGAGCCAACGGGCTGTGCTGCGAGCATTTGGCGCTCTTCTCGACTTTGCATCCAGAACGGTCAGCAAGTCACCCTCGGTTGCCGTATTTAAGCTCTTGCCCCGCTCAGCGAGCACCTGGGCCGCAAATTCCAGATCAGCTCGATACGCTGCTCGCGTGTTTTCACTCAAGCCTCGCTCCAGCCACAAAGCATCGATATAGCGACTAATACACAACTGACTATCTTGCAAATGAGGGTTCAAATGGGGCCTAAGAAGCAGGTTCCTGGTGAAAGCGACGCGTTTTGAGAGCAGAATTGTGCGCCATGTCGCATTGGTGACGCAATGTGACCATATTGGTCAGTCGTGACAGAGATCGGCAGGGCAGCATCAAACGAAGACCGCCCCAACGAAATCGCCTTAACTATATGATTTTTATAGAGAATTTATCTTTTTTGAGCCGCTTTCGAAAGTTGGCACGGCAACTGCAATCTATATAGCGAGCTTCAACGCAGTATGCCAATGTCCCCCCTCGGTAGATTGGAGCACAATCAGATAGGTGGTCGTCTCTCCCAACTATCTGACCAGCTTGCTAGGCTGACCCTCTCTCTCCCCCAAAATAGTCTAGCAAGCTGGCCCCTTCCTTCTTCCTACGTAACCGTCACCTTTTGCGCCGAGCCGCTTTTTTGGGAATTCCAGCGTCTTGAAAGATTGTTTATTCGGCCACAGGATCAAGTGCGACTGTGGTTCATACAATTGAGCAATCGAGCAATCGAGCAATCGCGCTGAACGCGGCGCTCACAGATATGCATACAAAGCGCTTGGGTACCTGCCCCGCAAACGTCTCTCAAAGAGTACCTTCGCGGGATATGCAGGGTGTAAGGAGGGGGTCTAGTTGACCTTTTCTTTGATTCGAGCAGAGCGTCCGGATCGTTCTCGCAGGTAATACAGCTTTGCCTTACGTACATCGCCGCGGCGTCTTACTTCTACACCAGCAATCAGAGGGCTGTGTAACTGAAAGGTACGCTCCACACCAACGCCGTGAGAGATCTTACGAACCACAAATGAGGAATTCAGTCCTCGGTTTCTTTTGCCGATCACAACCCCTTCGAACGCCTGCAAACGCTCGCGGTTTCCTTCACGGACGCGTACTTGGACGCTGACCGTATCGCCGGGGGCAAATTCAGGGAAATCCTCTTTGAGCTGTTCATTTTCCAGCTCTTCGATCACTTTGTTTCTACGCATGATGGCCTCTACGTTAGCAATGTTTCTTGCAACAACTTACGCTGCTCAACAGAAAAAACTTTCTGGATCATCAGGTCCGGTCGCCTGGCGTAAGTTTTGGTTAACGCCCCACGGCGTCGGTATTCCGATATACGACGGTGGTCTCCAGAAAGCAGCACCTCAGGGACCGAAAAATCGTCTATATGCTCGGGGCGCGTATAGTGAGGGTAATCGAGCTGATCATCAAGAAAAGATTCATCAATTGTGGACAAACTATTGCCTAAAACGCCGGGAATCAGCCGAATCAGCGCATCTGCCATGGCCAAGGCGGGAATTTCCCCGCCACTGAGCACAAAATCTCCTATGGACCACTCAAAATCGACCAAGTTTTCCAATGCTCGTTGATCAATCCCTTCATAGCGCCCGCACAGGAAGATAAAGCCCGGGACACCTTGATTGGATTCCGCCACCACCTGGGTAAATCGAACGCCTTGAGGAGAAAGCATAACCACTGGTGAATCTGCGGGCGAATCTCGCCTGGCTGCCGCAATGGCATCTCTCAGCGGTTCGTACAGCATGACCATGCCGGCGCCGCCCCCATAGGGACGATCATCCACCGTGCGATGCTTATCCCGGGTGAAATCGCGCGGGTTATAGACTTTCGTTTGCACCAAACCAGCATCCCCCGCGCGTCCAATGACACCCTTGGACATGCCGGCCTCTATCAGCTCTGGAAACAGCGTTATAAACCCAATCCACATTGCTTCCCCTCCGAGTTAAGGCGATCCAGCCGCTGCTGACTCTAGATGCTGACCAGCTTTAAGGTGCTGGTCTAGGAATGTCAGGAGTTCATACGCAAACCGCATCCTGTTCGTTTCGTCACCTAGATAGTGATCGCCTTCAGGCAGTTCAACATATTTGTAAAGCTTATCGTCCAATGCCCGCCGCATTCGCCGACTCTGAGCCACCGGCACAATCCGATCCTGCTCACCGTGCACCAATAAAATTGGCACTTTAATCTGGTCTACCAACTCAATCGGGGAGTTATCCCGCAACATTTTGCGATCTTTCCATAGTCGACCGATGAATCGTGTCCCAAATCGGCCACCGATATAGTTGCTTGATTTTCGAACCAGCGCGCGCAGATCACTTACTCCATTCAGACTGGCGGCACATTGGTAGAGGTCTGGCTCTTTGGCCGCGCCCATCATCGCCGCATAACCTCCGTAACTACCGCCGAATATACATATCCCGGTCTCCTTGGCCATGCCATTATCAATCAGCCAACGTGTGCCGTCGGTCAGATCGTCCTGCATCGCCTGCCCCCACTGTTTATGGCCCGCCTCCTTAAACGCCCGACCATACCCCGTGGACCCTCTGAAATTTATCTGCATCACACCATAACCCGCAGCCACGAGCATCTGGGCGACCCAATCAAACCTGAGAAAGTCTCTGGCAGCAGGTCCACCATGCGGATACACCACAAAGGGTTTTGCTCGCATATTGCTCGGATCGATACCCTTCGGCAGGGTCACATAAGCTGGAATACTTAAGCCATCACGGGCGGTGAAGTTCATGCTGAACACGTCACCCGGGGCATTGTCCATGAGGGTTGGATAAGTCGACGCCAGGTAGGAAATGCTCGGCGGCGACGTTGCCCGGTAAACGTAATAATGCAGTGGCTGTGTGGCACTGGCCGCGGAAATAATCGCAGCAGATTCATCAGCCGCAATGGTCTCGACGTAATTGGTTGTTTCCTTGAAATGCTGATCTGCGGTCAGCTTCAGCCGTTCGGTAAATCCGCCACGATACTCATCTGCAACCTGCTCATTATCATAATAGATCACCTCTATTTCCGAGCCATCCCGGTTAAGCTTGACCCCGGCGATGTCCGAATCAGGATGGCCCGCGATCTTCTTACCCAATTTTCGCTCGGGGATATTGAGCTCATACAAGGCCTCAAACTCTCCATCGGGAAGCTCTACATACGCCAGATTCTTATCATGAGTGGGGAATGCTGCCACGCGCATATTACCACCCGAGAAGCCGCTGTAATCGTGTGCATTGCCTTGCGCATCCATCAGCAGCGTAATAGATGATTTTTGATTATTCGTGAAACCGTACCCGGCTCGTACGTCACCATCGCGGTCAACGCGCCAATCGTAGATGTTTGCCTTGGAGGGATAGTACCTGCGACCCGGGAGTGCTCGTGCACCTACCTTAACCCGATAGATCGCTGTGTTGCTTTTGCCTGGCAGACGAGCCCCCAGCAAAAAGTATCCCGGATCAGAGGGTAAGCTGCCAAGGAAGTCGTCCTGTATCTGATGAAAGGTCTCGCGACGTTCGCGTTCAAACATCATCTTCATCTCGGACTTTTCCACATCTATATAGACCAGCCGAGTCACGGTCACCGGTGTTCCGTACATTGTACTTGGCACGGAAATACTCAAAATCAAATCCTTGTCGGTAATCCACTCAAACCAACGCAAATCCCAAGCGTCACCGCGGGCATAAAATGGTTTCACATCTTCTTTAATATTCTCGATCGCCAGCACCTGGCTGCCAAACGCCGAAATCACCGCAGTAAAATAGGTCCCATTGGGTGAAAGGCCAAGTTTCCTCACCTTGGGTAAACTTGCAAAATCCTTGAGTGTGTAATTACCCAGCTCAAATTCAGGGGTTTGGTTTTCATCACCACCTTGCGCAGTAGCGGCAAGAACTGTGGCCGAACTTAGCAGGGTGAGCACCGTTATCGTGAAGGCAAGGACAATCGTTTTAGCCACCACGTTGAATCGAATTCCCGATTTTGTCATCTACAACTCCCTGTAGCTTTAGTGTTTGCAGCCTGCTCTGTCTACCAGTCTCTGAACCAATCCACGACGATGGAGAATTCTGTCGCCTGTTTCACTTCTACCACATGGGATGCGGTAAATGGGATTAATACTTCATGTCCGTCCCGGTCAACCACCACCAACACGTCATGGGCACCGGTCTCAAGCAGTTCTTTCACCCGACCAAAATAATCGCCAGCAACATTATTGACCTCAGCACCGATTAGGTCGGCCCAGTAATACTCATCCTGCTCAACAATCTTTGCAAACGCACTGCGTGGCGCACCAATCTGTGCACCCGATCGCAATTTTGCGTCCTCGGGAGAATCCACAAAGGGTAATTTTATCAACAACTGATCGTGGTGAATCTTCCAATGTACGCCGTCAAGAGCGCACCATTGACCCTTGTCGTGCCAAAACAGGTCAGCGTAGGTTTGAATGTTCTCGTAAGGCTCTGTGAAGGAATGGATTCGCTGCCATCCTCTTACGCCATGTGGACGCCCAAGACGCCCTACCGTCACTATATCCTCAGACATAGCCATTCATGGTGCTGGATCCTGGGGTGGAGAACCGAAGAATATCGGCAGCGCTTTTCAGAAGGGACACAGCGAATGCCCGGCAAGATTTAGCTCGCGGCCGCTTCCGTTACTGGTTGCGCCTTTCGGGCCTGCTTGATCAAGTTTTTGACCATATCGCTTGGTTGGGCACCCACAGACATCCAGTAATCTGCTCGTTCAAGGTCCAGACGCAAGGTTTCCGCCTGGCCTTTTGCTACAGGGTTATAAAATCCTATGCGTTCGACAAACCGCCCATCTCTTGATGCGGCTTTATCCGCAACAGTAATGTGATAAAAGGGGTTCTTTTTTGAACCGTGTCGAGCTAAACGAATCGTAACCATGTATTTGTTTTCTCTTAAGTTTTGGGCTTCGAAAGGCGGCGTATTCTATACAAAAGCTAAATCAAAGCAAGCGGCGTAAACCTGAGATTTTAGGCTGCTGCTGGAAACGCTGGAACCGCCCATCAACTATCCTGCTACCTCCTGGGCAGACCCGGAGGCATTTTCATATTCTGCATGCCCTGCATGCCACGCATAAGCTTCTGCATTCCACCTTTTTTAGTCACTTTTTTCATCATTTTTTGCATCTGCTTGTGCTGCTTAAGCAAGCGATTGATGTCCGGAACAGCAGTACCGCTGCCTTTGGCGATGCGTTGTTTTCGTGAGCCATTAATCACATCTGGGAAGCGACGTTCATGAGGCGTCATGGAATCAATGATTACAGCCATTTGCTTGAACATACCATCATCGAGTTGCTGCTGCGCACCCTGGGGTAATTGGTTCATCCCGGGTAGTTTGTCCATCATCCCGCTCAGACCACCCATATTCGTCATCTGTTCCAACTGATCGCGGAAATCTTCCAGATCGAATTTCTTGCCGCGCTGCATCTTGTTGGCCAAGCGCGCAGCTTTTTTCTTATCAACTTTTCGCTCCGCCTCTTCGATGAGACTGAGTACATCACCCATCCCCAGAATCCGAGAGGCCAGGCGGTCCGGGTGGAAGGGTTCAAGCGCGTCACTTTTCTCTCCCATCCCCAGGAACTTGATGGGTTTACCCGTAATCGATCGGACGCTCAGAGCTGCCCCACCGCGCGCATCACCATCCGCTTTGGCCAGAACGACCCCGGTCAAATTAAGCGCTTCGTTAAACGCCTGGGCGGTATTCGCGGCATCCTGGCCAGTCATGGCATCGACCACAAACAGGGTTTCAATCGGGTTCAGCTGTTGTTGCAGAGTACTGATTTCGGCCATCATGTCCGCGTCTACAGCCAGGCGACCTGCAGTATCCACAATCAGCACATCGGCAAACTGTTTTTTCGCCTCGGCGACCCCGCGCTCGGCGATGTCGATGGGTTTCTCATCCGCAGATGAGGGCACAAATTGCGCCTTAACCTCACCAGCCAACGTTTCCAGCTGAGCAATCGCCGCAGGGCGATACACATCGGCGGAGACGACGGCGACCTTTTTCTTCTCACGTTCCGCCAGAAATCGAGCAAGTTTCGCCACCGTGGTGGTTTTACCAGCACCTTGCAGACCAGCCATGAGGATAACTGCAGGTGGAGCGGTGGACAGATTCAGAGCGTTATCTTCGGCCCCCATGGTCTGCACAAGTTCGTCATGGACAATCTTTACAAACTGCTCGCCCGGATTTAGCGCATTGGAAATAACCTGACCAAGTGCCTTGGCCTTCACCTGCTCAACAAATGATTTAACTACGGGTAAGGCGACATCCGCTTCCAGCAGTGCCATTCGGACATCTCGCAGCGCCGCGGAAACGTTTTCCTCGGTCAGGCGGGACCTTCCGGAGATGTTTCTAAGCGTACTGGAAAGCCTGTCGGTCAGGTTCTCGAACATGATAGGGCCATAGTTTTTCAGCAAACCGCAATTATACCCGCATCGACCGTATCCTGCTCTATTTCGTGTTTCTTCACCCCGCCAAGCTTCCGGTGATCGTTCTAGGAATCTTGCAAATCACTCAATTGGTGTCAGACTCTTAATATGAGAATCATTACTCTTTGGAGTTAGCAGGAAAACATGATCTTCGCCGCTTCGGCAGCCGCCATCGTATGCTATGTCGCGGCCCTACTGATTCAATGGCGCCTGCTGAATTCCTACCAGCCGGATTCTCCCGAGCTTGCCGTAACCAATACCAGTGCCGCGAGCGCCGCACATCTCCCTTTGCCCGCCAGTCCTTATCCCAGTCCGCCGGCGCCTAATCGAATGACCTACGGGTTAGCTGTCGTCGGTCTCGTCTGCCATGCCTTTGCCTGCTACAAGCTGGTGCTCGCTGAAGAAGGTATCAATCTGGACCTGATCGCTGTATCCAACCTGGTCAGCTTTTTCATGTTGTTGATGGTCAGCGGCGCCGGGCTGCGCCTACCCGTGGTCAACCTGAACCTGTTTATCTATCCGTTGGCGGTGTTGTTTCTTGTCATGGCGCTTTTGTTTCCACCTTCGGGAACCGGCTATACGGATATCGATGGTTACCTGGCAACGCATATATTGGTGTCCCTCGGAGCCTACGCCATGCTGATGATGGCAGCATTCCAATCCGGCCTACTCGCCACCCAGGAAAAATATTTGCGCAGTCGCAGTTTTGGCGTGCTGAAAATTCTGCCACCTTTGGAATATATGGAGCAGCTTCTTGTTACCATGCTGTGGGTAGGTCTGGTGCTACTCACCGCATCTATTGCCACCGGCTTTGCTTTCCTTGATGTGTCATCAGCAGTTGCGCACCATTTTGTCCTGACCAGCGCTTCCTGGCTCACGTATGCCACTTTCCTGGGCGGCCGGTACCTGTTCGGTTGGCGCGGGTTAACAGCCGTGCGCTGGACGACAACCGCCTTTATCCTCCTGTTGCTAGGCTATCTAGGTAGCAAGTTCGTCTTGGAATATCTGCTGAGCTGATGAGCTTGTCCGAGCTACCCATCTGGCTGCTGTTGAGCAGCATCGTCATCCTCACCGGACTGTCTGCCTATTTCTCCGGTACCGAAACCGCAATGATGGCTTTGAATCGGTATCGCTTGAAGCATCTGGTGAAACAGCGCAACCGAGGCGCACGTAAAGCCAATCGAATGTTACGCCGCCCAGATCGCCTGCTGGGCGTCATTCTGGTCGGCAACAATCTGGTGAATTTCATGGCCGCGACCATTGCCACAATCATCGGCATGCGACTGGCTGGGGACACAGGCGTATTGCTCGCACCCTGGGTTCTCACCTTCATTTTCCTGATCTTCGCTGAAGTATCACCTAAGACGATTGCGGCCCAGCGTCAGGAGGGTTGGGCGTTCAAGGCTGTTTTCATATTGGAGCCGCTGTTGAAAGTTCTACATCCTGCAGTGGCGTTCATCAATTGGTTTTCAAACGGGTTGGCGCGACCATTTTTGCAGCGCAGCGATGGCACCCAAGACAATTTGTCCACCGAAGAGCTGAAAACCGTTGTAAACGAAGGAGCTCAGTCGGTCGGTGAGCGACAAAGTATGATGGTCAGGCTCCTGGATCTTGAGTCCGTCTCGGTGAATGACATTATGGTGCCACGCAACGAAATCGTGGGCATTGACATAGAGGACGACCTGAATGACATCATCGCATTCACCTCCACCAGTCAGCATACCTTATTGCCAATCTACAAAGAGAGCTTCGACAGCGTGCTGGGCATATTACATCTACGCCGCATGTCGAGGCTCCTGCATAACGACGAATTTACTAAGGCTGATCTATTGCAACTCACTCGGGAACCCTACTACGTTCCGGAGGCCACACCACTGAACATACAGTTACTCAATTTCCAAAAAGAAAAACAACGTTTTGCCTTGGTGGTGGACGAATATGGCGATATTCAGGGCATTGTTACTTTGGAGGACATCCTGGAGGAGATTGTAGGTGAGTTCACCAGCGATTTTGCTTCGAACATGCCAGAAATTTCCCCCCAGGAAGATGGCTCTTTCAGAATCGACGGCACAGCGGTGTTGCGAGACATCAATCGTGCATTACGATGGGACTTGCCAACCAACGGCCCCAAGACATTGAACGGTCTGGTCCTGGAATACCTGGAAACGATTCCTGAAGCCAATCTTTGCCTGCAGATTGACAACTATCGGATTGAAACCCTGCAGATTAAGGAAAACATGGTTAAGAATCTGAGTATCTATCAGGTTGAGGAGCCCCTGGGCGATATAGACGACGCGTTGGAAGACTAGTTTCCCAACGCGTCGAATTCGCCGGTTTCGATAACTTGCAATAACCCCCAGCCGAACAGACTACTTCAATCCCCAGCGTCGATTCATTGCCGAGATGATGGCATGCAGACTTGCCGTGATGGTGTTGCGACTGACACCAATCCCAAAGCACCGAGTTTGGTCTTCGTTATTTATTGCGAGGATACAAATCGCTTTGGCATCTGAGCCTGTGCCCAGTGCGTGCTCACGATAGTCTTCTACGACCAAAGGCTCATTCAGAGTTTCAACGAGCGCATTCACAAACGCCTCAATCGGTCCCGATCCTTCGCCATCGATGGTTACCTGATTTTCGGAAACCTCAACCTTCGCCACGCAACGCTGATCCGATTTCTGCCCACTCATCAGGTCGTAATCGAGCAATCGATACGGCCCGGAATCTACCGCGTACGTGGCGATCAAATGATCAAAAATTTCTTCGGTCTTTACCTCTCGATCTAGAGACTCGGTGAGCTGTTGAACCTCACCACTGAATTCGACCAGAATCTCCCTGGGAAGGCTCACGCCGTAATGTTCTTCCAACAGGAAACCAACGCCGCCCTTTCCAGATTGGCTGTTTACGCGTACGGTTTCTTTATAGGAACTTCCTACGTCAGCCGGGTCTATGGGCAGATATGGAACTTCCCATTCATCCATATCTACCTTGGACATACCCTTGCGAATCGCATCCTGGTGACTGCCCGAAAATGCGGTGAACACAAGATCACCTGCGTAAGGATGACGTTCTGCAACATCAAGTTTCGTAACAGCCTCGGCGGTTTCCCGAATTCTTGGCATATCGCGCAAGTCCAGAGTCGGGTCGATACCCTGACTGAACATGTTCATGGCAACGCTGACAATGTCACAATTCCCCGTACGCTCGCCGTTGCCAAACAACGTGCCTTCCACCCTTTCCGCTCCCGCCATCAAACCCAGCTCTGTTGCTGCCACCCCAGTGCCGCGATCGTTATGTGTATGCAGGCTGACAACAATGCTGTCACGCCGCGGGAAATTTCGACAAAACCACTCAATCTGGTCTGCATAAATGTTCGGGGTCGACATTTCTACAGTCGCGGGGAGGTTCACGATCATCGGCGATTGCGGAGTGGCGCCCCAGGTATCAGCCACCGCTGCACAGACATCAACGGCAAAATCCAGTTCGGTGCCGGTGAACGATTCGGGTGAGTACTGAAACGTCACATCAGAATCGAATCCTGCCAAACCCTGTCGTACCAATTCGGTACCTTGCACGGCCAGATCCAGAATACCCTGCCGGTCCATTTCGAACACCACACGTCGCTGCAGCTCCGAGGTTGAGTTGTAAAGATGGAATATCACGCTGGGCGCACCTTGCAAGGCCTCGATGGAACGCTCGATCAACTCAGCACGCGACTGGCACAAAATCTGGATACTCACGCCATCGGGGATTCGATCTTCTTCGATGATGCGGCGCACGAAGTCAAAATCAGGTTGAGATGCGGCGGGGAAGCCAACCTCGATCTCAGCAAAACCAATTTCGAGCAGCAGGTCCCAAAGGCGCATTTTTTCGTCCACGTTCATCGGATCAATAAGCGCCTGGTTACCGTCGCGTAGGTCCACACTGCACCATCGAGGGGCTTTTTCCAGCACCACTCCGGGCCATTGCCGATCCGGCAAATCTATGGGTGGAAAAGACCGGTATTTGTGAAAGGGCATAGCGCCTTTGGCTCTGCCGCTGATGTGTTTTCCGCTCATCTGCTTACTCTTTGTGTCAAAACTATGTCATGGGTTCACACGCTCGCAAACGCTTGAGTTGTTTGGGCGTGGTTTGAGTCTGGGTGGGTAAAAAACCCTGGGGTATAAGAAATATGCCGGCTATACCGGCAGGAGTAGCAGTAGGCCCGCTGACAAAAAGCTTCCAAAAGCACACAGCCCTCTGCTGACCAACCCAAAGGCTTGGCGCACCGGTACAACATTGGAAGGTATCTGGGCCACAAATCTCATGCTGGGAACTATAGTGGCCCGTGAGGTAAATGCAACCCCGTGTGTCTTCGATTGTATCCATGGTTGATACACACAGCTCATTAAGAAAGTCAGCAAAGCTTGTTACAATCCTCAGCTTTTTCCAGTCAACACAACTCAAGGGGACACAGTTATGCAGGATGTATACATCGTAGAGGCCGTTCGTTCGCCAATTGGAAAACGAGGCAAAGGCCTGGCTGGCTTGATGCCTGCGGATTTGCTTGGACAAGTGCAGGCCGCCGCGCTTGAGCGATCCGGCGTCCCTGCCGACAAGGTAGGCCAGCTGATTGGCGGATGCGTATCTCAAGTCGGCGAACAGTCATTCAACATAGCGCGGATCGCCTGGTTATCCCAGGGCTTGCCAGAGGAGATCGCTGCCACAACCGTGGATTCACAGTGCGGCTCCAGCCAACAGGCAACCTCATTAGGCGCGGCCATGGTCGCCTCCGGCATGGAAGATATTGTGATGTGCTGTGGCGTCGAGATGATGACTCGGGTACCACTGGGTTCAAATATGAAAGACGCGGTGCCAATGGGGGAAAGTTATGCCGCCCACTACCAACCAACCAGCCAATTTCAAGGTGCGGCCATGATCGCTGAGGAATATCAACTCAGTCGCGGCGACGCTGACGCGTTTGGCTTACGCAGCCAGGAGCGAGCGCTAAGAGCCAGAGCCGAGAACCGCTTCGAACGAGAAATCACGCCAATTCAATCGCCGGTTCTGGACGAAGAAGGTAAACCAACCGGAGAAATGCAAACAATCACCCAAGATGAAGGGATCCGTGAGACCAATCTGGATGCCCTTGCCGGTTTGAATCCTGTACCGGGACAGGAGATTCACACCGCGGGATCAAGCTCGCAGGTTTCTGATGGTGCTGCTGTGGTCATTCTTGCTAATCAAGCGGGTGTCGACGCCTTAGGCTTAACCCCGAGGGCGAAAATTCTAGCGAGCACCCTGGTAGGTGTTGATCCAGTTACCATGCTCAAAGGGCCCATCCCAGCCAGCCGGAAAGTTCTGGACCAGACCGGCTTGAGTGTGAACGATATTGACGTCTTTGAGGTGAACGAAGCCTTTGCTTCGGTAGTAATGGCCTGGGAAAAAGAGCTACAACCGGACCCGGACAAAGTTAATCCAAACGGAGGCGCCATCGCCCTGGGACATCCAACCGGCAGCACCGGTGCCAGGTTGATCACCTCTGCGCTGCACGAGCTGGAGCGAAGTGATGGTCGGTACGGGTTGATCGCGATGTGCTGTGGCGGCGGCCTTGGAACCGGCACCATCATAGAACGAGTTTAGATAGACCGTATTTTGAAAAAAAGTACCTTGACCCTAACTGCAAAACAGAGACAAACATGACCGACAACACACCCGTACTCGTTGGGATCGCCCAGCTGGAACAACGCATCTCCGATCCGGCCCAGGCAAAAGAACCCATCGAATTGATGATCGACGCGGTTCAAGCGGCCGCAGCGGATGCCGGTACAAGCGAACTCCTTAAGGCAACCTCAGTGCGGGTTGTGCGCGGCATCTGGGGGTACGAAAACCCGGCTGCAGCTGTCGCATCAGCGATCGGCAACCCTGGCGCTGAAACCGCCCTGACACCCTATGGCGGCAACTTTGTGCAAACAACAGTGAATCGCTCTGCGTTAGATATCCAATCTGGAAAGCACGATGCGATCATCATCACCGGAGCTGAATGCGGCAATACCCAGGCCAAGGCTGCACGCGCAGGTCATGAGCTGACGTGGCAGGCAATCCCGGGGACGCCTGATCTGATGTTGGGTGAAGAAAAGGAAATGCGCCACGAAGCTGAGAAGGCGATTCGCTTAGGCAGACCCATTCAGCTCTATCCGATTTTCGAAACCGCACTACGTCACAACCAAGGCCTGGGCGTGACTGAACATCTAGAAAAGATCTCCAATCTGTGGGCTGGGTTCAGCGATGTCGCCGCAAGTAATCCAAACGCATGGATTCGTGAGGCAAAAACCGCGCAGGAGATCCGCACACCCAGCGAGATCAATCGCCCAGTGAGCTTCCCCTACCCTAAGTTCTTAAACTCAAACAACAACGTGGACCAGGGTGCCGCTCTGATTCTCTGCTCGACTGACCACGCGCGCAAACTCGGCATCCCCGAAGAGAAATGGGTTTACCCCTGGGCAGGTACGGACGCCCACGACCACTATTTTGTATCTAACCGCGACACGCTCTACACATCCCCCGCAATACGAATTGCGGGCAATCGCTGCCTGGAGCTGGCCGGAATAGAGGTCGGCGACATCGACAAAGTAGATGTTTACAGCTGCTTCCCGGTAGCCGTCCAAGTGGCGGCCCGCGAGCTGAATCTGGATCAAACAAAACCGCTCACGGTGACTGGCGGTTTGACTTGGGCTGGCGGTCCTTTGAATAACTATGTGATGCACTCCATCGCACAAATGGCCAGTCTGCTGCGAGACAATCCCGGTGAAAAAGGATTGATCACAGCAAACGGTGGTTATCTAACCAAACACGCATTTGGTGTCTACTCCAGCACGCCGCCAGAACAGGCGTTCCGTCACCAGGATGTGCAACCCGAAGTAGATCAAACATTCAAACGCGAAGTAGATATGAATTTCAGCGGTTCGGGCGAAGTTGAGGGTTATGCGGTCATGTATGACAACACTGGACCTGCCAACGCTTTTGTCGCGATTCGAACGCCGGATGAACGCCGTGCATGGGCCACAACCACCGACGCGGATGTGCTTGAGCAGATGACAAAAGAGGAGTTCTGTGGGCGAACTGCAGCCGTGAATCAGCATGTCGCAAACTTCTGATCCAGGATCGACATCCTCGGAAGGTCCAACCACCGTTTACATCGCTAGCATTGGCCGGCGACTTGGCGCTCTCATATACGACAGTTTATTGGTTTTGGCTTTGTGGATGGCAACAACTCTGGCACTGGTTATTATCACCAGCGACGTCGTGGACAGCCTTTGGGTGCAATTGTTATGCGCGGCCGAGTGGGCAGGCTTTTACCTCTACGCCTGGTGTAAATCGGGCCAGACGGTCGGCATGGTGGCTTGGCGAATCAAAACCCTGCAACCAGATGGCAACCTGCCCAGCCTGAAACAGTCAATAGCTCGTCTTGTGGTCGCACCGATCTCTTTTGCGAGTCTGCTGGTTGGATATTTGTGGATGTATGTCGACAAAGAACGCCGCACCTGGCACGACATGGCCAGCGAAACCGTTGTCGTTCACTTTCCGAAGGAAGACAACTAGCGCGCTCAAGCTTTGACCGGTCGCCCCAAATTATGCAGTAACTTTGCAGCAAATAGAGCAAAGATCAGATGTATTAACCACATACCCATCCAGGTTGGTATCTGGTCTTCTGCAATGGCGTTTCTGTTGATCAACAGGGCCAGATAATATATCAGCATCACAAGCATTCCCGGCACCACTCGGGCGAATCGGCCTTGACGCGGCTTCACTTTGGAGATCCCAACGCCGAGGAGACCACCAATCAAACAGAAAAGCGGCAGCGCAATTCGCCAGTGGAATTCTGCCCCCTCCTTACCTTGCAACCGCAAGTCCCAAATGGGTTTACCTTCTTCTTGGTCTGCATCCGGTCGTCTCGCCACCGTCAGTCGCTGGCGCAATTCTGCAAACGACATGATGCGAAAATCAGCGTCTCCCGGAAGACCTTCATAGCGACGCCCCTGCTTTAAAACCAGAAAGTGTGAGCCTGTCGCTGGATCGGTCTGCTGGTAGCCTTCATTCGCCCACAACGTTACCTGACGTCCGTCGTCCAGACGCTGGGACATGAATACATCAAATATGGTTCGCTGATCATCCGACATATCCTCACTGTAGGTCACCCGCTTGCCACGGTCATAAATATGAAAGGTGCCAGGGTTCACGGTTTCGAACTCAGTCTGAGTGCGTTGAATCACCATAAATTCAGCCAGCTGCTGTTGTGCGATAGGCGTCAAAACCCAGGCCAGAGCCCCCACGGACAACGTGACGCCTACCAGAGTGGTCGACAACCACTTAACCAGACGCGCCGTGCTGGTGCCTGCCCCTTGCAGCACCACCATCTCCTGATCGGCGTAAAATCGACCCAGGGTTAGAACAATGGCGACATAGATTGAGAAAGGGGCAACCAATTGTATGAACTCTGGCATTCTAAGCGCCATGATGGTCAACACCGTCGATCCGGTAAACTTCCCCATGGCAGCCTCCTGAAGGTAGCCGAGAAAGCGGCCACCCACCGCGACCAACAACAGCATAGCCAACGTGACCAGAAATACGGCAATCAATTCTCGATTTAAGTAGCGAGCAGCAACGGACATCACGGATCACATGATAATTAGCGAGAGGTTGCCTAGAATACACCTTTAGATAACTACAATGTATGACCAACATGCGCTATTCAATTATTGACGGAGACATTTCAGGCGTCTCTACTCCTTGCCTGGTGACCGACTTACGAACCGCTCGTAAAGTGGCTCGAGCACAAGGCGAGATAAAACACTTCACCAAGACCTCTCAAGATTTTGAAGATACAGCCGGCGATGTTGTGGTCGTCAATCTGAACGGTTCTGTGGCCAGGATATTGGTTGTGGGTGGTATGACGGGCACGCTTGAACAGGCGACATTCCGCAAGCTCTGCAAGTCTGCCATGACGGCACTGTTAAAGCTGCCCATCAAGCAGGCTGTTGTGGCCCTAGATAGTGCCAGCGTAAAAGGTGGAGGCAGCGCGTGGAAGTTGCGCTGCGCCGCGGCGGCTTTGAGCCATCTCAGCTACCGCTATAATACGCACAAATCAAAACCCGCAAAGCCTCCATCTTTGGCGAACGCCCGTCTGTGGGTTAAAGCAAAAACCGGACTGAATCAGCAAGCACGACTAGCCAACGCGCTGGATGCTGGCCTGCGCGTTGCCAAAGACCTGGGAAATGAACCACCCAACATCTGCAATCCCACCTACGTACTCCAACAGGCCCGCAAACTGGGTCGTCAGGCAAACGTGAAAGTTTCCAGCTTATCTGAAAAGAAGATGGCTGAACTGGGTATGGGCGCTTTCCTTGCAGTTTCACAAGGTAGCGATACACCCGGTCATATGATCATCATCGAATACTCTGGTGGCAAAAAATCTGATCGACCCATTGCCCTGGTGGGTAAAGGCATCACGTTCGACACCGGCGGCATATCGCTCAAACCTCCCGGTGGGATGGACGAGATGAAATTTGACATGTGCGGCGCTGCGGCGGTGATCGGCGCTACCCGGGCGGCAATCGATGCCAAATTGCCGATCAACCTGATTACCGTAGTTGCTGCTGCCGAAAATATGCCCAGCGGCAATGCAACACGCCCCGCTGACATCGTGACAAGTGCCTCTGGACAGACCATAGAGATCTTGAATACCGACGCGGAGGGCAGACTGGTGCTTTGTGATGCCTTGACCCACGTGCAGAAATTTAAGCCAAAAGCCATCGTAGATGTTGCCACACTGACCGGTGCCTGCATTGTGGCACTGGGGTCTCATGCCAGCGCGGTTTACGCCAACGACGAATCTCTGGCGCAAGAACTACTGTCAGCGGGTGAACAAAGTGGTGATCGCGCATGGCGTATGCCCTTATGGGATGAATACCAGGCGCAACTGAACAGCAACTTCGCAGACATGGCCAATGTCGGTGGACGCAATGCCGGTAGTGTTACCGCAGCCTGTTTTCTAAAACGTTTTATCGATGATGTACCCTGGGCCCACATGGATGTCGCGGGTAGTGCATTCCAGGGTGGCGCGCAAAAAGGCTCTACTGGTCGACCCGTGCCTTTACTGTTTAACTACCTGGTCAACCAAAGCACAAAATGACCCGGATCGATTTCTATATCTTATCTGACATGACAAGGGACGCCGGTTTACGTTTCGCCTGTCGACTGTGCCTGAAAGGCTATCAAGCTGGCCACCCTATACACGTCCATACCGGTCATCAGGCTGAGGCTCGAGATTTAGATGCGCTCATGTGGGACTATCCAAAACATCGATTTTTGCCACATGAAATCATCAATGAGCAAACCACTTCTTTACAGTTGGATTCAGTGCCCATTCACATCGCCTGGCAAAATCCTATCCGCAACGCTGGGATGTTGATCAATGTCACCGACGAAGTGCCAGAATTTTTTGGGCGCTTTGATCGCGTTGCTGAGATTGTAGTGGACGAAACTAAGGCATCGGGGCGTGCCCGCTACAAGCACTACCGAGATCGAGGTTACCCATTACATCATCATGAGTTAGATCAGTGGGAGACTCCGTGAATACACCCTCAGACTCGGATGAATCGGACGAACTCATGGATGATCTGGAGGATCTGCACAATCTGTTGGATGAGTTGGAATCTGCACCAGCACCTGACGCTACGGATACAGAATTTGTTCCCACTCTGAACGAGATGATTGAGTCTCCCGAAGCTCAAGAAGACTTGTTTGCTTCAGCAGCAAAGTCTGATGAAGTGCCACCCCCGTTGTTGCAAGAAACCCCGGACATCGACGAAGCGGCCACGCTGGAACTGAGTGAACAGATTGATTCACACACCAGAGAACGTGACTCGCAGTTCACGGACCCAACCGCGATCCCTCAGGATCTGGTGTCTGCCATACCCTCTGACGCCCTGAGAGAGGAGATAAACCAGAGAATTGGCAAGGTCGTTAACCAGTGGATGCATGAAACACTGGCTGCAAATATGGATAATCTGCAACACGCCCTTACCGAGGAAGTGAGCGAGATACTCAGCCAGCATATTACCTACAACATCGATGCTGAGCCGGCCAGCGACAACCACTAAAGACGATTGTCCAATTATATGGACATCGCCTTTTAATCAGGAACGAATAAAAAGATGGATAGCAGTTTTGACCCAGAAGCCATAGAACAATCGCTGTATCGGGACTGGGAAGAAAAGAACTATTTTGCACCTGCCGGTAATGGTGAGGGCTATTGCGTACTCATTCCACCGCCCAACGTTACAGGCACCCTACATATGGGACATGCCTTTAACCAGACGCTGATGGATACACTCATCCGCTATCAGCGCATGAAGGGTCGGCAAACCTTGTGGCAAATGGGCACCGACCATGCCGGCATTGCAACCCAGATGCTGGTTGAGCGGCAACTGGAGGAGAAAGGACAAACCCGACAGGACATTGGCCGCGAAGCCTTTACCAAAAAGGTCTGGGAATGGCGCGAAAATTCCGGTGGCACCATAGCGCGCCAGATACGACGTATGGGTTCCAGTCTGGATTGGTCTCGTGATCGATTTACCATGGACGACGGTTATGCACTGGCGGTACAAACCGTCTTTGAAAGACTGTATGACGAGGGATTGATCTACCGGGGCCAACGCCTGGTGAACTGGGACCCAAAGCTTGGCACCGCAATTTCCGACCTGGAAGTGGAGAACATCGAAGAACAAGGCCACATGTGGCACTTCCG
Organism: Pseudomonadota bacterium; assembly: GCA_039028095.1. Classification (GTDB taxonomy): domain Bacteria; phylum Pseudomonadota; class Gammaproteobacteria; order Pseudomonadales; family Azotimanducaceae; genus UBA4421. Next base: position 149,913 of record JBCCIU010000002.1, read on the forward strand.
CTATCCCCTTAAGGATGGGCTGCTTACCCAGGACGGAGAAGACCACCTCACCGTGGCAACAACCCGGCCAGAAACGATGTTAGGAGACACCGCGGTAGCCGTACACCCAGAGGACGAACGATATCAACACCTGATTGGCGGTCGTGTGGAACTACCCCTGACAGATCGTTCGATACCTATCATCGGTGATGCCTACGTGGATTCTGAATTCGGAACCGGTTGCGTAAAAATTACTCCAGCGCACGATTTTAACGACAACGAAGTGGGGCAACGCCACAATCTTGCGGCCATCAACATTTTTACCGAATCAGCCTTTATCAATGATGCTGCTCCCGAGGCGTACCAGGGACTGGCGAGAGAAGACGCTCGCAAGAAGGTTGTAGAAGATCTTGAAGTTTTAGGTCTTCTTGCGAGGATTGAAGAACATACGTTGAGCGTACCACGAGGCGACCGCTCCGGCGCCATTATCGAACCCCTCCTAACCGACCAATGGTTTGTAAAAATCAAACCACTCGCAGAACCCGCCATTGAAGCGGTAAAAAACGGCGACATCCAGTTTGTACCAAAACAATATGAGAACACCTACTTCTCCTGGATGTACGACATCCAGGACTGGTGTATCAGTCGACAGCAATGGTGGGGACATCAGATCCCAGCTTTCTATGATGATAGCGGAGCAATCTTTGTTGCAGCCGACGAGGCCGCTGCCCGAGAAAAATATGGGCTGGACCCTTCCGTTAATTTACGCGAGGACGAAGATGTACTGGAAACCTGGTTTTCTTCCGCGTTATGGCCTTTTGCGACGCTGGGTTGGCCGGAAGAAACGCCTGAGCTTGACACCTTTCTTCCCAGCAACACTTTGGTCACGGGACACGACATCATATTTTTCTGGGTCGCCCGCATGATCATGATGACCCTGCACTTCACCGGCAAAGTCCCCTTTCATACCGTCTATATTCACGGATTGGTCAGGGATGGTGAAGGTCACAAGATGTCAAAAACCAAAGGTAACGGTTTAGATCCGCTGGACTTTATCGATGGCATCAGCCTGGATCAACTGGTGGAAAAGCGTACCAGCAATCTCACCCAACCACAGATGGCACCGCGAATCGAAAAAGTGACTCGCAAAGACTTTCCTGACGGCATCCCCGCCTATGGCACAGATGCGCTGCGATTTACATTTTGCGCCCTCGCAACCACCGGTAGAGATGTTCGATTTGATCTCAATCGAATCGAAGGTAATCGTAATTTTTGTAACAAGCTGTGGAACGCAACCAAATTTGTTCTAAGCAACACCGAAGAATGGGATGTGGGAAGCCCTTATCAAGTTACCGTGGCTGATCAGTGGATTACCAGCAAGGCACACACTCTGTTGAAAGATGTTGAATATGCCTTGGAAACCTACCGATTTGATATTTTCGCGTCAAAAATCTACGACTTTGCCTGGCACGAGTACTGCGATTGGTATCTGGAGCTTACAAAGCCGCTGCTGTGGGACGAAGATATTCCTGAAGAGCAGAAAAACGGCATACGTCGCACACTGCTCAGCACACTCGAAATTCTACTGCGAATTGCCCATCCGGTTGTTCCCTACATTACAGAAACGATGTGGGCTGAGGTAGCTGCCAGAATGAAGCTACCCGTTAGCACCATCATGCTGCAGGCGTACCCGGAGCTGGTTGATCTAAAATTCGATGCACAAGCAGAAGCTCAAATCGAGTGGCTCAAGTCTGTTGTCACAGGCTTACGCACGATACGTGGCGAAGCCAACATCAAACCCAGTCAGCCTATCCCCGTGATTTTTCAGAATGGTGATGAAAACGATCGCAAACGCGCCTTAGACTGTGAGGCGATATTGAGGCGCCTGGCTAAGGTCGACAAAATAACCTGGCTGGCAGAGGCAGACGCCCCACCCGCCAACGCGCTGGCACTCGTCGACCAGCTAAAAGTCATGGTCCCGCTGGCCGGCTTAATCGACGTTGACGCAGAGCGTAGCCGCATCGAAAAGGAAATGGAAAAGGCGCAGCAGGAATTGAAACGCCTGCAAGGTAAGCTTAGCAATGAAAAATTTGTGGCTAATGCCCCTGAAGAGGTTGTCCAGTCTGAGCGGGATAAAGAAGCTGCGGTGCAGTTGCGCCTGGGGACCTTAACCGGTCAGCTCGCGCAACTGCAGGAGCTGACCTAAAACTCCTCCGCAGTCGGATCTTCGTAGATTTCTGTAATCAAGATAGAGCCGTCATCAAACTCAAGGTACTTATAACGTACCTTCATACCCTGGCTCAACATGGTGAAAGCGCCGTATGATCCACCAATCTCCACCTTCACCTGGGGGCTGACTGCAAGCAGATAGCCCCCGATAGTGGCAGTATTGTTAGCAAAATTTAGGGCTTCGATAACGCCTTGATTCTCTGATTGAATCAGTGACGCCGGATCGTAGGTGGCCGGATCCAAGGGATTAACCTCTGTTTCTTCGGCGTTCACAAACAGGCAGGAAACTGCCACACCCAGACCAAACAAAACGCGTTTTATCATCCACTTATTCATGGCTATTCTTCCTCTACTTCGGTCCACGACAAACGACCTGTCTTAAGATCTGAAACACTCTTCAACTTTCTAGGGTCAGTATTGTTACCACCGGATACGAACACGTAGTCATCTCCGCCAGTACCTGAAAGCGTGGACAAGTCCGTCAGCTGACCATCTGGTCCATTCGCACCAAACTCCCCCGTGCCATAAAGCAAACCACCCGACGCGCCATCTTCAGTACCACCCACTAGGTCTCCGTGGTCAATTGTGCCGTCGTTGTTAAAGTCGATTACCGGATCAATGGCATCACCGCCGGTCAGATGATCAAAAATGAGCAGCGCGCCAGGAACCGAACCAAAACAGGCAACCTCATTGATCGCAGGCAGAACCGTTGTGGTCAGTATCACACCGTCACGGTAGAGGAATCGACGAATCGCTCGCTCACCCGGGTACTGTGGCCCTGGCGGAGCATTCCCTCCGGCATCCGGATTTGCGGCACCACCAATTGTGTAAAGCGCTCGAGATGCATCCAGGTCGATATACCATCCATAGGTACCGTTAACGCCAGCGTTGTACTCCACCGCAAGGTTCGTGTGCACTCTTCGGGTGCGGAGACCATCCTGGTCTTCCACTTCGTTGGTCATCGTTTGTTCAACCAATCGATTTTCTCGAGTGTTAGCCAGCGCAGTTATCGGGTTGGTTGGGGTCAGATCATCCCAAATGGTGTAGATACTTTGAATGTCGGTATCACCGCCGTCTTCCTCGGCGATGAAGCTGCCCGTACCGAAGGTGATCAAGAACCCTTGTTTCTCGGGATGTTGGACAACCAACGGTTGGGACAAAATTGGCTGTACGGTCTGATTCGTACCACCTTCCTCATAGTAAGCCGTGAATATACGTACTGCTTTCCACTCCGAAGGCGTACCCGATGTCAGATCGAAACGATAGAGATTACCCAGGCGATCACCGGCATAAACATAGTCTACCGTGCCATTGAGATCCGCATCTACCGCCGCTGGGCTCCCCAGCCCATTGGGATAGCCTTCCAAGGGTTCACCGGTAAGAGGCACACCAATTCCGGTTGAAATCTTGCGGAAGTCACTGCTGGACCATCCGTCCAGGCCCTCATCCATAAACAGCACAAACAAGGTGGCAATACCCGCAGTTGAGTTGGGACCATTGCCAAATATAGCGACCCAGTCCTTTTGACCAGCCGTGGAGGCGTTACTCATGGTCACCACCGGAGTAGACAGCGCATAGCCAAGATCTTTTACTGGGTTGCCATCAGGATCGGTGATCGCACCAACCGAGCCACCCAAAGGATTGCCGTTGACATCATTTGGATAGGTGTCGTCTGCATCAGTAAACTCCCACAAGATTGCATTGGCAGCCGTCGCTACATCAGCAAACTGTGTAGCAGGATCTGTTACGTTCAACGCAAAGTAGCCTTTACCTCCAGCACCCAGTCCACTTACCAGGGTAGTTGCCCACTCTCTTGATCCTCCGGAAGAAGTCTTGATGTAGGCATCATTTAATCGCGGCGATAAGTCCACATAATAATCATGCAGATAGAACGTGGAAGTAAACGATTCCAGCTTGTTACTGAAAGTTTTGGTTGAATCTATGATCATGTTAGGCACGTAAGCAAACTTCTCTTCTCCGGTAGTCGCGTCAAAGCCATGCAACATACCGTCGTTTGCACCCACGTATACGATCTTGTCACGAGAGTATTGAGAATTAGCAAAAGAGGAGTAGAGATCCCCTGTGGGATATGGGGCCTGATCTCTGTTGATAGCGCGAGGCTCACCCACAAATATCGGGCTAGAGTTCACAATATCACCGAGCAGGCCGCCATTTATCAGGCGACTTCGCAGTGGTCCCGCAGGATCCTCTTGCGTTCGATCCCCGCGCAGATAGTTCACTTGAATCTCACTGAGCGTGGCACGCTGGTTCGCGTTCATCGTTGCATACGTGAAAGACGTGCCTGTACTGCTTAAGTCATCATAGGTCACAACAATTCGAGATGACGGCGTCTTGCTGTCCAACTGGGCAGCCGCGGTCCAGGTAGGACCGGCAGCAATGACGCCGGATTGGTCTACCTCTGTAGCAGAAAGCTCGCCCGTTCGATTCCTCAGATCGTAGAAGCCACGATACAACAAGGTTCCCTCTTTCAGAGATGTCGAGTTAAACGTTGCTGCTGAACTGGAGGAGGCAGCCTGAGTAAACTCGAGGAAAGCTGTCTCGATTGCAGAACGCAGTTCCTGTGCGCTGCCCGCGTTCAGGAATCGGCCGCGACCGTTCAGGGCCGCATGCAACATGTCATCAATCTTGCCGTTGGAAGAGCTGTTAGGATCTGGCCAGCTGATTGCCGTAGCCGGATCCGTAGCCTCTACCAATTCCGGATTGAGATCGCCTTCCACGCCAAATGCGATGGTATAGGTCTTCATATGCTGGTGCATGGTTGCACCTTCAGCAAACGTACCATCCGGCACGCCGTTAATGTCAGCTTGGGACAACGGTACGGAGTTCGCCAGACCCGTTTGAATATCATTCTCGTAGTAGTACATCGCAACGTCAGCAAGGGTGTTGCTACGGCTATCCGCATAGCGCCCCCCATCAAAGTCACCCACACCATTGGTGTCGTAGTTATCCGTCACCGTACCACTTGCGCTGTTCCAATAACCGTCTGAGAACATGAGTGTAAAGTTCTGCTGACAGATACCTTCAGGCGCCGGTAATGCAGGACAGTCTTTCCCGGAGTATGAGCAGGACAGTATGCGACCTGCATCGTCCAGGGCGCGTCGCAGAGGTGTACCGCCGGTAGAATTGATCGCATAAATCGTATCCAGCAGTTCTTTCTTCTCACCTTCCCAGAAATATTCGTTCATCTCGGCAATCGGTTCATCAGCGCGACGGTTGATGGTTTCATAACCCACGCGGATACCTTTGAGATCGGCCACTACAGACCCGATTCCGGCTTTAGCCACATGCTCTCGTGATCGATAGTACTGGAACCAGTTTGCAAAGTTCTGGATCTCTTCGTCGTAGGTACAAGCTGAAGGGTTGGCACAATCACTGCGCGCGGTGCTTCCAACATAGGTTGAGCCATCGTTTAGAATCTCAACCAGGGTACCGTCGTCTTCGTAATAGCGAGGGATGTAGTAGTTGTTGCTGGTCCAAGCTGTATAGCCACCGTTAACGTCCCATGTCGGCATGCGATTAATGGTCAGCGTTTGTGTTGTCGTAATATCGTAGAGATTCGACGTATTCATCGGATCAAGACGAATGGCCGTCGGGTTTGCATCGGCAAAATTATTATTGCTTGAATCCAAACCGGTCCAAGGTACGTAGCGCTGCTCAGGATCATAATAGATCACGTTGAACGTATGGTTCCACGCACGCCAGGTAGCATAGTCTGCGCCCGCCGGCAGGGATTCTTGCGTGGGCAAGATATACCAAGCCGAATCGTAATTGTTGGTCGGCAAATCCCAAAGATAGAAGTAGTCCCAGGATCGAACGTTCGCCGTCGCAATACCAGAGTTGTCAACACGCAGAATTCCGTTGGTGGCCCCGTCGATGATGAAATGCCAATCCATGGAGCCACTATCGTCCATACTCACCAATACGTTTGGTTCGACACTGGACGCTTGTTCAAGTGGTGTATTCGACAAGTTGAACAGCACAGCAACTTCTCCTGGGGCGGGAGGCGCTGGAACAACCGGGTTCGCCGCCACAAATATGCTGACGGTGCCTTCGACACTCAACAACGAGTTATCAAACACCTGGTAAGTGAAGGTTGCAGTGTCATCTGCAAAACCGGGTTCAGGACGAAATACAAACGAACCGTCACTGGTGCTGGAAATAATCGAGCCTTTCGCTGGATCAGGGAAGGTATTAATCACGACCGATAAATCCTGGGCGTCCAGAATGTTGCCATCTACATCCACTCTGGAAGGATCAATATCGTAGGCACCGTTCAGCAGACCTTCCGCTACGCTGACGTTAAGATCAGCAGTTTCACCGGTTGTGTAGTCAAGGTTAGCCGCTGTCGGCTCGTCGTTAACCGAGTCAATGGTGATGGTCACCATGCCTACATCTTGCTCGCCGTCTGAATCTTCAATGGTGTATTCGAAGCTGGTGGTGCCCCAAAAATCATCATAGGGAGTAAACTCAATCTTGTTGTCAACGATCAACACATCCCCGTCGATGAAAGTGTCGATATCACCAAACTGATTCAATATGTAATGCTCGCCAGGCTGGGTCACACTGATAATATTTGTAGGAGAATCGCCCGAGTCGTCGTTAACAAGAACGTCCAGCACCAACGTTCCGGGATCTTCTGAAATTCCGGTGGAGTAGTTGTCATCCACCGCAACAGGTACGTCATTAACCGCGTCGACTTCCACATTAAAAGTGAGGGTTGGCGTGCTGGCTCCGGCAATATCCGTGGCGAATATAGAAATATCCGTTTGTCCAAACTGGTGCTCAGCAAGGGTGATCGTGAAAAATCCTGTCGCAAAATCAGCAATCGCTGAAGCGATGATGCTTGGGTCAACCACCACCACCGTATAGGACAGTGTATCGCTGGCAGTTGTGATATCTACGTCGTCAAATACTGAATTCAGATCGATGACGATCGGCGCCGCATCTTCGTTGACGTTAAAATCACCAATACCGGAAAGGACCACCGGCGCATCATTAATTGAATCAACTGTAACAGGCAGGTCATAGGTGGCAGGGTTTGATCCATCGATATCTGTCGCAATCAACTGAATGTTCGCCACGCCATTGGCCTCAGCCTTAAACGTCATAGATAGCGTTTCACCCGCAATGCTCAGCGCATCGAAGACATCCGCTCCAGTATGGACATACGTTAAGGTCAATGTGTCTGCAGGCAGGTCGCTATCGTCAAACAAACCAGCCAGGTCAACGTCGATTGGATCGGCGTCTTCATCCACTTCGATCGGTGTCAGCCCACCAACGACCTGGGGGTCATCATTAATCTCCAGAATCGTTATCGTGAACGGCTCGCTCCCCGAATCTACATCGGTCACAGGGGCACCAAATTCGTCAAACCCTGAATCGGTTACCTCCACATCCAGGCTCATAGCAAACACGCCGTTTTCATGATCAGGTAAGGTCATAACCAGAGATGGCAAGTCGCCGGCAGAGACCTGATAGACCCCACCACCCAGATTTGTTCCGGCTGAGAGCGAGGCACCAGTAGGGACACCGGAGACCTGTATATCCAGGCTTTCAGAACCGTCGTTATCCAGCAGGCTGAGATTCAGATCTAATACCGTGGGAAAGTCTTCCGACCCAATCTTGTCATTGGCGGTAATACCGGGTACGTCTGCCACAGGCAGAACCGTCACGGAAAGAGGTGATGCAGATGAGGCGGCGACTTGCAGAGGATCTCCATCAGCATCGATGCCGTCATCTATGCTGGTAACAGACAGCGTCAAAGTGACCGGGCCCGCGTATTGATTGGCAGGAACATAGGCCAGAGAACCAAGATCCCCCTCATTGACGCGCCAGTCTCCTCCACCCAGCGGCGTTGCCGGGGTGAGCACCTCGGTTGGTCCAAGTCCAGAAATCTCTATCTCTATGGTTTCCGAGCCGTCGGTGTCCAGCGGCGTAATGTCTATATCAAGAGGGATTGGCGCATCTTCATCACCTACTACTGGGTTGACCACAATGGTTGGCACATCGGCTTCCGGCAATACAAACACATCAATCGTCGCAGTCTGGAAACAGGCAGAAGGGGGAGACCCAAACAGTGGGTTACAAAGTGGGTTTTCTTCTTTGACTTCATATTGAAACGTCACCTGTCCACTGAAGTGGTCTGGCGGTGTGTACACCAGGTTACCCGTTCCAGAGATGGTGGCCGAACCCACTGGCGGTGGGTCAAAACTTGTGACCGTAAGCGTGCTTCCGCCAATCGCCGGAGTATCGTTGCCAAGCACGTTACCGGTTACGTCATTATCTTCGGTTCCGGAAAATTCATCATCCTGCGCATCCGGTGGAAAGGCCCACACGGGTGAAACAAACAGACAACTCAAGATCGTGGCTAATACTACTTTTTTGGCCATCGTCATTCTCCAAGTCGCGTTAAGCGTCATTACATAATCCTCCCGTAAGTGGTCTGCAGGACAACTACTGAATTTGCAGTCCCACCCACCCCACGAGCCGTAATTCGAAACATTTCAATTCGGTCGGTGCTGGCATTCGCATAAGGTCCATCCTGCTGATGCGCGTTGTTTTCGCGGATGATGGCGCCCATGTGTTCCACGATATATCGGGCTGGCGCTGCCACACCGTCAATGTTGTTCGGAGCGGTCGTGCTGTTGCCACCGGTCCAAGTTGCAGCAGCCCACCAGACCTCATCATTGCCCATATCGGCAATTTGATAGAGGCCATTGGTACCATCAAAGAAAGCCGTTGATGGCACCAGTTCTAGCGCAGCTTCAGCATCTCTTAAGGCAGATTCGGCTGATTGAAATGCCAACAGTCGATCGTGTTCGTTGCGGGACATGCGTAACTCCAGCGTGGTCGTCTGCACCGAAGAAACACCTATAATGGTCAGGATGAGCAGCAGTACCAAACTGATAAACAGGGCAACACCCGTTTGGCTTTTTGGGAAGTGGTAGCCGGTTCGCACAAATCTCTTCATGTTATACCCCCGCATTGCGCACCATGATGGTCTTCGAAAACGAACGGGTCAGTTGAGTGCCTGTTTCCGCAAGCACATCTGGACTGAACACGTCCAAACGCACTCTGACCGCGACAATGGTGTCAACGTCGGCCACCTGGTCAATCGTCTGGTACCGATTCACGTTACGAATATCGTCATTCGACAAATCGACGCCGTAATGTACCTGCATATTCTGAACACCCTGGATCAGTTCAACCGGAGCATCCGGACCAACTTTTCGCCACAGGGCCATCACTTCCTGGTCGCGATTGTTCAAATCTGCGCTTGGTGCGATGAAGAAGACTGTGGTTTGGGCGGCGCCAACCGTGGTTGCCTGACCATAGCTCCGTCCAAGCGTCGATAGCGTCGCAGCAATCACATCGCCATCCATGGTGGTGATGTTTGCGCCATTATCAAAATTGCCAACACCCTGGGCATAGGACAAAGTGGTTTGGTTGGCGCCAGCTACAACACCCGTTACACGAATCATCGCAGCTTGTTCGCAATCGGAAATGATGACCACATCGTTCACATTGAACTGAGGCTCACCGCCGGGCGTGTAAACCACTGGGTCTGCATCGGGTTGTAAGGTGGTGGCCAAACGCGTAAACGGTTCTCCAACGCTGCGGAATAGCAATACGTCAGAGTTGGGGTCAAGCACCGTGCCGTCTATACCGTTACCCGCGATATGCACGTTCAGATTGGTTGCACCCTCAGTGCGTGGCAGCGTCAACAAATCGTTGGGTAGATAAGTACCGTCACCCTGAGCTTCAAAGCCGTTAACAGCCGCGGTGATGTCATATTCTGGAATGACGTTCCAGTTGCCCACCAGATGTTTGGCAAGATTGTTGGTCTCCGGCGCGCAGCCATAATATCCAGAGCGTCGGGCTGAGGCTGAGATGAATTCAAAGGCAAAACGAGCGTTTTCCTGGACTCTTGATTGAGAGCTCACAAGCTCATAAGTACGAGAGTTACCGGTAAACAGTTGCACGATGCCCGCAATAATGACCAGACCCAACATCAAGGCGATCATCAATTCCAGGATAGAAAATCCAGACTGTTGAGTATTCAGTTTGCGCTGTTCCATACGCCGCTCCTTAACCTTGACTCTCGATCGAAACGGTTTGCAGATCGCCGGCGAAATCTCTGTATCTGATAGAAATCGTGAGCACCCCGTTGCCATCAATCACAATCTCGCCCTGTCCCTCGGGTAGACCGGGTTGGGCTGCAGCCCCGGTTGCCGGAGGTAAAATGACGTCCTGGCGCAAGTCCACACAAGCCGCGTCTTCGTTAAAGGCGCCCAGCGAGCACTGCCATACCGCAATATCAAATGCGGTAATCTGAGCAGCCGTACAATTTGCCTGATAGCAATCTGTTGGGGCGGCAGGCGCATCACCAAAACCAACCCCCGCATACCCAGCCCCCGGGACCCCGACCCCCGGATTGATCCTGACCCGATCTAGAATGTCGTAAGCCAGTTGAATCGCTTCGCTCCGTAACAGCGCATCTCGATTATTCTGCAGGCTAACTAACTGCAGTCCCGTAACACCCAACACGCCAACGCCCATGATCAACACGGCCACCAGCAATTCAATCATGGAAAAACCACGCGCAAGCCTGGCTAAACCGCTTTTACGCCTGAGTGTCCTTTTGTACTTATCCATTTCCTAATAGACCCTATTCATTAATAGTTATGGGAAACACACCAGGTTACGAACGGTGGTGCGCCCAATGGCGTTGATAGAAATTACGCGACCAGGATCATCATCTGCATCTGCTCCGCAAAGACGTATCGTTCCTGTATTTTCGTCCTCAGAAAGTCCGCGAGACGTGTAGGTGATACTGTCCAGACCATCTAAATCTGCGGTGGCGTCAAAGGTAAAATTTCCTTCCAGAGTAAACGTGCGGATTGAGGCGGCACAGTCTCCGGGATCGCCAACGGTCACGCAGTAACCCGGACCCCACTCATCGTTTGAATCCGAGGCGTCGACAGCCTGCACCGTCACTTCTGCCGCCCGTCGACCCGCTTCACTGCGGGCAAGGTTGATAGCAGAGACTAGCCCATTCACATCGCTGATCATGCGGCGTTGATTGGTGAAGTCATTAAAAGCGGGCACCGCAAAAGCCATCATGACCGACAAAATCGTCAGCGCGATCATCAATTCAACCAGCGTAAACCCTTTCACTGCCTTCATCGTTCCCTACTCTTCCCAATCCATGTCGTCAGCACTCAATCCATTGTCACCTTCATCCCAAGTGCGATTGCCCGCCTCATCCAGGGTCAGATCTCCATCCCCATCCATGACACCCGCCGGCACCGCGGTGAGCACGTAGGTTGTGGCCGTGGTTGCTACGGACACCGCATAACGGTTCTGGTTCACACTCCCCATGTTGCAGACCGCCGGGTCCAGTGTGCCGTCTGCAGCACCGTCGGTGGTTACGCCCACATAGGTAAAATTCATGGCGTTAAAGCGCTCGATGGCTTGAGCACACATCATCAGGTCCGCCATGACTTCAGTGCGATAGCCTCTTTGGGAATAATTTTCATACGCCGGAACGGCGATGGCTGTGACAATGGCGAAGATCACCACAGCAATCAACATTTCTACCAGGGTAAAGCCTCTAGTATTTGCAGCTGTATTTGCAGCGCTTGTCCGTCTCGCTGTGCGTCCAGCCATCCGTCCAGCCATCCGTCCAACAATGCGCCAGCTGATGGCTTGATTGCTTTGCTCAACAAGTCGTGAATGAAGATCAAGCAACATTTGATTTGCTCCCCAAAATGAATTTCCAGCGCTTATAGACTAGTGTTCGGGGGGGCAAAGGAATAGCGAATACCTCCCAGTGGTAGGTTTCCACCGACAAATGGGAGGCCATAGAGACCATATCGGGCTTGGGGTGTGTGAACGGGTTCCGCTTTCGGCCTTACTGACAGTTAAACTGCCAGTAAAACCTTCCCAAAAGTGTCGTTTGTAGCCACTAAGTCGTGTGCAAGTTGCGCCTCACGCAGCGCAAACCTGGCGTCAACCACCGGTGAGATGTCACCTCTTTCAATGGCTGGCCAAACGTCCCGCAGCAAGCCATCCATAACCTGAGATTTCTGTGCAACAGGTCTGGCTCGAAGAGTTGATCCAATCAAACGCACCCGCTTCATCATGAGAATGCCCAGGTTAACCTGAGCTGCCGCACCGCCCATCAGACCGATTAAGACCAATCTGCCGTTCAGTTTGAGCACGCTCAGATTATCTTCCAGGTACTGAGCGCCCACGGGATCGAGAATGACATCCACGCCGTCACCCTGCCATTGGCTCACCGCATCCTTGAACGATCCGGCATGGCGGTCAAACCCTTGATCTGCACCCATGGCCACACAACGCGCTATTTTTTCAGGCGACCCCGCGGTCACAAAGACCGGGTTGTTGGACTGCTTGAGCATCTGAATAGCAGCCGTACCAACGCCGCTGGCACCCGCGTGAACAACAACGGTTTCACGAGTGGACAGACGTGCCTCCATATAGAGATTTAGATAGGCGGTGGCAAACACTTCCGGCAATGCTGCTGCATCGATGAGATCAATGCCGTCTGGCACAGGCAGCACCTGCCCGGCAGGCACCACCACCTGTTCAGCATATCCTCCACCGGCAAGCAGTGCACAGACCGCATCTCCTTGACTGACGCGAGTCACCCCTTCACCGACCTCAATAACCGTTCCCGAACATTCCAGCCCGAGAATAGGGCTTGCACCAGGTGGCGGCGGATACCCGCCTGAAGCTTGCACCAGATCTGCCCTGTTAATTGCCGAGGCTGCCACAGCAATCCTCACTTCTCCAGGTCCACATTCCGGCTCGGGGGCGTCACTCAGAACAAGCTTACCGCCTTCGACATTGATTGCTTGCATAGTTTAACTCTTGATTCTCGTTTCAGACCCGCTACCAGGACATTCGAATTTTAGCGCCACGTTGGTGCAGATCTCGCTTGAGACCACTCACCGTATAGTCTCCATAGTGCACCATGGAAGCCACCAGCGCCGCATCCGCACAGCCCTCGGTGAGCACATCATATAGATGCTGTGGTTCGCCAGCGCCGCCCGAGGCAATAACCGGAATACGCACGGCATTGGAGATCATGGCTGTGAGCTTCAGCTCGTAACCGGCTTTTGTGCCGTCAGCGTCTATACTGTTAACCACCAGCTCCCCGGCACCCAGCGCTTCACCCTGCTTTGCCCACGCCAGTGCGTCCAATCCCATGGGTTTTCGGCCACCATTGATCACTATTTCGTATCCAGAGGGTATGCCGTCAGATACGGGTACCTGCAACACGTCCATAGAAAGTACCACGTTCTGATCTCCAATGGCGTGGGCACACTCGGAGATTAATTCCGGTCGAAGCACTGCGGCTGAGTTTACGTTGATCTTCTCAGCGCCGGCCAGGCGCAAATCCGTCGCATCACTGACGCTGCGCACACCTCCACCGACTGACAAAGGAATAAACACCTGGTTAGCGACCGCCTCTACAACATCCAACATGATATTGCGGCGGTCTGAAGACGCCGTGATGTCATAAAACACCAGCTCATCAAGACCATCGAGATAATATTCGCGCGCCTTCTCAACGGGATCACCGATGTCTTTGGTATCAACGAACTTAACGCTTTTTGCCAGCTTTCCGTCACGGACATCTAAGCAAGCGATCACCCTCTTACTTAACATCACACGTACCACTTGGAAAAATTGTCGATTAACCGCAAACCAACGCGGCCACTTTTTTCGGGATGGAATTGGGTGGCAAAATAGTTCTCCCGCCCAATTGCACACGCAAATCGAGTCTCGTACTCGGTCTGCGCATAGATTGTTTCAGGGTCATCAGGCTCGGGGTAATAACCGTGCACAAAATAAAACTCATCACCGGGCTCAATACCCCGGAGCACCGGGTGATCCTGCACCACTGTGACCTCGTTCCATCCCATGTGCGGGATCTTCAATTCGATTCGATCGAAATTGAATCGGCGTACCCTTCCGGGCAAGAGCCCCAAGGTTTGAGTATCGTTTTCTTGAGAATGCTGCAGCGAAATCTGGAGACCCAGGCAAATCCCAAGCACCGGTTGACCACGTTGAAGCACTTCTTTCAGGGCGGCGTCCAAACCGCGATCAAGCAGGCTCTGCATAGCGCTGCCCGCAGCACCAACGCCGGGAAAGATTACTCGAGACGCTCGCCGGACTCGATCAGGATCCGCAGATACCTCAGCAGCCAGGCCAATCTCATGACAGGCTCTACGAACACTGTGAAGGTTCCCTGCATCGTAGTCTACAATTACTGTCTCATCGTTCGAGATGTCGACACTCAAGGTATAATACTCCAGCAAATTTGGCGCGATGGCCGAGGGACGCGGATCTTATCTCACCCACATACCATCCACCAGAGCTGCTTAGAAACCTAATCAACCTGGAAAATTTTGACGTTGACCCGTGATAAGAAAAATGAACGAGGCATTCTGCTGATCAACCTTGGCACACCAGCCTCGCCCCAGGTAGATGACGTAAGGCGTTACCTGGGCGAATTTTTGATGGACCCTTATGTTCTGGACACGCCGTGGCTCCTGAGAAAGCTCATCGTGAGTGCCTTTATTCTACCTTTCAGGCCCAAGAACAGTGCTGAAGCTTACGCCAAAATCTGGACCGAGTCGGGGTCGCCTCTCTTAACCATTAGCCAGGACTTAGCATCGGCGTGTGCAGAGCTTCTTGGGGTACCGGTTGTTCTGGGCATGAGGTACGGCGACCCATCCATTAAATGGGCAGTGAACTCACTGCTTAGCCAAGGGGTCAGCCACGTACACATCGTGCCCCTGTATCCACATTACGCAGACAGTACCGTCACCACTTCGGTCGAAGAGGCGGTCAACGCGATCGACGGACGGGTGCCGTTTACAGTGCAACAGCCCTTCTACGACCAGCCCGCCTACATAAAAGCGCTCGCCCACAGCATTGAACCCGCCTTGGAAAAACCTTGGGATCACCTGTTGTTGAGCTATCACGGCCTACCGGAGCGGCATCTAACCCGCGCCGACCCTGGCAGCCACTGCCTTAGTCAAGACAACTGCTGTCACCCATCCAACACCCCCATACCGGCCCATGAGACCTGTTATCGTCACCATGTCATCGAGACCTCAAGACTCCTGGGACAACAACTTGGCCTGACAGCGGAACAGTGGTCAGTCTCTTTCCAATCCAGACTGGGACGCCTGCCTTGGCTTACGCCCTATACCGATGAACAGTTGCGATCGTTTCCAGCCCAAGGTATCAAAAACCTGGTCGTCGCCTGCCCTGCTTTTGTGGTCGACAACCTGGAAACACTCGAAGAAATTGGTCTGCAAGGCCGAGAGACCTTTATGCAAGCCGGCGGAGAATCCCTGAGACTGGTGCCCTGCCTGAACGCAGAACCCGAATGGGTCCAGGTGTTCAGCGAGCTGATTGGAGCCTAAATCGAGGGCGCTAACAGTTCCACTTCGTTGTAAAAAGAGCGAACCAGATTGCGGGCAAACATCGATTTCCGGGCTACAAATCGTACCGGACGGGTTAGCCCATGCTCACCTAAGTCAATGAACTGAGCCTCACCAACGCCTAACGTCCGTGCCACGCCCATCGGCACTAACCCATGCCCAAAGCCAGCGATGGCCATCTGGGCCACGGCAAAAAATGACTCCAGTGAGACTTCCCGAACAATCGCCAGTCGAGACATCACCTCTTCGATCGAAGCCCAGGCTCCCGAGCGAGATTCAATAGTAATCACATCCAACCGGTCACCCACATGATAGGTCAGAGGTTGCAAACCCGACGGTACGATCACCATAGGCTCAGAACGGACAATCTCACTCACCAGATCAGTATCGGCGTCAGCGCTACCGGTGCATAAACCCACCATGTATTCCCCGGAGCGCAATCGATCCAGAACCACCGGTGAGCGCTGAGCGTGCAGCTCTAACTCCAGCCCAGGTAAGCGCCCGCGAATCTCAGCGAAAAGCCGCGGACCCCAACTGGCCAGAATCGCTTCAGATACACCCAGGATGATCTTTCCCTTGCGGATCGCATTGTCTTCCAGGAACACACTGCGCAGTTCGGACAGTAGAGGTGTCACCCGTTCAACTAGACGGGTTCCATGATGAGTAAAAACAACCCTGCGACCATGGCGTTCGACCAATTTTCGATCGTAATACCGTTCTAACGCAGCGATACGTTTGCTCACCGCCGATTGAGAGATTCTTAGCTCTGTGCTGGCCTCAACCATCGTGCCCGATTTGGAAAGCGCTACCAAAGTTTCAAGATTTTCGATCACTTCGCTTTTATCAATTAACTAAATCGCATCAATCATATTCCACCTATTCTCTTTTTTCATAGAATAAAAGCCATAAAATATAAGAATGCTCTACGGATTTATCACCCTCACCGTATTCTTAACTGCTGTGATGTCTGGCGTCCTGGGTATGGCTGGGGGCATGGTTCTGATGGCCGCCCTGGTGCTAACCATGAACGTTGCGAATGCGATGATCCTGCACGGATTTGTCCAAGCCACCTCAAATGGCTCCCGCGCGTGGTTTTTGCGGGAGCACATCCTCTGGTCCATCCTACCTTTGTATCTCGTTGGTGCAGCCATCGCGGTGGGGGGATTCACCCTGCTTGCGATCGTACCGGATGCGAGCGTGGTTTTGATTCTGGTAGGCGCCTTCCCTTGGGCAGCCAGGTGGGTGAAACGCCTTCAGGGTCTTGATATCACCAAACCGATGACAACTGTGGCTTGTGGTATCTCCGTTACGGCGGCGCAATTACTGGCCGGTGCCAGTGGGCCGCTACTCGATACCTTTTACCTGAAATCGCCCCTGACCAGGGAGCAGATCGTCGCCAGCAAAGCCGTTACCCAGACCATTGGCCACGTCCTTAAAATCGTCTACTACGGATTTATTGTGGTTGTCGTAGTAGACCTGCCAATCTGGCTTTTTGTCGTGTGTATTGCTGCCGCAGTCGCCGGCTCACGCATTGGTACTTTGCTGTTAAAAAAATGGAATGACCAAGATTTTCAGAAGGTTAGCCAGTATGTCATCTTGACAATTGCAACGCTCTGCATCGCTCAGGGATTGTGGGAGCTTTTAAGCTAGCGCATGCTTGGATGGGCTGGCGTTAGGAAGTTGCTACAACCGGCTTAACCACAAACAGCAAATCACCTACATTTACCTGTTGTCCGTTGCTCATATTAACGCGGGTCACTTCGTAACGACCTTCATACAGTTTCGCGCCCGCATTGAAGTCACCCAGTTTGACCGGTGTAAATAACTTCATTGCCTCCAACTGACAGAGCGTTGTATTCAGGTCGATCTCTTCACCCACGCTGACGTATTCAGGCTCGGAAGGAGATGGGGTGCTATAGAATATAGCCGTGGCAGGCGCGAGTACTTTCAACTCGTCGCTGTCATCGATCTGAATGGACTCTCTATCGATGCCTTCGCCGGTATCACCGGCAGAAGCTTCGATGGCGTTAATCAATTCTTCCTGGTCCACTCTGGCCAGAAGTTTGGGCAGGTAGTTGGTGTCATAGTCCCCTTTCAGGAACACATCATCATTGAGGATTTTTCTCAGCAGGGGAATATTGGTACAAATACCACTGATTTTCGCGCGGCCCAGATATTCCGATAGCTTGGCTGCAGCCGCGTCCCTGGACTCTGCATAGACCACAATCTGCGCAATCATGCTGTCGTAATAAGGCGAGACAAATTTCCCTGGACCGGCAACCGTTATGATCTCCACGTCCTCTTCTTCTGGGAATTCACATTCCACGATCTGTCCTGGATGTGGGCGGAAGGCAAGATTCCCTTCACCAAGATCCTGCACACGTTCGGCGTTCACCCTGGCCTCGATGGAATAGCCACGTTCAGTAATTTCCAGATCAGCAATGCTTTCACCCGAAGCAATGCGGAACTGTTGGGAGACGATATCGACACCCGATGTCCATTCGGTCACGGGATGCTCCACCTGCAGGCGAGTATTCATTTCCATGAAGTAAACGGCGTCAGACTTAAGGTCATAGATAAATTCGACGGTACCCGCACCAAAATAATCTACCTCATCAGCAATCGCCGCCGTGGACCGTTTTACGGTTTCCAACAAATTTGGGGGCAGCATGGTTGAACCAGATTCTTCGATCACCTTCTGCTTGTCCCTCTGCACACTGCAATCGCGTATACCCAGGACCCGCGTGTTGCCGTGAGTATCCCGTAATAGCTGCGCCTCGATGTGACGCAGGGAAGTCACATATTTCTCCAGATACACATCACCATTGCCGAACGCACTGCGCGCCTCAATGGTCACTCGATGGAATAACTCAACAAATTCGTTGGCGCTTTCGACAACTTGAATACCCTTGCCGCCTCCGCCATGGACTGCTTTGATCAAAACCGGATAGCCAATTTCCTCGGCGACTTCAGCAGCTCGCTCGGGATTGGTCAAAATACCATGGCTCCCTGGCACAACAGGCACATTCAGACGTAGGGCAGTATTGATCGCATTCGACTTGTTGCCCATGGTCTCCATACTGGAAACAGAGGGGCCAACAAAGTTGATACCGTGGGTCCGGACCAATTCTGCAAAGGATGAGTTTTCTGAAAGAAATCCAATACCGGGGTGCAGACTATCAACCCCTTCATTCTCAGCCACATTCAAAACGCTCATCGCATTCAGATAACTTTCGTCGGGAGTGTTTCCGCCAATGCAGACCGCGGTATCTCGCTCGGTCAACTGATCGACTACTCTAGATTCCATATCTGGATCACTCTGAACCAACACCACCTGAATATTGTTTTTCTGGGCAATCCGAATCAGCTTCGCCGCAGTACAACCCCGGGCGTGAATCAATACCTTCTTCACCGGTCGGATCAGATCCGCCCGCGTATATTTGGGACGATGGGCGACCACCACAGGGCGTTGGCCCACAAACCCACCAGCCAGAACCCGATCAATGACCTGTTGTACCGATTCTTCGGGCAGCGGAATATCGGCGTCAATTTTGAGCAACTCGCTATCTAAGTCTGCGTAAAACGGATGCTTCACAAGCCCCTGCATGGCACCCTCTGTGGGCGATAGATAGTTGGCAAGAATCGAATTCAGCGGCAGGTTTGAGGGTACAACCAATTGACCGGCAAACGGCATGCTGGTGCCCGAGAAGTAATACGTTTGAACCAGGGGATGGGTCACAAAACTGGCTTGGGCGCCACCCGTACAATCACCATATCCAAACACAATCACCGGCAGGTCATGGTCGCGTACAAAGCGCGTGATACGATCGTTAACCGCAGCCATCGAGAAGAGCGCACCCGCGCCCTCTTTCGTCTGCATGCCCCCTGAGGAGATAAAACAAACTACCGGGAGGTGCTGCTCAGCACACTCAACCAGCATCCGGCAAAATTTTTCTGCACTGGCCATGTCAAACGCGCCCGCTTGAAAGTCCACGTTGGAAACCAACACCCCCACCCGAGTTCCGCTGCCCTTCAGCTCACCAAATCCTGAGACGATGCCACAGGGAGGTGTCTCTCTATTAAGTGCACCTTCAATGGAAAGACGAAAGCCCGGAAAAGAGCAGGGATCTGAACTCAACAGGTCGTCGAATCTGGGTTCAAACTGATCAAAATAGGCTTCTATGATGTCATGATAGGTGAATCGGTTCTGATTACGTTGGGCACGCAGGACATTCTGCATTAACAAATCGTTGTACGCCATGTTAAGGCGGTTCCAGAAGTCCTTGCGTCGTCCGATGTTACGAGGCGCTATTCTTCCCTGGTAGTTCTTACCCTCACGCTCCGAGGCTATGAACGAGGCCAGTAAGCTTTCGAACAAGTGCGTGACAACAACAAATAATGCATCTGCAAGATGGGGGAATGCCAACTTCTTCCACTCTTCTACAGCACGATAAAAGTCTCCACCCTTGGGCATTTTAGCAATCCGCAAATACCAGTCGATGATCTGTTCACGCAAGACATCAGGGGCCACCTTGTTTGCAGCGCCTGTATCACCCAGCGTCAGCCCGGACCCAGCCAGATTGAGAGTTGTTTCAATAAGATTCGACAGCGCGTCCTTGGAAAGACTTTGTGCCGACTGCGCCTCGGCCGCTATGCTATCCAGGTTTGCAATGATCTGATCGTAAACCGAATCGAATAGGAGTAAGTTCTCACACTCGCGGATGAAATCACCACGCAGCTCGTCATCCAGCAATACGTCGAGTACCGTCATATCCGCGATCGGGACCGGCTTGCCACTGCTGGATGCCTGACCAATGAAATTCCCAAATCGTTGCCCCAGCAGCTCGCGATTTGCCTGCAGATCTGACATTCCAGCTTGCACCGCGCCCAGGGCATCGCCGGTGATCGCCAGGTTCAGCTCAGCAGTCAATTGTTTGGTAACGAACACTTCAGATTTTGCCGCCAAACCATCCGGATCATCGACGGCCAGCGAAAGTAGTTTTTTGCCTTCGTAGGTGAAACGGTCACGCAACAGATCAGCCATGGTGTCATCAGCCGCGATGGCCTTCAGCAACCCTGCAGCATCTTTTAAGTCGCTGACTTTGACGATTTGCCGAGTATCTTCGTGGTTGTGCAAATACTCACGCAAAGAACGCAGATTGCCAACGGACTCACTTTTCCAGCGGTTGTAGAGGAACACGCCCACTGCGGACAGCAGATCCGCCCTGGCATCTTCATAGTTCTGTTTTGGCTCCCCGAAAATCAGCTGAGCAATGCGACCGCGCTCATCATGGAGCGCCTGCCGCTTCTCGTTGTAGTTCCGCCAAGCCTTGGACAGCACATCGTCGTAAACCACCCGGTCCGGATCTTGCAACCAGGTCAGAAATGTTTGCCGCCTTTCGCGATCTGCACGAATATGCAACTCACCCTTGGGTAATTCCTGATCCGAAAGTCGCCCATACTGTTGCGTGCTGGTCGCTTTTATACGCTTTCGGACCTGCAGGTATCTCAGGTAGCGAAAAGCAACCCCAAATACATTTAGATATTCGGTAGGGTTTTTGGTCAGCTTCAGCGAGGCACTGGTCTGCATCGCTTTGAGCTGTGGAGACGGATTCAAATACCGCTGCAAGCTCTGTCGGTAGTGGTCCAGGATATAAGGGTTTTCCGCGACAAATTCTGCCACTCTGGATTCTATACTGGTAATTGCACCGACGATTGCACGGCGCAGATTCTCCAGCTGATCCGCTGAATCAGCGGGTGCATAATCAACTATGCCGTCGATATTTCCCTGCGCATGCAGTTCAAAAGGAGACAAACCAACATATTTAGCGCACTCCTGCCAGGAAAGATTCAGGCGTCGTGCGATGTTGGCGAGCGCCACCGGCTGGATTGTGCTGAATACACCATCGCGCAATGACAGGATCATATTGCTGGCGGCCAGTGGAATTGCACCACCGGAGTAACCCAGCCCGTAGATGACACCCACGTTCGGCACATCGATGTTACTCATCTCAGCGATCAATCGCGAGATACTGTGAGCCTGGTTGTTACGATTCGCCTCTTCTTTCGCATCCGCACCGGGCGTGTCCATAAAGGTCACCATGGGTATGGACCGTGTGGAGCAATACTCTGCAAACTTAGCTGCCGCCAAGTGGTGATCCGGGCCCCAACTACCGAGATCGTGGGTTCGATCCTGAGCCACCATCCCTACCAGTCGTGGTGGATCACCTGCTCCGAAGTCCAGTCGCATAATCGCCTGGTAATAAGGTCCCTGGCTTTCTTCTTCGATCACCTTACCCAGCTGCTGTATAATCTTTGGAGCGGGAGTTCTTGACTGGTCCTCTGCCGGGGTCACAACCGCTTCTATGTAGGCATCGATGTCCATATTGGCCAACGCCTCGTTGCGTCGGTCGATGTCCGCCTGGCTCAACAAACCAGGAATAGGTTCTTGTTCTTTGGAAACTTCAGGGAAAAGGGAAAAGTCTTTCGCCAGACTTTCCGCGATAAGAAACAGGCGGTCGCCTTCAATTAGCTGTTTTTCCACGGGTTCTTAGGGTTGTGTAGAATGGCGGTACTCTAGCCATTTCGGATCTAGAAAACCAGTACTCTCGTACTGCTAACCGGGCGATTTTTGAGCCTCTTTACAATCTCAAAATAGGAGCGCAATTCCCTTGAGCATCAATGGTTTAAACTGTGCAGTCCTCACCATTTCTGATACACGCACACCCGCAGATGATACCTCTGGAAACTGGCTGGCCCAGGCGATCGAAGCTGCGGGACACAAAGTTGCGGATCGGGCCATCGTCAAAGACGATATCTATGCAATTCGAGCCCGTGTTTCGGACTGGATTGCGAATCCCGACCTGCGCGTCATTATCACCACGGGAGGTACCGGGTTCACCGGGCGGGACAGCACGCCAGAGGCGATCAACGTATTATTTGATAAGTCCATTGAGGGCTTCGGGGAGCTGTTTCGCCAGCTGTCTTACGACGAGATCGGGTCATCAACCATTCAATCTCGAGCCCTGGGCGGATTAGCCAATGGTACGTTGATCTTTATCCTGCCAGGGTCCTCGAATGCGGTGAAAACCGCCTGGGAGAAAATCCTGGTCAATCAGCTGGATATCAATTTTAAGCCCTGCAATTTTGCCGAGCTTATCCCAAGATTTATGGAGCGTTAGTCCCTTGGCCTCACCCATGAGTCGAAGTAAACTGCGTGCACACTAATCCGCGCCTTACTTGCACGTGACAAAATAGATATAACCCAGGGCAACCGGTTGTACTTCTGGACGAATACCTAGTTCCGTAAAAAGAGCAAAAACGGAGCAGAGCACGAGGCAGAAAGCGAGGCCACAAACCGGACACAAACTGGACACAAACAGCACCACTACAGGAACCACACCATGAGCAACTCTGTCTACATCGCCGCAGCGGCGCGCACGCCCGTTGGTAGTTTTCAAGGCAGCTTATCGACTCTGAGTGCCCCACAGCTGGGTGCACATGCCATCAAAGCAGCCCTCCAGCAAGGAGGTTTCAACAGCCAGGATATCGACGAAGTGATCATCGGTAACGTGGTCAGCGCCGGGCTGAAACAAGCACCCGCACGGCAGGCGATGCGCCAGGCGGAACTGCCGGACGCCGTTGGCGCAACCACGGTGAACAAGGTTTGTGGATCGGGCATGAAGGCAACTATGTTAGCCGCCGATCTCATCAAAGCAGGATCCGCTCAGACCATCATTGCCGGTGGTATGGAAAGCATGAGCAATGCACCCTACCTGCTTGGCAAAGCGCGCGGTGGGTTGCGCATGGGGCATGCAGACTTGGCGGACAGTTTGTTTCTTGACGGGTTGGAAGACGCTGAAACCGGCGGGGCCATGGGCGCATTCGCGCAATCCACAGCCGACGAACACCAGCTGACTCGCGAAGCGATGGATGCGTATGCAACTGAATCGGTAAACCGAGCACGACAAGCGATCGAATCCGGGGCTTTGCAGGGAGAGATATCTCCGATTGAGATCAAGGGCAGTCTCGTACAGGACGACGAGCAGCCCGGTCGAGCAAAGCTCGACAAAATTCCCAGCCTGCGACCCGCCTTTAAAGCGGACGGCACGATTACCGCCGCCAATTCGTCCTCGATCTCTGACGGCGCATCCGCGCTTGTGATTACAGATGAGGCTGGACTTGGGCAGCGGGAACCACTGGCTCGTATCGTGGGACATCAAACTCACTCGATCCACCCCAGCCAGTTCACCATCGCGCCTATTGGAGCCATCGAAAAGCTGATCGACAAGATTGGCTGGGATCTGTCTAGTGTTGACCTCTTTGAAATCAACGAAGCCTTTGCCATGGTCACGATGCTGACCATGTCAGAGTTGGGATTACCGCACGACAGAGTCAACATCAGCGGTGGTGCCTGTGCGCAGGGACATCCCATCGGTTCCACCGGTTCCAGATTGATTGTCACCCTGGCCCACGCGATGAAACGGCTGGACAAGAAGCGCGGCATAGCAGCGCTGTGCATAGGCGGCGGCGAGGCAACGGCGATTGCCTTGGAAAGAAACTAAGCCGCTTAATCAGCTTCAGGAAAAAAGTTTGAACCCCGCATGGAAAAGTGCGCAAAATCAGCTCAGATACGAAGTAGAGGCAGACGTTGAAAAAGCTTCCAGTAATGGTAGGTTTGGGCGGCATCAATCCCGCCGGTAGAATCTCTTTTAATCACGCATATCGACGTCTGGTCATTGACGCCTTACCTGAGCAGGCCCAGGCTCGAACCTATGAAAGTCTGGCCAAGTTGATGCAGCTCTCTGGCGACCGTGATATTCGCGATTCGAATACCAGAAGCCATATCAAAGACCACACGCTGATCCGCCGCATAGAACTATGGGATCCGGACGGTGTAGCCTGGCAGAGTGCAGCCAAAATCGCCGGCGAGGAAGGTCAGCTCAGTTTTGTGCTGAGCAAAAAGCAACTCCCAGAGTCTGCCCCCAGTGACTGGCATGTCTCCCAGCTCAACGAACGACAGGTGAAAGTTGAAGTCCCCGACAAACTCAATGTGCTTTTCCCGGAGGCAAGACGATCCAAGGTTACGAGTGCGGGCCAGTTACCAAGCGGCTTTGACCCTGGCAAGCTTTATGCCAGTCGCAACCACCCACGAGGCTTACAGATCACCATATTTGGGGCATCAGACGCGGTGCGATCGAGCGGCTTTACCGTAGAAGAACTCAAAAGCCTAGTCCGTCCAGATCAGTTTGCTGTTTATTCTGGTAGTGCCATGGGCCAGTTAGACAACGAGGCCTATGGCGGATTGTTGCAAAACCCAATGACTGGCCGACGCCCATCCTCCAAACACTGCGCATTGGGATTGCCGGAAATGGCTGGTGATTTTGTTAATGCCTATGTTCTGGGTTCCGTGGGCGAGACTGCCGGAATCATTGGCGCGTGCGCCACGTTCTTGTACAACGTGAAGCGGGGTATGGACGAGATTCGCTCAGGCGATAAGCGCATTGTCATCGTCGGGAATTCTGAGGCACCGATCCTACCTCACGTCATCGAAGGTTATCGTGTGATGGGCGCACTGGCTGAAGATGAGGAGCTTATGGCGCTGGATGGCAGCGGCGTCTGTGACAATCGCCGTGCCTGTCGCCCCTTCTCAAGCAATGCGGGATTCACAGTCGCGGAAAGCTCGGTGTTCATGGTTCTGATGGATGATGAGCTGGCCCTACAAACCGGCGCAAACATCTTAGGCGGTGTGGGTGATGTCTTCGTCAATGCGGACGGTTATAAGAAGTCGATTTCTGGACCTGGCATCGGCAACTACGTCACTGTCGCCAAAGCCATGGCCTCGGCTCGCGCGATCCTCGGCGAACAAGGGCTGCGCAACCAGACTTACATGCAGGCGCACGGAACCGGCACACCGCAAAACCGCGTGACGGAATCACATATCTTTAACGAACTGGCCAAAACCTTCGCCATCGACAATTGGCTTGTGGGCGCTGTGAAGTGTTACGTCGGGCATTCGATGGCTCCGGCAGGTGGCGATCAACTCGCGGCGATCGTGGGTGCATGGCAGGACGGCATCATCCCCGGGATTTCTACCATCGATCACATCGCAGATGATGTGCATCATAGCAACCTGAACCTTCCATTCGATCACGTAACCGAAGATCCAAACACATATCTTGGTGCATTCGTTAACTCGAAGGGGTTTGGAGGCAACAACGCGACGGGCTTGTTCCTCTCACCCGACCAGACGCGGAACATGCTGCGCTCGAGATGGGGAAATCGAGCATTGGCCGATCACGCCCACAAAAATGAAGAAATCCAACGCCGGAATGAACAGTATGATGCCGAAGTGGATGACGGAACAACATTGCCAATCTATCAGTTTGGGGAAGGCGTGGTGGACGGAGAATCATTAGCGCTGGGGCCGCTGGAGATCGGTATTCCTGGATTCCCCAACCCGGTGGACTTAAATCTGGAAAATCCCTATTCAGATATGACTTAGGGGGTTAATGCAAGGTATCGGGATTGCCCAGTAAAGAATCCGCAAGTTCCTGCGCTTTTGCCGCCAGCTGCGGGTAAGGGCAGATTTGCGCACAGCTCTGATAGGCCTCACGAGCAGCCTGCATCCCGCCAATCTGCTGCCAATATTCACCGCGTTCAAAATGAAAGGAAGAGAGCAGTTCCGGCTCACTTCCACAGCATGCCAGCTGCAGGTCTATCACCTCTAACGCGGATGCAAAGTTATGGCTTTGGATATGCTGCGCTTTGACGTTGTTAAGCATGCGCAATGCAACCATCTGAACCGTGGCTGGCTGCAGCAAAGCATCGACCTTGCGAGAATCTCCGTCACTCAAACTGGCCAGGTATTCGGAACTCAGAATATTGAGCGCAAGTGGATCAATGATTTGCCCGGAGATACTGATCAAGAAGTGCCCGGGGAAATTGATGCCAAACGCTTCGAGGCCCGAACGTCGAGCGGTCTCGAGCAACAATATTCCCACGGTAATTGGAATACCTTGTCTGTATTCCAAGACAAAGTTGAGATCACTGTGAGCAAGTGTGACAAGCTCATCAGGTCCCCGAAACTTTGCTTGAGCAAACCAGTTCAACAACGCTTCACCATCATCGGCAGGATTCTCCAGCCAGGGACTGATCGTGTCCGCAAACAGCTGCTCCGGGCCATCCCCTCCACCTAGAAAACGGCTGACGGCACAGGCGATCAAAAATTCTCCTTCGGGCCGAGCGACCGCGTCGCTGAAAAGTTCAGCCAAGGGGTGTTGAGGATGGTATAGAGTCACCGCCTCATTAGAGCAGATCGCATCCGCTGCTTACAAGGAGGATCAGGCCAACAATGCGTCGACGGTTTGCAGGAGCTCCTGGCGCGCGAACGGTTTGGCCAAAGTGGCGTTTGCGCCGATGTAGCGGGCAGTTTCCAGATAGTCGTTAGGGCCCAAACGTCCACCACCGGAAATCGCAATGATTGGCATTTCTGAATACTGGCGACGTATGTCGGCGATGGTTTCCAGACCTTCTTTTTCCGGCATGATCAGATCGGTGATCACCAAATCAAACAGCCGATCCATGACACAGTCGACGGCTTCCTGACCATTCTCTGCGATTTCTACGCAGTGACCTTCCAGACGAAGCATCTCACTCATGACGTCCAGCACAGAATGATCATCATCCACCACGAGAATTTTGCTCACCGAGACTCCTTCGTTGTCTGTAAAATCACGGTCTGTACTATCACGCCGTTTGTACTCTCACGTCGTTTTGGATCTCGCTGTCAGTCTTTCTCTGGCCCAGTCTTTCTCTGGTCCAGTCTTTCTCTGGCCCAGTCTTTTTCTGGCTCAGTCTTTTTCTGGCTCAGTTTTGGTCTGGTACAAACCTAGTCTGGTTCAATCCTAGTGTAGCGCAATAGTGTATTCGTACCAGAAAATACGGCTAGGCTTTCGACATCCGGCAGTAGTTTTAACACAACAAAATCACCAAGTCTGTCACCTTGCGGACACAAGAAAGGCTTTTTTTACCGCATCAATGTTCGCGGATTTTGGCAAATGTGATGTCCGGCCAACGCTCTTCGGCAAGAGATAAATTGACGCGACTGGTAGCGAGATAGGTCAGATAGCCACCACCGTCAATGGCAAGACTCTCCTGATTTTTGTTGCGAAACTCTTCGAGCTTTTTTTCATCATCGCAATACACCCATCTTGCTGTGAATATGCTGGCATCCTCCCAGATACACTCAGCGCGATATTCGTCCTGCAGGCGGTAAGCGACGACATCAAATTGCAATACCCCCACGGCACCAACAATCAACTGGTTCTTGGTCAGCGGCTTGAACATCTGCGTCGCACCTTCCTCTGCCAACTCCTGTACGCCCTTTTCGAGTTGTTTTGAACGCAACGGGTCCTTCACCCTGACGCGTCGAAAAAGTTCGGGAGCAAAGTTGGGCACACCCTTGAACTTCAACGCTTCCCCTTCACTGAAGGCGTCCCCGATTTGGATGGTCCCATGGTTGTGCAGTCCAATGATGTCACCGGCAAATGCTTCCTCGGCCGCGGCCCGATCTCCGGCCATAAATGTCACCGCGTCCGAAACTTTGATCTGCTTGCCCAAGCGTACGTGTTTCATGCGCATACCTTGCTCGTAGCGGCCGGAACAAACGCGCAGGAAAGCGATGCGGTCTCGGTGCCTTGGATCCATATTCGCTTGAATTTTGAACACAAAACCCGAGAATTTCGGTTCTGAAGGTGTTACCTCCCGATCATGCGTGAAACGAGACTGAGGTTCAGGTGCAAACTCTACAAACCCGTCGAGCATCTGTTGGACACCAAAGTTCCCCAGCGCAGTCCCGAAATAAACCGGCGTTTGTGTTCCGTTACCAAAATCCTGCGCACTAAAGGTATGGCTGGCTCCTTTAACCAGCTCAATCTCATCAACAAAATCATCATAGTCAGGTCCCAGCAAGGCACGCGCTTCATCGCTGTCTAAACCCTGAACCACCGGGTATTCATAGACATGATGACCCTGGCCCTGGACGTATTGCAGGATCGTATCGTTAATCAAATCATATACGCCTTTGAATGTACGTCCCGCATCAATCGGCCAGTTCATCGGCGCACACTCGATCTGCAGGATATCTTCTATTTCATCCATCACTTCGATGGGATCACGAATCTCACGATCAAGCTTGTTGATAAATGTGACAATCGGCGTATCCCGCAAGCGACACACTTCCATCAGCTTGATCGTACGCGGTTCTACCCCCTTCGCGGCATCGATCAGCATCAAAGCCGAATCTACCGCAGTCAGCGTACGGTAGGTGTCTTCAGAGAAGTCTTCGTGGCCCGGCGTGTCGAGCAGATTGACCATGCGTTCGTTGTAAGGAAACTGCATTACCGACGTTGTCACAGAAATCCCGCGCTCCTGTTCCATCGTCATCCAGTCTGAGGTGGCATGCCGATCGGTTTTCTTTGATTTGACAGCGCCAGCGAGCTTGATGGCACCACCAAACAACAACAGTTTTTCGGTCATTGTGGTCTTGCCCGCATCAGGGTGCGAGATGATCGCAAAAGTGCGACGGTTGTTATGTGAAATCGGGTCGCTCACAAGGCCTGCTGAGTGTGATCAAACGGCGCGCAGTATACCCATGGGCTAAGGGCTCTAACAGTCTATTAGGAGAAGAAATGCGTACGTTAGCGCCAGTCTGCCAGGCGCAAAGAAAGAACCAGAGCGTCTTCACGCTCCGGGTCTCCGGGGTAGTACTCTTTGCGTCGCCCGACCTGGGCAAATCCCAGACTATCGTACAATGCGATGGCCACCCGATTACTCGGGCGAACCTCTAAGAACATGTATTGCCCACCCATTCCAGCCGCACGTTCAATGAGATGACGAACAAAATGACGACCATATCCGTGGCCCTGGGTTTCACGGCGAATGCAAACGTTCAGCAGGTGGATCTCATCCATTCCCTTACTCAATATGCCATGCCCCTGGATCACCTGATCCACTTCCATCACCCAACATGCGTACCCTGCTGAGATACAGTCAGCGAAAATTCCCCGACTCCAGGGAAAGGTATATGCTCTGCTCTCCACTTCCATGACCACGTCCAGATCGGCCAAAGTCATGGGGCGGAAATGTGGATCTAAGGGTGCAACTGCTGCCATAAGACTCGCTTTAACTCCGGTTGGCCCATCATCTGATCCAACGCCTGGATCTCCTGTACCACATTTTTGTCAAATGCATGCCAGGCTTGCAGCTGCTCTATCACACCTGTTTGTGCAATCACCGTAGCCGGTTGCACCACGTGTTTGTCCCACCAGGCCGCTAAAACACGCTCTGGGGACCCGGACGAATTTTCCAGCTGAGGCCAGCGAAATTCACCTCGGCTTACCTTCCCGGTGTTTGGCGCTTCTTTCGCCACGACAATCCAGTTAACTGCAAGCAGAAGGTCACGGCAAAATTGATTGAGCGCCGGGTCATGAATCGGCTCGTGTAGCAAAACCGCGTGCCCCATTCGCGTCCAGTCAAACGCGATGGGTTGGGCAACTACCGCCGCGGCAGGAGCGTCTATGGCATCGGCCACCCGATCATCGCGCGACCCGACAGAATAAGGCTCTTCTCGTACGAACTCGTCTGAGGGTTGCGCAATCGCCGCAAGGGCTTGGGCTGCGGGATTAGTACTGCCACCTTCCACCAGATCTGGACTTTCGGGGTCGTAAGGAGGCTGAATTTGCGCCCGGGCATACACCCTCTCAGTCTGGACCGAAGCGCCTTCGTCGCCTCGGCTGCGCCACACAGAAATACCCAGGTCGTTCAAATATTGAATTTGTGTTCGACTAAGTTTCATCGAATTATTCATTTAGTTTCTAGTTTTCCTTCGCTTATTCACTCTGCGCGTTGTGTGGACAGGCTAGGCGCACGAGCGATTCACTTAGGGTAAAATTTGGCCAACAATATACCTGATAGAGATCTCATGCAGTACCAAACTGACGACCTGCGTATTACCGGTATGCAGGAATCCATTGCGCCTGAAGACCTTATGACCCAGATTCCACTGGACGCCGAGATCTCCTCCCTGGTTTTCCGGACTCGCCGCGAAGTTGCCGATGTGATCCATAAAAGGGATGACCGCCTCCTCGCTGTTGTGGGCCCATGCTCAATTCACGATCCCCAAGCTGCTCTGGATTACGCCAAACGACTGGCCGAACAAGCTCAACAGTTTCAAGATAACTTGCTGGTCGTTATGCGGGTTTACTTTGAAAAACCGCGTACCATCGTGGGCTGGAAAGGTCTCATCAATGACCCACACCTGAACAACACTTACGACATCAACCACGGCCTTGCCACCGCACGGCGACTACTACTCAATATCAATCAACTGGGTATCACCGCAGGCACCGAATACCTGGACCCCATCACCCCACAGTATGTAGGCGATCTTGTGACCTGGGGAGCCATCGGAGCCCGGACAACCGAGAGCCAGATTCATCGACAGTTAACGAGTGGCTTGTCCTGCCCGGTCGGTTTCAAAAACTCAACAGACGGTACAATTCAGATTGCTGCCGACGCGATCCGCTCTTCTGCGCACTCCCACGTGTTTCTGTCCGTAACCAAACAAGGCCATAGTGCTATTTTCTCAACATCGGGTAATCCTGACTGTCACATTATTTTGCGAGGCGGTAACAAAGGAACCAACTATGATGCTGAAAGCATCGCCAGCACTCGGGAGAACCTGGATCAGGGAAACATTACAACCGGCATCATGGTTGATATGAGTCATGCCAACAGCGAAAAACAACACAAAAAACAACTGGATGTGTGTGCCTCATTAGCGCAGCAGATCGCAGCGGGAAATCGCGATATCGTGGGTGTGATGGTAGAGAGTAATCTTGAAGAAGGGCGTCAGGATATCCCCCAGGATCTGAGCGAACTGGCCTATGGCCAGAGTGTGACCGATGCCTGCATCCATTGGGATGATACCAAACAAGTGCTGACAGAGCTCAATGAGGCCGTGGCCTCACGCCGCTCGCAGCCGAAGAACAAGTAGCGCCATATACCAAGCGCCAAAAACAACCACTTCCGCGAAATCATCTCGCGTCAGCCACCACAGGTGAAGGATACTCAAGCCAACACCCAGGTAGATCAATTTATGCAGCTGGGACCAGCGTGCTCGCAGTCGGCGCTGCCAACCACGGGTAGAGGTTAGCGCCATAAAAAACAAGATAACAAACGCCAACATACCAGCTGTAATATAGGTTCGCTCCAATACATCCTGCAGTAGCTGATCGAGGGAAAATTCCAAAAAAAATATGACGTAGGCCAACAAATGTACCAAGGCATAAAAGAAGGCGAACAAGCCAAACAAGCGCCGACTGCGCGTGAACAGGAACCCCAAGTTTCCTCTGGTGACATCCATCGCTAGAAACAAACGACGCAGGGGAGTTACCGAAAAGGCCAGCAGTACAAAGATAATCGCCCATTCACCGGAATAGTGCACCACAGCTTCGCCAGGATCCGCGCCTAGCACCTCGCCTGGGGATTGCCACTCTAAATAGATCAAACCGCAGAGGTAAGCAAAGGGAGCTGCCAAAATCACCCATAGGCCTGATTTGAGAACCGCTATGCGTGTCAAGAGTCTGGCACTGCCTAGAAGTGTTTTGACAAATCCATACCAGAATATAGAGAGGCGACGTCTTCTGCGTATCCATTAAACGGCAAGGTCGGGCGACGATTCTGGTTGAACAGACTGCTGGGCAGTCGACGTTCGCTGGCCTGGCTCCAACGGGGGTGGGCGACGTCTGGGTTTACATTGGCATAAAAACCGTACTCATTCGGCGCCAGCAACTGCCACGTATTTCTGGGTTCACGACGGGTAAACCGAATACCGACAATGGACTTGATCGATTTAAAGCCATACTTCCAAGGCACCATCAAACGCCACGGTGCGCCGTTTTGATTGGGCAACACTTTACCGTATACCCCGGTGACCATTAACGATAGCGGATGATATGCCTCATCCATACGCAGTCCTTCAACGTAAGGCCAATCTATATTGGAGAAAAAACCTCGCTGACCACGCATTTCACTGGGGCGCACCAGAGTTTTGAACTCAACGTATTTTGCTTTTCCTGTAGGTTCAAACTGAGAAAGGACATCTTTGAGGGCGATGCCCTGCCACGGAACCACCATCGACCAGGCTTCGACACATCTAAAGCGATACACCCGTTCTTCCTGCTCTAGACCCTTAACGATATCCTCAAATGCAAATTCACCGGTTTTGTTGGCTTCGCCCGAGACACGCACCGTCCAGGGATCTGTAGTCATTTCATGGGCATACTCGGCCGGATCATTCTTGCCCGTTCCAAACTCATAGAAATTGTTGTAACTGGTGACAATGGCTTCCGGGGTTAGCTCATCATCTGGTTGCAATCCTGCATGAGCCGTGGATGGCAGCAAGGTAGATCCCACAAGCGCGCCCGCAGCCCCTATAAATTTTCGTCGATTTAGGAAGCTTGTTTCACTGGTAATCTCCCCGCTGGGTATGGTGTCACCGCGCAGCCGCCGTTGCTCCCTTCTTGAAATATACATGGTCTGTTACTTGCTCCTGTTCTGTTTAGCCGGCGTCTGTTTTTAGCCGGCGTCTGTTTTTAGCCGGCGGCGCCCGCCATATACATACATGCAGCCCCAGCGCGGACTGGGGACGCTCACAAAATAGGACCCGGTGCTAACAAATTGGTTCCCAGATCGAATCAAACCTGGGTCAGGGTTCTCCTGCCGAACGTTCACCCTTCACAAACCGCGTGTAGACATACCCTAATGGGCCGGAGAAAGCATAACCGATGGCCATGGTCAGGAGTACAACCGGAGGGTCGATCAGCAACAACGCGAATCCAAGCACAACAAACACCAAAGTGACAAAGGGTACCCGGTCTCTGAAGTTAATCAGCTTCGGCGAGAAGTAGGTGAAATTCGACACCATCAGCAATCCGACCACCACCGTCACACCCCCCATCAGGCTGGCGGCGAGTGCTGAAGGTGATCCGCCTACATATTCTGTCCAAACCCAGATACTGCAGGCTAAAAGCCCTGCTGCCGCGGGGCTCGCCAATCCGGTAAAACTGGCATTGTCACCCTTGGTGTTAAATCGAGCCAGGCGTAAGGCAGCACAGGCCATATATACAAAAGTGGCGACCCATCCAGCCTGCCCCAGCTGGCCCAGCCCCCAGGAAAAAGTCACTAATGCAGGAGCCACACCAAATGCGACCATATCGCTGAGGCTGTCATATTCCGCACCAAACTCACTCTCTGTGCCCGTAATTCGTGCCACTCGACCATCCGCCGTATCCAACAAACCGGCGACGATAATCGCGAATACCGCGGGCAAGAAGTTGCCATTCATCCCCGCAATGATCGCGTAGAATCCAGCAAACAATGCTGCCGTGGTAATCAGGTTAGGTAGCAAATATATCCCGCGTTTACGCAGTCGGGCCCGACGTTCCTGACCGGTTGTGGCAGCGGTAATAGAGTCATTTTCCGATGATTCTGGCGTATCTGCGGCCACCTCAGGATCGCTGTCTTTTACCGCCCGCAAACGTGCGCTGATGCCGGGATTGGCGCTGCTCTGACCAGGATCAGATCCGTCATTGTCTGACATGTCTCACCTCATACGTAAATCCAGATACCGTTGTACACCACAATATCTGGATTTACCAAATGGCTCGCTGAAGTGTTCGTTAGTTGACCTCTTTGTCCACCAGTCTGTTTTCCTGGATCCAAGGCATCATCCCACGTAATTTTTCACCAACCTCTTCAATCTGGTGTCTTTGCGAGATGCGCCGCATTGCCTTGATGCTGGGTGCACCGGTCTGGTTTTCACCTACAAACTCCTTGGCAAAGTTACCTGTTTGAATCTCTTCCAGAATCCGCTTCATCTCTTGTTTGGTTTCATCGGTGACAATTCGAGGTCCGCGGGTTAACCCGCCATATTCCGCGGTGTTGGATACGGAATACCACATATTGGCAACACCACCTTCATAGAACAGATCAACAATCAGCTTCAATTCGTGTAAGCATTCAAAATATGCCATTTCTGGCGCGTATCCCGCCTCAACCAGGGTTTCAAATCCCGCTTGCACAAGGGCTGATGCCCCGCCACAAAGAACCGCCTGCTCACCAAACAGATCCGTCTCAGTTTCTTCACGGAAATTTGTTTCAATCACACCAGCCCTGCCACCGCCGTTTGCCGAGGCATAGGATAAAGCAATAGATTTGGCTTGCCCGGTTGCATCCTGGGCAATGGCGATGAGGCTGGGAACGCCCCCGCCAGCGACATAAGTTGAACGAACCGTATGACCGGGCCCTTTGGGAGCAATCATGATGACATCCAGGTCTGCGCGAGGCTCGATCAATTCAAAATGAATGTTAAAGCCGTGCGCAAAAGCGATCGCTGCACCCTGTTTCAAATTCGCTTCCAGATGCTCCTTATACAGGGCCGGCTGAAGTTCGTCCGGCACTAACAACATCACTACGTCCGCGCCCTGGACAGCATCAGCAACCTCGGCGACTTCAAATCCAGCATTTTCCGCTTTGCGCCATGAGCCTGACCCTTTGCGCAGACCTACCACGACGTTGCTTACGCCAGAATCGCGTAAGTTGTTAGCATGGGCATGACCTTGAGAGCCGTAGCCGACGATGACTACTTTCATATTCTGAATTAATGAAAGATCCGCATCTTTGTCGTAATAAACCTGCATAGTCGTTTCCTTATCTAGGTATTTAAATGGTTGTAATTACTTGCTTGTTTCTAAAGTTAAATTTGAGTCAACATCTAGATTCCCAACGAGGTTAAACCGTCAGGATTCGATTTCCCCGGCCAATGCCAGAAACGCCAGAACGCACCACTTCCAGCACCGTGACATCAGCGAGCGCCCCCAGGAACGCATCCAGTTTTGCGCCAGGACCGATGAGCTGGACCGTGTAAACATCCGGAGTCACATCGACAACCTGGCCTCGAAAAATATCGACACAACGTTTGATCTCCTGACGATCAGCGCCCACGGCTTTCAGCTTGATCAGCATCAACTCCCGTTCGACGTGATCACCCTCGCTCAGATCCATTACCTTGACCACTTCAACCAGCTTATGCAGCTGTTTGGTGATTTGCTCAATCTTCGCATGATCGCCTGTCGTGGTGATGGTCAGTCTGGAAAGGGTTGGATCTTCAGTCGGAGCTACGGTGAGCGATTCGATATTGAAATTTCGTTGCGCAAACAACCCCACAACCCGCGACAATGCACCGGGCTCATTCTCCAACAGCACCGACAGAACCCTACGCTCTATGGTATCCATTGACATTATGACGACTCCCCATCAGCCGCAGTGGACTTACTTAAGACCATATCACGCATGCTGCCACCTTTGATGGCCATGGGATAAACGTGCTCATGCGGGTCAACCCAAACATCGACAAATACCAATCTCTTTTTTAGCTCATCACTGAAGGCATGTTGCATTGCCTCTTCAAGTTGTGATGATTCAGATACCTTGATACCTACATGTCCAAAAGCTTCTACCAGAGTTTTAAAGTCTGGTAACGAATCACTGTAGGTGCTCTGAGAGTGTCGGCCGCCATATTGCATATCCTGCCACTGCTTAACCATGCCAAGGGCCTGGTTGTTCAGATTGATGATCTTGATGGGCAGACCATACTGCAGGCACGTCGACAGTTCCTGCATGTTCATCATGAAGCTACCCTCACCCGTGACACAGGCGACCACCTCATCGGGATAGGCCATCTGCACCCCCATGGCAGAAGGAAGTCCAAACCCCATGGTGCCGAGACCACCGGAGTTAATCCATTGCCTGGGGTGCTTGAAATGATAGTACTGGGCGGCAAACATCTGGTGCTGTCCCACGTCCGAGGTGATGTAAGCATCGCCGTTTGTCGCCTTATACAAAGCCTGAATGGCCAGTTGGGGTAGTATGGCGGCTGCTGGATCAACAGCCAGATTGTGGTTGAGCCCGTGCTCACCACGCCAATCGTTGATCTGACCCCACCATTTGGCTAACCGATCATCCAAGGCCTGACGGTCGGCCTGGCTCATTTTTTTCAGCGTCTCCTCAACAACCGGCAACATCTGTTCCAGAACTGTTTTGGCGTTACCGACGATGGGGACGTCTGCATTAATGATCTTGGAGATCGACGCGGGATCCACATCAACATGCAGAATGGTCGCATGGGGAGAAAACTTATCCGGATTGTTGGTGACACGGTCATCAAATCGGGCGCCCACGCAGAAGATCAAATCGGCTTCATGCATCGCCATGTTGGCTTCATAAGTACCATGCATCCCCAACATGCCGATACATTGATCTTGTTCTCCTGGGATTGCGCCTAACCCCATGAGCGTGTTGGTCACCGGAAAACCCAACAAGGCTGCCAGACTTCGAAACTCATCCGTTGCATCGCCCTGAATAACCCCGCCACCAACATATATGACCGGTCGACTGGCGCTGCAAAGTGCTTCAACCGCCTTTGCTATCTGGCGGCCATTGCCTTTGTTCGCCGGGTTATAGGAACGCATGGTGACGCTTTCCGGATATTCGTAGGGCGCAAACACCGTTGGATCCGTTGTGTTTTTTGGGACGTCGATGACGACGGGACCAGGCCGCCCAGACGTTGCGATGTGGAAAGCCTTTTTAACCACGGATGGAATCTCTTCGGCGTTGCGCACCATAAAGCTGTGTTTAACGACCGGACGAGACACCCCGATCATGTCCGTTTCCTGGAAGGCGTCCGTACCAATTTGC
Source organism: Pseudomonadota bacterium (assembly GCA_039028095.1). Taxonomy (GTDB): domain Bacteria; phylum Pseudomonadota; class Gammaproteobacteria; order Pseudomonadales; family Azotimanducaceae; genus UBA4421. The sequence continues at coordinate 187,445 of JBCCIU010000002.1, forward strand.
TCTGCCGGCACCTGGGCTGAAATCACAATCATGGGAATACTGTCCATGTAGGCTGTGGCAATCCCCGTAATGGCGTTGGTGGCACCGGGACCAGAGGTGACCAATACCACGCCAGCCTCCCCGGTGGCCCTCGCATATCCATCCGCCATGTGGGTGGCCGCCTGCTCATGACGCACCAGCACATGTTCCACCTTCTGCTGTCGAAAGATTGCGTCGTAAATGTGTAACGCGGCACCACCTGGATAACCAAAGACGTACTCGACGCCTTCGTCCTGTAGTGCACGAATCAGCATGTCCCCGCCGGACAACATTTCAGCCATGGTGGATATCCTCTGGATAATTTGCCCGAACCTGTTGCACCGGCATATGCGCTCAGGGTATTCGGACCGTAAAAAGCAAGCCGCGTATTCTTCTGATAACGCCCCCACATGTCAACGCGGGAAGCAAACTTATCGAGATAAGTTTCTGTCTTTTCAACAATTTTTCTAGCCCAGCACAATTGCGAAAAGTTTGTGCCGAAGATGAGATACGCGTTCAGTTTCAGAGGCGCAATCGTGCAACACACAAACTGTCACAAGACTCCCCTATGGTATGATGGCGGCTCGAAGACGAACAGCGAGTCGTGTCAAATGCAACAGAAAGGCAACAAATTTCACATTAAAACCTCAGACATGGGTCCGAGTACTCACCAGGATTCAACCGGCTCGAACACTTGGTTCACCGGGCTGCTGATATTGTGCATCTTGCTCGTTCTGTCAGCGCCATACGGGCAGGTTCAAGCAGACACATACCGTTGGGTGGATGCAAATGGTGTGGTCAATTATTCCGAGCGGAAACCGCGCAACATTCCCGAGGAGCAGATCACCCGTGTTGCCAGTGCAGGATCGACTCGCACCAGCACCCCAACTGAGAACCCTTCAACCCCCTCCACCAACGCCACACCCGCACCCTCCACCAACAACGATTTGACTGAAGAACAGCAGGTCATGCTGAAGCGACTTGAAGACGCCGAGGCCCAGCGGCAACAAGCCGTTCGCGAAATTAAACAGGACAATTGTGCAAAGTCGCGCCGAGCACTGGAGGACCTGACAGCAAAAGAACGCGTGCGCATCAATCTGGCCGACGGCAGTCAGCGAACGCTTGGTGAGGACGAGCGCCAGGAATTTATTGCTCAGGCCCAGCAAGGCATCGTACGTAACTGCGAAAACAGCTGAGCCGACAATACAAACCTCTCAGTATTCCAAGGGTTAGCCCATACTTTTCGGCAGGTATATCCCGCTCACAAATCGACCAGCCGGCGCCTGTTCCTGCGTTGTTTGTCGATGTGAGAACAGACGCCCATCACACCAAGTACAGTTCTGCAGGTGTTGAACTTGCGCAACACCAAGGCGAGCCAGCTGTTGACTGGCAACCACCCTTAAGTCCAGATATCGTTTTTCCGGAACGGGGTGCAAACCGATTGCCTCGGGGTGGTCCCGCTCAAAACGTCGCCACACCGCCTCACCAACTTCGTAATGTTTGGCGCAAATACATGGCCCAACCCAGGCCCGCAATCGACTATTGTCTACCGGTAGCGCGTCTACAAGAGCTTCTAAGATACAGTGACCGTTCAAAGGCCTGAGGCCCTGCCAACCGGCGTGCGCTGCGCCAACAAATTTCGCATTCCGATCCGCTACAAAAACAGGGACACAATCTGCGGTTTGAATAACCAGACCAATACCGGGTTGATCGCTCCACATACCATCACAAACCAAGGGTTGCGAACTCACCCGGTCAACCGGCAAAACATCGTGGCCGTGAATCTGTTGTAGCCATTGAATACCGTGCAGACCCATTTTTTCTGTCAAGCTGGTTCTTGCAGCGAGGACTGCCTGTTTTTCCGGGGCGGACAAATCCGGCAGACTCAGCCCATAGTTCACCGGCGCAGCCGTGACAAAACTACCCACACCGGCAACGTTAAAGGGGTTGTGCGCCAAAATACTCATGGGCTCAGGCATCTTGATCCAGGTGATCTAAGAGTCTGCGCAAATCATCTGGCACAGGCGCTGAAAAATGCAGCGGCTCCTGGGTCGCGGGGTGTGAGAATTCCAATTCGTGCGCATGCAGGGCTTGCCGCTTGAACCCCTGGAGCGTGCGAATCAGTTCTGGTGCCGCAGCGGGCGGTAACCTCCCTCGCGCGCCATAACGACGATCACCAACCAGCGGAAAGCCAATACTCTTCAAATGCACTCGGATCTGATGGGTTCGACCGCTTCCCAGACGCGCTTTTAGCAAGGTGTGTACCCGGAAACGCTGCACTATCCTGAACTCTGTATAGGCGGGTTTACCATCTTCTCGAACAGCCTGGCGAGTTCGAACGTGAGGGTCCCGGCCAATCGGTTCATCCACATCAACCCCGGCTACCATCCGTCCCTCACAGAGTGCAAGGTAGCGTCGCTCTACCGCTCGATCCTGAATCATCTGTGTCAGTTGACGCAGCGCTAGTTGAGAAGCGGCCACAACCATGACTCCACTGGTATCTTTATCCAGGCGATGCACCACGCCTGCTCGCGGCAGGCTGCGCAATTCAGCCCGATGCTCCAACAGGCCATTCACTAAAGTCCCAGCAGGATTTCCCGCGCCGGGATGCACCACCAATCCCGCGGGCTTATGCAAAACGATAATGTCATCATCTTCGTAAATAACATCCAAGGCCAAAGATTGCGCTTCATCCCACATTTCTCGCACTGAGCGATCAGCCTCAAGCAACAGCAGCTCGCCACCGTGCACTTTCGCCTTAGGAGCGCATGCTGCACCGTCCTTGGTCAAACTACCTTCTGTGATCCAACGGGCCAGTTCAGCACGGGAAAATTCCGTGAACAGCGTAGCGGCGACCTTGTCCAGACGCTGACCTGCCAGGGCTTGGGGTACCTCGAATTGTTGAATAATCTTATCCATGGTGTTGCAACCCACCGCAATTTAGTAAAAATAGCGCCCTCAATATTGAAACGGCGCAGTTCTTTTGCAATTCACCTTTGTTCGCACAGATAAGATTTTTACACATCACCAAATCCAGCGCACATCGCGCGGTGGGCTAGGCCATCTTAATGTACAAATCCTCAGGCAACTCATGGCGACGCTGTTCCTGAGCCTTTCCCTGGCGGGCTGCAGCTGGATACCATTCATTGGCGGTGATGACGAAAAAAACACAGACATCCCTGAGGAAGTTGAAACCAACGAACAGCGCCTTTACCGCAGCGCACAGCGCAGCTTGCGCTCAAGTAACTACACCCAAGCGATCGGTCAGCTGGAAGCCTTGGAAGCGCGATTTCCGTTTGGACGTTATGCAGAGCAGGCTCAATTAGAATTGATCTACGCACGCTACATGTCCTACGAGCTGGATGGCGCGCGCGCTGCAGCTGAACGTTTTATACGGTTACACCCTCAACATTCAAATATCGATTATGCTTTTTATATCAAAGGCTTAAGTGCTTTTAGTAAAAACCAGAGCATCATGGATCGGCTATTCGAAACCGACTATGCCAGGCGTGATACGGAGCCGGCCCGAGACGCGTATGCAGACTTTGCACAGCTTCTTGCACGCTTTCCAAACTCCAAATATGTACCGGACGCAAAGCAACGCATGGTGCATCTTCGAAACCTCCTCGCCCGCTCCGAAATGGCGATCGCAGATTATTATATGCGTCGAGGCGCTTACATCGCAGCCGCAAATCGGGCCCGGTACGTACTAGAGGTCTATCCAAAGTCAGAAAGCACACCCGACGCATTAACCACATTGGTAGAAGCAAACCACAAACTGGGGCTGACCGATGAAGCCAACAACGCTTTGCGCGTATTGGCTCTCAACTACCCATCCAACCCAGCATTTGACGAATCCGGCAGCCTGGTATTGACCGAGCAGATTCGCAATAGAGACCGCTCTTGGACCAACATCATGACATTGGGGCTACTGGATCGCCCGGACGTGCCACCGCCAATTAGAATTCAACACCCGGACGGCTTCTCTCCCGAACAGCTCACACCCAGGGATGTCCTTTCAGATTCCAGTCTTACCCCGAGAGAAAGAGTGGACGGGCCAGGCTCGAGCGCAGAGAAGAAGAAAAAGCGAGGTTGGTTTAGCTGGCTTCCGTTTGTAGACTAGTACCGTTTACCAACCCCGGGTACAGCCCTCTTTGAACGCGCATCGTTCAGAAATAATTGCGGAAATCGAAAGGCGCAGGTTCGACCTGAACGTGGGCCTGCTGCGAATCTACAATTTTTATCGAACCTTTGTCGGCATTGCCCTGCTGGTCGCCTTTTCACAAGACCTGTTTACAACTCGTTTAGGCATTTTGTCGCCAGACACCTTCCAAGTAATTTGCGGCGTCTACACCCTGGTCAATATTTTCTCCACGGCTGTCTTGCAAATTGTTCCGAGGACGTGGTTCGCCAGCCCCTACCTGGGCCTGGGACTGATCCTATTCGACATACTAAGCCTCACTGTTCTTGCCTATTACTCCGGGGGGATTGGCAGCGGTTTTGCGCCGCTGATCCTCATCACCGTGGTCACCGGCGCTATCCTTCTAACCGGACGATGGGCTACCTTCGTTGCCGCTGCCGCGTCGGTTGCACTGCTATACGAGGAGTTCTATCTCTCCCTATCTGTGCCAGGGATCAACCAGGATTTTTTTCAGGCAGGCATCTTCGGGATCATCTACTTCATCGCCAGTCTCAGCGTTCAGACTCTGTCCAATCGTATTCGACACAACGACATCCGCGCTTTAACCCAAGCGGCCGAGCTTGCAGATCTTGAGCGATTGAATCGACTCATTATCCAGCGCATGCGGACCGGTATCGTTGTGGTCGACCAAGACAACCAGGTCCGAATGTACAACCAGTCCGCCCGCGCGCTGGTTGGCGAACCCGCAGATGCAGGATTTAACAAGTTGCCGGAACGTCTCGGCGAGAGATTGGACGAATGGCGCAATGACACCTCACGACGAGAACCACCATTTCGCGTCAAAGCTAATGCCCCAGAACTTAGGGCTAACTTTTCAGCGGTTCGCAACACAGACCCAAATGGCGACGTGACCATATTCCTGGAAGATACCGGGGAAGTTCAGCAACAAGCACAACAATTGAAGCTGGCCGAATTAGGTCGACTTTCAGCAAGTATTGCTCACGAAGTTCGCAATCCGCTCGGGGCCATATCCCATGCCGCCCAACTATTGGTTGAGTCAGACGAGCTGACCAGCCCTGACAAGCGATTGACCGACATAATCATCAGTCATTGCAACCGCATGAATGGCGTGGTGGAAAATGTGCTTGAAATGTCGCGTCGGCGAACGCCCAAACCGGAGCGCATCAATCTGTTGGAATACCTGACCGTTTTCGTCGACCAATTTCGAACCAACAGAGCTCACGCCAAGGTCAAAGTAACGGTTGAGCCTCAGGATACTGAAGTGCGTATCGACCCCGCCCAACTCAATCAGGCCCTGACCAATCTCGTGGAAAATGGTTTACGCTATTCATCAGAAAATGGAAACGGCGAGAAGGTAGAGTTAATCGCGGGCCTGGATGAGCACTCAGATAGGCCGTACCTAAACGTTATAGATTTCGGTATCGGCGTTGCACAGGAGCAGGAGGATAAGCTTTTCCAGCCCTTTGAAACGACGTCGATCAAAGGGACTGGACTCGGCTTGTACATATCACGAGAATTATGCGAATCAAATCAGGCACAACTGTCGTACTTCCGTCATGACGCTGGTGGCAGTGTGTTCAGGATTTTGTTCGCGCACCCTGATCGCATTACTCTATAAGACCTTACGGACCAACGTCTATGCAAAACAAACGTGCCCTGATTGTTGATGATGAACCAGATATACGTGAACTACTGGAAATCACGCTGGGCCGCATGAAATTGGAGACCGTCGCAGCAGCCGATCTGGGCTCGGCTCATGACGCTTTGTCTAGACAGAGTTTTGATCTTTGTTTAACGGATATGCACCTCCCGGACGGTAATGGGTTGGAACTGGTTGAACATATCAATCTGCACCACCCGGATTTGCCCGTGGCCATGATCACTGCATTTGGCTCTATGGACACCGCCATCGCCGCGCTAAAGGCAGGCGCCTTTGATTTTGTGCAAAAGCCAATCGACCTGGATCAATTGCGATCACTGGTCGAAAGTGCTTTGAAGATTGCCGACATCAACGACGCAGATTCAGCCGGGCCTAAGCTGTTGGGAAGCTCTGCACCTATGGAGCATTTGCGTTCACAGATCAAAAAACTCGCACGCTCACAGGCACCAATCTATATCAGCGGAGAGTCGGGATCCGGCAAAGAAGTTGCTGCGCGCCAGATACACGCACTTGGACCCAGAAATTCAGGACCCTTTGTGCCCGTGAACTGTGGTGCAATTCCAACAGAGCTGATGGAAAGCGAGTTTTTTGGTCACGTTAAGGGTAGCTTCACCGGCGCAGTCAGTGACAAGCAAGGTCTGTTCCAGGCCGCCAACGCCGGTACGCTCTTTCTCGATGAGGTTGCGGACCTGCCCTTGAGTATGCAGGTAAAGCTGCTTCGGGCCATCCAGGAGAAAGCAGTTCGCCCCATTGGTTCACAAAGTGAAGACGTGTCAGATATTAGAATTTTGAGCGCGACCCACAAGGATCTGGCTCAGGAAGTAGCCCGGGGTCGATTTAGACAGGACTTGTACTATCGCCTGAACGTGATTGAGCTGAGAATTCCACCGCTTCGTGAACACCCGGAAGATTTAACTTTGCTCGCCGAGGCGGCGTTAGCACGTTTGGCCAACGAATATGGTGGGCAGATTCCAACCGTGTCTGAAGCCGCCATGCAGGCCCTCCAGGCGTACGCCTTTCCGGGGAACATTCGAGAATTAGAAAACGTATTAGAGCGCGCTTTTACGCTCTGTGAAAACAACAGCATAGAAGCACAGGATCTTCAGCTGCAACCCGATAGCGATTTTGCAGCGCCAGCCACCACCACCCAAGAGCCCCAAGACACAGAACCTGAAATGGGAATGCCTGGAGCCGAACCCAATCATACTCAAAGCCAGAGTCATCCGGAACAAACAAGCCCACCAGCTGGCTTAGCGATCCCCACAGGCAGCAATCTGGAGGAGTACCTCGAGAACATCGAAAGAGACCTGATCACTCAAGCGCTTGAGGAAAATCGTTGGAATAAGACCGCGGCGGCAAAATCACTTGGGATCACATTCAGAGCACTAAGATACAAGCTGAAAAAGCTCGAAATGGAGTAATGCTCACTTCACTGATCGCTAGCAACTGACAGGCGATGGACGGTTAACTCTCCATAATTGAGGCATGTCTAGCCTTACGCCCTCATCCCTTAGAACATGCACCACTTCGCGTGCTTACCACACCCAGAACATTCCCGGGCTTACCCTGACTGAAATGCTGATTGTTCTTGTTGTGCTGGGGTTTCTGGTGAGCATGGCCGGGCCCTCATTCCAACCATTGGTAAAAAAGTATCAACAAGGTAGTGTTGTCAATCAATTTCAAGCTCAGTTAAACCTTGCCCGACATACAGCCATCACCAAAGGTGTACCGGTGACAGTCTGTCCACGGCACGTGTCTGAGTCAGAACGTTGCGGGAAGCGAAATATGTGGCACCAGGGAACTTTTATGTTTGAGGACATCAATCGCAACCGCAAGCTCGATGGTGAAGACGCCACGGTGTTGAGCTCCCCAGCGCTGAAGCGCACTCGTATTGCCTGGAGAGCGTTTCGCAATCGTAGCTACCTGCAGTTTAACCCAAGCGGAATAACCGACTGGCAGAATGGCCACTTTCTATTCTGCCCTGTAGACGCAGATCCAGTGTTGAACCGCCAATTAGTCTTAAACTATGCAGGCAGGATATACATTTCAAAAGACGCTGACGGCGATGGGATTCACGAAGACGTCAGGGGGAAGCCATTAGAATGTGCCTAGCGCTCATTCGACCTTGATGACAGCCACATCAAATATGATATCAGTCCCACTAAGAGGGTGGTTAAAGTCAACCAGGACATTGGTTTCGTAGACCGCCTGAACAACCCCTGGAAGTTCACCGTCCGGCCCTTGAAATGACACGATCAGGCCCTCTTCAAGATCATCGTTATCAAGCGTGCCAAGAAACTTCTGTTTGTCGATGGTTTGCACATTGCTCGGATTACGCTCTCCAAACGCCTGCTCCGCTCGAATCAGCACTTGTTCCGAATAACCCGCCGTTTTGCCAAGCAGGACCGCTTCGAACCCTGGCAGCAAGCTCCCATCCCCCATCACAAACGATGCCGGCTGACCATTTCTCGTACTGTCAATTTCCCTCCCATCTGGGAACAGCAGAGAAAAGTGCAGTGTGACCTTGCTATCGCTGGCGATCTTCTGGCTGTCATTAGCAATGATCTCGGTCATGGTATTACCTTTCTATTTCCGTTTTATCTCTTTCGTCTAGTTCACCTCGACGCTGGATCTGGGCTTTCTCCGCGCGATACTCGATCAACATCGTGAGAATCCATAAGGCCGCGCCGCAAAACAGGGCCGAGTCCGCGATATTAAAGGCTGGAAACTCATGAACCTGATAGTGAACGAGAATAAAATCCACCACATATCCGTTGATCCATCGGTCTAACATATTTCCTATGGCCCCGCCCAGGATAAGGCTGAAAACCCAGCCCAACACCTTTTCATGTTTCGCAAGACGGGAGAGCTCCCAGATAAGATACGCTGAAAAGCCCAAGGCCAGACACACAAAAAACCACCGTTGCCACCCACCGCTGTTGGCCAGGAAATTAAAGGCTGCGCCTGGATTGTGATATCTCACCCAGGCAAAGAACGGCAGCACCTGGACGCGATCCCAGAGCGCAAGTTCAGATACAACAATGAACTTTGTTATTTGATCCAAGGCAACCACAAAAGATGCAAAACCCAGCCAACCGAATAGTCGCAGGCTCAACTGCGGGGTTGGAGTTTTCAGGGCTGCTGCCTGGGAGGGACGTTGACTTGTCATCGGTGAAGTTCCTGTAATCAATACCTGCTCAACCACCACCGGCTTGAACAGAATTGCCAAACCACCAGCGTGCGGTTTTTATGTCTTTATCAATTTGAGCCTTCAACGCATCGATAGATTCAAATGTTTGTTCTTCGCGCAATTTGTGTTTGAAGTGAATCGTCAATAGCTGCCCATAGAGGTCACCCTGGAAATCGAATACATGTACTTCCAAGAGAGGCTCTTTTCCATCCACCGTGGGGCGCACGCCTATATTGGCGATACCGGTCATCAGCTTGTCCGAAATTCCTTTGATCGTGACACAATAGACACCTTCCAAAGCGGCTTTGTAGCGTTGCAGCCGAATATTAGCAGTAGGCACGCCAAGCTGACGTCCTAACTGCCGACCATAAACCACCCGGCCCATGATGAAGTATTCGTGGCCCAGCAAGGCTTCAGCAACCTCAAATTCACCATCGGCTAAAGCCTGCCTCACGCGGGTGCTGCTCACTCGCGAGTCTTCAATGGCAAAGGTGTCTAAGTCGCTGACCTCATATCCTAGGCGCGAGCCCGCGCTTTTTATCGTTTCAAAGCTGCCCTCCCTATCTCGCCCAAATCGGAAATCGTCTCCTACCAGCACAAACTTAGCACCGAGCAAACGATGGAAGAGCTCATCGGTAATCCACTGCGCACGAGTGCCTGCGGTCCGGTCGTTGAATGGCAAAAGTAGCAGCCGATCCAGACCCGTTTGTCTTAACAATTCCACCTTCTCCCGCAGACGAGTGAGGCGTGGTGGCACCTGCTCACCGGCAAAAAATTCACGTGGCTGAGGCTCAAAGGTCACGAGTAAGCTGGGTACACCATATTCTTTCCCTTTTGTGGTGAGCTGCCCGATAAGTAGCTTATGACCGTGGTGCACGCCGTCAAAGTTACCCATGGTTATCACGTTGCCAAGGTGTTGCGAAGTGATGTTATGTATGCCGTTAATTATTTCCATAGGCTGATGCGATCTAAGTTTTTGTAAATGTCCTGAGCTCCATTATAAACGCGTATAAACGCGCGAAAACCAATTGAAGATAGACAAGCTCATCTTCAGACAGCTGCTTTAGATCCGATGTACAAAGTGGCGTATTCTGATGCCAAAGGCGAATAAGGCCAGCACATAGAGAAGCAAAGCAGCAGCGATCGCGCCGAGCATACTCAACAAACGTTCCAGTCCCTGCATCTCAAACCAGGCGATTGGTACCAGAAAATGCCATACGGCTAGTCCCAACACCAGCGTTGCCAATCCAACACTCACCAACCTGTAGCCCAGCTGTCTGCCTGGCTTGTAATGACCAGCCCGGCGTAATCCATGCAATAACAGAATCACATGCGCCCAGGCCGAAAGGGCGGTGGATAGAGCCAGACCCACATGTCCAAACCAAGAGAAAGTCGCCAAACTCCCGACCAGATTCACAGCAACAGCCACGGATGCATATTTAAAGGGGGCTTGCGTATTCTGGTGGGCAAAAAATCCAGGTGCGAGTATTTTCACCAACACAAACCCGGGCAACGCTACAGCAAAAAACTCCAAGGCTAACGCCACCATGCGAATATCCAGATCCGACATGGCACCACCCGACACCACCAGAAAAACCGAAGCGCTTAATGGCGCTGCTAACAGGTAGAGTGCAACAGCCGACGGTAAGCCTACCGTTAAGCCAATGAGCACACCCCAATCCATCGTTTGGCTATATTTGGCATGTGCCTCCTGGCTCGCAAGCCGAGATAGATGGGGCAAAATCACCGTACCCAAAGCAACCGCAGCCAATCCTAAGGGCAGTTCCATTAAACGATCAGCAAAGTAGAGCCAGGTAATACTTCCCGTAATCAGGGTAGAAGCAAGCATGGTGTTGACCAGCGCATTAATCTGCCCGACTGACGCGCTGAACAAGGCCGGAACCAGGAGTTTACCCACCTGACGAACACCCGGGTGTGTCTTGTTCAGGTCAGGTCTGGGCAAACAACGCAGCCGGGCCATGGCTGGAATTTGAAAGGCCAGCTGAACTACCCCAGCGATAAACACACCCCAAGCCAACAGCACGGTACCGCGGTATAGATCCAGTTGCTCTCCCAGCGCCAACAGCGCACAGGAAATCAGACAAAGGTTCAACAACACCGGCGTAAACGCCGGAATCGCAAAGCGGTTGTGCGCATTGAGGACCGCAGCGCTGTATGACACCAAGGCGATAAACCCTAGATAGGGAAAGGTGATACGCACCAGTTCAACCGTCTGGCTGAACTTTGGCTCATCGCCATAGAATCCAGGTGCAAATAAAGCAGTCAAAACTGGTGCGCCCAGGATACCCAGCGCTACAAACAGCACCAGGGACGCCCCAAATATGCCAGAGAGCGGGCTTAAGAAACCACGAAGCGCTTCCAGCCCATCCTCTCTATAACGCACCATGACCGGTACAAACGCCTGACTGAAGGCGCCCTCAGCAAACATACGTCGGAAAAAATTGGGTACTCGCAACGCCACAAAAAACATGTCTGCATATTGCGTAGCACCAAACATATAGGCCAAGACGACATCACGCACAAAGCCACTGATTCGAGAGAGCAATGTCATGGACGCGACAATGGTTCCCTGCCGAGTGAGGTTGGCTGGTGGAGAATTCACCCTATCTTGTTGATTTTGCGACTCTTCTGTTGACATCTATCTACTCGAACGGCATATTTGCCGCCCTCAAAAATTGCCTCTCATAGGAGAAAGTTTTGGCTAACAGTCCACAGGCCCGCAAGCGCGCAAGACAGGCTGAAAAACGCCGTGTGCATAACGCCAGCCAGCGTTCCATGGTGCGCACGTACATGAAGCGTGTTGATGCGGCCATTGCTGCCAACGATGCGTCTGCAGCAACCCAAGCACTCGCGGAAGCTATGCCATTGATCGATAAAATGGTGACCAAAGGCATTATGCATAAGAACAAAGCCGCACGTCATAAGTCTCGCCTGAACAAGCAAGTTAAAGGGCTGAACGCCGCCTGAGTGTGCACACAAGCCGCCAGTTAGATGACTACCAGATTATCGCGGTGAACCAGTTCTGGTTCACCCACGTAGTCTATGTGCTCGCCAAAATCCTCAGTACGAACCCCGACCAACCGGCTGGCGTCGCTACTTGAATAATTGACCAGACCTTGCGCAACAACTTGCCCTTGGGGATCAACACAACGCACTACGTCGCCGCGTAAGAATTCGCCGCGCACCCCAAGCAAACCGACCGCTAACAAGCTTACTCCCTGCTGAGCTAACGCGTGCGCCGCACCTGCATCTACAAGCAGATCCCCCTTGGCTCTCAATTGACCTGCGATCCAACGTTTACGAGCGGTCATAGGGGTGAGCTGGGCAGCGAGCAAAGTGCCAATTTCTTCACCATCACACACCCGCCTGATCAGATCGCCCGCGTTTCCATTGGCAATCACCGTGTGAGCACCCGAGCGCGCAGCCAGGCGCGCTGCGTTCAATTTTGTCACCATACCACCTCGCCCCATCTGTCCCACGCGTGCACTGGGTAGGTTTTCCAACGCCGCATCACCCGCTTGGGCCCGCCTGATGAGCGTGGCTTCCGGGTCTATTCGAGGGTCCGCACTCATGAGTCCATCGACATCGGTCAGAATGATCAGCAGGTCCGCAGAAATCAGATTGGCCACCAATGCTGCCAGAGTGTCATTGTCACCAAACCGAATCTCATCCGTTGCGACCGTATCGTTTTCGTTGATCACCGGGACCACGCCTAGCGCCAACAGCTGGGTCAATGTCGCCTTTGCGTTCAAATAACGCTCACGATCTGCCAGATCATCGTGAGTCAACATAATCATAGCGGTTCGACGTTGGTACTCCGATAACGCTTCTTCGTAGGCCTGGGCTAGCCCCATCTGCCCAACCGCAGCCGCCGCCTGCAATTCATGAACCTTGTGTGGGCGTTCCTGCCAACCCAAGCGAGCACAACCTTCTGCCACAGCACCCGAAGAGACCAGTACGACTTCGTAACCCGAAGCCTTCAGTGCGTCAATCTGTCCGCAATAGCCAGCAATTTTTTCTTTAGCCAGGCCTGTTTGAACGTCTGTGAGCAGGCCACTGCCTACCTTAACAACAATGCGGCGAGCGGCGGTGGCTTCCGGCCTGGAGCCTGTGGGATGTTTAGTCTCGGACATACTCTACTTCCACATCGTCGTCCCAATCGTCATCATCCTGGGCCGCCTTCTTGAGCCTGCGTTGTGCTTGCATCCATTCCGCATGAGCTTGCACATCTGAACCAATTCTAGCCTGCACATCTTCATACGCCTGTCGGTACACCTCATCTTCCTGAAGTCGGCTTCTATGCTGAGAAATATGCTCCATCAGTTGCTGACACAAACCGATCAAGCCAATGTCTCCGAGTGCCGAAACGCTATGCATCACTCGGTCGGGAAATCGCAACTTGAACCGATGTTCCAGATCTTCAAGTTGAGCAGCTTCCAATTGATCAACTTTGGATAGCACAATCCATATGGGTCGTTCCAACAACGCCTCACTGTACTGCCCAAGCTCTTCCTCTATGTTTAACGCATTATCCAACGGATCAGACTGGTCTTCCGGCAGAACATCCACCAAGTGCAGGAGGATCAGGTTTCTGGACAAATGACGCAGAAATTGTGCCCCCAAACCAGCCCCTTCAGCAGCACCCACAATCAATCCGGGGATATCTGCCATCACGAAGTTAGCATCGGTACCCAACCGCACCACCCCTAGGCTGGGCACCAGGGTGGTAAATGGATAATCCGCCACCTTCGGGTTTGCCGCGGATACCTGACCTATCAGGGTCGACTTACCCGCGTTTGGCAGCCCCAATAATCCCACATCGGCCATTAATTTTAACTGCAGCCGCAGTTTACGCTCATCACCAGGTTTACCTGGGGTGGTTTTTCGGGGCGCTCGGTTTGTACTTGATTTGAAAGCAGCGTTGCCCAGTCCACGATGGCCCCCTTGAGCCACAAGGAGAAGTTCTCCCTGAGCCTTTAAGTCCCCTAGAACCTCCTGGGTCTCTTCATCCACGACCGTGGTTCCGACCGGGACTTTGATTCGACAATCCTCTCCAGCAGCGCCTGTTTTGTTTCGCCCGCTGCCGGGTGTCCCATTTTTCGCCTTGTATCCGGGCTGATAGCGAAAATCGATCAGGGTATTCAATGCATCATCCGCAACCAGAAAAACGCTGCCGCCATCACCGCCGTTGCCACCGTCAGGGCCACCTTTGGCAATATATTTCTCGCGACGGAAACTGAGGCACCCGTTACCGCCTTTACCAGCATGTACATGGATTGTCGCTTCATCAAGAAATTGCACGTTGGCACACCCTTGGTTCTATTCGAGCCGATACAAAAAACCCCGCATGTAGCGGGGTTTTACTGAGCAGGAGTGGCGAATTACGCCTCAGCAGGCACCACGCTGATCGTCTTCCTTTTTAGTGGTCCTTTAACAGCAAAGTTGACCACCCCATCCGCTGTGGCAAACAGTGTATGGTCGCGTCCGCACCCTACATTTTCTCCGGGGTGGAACTTTGTACCACGCTGTCGAACGATAATGTTGCCGGCCTTGACCAGTTGACCACCAAACTTTTTCAGTCCAAGGCGTTTGGATTCTGAGTCTCTACCGTTGCGGGTACTACCGCCTGCTTTCTTATGTGCCATTTCTGTTGCCTTCTCTTTCTCTTGTCTTCTCTATCTCTTGCTGGCGAGTTGAATTCGGGGGGGTTAGTTGATCCCAGTGATCTTCACTTCGGTGAACCACTGCCGATGGCCCTGGCGGCGCATATAGTCTTTGCGTCGCTTGAACTTTATGACCTTGATCTTTTTGTCTCGATCGTTTCGCAGCACCTCGCCTTTTACCTGACCACCGTCGACATAGGGTGCGCCAACGTTCACATCATCGCCGTTGGCAACCATGAGCACTTTGTCAAAAACTACTTCTTCACCAGGTTGTGCTTCAAGCAATTCAAGCTTGACGACATCACCTTCTGCGACGCGGTGCTGTTTACCACCGCTAAGGAAAACTGCAAACATAAGCCTACTCCTAAGGTCCTACAGACGTTATCCTAGCGACTGCAAGATGAGCGTTTTTTCAGCAGATCTAAGGTCATGAGGGCATTGCTGGTCGCACTATTGGTCGAACTATTGGTCATACAATTGACGACACCAATTGACGACACTTTTTTATGCAACCGACTCTTGGCCTGGAAGATCTTTTATTAAATTGATTTAAATCAATTGGTTAGCACCCTTCAGGTCGACAAAAATGACCCAGGTGCGAAAGGCGCGTAATTCTACGGGCAAAGTATTTAGAATACAACGAGTTATAGTCTTTTTTCGTCATCCCACCAGGGCTGTTATGCAAGCATCATCAATATCAAAAAAAGCCGCTGAAATTGCCGAACTGAAAGACGTTTATGGCTTGGTTCAGACTGAATTCCAGGCCGTTAATACGCTGATACCCAGCCAGTTGACCTCAGATGTGGAATTGGTTGAGGAGATTGGTCACTACATTGTTGAAAGTGGTGGTAAACGCCTGCGTCCCCTGATGGTCTTGCTGGCAGCCGGATCCTTGGGCTATCAAGGCAGCAATCAGACCAAATTGGCGGCAACCATCGAATTTTTACATACGGCCACGCTGCTACATGATGACGTTGTTGACCATTCGGATCTTCGCAGAGGCAGACTGACCGCTAACGAACGCTGGGGTAACGCACCCAGCGTACTGGTGGGCGATTTCCTGTACAGCAGAGCTTTTCAGTTGATGGTTGAAATTGGCAGCATGCCAATTATGGGTGTGTTGAGCAGCGCCACCAACACCATCGCCGAAGGAGAAGTGATGCAACTGTCCAACATCGGCAATCTGGAAATAAACGAACAGCAATACCGAGAGGTTATCCGCTGCAAAACCGCCCTCTTGTTCGAAGCCGCAACACATACGGGTGCCCTACTCGCC
Source organism: Pseudomonadota bacterium (assembly GCA_039028095.1). Taxonomy (GTDB): domain Bacteria; phylum Pseudomonadota; class Gammaproteobacteria; order Pseudomonadales; family Azotimanducaceae; genus UBA4421. Next base: position 203,435 of record JBCCIU010000002.1, read on the forward strand.
CAAAGCCAAAATACCGAAATCGAAGGCACGAAAGTGCATGCATTGCGAGACTTCGGCTGTCACTTCGGGATGACCTATCAGCTGGTCGACGACTGGCTGGACTATGCTGGATCCAGCGAGACAATGGGTAAGAACGTTGGCGACGATCTGGCTGAGGGTAAGCTGACCTTACCCCTGATCTATGCTTTGAAACACGCACCTGAAAAAGACGCAGATGCGATTAGAGATGCGGTCTCGGCTAAGTCAAATGCTAACTTGGAATCCATCATAGAAATTGTCACGAGAAGTGGCGCTTTGGCCTATACCCACGAGGCTGCGGTGGCTCAATCCACCAAGGCGCTGACCTGCCTGGATCAATTGAGAGATGGGAACGAGGGGAATGACTACATCGATGCATTACAAACCCTGACTAATTACAGTACTGCCAGGTTGTTTTAGTGGCGGACCACAACTTTCCCTCACGTACCTGGCAGACACGTCGTGCTCAGTTCACCCTGAGCCTGCTCACGTTCACTTTGGCATGGGTGAGTATGAGCCACGGTCAGGCTCTGGAATTTAAGCCCTGCTCACTCACAGGCAGTGGTGGCAATGGCAACTTGGCGGCCCAATGTGCAACCTGGGCTAGACCTTTGAACTATGCCCAGCCAGATGGTGATCAAATAGAATTGTTCGTCACTAAGCTGGCATCCACGGCGTTAGAGCCGGCAACAGATGCTTTTACCATCATCAATGGAGGCCCGGGAGGATCATCGATCGACTTGTTGGTTGATTTGGCTCAGATCATTCGCCTTTTTACATCTGAACGGGACGTGATCGTCATCGATCAGCGGGGCACAGGGCGATCCTCACCCTTATTGTGTGACAACATCACAGATTCAGTAGACGACTTCACCACCGAAGAGACCCTGCAACTCACCCAAAAGTGCCTGGAGGTCTTGAGCCATGACCCCAGATACTTCACGACCACAGTGGCGATTCAAGACCTTGAAGCACTTCGCCAAGCATTGGGATACGAGGCGCTTTCGCTCTATGGCGTGAGTTACGGCACCCGCGTTGCGCAACAGTACATGCGCGAGTTTCCCCAGCAAACCCGCGCTGTGGTGATCGACGGGGTGGTCCCCCCTACGCAAATTCTTGGCACTGAAATTGCCATTCACTCCCAGGAGGCTTTAATCAGCGCCTTCACACGATGCGCCGAGTCAACCGCATGTGCTGCCGCCTTTCCCGATCTTGAAGCTGATTTTTCGACACTCCAGGACACCCTGCGTAACAATCCCGTCCCCCTGACCTTGAATCACCCCGTGACAGGACAGCCCACCGAAATCGAGCTCAGCTACGCCCATTTAATGGCATATATTCGATTTGCTCTTTATGCACCAGAAATGACCAGCCTGATCCCGCTGGTGATTACTCAAGCTGCCAAAGAACAAAACTATCTGCCCATCGCCGCCAACGCCCTGCGCCTTATCCATAACGTGACCGAGTCCATCAATTACGGCATGCATAACGCTGTGATGTGCACCGAAGACGTACCCTTTTTTACTGAGGCCACAATCGATAAAGAACGTATGCAGGCTTCGTACATTGGCATGGAAATGTTCGATACCCTGGGAGCCATGTGCGACGTCTGGCCTCCAGGGGAGCTGCATCCCGACATGAAAGCCTCGTTGGTCTCGGACGTGCCTACATTGATTCTGTCCGGAGAACATGACCCGATCACCCCACCCACCTGGGGAGAGGCCGTCAAGCCGGGACTGAAAAACTCCATTCACATCATCGCACCGGGTCAGGGTCATGGCACTATCGCAAGGGGCTGTATCCCCACGCTGATCAAAGAATTTATCGAACAGCCCGACCCCAACGCACTGGATACTTCCTGCGTTAAGCATCTGGGCGCATCACCTTTTTTCGTGAGCCCCATGGGACCACCGCCATGATCGAAATCAACAATCTGGCCAAGACATTTAAAGAGGTAACAGCCGTAAGGGATGTGTCCTTCACAGCCCAAGACAGTCGCATCACCGCATTGTTGGGACCCAATGGTGCCGGCAAATCCACAACCTTCAGAATATTATCGACCGTCATCCAGGCTGACTCCGGTACAGCGCTGGTTGATGGTATTGATGTTGTAAAAGATCCCATGGGCGCTCGCCGCAAAATTGGTGTAATGCCACACAACGCAGGACTTTATACCCGCCTGACGGGACTCGAAAACATTCGCTATTTCGGAACCCTGCAAGGCTTGTCCAAGGGTGACCTTGAAGCACGCGTTGATGCTCTGGTAGACAATCTGGACATGGCGGATTTTGTCTCGCGCCGGACTCAAGGATTTTCTCAGGGCCAACGAATCAAGGTAGCTTTGGCGCGAGCTTTAGTTCATGACCCCAAACATGTGGTTTTGGACGAGCCCACCAATGGCCTTGATGTTATGGCCACACGCGCCTTACGCCGAATTGTGAAGAACCTGAAGGATGAAGGTCGTTGCGTACTCTTTTCCAGCCACATCATGCAGGAAGTGGATGCCCTTTGTGATCACGTGATTGTGATCGGCAAAGGTGAGGTGAAGTTTGATGGCAGCATAGAGGCGCTGCGGGAAAACGCGGGGACAGACGATCTGGAAGAGGCGTTTATTCAAATGGCAGGTATCGAGGAAGAATGAGCTTTACCACCGTCCTGAAAAAGGAATGCCTGGACAATCTACGTGATCGTCGCACCTTACTTTCTTCGTTCAGTCTGGCCATTCTGGGTCCGATTTTTTTTGTGGGTATCATGGTCTTTGTTCTCGAACGAGCGCTGGGTGAGTCAGATGACCCCACGGTATTCAGCGTCATCGGCGCTCAGTACGCACCGGCACTCATGGCCTACCTGGAACGCGAAAACACAAAGGTTACCCGACTCGACCCGGTTGATGACCCACAAACACTGGTCACCAGCGGTCAACACGACCTGGTTTTGATCATCTCCCCGGACTACGGTGATCGATATGAAAAAGGTAATAGAAACACCCTGTTGTTGATCAATGACAGCAGCAAGCTGTCTTCGCAGAGGCGCCACTTGTCGAACCTGCGCGGACTGATCAGTAACTATTCGCGTACCATAGGTTTGTTACGGTTACAGCTTCGTGGCGTGGATCCGGATTTGACTCGCCCGATCACGACACAATCCGTCGACGTGGCCTCACCGGCAGCCCGCGCGCTGACCATCCTCGCTTCACTGCCTTATTTTCTGGTGCTGGCGATTTTTATGGGTGGGTTTTACCTGGCCATTGATACCACCGCCGGCGAACGCGAGCATGGATCGCTGGAGCCTTTGTTAACTCAACCCATACCTAGAGCGCAGCTCGTACTCGGAAAAATTGCCGCCACCTCGGTATTCAGCACCTTGTCACTCCTGGTCTTCTTAACCAGCTTGAATTTTTCAATTCCGTTTGTCCCGTTCGAGCGAATAGGGATGTCTCTGGAAATCGGCTTAGGTCAGCTCGGCTCAATTCTTCTGGTCTGTCTGCCGTTGATCTTTTTTGCTGCTGCCCTATTGACGGTTGTAGCTTCTTTTGCCAAAAGTTACAAAGAAGCCCAAACCTATCTGACCATCGTCATATTTATCCCAACCATGCCCATCATCATCGCCCAGTTCATGAATGTAGAAACCACCAACACGATCATGCTGATACCAAGCCTCGCCCAGTCCACTTTGATGACAGACTTTATCAAGGGCGAGCCCGTGGCGAATTTGCATATCACGCTTTCCATGCTTGCCACGACCCTCTATGCAACTTTTTTATCCTACGTTGCGGTGTGGCTTTATAACCGCGAGAGGATTTTAGGCTAACAATCTGCTGCACACGAACTGCCTAACAAGCGATACGACTAGCTTATAAATTCACAATAACAATACGACCAAAAAAAGAGGGAGGGAACAATGCAGGTTGGCTTATTTGGTATCAATATGAATTTTCTGGCCGATCCGGTCTGGGCGGGTAAAGTTGCAACACATGCGGAAAGCTTGGGCTTTGAGTCCTTATGGACTGGGGAGCATGTTGTTTTACCCGACCCAAGAGAAGCACCTTCTCCAGCAGACCCTGAGACGCCAATGGTTCATCCACCTGCAATGTTGGCTTATCTGGCTGCGTTGACCACCACCATAAAGCTAGGCACAGGGATCACGCTGATCGCTCAGCGAAACCCAGTCGTGCTTGCCAAAGAGATTGGCTCTCCGGACTATCTGTCCAATGGACGCCTCTTATTTGGCATTGGGGCTGGCTACCTGCACCAGGAGTTTGCCGCGCTCGGGGTCGATTTTGCTTCACGAGGGCCACGGACCGACGAGTACATCAATGCCATGCGAGAGCTTTGGAACGCACCTAGTCCAAAGTTTGCTGGGCAATTTGTGAGATTTGAAAATATTCAAGCGCAACCTCGACCAGCCCAGCGCGGTGGACCACCCGTGATTATCGGCGGCGCAAGTCCAGCAGCGCTGAGGCGGGCCGTCACACACGGCAACGGATGGTATGGCTTTGCGATGGATGTTGAGACAACCAGAAACACTCTGGAGCAACTGGAACTTGCCAAAGCACGCTCCCAGCGGCCAGAAACACTCGGGAATATGAGCATTTCTGTCACTCCGCCCAAGCCACCAACAAAAAGCATGGCTGAGGATTATGCCGCGTTGGGTGTGGATCGGATTATCCCAATGCTGGGGTTTTATAATGAGGAGAACATTCTCTCGTCATTGGACAGTCTGGCCAAAGACCTGATCGATTAGACACTGTTTTTCACAAGGGGGATCAATATGAGCGAATTTTCTGATAGCGAATTTCAAGGGAAGGTTGTCGTCATCACCGGAGCGGGGAATGGATTGGGCAGGAGTCACGCACATGAATTTGCCAAACGAGGGGCCAAGATCGTGGTGAACGATCTTGGTGGTTCCGTAGATGGTTCGGGGGCTAGTGACGCCGCAGATGCCGTGGTGGCCGAGATCGAGGCCCTGGGCGGCACCGCAATTGCAAACAAGGCTTCTGTATCCGACAAGGCTGGCGCAAAATCAGTCATTGATGATGCCGTGAATGCGTTTGGTCGCGTTGACATACTCGTCAACAACGCAGGCATCCTGCGCGATAAGTCATTTAAGAAGATGTCCTTGGAGGAATGGGACATTGTCATCGACGTTCACCTGAATGGCACAGCTTATGTTACCCATGCCGCCTGGCCACTGATGAATGCACAAAAGTATGGTCGAATTGTCCTGACCAGTTCGGGCAGCGGTATTTACGGAAACTTTGGTCAAGTCAACTACGGTGCAGCAAAGATGGGGATGCTGGGCATGATGAACGTGCTGGCCATTGAGGGTGCTAAAAATAACGTTCGCGTCAACACGCTCGCCCCCGGGGCTGCAACCCGCATGATCGCAACAATCCCAGGGCAGGATTTTGACGTGGACAACCCACCAGCAGAAAGAGCACCCAAACTGGTCAGTCCAGCGGTGCTGTTCATGTGCTCAGAAGATGCCCCAAACGGCGCGGTCATCAACGCGATGCGTGGCGAGTACTATCGATCACAAATATTTGTAAATGACCCGGTAAAAATTGGTGTTGATGCTACGTTCGAAGACCTCCAGGCACGCGGTGATGAACTGATGAACATGGATGCCGCACACCCACCAAAGCGTTCTTTTTGATGCCAGAGACTTCCGCGGACCCCGACTTTTCTGCGGAGGTTGTCGCCGAGATTTATCGGTACAGACCACGCCGGCTCGGCATTGCAATTACCCTCGCTCTGCTGTTTGGCGTTTTGGGATTGCACCGATATTACCTGGGCAAGACCTTTACTGGACTGCTGATGGCACTGAGCGGTGGCGGCGGAATCGTGTGGTGGCTCTGGGATCTGTTTCAGATCCGCAATATGGTAGAGACCTACAACACAGAGGAATTGGCCCGAGAAAAGGCTCGCCTGCCGCCCCAGGGCATGGGCTTTCTGCCTCCCCAGGATCAATTGGACTTCACGCATCCACCAAAGTGGTCCCAAAAAAGAAGCGGTCGCGGACTGATTCTTGGCAGCGGGCTCCTCTTGAGCGTGATTGGATTTACCCTGGGAACGGTTGCCGGTAGCACCGGTACTTATGAGCCTATCTTTATTCTGGGGATATTTATTGTCACCTCGCTGACTGCGGCGCGGTGGCTACCCGCAACCAGGATCCCCATCCTCTCCGGCCTGAACCGGTGGGTCCATAGGCTGCGCCTCTACTACCATACCGTCGACCCCGGAAGTATATGGCTGCTGGCGCTACGCCCATTCGTGGGTCTTTTTATCGCCCCTTACCAACCTCGCGCACGCGCAGAAGTACGCCTCTACCTGCAGCTGGGTCTGATATTCTCTTTGGGCTTCATTGCGTTGGATCTGCTTGCGATCGCCCAGCGAGATTCAACCTGGGCCGGTATTGGTATTGTGCTTGGTGAGTTTGTTCAGACCCTTGTTTACACCTATTTATTCGTCGCCCCAGTCGGAGCGCTACTAACCATCCAGATACTGTTGACCCAAAGGGATCGAGTGGTTTGGATCTTGAGTTTATTAACCTGCGGTCACATTTATCTCGGTCTGTTAGTGGTGGGCGCGGCCTAGTCAAGGTTTCTAGACCGGGGAGTTTGGGGGGAGACCCACCAGCAATCGACCGTAGTTTTCGCTGCTGACATCCAAATCAAAAACCGTGTGGCAGGAAGCCGTATTCAGATCCCGCAGGATTCGCTGCATGGGATTGTCGAGAAAATGAGCACTCGCACCTGACGCCTCAACCACGTCCCTGACAACATTTCGCGCCCGGCGTGTTACATGACCAAGCTCCACGCGCAGCCGCGCCCGCTCCAGTTCACTACACCCCTGACCTGCTTCCCCATATGATTCCACCTCTGCCACCAGATGAAAAAGCTGGGTCTTAATCGAGCTCATCTCCACACTTGCGTGGGCCAGTCGCGATTGGGCCAAGGCTTTCTCACCCTGCTTACTACTTGTGCCATACACCGACCGACCCTGCATGCGCTCGGCAAACAAGTCTACCGCTCGTTCTGCCGCACCAACCAGCGGTGCAGCCGCGGTTAAACCTAATACCGGTAACATGGGCATCTTATACAGCGCGCGATCGTGAAATTCACTACCAGGACCCGTACCGTCCCGCACCAGAGCCAGATCGATCACCCGGTGTCCTGGAATAAAAACGTCGTTTACCGCAAGGTCGTTGCTGCCTGTGCCAACCATGCCTTCCACGCGCCAGGTATCAATTACCTCAACTTCTTCGATAGGTAAGATAAACATACCCAGGGTTGGCGCGTCAGAATCAGGCTTGGGCATAAATGCACCCACCATGGCCCAGTTAGCGTGCATCACCCCCGTGCCCCATTGCCATCTACCGCTCACGCGATACCCGCCCTCCACCGGTGTCGCTTTACCGTTCGGAGCAAGACTACCCGGAGCAATCACATAAGGATGTTGGCCGAAGATATCGTCCTGGGCGGGCTGCTCGTATAAGGAAAGCAACCAATTATGTTCCATGCAGAACGTCACAACCCAGGCATGCGAGGTGCACGCTGCGCCAAGGGTCATGCCAATCTCTATGAAACCGCGCAAGGAATACTCGTACCCCCCATATCTTTGCGGTACAAACCAACGATAGACACCGGTCTCTTCTATCGCCTGCATGACCTCATCAACGGGCTTACGCTGCTGTTCGGCACGCCCGGCATTTTCTTCTACCAGGGGAACGAGGTCTCTTATTCTCTCAATCAAAGCAGCTTCCGATCGCACCATCACTCAATTCCGGTCAAAAACTGCATCAGATCTTACCCTGCGCGATCCTGAGAAGCAGCCCATTCCTGCCAAGGCCGTTTGCACTTCCTTGGTTTGACAATTCACATTTGCATCCCTAGCCTTACCCCTGGATATGCAATGTATCCATTCCATTCGGAGAGAATTTAATAAAATTTAATAAATTGATGGAGATCCATATATGAACGCATCCCCCATGTTGCGCCGTTTGCTCGTGTTGTGCGCGGTGGTAACTTCCTATGCACTGGTCCAGCCTGCGATGGCGCAGGACAGCCAGCGCGAAATTGAAGAGGTTGTAGTGACCGGGTCCTACATCCGAGGCACCCCGGAAGACGCAGCGTTACCCGTTGACGTTGTGACCCGCGCAGACCTTGAGGATCAAGGCGACCCTTCAATTAACGAGCTGATTCGAAATCTAAATGTCAGCTCCAGTACCTTGGCTGAAACCAACCAGTTTGATACCCGCGGCGCACAGGCTGCTGAGGGTGTGTCCACAGTAAACCTGCGAGGTTTGGGTCCTGCCCGAACGCTGGTTCTGATCAACAGCAAACGTCATGTGGCCACTGAAACCATCGGTGTAGACATCAGCGCTGTACCTGGCATTGCGATCGGCCGAATTGAGGTGCTCAAAGACGGTGCAGCAGCCACCTATGGCTCGGACGCCATCGGCGGCGTGGTAAATTTCATCACCCGCAAGAACTTTGAGGGCTTTGAGATTCGCGGGTCCTTCCAGGACATCGAGGATTCAGACGGCGACACGAGTATCGGCGCCATCTGGGGTACCTCATTCGACAATGTCCACATTGCGATTTCTGGTGAGTACAACGAACGTTCTGAACTGCAAATCAAAGACCGCAGCTGGGCGTTACGTCCATTCGCCGAAAACCCAGCACCTGGTGGTTGGTCTTCTATCGGTAACCCGGGTACGTTATTCCCTGCGGCAGCAAACCCAGATGGCACACCGGCTGGAGCGGCGTCTTTTGCCAACTTCCTGCCTGATCCAAATTGTGCCTTGTTGGGCGGTACTGCGGCCGGATTCTGTCGCTTTCAATACACCTTCTTTGACAATCTGATCGAAGAGGAAGAAAACTGGAAAATATTTGGTGAGGTCAACATCGACCTGTCCGACACAATGACGTTCCATGCAGAGGCTCTGATTCATGAAATGGATATTCCAGAATGGAACTCCTCACCATCTTATCCACCTCAGGCATTGACGGGTCCTGATCGATTTGTCGCGCCGACCCATCCTGGTCTGGTGGATCTGAAGGCTCAAAATCCCGGTTTGCTGGATCCGGCAGTCGGCGTGTACACCTGGTCTCGTATGTTAGGTGTATTCGGACGGAACGGAGAACCCTTGTCCGCGAATCGCACCACCGAAACCAAACGCCTGTCTGCTGGCCTGGTTGGTGAGTTCGAGAGTGGTATCGGCTATGACGTCAGTTTGAGCTGGTCTGAACGCGAACGTGACATCGGTGGTGGTGACATGTTCATCGAGCGTATGGCGTTCGCACTGGATGGTCTGGGTGGGGCAAACTGTGACCAGGCAACCGGTACTCCGGGCGTCGGTGACTGTATGTACTACAACCCGTTCTCCAACGCGCTGCCGTTCTCACCTGTTACCGGTGTGACCAACCCCCAGTATAACGCTGCAGTGGCTAACCCGAACGAACTCATCGATTGGCTTTCGGCCACCACGGGTTCCGTATCTACCAACGAATCTCTGGTTTTCGAAGCCATCTTTAATGGCGAATCAGGCTTTGAGCTTGGCGGAGGACTGGTTGGCTGGGCTGCTGGTGTCCAATATCGTGAAGATGACTATGATTTTGAAGTCGAGGATGTCGCTAACCGAGCGATCAACCCATGTCCGTTTAACAACCCAGTATCAGTGACACTTGGACACACCGACACTCTGGATTGTGGTGCAGGCGGTGCGGGCCAGCTCGCGTTCCTCGCAGCAACAGACGAAGAGTCTACTTCACGTGACGTCTGGGCAGCTTTTGCTGAGGTCAGTCTCCCATTCTCCGACACCTTCGAAATGCAAATCGCTGCAAGATTCGAAGACTACGGTGACAAAGGGGGTGATTCCTTTGATCCAAAAATCGCTTTCCGTTGGGACGCCACTGAACAGCTGACCTTCCGTGGGTCTGCATCTACGACGTTCCGCGCCCCACCCGCAAGCTTTTTGAGCGGCACAAACACCAACCTGGTGTTTATCGGCGCGGCGCTGGCCTTTAAGGCAGCTGATACAACAGGCAACCCTAGCTTGGAGCCAGAATCTGCGACGGCGTTGAACTTCGGTGCGATTTATCAGAACGATAACGGCTTCTACGCCTCGGTTGATTACTGGTCATTTGACTTTGAAGATCCATTCCAGACCGAGAGCGTTAACCAAATTGTCGGAGCCTACGGCGCAAATGGCTGCGTAGACGGTGGTGCGGGCGTTGGCACGACAACTTGTGACAACCTAAGAGCTCGCATAACTCCAGAAGGCATCGGCGTTGGCGGTGTCCAACGTATTCAGCGCTTTGTTATCAACGGCTCCGATATCACCACAGCTGGTTTTGACGTCGTCGTTAAGCAGAGTTTCGAAGACGTACTTGGTGGCGGTTTAGAGGTTGGTATCGAGGGTACCCATCAATTGGAGTATGAGTCTGATGACTTCCAGCTTCTGGACGGCTTTGTCGTTGCACCCGGTGGTGACTTTGTAGGCCGATCCAACGAGAACACCCCATTCACGCCAAAACCTGAAAACAAAGGCACTGGATTTATCCGTTGGGGCAACGACCAACATCGCGTCAACTACGCGCTGCGTTATGTGTCGGGCTATGATGATTTAGCACCGGATACACCCGCGAACCTGCGAGACATTGATGATCACGTGACACATGACATCACGTACGTGAATAACATGTTTGATAACTTCACGATCTCACTGTCGATCTTCAACTTCACCGACGAAGATCCACCTCAGGTGGCGAATGATCTCAACTATGACCCATACAACCATGCACCATTTGGACGCATGATCAAACTTGGCGTGGTCTACTCTTTAGAAAACGACTAGTTTCTGGTTGAGCGAAACCCTACTAGCCCGGCTCCAAGAGCCGGGCTTTTTTATTCTCGCTCTTTTTGTTCTCCATCTTTTTGTCATTACCGTCTTTGTTCCTGCTGAAGGGAAAAATCGGTCTGTGCAACGCGTGCCTGGTATCGCGCATCGTAGTGAAGCACCAGGAGTGTCGGGCTCTGCAGTGACGACAGCTGCGGTTCTAGCAATAGACCACCTAACGTTGAGTGGATGACAATTTCATCGGGTCTGGTTGCCTGGCTGATCGCGCTAAATGGCGTAGAAGGCGGTTTACCCCGCGAAAGCAGGCCTTCGACCAAGGCCGGTAGTAAGGATAAACCCATATAAATCACGATGGTCTGGCGCGCAGATTGAATCAGATCCCAGTCTATCTCCAAAACACCCGAGCGCCCGTGCGCAGTAATAAAAGTCACCGCCTGGGCGGCATCGCGATGGGTCAGCGATAAACCGATTGAAGCCGCGGCACCGGTTGCGGCCGTAATCCCTGGCACAACCTCATACCCAACATTTGCCTCCTCAAGCGCAGCAATTTCTTCTCCCATTCGTCCAAAGATCCCTGGGTCTCCACCTTTCAGCCGCACCACATCCAGCCCTTGTGTGGCGCGGTCTAGCATTAGGTTTTGAATCTGAGCTTGGCTCAAGGTGTGCAGGTGTTTGCGCTTGCCTGCGTAAATAATCTCGCAATCCGATGGAATCACATCAAGGATTGCATGATTTGCCAGTCGATCGTAGATCACAACCTTAGCTTGACTTAACAATCGGTAGGCTTTGAGTGTGAGTAGTTCTGGGTCACCCGGTCCGGCGCCTACAAGAAAGACGCGACCCTTTGGGCTGATAGAATTCTTCTCCGAACAACTCATCCAACCACCGCTTGCTGGGTCGGAAGCGTTTCTCGAGCGATTAGTTCTCGAATTTGCGGCAGGCAAGAACCACAATTTGTCCCACACTTCAGGCTGTCACCCAATCCGTCTATCGTCACGATTCCATTGGCCAGTGCCTTGGCAATGGCTTGTTCACTCACATCAAAGCAGCTGCAAACTCGTCGCGAGACATCCACGGCAGCATCGGTGCGTGCGCCCAGTCGCCGCCAGTCGGCAGCGCTTGATTCACTCAACTGATGCATGACATGACGACGCGTCGGGAGTTGATGTCTATCCCCTGCGGCAAACAGTATCCAGGAGGCCCGCTCCCTGTGTCGCCCAAGCAAGCGAACCTGATTTTCGGCATGATAAGTCACCACATTTTGCGCGGACACCGCCTTTTCTAATTCAAAGCCCTCATCCACAGCGAGCTCATACACATACCCGTCGCCCATCGGGATCCGGCACCAATATAGAGCGCATGTAAGACGCTCCGATGGGATTAAAGCGTTTGTCGCGAGCCTTACCCAATACGTCACACTCATCGATTTGCAGCCAACGATCGAGGATTTGCTAGCCGGTTGACCAGAAACAGGATCTACGCAATCGGAAACCAAATCGCTCACACAGCTATGTGACGCAAACTCTCTTGCCCAATGGATCGGCACAAACACGCTGCCACGGCCGACCGAATCACTTAGCTCAACGGGCATGCGCAACTCACCCAGATCGTTGGCGATACAAACCAGCGAATTTTCCTCAATCCCCAGCCCGGCTGCATCCAATGGGTGTATCGAAACAAGCGGCTCTGCTGCTTCTTCAAAAAGCGTGTCCACAAGGCCTGTCCGAGTCATGGTATGCCAATGATCTCTAAACCGGCCTGTGTTCAAGACTAACTCACCAACTGTAGGCACAGGCGAGCCAGAGCGAATCAGTGTGGGTATCATGGCGGCTTTGCGATCAGCTCGCGAAAACCGACCGTCCGAAAAAGGCCTGGTTGCAGGCCACTGTACGGGTTCCATGACTTCATATCCGTCCGTACCAATAGCTGCCAAGTGGGCGATGTTAAACAAGCGATCGCCGCTGTTTTCAAACCCGGAGAGTTCTGCGTGCTCAAAGAAAATGTCCGCTGGTTTGCGGTACTTAAACTCGCGTTCATATCCCAACCGCTTGGCGATTTCAGTGACAATCCACCAGTCCGGCTTCGCCATCTCATGAGGCAACATGAAGCCGCGTTGACGGGAAATGACTCGTTCAGAGTTGGTCACCGTACCGTCTTTTTCACCCCAGCTTTGAGCCGGCAAGAGAACATCGGCAAATCGGGTCGTATCGGTCCGAGACATACAATCCGAAACGATCACCAAGGGACAAACTTGTAGAGCAGCGATTACCTCATGTCGGTCGGGAAGACTCACGGCAGGGTTTGTGCCCATAATCCACACAGCCTTGATCTCGCCCCGCTTTATGGCCTGGAACATTTCTACCGCCTTGTGTCCAGGACGATCTGCAATATTCGGGGCATCCCAAAATCGTCGAACTCGATCGATACTTTCAGGTTCATAATCCATATGGGCTGCAAGTTGAGTGGCCATGCCTCCAACTTCGCGTCCACCCATGGCGTTAGGTTGTCCGGTTATTGAGAACGGTCCGGCACCGGGTTGTCCAATTCGGCCGGTGGCCAGATGACAGTTAATGATGGCGTTACACTGATCGGTGCCGGTGCGGGATTGGTTGATTCCTTGAGAAAATACCGTCACCACTTTCTTCGTGTCAGCGAAGACGTTGTAAAACGCCAGCAGCAACGCTTCAGACAAACCGGTTCTCTCAGAGACTTCCGACAATCCAATCTCAGCTTGCGCAAACGTGTCTTCAGCTCCGATAGTGTTGCGTTCTAAATAAGCTTGATCGACGGCGCGGATCTCGTTGAGATACGTAAGCAGGCCGTTGAAAAGCGCCAAGTCTGAGTCGGATTGCAAAGGCAAATGCAGATCCGCAATCTCACACGTTTCAGTTTCTCTGGGATCAATGACAATGATTTGGGTCCCACGCGACGCTCGTGCATGACGCAATCGTTGAAAAAGTATCGGATGAGCCCAGTTCAGATTTGATCCAACCAAGACAACAAGGTCAGCCTCATCCAAGTCGCTGTAGCTACACGGAACAACATCTTCCCCAAAGGCTCGCTTATGTGCTGCCACGGCAGAGGCCATGCAAAGCCTTGAGTTTGTGTCCACATGGGGGCTGCCGATAAACCCCTTCATGAGTTTGTTTGCGACGTAGTAATCTTCAGTGAGCAACTGACCCGAAAGGTAGAAAGCGACGGCTTGCGCGCCATGCTCCTGCACAACGTGTCCCAGAGATTGCGCTGTGTGAGCCAGTGCCTGATCCCAACTGACCGGCTGGCCGGCAACATATGGCCTGCCTAGCCTGCCTTCAGCCACCAGGGTGTGTTTAAGGTGGGAACCTTTAATGCATAAGTTACCCTGATTAGCCGGATGCTTTGGATCACCAGTAACTTTTACCTCACCGCTTTGCTTGCGGGTTGCAAGGACCCCGCATCCCACGCCGCAGTAGGGGCAGGTTGAGCAGACAGACTGCTCATTCGCTGAGGACAACGTCGTCCCCTTGCAGTCTTACCCTGAAAACCGGCACTGCGTGCTCGCTTTCTTCCAGACACCGTCCGGTGACCAGGCTAAAATGCTGCTTGTAGATCGGTGACGCGACCATCAGCTCACCGCTTTTGTCACCGACGATCCCACGAGAGAGCACGTTGGCTCGACTGCAGGGGTCATAGTTACCAATCGCATAAACCGACGGTTCTTGGCTGGGTAAATAGAAAATAGCGACCTGCTGCGATCCGAGTAACACTGCAACACCGGAACCAGCATTAAGATCAGCTCGCTGACAGACCACTATTTCCCGGTTTGCTTCCATCGCCGATTCACTCATACCTCAATCACCATTGCCTCGAGCGCGGCGTTCTGTCTATCTTTCGTTCCGTGCTTTTCGTTACGAACATCACGTTCTTTCTCATGATCTGTGGCGGGGCGAATCTGTCCACGTTCACGAACAAAAATGACTTCAGGGTCAGGCTCCTTAACGTTCACAAAGGATTTGAAACGTTTCAGCTTTTCTGGATCTTCGATCGTCGTCTTCCACTCGCATTGATAGGTCCCGACGATAAGCTCCATTTGTTCTTCGAGTTCATCTGCTATGCCAAGGCTGTCGTCAATCACGACGTCCGTAAGATAGTCCAGACCGCCTTCAAGGTTCTCCATCCAGACGGACGTGCGCTGCAATCTGTCAGCGGTTTTCACATAAAACATGAGGAAACGATCGATGTACCGAATGAGCGTTTCATCATCCAGGTCTGTCGCAAACAGCTCAGCGTGTCGGGGTCTCATCCCACCATTACCGCCGACATACAGATTCCAACCCTTTTCCGTGGCAATTACACCAACGTCCTTGCTCTGCGCCTCAGCACATTCTCGAGTACACCCGGACACAGCGAGTTTTAACTTGTGAGGAGAACGCAACCCCTTGTAGCGATTTTCAATGTACAAAGCCATGGCAACAGAATCTTGCACGCCATAGCGGCACCATGTGCTCCCAACACAAGATTTTACGGTCCGCATTGCTTTGCCGTAGGCATGTCCGGTCTCAAAGCCCGCATCAATTAGTTGGGACCAGATCTCTGGAAGCTCGTGCACTTCCGCCCCAAATAGATCGATACGTTGTCCGCCTGTAATTTTCGTATAGAGGTCGTATTTCTTAGCAATCTCACCGATCGCAATTAACTTATCAGGCGTGATCTCACCACCAGGCACTCTGGGCACTACGCTGTAGGTGCCATTTTTCTGCATATTCGCAAGCATGTAGTCGTTGGTATCCTGCAGCGCGGCATGTTGTTCAGACAGCACATACTCGTTGTACAGTGTGGCAAAGATCGAAGCAGCGGCAGGCTTGCAAATGTCGCAACCAAAACCACGTCCATGTTTATCAAGGAGGGTCGCCATGTCTTTTATGCCTTCCACCTTACAAAGGTGAAAAAGCTCCTGACGCGAATATGGGAAGTGTTCGCAAATCGACTTGTCCACCTCTATCCCACGGACATCAAGTTCTTCATCCACGATAGATTTTAACAAGGCTGCACACCCACCACACCCGGTGCTCGCTTTTGTCTCGGCTTTGATTTCGGGCAGTGTCAGCATCCCAGCGTCCATACAGCTGATCACATCTCCCTTGGAGACGTTGTGACAGGAACACACTTGAGCGGTATCTGGCAACATTTGGGAACTTAACCCAGCGCCGCCTTCCGTTGCCGGTAGCAGTAAGTCTTCAGGGGCGTTGGGTAATTTAATCTCGTTCAGAAAGTACTGAAGCAACTGGTCATAGGGATCACAATCGCCTACTAGCACGGCCCCGGTAACTCGTTTGCCATCAGCGCTTACGTTCATGCGCCTGTAGATTTTTTTTACGGGGTCGCTGTAGGAATAACTCAACGTGCCAGGCGTATTGGCATGCGCATCACCGATCGAACCCACCTCTACGCCCAGAAGCTTTAGCTTGGTAGACATGTCCGAGCCCAAAAACTCTTGGTCTTTTGCACCCAGCACACCCACCACAGTTTCCGCCATGCGATAACCCGGCGCTACCAGTCCAAAGATCCGGTTTTCATACAGCGCGCACTCACCGATCGCAAAGACGTTGGGCGCACTGGTTCGGCAGTGCTTATCGACCACAATGCCCCCTCTTTCGCCGACCTCTATACCTGCATTGAGCGCTAGCCGATCATTGGGACGAATGCCGGCGGAAAAAACAATGAGGTCCGTTTGTAACTCATCACCATCAGCAAACTGCATAAGCAAGGCACCATCAGAGGTGCGGCTGATACTCTGGGTTGCCCTCTCGGTATGTACGACAACATCCAGCGCTTCGATGTGCTCACGCAGCACCCCGCTACCCGTTTGATCCAGCTGAACACCCATCAATCCGGGCGCAAACTCTACAACATGCGTTTCCAAACCCAGATTCTTGAGGGCGTTCGCACACTCCAAACCTAACAAACCGCCGCCAACCACTACGCCTCGTTTCGCACCCTTCGCCGCATTCTGGATGAGGTCTAAATCGTCAATCGTACGGTAAACAAAACACCCTATTTGATCTGAACCTGGAATAGGAGGGACAAATGGATAAGATCCGGTGGCGAGCACAAGCTGATCAAAATGGAAACATCTTCCATCTACGGTTGTTGCTGTGTTTTCCGAAAGAGACACGGTTTCAACTTCGGCACCCAAAACGACATCAATGCCCGCTTGCTCGTAGTCTGCCTTATTGCCCAAGGCTAAAGTTTCAGCCGATGATCCAGCAAATACATCCGACAAGTGCACCCGGTCATAGGCATACCTGTGTTCTGCCCCTAATACCGTGATGTCGAAACAGTGTTCGGACTGGGCGAGTTGATCAACAAAATGATGACCAACCATGCCATTTCCCACAACGAGGATACGTGGCTTACTTTGTTGTAGATCTGTTTTCGACATGACTGCTTCGTTCACCTGTTATGATTGAATTGCTCTTTAACCGCGCACTGCAAAAAGCAGATCATCGCGATCGCTGAAGCTAAGTTCTTGGCCGAGGAGCGAGATTACTTTTCGGGATAGGCTGGTATCCCCAAAAAACACCGCGCCGACAAGTCTCCTCCCAACAAAAACCAGACGACGATAGATACCGTTAAGATCGTCAAACACCACCGCGTCGGTTTTATCCGATGCCTCGCCTGCATCCCCTGCTGCAAATAGATCCACGCCACTCACCTTCAGGTGCGTGCCTAATGAGAGACTTCGAAGTGTTTGATGGGTACCCATCAAGGATTCAGCCAACACGTCAGCCTGGGCGTTTACGGCATCTACCAGGGCATAACGCCGGCCAACCACATTTGCACACTCACCGATAGCAAACACATTGGTTTTTGCGCGCAAAGATTCGTCAACCACGACACCATCACGACAGACAAGGCCTGCGCGATCAGCAAGATTGTCCCTGGCGGTAGTGCCACAGGCGACCACGATGAGTTGGCTTTTGATACACAAACCATTCTTGAGCAAGAGTTCCTGACTAGACCCTTCCTGCCGGTGCTCCACCGTCTGGGCGTCCAGAAGAATGGTTATACCTCGTTCATTAAGTTTTGTTTTCAGCAGTTCCGCGGCAGTAGCGTCCAATTGACGATTCAGCAAGCACGACGCTCTATGTACCACAGTGACGCGACAACCCAATCGCGCCAGTGCATCAGCCGCCTCCAAACCGAGCAGTCCACCGCCGAATACGGTGACCGGCATGTCCCGCCGGACCCTGGAAAGAATGGTATTGGCGTCGCCAAGGGTGCGCAACGGCACCAGCCCAGACAGTGAGCTATCCAAACACGGTGGAATAAATGGTTCCGATCCAGTTGCTAGAACGACCTGATCGAACCTGACTAATGACAAGCCGTCCGCAGCGTCCACTTCGGCAATTCGCCCCGGCAGGTCAATTGATGTCACTTCAGCATTGTAGAGTACCGTCACCGTCAGCATGTCCAACCAGTCGCAGTCACTGGCGAGCTCATCAGCGCTCATCTCACCCGCAACATATTCCGGCAACAAGACGCGATTATATCCGGCCACAGGTTCTGCACTCACAACCATGATCTCACCGGCGTATCCCAATCGCTTCAACCGCTGCATCAGTTTATGCGTGGCCAATCCAGCACCCACTATGAGTAGTTTTACCGATTCCAAATCAAGCAGCTTCAGATTGGGTTTGGTCAGGCGTGTCAACGCCTGAAATTTCTTCGTCGACAGGTTCTGCGTGGGCTGAATAAAGGAAATCAAGGACCAGTCGACGACAATGATTAAACTGGGCATCTTCCGCAAGCGCTAATCGGTCTCGAGGGCGGGGGATGTTGACGTTTACGATTTGACCGACGCGTGCCGCGGGTCCATTGGTCATCATCACAATCCGATCCGATAGCAAAACCGCTTCATCTACATCATGGGTGATCATGATGACCGTGTTACCTAACTCTTTGTGGATCTGCATGGTGCTGTCTTGAAGTTGAGCTCGAGTCAGGGCGTCAAGCGCACCAAACGGCTCATCCATAAGTAGCACTTTGGGTTGCATGGACAGCGCCCTGGCGATACCAACACGTTGCTTCATACCACCAGAAATCTCATGTGGCATCTTCTGCGCCGCATGGTCCATATTGACCAGACTTAAGTTATGTAAGATCCAGTCATGAATTTCCGATTTATCTTTGGTGCCTTTGAATACGCTCTTAACCGCCAACGCAACGTTGTCGTAAACTGACAGCCAGGGCATCAGGGCATGATTCTGAAAAACCACCGCCCGGTCTGGACCGGGTTCTGTAATCTGCTCGTGTTCTAGGAACACCCCCCCGTTTGTTACGTCCAGGAGTCCCGCGACGATGTTCAAAACTGTGGATTTCCCGCACCCCGAGTGACCGATCAGCGAAACAAATTCACCTTCGTCAATCTTTAGGTCTACGTCTTTGAGTGCTTCAAAGGTACCGCTATCGGTGTGAAAGGTTTTGCTGATCTGGCTTATATCCAAAAAATATTTCATTAACTTGTTTCCAACAGATTAAGTTAGCGTAGGACAGCTTGTTTGTCCCAGCTGATCTTGCGTTGGAGAATCAACATGCAACGATCCAACGCAAAGCCAATTAGTCCAATAGTGATCACCGCCACCATAATGCGAGCAAGAGAATTGGATGACCCATTTTGAAATTCATCCCAAATGAATTTTCCGAGTCCCGGATTTTGAGCAAGCATTTCCGCTGCAATCAGAACCATCCACCCGGTGGCTAAAGAAAGCCTCAGCCCTGTAAAAATCATGGGCACCGAAGACGGCAGAACGATCTTACGCACGTTTGTCGAAGCGGATAACTTGATTACCTTACCCACGTTGACCAAATCCCGATCAATACCAGCGACTCCGACAGTCGTGTTAATTACAGTTGGCCAGAGGCAGCACAAGGCCACGGTAAAGGCAGAGTTTAAGAAAGACTTCTGAAAAAACGGATCTTCCGAAACGTACAGGGCAGACACAACCATCGTGACTAGAGGGAGCCACGCAAGCGGAGATACAGGCTTAAATACCTGGATGATGGGATTGATCGCCTGATACATACGATCACTCAAACCACAAACGATGCCTAAGGGGACAGCGATGGCCGAGGCCAACAGAAATCCAAACATTACCGTGTATAAACTTGTAAATATCTGATCCGCAAAACTAGGTTTTCCTGTGTAGCTGCGCCATTTGATGGTTGCATCAGGATTCTTAGCCAGCTTCTCAGCGTTGCGCTTTTCTTGTCGCTCGTAGAAACGATCCGCCTTTTGTCGAACTTCAACATGTTCTTCGTACAGACTGACGGTTTGGCTCCAGACCTGAGCGGGTCCCGGAAATTGACCCAGGGAGGTGACGATATTGCTTGCACCCAAATGCCAAACTAGCAGGAAGAAGCTGATGCCCAAAGCCGGAATGACCGATTGGGCCATCAGTTTGGGCACCTGCGCACCAATGCCTTTGAAAGTTGAAAGCGCTGCTGCAATCACAAAACTTCGCCTTTTAGGCCTATTGGAAATTGCTCCAGGTACGCATTTGGTTTACGGCCATCAAAAGTAATCTCGTCGATGAACTCGGTCTGTGGTTCTCTAAAACCAGATTCCACTTCAAAATCAGGAAAGTCAGCTGCTTCCAGATATCCTTCTGCAATTAGTTCCTTCGCTGCAGTCTCATAAAGGTCAGGGCGGTAAACACTCTTAGCGACATCGTGGTACCACTCATCCGTCTTAGGTTCAGCGATTTGACCCCAGCGACGCATTTGCGATAAGTACCAAACGGCATCGGAGTAATACGGATAGGTCGCGAAGTAGCGGAAGAAGACGTTGAAATCTGGCACGTCGCGTTTGTCGCCCTTTTCATACTCAAACGTTCCCGTCATCGAATTTGCAATAACTTCAGCATCTGCGCCCACATACTCGCTGCGCGCGAGAATTTTTACAGCTTCTAAGCGATTCGCGTTGTCGTTCTCATCCAGCCATTTCGCCGCTCGAAGCAGCGCTTTAACCACGCGGATGGTGGTATTCGGATATTTTTCGGTAAATTCCTTAGTCATCCCAAACACTTTCTCTGGGTTGTCTTTCCAAATTTCGTAGTCGGTGATGACCGGTACCCCAATTCCCTTGAACACCGCCTGCTGATTCCAAGGCTCACCCACGCAATAACCGTATATCGTGCCTGCCTCCAGCGTTGCTGGCATTTGGGGAGGCGGCGTCACGGAGAGCAGCACTTCGGCATCAATCTGGCCACTGATGTCCCCTTTGTGTGGGGCATAAAATCCGGGGTGCAGTCCACCGGCAGCTAGCCAGTAACGCAATTCATAGTTATGTGTGGAAACTGGAAAAACCATGCCCATATTGAAAGGCTTACCCTGCGCCGCATAGGCCTCTACTACAGGTTTCAGATAGTCAGCCTTAATCGGATGCACCGGGCGTCCGTCGGCCTGTTTGGGGATGTTCGGTTTCATCTGCGCCCAAATTGCGTTTGATACGGTAATGCCATTGCCGTTCAAGTCCATTGAAAATGGCGTGACGATGTGCGCTTTTGTGCCGAAGCCAATGGTCGCTGCCAAAGGTTGTCCGGCCAACATATGTGCGCCATCGAGCTGCCCATCAATGACCCCATCCAATAACACTTTCCAATTCGCTTGCGCTTCTATGGTGACGTACAAGCCTTCGTCTTCGAAGTACCCGTTTTCGTAAGCGATTGCGATGGGCGCCATATCTGTCAGCTTGATGAATCCGAAAGTCAATTCATCCTTCTCCGGTTCACCTACTTCTGAGGCTACGCCGGAAGCTAAGAGCACACCGCTGAGCGCAATTAGCCACCGGAACAGGGCTAGTGCAATTCCTGCGGGTTTCGTAGTTCTATTTTTTAATGGTCGCAAGTTTCTGTCTCCTAAACGCAAAGACGCCCGTCGCTGCTGATCAACGACAGGCGTCTTTGCCTGGTTAAAGTGAGTTTTGTTCTTCGGTCGCTTACGCTGTCTTTACGCTTAGTTCTACTCAGACATATTCAAAACGCGTGCCAAAATCACAGGCGCATAAAATCAGCGACTTAGGAGATTTCCAGTGATAATCAAAGCAAACGCGCACCAAACGGGTGCGAGCTCGTTTATTATTGGGGCACGGTATGGGCGCCGAGAGCGTTAACTTCTCTGCATGCATCGAGATAGAGATCTTCACGAAATGTCTGGGACGCGAGCGCGCTTAACCTCGAACGACTAAGGGGTTTGCCAATCAGCTTTGCGCACTCTTCAACTAACGCAACGGCACTTTCCTGACCAGGGCAATTCACTTCTTTACCGTAAAACAAATGAAAGTCCGGGATGTTCTGATTGGGCAGGGTCATATGCAATCTCAACGCGCCGGTCAACGAAGGCAGAATCGATTCCACCGGAAGATCGAGATTCTCAGCCTTACCCAAGATTTGTGCAGCTTTGGCGACATTTTTTGCCTGGGCGAGCCAGGCGCAGGCCTGCAATAAAGCAATACGCAGGCGCAGGTGCGTGTTCGGGTGTTGGCGATGCCATTGCGCATCAACCGCAAGGACTTTCTCCGGCGCGCCAGACCAAATTTCCAAACCCATGGCGACTACCGCGCCCAACCCTTGATTTACAGCAATAGTATTCCAGGGTTCACCTACACAATAACCGTCGATTATGCCGGCTTGCAAACTGTCGACCATCTGAACAGGTGGCACAACGATAATCTTTACATCCTGATCGGGGTCAATCCCACCAGATTTAAGCCAGCGGCGCAGGAGTATCGTATGCGTGGAAAACGCATGGACCGTGGCAAATGTCAGCGACCGGCGTTTAACAAAGATGTAATTGCGTATCACTTCTAACAAAGTTTCGCACTGTCCGGCGGAGATCAGCTTTTGCCCTTGATCCCAGAGCTCTTGCCCCAAGGTGATCGCGTTCCCGTTATTCGACAATACAAGACCCGTGAGTATGGCCGCGCGCACACCGCTTGCCCCGAGCGTAGACATGGCCGGTAGAGGTGCAAGCATCTGGGCCGCGTCCAAGTGTCCTGCAACCAGCTTATCGCGGACGTTAGCCCAAGAGACCTCCTGGCGTAGCTCAACCTGCAAATTCATCCTTTCGAAGAGTCCCATCTCCCTTGCGATCAGAAAGGGCGCAGAATCTGTCAGACGCAAATAACCAACATTTACTGCTACTTTTTCCGCCGGGGGGAGTTCAGCTGATTCGATCATGTACTCGTGTCCATTGGCTGCTGATCTAGAATATTTTGCGCTACTTCATGAATCGCACATCTCTCTCGCATCGCAAACGCCCGCATCTGGGCATAAGCGTCGTCTTCGCTTAACTGATAGCGGCGCATCAGATACCTCTTGGCCCCGTCGACCGCCTGGCGCTGCTGAAGCTTGCCCTGGGTGCTATGCAGTTCACTTTTGACACGTTGAAACGCTTTGAATTGGGCCATTGCAACCTGGATAACCGGCCGTACCTTGACTGGGTCAATCGAACCCACCAAGTACGTTGATACCCCGGACTCTACCGCCCGGTTGATATAGTCCGGATCCTGCTCCTCGCTGAACATCACGACCGGTGTGGGTTGATGCTCGGCAACAATCGCCAGGCTTTCTAGAATGTCACGACCAGGTGACTGCATATCAATCACGATGATGTCTGGCTTTTGGTCAGATATCGCTTTTAAGACACGCATTGGATCCTGTACTTTGCCGCTCACGGCAAAACCCAATTCTTCCAAACATGATTGCACCCAGCTCGCCCGCTCCTCGTCATCATCAATCAACATGATGCGAAGCGGGGTTGTAGACGACACCCCCAAACCATACCTCTTACTTCAATCGGCGCTCACCAGCTGTTTGAACTGTTATGCTTTGTGAGCACTTTCCGAAAACTATCAAAAACTACACAAGCTGCACTGCAAACTCAGTGCCAACACATCAATTTGCCCTGCTGGATTTCACCCTAGATGTTCAAAATGATGCTAAACCAGAGCTTTTGCGTGTCCGTCGCGAATTCGTCCGCACTATAGTCAGCTAACTTCAACTGCAGATTAATTCCTTTTGTCGGCGAGTAATTGGCCACAAGATTAAGTTCATCACCATAGGTGGCCCCGCCTTCTTCAGCTTCATATTCGTGGTAGGTGGCAGACAGTTTTACCGGTCCCACGGCTCCTGCTACACCAAAGTAGGTATCCTCGATGCCATTGGCTGGCGTGCCAAGAAACTTATCCGCCCAGCCTTGGAATTTATGCAGGGTCGCCAAAGGCGTTCGAAACCCAGCCGCACCGTCATCACTACCCAGTACATCGTAACCAACACTCAAGGTCACGGGGTCTAACTTCAACCCGGCGGATAAGCTTAAAAAATCGGCATCGTAGTTAAGGGGAGAATCTGCGTAGTCTGACTGCTGCGCGTAGGTCCCTGCCACCTTAAGGGGACCGAGCTGCCCTGAATAACTGACTCCGTAGGTGGCTGTTGAGTTAGGCAAACCGTTGTCGTTTTCAAAATCCAACAGATATGCAAAGCCCTCCAGCTTATGGCCCTTGGCGGGCTTGAAGGCGACATTTAGAAAGTGTGAATTGCTCCGCCAATCCGCGGGTTGCGCACCATCGTTAGGGCCAAAAATACGGTTCACATTCCACACATAGCTATAGTCAAGAGTGACTTGTTCGTTAACTGTGTACTGAGCCCGCACCGCATCATAGGTCTGCTCGTTCTGTCTCCATGCAACGCCACCTACAAACCTTTGGTCGGCTTGCACGATACGCTGCCGACCCAAAGTAGCTGTTATATTATCACCACCGTATTTGATGAAGGCTTGATTCAGATCAAAGCCTTCTGGATCCGCCACCACCGGGAAGGCAGTCCTGCCGTTCTCTGTTGAGTTATAGTCCTCAGCACCAATAAGGGCCACGTAGTCTGCCTCGATACCGTAGGTCCACTTGTCCATCTTTCCGGAAGTCCAAGTGAATCGGCTTCGCAACGTAGAAGCATTTGCCTCTTCATCACTCCCATCTTGGTCCACCGACTCAAATCGATAGCGCAGATTGATCTTATATTCACCTTCCCTGGTCGCTTTGCGCACATCCTCAAGCGACACCGCATGTGCGCCGGGCACAAATAGCAAAGCACTGGAATAGAAAATAATCGTCAACAACCGTTTCATCACTGTTCTCCAAAAAAAGAAGCCCAACCGCCATGGACGGTTGGGCTTCTTTGCCATTAGTTAGTTTTTAGTTTGGCAACATCTAGACGACTAGGTTGCCACGGTCACTGCCATACAAGATTCAGGCCAACTTATAAAAACGCCGGCTTGAGAGGCTGCAGTGGAACCGGAGCGTGCCAGCATGCCCGTTGCTTGTGCGCAATTTAGCTTGTGTGCGCCAAAACGGACCCCGCAACACAATTTGATTGTGCCGAAACTGGTATGACCGCAAAGCGGTCTGCATACACCGGCCACCGTTGTGGTGGTCGGCATGGTGATCGGTATGTGACCAGCGACGACTCAGCTAGAAAGTTCTAAACCTTCCAGCGTATTCTTATCGCGCCACTTTTTCATGACTTCAAAAAACTCAATAGGGCCCGCGCCGTAAGTATTATTTTGCGGTTGCACATTCACGTGACCTTCATTGTTATAGTAACCGGGCGTACAGGACTTCTGAAATTCTTCCGTCATGCGGGCCTTTTCAATAATTGTCTGCACCCATGCATCTTCTGCCTGCTGCGTCGCTTCTAGTCGCTTGATGCCACGTTTCTTGAGTTCTGACAGAATGTACGCCGTGTGGATACTGTTTTCATCAAGCGAGAAGGTATAGGTCGCTGTGAAACCTGACTGCGCTGGCCCAAAGAAGAAGCAGTTTGGGAATCCGCGACTGTGCAATCCATGCATAGTTGACAATCCATCTGCCCACTTTTCTGACACCGTTAGACCATCGACACCCACTATGCTGTAGCCCGCACGGCGA
Source organism: Pseudomonadota bacterium (assembly GCA_039028095.1). GTDB lineage: Bacteria > Pseudomonadota > Gammaproteobacteria > Pseudomonadales > Azotimanducaceae > UBA4421. The sequence continues at coordinate 229,278 of JBCCIU010000002.1, forward strand.
GAATAATCTGTACCCACCTCAAAGCCAGTGGCAAAAATGATGCAGTCCACCTCATATTCACGTCCGTCGAAAACAACGCCTTTCTCCGTGAACTCATCAACACCCCTACCGTCAGTATCCACCAAGGTGACGTTGGGCAGGTTGTAAGTCTTCAAGTACTCGTCATGGAAACAAGGCCGCTTGCAAAACTGTCGATAGTAAGGCTTTAGTGCTTCCGCAGTTTCAGCGTCCTGTACCACTTCATCCGCGCGGGCCCGTATTTTTTCCATCTGCGCAAAATCAGCAAGCTCCAGCCGGCGCTGTAAATCCATATGCTCAGAAGCTTTGTCCGTGAGGTATTGCTTGATGCCCTGCTGATACATTGCTTTAGTGAACAATCCGCTTGCAGCCCATCCTGCGATCTTTAACTTTGATGGCGCATGCTCTCTCAGCTGACCAAACAACAGTCTGAACGCTTCGGTCCAACCGTCACTGACCAGATCTTCCTTTACGGGTGCTCCAGTCATCAGGGACTCAAAGTTTGTGCGGCGTTTGTGTTGCCATCCCGGCTCTTGAGTGCCAATCCAGTCCGGATCGGTAGATTGATTGTTTCGGACATTGATCGAGGACGGAGTTCTTTGAAACACGTATAGCTCTTTTGCCCCGGCACCCAAATGGGGTACACATTGCACGGCCGTTGCGCCCGTACCGATTATGGCCACGCGTTTGTCTCCCAAGCGATCCAGGTTTCCATGGGAATCTCCGCCAGTGTAGGCGTAGTCCCAACGGCTGGTGTGGAATGTGTGGCCTTTGTATTTGTTGATACCCTTGATCGCAGGTAGTTTTGGTCGATTTAATGGACCGTTGGAATGAATAACAAAACGCGCTTTTAAACAATCCTGCCGATTTGTCATCACTAACCAGTGGCCTTGTTCTTCATTCCATTCCGTGGAAATCACTTCCGTCTGCATCAACGAGATTTCGTCCAAACCGTACGTGTCCGCCAGGACACGACAGTATTCAAGGGTCTCCGGTGCATCGGTGTACTTCTGCTTCGGTACAAATCCAGTCTGTTCGAGCATAGGCAGGTAGACATACGATTCAATATCACAGGAAGCACCAGGGTAGCGGTTCCAATACCAGGTTCCGCCAAAACCACCGCCTTTCTCGATCAGTTTAAGGTCCGTGATACCGGCTTCTTTGAGACGCGCAGCCGCCAACATGCCGCCGAAACCACCACCAATGATGACAACCTCAACCTCTTCTTCCACCGGTTCGCGGTTAAAGCCAGGCGAGACATAAGGGTCATCCACGTAGTGAGAGAAATCGCCAGTAACTTCAATATATTGATCGTTACCATCTACACGAATTCGCTTGTCCCGTTCCTGTCGATATTTGTCTCGCAGAGCATCCGGATCAAAGGCAAGACCATTATTCTGCTGGACGTCTAACTCATGTGCTTCGGCCATTTTTTGTACTTCCTCTCTTCATCTTGGAAATTTAAATGTCAGGAGAACTAAACCCGTTATTATGCACGTTCAGCCGAAAGATCAAAAATCCCCAAATTGGGGCACATGCCATCGACTGATAAACTGGCCGTCACACCTACGTCAAATTAAGACCCACACATATGAGTTGCTTTCTCCGTATAAGCCTGATTCTGGTTACGTTTTTGATCTGTTTTTCGAGCATAGCGGACGAGCGCCCGAATATTGTAGTCATATTGGCTGATGACTTGGGCATTGGCGACGTGGGGGCATACGGTGGTGAAGCCATTCACACACCCCACATAGATCAACTTGCAAAAGAAGGCATCCTGTTCGAGCAGGCCTACGCAAGCCATCCGGTGTGCAGTCCTTCGCGCGCAGGCATGATAACAGGGCGATACCAACAGCGGCACGGTTGGGAGTACAACCCCGCTATGCGAGTCTTGGAAAGCGGTATGCAGACAGACCAAACCACCATCGCCGAAGTGTTAAGCGACGTTGGCTACCACACCGCCATGATCGGCAAATGGCATCTGGGACATCAACCGCAATACCACCCCCTATCCAGAGGGTTTGCTGAATTTTTTGGCGTTTTGTCAGGCGGCAGCTTATTCATCGATCCATCACAGGTCGGTGTGGAGTCCATTGGGAAACTACCCCGTCAGCGTAACGCGACGAATGGCGTCTACGATGGATTCGATCTGGTGAAGGTGGATAAGTACCTGACCGATGTCTTCACCAATAAAGCAGAACATCTCATTTTGAACTCAGACGACAAGCCTTTTTTCCTCTACCTCAGCCACACAACACCTCACACGCCACTTCAGGCAACTGAAGAATATCTGGCGCCATACGGGCATATCAAAAACCCAGCGGCCAGGATCTATGCAGCCATGGTTGCCTCGCTGGACAGGAGTGTTGGTGTGGTTGTCAAAGCACTACACGAGGCCGGGAAACTGGACAATACTCTGGTCGTCTTCTCCAGCGATAATGGCTGTGCGGGTTATATCCGAGTTTGCTCAAATGCCCCATTTGCTGGATACAAGAGGTATCACAACGAAGGCGGTATTCGGGTGCCTTTGGTCATGCGCTGGGGTGACAAACTTAAGCCTCAATCCTACAAATCCATGGTCAGCCAGCTCGATTTTATGGCAACATTTGCCCAGATTGCGGGAAGCCCTTACCGCACCGAGGACAGCGTGAGCTTGATTGACTACCTGATCGAACGAGATGATCCGCCGCATGAATATCTCTATTGGCGTTCTGCACCAACTCAGGTGATTCGAAACAACCGATGGAAGCTGATCCGCTACGCAAAAACTCACCTTAACGAATCAAACCTGGATGAGGCCAGACGCGTTACCCCACCCGCTGATGGGTGGCCGACAAGTGCGCCGCTGGGATACCTGACCCTACTGTACGACCTTGAGATCGACCCGGGGGAAAACGTCAACCTCGCCACAGAACACCCCCAAATTGTGCAACGACTGTCAGCTCAATTTGAACATTGGAATAAGAGCCTACCCGACCGTGCCTTGCTGCCTGGAGTACGCTCTACCGTGACCAAAATAGATGGCGAGTGGGTACAACTCATATTCTGAACCATATCTGCGGGCCAAATCTTCTGGGCCAAATAGATCATTGAACTCGGACTGGTTCGCAGGGTACGCTTGAGCTGCACCCAACGATTCGGATCAGGATGAAAGCAATCGTTTACAGCGAGTACGGTGGCCCCAATGTACTTCGAATCGAAGACGTCGCTCTACCAACCTGTGCCAGTAATGAAATTCTCATTCAAGTCAAAGCAGCAGAAGCCACCAAGGCAGACTGCGAAATGCGCAGTTTTAGATTTTCGGTCCTCTGGTTCTGGTTACCGCTGCGTTTATACCTGGGACTGACTGTACCAAAACAGCCGATTCTCGGCTGCTACTTCTCGGGTAAAGTCATCGAAATCGGCCCGGAAGCAAAAACCAAGCTGAGTGTTGGGGACGAAGTTTATGGAAGCTCAGGCTTGCGGCTTGGTGGGTACGGTGAGTATCTAGCCTTACCCGATACCGCAACCCTTGTTCGCAAGCCGCAGAACATGACATTCCCCGAAGCCGCAGCTGTGCCGTTAGGTGGCTTGAACGCTTTGCACTTTATGCAGCTGGCTAACATCCAGCAGGGAGATCGGGTACTGATTATCGGCGCTGGGGGTAGCATTGGCGCCCATGCAGTTCAAATTGCGAAACTGATGGGCGCGTACGTCGCGGCGGTTGATAAGACCGAGAAAGAGGCTTTTGTTTGCCAGCAAGGTGCTGATCGATTTATTGATTACACCGTCGAGGATATCTTACGCAGCGACGAGCAATTCGACGTGATCTTCGATATGGTGCCGGGCTCCGATTACGCCAAATGCCTGGCGCGCCTGACGGAATCAGGGCGTTACCTGCTGGGCAATGCTCGTCTCTCATCCATCGTTCGGGCAGTAGCCACCAATAAGGTAGCCGGACGCAAGATGGTCCGAGTCAAATTTGCCGCCGAAAAGAAAGAAGAGTTAGACCAGCTAAGCAGCATGATAGAAGCTGGTAACCTCAACCCTATCGTAGAGCATGTATTTCCTATGCAGGAAGTCGGTAAAGCCCACGAAATGGTCGAATCCGAAACACGTAATGGCGCGATCGTGCTCGAAATTTCCTGATCGTCTCTGACTGATTCTTACTGACCCGCAGTCACCTCAAAGCCCGAATTGGGGAAATGGACCATCAGTCGTCCAGCGTGATCATCGTTGCGTTCTATGACCACTTCGTCGTGAGTCCATTTAATCAATCGGCCCGCAACCGGTATGCGACCATAATCGTTGGGGGCTACTGCAACAGAGTCACCCTTAACAAATGACCCTGCAATTTCCGGCACGACCACCGCCGATTGGGGCTCGACGGGCTCTGCTTGAGTGCCCTCTGCCAGCGCTTGCGCCGACGGTAGGTCATGAAATGTCCCATGCCCAAACTTCGCTATTTTCTTCATATATGCTCTGACGCCGTCAAACGGTTCAAAGAGCTTAGCATTGGCTTCATTGCCAGCCACAAACCACAAGCAATGGTAAAGACTGAAATCGGCGATACAAGGTTCGACACCAAACAGGTAGCCTTGAGAAAGAGATGCGTCCAACTGCGTCAGCAAGCCGATAAAGTCCGCCTGGGCTGCGAGCGGATCTAGCGCAACCAGCGGTGCACCTGCTGACAATTCTGCTCTATCTTTTTGAAATGCCGCAACTTCCTCAGCTGACATTTGACTCATTTGAGCCATAACCGCTTCGGGTCGAAAATTGAGCGCAACGGTTGTCTTAAACAGTTCGGTATCAGCCCAGCGCGCCACGCGATCGGCCGTGAACCCTTGGGCATACAGTGTGGAATCACCTGCCAATTCAGCCAGTTTTCTACAAATCACTTCCGTGTCGCAGTATACATTCGCCCCTATTTGCATGATTGGTGTCTTACGATAACCACCAGAAAGAGGCATCAGGTCAGGTCTTGGCATAATCGCCGGGATGATCACCGACTGCCATTCAAGATCGAGATAGCCGAACAGGACACGAACCTTTTCCGAAAACAGGCTGGGTGGATAGTGATGCAGAATGGGCATGGACACGAAAAAGATCTCCTCTCTCATTAATTAGAAAAATCAGTATGCTATTGTGTTGGGTTAATAAAACAATGAATAACACACAACAGGAGTAACAGATTATGGCTGAAGCAAAAGTAGTTAAAAAGGTGGAAGCCCCAGCGGATGATGTTTGGGCGCAACTCAGTGACTTTTCAGGTATCCAGCCAGGTGGGCCCATCGACGCGGTAAAGTACGAAGGCGAAGGCGTGGGCATGCTCCGACATATCAGCATGGCTGGAGGGATTGTCAGCGAACGCCTCGATGAGCACGATGCCGAACGCCGGACGTTTACCTACACAATCATTAACGACGATTGCCCACTGCCGTTTGCGAACTATTCTGCAACGGTTAACATCTCAGACGATGGTGACAATACGTGTACTGTGGATTGGACCGGAACTTTTGACGCTAAAGGTGATGAGGAGACTGCCGTCAAAGTGGCTACCGGGATTTACGCAGGCGGTATTAAAGGCGCTCGGATTGCACTTGGGTTAGATTAAGCCCGTCGACATCAACCAGCGTGCGCGGCCACTGCCGCCTGAGGCCAGCGTGCGGACAGAGGCCTTACTGAGATCCAACTGCCATCACATGTCCGTCCGGCCGAACCAGCACCCAGGCGTCCGGATCAAGACCCAACTGGGTCAGCGTATCTGCAGGAATGTGAGCAATCTGCGTCCTCAGTCCAAAGGTATCCGGAAGCTCAATTGAGTGACTACCACTGGCAAAGACCGTAAAACGAGTGTAATCCAACAGCTCGTGCAAACGTTTTTTTGTTTCGGTATCCCCGGCACCCATATCAGACGTCAGCTGACGATCTGGTAATCGCGCACCACTGCCAACAACTTCATTGTACGTCGAAACCTCACTGCCTTGGGTTCTCTCGGCCAACGCATCAACCGCACATCCCTCTCGATAAACGTACCCAAGATCCAGGCCCAAAGATGAAAAGTGTTCTTTTTGATTTGCAATCGCTCGAGCCACCCGCTCCCGAACGGCCTGCCCAGTCTCCTGGTTTTCGGCGTTACTTAAGATCTTCTTCACCGGTTTAACCAGCACACGGTAGATACCGGCCTGAAAACTCTTAGGTAATATCCTCACCACTGCGGAGTTCATGATTTTTGGTAACATCTGTGCCTTCGTAGGATCTAAACCCAACGCCTGAATGACTTCGATCATCTTATCGTTGTTTCGTTTGCTGACATCACAATTGCGTTGCGCGACCGGCCGACGTTCGATCTCATAGGAATCTAGTAGAGCTTCAGCTTGATCCCCCGTCACTTTATTGTTGATCACCGCTGCAAGCTTCCAGACAAGATTGTGAACATCTCCAACGCCTGTGTTAAGACCTAAGCCTCCGGTGGGGGGAAACCGGTGCACAGAGTCACCCACACCAAACACAGATCCCACACGAAACTTATCCGCCACCTGAGCGGTCATTTTCCATACGCCTTTGTGTCTGATCTTATAGGGAGTTTGCGCAAATACCCTATTCAATATCGATTCGCAGCGCGCTTCATCAAAGTCATCGATGGATTCATAAGGAACTGCCAGCGGCCTCATATACACCACCAGATGCTGCGGATCATGCACAATGACTGTCCCTTGCACCTCAGGGTCCAACAACCAATACAGCAACGTTTCCGACTCTGAGGATTCAGCTGACAAGTCCACTTCGCATGTCAAATTTAGAAATGTTGCAATCGCATCCGGCCCAACCTTTTTGATATCCAAGGCTCGCGCCACTGGGCTGCCCGCACCGTCCGCCGCTAACAGGAAACTATGATGTATATTGGATTGCCCCCGCTCGCCTTGTACCGTACTGACCAGCTGGTCACTGGAGGCAAACTCGCGCCAGGTTGTGGCGTATCGAATGTCAGCAAATTCAGATTTCTGGGCCTGTTCTCGTAAAAACGCCTCCAACAAGTGTTGAGATATGTTGGTGGTGTGTTCGTTTGAATAGTGTGTCTGCGCCATAATTGTGGCTCGATTTTCAGCCGCATCAAAGACACCAATGGACTCGTTCTGCAACCGACTGTTCCAGCGGACATAACGCGCATTTGGATGATTGTTCAGGCGATATAGTTTATCTACGTCTATACCTGCCTGCCGATAGATTTCCATCGTACGTGTATTGACCACATGAGCAGCGGGTGCTTTCAACGTGGTTTCCCGCTGTTCAACGAGAATATGCGCTATCTCATATTTGGATAGCAGAATCGATGCCAACAAACCCGTGGGTCCACCGCCAACAATTAATACCTGGGTCTGCTCGTGCATCGCTCTCACCCCCACCCGAGTCTAGAGTTGCTGTTCGATTACCGCATTGGACAATGTGCCAATCCCACTCACCTCAACCTCCACAACATCCCCTGCGGCCAGGAAAGATGGCGGATTGCGCAATGCTCCCGCACCTTCAGCTGAGCCGGTGACCAGAACATCACCAGGCTCAAGCCAAGTCACTTCAGAAATATGGGAGATGAGATCGGCAAAAGAGAAGATTAAATCGTCCAGTTTCATATTCTGGCGAACCTCACCATTTACCCGAGTTTGCAGTACCAGATCTTCAGCGGCCACCTCGTCAGCAGTTACCATCCACGGACCAAAACCGGCACTGTGATATGCGTTTTTACCTGTTGTCACTTGAAATCCACGTATCTGATATTGACGTGCGGAGCCATCATTAAAACAGCTGTAGCCAGCGATATGGTTCGATGCGTCTTCTACAGACACGTTGCGACACCGCTTACCGATAATCACCGCAATCTCACCTTCATAGTCAAAGTTTGGTTCCAAGGCAGGTTTCTCAATTTCAGACCCGTGGCCGACCAGGGTATTGTTTGCGCGCAGAAAGAACATTGGGTACTCAGGGAGATCTTTTATCCCCATGCGCGCTGCTGCCTCTTCAAAATGGGAGTGGGTGTTAATACCCGCGCACCACATCGCACCCGCATTGGTGATCGGGGGTAACAATTGAACCTCAGTAATTTGATAGTCCGGCGATTCTTGTCGCAAACCATCAACACCGGCATAGTCATTTGCTACCAGATCTTTGAGGGTGGGAGACGAATCCCCTAGCCTACTACTCAGATCGATAATACCGGCGTCTGTAACCAGACCATAAGAGGCTTTTCCGGCAATCGAATAAGATGCGTATTTCATTTTCTCTCAGAACCCCTTGTTAGATTTTGTGTAATGATTTCCGCCATGGCATTGGCGTGTTGATCGATTAACTTTTCGTCAAAAGGATCACTGCCGCTGAGCTGCTGATATTCTGCACCCATGGCGTAACCTGCTGCGCTTCCCACGACCAGATAGTAGAGCTGAATCTCAGTAAGCGTGCCTTCACCCCGCGTATCTTTGTACCCACCGTCTGCGTACAGGTCGCAGACCAGATCAAAAAATGGCTTGGCATAATGCGCAATCAACCATTCCAGTCTCCAGTTACCGCTTCGACCTTCGTCAAACATAATCCGGGTGCTCTCATGATGAGCAGCAGAGGCTCGAATAAACCGTCGAATAAGAAACCGAATACGTTCCACAGGCTCGATATCTACAGATTGAGCAATTGCAGGTTGCATGGAGTTTGATATGCGACCAAACAATTGGCCCATACATGCTTTCCAGAATGCCTCCTTGCTGCCGAAGTGGTAGGTAATCAGATTGCGTTGCACCCCAGCCAGTTGCTGTACCTGACGAGTACTGGTCGCTTCAAATCCCTGCTGAGAAAACAAATGAATGCCTGCCGACAGCAGTTTTTCCTGAGTCAACGCTGCTTTGGAAAGATTCGTCTGGGTGGCAGGTTCTGACACTTGAGAAACCTAATTTGACAATTGTCAAAAAATATATGTTAATTTTGTCCACTTGGCAAATAATTTAACGAGGCTCATATGATCGAGGCGATCCCCGCACCCAGCAAGTTCGCTCACCTGGTTCTGAAAACCAGCAAGTTCAAAGAGCAATTGGCTTTCTATCAGGCACTACTTGGCGCTCGAATCGTTCATCAAGCGCCGGGGATTGTCTTCCTAAGCTATGATGAGGAACATCATCGGCTGGCAATTATGGAGCGACCAGGACTGTTACCCAAACTGAAGAATATGGTGGGTGTAGATCATCATGCGTATACCTATGGCAGCTTGGGAGACCTTCTCATCACCTGGCAACGGATGCGCAGCAAAGGGCACGAACCCGTCTGGTGCACCCATCACGGGGCTACAATTTCAATTTATTACAAGGATTACGATAAAAACGTTGTGGAAACTCAGGTTGATGTGTTTGACTCCATCGAAGAAACCAACAAATTTTTGTTGAGTGAAGATTTCCAATCAAATCCAATCGGCGTGGACTTTGAACCGGCACAATTGTTACATCGTTTAGAAGCGGGTGAAGATTGGCAAGCCTTGCGTCTGCGAATGCCGAGTGGACCAAGGGATCCAGCAACTATTCCACGAGCCTACCTGGGTGGTTTCGCCTGGACGATGTTACAGCTGCGAAGTCGGCTGGGCGGGCAAGCTAACGCCACCAACAAGTAGTACAACTTAGCCACCAATCTCATGCCGGAAACCCGCTCAACGGATCGCCAAATCGCCGCATTTTCTTCCCCAGCATTTGCCCTGGCAGCGTTGGGTCTACCCCTGATTGCGATCCTTCCCCCGCTATATGCAGAATTGGGCATCAGCCTCACCGTTGTGGGTGCAATATTCGGCATCGCGCGTTTTTTTGATGTCTTTACCGATCCCATATTCGGGTTGTTCGGCGACAGAATACAGACGCGCTGGGGAAGACGGCGTCCGGCCATTGTGGTGGGGATACCTATTCTTCTACTTGGTGTGGCCGGCCTGTTCTTTCCGGAGAACCCGGCCAGCCCCGCTTCGCTAACAATATCTTTACTGGTGTTGTACGTAGGCTGGACATTGTTGGCCATCTCACATACCGCCTGGGCGGCTGAGCTCTCTGGGGAGTATCATCAACGTACTCGTATTATGGGCGCTCTGCAGTTTTGGGGACTGTTGGGCGCCGTTGTGGTTCTTGCTGTACCCGCGGTGGTTGACCAGTTAAATCCGGCGGGCGGTATGCAGCTGAGGGCCCAGATGATGGGCTGGTTGATCCTGGCCAGCATTTTGATTCTTTTCGGGATTGCACTGTTCAGCAGCGATGAACCACAAATACCTCGACAACCTCATCTCGGAGCCGGGGCCGCCTGGCGCGCCATAAAGGAAAACAAAGGCCTAGGCAGAATTGTACTGGCCAACCTGCTGCTTGGTTTACAAGGCGGGGTTAATGGTTCGGTGCATTTTTTTTTCATAAATCAGGTATTGGACTTACCTGAAGCTGCCAGTCTCTTCCTGGTCTTGATTTTTGTGACGGGCCTGACGTTTGTTCCAGTGTTCGTATGGTTGAGTGGGAAACTGGGGAAACATCAAACACTGTGTTTAGGCGCACTGCAGTCAACGCTTGCGACCGGTATGTTTTTCTTTGCCCCCAGTGCTGAGTTCTGGTGGGTTCTATTCATATTTGTTTTGGTCGGGGTAAATTTTGGCGCGCAAGATCTACTAATGCGCTCGATGATGGCAGACGTAATCGACCAGGACCGGGTAAGTTCAGGTGCTGACCGTAGCGCTTTATACTATTCGATGTTGACACTCACCAACAAACTAGGTGCCGGGTTGGCTGTATTCCTGATTTATCCCGTGCTCGACTACGTTGGATTTAATCCCGCCGGGGCTAATCCTCAAAGCACGCTGGATGCCGTCCGATTTGTTGTTGCAGCCTCACCTACGGCCATTACCCTGGCTGTAGCGTTAATCATGTGGCGCTTTCCAATCGATCAGGAACAACAAAGGGCTCTAAGACAGCAAATCGAAAAATCCTGATCGCGGTCGATCTTGTCCGACCCACCCCACAATGTCGTCTATAAACAAGTATCATGCTTCCATCTTTACGGATTTAATCGATGCGCCTTTTAGTGAGCTTGAGAATTGCACTAACCCTGACCAGTGGATTTATTCTCAGTGGTGCCCACGCTCAAGAAGAGCTGGTACCCAATGACTCGCTGCTTGATGATGATCGGGTCATCGAAGAGATTACGGTGCAAGCTGCACGGCTTCGCCATAGAGTTGAAGGCTACATCGATCCAGAAGTTTCCTATGATGAAGAAGATATCCGCTCGTTTGCCGTCAATTCATTATCGGAATTGCTCGAGGAATTAGCTCCTGAATTAGGCAGTGGCCGGGGGAGACAAAATGGCCCTCCTGTCGTGCTGGTGAATGGTCAACGCACCGCAGGCTTCCGAGAAGTTCGCAACTATCCCACCGAGGCTGTGGAACGCGTAGAAGTATACCCGGAGGAAGTAGCGCTTCAGTATGGCTATCGCGCTGATCAAAAAGTGATCAACTTTATCCTCAAACAGAATTTTCGAGCCACCACGACCCATCTGAGTACAGAGGCGACCGAGCAGGTCGACGCCGAGTCCGGCAGACTAACTGGAGGATATCTTCGATTAGCAGAACCCAGTCGTATAAACATCAGCTTCACGACACAGTATGACCAGAAACTACACGAGACAGATCGTTCTATTCAACGCCTCATCAGCTCTCGCCCTTCCAGTACACAAGGTAATGTGTTTGCAGCTACGGAACTGGACACTGAACTGTCCAATTTGGTGGGCCAGCCCGTGACGTCGGCTACACTGCCCGATGATCCGAGCAACTTTACCCCTGAGGACTTGGCATCCACTGCCAATCAGCCTGAATCACTTGACGAACGAAAGTACCGCACCCTTATCCCCGAACAAAGAAACCATCGCATAGCAGCCAGTTATACCACCCCATTGAACCAGGCGATCAGCGCAACCTTTTCATCAGAGTATCAACGCACAGACTCCGAATCGGAACAAGGCGCCTTAAGTGCTGTATATGAGGTTCCAGCAGACCACCCATTCTCTCCATTTGAATCAGATGTTGAGCTCCGACGCGGATATCCTAGTCCGCTAGACAGAGAACAACACGCTACTGCCTTTGAAGCGAGCGGCACGTTGAACGCAAAAATTGGTCACGGTTCGCTTACCTGGATTAATCGCTTCAACAAAACATCCAGGGAATCGCACATCAGCCGCGGGTTGGATCTTACGGAATTTTTATCGAACCTGGATGCATCAGAGGATCCGTTTTCAGGACCAACGCAAATATCATTGGTAAACGATGAGGATGATTTCGACTCTACGGAACTTTCGTCACGAGCGGTCATAAGGGGCATCATTGGCCAAACACCACATGGCGTTATTCATGGCGCCGCAACTGTCGGATGGTCCCAGACCAGACGGAAAACAAAAAGACTTTCCGAGGGTACACTGACCACTCAAGACCTTGATCGCACCCTGACAACGGCTCGACTCAACGTGGACTTACCTTTGATTGATCACGAGAAGTGGGGACAGATTGCCCTTAACGCCAACATGGAGCGCTCTGATTACAGTGACTTCAATGCCTTAAACAGCTTTGGTGGCGGCATCACTTGGCGTCCAAACCAAACAATCAGGGTCACCACCTCCTGGACTCAGGAAGACGGTGCACCCAGCATTACGCAGCTGTCTGACCCCGTTTCTATTTTTGTTAACCGCCGCCTGTTTGATTATCGAAGTGGCACATCAACCAACGTTCAGTTGATTTCTGGCGGCAATCAGGAACTGGCAGACGACAGTAGGCGGGTGTTCAGCATCAACGCCAATATCGAACCCTTCGATACGCACGATGCCGCGATCAATCTCAGCTTTGTGGATAGCCGCATCGACAACCCTATCCAGACATTTTTCACACCAAATGCCGAACTGGAACTCGCCTTCCCCGATCGATTTACCCGAAATGCTGAAGGGACGTTGATCGCATTCGACACGCGCCCTCTGAATGCTCACCAGGAGCATCGTCAGGAAGTTCGTTGGAGCTTGCGCTATTCCCGGACCTTCAGATCTGCTGTTCGACCAAATCGATTTGCAGACGGCAGAGGCACCAAACCCAGAGAAGGCAGACCAACAAGGCAGCGAACAGGGCGACAGGCGTCCGGCAGATGGGGCGGATGGAGCGGGCAACGACGGGGTATAGGATTACGCTTTTCATTACATCACACCTATACGCGAAAGAATGAACTTATCCTTGCTCCGGGGATCCCCGCCACGGACTACGTCGGGGTGGTTAATGCACAACAACAGCAAGGTGGGGCAGAACACCAATTCGCACTCCGCAGCAGCCTTCGTTTCCAGCCCTTTGTGACACGCCTGAATCTAAGATGGCGAGATGAGAGACAAAGCTTGCCTGGCTCGTTCGGCACATTGACGTATGAGCCAAGCTTCAACGCAGATCTGTTCCTGGTCTATACCACCCCACCACGGTCGGCCTTAGCCCAAAGATTACCGATATTGAGCCGTGCTCGAATGAGTTTTTCCATACTGAATTTACTGGATGACAAACCGATAGTTCGGGATCAGCTTGGCATTACACCCGTCGGCTTCGAAGAAGATGCGTTAAATCCTAGAGGTAGAATGTACAGATTAGAGTTCCGCAAGCTGTTTCGGTAACTGTCAAAGTTGAAATTCTCCTAGAGACAAGATTGCGCCAAGCTGGAGACAGATAACTACGACCTAATTAAGTGTGTTGTCCCGTTGTTTACCTGGCGTTATAGTCGGCCGGACTTTGGAGAGAACCTATGAAAAGAAGCCTACCCCTAATGTTCAGTCTATTGATTCCCGGCCTGGTATCGGCCCAGGAGGAAGTTGGTCTGGAAGAAATTGTGGTGACTGCGTCGAAGAGAGCAGAGCCACTTCAAGAAGCAGGCATGTCCATTACTGCGCTTACCACTCAGGACATTGAAGACATCGGTATGGATGACTATCTTGATTTTGCCGTCCGCATTCCGAACCTCGGCACTTCCTACCAAGCGGATGGACGCTTTGATGCCAACGCACCCGCCATCAGAGGCATATTCGGAAGCGGTGATGCTGCCTCTGCGGCAACCACGGGGTTCTATATCGACGACGTACCCGTGAGCGTTGCACTGCATCCTCGGGTTATCGATCTCGAGAGAATTGAGGTTCTGAGAGGACCACAAGGTTCTCTATACGGCGCTCGCTCCATGGGCGGTACCATTCGTCTGATTACCCAACAGCCCAGCCTTAATGAACGTTACGGAGCTGTGCATACCTCTTTTTCAAACGTAAGTGAGGGTGGCAACAATCACTTGATCGACGGATCGATCAATATCCCAATCGTAGAGGATGTGTTCGCGCTGCGTATCGCCGCCTATTCGGGTTCGAACTCGGGCATCTACGACAGAGTTTATAACCCCGAGTGGGTCAACTTACAGTCGGGCCTGTCTTTTCCGAATCCGGCACCCGCATTTGGAGAGAATGAAGACACCGATGACGAGGACTTTCACGGCGGACAGATCTTCGCCAAATGGCAAGTCACAGACCGTTTCACCGTCACGCCAAAATTCATGTATCAAAAAATAGAGGCTGACGGCCTACCGTTTGCTGATGTTGATGAAGACAACACCACCCAGGTACGTTTCTTTGACTCTGAAGAAGCCGGTGAAGATGAGTGGTGGATTGGCAGTGTTGTCCTGAACTGGGAGCTTGATTCAGGCAGCATCACCTCAACAACCGCCTATTACGAACGCGAAACGGACGAGGCAGAGGAAGAACATACTTTCCTGAACTTCATTTACGGTGCGGCTGTGGGAATTCCGATCACGCCCTTAGAATCTGTTCTGCGGACGACGTCTGAGTATGAGAACTTCTCCCATGAAACCCGCTTTGTCTCAGACCTGGATAGCAGCGTGAACTTCACCGTTGGGGTGTTTTACGCCGATAACCAATTTATACGCGGTTATCCACCTGCAATTCAGGCCGGAGCTGATGCAGCACTGGCCGCTGCAGGCGGACCACCCCCCCCAGGCATTGTGCCAAACGATCTAATCTTCATAACCGACCAACCAGAAGATGTCGAAGAACTCGCGGTATTTGGCGAGGTCACTTGGGATATCAATGATGTTTGGACGCTGGTTCTTGGCGGACGTTGGTATCGCACGGAGGTCGATTTCAGCGCAGTATCTGATGGATTTGCGAATGGTGGCCCAAGCGCTTTCTCTGGTTCTCAGAAGGAAACTGGCTTCAATCCACGCGTGATGGTGTCAGCAGACCTGACTGATGATATAAACGTCTATGCAAGCGCCGCTAAGGGTTTTCGCATTGGCGGCGTAAACGGTCAAATATCGCCCACCTTGTGCGGTGCGGAAATCGCAGCACTCAATTTGGACCCTGATGCACTACGCGCCTATGACTCAGATGACTTGTGGAGCTACGAAGCAGGGATAAAAACCAGCCTGGCAGACAACAAGGTCACCATCAACGCTGCCGTCTTTATGATTGATTGGCGGGATACGCTACAAAATGTCAGGCTTGCTTGTGGCTTCCAGTTCTCCACCAATATTGGTGATGCAGAAAGTAAGGGTTATGAAGTAGAGATTAACGCAGCCCCGATCGCCGGTCTTAATATTTCGTTAGGTATTGGGTATACCGACACAGAGGTGCAAAGTGCTCGTGGTTTTCCAGGCTTCCTGGACGGCGATGAACTGAGTGGCGTACCAGATCTTACGGTAAATGCCTCTGCCCAATATGTATTTCCTCTGGTTGATGACTGGAATGGTCGAGTTCGTTTCGACGCCAATCACTATGGTGAGAGTACCAGCCAAAACAACAACGTCATCAGAGAGCGAGATAGTTGGGCTGCCGTTAACCTGCGCGTTGGTGTCAGCAACGAGAACTGGGACATCACTCTGTTTGCGGATAACGTGACAGACGAACGCGCCAACCTTGGAGACAACCGCAGCATTGCGGCAGAAACTCCTGGGCGACCACGCATCGTCACCAACCGACCTCGCACCATCGGCGTTGAAGCCAGATATCACTTCTAGACCGTATAATGGGCTGCATGGCGTAACACGCTATGCAGCTCATTTTCCTAGCGCTGGTCGCCAATCTATCCCGCCTGATCGTTATTGGATCCTCTCCCCACTGCGGTGGTACCGCAGAAATCCTGCAGAAAGCGGTCCACGTGGTTCAGGCGAGCTTTAGCGGAAGCGAACGCAGACGCTGACCGGTAAGTGTAAAGACCGCATTCGCCACAGCGGGTGCTATTGGCGGTAAGCCAGGCTCCCCAACCCCGGTGGGTTGTTCCTCACTATCGACAATCACAACCTCGACGGCTGGCGCCTCATTCATTCGCAATATCGGATAATCGTGAAAATTACTCTGCTTGATCGTGCCCTTGTCGAGCTCCAGATTTCCATGCAGAGCGGCGGTTAAACCGTACATAATTGCACCTTCCATCTGTGCCCTGACCACATCCGGGTTTACCGCAAGTCCACAATTCACCACACAGAGGACCTTGTGAACGCGGATGACACCGTTTTCGATGGAGACTTCAGCAACCTCCGCAACATCGGTTGCAAATGAGTGATGAGCCGCAATTCCAAGCGCGCGTCCTTCAGCTACATCCCATTTTTGCATCTGTTCGCGAGCAACCTGGATTACACCGTTCAGGCGAGGATTGTTCTTGGTGTTGTTCAAACGGAATTCAACCGGATCTACGCCAGCAGCCCATGCAAGTTCATCAGCCATGGATTCCTTGGCAAATGCGGTATATGAATGTCCCACGGAGCGCCAGAACGTAAGCGGTAAACCATGATTGACGGTCACATGCTCCACGTGGGTATTGGATACATCATAGTCTTCAAACAAACCTTCTACCGAAGAACCATCAACCACCCAGTCTTCGAAAGTTCCGTGAGCAACGTCCGAGATCCAATCGACCACTCCATCAGGCACATTTGGAAACAACGCAGGCAACATGATCCCTACCGTGTGTGGGGAAATATTCCCGCCTACCCGTTTGGCATTCCACATCGCAATCTGGCCTTGGTCATCGACGCCCGCTTGAATCCGCATCAGCGACGAGGGTCGATATATGCCACTTTGAATATCATCTTCGCGGCTCCATAAGACCTTCACCGGCTTGCCGGTAGCCAGTGCCAATTGAGTAGCCTCGATCACATGAGTTAGGGTTGCGCGGCGTCCAAACCCACCTCCCAGATAGGTGTTATGGGCACGCACTTTTTCCGCATCCAGATCGGCAAACCTGGCTACCAACCCCTGGGCCGCACCAATGCCCTGACATCCTGTCCAGACATCCCCTTCGCCATGTTCGATGCGAACAACTGCATTCATGGGTTCCATGGGTGCATGGGCAAGGTAGGGAGCCCAGTATTCTTGTTCAATGACGTGCTGTGAATTTGCTAGACCTTTTGTGATGTCACCTGCTTCGCCTGTGGTTACGCCCTGGACATCAAATCCTGCACGGAAGTCAGCAATTTGTTTATCGGTGGAAACACCTGCTAGTTCAGGCAAGTCCCACTCTGCTTCGATCAGCTCGGCAGCTTTTTTAGCCGCCCAATATCGATCCGCTACCACAGCCACACCGCTGGCAATCTCAACCACCCCTATTACACCTGCTACTACTTTAGCCTTGGTTGCGTCATAAGATCTTAATGTGCCTCCTGCCACCGGGCTGCGGCGAACAACACCGTGGTGTAAATCTGGCACATCGATATCAATGCCAAAATCTGCTGTGCCGGTTGACTTAGCAATCGCATCAATGCGAGGAAAATCCCTGCCAATATATCGATACTGGTTGGGCTTCTTCAGAGGAGCGTTCTCAGGCGCTTCAAGCACGCTGGCCAGCCCCACAAAATCTCCATAAGGATATCGTTGACCTCCCGCGACGATATGACCGGCTTCCGTGCGCAGAGACGACACTGGCTTCTTTAAGGTGCCTGCAGCCGCTTCCAAAATTACTGATCTCACGTTTGCACCAACTTGTCTCAGCTGTGCAAAGTGGGCCTTCAACGAAGTTGAACCACCAGTTCCTTGTACACCAAAATCCGGGTTGGCATAGTCGGGATGTACACCTGCCCACAAAATCTCCATATCCCAGGGCGCAATATCCAGTTCTTCGCCAATCAACGTCGCAAGACCAGTAGAGACACCCTGGCCCATTTCATCTCGCGGGCAGTAAAATCGAACCAGATTATCTGGCGTAATCTGCAGGAAGGCATTGGGCTCAAACGCGCCTTCAATCTCAGCCAGGGACACAGGATTTGGTCCGCAACCGGACAGGCTGAAGCCTACCATCATGCCACCACCAGCCAGACCACTAATCTTGAGGAACTGGCGTCTAGAAGTATCTGTTGCCATATTCATCAGGAAACCTCCTTGGCGAGCTCAGCCGCGCGTGCGTCCACGCCGATGGCTGCTACGTTCAAGATGGCTTGTTTTATCCTTGGATAACAGCCACAGCGACAGATGTTCCCTGCCATGGCATTTTCAACCTCCTCTTCAGAAGGATTTGCGTTGTCAGCCAACAGCGCGGCAGCGGACATAATTTGGCCGGATTGGCAGTAACCGCACTGCGGAACACTGGCGTTTACCCACTCTTGCTGTAAAGGGTGCATATTCTCAGGTGTGCCAAGACCCTCGATCGTGGTCACCGACTTGCCAGCAACCGCGGCCAACGGTAATACACAGGTACGCACGGCTTGACCCTCTAGATGCATGGTACAGGCACCGCACAGGCCAGCTCCGCAACCATACTTCGAGCCGGTTAGCTTAAAAGTATCACGCACAGCCCATAACAAAGGCGTGTCCGGTGACTCGTCTGTTTCTACCCTTTTTCCGTTAAGAAAAAACTCGATCATTGCTACACCCCGCAGATTTTAGTTCATCGTGAAGTTTCACCTTTTATACTTTACAATCATTCACAATATGTCAAGTCGTAAAATGCAACGGTGTTAGGGTAAACTCGCCATCCATGGAGTCCACTAGAACAAAAATCATCGACGCTGCCTTGGATACTTTTGTCCGCTATGGGGCCCGAAAAACGGCGATGAACGATATCGCCGATGCCGCGGGCGTCTCCCGACAAACACTTTATGATTTGTTTGGTGGCAAGAATGAAGTCATCGAAGTGGTGATAGATCACCACACGGATTTGGTCATCAACAATTTCAATCAGCGGCTGGACCCTACGACCAAGCTCGCTCATCAGTTAGACGTGTATTTCGACGAAACTTCAATCAAATCATTCGAACTGCTGCAAAACTCCGAAGACATCGAAGATCTGATCAGCGGTCACAACGAAACCGGGCGACTGGCCTTCGCACGGGCTCAGGAAAAGTACGCCAAAGTTGTGGCTGCACTGCTGCAGCCTTATCAGGCACAGATAGAAAACAATGGTCAGAACGTCGAAGAATTTTCCATCTTTGTTGTTAAGTCGGCTAAAGCCTTCAAGAACAGTACCTCAAGAGCCGAACTTGATACGCTACTCGCAGCACTGAAAACCTCCATCCTACTCATCTGCGATATAAAAAATTAGCCAGCGAAGTCTACTTGCCGCCTATTCCTCTCGAGTTTTGGCGATACCACGAGCATAAAGGTCACGTCTGGCAGCTTCATCTTTGCCAAGCTCTGCCAACACCTCATCAGTATGTTCACCCAGGTCCGGTGCAGCCGATCGCACCGAAGTTGGTGTCCGAGAGAACTTAGCTGCCGGACCTGTAATTGGCGCTTCGCCACCGCTTTTAAACGATACTTCCTGCAACATATCACGGGCTAGTACATGAGGATCCTGTGCCGCCTCGCCATAGGTTTGCACCCTGGCGATTGGCAATCCTTTACCGGCAAGAATTTCAACAGCCTCATCTCGCGTGCGGGCTGCTAGCCACTCCCCTAACAATAGATTACACACATCACGATTCATCGCCCTCGCCTGACCGGTGGCAAATGCTTCATTGGTCGCAAGATCTGGTTGATCAAGAATCTCCTCCGCCAATATTCGCCAGTGACTATCCAGCAGTACACCAACATACACCGGCGCATCTTGGCAGTCATACACATTCGCAGGAACAGCAAAGCCAAACTCGTTCCCGTTTCGTCCCGGAGCGATGCCCAAGGCACCAAGCGACAACAACCCATTAGACTGAAACAACATTGAATCGAGCAACGAAACATCAACATGTTGTCCTTCTCCTGTTTGATCACGATGGCGTAAAGCAGCCATCGCACTGATCGCGCCGTGTAATCCCCCGAGGTCATCCGCCAGAAACGTGCCGGCTTTGGTTGGGGGACCATCAGGAGATCCATTTACGGACAAGAATCCCGATGTCGCTTGGGCAAGGGGGTCATAACCTGCATCACTACAGCGTGGTCCAAATTGTCCCCATCCAGTAATCGAGACATACACCAGGTCGGGCTTGATCGCACTGAGGTCCGCATAGCCCAAACCATATCGGCTCATGGTCCCAACCTTAAAATTTTCTATAAAAATATCGGCGTTGCGCGCCAGGTCTATACACAGATCGCGGCCTTCCTCCTGATTGAGATCTATGACAACCCCACGCTTATTGCGATTTACCGTGGCCTGGGCAAAGCCAACTTCAGTGCCCGGCAACATCGGAAAGATCGCCCGCCCCACATCTCCGGATGGAATTTCTACTTTGATCACGTCTGCACCCAGATCCGCAAGCACCGCAGAACACATAGGACCCGCCCAGGTTGTTGCCACCTCGAGCACCCGCACACCGTGTAGCGGGCCCGTCAAGTCCGTACGTGCGGCTTTAAAGAATTCTTCTTTGTCCATACTTCCTCCGAGCGGTTGAGTAAACTCGTCTTTGTTATACCCGCCTTTATCAAAAGCATCAACGCGCTTCATATACAAACACTTGTCAGGATCGCTTCCAAAGTATTTACTAATCCCATCAGCCTGAATCTAGCAGGGATCATGAGCGCACTACCTGAATTTACTCGCCCATTCGATTGGGAACAAATTGACGCAGCCACGCTAGATATCGGCGGCTGTATCTTAAAAGGATTACTCACCAAGGCAGAACTGCTGGCCTTAAACCAGGAAGTAGACGACTACCTAGACAACAGCCCCAAATATGGCCAACCCGAAACAGGATCTGCCCAATACAATCAGTTCCTGGGACACAACACCATTCGATTGCACGGTCTGGTAGAAAAATTTCCCAGCGCTGCGGAGCTTGTGGGTCACAAGGAGATCACAAGTTGGGCCACACGTATTCTTGCTCCGAAAGCAGACTCGATTTTACTTAATGCGGGTGAACTGATTCAGATAAACCCCGGTGAGCCTCGCCAGGCGACCCATCGCGACACAGATTCGTGGCCCATTGCGTTAGAAGCGGATCCCATCATTGTTAATGCAATCGTCGCTTTTGATGATTTTACTGAAGAGAATGGCGCGACCGCGATTGCCCCTGCAAGCTGGAGCTGGGACACGGATCGCCGCCCCAATTCTGATGAATATGTGCGGGCCATTATGCAGCGTGGTGATGCGGTGTTGTTCCGCGGCGATCTGATCCACGGGGGTGGCGCAAATCACAGCGGTTCGCCACGCCGGGCTATCTCCCTCTCCTACTGTGCCGGCTGGCTACGCACAGTAGAAAACAACTACCTGAATGTCTCCCGGGCCACGCTGGCAATGCTTACACCTCACCTGCAAAGCCTGCTGGGTTATGACGTGCACGACGGTTCGTCCTTGAATGCCGGCATGGTGGGCTTGTATGAAAACGGAGATCCGCGTCGCTTTGTTGACGAGTTGCTCTGAAGTCCAGCTCTTTCGACTACCGCGCCGCAGCCGGCGCACCTAGCGCAACGAGGTTTGCAGCCAGATCGTCGCCCGCGGTGGCGGGATTGGTATTCCGGTCAATCTTTTCAATGACCCCCTCGGCGTTGATATAAAAGGTCCAACGTCGAGCAAACCCACGCGCCGAAAGTACTCCATAGGCAGTCGCGACAGTCCTTTCAGGATCTGCAAGTACGGGAAAGGTGGCATCGTTTTTCCGCGCAAAACCGGTGTTGTCTTCGATCGTATCGGTGCTCGCCATGAAAAACGAGACATCAAACTTTCTTATTTGTGCATCACTGTCACGCAGCGCTTTACACTGAATAGTTCAGCCAGATGTATAAGCTTTGGGAAAAAATGCTAAGACCACATACTGGCCACGCAGATCTGACAATTTATGTACGCCGCCATCTGAGCCTGCCAACTCAAAATCGGGCGCCTTGTCTCCAACCTCGAGTGCCAAGGTTGGGACAGCGAATATGGTGAGAATAAAACTGATGAGCCAATATTTTTTCATACGCTTACTCTGAACTAGCCTACTCGGCATGATACCCAGTGTGGATGGCGCTGCAAAGTCACGAATTCGAACTCACTCAATGCCTGGCTTTGGAAGTGACCATCCAAAAATAATGCCACACGCTCGCACGATCAAAGCAGCAATCGCACCGAGCCAAATGGCTATATTTGGCACAGTCATGTGCCCAACCATGAACACAACAGCTCCGACCAGAGCGGCGGTAGCGTAAATTTCCTGCCTGAGTATATATGGAACGTCATTGGCAACCACGTCACGCATGATGCCTCCTGCGACTGCGGTCATGATACCCATCATGACCGCCACGCCTGAATGGACATTATATTCCAGAGCTTTTGCGCAGCCCAGGACCGAAAAGACTGCAAGCCCAAGCGCGTCCGCCCACATCAAGGTGCGCTCACTATTGGCGAGATACTTGAAGCCAAAGAATGTACACGCAACGGCCAGACCGGTGATCACCACATAGATGACATCCTCAATCCAAAATACGTCCGTATCCAGCAGCAAATCGCGCAACGTGCCTCCCCCTACCGCGGGCAAAAGGGCCAATACCAACATGCCAAAGATGTCCATGCGCTTTCTCGCAGCAACCAGGGCACCAGACAAGGCAAAAACAAAAACCCCAAAATAGTCAAGCAGCTGCAATATCACTTGGTCTTGCAACGTACGCTCCAATCAACTAACAAACAGCCGCCTCCATGGTTTTCTCCTTGGTTGACTCATTTCTAGCAACCCCAGCGGGCATATGTTATCCGATTCAGTACGAACTTGGCGCATCAGCCAGAGCTAGCCCTGACTTTGCGCGCCTCGGGTCAAGACTGGCAAGTGTTCCTGCCGGCAAAAACATCTACCGGCAGGAACTATGGCTTACTATTGGACTCTTGTTATGCGAATCCTGCCGGTCGGATTATCAAACCGATGTTGATCACCCAGCGCAGAGTTTGGATCACCAGATTCCAAGCTTGCCGAGGTCACAACGCCTTGGTGAAACCTCACACGATCAATGGCTTCATCACGTGTTGGATTAAATCCCTCGCCACCAAAATCGGGACCAGGCATGGAAGCGGCGTTTTCAGAATTCGCCTCGGTGCCTGCATCCCAAGTAGGTGTCGAAAATACTCGAGACTCACCGACGGCCATTCCCGTCACATCAACGGCGTTGAGCCCGGTAAACGCATCATTGGTATGCACGAGCATGGTGACAGCGGTAAGGCGCACGTCGTCTGCCTCATCTGAGGGGATCTCAAGGGTCACGGTAGGCCCGATACTCATTGGTCCCACTGGGTTCGCATCATCGTAACTGGCCAACAACGTCCCGCTATTGGTCACCTCGGTGACAAGATCTGTTCGATCCCCACCTTCTGCCAACACCTCTAGCGCCACCGACGCGCTATCACCGTCGACAAAAGCACCATAGCCAGAGCTGTGCAGGAAGACCGCGGGGGGCGACAAAGGCTGGGCCAGCGTCAAATTGGTCACGCTTAACTCAAATGAGAGCGTTTCCGAAACAACCGGGCCCGGTGGCAACACCGGAGGGCTGGAGGAGCTGCTATCCCCCCCACAGGCGGTGAGCAGGCCTGCAGCAATCACCAACGTTGAAAATCTATTTAACGCTTTCATGGGTCTTACACTCCTGGAACGATAACGGTGAGCCGGGCTACCGGGTTGAGCCAACGATGAACTCGAGAATCCAAATCACTTACACCACCTGTGGGATCCGTATCGCCCAAGACGTTTCGGTGGATATGCACGTTGCCTTCAGCTGCATCTTCCAAGGTACCGCCAGAGACCTGGATACCCACACCCGTGCCACCAACCCCAACGTCAGTTGCGTTTGGATTACCCGAACCCGCCATCCCTGGGACAGCATAGCCGCCTAGGGCGTCGCCCGTACCCGCTTCAACCACGTCGGTTCGCAAAGCAGAAATTTCATCATTTGCTTCGGTACCGGCATCATAGGCATTCAAATTGACCGTATAGGTGCCAGGTTCTGTCGGTATGCGCCAGGCATCCAAGCCAGCAAACGCATCGTTCGTGGGGATCAACATGGTCACCAGAGACAGGTAAGGAAAGTCTTCCGTATCAAATGTGTAGTCTGCAGACGTTGTGGCAGGAGGCAGGGGGGGTGCGCCCAATCCAAACGCACGCCAGGCATTTTCGTCCGCCCGTTCTGGGGTCTCCAAAAAGTATTGGAAATTGCTACCTGCAGAAGCCGGATTCTGGTCGTCCACAATGACGCCACCTTCAGCGACCCAGGCCAGAGGGCGAGTCGCGGGCGTACCCGCCTCAAACAAATCAATCTGCTCAGAATGAGCAACCAATAATCGAGGAGTAAAGGACATCCCCTGCGTCAGATTAGTGATTCGCACGGTGACTTCCTGTGCCATGGCAGCGCCACCCGAACCGAGCAGAATGCTCGCCAGGGCCGCGGTAATGATTTTATTCTTCATGTATGAACCTCTCTTTTGTGTTGTCAAACTTTGTGAAAGTGCCCGTAGGAGCACCGGTTGAATCAAAAGGTTCAAATCCAAAAAAAAAAGATTTTGCAGGCTGTTTGAACTTAATCCGTGGACGCTGTCTCTAACCTTCATGAATGCGCAAATACAGGCTGTTGACAAAGACGAGATTTACGAACAGCGCAAACGAGAGGACATTATCGATCGGCAATTGCTCGAGGCCGTCGCTCGACAACGAGACGAAGGCGCAATGGAATCCCTGTACCATCGGTATCAGAATCGCCTGATTCCTTTTCTGCATCGCCTGACATCCGATGATGCGCTCATTGAGGAAACATTTAACGAGGTCATGATGAACGTGTGGCGCAAAGCCCATCAATATAAAGGACAGTCTATGGTTTCAAGCTGGGTATTCTCTATTGGATACCGGGTTTGCCTGCGCACCATAAAGAAAGCAAAACGAATATCCGAAGCAGAACATCAACTGTTGCAACATAGTGATGCCAACGAATCGTACAATTTCGATCCAGTCAATCACCTCAAACAAGCACTGAATCAGGCAATGCAACAACTCAAACCAAATCATCGCCTGGTGCTGGAACTCGCTTATTTCGAAGGTTTGTCCATCAAAGAAATTTCGGTGATTGCAGGGCGGCCTGAAAACACCATCAAAACAAGATTGCACCACGCCCGGCTGAAAATGCGCGAGGTCTATGGAGATAGCGATGGATTTTGAAGCATCGATTCCAGACTACATCAATCATCATCTGTCCGAGAGCGAACTTGCCCTCTTTGAGGCTCAGCTTCTCAAAGACCCATCGCTACAGGCGCAAGTCGAACTTGAGCGAAGGTTACGTCATCAGATGCGTGAACCCAACCTCCCTCAGACTCGCCCAAATTTTGATACCTTCAGTAAGGCCCTTAATCCGCGACCTTGGTGGACCCATAACTTTGCCTGGTCTGCCGCAATGGCCATCGCTTTCGTGGCGGTTCTTGGCCTCGCTTATTTCCCAATCCAATCCGACAATGCCGAATTTCGAACCTTATCCTCCGGACAAGCCATTCAGGCGCCTGTGATTCGGATCGTGCTGCATGACTTTAGTGAATTGGACAAACTGGCAGCCACCTACGATCTGGAGGTCATTAGTCTGTACCCAACCGCTCAGGCGGTGGATGTGACCCCGGATAACTTGTCAGACGAGGAGCGGGCTCGCCTTATGCAGGATCACCGTATTCGACTGCTGAAATTTCTGGAACCCGGCACCTTCTAGTGAACAGACCATACACTCTGAGCGCAGTGATCTGCCTGATGACACTCATGTTACCCGGGACGGCCTACAGTGCGGTCGATAGGCCAATCAGTGCCTTTGAAGATCTGATCTTGATTGTTTTGGACGATCCCCGCCCAGCCAGACTTCGTCAAGGCAGCCAGCGAAAATACGGCGGACCCATTGCGTACGACAAAGATCCTGTGTTGCGCCGCCACGCAAAAAGGATCGCCAACAAATATAACCAGGATGTGATCTTCGAATGGCCACTTCGAAGCCTTGCGGTTCACTGTCTCGTCGTCAAAAGGCCTGATCCAGAAACGCTACGCCGGATTCAAGCAGACCATCGCGTAGCCTGGGTCCAGCCGTTTAACACGCATCTTGTTCAGCGCACCCCGAAAACCCACCCGATATCCAAACACGCTGTAAGCAACCTCCTACCCGTGCCTGGCAACGCGATGGGGGTAAGAATTTCCATAATCGACACGGGGGCGGATCTTTCGCACCCGGACTTGCCCCGTAAATCCGTTGTATACAAAGATCTTGTGGACGACCTGATCCCGGTCAAAGAGAAGGGGCGGGGTTTTGATGAAGCCCACGGCACATCGGTCCTGGGTTTGATCGCCGCCCAACCCGCGCCAGATTCTCCTATTGATCCCGGCATGGCATCCGGCGCTGACATACAACATCTGCGTGGTTGTTGGGAAGAAAATCTGGTGGGTAAATGCTCTACTCTAACTCTGGCTTTGGCTCTGGAGGCTGCCATCCAATACCGTCCGGCGGTTATCAACCTGAGCCTGACCGGACCGACGGACCGGGTGTTGGATGCATTGTTGGAAAAGCTTGCAGAACGAGGAACCACGGTGGTCGCAGCTCACGACGAACAACGTGAACACGGTCAGCGTTTCCCACGGCCCGCGGCACATGTGGTTTATGTGAAAGCCGGGGAATCGCTGGGGCTGCATAACACAGATACGCGTACGTTTATCGCACCCGGGCAAGTCTTATCAACATCGCCTATGGCGTCTTATCAGCTGTTCACGGGACATTCCGCTGCCGTCCCACACCTGACGGCTACCATCGCGAGAATCAAAGCTCAACAAAAACCTGACCATGACGCCTTGTGGCATCAGCTGGAATCCGCCATTCAAAATTGACCGACAATTTTCAATGAACAAGCTCACCTTCGCACGGTCGAAGAGAGCACAGGGCAATGAAGATGGGGCATGTGGGGGCAACAACTTAATCATTCGAACGAGTCGCAGCCATACGACTCTCCATATTACGTCGAAGGTCGGTTGTATAGACGTCAGAACTCCCGGTTTATCTTCATACTGTCGGCTGCGTTATATATGTGCCTGGGTTACGCAGCACCCGGTCAGGCAAATGCGGGTGAAGTGTTATCCAACGTCACGCTGATTGCGACTACAGATCACTTGTACCATGGCCTAACCGAATCCACCCAAAACCCAACGATCTTGGTCAATTCAGAATTCACACTTGGCGAGCATTTGTTCACCGGTTTTGTTGCAAGCGTAGCCCGAGCCGACAAGTCCGTAGAACGCCATCAACCGATTACAGGTTATCTAGGAAGCGACGTCCCCATTGGGCATTTCGCATCGACCCAATGGTATCTGGGCACAACGGCCACTTATCGGAAATTTCTAAAATCGAATAAGGAATGGGACTATTGGGAGTTTTCGACCCAGATCAGGAATAGCCAGGGATTTTCCGCATCCTTAGAGTACGCACCTGACTATTATGCACACAACACAACCGCACTAATCGGCCGAGTAAGCTATCTGAATGAATTTCAGGGAGACCACTATGTGCAGTACAACGCTGGATACGCAGGTTTCAGCGATACCACAGACTATCTTTTTGGTGATGTATCACTCGGCCGCATCTACGGGCAATCTAGCATAGAGATTGGCTATTTTTGGCATAACCATCCTGACGAGTATCGATTTCGCGATCCAGTTCAAGACAGCCAGCTCCGCCTGACCTATTCCCGTCGATTACGCTGACCCACTCGGGTTTTGATTTGCTTATGCCGTTTGCGCAGGCATCCTGACTTCTGTATCTACCCAAACAATGGTGAAACGACAGCCGCCTCGGGGAGAGTCATCTAACGTCACGGTGCCTCCAGCCAGCTCGACCATTCTCAATACAATTGCCAACCCCATACCTGTACTTCCGCTTGTTCGAGACTGCAGCGTTTTGAATATTTCAAATACCCGATCCCGATAACGTGGCTCAA
Source organism: Pseudomonadota bacterium (assembly GCA_039028095.1). GTDB lineage: Bacteria > Pseudomonadota > Gammaproteobacteria > Pseudomonadales > Azotimanducaceae > UBA4421. The sequence goes on from JBCCIU010000002.1 coordinate 257,653, forward strand.
TGCCAGGACCATCGTCCTCTACAACAATCGTGGTTGTGTTTCGATTCCGTGTTGCATGCACCCAGACACAACCATCTTCCCGATTATGATGAATAATTCCATTATGGATGAGATTACGTAAGACTTGTTCCAAGGCAGGACGTTGAGAGAAAAGTGCTGGCAATCGATTCGGCACTATCACATTAAATTTGGGTGGCGGATCGATGAGCTTAACAATATCCACCAACATCTCGCTCAATTGGATGTCTTCTGCTTGGAAGCTCTCACTACCCAGTCGAGCATATGAGAGCAAATCTGTTAACAGCAAATCCATGGTGACAATCCGTTCGCGAATTTGTTTCAATCGGGCCAAGGCTGCTTCTGGAATTTGTGGACCGTAATCCTCTTCTACCCAATCAACCAAAGCTGCCACTCCCCGTAGTGGCGCCTTCAGATCGTGTGAAGCTGCATATGTAAACTGTTGTAAATCGCTATTTTTGGCCTCAAGTTCTGCCGCCTTTTCCACTAACGCCACCTGTGCATTTCGGATCTCCGTCACATCGCTACCGAATAGAAAATACTCTGGTACCGCTGTCTTACCTACGTTCATCAAATGCCAGAAAATAGTCCGCTCTGTCCCGTCCTGAGCATAAACTGCCCACTCAACTTGTAGTGGTTCCTGCGCAAGTAACGAACTGAACCATTGTTCTTTTACCGAATCTCGACTGTTTTTTTCAACAAACTCAAGAACGTTACTTCCCACTTCCCCCAGTAAACGCTGGGCTTGCGGGTTAGCGGCCAATATATCGCCCTTAGAAGACACCTGCATGACCAGTTCAGGTGTCGCGGCAACAATGTTGCTCAGGTAAGACCGACTCACAAGCGCCTCGCGTAGTGAGCTGAGCGTATCGTTCATGGCAGCAGACAAGATTTCGATTTCTCGCCCACCAGATAGCTTGATCTGAGTATCAAGGGAACGAGTTTCACCAATTTTTAGAAACGCACTTTCCAGTTCTCGTATCGGCTTGATCACCTTGCGTCCGGTTACCGTTAGCCCGATTAGCAGTGCAATCAAGTCCAATACAAAAGCGATCATCAACGCCCCATCAAGCGTTTTCAGCTGTTCTAACGCTGCACCCTGCTGTTCCCTGACGACAACACTGAAACCGGAATATTTGTTTAAGGAAACTGTCTCCCCAAGCCATTCAAATTCTAATCCCTCGCCTGTCTGAGGTGCGTTGCGCCGATTCTCAAAGAGTATGCCAGCCCGCTCATGCTGGACTGTGACGTCTAAGAACAGCGCGCTGAGCTTGAACATGAGCGCCAGTCCATCACGATCTATTTCAGCAACCAGCGCGCCTTCTGGGAGATCGTAGTACCGTATGGGGGTCGCAAACAGCAACCCGCTCTCTCGTACAGCAAAGTGATCGCGATCTTGCATGACCTGGGTCAGCCACTGCTGTGAATCAATCTCGGGCGAGTAATGGTTTGCTGCAATTACACGACCTCGATAATCGGTCATCGTGAGTCGCACTGGCGCTTCCACGGGTAGACGACTGGAGCTGATCAAGGCTGGCAGGTAACTGTTTCTACCCACGGTATCAATCAATCCATTTACTGTGAGCTGGTTATTCGCCAATAATCGAACCGAGTTGAACAGGGTATCAATGCGCTGCTCGACGATCTCCGCATAGTTCTGAGCTTCAAGACTGATTTTCTCCTGGGCGTTGTCCAACACCATCTGTCGCACAAAACTCGATATGGCAAACCAGATCAGCAGAAGAATCAGCACCGCAGCTGGCAATACCTGCCACATGACTCGCGCAAACAACGACGGCTGTAACGATTCGGCCTGAGCCTTGGGAACGGTCTCACCCATAGATATCAACGTACGGGCACGATCGCGCCATCCCCCCGATATCGATACATTTCAAGGCTGTTAATCCCCAACGCGTCATGCCGCTGAGATGTAAACGCAGGCTCATATCGTTTGATCAGTCCATCATGCGGTGGAAGATTTTCCAAAGCGTGCAGAACGCTTTCAGAGTCGGTCGTCTGAGCCTGGGTGACCGCAAGCGCCAACAGATGAACCAAATCGTAGGCCTGAGCGGTACCCGGCGCAGAATGAATATCTTTCAATCCCGTTATATTCGGGTAACGACTGGCATACTTTTCAAAGAAACGTTGCGCCTTTTCGGGATAACGCGGGTTAAAGAATGAAAAAGACTGGATGAAAGAAAGATCCACTTGGTCAAGCAAATGAGAGACACTTTCATAAAACCGCACACCGCCTCCCGTGATACCCCAATGCGATAAAACGACAGGGGTAATACCTTTCTGCAGGCCGTAGCGTGAAGCTGCATCTATAGCGAGTTTGCCTTCGCGTGGATTTGCCACCAGGACGAGACAATCTGCGCCCTTCTCGTAAAGGTCCTGAACAGATGCGATCAGATCTACCGCCCCCCAGTCAAACCAATTGGTGCCAGCAACGACGGCCGTTTCGTGTCCACTAACCGATGCATGTATCGCTTGCTCATTGGAACGCCCCCAGCCCGTGCGCTCCAGCAACAGACCAAAACAACTGCAACCGCGTCGCAGTCCTTCTTCGATCATGACGCCACCCGCCAGCTCATCACGAACCGACACGCGAAAAACGAAGTTTGGACTATAGCCATTGTCTACGACGGCCGTACCGGCGGCCCAAGGCACGAGTGTTATCAGGGCGTGTTCGTGTAACAGAGGCAGTTCGGGGAGCAATACCGGCGTGTGCAGTCCACCCATAACGGCAATCACATCTTCGATCGCGCCATATTCAAGAATATTGTCTACACCACGCGCCGGATTACCCCGATTATCCCTGACAAGGAGCTTCAAAGAACGGCCCAGCAGACCACCAGCCGCGTTTATTTCCTCAATGGCCAGTTCGGTCCCACGTTTAATCGCTTGTCCAGCCTCGGCAGTTCCCGAGGACATATCTGCTTCCAGACCGATGTACCACACGTCGCTAACACGAGCATCTGCAAGCCACGGCAAACCCACAAGCAGCAACGCTACCGCAGCGACAGCAACTGTGCGGGTGGGTCTTACCATATCGACACTGCTAACACGTGAACGGCAGTTCCACTGCCAGGCCGCATCTGGACGGCGGATTGTCATATTGAGTGCAGGCTTAGAATTCATATTAGTGTCGGATAAGGGTGCTTCCTTTAAGTTAAATCTAGTTCATTTTTGGGATGTCATCTGAGGAAAACGAACCGGGCGAGTTGTTTTCTAGGAGGTTGATTTGTTCGACAAACGCGGTGCCGATGCTGCCTTTTACCAGGTAACCCGCCGCATTTAACTCATGTGCTTTCGCAACATCAGCGTCCGCTTCAGAGGTGGTCAACATAAAAACAGTTGTGGATCGGAGTAAGGGGTCTTGACGAATCTCTTCCAAACACTCAATCCCATTCATTCCTGGCATATTGATATCCATCAGCACGATCAGAGGATTCGCGGGATCACGGTGACGCAAAAAAGCCAAAGCTTCTTCACCACTGGGCTTGTAGTGCAGAGTTTTCGATATCGATTGCTTGGCAAGCGAGCGACGAAACAGCTCAAAATCCAGCGGGTCATCATCCACCATCAAAATTTCTACATCTGTGACTGCCATACTGCCTCTTTTGCAACGCTGAACTTTGGGCTCTGGAAACGATGCGCCGATACTAAATTACAAATGTGCTCCCCTTCTCAAAGAGTGTAGACCATCCGCTGGGGTTGCATTTTCCAGTTGTACCCACTGTGATCTCTATCACCAATCGTTTAAAAAACCTCACTTCTGGGCACTTCTGACTGTGTCTAAACGGACGGGCTAAAATTGCAACGAATCACTTCGATCCCAGCAAAAAACACCGTACACTCGCTCGGTAAATTGTGAAGGGCACAAATGAACAAATTAGAACAACTCAGGCAGATGACTGATGTCGTAGCAGACACCGGTGACATCAATGCAATCCGTCAATACGAGCCCCAAGATGCTACAACCAATCCAAGTCTACTGCTGAAAGCTGCCGTTTTGGCGGACTACGCCCCACTAGTGGCCCAGGCAAAAGACAGGGCAAACGCACAAGCCGGCACCAAGGCGGAACAAATCGCGGCCTGCTGCGACAAGCTGGCGGTTGACATAGGCACAGAAATTCTAAAAGTGATACCAGGCCGAGTGTCATCTGAAGTGGATGCTCGTCTGTCATTTGACACCCAGGCGACCTTAGACAAAGCACGCAGCCTCATTGCTCTGTATGAGCAGAACAATGTGGGACCAGATCGAGTGCTGATTAAAATTGCAAGTACCTGGGAGGGAATTGAGGCCGCGCGACAGCTCGAATCGGAAGGCATCAATTGCAACTTAACGTTGTTGTTCGGTTTTGAGCAAGCGCTTGCATGCGCGGATGCGGGCGTGTTTCTGATATCCCCCTTCGTCGGTCGAATTCTCGATTGGTACAAAGCCCACACGGGTGAGGCCTATACCGCTGAAACCGATCCAGGCGTGAACTCGGTCAGGCGAATTTATGATTATTATAAGTCCCACGGCTACAACACCGTGGTCATGGGAGCCAGTTTCCGCAACACCGGAGAAATCGAAGCGCTGGCTGGATGTGATCGATTAACCATCAGCCCGGCACTGCTTGAGGAACTCGCCCAAGATGAGGCAGAACTACCTCGTCGTCTGGATCCCAACAAAGTAACCCACCCGTCCAAAGTAGAACAGTCTCAGATCAGCTTTCGTTGGGGTATGAATGAAGATGCTATGGCCACAGAAAAGCTGGCCGAAGGCATTCGCAATTTTGCTGCAGATCAAATCAAGCTCGAAGCATTGCTTTCTGCCTGAAATCGCAGTCAAACGGCTAGTGCGGTTGTAAAGCCCGGTGCTGTCGCAATAGATCTTTTCCGTAGTCGTTCCCATTTGGGGTACGCACCACTGTGTGCACGTGCCTCCGGCTTGGCATTTGCGGGCCGTCCAAGGCAACAGGCGTTTGCTGATCATATTCGATCATCACGACTGGCGAATGAACGCGGTAGTAGAAGGCATCTTCTTCACTAGTACCTCCAACCCATGAAAACCAGGTCTCATCCCAGAATTTGAGGACCTCCGTCAACCTTATCTCAGCATGACCCGGTCGAATATTCCCTGTGTAAAGGCGAATCAAATCGATCAACTTTTCACGCTGTTGAGCATCCAGATCGCCAGCTGGTAGTCCTTCATATGGCACTATCGCATTATCCTGAAACAGCTCCCCTCGATTGTTATTACCCGGCTTATCAGGATTAACCACCGCCGACTGACGCTGTTCGGGGCGCAATGAGTTGATGAACTGCAACCCTGTGAGCAACTCCTCTTCCAAGATACGCGTTCCGGCATAGCGGCCAGACTCTGCCCAAGTGGGCTCAGAGCCAACAAAGGTCGGGGTCATCACCACCTGATCACCGAGCACAAAAAAATTAACAATCAAATGATGACCGTCGAGCTGCCACCCCCAGGGTTCCGTCGTTGAAGGTACACCCATGATCGTCAACCAATAACGTTGTTCCCCATACTCGGTATGATTGTCCAGCAGATCTGCCAGGTGGCCTTCCAACCTCATAACATCCCTGGCTGTCTGATAACCCCTCGCGCTTAATCCGCTGCGAATCAGCGCAAAGGCGGCCTCCGCTTGGACCTGGGTCATATCAAGGAAGCCAACGCCCTGGCGTGTGCTGAGATGTATATTCGCCCAACGCTGCCACTCCTTATCATCCACTTCGAACAATATGTCTTCTCGCTGGATTTGGGTCAGCGAATCGAGAAACTGATTGGCTGCGGTAACAACTGGCTCAATACTGACCTGGGTGGGTGAAATCTCAAACAAGTTCGGTCGGATCTGACCGCCGGTAGTCACCCCGACAAATTCTTCGATGGCAAAATATTCCACTACGGGCCACAGCAGCTGCGAGCCCCTCACTGGACCGGTAACGACGAACATACCAAGCAAACCAATCAGGACAACTAGGCCCAATGCGCTCACAACGATTGTTTTGATTGCGGATTTCATCTTGTACCCATCTTAAATGTGTTTACCTGGGCTAGTTCTACATCAAGGTTCTGCGTTTGACTACACCCAGGACGGGTGTCGTTCGCCATGATTCCGGTTAAAGTAAGGGGCCTTGCTCATCCTTTTGGGGGACATATGCCTGCCACACGCCAGGGGCCACTTGCAGACCTCACAATCATAGATTGCACCATGGCATTTGCCGGACCATTTGGCACCACCCTTTTGGCCGATCTTGGCGCCAACGTCATCAAAGTTGAACCTCCTCATGGCGATGGTTTTCGCAACGTACCTCCCTATCCACCTGACCACGCGCGCGTTGGTGCTGACACCCCGGCCGGTGTGGACTATGGCGCCGCCTTTGCGAGTGTGAATCGGAACAAACGTAGTATTTGCCTGGACCTCAAGTCACCCGAGGATAGAGAAGTTTTGCTCAAGTTGTGTGAGCAGGCAGATGCGATTGTAGAAAATATGCGTGCGGGTGTGATGGATGAAATGGGCTTGAGTTATGAAAACATTGCTCAACGCAACCCTATGATCGTTTATGGCGCGGTCAGAGGTTATGGCGACCCTAGAACAGGAAAAAGCCCTTACGCTGATTGGCCCTGTCTAGACCCCGCAGGACAAAGTGCAGGCGGATTGGTGGAAGCGACGGGCGATTTATTTGGCGTTGCCATCGCCGACATTTATCCAGGAACACTGATGGCATTGGGTTTACTGGCCGCGGTCCACAAAGCTCAAGCGACCGGCCAAGGCGAGTTTTTTGATGTTGCAATGTATGACGGGGTACAAACGCTGTTGAAATCCAACGTGGCAGCCTACGGCTTAACGGGAAAGATCCCCGAACCTGGCCGCCATCGATCTTTAGTACCCTTTGGTCTTTTCGATACCAGCGACGGGCGCATCGCAATCGCGGCGCCGGTAGAGCGGCATTGGGCTGACCTTTGCCGCGTCATGGGCCGTGAAGAGTTGATCCAAGATGAACGAACCCGCACCAATCCCCGCCGCGCACGCAACGCAGAGTTTACCAATGCACAAGTGCAGGCCTGGACAACAACTAAGACCAAGCAGGAAATCGTAGACTTGATCGGCGGACGCGTTCCGGTCGGCCCAGCCAACACAATAGAAGAGGTGTTTAACGATCCCCATACCTCGGCCCGAAACATGATCGAAACTGTCCAATATCCCGGCGACAACCCGGCAGGCGCGCTCTCAGGCAACCCGATCAAGTTTCTGCATACACCGACATCGTTCTTTCAACGTCCGCCGACCCACGGCGAACACACCGCAGAAGTTCTAAAGGAGTTTGGTATCGAACGCGAAGGCTGAGCGATCTAATTGGTCAAGCCGCCCCAGGCGATCTATTTTTGCGCCACAACCTGCGTCGCGCGCCACACGCGTACAAAGTTACCACCCCAGATCTTGTTGATGTCCTGCGAACTATACCCACGGTCAACCAATGCCCGAGTGATGTTGAGCGCTTCACTTGCATCTGCAAAGCCCGCAATTCCACTACCGTGGTTGAAATCATTTCCAATGCCAACATGATCCACCCCGACCCGATCAACCACATAGTCAAGATGATCCAGCATCGCATCGATACTACCCGGTCCGATGATGTCACTAACCGTGGACAGGTAGGTTGCTTGTACCTTGGGATCGTCAATCTCCCAGTAGAGCTCAAAGGGGTAGTCGTAGTCTTCTATTATTCCGGCAACTTTTCGAGCGGCGCGAATTTTTGTATCCATATCTTTGTCGCTAGAGTCAAACAAATACCCTTTGAACGCAGCAATATGGATCACCCCACCTTTGCGCGCAATTTCATCAATTTCCTCGTCACTCAAGTTGCGTCGCACCTGAGTTAAAGCGGCCACATTCGAGTGACTGGCAATGACTGGACTTGACGACCGTGCCACCACTTCTAAAGTGGCAAGTTTGGAGAGCTGCGAAACATCCACAATCGCTCCAAGTTCGTTAATTCTGTTGATCGCCTGGCGCCCGAGGTCTGACAATCCACCATGTTCCGCATCTGGTTCATGGTGACCCACCTCTCCGAGAAAAACCGGACGGGATGAATCCGCAAAATTGTTATGACCCATGTGGGTTAGCGCAAAAACTCTCACACCCGCGGCAAAGTAGTCATCTATCTTCGCTACATCGTTTGCAAGAATACGGGCGTTTTGAAAACCAAGGATCAACGCGCCCTGGTTAGACTCGTGAGCCTTCATCAATTCGTCCGGGGTTTTGGCAAGAACAAGACTATTGCTGGGATCTGCAACTATCTCTTGAATCGCTTTGAGTTCTGCTTCCGCCCTGGCCGTGGCCTCGGCATAACCTGCCTCGGTGCGCGGTCCCGGACCTACCGCGATGGCCATGACCACGGCATCCATACCGCCCGCACGCATTTTATCTGGCGCTACTTGAGAGCGACCATCGGCACCCGCGTAGCGTGTTTCCGCCCCGGGTATCTCGATATCAGCGTGTGCATCCAGTACCAGTGCGGTTTGATGAATCTCGTCAGCTGATCGGATAGATTTTTCGGGCTGTGAGTCGCTGCTTGGCTGACAGCCTGCCAGAATCAGGCAGGCGCAATACGGTAATATTAAACGGTTCATTTCATTGATTCCTTCCTGATTGTGTAGGCTAACTGCTTCAGCGCCGCTGGTAATTCTGGTAATCGCTTACGGTTTCTCTAGCAATTTCTTGCAGCTTGAGCCTCACGGATTCATCCACTCTACCAAAGTAGTCATAGCTTAAGCCAACAGGGGACGCACCATAGATTGAGGCAACAACCACGCATGCCGCCAGATAGGTTCCCAACAAACTGGGATGAGAACCATCCCTATTGTTATGCAGCAAAATTTCGGGATGCTTTGCATAGGACCTGGCAAAAGCGAGCCCCACCGGTATCACCTGCGCACCACTGCGCTGCGCCGCCTCTTCATACATCGATTGCACTTTGGGCAGCATTCCAGCATGGCTGCGAGGATGAGGGTCAACATAGGCCGGCGTCAGATAAAGGTAAGCTTGTGCGCCATAGTTATTAATTTGATTTACTTTGTTTATTACCTGTTGGATAAAAGTCAGTCGACCGGATTCTGTTAACGCTTCGGCGCTGCCACCTTGCAAAACGACAATTCCAAAAGGCTCTCTCACCCCTAACCTTGCCGGCTCCAACAAATAGTCCAAAGCGTGATGAGACAAGCGGGCACCACCAATTGTCGCGGACTTGTAGGTCAGCGTCAGCTGTGGGTCCATTTCTTGAACCAGTCTACGGACATGGTTATGCAGACTGTCGTTGTAGTAGAGATAACTGTTGCCAACAAACAGAATACGGGACGCAGGACTGGACGCGAAGGCCAGTGTCGCCGGGAGAAAAAGAAACAGCATCAGCCCTAAGGCTGATGCTGTTTTGTACCTAAAGTTCACTCAGTTGGGTCTACTTAAAATGAACCTGCCAATCCAGATAATAGTAACGGCCCAAATCCCGGTGTTGATCAGCAAAATACCCGAAGAAACGATCCGCTAAAGGCGCCCTTTCATCATCGATATTATTAATGCCAAAGCGAACACGGCTGCTGATGTCATCAGTAAAATCGAATCGATAATCGACGGAGACATTAATAGTCATCATATCTTCCACCACATACTCGGTAGTGTCCGACAGGGTCAACGAAGTCTGGACAAAATCGCCATAACGCAAGCCTGTTACCGAAGCACCCCAGGGACCTGAACGCCAGCGAATACGCGCAGTTAGTTTTTCTTCGATGTTGCCGTTCTGACGAACCAGATCTGCAAAACCAGTTACCGGTACACTTGCTGGCAATATCCCAGCAGCTTGTGCTGCGACCAGATCCAACGCCGCACCAGAGGCCTCCTGGTCGTAATCATCCAGATATGAACCTACAAATTTCAGGTCAAAGTTGCCAATGGGCGAATCGAAATTGTAGTAGATGCCTATGTCATGTCCTTTGATTGTTCGCGTATCCAGATTGGCATACCTGTCATTCACCCGGATCGCTTCACCCTGAGGACAGATACCAGCGGCAAGATAGAGCGCATCGTTTACGCCATCGGAAGGATCCCGCACCACGTTCGGGCTACCCACCGTAGTTCCACAATTTGCTGTGCCCGCGTTGATCAGATTTAGAAGCTCCAACGCAATCAGGTTTTCTTCGCCGAACAATCCAATGGTGTCGTCTTTTTCAATCTCCCAGAAATCGACGGTAAATGTCAGTCGGTCCAAAGGTTCGAAAACAATCCCAAAGTTGGTGTTGGTGGATTCTTCAGGCTCTAAAGACCGACTGCCCTGAGCGGTTCTTTGGATGTTATAGCTACAATCGAAGGTGTTCTCATTAGGATCAACAAACAGACAAACATAGTCGTCCAAGTTATTGCTGCGAGCCACCTGACTTTCGTTGATTGTGATCAGGTTAGGCGCTCGGAACGCTTCGGACCAGGAACCCCGCAACATGAATTGAGGGATGGGCTGCCAGCCAAAAGCAGCTTTGCCCACGGTGGTGCTGCCTACGTCTGAAAAGTCTTCGTAACGTAATGCAAGCTGCACGTCTATGGAGTCTCCAATGGGCACAAAAAATTCGACGAAAGCAGACGTGACATCTCGCTCCCCGTCGCTGTCCGCCGTGGGTGAGGAGTTCACCACGTCGGAAATAAACGGATAGGTCACGCCATCCCGGTCAGTAAACGTAATCGTTCCGTCTAATCGAGGGTCACGATCGTCATCAAAGGATTCTTCACGGTATTCCAAGCCAAAAACAAACCCCACTGGACCCGTGGGTAGCTCAAACAGCTCTGCATTCGTGAGTTTGAGATCAAACATCAGCAAATCTGTTTCGTTTTCGCGCTTAACATCAACCAAAGCACGGCTGATGTTGGAGTCATCGCCAGCACCCCAGGGATTGATTGCTGATGCCGTTGTATCGTTCAAGCCAATCTGCAACAGCTCGTTGGAGATTCGATTATGTGTCACGTCTTCGCGTGTGGCCCTGGACCAGGTCAGCGCACCTTCCCAATCCCATACCGCATCAGACATCTCTATACTGCCACGCAGACCGGTCACCAATCGAAAGACGTCTCCTTCGTTGTCGACAATGCGTGGCACCTGAGTCCAACGATAGTTATCCAATTCAAGCGTAAGACCGGTGCACGGGACATCCGGGATCAAGCTGTCTGGCAGGCGGTTGGCAGAACCACAAGGACCAAACGGGTTATAGAAGTTGTCCGCCGCAACGGTGTGCTTTTCAACCGCACTCAAACGTGCCGATGGGTGGCGCGTCAGGTTCGACTCAGAAAAATACGCGGTCAATTCGGTAAAGCTTTCCATGCCATTCTCAAAGTCATGGTTGAAGTACGCATAGACATTCAATCGCTCAAGTTCCGAAACCAGGTCCCGATCTTCGTTCAGGTTATAGCGATAGGTTCCTTGACCATCTGGTGCGCCACAAATATCTGCCGTGATCTGGTAGGCACAGCGCGAATCCCCGGTTGGGTAGGTCTCAAATTCGCCACTCCCATCGGTGACCCCTCCTAAGTTAAAACCGCTGATGGAACCCAGAATGTCATACTGTCCGAAACGAGAGTTTGCCGAATTGTTACGAAACGAGGTGACCGAGCGCCAAGGCGAATTCTCGGGTAATCGGCTACGAAAATCCGAGTTAGCCCAGCGCGGATCGTCCTGCGAGTTGACGCGTTCGCGATCGAAATAATTAACAAAAACCCCAACTCGAGTTCGTCCTTCGTTGAAGTGTCGACCCCACTCCACGGTGATCCGCTGGTCGTCACGGGGAATGCTTTCATAATCATCAAACCGGCCGCGAATACGCAAACCCTCAAAATCATCTTTCAGCACATAGTTTACAACCCCAGCCACGGCATCAGCGCCGTAAATAGCGCTAGCGCCGTCTTTCAAAACTTCTACGCGGCGCAGCCCAGTTATCGGTAGAGACTGGGCGTTGACCGTATTGACCGGTACAAAGCTACCGCCAACCAGCTCCGTCTGATAGGAAGCGGCATTGACCATACGACGTCCATTCAGCAACACCAAGGTGTTCCCGGTGCCGACGTTGCGCAAGTTAAACGCACCGATATCCCCGCGAGCGGAGTTCACACCACCGCTGATATTTTCTGCTTCGCTGAAGAAATTGTTACCTTGCTCTGCCAGGTGTTCCAGCAGCTCATCACCCGAATTGACACCGATCGATTCAAGATCTGCTTCATCCAAGACAGTAACAGGCAAAGCCTCTGTAATCTGAGCACCTTTGATCTGAGTGCCCACAACGACCACCTCTTCGATAATCTGTTGCTCATCCGCTTGCTGGGCCTGAATCGGCAAACATAATGCCAAACAAGCGCTTGTGATCAAAAATGTAAGTCTTGTAACCCACTGAGGTTTTTGTGTGTTACGCATGAAGTCTCCCCTTAAATTCACTTTTTGGTTTGCCAGTTGTACAAACCTCTATCGGCGCAGTGAGCGAGCTATGTTAACGCGCTGAGTACTTGTTTTCCTCGCTCGCTCAAACGATATCCTACTTCAAGGCTTTCCGTTAACCCAAGGCCTTTCAGCTGGCGGACCTTCCTTTTAAAACGCGGGGTGTCCAGTTCAAGATAGACCGACAAGTCACCTGCACGACAACCCGGATTTGCGTCCACAAGCGCCAGCGTTTTGCAGGTCCACGCCCCTTTAGCGTCCCATTTTTCCAAACGGCTAAGCACTTCACCCAACTCCTTATCACCTAGGCGGGTTCGCGTTGGCTGATTAACCAGTTCTTCGCCAAGATACCTGAATTCAATCCGCCAGATCGGATCCGAAGCTTCAACCTTAAGCTGGCCCAACAACATCTGCATCGACGTGAAGCCCGATCGCAGGACATCTTGCTTTGTCAATGACGAAGCGACAACCTTGGTTACAGACAGCACCTCTAGCGAACCGAAGGGCGGGATATTGTATCGGCTTCCTTGTTTGGCCCGGGGTGTTTTCCAGACCCGAAAGGTCAAATCAACATCACCACGCGCAATCGCCTGTTTGAACGGTTTGCGAAACTGCATCGTGTTATTTTATCGCCACACGGATAAAAAAGTATGTAAAACTCAATCACGAGTAGCGATTGGGGGAGGATTGCGATGCTCTTAGCGCCCTATCATGTGTTAGACCTGACTCAGACCCAGGGCGGACTGTGCGCTCAGATCCTGGGAGATCTGGGCGCAGATGTGATTCAGGTCGAGCCGCCGGGTGGTGCACGCGGCCGCAAACTTGGCCCATTTGCCAACAGTCTTTCAAACGACGCAGAAGGCAGCTTGTTTTGGCGCAGCTATTCCAGGGGTAAACGCAGCGTTGAGCTGGACATCGATGGTCAGCGACCCATCTTCGAAGACTTGGTCAGGTGGGCTGATTTTTTGATCGAAGCAGAGCCTGTTGGCAGCCTGGAAGCACGCGGGTTAAGTTACGATAAACTGCACCACCTTAATCCCCGATTGATTCAGGTGTCATTAACACCATTCGGCAAGGATGGACCCAAAGCACAGTGGTCCGCTTCGGACATCACGCTGCTGGCAGCTTCGGGACCCATGGCAATTACCGGTGATGAAGATCGCGCGCCACTTCGTGTGAGCGTACCCCAAGCATGGCAACACTGCGCATCGGAAGGGGCAACCGGCGCATTAATCGCACTGGCAGAACGCCACCAAAGCGGGCTCGGCCAACAGGTAATCATCAGCGCTCAACAGGCACTCACGCTGGCAACTCAGGGGTACATCCTGTCCGCAAGCGTCAACGAGTCCACCGCTGAAAGGATTGCCGGCGGGATTAAAGCAGGGGATCTGAGGATCCAGCTCACCTATCCGGCCAAAGATGGGCACGTCTCAATCACCCATATATTTGGCGCGACCGTGGGTCCTGCCACCCGACGCTTGATGGAGTACGTCCACGATGAAGGTTTTTGCGATGCCGCCACCCGAGACAAAGATTGGATCGAGTACGGTCTCCTACTGGCAACTGGAAAGGAGCCTGTAGAAGAATTTGAGCGAGTAAAACAATGTGTGGCCCAATGTACTGCCTCAAAAACCAAGGCCGAGCTGCTGGAGGCCGCGATGCAGCGCAGGTTACTCCTGGCACCGATGACCACCATAGAGGACGTGGTCAACAGCGAACAGTTTTCGAGTCGTGATTTTTTCCTGACCGACGCGACCGAGCCCGCAATTCGCTATCCAGGACCGTTTGCTAAATTTTCCAAAACGCCACTTGTCCTGGGGCGAAGTGCACCCAACGTTGGCGAACACACCGAGGAAGTTCTAACCCAAATCAAGGATTTCAAACCCGACCCACACCCCACACCGGACCAAGAAAACGAACCTGAGCTGCCCTTGGCCGGCGTCAAGGTGTTGGACTTTATGTGGGCTCTTGCAGGACCTGGTGCCACACGCATCCTGGCGGACTATGGGGCTACGGTTATTCGTGTTGAGTCATCGGGCAAATTGGATGTCTGCCGGACCATACGCCCCTTTATGGATGGGGATGAGAGTCCAGAAAAATCAGCGGTGTTTCATTCCACGAACGCCGGCAAACATATGCTGACATTGGACCTCACCAAGGATGAGGGCAAAGCGGTTGCGTTGGATCTTGTCCGCTGGTGCGATGTGGTTACCGAGTCATTTTCCCCCCGCGCGATGAAGTCTTTTGGTATGGACTACGAAAGCCTGGCTCAAATCAAACCCGATCTGATCATGCTCAGTACCTGTTTGATGGGACAGACCGGGCCACTGTCAATGTTTGCAGGCTACGGCAATCTCGCCGCCGCCATTGCTGGCTTTTACGAAATCACCGGCTGGCCAGACCGGGAACCCGCTGGTCCGTTCGGCGCGTATACCGACTATATTGCGCCTCGCTACAACGCCATGGCTGTGATGGCGGCATTGGATTACAAACGCCGGACCGGGGAAGGACAACATATCGATCTGGCTCAGGCGGAGGCAGCCATGCATTTCCTGACACCAGCAATCCTGGACTTTACCAAAAACCAGCATGTGCAGACCCGCTTGGGGAATCGTGATCTGAACTGGGCACCTAACGGTGCCTATCCAACTGCGGGGACGGATCAGTATCTTGCGTTAGCATGCGAAACCCAGACGCAATGGCAGGCCCTTGCCTGGTTGATTCCTGAGCTGAATACGCAAGCTGAGTTTGCCACCAACAACACCCGTCTGGACCATCAAGATCGGCTCGATCAAATCATCAGCGGTTGGACCAAAAATCAGAAGGGCTACGAGTTAGAGAGCTTACTCCAACAGGTTGGCGTGCCTGCCTCGGTCATCCAGAACAGTCCAGAGTTGAGAGAAGACCCGCAGCTTGCCCATCAGGGCCATTTTGTCGATTTACCTCACCACGAAGGTGGGCATACAACAATCGAAGCATCAAGAATCGTGATGTCTCGATCATCCCCAAAACTGGAGAGTACCGCGCCAACGTTTGGCCGAGACATGATGTACGTCCTGACAGATGTCCTGGGATACGATGATGAGAAAGTGGGGGGGTTGCTGGTTTCAGGCGCCCTTGAGTAGGCGCCTGCAACCATACATTGGATTGGTTTACCCTAGTCCGATGAAGGCAGGCGCTTGGTCTCTTTCCCCATTAGCATCTGACCCTCATAACCAAACGAACCTTCTCCAGCCTTAACACACAAGACCTCGAGCGTCTCCTCAGCATTGACGTATCGCTTGCCAATCAAGCAGTCATACATGTGCTCCGGGTCTGCCTGGACATCCCCTGGTGCTTCTTCATCGGTGGCAAGCATTGGTACACCGCCGCAGGTCAACTCTACATCGATCGCTTTTACGATCATGGCTTCGCCGTTACACACAGCACTTTTCAGTCGCAAGCCAGGTTTCAGTGTTGGCATGATTTCTCCTATCCCTCAACTTCTTGAAGTCGCTATTGTGCAAAGATCGCTGTCATGCATCAACTCTATTGCAAGGGTTTGATGACCGCTTGCGCAAACTCGTTGAGCATGGCCATCGATCACGCTCAAAACAACCGACGTGATGCCATAGAAACCATCAATACCTGGAAACGCTGCGGATCGGAACCCGCTCGTCCCACCTGCTCACCGCGTTTACGCACATAGGGGAAGATGACAAATTCCATTATTGTCCTTCTTCTGGGAGCGCGGGGTTACCCAACCAGCTGCCCGTGCCTCCCGCAGTTTCTATATTCAGCTGTCCAGCCAGGCCAGCTGCTCGATGCACGCTGATCTCCGCCATGTCAGGATCCTGCATCATCGCCGCCATGGCGCCCCGGTTTGGATACTCAGCAATAGCCACAACGTCCCAGAGCTCTTCAACCTCTCCCAGCATCAAACGTTCTACAGGCGCTGAAAATCTTGCGCCACCCCCATGTTTCTGCAGTAATTTGGTGACACCCTCTGCGTAAATCCCATAAGCTTCGCGTCCGGAGAGCTGCGTTGATCGACCATCCTCGTACTCAGCCTTGTCACGAAACTTCAACAGGTTAACCATGTAAATTGGCCCATCGGGTCCAGACTCCATAAACCCTTCTATCTGTTCCGAATTGGGGTAAACCGCATTTTTAACTTTCATAGGCAATCCATTGGCGCTTAGGTGGCGCGGTTCAAGTGATTTGAATATTGATGGGCAAGCCATCGCTCAATCCCCTGCACAACAAATTCACTATGTGGAGTACGCGTCATGTCGAACGCGTGTTGTGCGTCGGCGATCTGTGCATAGCTGACACTGTTTTTGGAATGCTCCCTGAGCTTCTGCGCAAAGGCGGCATTGCTGGCAACGGGAACCAACGTATCTTTATCACCACATATCACAAAAAACGGCGGCGCATTTTCGTCCACCCGGCGCATCGGTGAAATCGACTCCCACAATTCTGGCGCGGCGTCACGGCTCTGTTTGATCACACGGTTAGTCATAATCTCTTCCAGCCCGTTGCTGGGCGCGGTATTAGAATCGTCCAGCACATCCACAGCACCATAGTAAGGCACACACCCCTGGACTGTCGTGTCCACCTCTGGCCGATCCGGCTGAAAGCGCACATCGTTGGCAGAAAGTGCCAACAAAGAACAAAGATGACCACCAGCCGACCCACCTGTGGCGATAATGAAATTCGGGTCGCCACCATAAGCCTCGATATTTTCCTTTACCCAGATGAGAGCAGATTTCACGTCAATGATATGGTCGGGCAGCGTGGCGCTGGGGCTGAGACGATACCCGGTGGACACACATACCCAATCGCGCAGGGCCATATGATTCATCAGAGGCCTGGCTTGCTCGTTCTTACTGCCGAGCTTTTCGGTCCAGGCCCCGCCGTGAATCTGCAGCAGGACTGGGCGTAGCTGACCATGGCTCTGCTTTCTGTAGATGTCCAACTTCTGGATTGGATGCGATCCGTAGGCGATGTCTTTAATAATCTCAACGCCAGGCAAATCCTGAGGGAAAGGCCATAACATCGTTTTGAAACTCACGCCTTTGGCAAAGAGCTTGGTAAATTCCTCACCCACCTCGTTTGTATAATCTTTACCCAGACCTTCGGTCAGCGCGCGTTCCACCTCGTCCTGGGCGTTATATCCACGCAGGTGAAACACTAAAAAAGCCACTGCTGAGATGACCAACAGCGTTATGCTGATAATGTCCAGCGTACTGGTATAGACATTCAGCCAGGCAAACAAGCCAATGAACAGCAAGCATTCCAAAAACAGATGCAGGGCGAACAAATTGGCGCCAAAGCCAAACAAGAAACTGATCGATGCCAAAGTTGGTGGTGTGTATACGGGACGCCACAGGTTGTAGGCAGCCCCTCCTAAAAACAGGCTTAATATAAAAAGTATGATATCCATGCCCCTATCTTATAGGGGGACGGATCTCGGAGTGAAGTGGCATTTGCTCTTTGGTCAGCAATTCCACCATATGCGCCGCGATGTGATCCGGATTGATATAAAAGCCCGCGGGTTGCTCACCATAGATCTCACGCATTGCCGGCTCGTCGATAGGGCCGTTAATATTGACCAAGCCAAAGCTCAAACCTGCAGGTCGCAGCACAGTATCCAGGGTTTCGGCCAACACCCGCTGGCCTGCTCGGCTGGGCGCTAAACCCAGGAACCGTTCAGTGGATTCGAACGCTGCAGGGGAGCTGGAAATCAACACCCTGGTGTCTGGCGCAATGTTCTGAGGGTCGGGAAACAATGCCTGCACCATTACCAGCAGAGACACTACATTCACGTCGAAGCTGTGCCGGAATCGATCCACCGGCATTTGCCCATAATCACCCCAGGCACCACCTTCGGTATTGATGAGCACCACTTTTGGTGCGCCATGCTCCGACACGATCGAAGTAAGCGTATTGCGCCACAGTATTTCATCCGTCACATCGCAGTGATAGGCGCTGGCGGCAGGCAGGAGCGCAGCAAGCTCGGTAATGACCGACGATGAACGCGCCACCATGGCCAACCGCATATCCTGTCCAATCGAACGGCAAAACGAAGCGCCCGTGGCCGCACCCACGCCAACAACAAGCGCTAGGGGTGGAACCATTAGGCTAGGCTGACAAACAGACTGGGATCGGGTGCAATGGTCGTACGATGCAACTCACGCTCATAGCCATCGTAGCCACCATGGGCACGGTGCAGTACCGACCGATTGTCCCAGATGACCAACATGCCGGGCTCCCAGGTGTGCTGATAGTGGAATTCAGGACGACTTTGCCACTGATACATCTCCATCAGCAAGGCTTTTGCTTCGTCCGCCGCCATCCCCTTAAGTCCCTGAATATACCCGTAGGTGCTGAAGATTGCGGCCTGCTGATTTTCCGGGTGCACCCTGATCAAAGGGTGCTCGTAAGTGTCTCTCGCTGATTCCGAATAGACTATTTTGAGACTTCTATCAGTTTGTGCGTCTTCCTCGCCATAAACCCCATCCGGCGCGTAAGCATGCGCAGCCGAGTGAATGGCCGTCTGATGTTCCAAACGATCGCGCAGCGTCTTGGGCATGGCTGCCAAGGCTGCATGTTGATTGGCAAAACTGGTTTGCCCCCCCACCGGTGGGATTGTGATGGCGTACAACAAAGTGCCGACCGGTGGATTTTCTTTAAAACTCCAATCACTGTGCCAGCCTTCCGCAAACACTGGCGCCCGCTCATCAGCTTTGCGGGTTAACGCAACAACAGGCGTAGTTTCATCAATCGATTCAAAATAGGGATCCTCGCCGACCCCCCCAAAATACCGGGTTACCCTTTCGAGATCTGTGTCAGTGAGCTGTTGATCCTCAAATACCAGCACATGATATTGCATCCAAGCCTTCCTGATCTTTGCAACCGTCTCAGGCGGTATCTCTTCGGAGAAGTTGATGCCCGATACCACAGCACCACAAGCGCCATCGGTGGGGGTGACATTTAGTTCAGTCATGATTCGATTGGGCCTTAGGGTTTACAAAACGGTTGGATTGATCTTCACCTTCACGTGGATCAAGACATTCAAAGTCTTTTTCAATCAGCAGTTTTAAGGGCCCATTGGACGTCGTGTGTTCAGACCTGATCGAAACTTCTGTCTCTGTGTTCGCCCAAAATTCAGCTGTCTGCTGGTCTATTGAGAGCTGTATGCAGCCATCTGCGTAAGTCGCGACTGTTTCTGCAGGAACCACGTGTTCCGAGTTGGCGCAGGCACCCGTGCGGTGAACCACCAGACGATAGGTAAACTGGCTGCCATCGGGAAAATGTGTGTGCCCCGCGACCACTTCCCTCGCCGCAATGCCCTCCACTTCGCTGCGGTCCAGACGCAAGCGTATGCTGTCGTCGTAAATCCGTATTTTCATGAACTCAACCTACCTTAAGCCATTCGGTCGCTCAACGACCTTTAAACTCTGGTTGACGCTTTTGCATAAATGCTGAAATGGCTTCTTTAGAATCCTCAGACTGAAAAGAACGAATGGTGTATTCGGCTTCCTGATCCAGCGTTGTCGAAAGATCACTGACCGCAGCCTTATTAATGTTCCGTTTCATAAAACGTATCGCCTGGGTGGGTCCGTGGGCAATGCGTTTGGCAAACTCCAGCGATTCTTCGCGGAAAGTTTCATCGTCGAACACCCTGTTTACCAGGCCCAATTGCAGCGCTTCTTCGGCTGAGACTCTCTCACTCAGAAAATACAGTTCCTTGGCTTTGGCCACGCCAACCAAGGACGTGAGGTTCCAGGAACCACCATAGTCTCCGGACACGCCTATATTGCGAAACGCGGTGACCAGGAAGGCTTTCCGTGCCGCTACTCGAAGATCGCATGCCAACGCAATGCACATTCCTGCGCCCGCAGCCGCCCCCGGCAACGCGGCCACAATCGGTTTGTCCAACTGTTGCATTCTTAACGTGAGCGTCGCTTGACCATGTTGCAATCCCCGCACCCGATCTTCATGGGTTGGTTTGGGTGCATCGGGGTCACTCTCGCCCCCGCCCATGCCACTGACATCACCGCCACTGCAAAACGCATCTCCCTGCCCGGTGATCATGATGCAGCGTACTTCCGGACGTAATTCCAGATCATGCAGACCTTGCCGTAAAGCCGGTGTAAGCTCGTTTGATAAGGCGTTCTTCTTTTCCGGGCGATTTAAGGTGAAGATGGCAACGCCATCATCAATATCACACAAAAGTTGATCCGTTCCGGTCTCATACGTCATCGATCTCTCCTCCAGCATTACTATAAATCTACTTGAATCGGCGCTAGAAATTTAATCCGCTTCAAATCGTAAACGCGCTTAGCAAAGTGTACAAAGTTCCGGCTGCACCCGCGGCGGTTAACGCGAGGGGCAACTGGGTTTTTACGTGGGCCATCAGGTCGGCCCCACAGGCCAGGGCAGATAGTATCGTCGTATCAGAGATGGGAGAACATTGGTCACCGAAAACTGCACCCCCCAGTAAGGCTCCGAAACACAGCAAAACAAAGATACCGTCCGGGTTGATGGCAAATGCGAGCGGCAAAGCCAGCGGAAACATGACCGCGTAGGTTCCCCATGAAGATCCGATTGAAAACGCGACGATCATCGAAACCAGCATTAACAGGGCAGGCAACAAAAAGGCGATCCCGTCCAGATGATCGACGGTCGCAGCAATTACATAGTCTGCTGTACCCAACGACTGGGAGACGTTCGCCAGAGTCACAGCCAGGCCTAGGATGATAGCGCCAACCGTCACTCCCTTAATTCCGGTTAACACCGCATCAAACGCGTCTTTGATCGACAACCCGCGGAAGACGGTCACCCCAATCGCGCTGACCACCGCCATACCAAAACCTTCAAACACCCAAGGAGATCCTCCCATCAGCCAGGGGACTGCACAGAATCCCATCAGCGTTAACATCGGAACAAAAAAATCCCACATGGAGGGCGTGTAATCATCCGTGCCTGCAATCTCGGTTAGTTCACGGGACAACATGGGTTCTGCATCAGGAGCATCCAAGGCGCCGGTTTCCCGGGCACGACGACGCGCCGCTGCCATTGCCGACTTAAACAGCGGTAACTTATCCAGTGACAACAACAACGTCATTGTCACGGCAAACATGGCGTAGAAATTAAAAGGGATGGCTTGAAAGAACAAACCGAGAGCGGCTTCTTCGTCCGGGATGTGCGCTGTGAGTGAGTCGATCATCAACAACCCAGCCACATAAATCGGCCAGACGTTAAACGGGATCAGCGTCGCAATCGGTGACGCCGTACTGTCAACTACATAAGAAAGTTCTTCGTGAGACACACGATGCTGATCGGCGACTGGTCGTACCGTCGTCCCGGCCAGAACCGTACTGATTGTGCCACCCTGGTGGAAAACCAACCCCAGAAACCAGGCAAAAAGCTTCGCCTGCCGCGGTCCTCTTACAAACCGGTCAGCTGCAGATTGTGCAAAATAGACCGCGCCGCCCGTTCGATTCCAGATACCAATCAAACCGCCAAGACACCACAAATAGACAAACAATATCTGCGCATAATTTTGAGTAGCCAGGCTGGGCACAAAATAGGCATCGATCAAGTTATATTGTCCGCTGATCAGTCCACCACTGAGTACGCCAGCCAATAATGCGAGAATGACATTCCGCGTTACAAAACACAGGAGGATGGTCACAAAAGCTGGTGTTAACGACCAGACGCCGTACGTCTGTGCTCCTTGAGGCGCAAGCCAAACCATCACCAGCATGACCAACATAACAGCCCCCGCCACGGCCAAACGACGGCTCAGGCTTGCTGCAACAGATTGCATTAACAACCCCCGGATCGATCAGTGCCTATTCCCGTCTACAATAGCATATGGCGGGTCGCCCGGTTGAGTCTGCAGGTCGAATTTCTAATCTTTGCGCCTGAGGATTAACCCATTCTGACTTATACTAGAGTTTTAGTTTCGAGAACCGCTATGGATCTAACCTTTACCCCTGAAGAATTTGCCTTTCGCGATGAAGTCAGAGCCTTTTTAGCAGACTCACTGCCAGCAGATCTGGCCGAGAAAGGCCACAATGGTGAAGAACTCACAAAACCCGATATGGAAAGATGGCACGCCTTACTCAACGAACGAGGGTGGCTGGCCGTTACCTGGCCGGTTGAAAATGGTGGCACCGGCTGGTCTGCGGTAGAACGTCATATCTTCGAAGAAGAATGTGCATTAGCTAACGCTCCTCGCATAGTCCCTTTTGGATTGAACATGCTTGGTCCGGTGCTGATCAAATTCGGCAGCGACGAACAAAAAAAGCAGATCTTACCTCGGATCCTGGATGGTACGGACTGGTGGTGTCAAGGTTATTCTGAACCGGGCGCAGGCTCAGATCTGGCCAGCCTAAAAACAAAGGCTGAGCGAGACGGCGATGACTACGTCATCAATGGGCAGAAAACTTGGACTACCCTGGGTCAGCATGCGGACCGAATCTTCTGCTTGGTACGCACGTCCACAGACGGTAAACCACAGGAGGGCATC
Organism: Pseudomonadota bacterium; assembly: GCA_039028095.1. Taxonomy (GTDB): domain Bacteria; phylum Pseudomonadota; class Gammaproteobacteria; order Pseudomonadales; family Azotimanducaceae; genus UBA4421. Next base: position 280,667 of record JBCCIU010000002.1, read on the forward strand.
AGCTTCATCCTGGTTGATCTCGATACCCCAGGAATAGAGATGCGCCCGATCAAGCTGATCGAAGGCGGCCACGAAGTCAACGAAGTATTTTTTACCGACGTGCGTGTACCCGCATCGAATCTGGTTGGCGAAGAAAACCAGGGGTGGACGATCGCCAAGTACCTACTCACCCACGAGCGGACAAATATCGCGGGCGTTGGCTTCTCTACCCGAGATCTGCAACGACTCCAGGCGTTGACCGAAAAAGTGACGCGTAATGGCAAACCCCTGACCGAAGATGCCGTGTTTATGTCCCGCCTGAAAGAGCTGGAAATCGATTTGGAAGCACTACGCATCACCAATCTGCGCATGCTCCAGAAGGCAAAGGATGGCGCGGCCCCCGGGCCAGAAGCTTCAATGCTGAAAATCAAAGGGACGGTGATTCGTCAGGGCATTGGCGCACTGTATCGAACAGCGCTGGGTCCCAACGCCGCCCCATACTTACCAGATGTCGAAAATCTACCGGAAGAATTTGACTTTGATATGCCCGAAGAGTCCGCAACCGCCGCAGCGACCTACTTCAACAACCGCAAGTTGTCTATTTTTGGCGGATCCAACGAGATTCAACGCAACATCATTGCCAAAGAAATGCTAAGGGGTTAATTATGGATTTTACACACACCGAAGATCGGCGCATGTTAGCCGATTCGTTGCGTCGCTATTTTGCGGAACAGTACACCATTGAAGAGCGAAACGCGGTCGCCTATGAGACTCCCTATCACAACCCGGCAAAATGGCAGGAACTGGTAGAATTGGGCATACCCGCAGCACTGGTAACCGAAACTGCTGGCGGGTTTGGTGGCTCCGGCTTTGATATTTGTATTGTCTTTGAGGAGCTTGGTCGCGCTCTGTGCCCTGAGCCACTGCTTTCGACATTGATGAGCAGCAATGTTTTGACCAGCATCAAAGCCAGCGACCTGTTGAACAAGATAGTCAACCAAGGCCATCAGGTCGCATTGGCGGTCTTTGAACCAGATAACCCGGATACGCTATCCCACGTGAACACCACCGCGACGCAAAATGGCGATGTTTGGCAATTGAACGGACACAAGTCTGTAATCTACGGAGGTGCCAGTGCCACCGAGATTCTTGTTGCCGCCAGGACTGAGTCAGGCATTGGTTTGTTCTGCGTATCCGCCAGTCACTCCCATGGCTATGCCACGATAGATGGGGGTGGAGCAGCAGACCTTGTTCTGGTTGACACTGAGGCAACTTGTCTCAGCGAGGCGTGTGAAGAAAGCATCGAAGAAGCACTCAATGCCGGGCGCCTGGCGCTGTGTGCTGAAGCGGTTGGTGCCATGGATGTCTTACACGAGATGACCGTGGAATATCTAAAACAACGACAACAATTTGGCACGATCATCGCAACCTTTCAGGCATTGCAGCATAGACTGGTCGATATGGCCGTGGAAATTGAACAAGCCCGTTCAATTACGACGCTTGCTGCGAGCAAGCTTGGCACAGATGAATCATCACAATATGTTTCCAAAGCCAAAAACCTGATCGGCAGAGCCGCAACCTTAGTTGCTGAAGAAGCAACCCAGCTGCATGGCGGTATCGGCATGACATGGGAGTATGCAGGTTCCCACTATACCAAGCGACTGATAATGATCGACCACCAATTGGGAGATCGCTTCGTACACATAAACAGACTGTTAGACGAATCCGCCGCCTGAGGGGTGCAATTCCCATCCATCACAGCCGCAACCTTCCTGGCACAATACTGGCAAAAGAAACCACTTTTCTGCCCGGGAGGTTGCAGCAATTTTAGCGCCCCAATCAGTGCGGACGAACTGGCAGGACTGGCCCTGGAGGCAGAAGTCGAGTCGCGGATCGTCACAACGAATGCGGACGATTACTCCCTGATCCATGGTCCATTTGATGAAGCGGTCTTTACTCAACCCGCACAGACACCTTGGACACTGCTGGTTAATGCCGTCGACCTGTGGGTACCAGAATTAGCCTCCCTGTATGACGAGTTCGATTTTCTGCCTCGTTGGCGAATGGATGACATCATGGTCAGTTTTGCTACAACGGGTGCCGGCGTTGGTCCGCACTTCGATCAATACGATGTTTTTCTTGTACAGGCCTCTGGCGAACGCACATGGAAATTAGGCCAGTTTTGTGACGCAAGCACGCCTGTAAAGTCGGGCAGTGATCTGCGGTTGTTAGCCACGTTTACAGAATCAACAAGGATACACATGCAACCTGGAGACGTACTGTACATACCACCGGGGCTGGCACATTGGGGGATAGCAGATACAGAAGGTCTCACATTTTCGGTAGGTTTTCGGGCTCCGACTCTGGACGAACTGGTAGACGATCTGGCCATGATGGTCGCTGAAGACGAACGCCAAACGGTCTATTCAGACCCGCCGCTGACACCCGCCATGGCGAAGACCGACATCGACGACGCATTTGTAGCCCAAGCACAAAGGCTGATGCGCAATCTGGTGGAAGACGAAGCCCGATTCGCAGATTGGTTTGCGAGGTTTGTCACGAATCCAAAGTATCCCGATCTGTTAAACATAACCGGCGAGGAGCGACGGGCGCGAATTCAGGGAAAGGACTACGTTAACGGCCGACCGCTAGAGGATCAGGACACCTCAAGGGAGTCCTGAAATTTGCACAACCTAACGGCATCACCGATCCAAATCCGACCGGGCTAAAAACCAGACAGCCGGGCGTAACGATCTCGATGATAAGCTTGGTTTCCAAACAAGGTTTCCAACGGCCGTGCACGCTTCAAATAAAAGCCTGCATCAAACTCGTCGGTCATGCCAATTCCACCATGAATCTGAATCAACTGATTTGACATCTCATGCAGACAATCACCAACCTTTGCTTTAGATAAGGAACACAGGCGTGCGGCATCAGGGTCGTTTGCATCCAGCGCAGATAGTGCAGCTTCTGCGCACGATCGTGCCAGCTCCAGTTGAGAAAACAATCCGGCAGCACGGTGCCCAAGGGCCTGAAAAGAACCAATCACCTTACCAAATTGTTTTCTGGTCTTAAGATACTCCAAAGTCATATCGAACGATTGAGCTGCGGTGCCCAACATGTCCGCACCTAGCCCCGCTCGACCACAGTCCAAGATGTGATCCAACAAATCAGCACCATTGTCCAGCTCGCCCAACAAACTGCTTTCATCCACCTCGACATTTTCCAAGGTGAACGAAGCATATCCGCGACTATCTACAATGTTTATTACTTCTCGACGCAACCCGCCGGCATTGGCCGACACGACAAACAAAGAAATTCCAGTGATGTCGCCAGGTTGACCGGAAGTGCGCGCTGCGACAATAATTTGCGTCGCTGCCAATCCTTCTGTCACAAAAGTTTTGGATCCATTCAGCAAGTATCCATTCCCGGTCTTCTCGGCAGCCAGCGAAGTGCCCAAAGGGTTGTGTCGCGGACCTTCATCAATCGCCAGGGTCAAGACTTCACTACCATCTACAATGCCGGGTAAAAGTGCCTGCTTTTGAGCTTCGCTACCACCACGCAGAATTGCGCTCGCACCAACCAGGGCAGATGAAAACAGAGGTGACGCGGTCAGTTGCCGACCAAGCTCCTCTAGCACTACGCCAAAGGTTAAATATCCCAAATCAGCACCACCATGCGTTTCTGGCACCAATATACCCGTCCATCCCATTTCCACCATAGAGGACCAGGTTGCGGGTTCAAATCGGCTTTCCACGCCGCTGTCTCGCATGGCGCGAAAACTGCTGACTGGGGCTTGTTCGCTGGCCCAGGATTTCGCCTGATCTTTTAAAATACTTTGTTCTTCTGTGAGTGCCGCCACGTCTTAGCCCCTACCCTTTTTGCGTTGTTTCTGGCAAACCCAGAATGTTCTTGGAGATGATGTTGTTCTGGACTTCGTAAGACCCGCCATAGATCGAAATCGCCTTACCCCAGAGCCATTCACGCACAATATTCAGTTCGTCCTCATCAAAACCGTGACCACTCCAACCCAGACCCTGACTGCCCATTAGTTCCATGGTTAATTCAGCCTTCCCTTGAGCCACAGCTGTTGCCGAATTCTTCAGGATAGAGGCCGCAGCTGAGACCTGCACTTTACCTTTCGCCTCAGCAGTGATGCGGTTGATCGTGAGATTGTGAGCCTGCGAATCCATCATATGATGGGTGAGTCGTCCTCTGAGATCAGCATCGGCCAGTCGACCTTCGTCATCTGTGCCTACGTAGCGAACTGCTTTTTCTGCCAGGCTTTCTTTTTCAGATGCAGCACGACTTGCCGAAGTTTGAGACTGACGCTCATGTTGCAACAGGCGTTTGACCACGCTCCAACCATCATTCAGTTCGCCAACCAGGTCCGCTTTCTCTGCAACCGCGTCATCAAAGTAGGTTTCGCAGAATGGGGATGCACCGGATATCAGCTGGATTGGTCGAGTTTTTACACCGTCCTGTGCCATAGGGAGCATGACAAAGCTTATCCCATCACGTTTTGCAGCATTCACATCAGTACGAACCAGGGCACCGCACCATTGCGAGATATCCGCACCGGACGTCCAAATCTTCTGGCCGTTCAGAGTAAAACTGTCACCATTGTCTTCTGCCTTGGTTGATAGCGAGGCCAGATCGGACCCAGCGTTGGGCTCAGACAAACCTAGGCACCAACGTATCTCACCACTGGCCATACCCGGCAAATGACGCGCTTTCTGGTCATCCGTGCCATATTCCAGCAATGTTGGACCCACCATCGTCACGCCCATTCCGGCCATCACCGGGATCGGATTGTAAGCCCCCTGCTTACCCAGTTCCTGACTGATGGCCTTAGCTTCCGGGTGGGAAAGGCCAGCACCGCCAAACTCAACCGGCCAAGTCGGCGCACCCCAACCTTTTTCGGCAAGTCGAGATCGCCACAGTTCAAGGTCAGCCCGGGTGGTTTCATCCGCCTCACCTTCAATTCCAATACCTTTACCGCGCAAGCTTTCCGGAAAGTTGTTACTTACCCAGTCGCGTACTTCTTCACGAAAAGACTCCAATTCTTGAGCCATATCTCTACTCCACCAGTCAATCAGGTTCAGCCGGACAGTATACCCTATTCCTTCAGACGCTTACGCGCCTGCAACCAACTGATCGCAAATCCAATCAATCCCAGAAGTAGAAACAACACCAGGCGGGGATCACCCAGTTGCATCCAAGGATCAATTGGGAAAGCAATGGTCTTTGCCATAGCAGCCACTTTAAAATTATGGGACCCGGCAAATGCTGGGTTGGTCGTAATCTCCATCATGTCCCGCCGGCTTCGATAGCGCATGCCCGCGCCCGTTGTCCAGGTTTCCATCCCCGGCGCGTTCATCAAGTCCATCGCGGTATTTGCCGCCGTACCAAAGATAACGGGATGCGAAGCCCGCGCAAACAAAGCTGGGTACATATATTCCATGTACTTGTCGAGCACCTCGCCGCTGGACTCCCCTGGTTCCACCCCTTCAATCTGCAAGGGCGTGTCATACATGTGAATGACATTGACCATGACAAAATCATCTCCTGTATCTTCCTCCAGAAAACGTCGAACAAGCGCAACAGCCTCAGCCGGAGGTGCGGGCTCGCGAGTTTCAAACATCGTCATGTAGCGATTGATTTCTTCCGCAGTAAGCGGGCCCGAGAACGACGTGTACCAGCTGAAAAACGCGCCATAGACAATGGCGAGAATCAACCAGGTCAGTTTTGTTTTGGACATATGCAGATCACCCTGGGTTTTCAAACAAAATAATGCCTTGCATTAACAAGCGCAAGCGCAGTCCCACAGTGAGCAACGCCCCTGTTCATTTTCATGGCGGCCTGCCCTATTTTCCCGCTATGCTTGGGGCTTTTAGAGAAAAGAGTCTCGCTATGAAAATTCTAAAAGTTGTTGGCGGTGTGGTTGCTGTGTTTGCCGTGCTTTATGTCTTTATCGCACCCATCGGTCCCGCACCCGGTTTCTTTATCGGCGGTAACGCCACAGCTGCACCATCTCAATGGCCGGACACATCCGGTGTTCATGAAATCACCCTGAAAGTACCGGGTGGGCTCCCACGTGTTGTAATCATCTGGGTGATTGAGTACGACAATAACCTGTATGTCGTGGGATCCAAGGGCAGCGGCTGGGTCGATCGTATTGGCGCTGGAAGCCCTGTGGAGATGAGGCTGGAAGACAACACCTACAGCCTGACGGCAACAACTGTCTCCACCGGATGGGAACCGATCATGCAGGCGTACGTCGAAAAATATCAGCCGGACTATCCAGAGATCGTTGCAGGTTTTCCAGCAATTGAAGATGCTGCAGGTTCAATAGGTGTGTTTCGCCTGGACCGCTAGGACCATCGTGAAGGCGAGCATCACCGAGAAGATCTGCGACGTTCTGGGAGCGTGCCTGTAGTTAACATCAGGAATCCTGTAAACGCTGCGTTGTTGGGTGATAAAGAGGGATCGACCAGAGACTTCATTTCATCGATCGCGTCCCGATAGTCTTTGTAAAAGTCCCAGGAAGGTCTGGGGTTGTACACCAGACCTTCCAATTCAAATTGTTTGATCACCCCCTTGGTGACCGTCGGTTTAACAAAAACATCCTCCGTCGGTCGTAGGTACATGGAGCAGATTGTCATCAAGCTCCACTTCCCAAGCTTTCCCTCCACCAGAATATCCAGAACTTCGTTAAACCCTTTCTGTTGATTGCCATGCAGTAGTTTGCGAAACCCTTCCGCTAGTCGGGCGCGATCCTCTCGGCTCAATCCATTGATGTAGTCTCGAAACTTTGGCTTTTCAAACATAGAGACCATGGAAGAGCGTGAAACAATTTTTACGACGTTGGTCAGTGCTTCTGCAGTATTTTTGAATACGGGTCTGGCCAGTACTTCTGCTGTCTGTTGCGATAGTTTGCCTACGTTGTGCCGCTTGCCCACCGCCTCCATATCAGGGTGCGCAAATCCGCCTGGATATCGCTCCAGAAACGAAATCTCTGCGTCGCGTAATTTTTTCAGGTTCATCGTCGTTCCCAGTCGGTCATCTAAAAGTCGGCCATTTCAAAGTCAGTCAATGCAATTCCTACAGCTGACTTACTGAATACCCGCGTTGGCTTGTTCATGGGCGTTCCATTCATCGACGTTTGAACCGTACTCGATCATGACATGCTTTTGATACGTCTCTCGCTGAGTTAGACGCTCGTACCAGGCCTCCATCGCTGGCAGCTTGGCACGCTCGATTGGTAAGGTCATATATCTAAACCCAACCGCGCCGATGACGATATCAGCCATTGTCAGATGATCGCCACAGATAAACGTTTTGCCTTGCAGCTGTTTATCTAACGTGGTGAAAGCTGATACACAGTTTTGCTGCGCGCGTTCCAGCCGTTCTGGGGATCCTGCCAGCCCCCGAATCATCATCTGAAAAACCAGGAAGAAGCTATTGAATGGTTCGCTGCGCTGCCATTCCATCCACATATCAGCGGTAGCCAGCGTTGCGGAATCTATAGGCCAAAGCGTTCCCTGACCGTACTTGCGAGCCAGATGTCGCACACAGGCGTTGGATTCCCATACGGTCAATTCACCATCAATGATGCTGGGCACAACCGGGTTTGGATTCGCGTAATCGTCTGGGTACCCGAACGAACCACCCACATCTTCACGTTGGTAATCGAGCCCCAGCTCTCCCAGTGTCCACATGACCTTCTGCACGTTGGCAGAATTTCGGCGACCCAATACTGTAATCATCCTTCCTCCCGAATTTCGCTTACACTAGCGACCCACTTGATGCGGAGTATAACGGTATGGCTACAGATACAAACCTTCTTGGACATGGCTTCTTCTACCAGGACTGGCATGAAGGTTATCGTTTCCAAACCTTAACGCGCACCATCACAGAAAGTGACGTGATGAATTTTGTAGGTTTATCCGGTATGACCGAAGAGCTCTTTACCTCTCGAGAATACCTTGAGAACCATACCGAGTATCCGGGCCAACTTGTCCCCGGCGCATTGGTCTTTTCTATCGCGGAGGGTCTGGTCATCCCAGCAACAATTTCCCGCACGGGAATCGCATATTTAGGTTGCGAGATGAATATCTCTCACCCCACCTTCGTCGGTGATACATTACACGTGCAAGGAGAGGTGGTGCAGATCAAACCTGCATCAAAAGGCAACCGTGCACTGGTGCGAACAGAAAATAGTGTGGTCACACAGAATGGTGATGTGGTGATGACCTACAATCCGTTACGCATGATGAAAGGTCGACCCACGTAGCCGGGTGCGGCGATACCACACCCAGCCACCCTGCCTATTCGAGTGATTCTGTAAGCGCCTGGTAAGTTGCAACCTTCAGGTCAGAGCGAAACGGGTATGGGCTGCCCATCAACTGTATCATGCCTACCACAACAAGCTCCTCCACCGGATCGATCCAGAATACAGTACCTGCAGCACCGCCCCAGTTAAACTCGCCCGCACTTCCCATGACACCAGCGGCCGCCGGGTCGGTGACCAAACCGAAGCCCAAACCAAACCCAAACCCGCGCAGTTCACGCCCCAGCGTGGGTTGCTCGCCACTACCGCCACTCACAATACTGGCATCCAGGTGGTTGGTTGCCATATAAGCGACAGTTTTGGGTCCCAGGATACGCACGCCGTTCAGTTCACCATCATTGCGCATAGCTTCGGCAAACTTCATGTAATCCATCGTGGTCGAAACAAGACCACCACCACCAGAAAACAGCGTCACATCCCGATAATCTTGCATGGCCGCTCCCTGCCCTTCGGGGATCTGGCTCAACGCGCCGGTATTGGGATCGATGTAGTGATTAGGCAGGAACCGATCTAACTTGTCATCGGGTACCGCAAAAAACGTATCGTCCATGCCCAACGGGTCGAAGATGTGCTCCTGCAGGTACTCATCAAAGGGTTGACCGCTGATACGTTGCACCACGAGACCTGTCACATCCACGGCGATAGAGTAATGCCATTGATCGCCTGGCTGAAATTTTAAAGGCAGTTGACTAATCTTCTGAGCGAAATCGTCCAGATCTTTACTGTTCCAGAGTTGGGCGTCCACATAGAGTTTATCCACCGGATCGCCTTGCGGATTAAAGCCATAAGACAACCCCGTGGTATGGGTCAGCAGTTGCTGCATGGTCATTTCGCGCGCCACCGGCACCAACTCACCCTCGGCATTTAATACCTTCAGGTCTTTCAACTCAGGTACATATTTTGAAACCGGATCACTGAGGTGAAATTTACCTTGTTCATACAGCTGCATGGCAGCCACAGCGGTGATGGGTTTGGTCATGGAATAAATACGAAACAGATGATCTTTTTCAAGCGGGCGATCATCGTTCACACCACGATTACCCACCGCTTCGAAGTGCACGATCTTCCCGCGCCTCGCCACCATGGTAATCACACCAGCCAACTTACCTTCATCGACATACCGTTGCGTAATGTCGGTGATCCGCTGCAAGCGCTCTGAAGAAAACCCTTCCCGCTCAGGCCGCGTATTGGGCAGGTCTTTGGCTAAGACAGAGCTGCCAAGCCCCAATACCAGGACAGTGACAACTGCCTTGCGAATAAAGTACATATGCTCCCTCTCAAAAAGATAACAATAAATCTAAGCCAGAGCATATCACTCATCCACGCCCAAGCCACCCTCCAGTGGCCTGAATGATTTCGCCTGATCTATTTCTCACCCAAACACCAATGGCATCATGGCCAGCCATATGCGCGGGGACCATCAAGCTGAGCGTCCAGTCATGTGAAGTTTTCTGCATTGGTTGCGAAACAACTTCGCGAACTACAAAGTTATGCTGCAGTTTGCGGCCGGCGTTCTCACCTGCCTGGACATCGGTCTCGGCCGCGCGGTCCATCCAAACAATCTCCAGAATCAGGTCTCCCAAATCATCAACCGGGTTGAAACTCACATTCAGCACATCATTAGAAATACCAACAATAAGCTCTCCCACCTCAATACGCGGCAGATCAACACGTCCATCGAGCAGACGCCGCCATGCACGCCACTGAGCCCCGCTGAGAAATACCCCAGGTGTGTAAACCGAAGCACCAGCGAGTTTTGCCATGCGCCGTTGACGACTATCAAATTCTCTGCGTGCAAAACGATCTCGCCAACCCAGGTAGTCCCAATAGGTTACGTGAAAAGCCGCGGGAATGATGTCGTGCCAGAGCTGTTTCGACTGGGTAAGAGAACTGATCCAGCGGTCCGCCGGCGGACAACTGTTACACCCTTCAGAGGTGTAGAGCTCCACTACATAGTTTTTATCGACGCCCGATTGCAGCTGAAGCTCTTGGGCACCAGCTACCGCGCAGTTCCAGACCGCAAATATAAATAATCCAATCAAGCGCATCGTGAGTCCTGGGAGGTTGAGGCAGGTGTTGGATATCTACTTTTTTGAAAAGTTCTCAACAGTTTGGCTTATGTCAGACAAGGGACCAACTGTTGTACCCAGCAATGCTACCGAGATTGGAAATAGACGGGCGGATCTCCGGCGTGCCATTGCCGATACTTGGTCATGACACTGCCAAATAATCGGCTATCCAGGAGCGTTTGTAACCAAAAGCTCAACGCACCCCAAGGCTGGTCTCCAAACCAGACTTTGTCAACATGTGCAAATTGACGGACAAAGGGAAACAGCGCTACGTCAACAAGGCATAGCTTGTCCCCCTGAAAAAAAGGTCCATCACTCGTTGTAAGTAGCTGATTCAGTTCCAAGAGAAACCCAGATGCTTGATCTCGATAGTGGATTTGGCTCTCAGGATGACGATCGTGATATTTGTAGCGATCCAGTTGCGGTTTAAACTCCTGCTCGCAACGTTCGATCAGTCCCTGGGTTTCGGGCGAGGTCGCAAGCCACCCATCACGATCATTCTGAGCCAATGCAAAATGCATGACATCCAGGCTCTCATCAATCACGCGATCCCCAACAAGCAACACGGGTACCGTACCCTTGGGGGACAGCGTGAGCATCTCTGCAGGCTTGTCGCGCAGGATCACTTCGCGCACCTCGAACTCCAATCCCGCGTAAGCCAGTGCCATTCTTGCCCGCATGGCGTAAGGGCAGCGCCGAAATGTGTAGAGAGTGAGTGAAGGCTGCATAGTGCTCAACAGTTTACTGTGCCACGGACCAATCTTCTATTGGCTGAGATTTAACAAGCCCATCCGAACCGTCAGTTTATGACGTTCTCCAGGAGCCAGGGTGTGAAATGGACCCCGCGGTAGATTGAACGCGTTTGGGATATTGGTGACAGGTTCCAGACAAACGTAGTTCTGTCCGGGCGGGGCATAGACGACCAGGTGTTGCGTGTTGGCCGTCATTACCAATTTTGTCGACCACTCAGGCCAATGTATTTCAGCCTGCCCATCCCATCCGGAAAATGCATCGTCCATCGATAAACCCGCCAACGCCTGCGGATCAGCAAACCCGTCAAAAAACTGTGGCTCATTGATGATTGGCATTCCATATGCATCCAAATGCCAACGACGTTCGACATCGACAACAATCGAAGATTTTGGCGTTTTTCTAAAATATGGATGTATCCCCAGCCCTGCTGGCATCGTCGCATCTGAGCGATTAACAATGTCCAACTCTACCTGCAAACCCAGCTCTAACAGCTTCAGTTCTAAGGTTGCGCTAAACGCCCAGGGCCAACCGGACAGGGAACTATTTACCTCATTATGATCCCAGCCGAGTGTACACCCAGCCTCATGCTTGGAGATCACCCGCCAGTCTGCTTGCCACCCCCACCCGTGGATTGGGTATCGCTCTCCTTCGACATTGGCAGACAACACAATTTCCTGACCATTCCAGACAAATAAACCGTCCTTCAAACGGCTGGCGAAAGGCACCATCACAAAACAACCCATCGAACCTTCGTCGTTGTTGAGCACCGACAATGCCCCTGCTTGAGAGTTACCTTGCCAGCTTTTGATGCGGCCGCCTTGAGGGTCCACGTTCACACGATGTCTCGCGTTTTGAAGTTCAATCACATTTTGACGCCAAAACAAGCTTGGAGGCAGCCAGCGTAGACTACCCGCTACAATAGATCTAACCTATCAACACTTTATCAAACCAATCACAAACACCATGACAAAGAAAAAAGTAGGCATTCAATTGCCACGCCAGGCCCAAAATCAAACGGTTGAAGAGCGTTGGTCGTTGGAGTTGGAGGCATTGGCCCCGATCGCCGATATCGTTGAAATCAGGGCGGATACCCCAGCTGAATTTGCCCAAGGCGTTGGGGATCTTGATGCAATCATCACGTCCTGGGGCCTGCGCATAGATCGTCAGGTCATCCAGGCACTCGAAAAAGCCACAGTGATTGGCGTAGGTAGCGTGGGTGTAGACATGGTAGACATCGCGGCTGCAACCGAAGCTGGATTGGTCGTGACGAACGTGCCCGATGTGTTTATCGAAGAGGTGGCTGACCACGCTATGGCTTTGTTACTGGACATGGCCAGGATGACACCAACCATGGTCCGCATGGCAAAATCCGGAGATTGGTATCAAGCACGACCGCAGCTGAGCAAAATTCCTCGCCTACTGGGACAAAATCTTGGTCTGTTTGGCTTTGGCAACGTCGGCCACTGCATGGCTCGGCGGGCGAAGGCGTTCGGGCTGCGAGTAATGGCCTACGACCCTTACGTCAGTGAACTGGAGATTTCTGGTGAGGGCGTGGAACCTGTAAGTTTTGGCGAGCTGCTTGAACGCTCCGACTACATTTCTGTCCATACACCACACAATGGGGAAACGGAGCACGCGTTCAACAGTGAAGCGTTTGGCCAGATGAAAGAAACAGCGGTTATTATCAATACCGCCCGGGGGCCAATCATCGATGAAAAAGCCCTGATTCATGCGCTGCAGAGCAAACAGATCGCAGGCGCGGGTCTGGATGTTCTTGAACAAGAACCGCCCGATCTGGACAACCCGTTGTTTGCCATGGAAAACGTGGTTGTCACGCCACATGTCGCGTCGGCAACAACCCGCATGCGACCAGAAACCCGACGCCGTGTCGGTCGAGAGGTGGCTTTGGTGTTACGCGGCAAGTGGCCGATGAGCTGCGTAAACCCCACAGTTCTGCCCAGAGTAGAATTGGAGCGTTGGCAACCCTACCCGATGAATCGAGGACCTAACAGATAACAACACCGATGGACCAAACTAATACCCCACTGGCTGGCGTGAGGGTGCTCGAGCTAGCGCGTATTCTGGCTGGACCCTGGGCCGGTCAGGTTCTGGCAGATCTGGGCGCTGACGTCGTTAAGATTGAAAGCCCGGAGGGGGACGATACCCGAGGCTGGGGTCCGCCGTTTGTGAATCCATCAACGGGCCCTGCGGAAGCGGCCTATTTCCACAGTGCAAACCGCGGCAAACGCAGCGTGAGTCTAGACTTTTCCAAAGACGCAGACCTGAGCACCCTGCATACCCTAATCGAAGATGCGGACGTGCTGATAGAAAACTTTAAAGTGGGCGGTTTAGCGAAATACGGACTGGATTACCCAACCCTGCATAAACATTATCCGGAACTGATTTATTGCTCAATCACCGGCTTTGGGCAGACCGGTCCGGATGCCCATCTCCCGGGTTACGATTTTATCATTCAGGGGCTGAGCGGGATCATGGACCTGACCGGAGATCCCGAAGGCGAGCCGCAAAAAATAGGCGTGGCCTTTGCAGATATCTTTACGGGCATGTACGCGGTGATTGGCATTCAAGCCGCCCTTCATCAGCGCAAACAAACAGGACAAGGACAACATCTCGATTTGTCTCTGTTGGACTGCATGATGGGCGTTCTAGCCAATCAGAGCATGAACTATCTTGTCAGCGGGGATGCGCCAACGCGGCTTGGCAATGCACATCCGAACATATCTCCCTACGAAGTTCTTCCCACAGCAGATGGTTGGTTTATTCTAGCAGTTGGAAATGACGCTCAATTCAGCAGATGCTGCGAGGTTCTCGGGTGTTCCGAGATCACCGCACAAGCCCAATATCGGGACAATCAATCCAGATTGAAAAATCGCCAATCGCTGACCCGCATTTTGACCAACCACACCAGCAACTGGAAAACCCGAGCTTTGCTGGATGCGCTACAGGAGGCCTTGGTGCCCTGCGGGCCCATTCACAATCTTAAACAGGCGTTCAACGCACCTCAGGTGCTCTCAAGAGAGATCGTCAAACATCTGCAGCGAAGCGATGGCTTAACGATCCCAACGGTGCCGACACCCATCAAATTTTCCGGTAGCGAACTCGCCTTGGATCAACCCGCGCCGGCACTGGGGGCGCACCAACCCGAGTGGAAATCTCGTTAGTCGTCAGAGGATGTATCCGTCGCCACTGGCGCGAACAGTGACGTCCCCTATAACCACGCCCCAGGGCTGATCGATGGCATAGATAATCTGGTCAGCCAGATCCTCAGGTGCCAAAGCAAAATATTCGATGTGTTCTCGATCAAGGTGCTCGGCGGGCAGACTGCCCGTAGCAGACGCGGCCATGAGCTGCCCGTAGGCTGCTGCATTCTGCCCGAGAATACCGACAATCGCCTGATCGTTAACGACTGCGGAGGAAAGGTTGGTGCTGGGTACGCCTGTTGGCCGGATGGTTGTCACCTTGATCTTACCTTGAGATTCCACACGCAGAGCCTCTGACAAGAAGTTAACCGCTGCTTTTGATGCGCCATAGACCGCAGCTCCGGCCACGGGAAAATTACTGTAGATCGAGGAGAGATTGACCACGTGCCCGCGCCCCTGATCCAACATCTGATCGTGCGCCGCCATTATTCCATGCAGTACACCCTTGATGTTAACGTCAATACAGGTTGACCACGCGCTGCGTGCTTCTTTGTGATCGGCATAAAATGCCAACGGCATGATACCCGCATTGTTGATCATGACGTCCACCCCACCAAAACGCTCAACCGCTGAGTCAACCAGGTTCTGCACCTGCTCCATTACGGTCACGTCACACGCCTGCCCAACCATCTGGTGCCCAGCCTCGGTGATTTGGTCTACAACCTGGATCAGTTTTTCTTCCGAAACATCGCCACCCACGACGTTGGCTCCCAACGCGGCCGCCTTCTCACAGACAAGGCGACCAAAGCCGCTGGCAGCCCCGGTGATGACAATGGTTTTGTTCTGCAGATGGCTCACGATTTGCGAAACTCCTTAGGCAACTTGGCATCCCTTACCAAACCGATGAGTTCCAGAGCGCGAATCGTGTACCAGGACACATCTAATTGCCAGAAGCGCAGACCGTGTCGTGCTGAGCTGGGGTAATGATGGTGGTTGTTATGCCAACCCTCGCCAAAAGCCAGGATTCCTATAAACACATTATTGGTACTGGCGTCCCCGGTGTCGTAAGGCTGAGAGCCCCAGCGATGGCAAACGGAATTCACCATGAACGTGACGTGCCATGTGAACACGGTGCTGATGAAAAATCCCCAGACCACCATCTGAGCGCCAGAAGTCCCAAGATCGGGGAACGCAGCGCCGAGATAGGCCCCCAGGGCATAAAGGGCAACAACTTGTCCCACGATTAACCAGACATAATGACGCTGCAGGAATTTAATTTCCGGAAACTTGTACAGGTCCCGAGCATTGTTGCCTTTTTCGTTAAATGCAGCGTCGCTCATCATCCACCCCATATGAGCCTGCCACATGCCGTGGGTCACGGGCGAATGAATATCGTCATCCGTGTCGGTCTCGGCATGATGCTCACGGTGGTGTGCAACCCACCACATGGGGCCTCCCTGAACGGCCAAACTACCCGCAAAGGCAAACAAGAACTGCATAAATCGACCGGTTTTGAAAGATCTGTGCGCCAAGAGACGGTGGTACCCTATGGTTACGCCCATGCCTCTGAATGTGTACATGCAAAACGCCACAATCAAAGCAATCCAACTGAATCCAACAAAGAATACGCCCAGGCAGGCGAGGTGGAACAAAAACATGCCTATGACAACACTCATCACTTGCGCTCTGGCTGGGCGCAGGGTCCGGGTAGCTTCCGCCATACTATTTAATTCATTCTCATCCGGTAGGTGCAGCGCAGTCTAAACACAATTTTGTTGACTGCCAAATCCATTTCCAGCCTGGGCTAGCGCGGGCTCGCGACCCCATGCATCATAAATGCAGCAACCTTTGGTCCATCTTCGTAACCACTTTTGAAGTGATCTAACCTAAAACCACCATCCCTGAGCAGGTCATCCACCCGGCGGGTCAAATGGCACCCGCCACCTATTTTCTTCCAAAGCGGTTCAATGCGCCGTTGCCACTTTGCTATGCCTGGATCGTCCGACTTCCCGTGTTCAACAAAAATCACCTTACCACCCGGCTTCAGTACTCGACGCATCTCGTCCACCGCACGATAGGGATTCGGAATACTGCACAACGTCCAAGTACAAACCACCGTGTCATAAGCAGCGTTGTCTGCATCCAACGCCTCACCTGATATACCTAAAACTTCTACCGGCACAGATATTTTTTCGGCGCGCATTTGTGCTTTGGCTGTGATGCTGGCCGCAGGATCCACACCGGTAACGCTGCGCACTTTGTCTTCATCGTAGTGCACAAGGTTCAGACCCGACCCGATCCCTAACTCCAGCACATCACCTTTGGCTTCGCTGACATAGGTTTCGCGCAACCGAGTCATCGGCGGTTGCGAACAGGCCGCATCGATCAACCGGGGCAACACATGTTGTTCGTACCAGTTTGCCATATCATGCAACTCTCTCTAGTGGATGGTTGGAATAGTTACATGCCATACGATGTTCAACAACTGTCGGATATGGAAGATATACGACAATGCGCATTGCGATATTGTCGAGGCGTGGATCGGTTAGATCCGGAAATTATGCGCAGCGCTTACTGGCCTGATGCGACAGATAATCATGGCGCTTTCAACGGCAACGCATGGGAATTTGTAGACCATTGTATGACCGCTCATTTACGCTGGCGTGCCACGAATCACTGTGTGTTGAATCATGCCATTGAGCTGGGCGCAAACGGCCAGCAGGCTACAGGTGAAGTTTACAATGTGACCTACCTGTTTCACGCCGACGACAGCCTGGATACCTGGTACGGCAGGTATCTGGATCGATACGAAAAACGCGATAGTGAATGGCGAATTGTAGAAAGGATCTGCGTTTACGAAGGCAGCAGCCACAGCAAAACGATCCCAATGCAAATCGAAGCTGCTGCCTTCACCCAGGGGGATTTTGACCGAGGCATTCCACGCCCCTTGGGACCCTGAGTGTGCCGATTCAGGGTTACGCACGGTTGAGGTTCCCTAGGCTTCAGGTTGCAAAGGCCTCCGCACAAGCCTGGCGGCTCTGCAAACGTTCAATATACGCCTTAAGATGCACCATATCGTCTCCAACCACACCCAATCGACCGCTCATAATGCAAGCGTGTCCCAACATAATATCTGCTGCGCTGAATTCACCCGCGAGATATTCCCGACCATCCAAGTGATCATTCACCGGTGCCAATGCCCGACCTAACAGCTTCTGCGCCTGGGCCAGCGCAGTTTCATCACGACGATCGGGTGGCAAAAGTACGGTCTGTACCACAATTGTGTTGATTGGCGGCATAACCATCCCCTCACAATAGTGGAACCATTGCAGATAGGCTGGATACTCTGGGCTGTCAATCTCTGGCTTCAATCGCCCTGGCGCGTGCCGCGCAAGCACGTACTCTATGATGGCTCCGCTTTCGAAGATACGAATGTCACCATCATCCAGAACGGGCACCCGCCCTAAGGGGTGACGTTCCCGATGGGCATCAGACTTCAAGTCCTCCGGATGAAATCGCATGCCGTTCAGCTCAAAAGGCATATCTAGCTCTTTAAATAACCAGACGATACGTCCAGCTCGACTGTTCGGTGCGTGATGCAATGTCAGCAATTTGACCTCCTGGTCATAATAGATGAGGCGCCATTTATACCACGATCTGGTAGCCTGTTTGCCATAAGAACAATAGAACGGGAATTGGGAATCGATATGCTGGACTACAAATTGGTGGGAAAAGTTGGGGTCATCGGACTGGACGACGGAAAGGCAAACGCCGTGGGGCACAACTTTGTCGACGCCATGAACGAAGGGCTGGATCGGGCTGAAGCTGAAGCTTCAGGCGTGTTGATCACCGGCAGGCCGGGACTCTTTTCAGCAGGATTTGACCTCAAAGAGTTCGAAAACGGCCCAGAGGCAACCTCTGCCCTGGTCAACAAAGGCGCGCACATGCTCCTGAGATTATTCAGACACCCGCAACCCGTCGTCGTCGCTTGCGCGGGGCACGCGGTTGCCGCAGGTGCGTTCACACTCCTGGCTTGTGATGTTCGAATAGGCGCTGAAGGGGATTTCAAGATTGGGCTGAACGAAACTGCAATTGGGATGAGCTTGCCAGTATTTGGCATTCAGCTTGCCAGCGCCAGACTTTCCAAGCGCTGGCAAACCCAGTGCGTTGTCCAGGCCCAGATGCTCAGTCCCGAAGAAGCCCAAAATGCGGGATTTCTGGATCAAGTTGTTGCGCCCGACGCTTTGATCGACACTGCACTATCGACCGCCACAACACTGGCCGAATTGCCCACTCCAGCGTACGCATTTAACAAGCGAGCGTTACGCGAACCCTATATCAAGATCATCGAGGACAGTCTGGCCTGAGGCATCAGTTCCGCCGCAGAGGTTGGGACTGCATCCTACGGGCACGGTCTGCTCCGCGCTGCATTCTTTTGAGCGCAGCGGCACGCTCCTTAGCATTCATCTTTTGAAAGCGATTGCGTAGCTGCTGTCTCTGATCTGCCGACAGTTTATTAAACCGATTCAGACCCTCGCGCATACGGCGCTGCTGTTGGGGCGTCAGATCTCTGAACGAGCGCCACCTCTGCATCAGTTCCTGACGCTTATTCTGATCAAGCTGCTGCCATTTTTCGAATCGTCGTGTCACGTTCTGACGTTCAGTCGCATCCATATTCAGCCATCGGTCTACACCAACCAACAAGCGTTGTTGTCGTTCAGGGGAAAACGAAGACCAAGCCGATTCATATCCCGATAGTGCCGAACGCTGCCCTTCAGATAGATCATCCCACGGCATCGCTTGCGCAAGGCCAGATGCCAAAAACAGGAGTCCCGCAATCAACCAATGCTTAGGCATAAGCACTCGCCGCATAAATTTCATTGCCGTACCTCCGAGTCGTCAAGATTGTGTTCTGACACATCGTTTTGCTCTGAAACTTCTTTGAGTTCCATATCCGCATAACTCCCATTCATATCCAACGGGTCCATCCAGCCTTCTTCGGTTTCGACCATTTCCGCCAGATACTCAAAAAAACTTAAACCTTGCTCTGCATCCCACCGAGCGTCTTTCTGCCTCGCGTCCTGCGCAAACGCTAATCCACCCATGAGCAAACACAAGATGCCCACCGTCGCGCGCATCTCAAAGTGGTATGCACTGGGTAGGCGATTCTGCTCAATTACCGGTTTCATCTGCATTCACTATCCCGAATGATCGGTCGCGCCAGGATCTTCCATCGCCACCATCCAAGCCACAAATTCCAACTCTTCCAGGAGTTCAAGGTCCTGGGAAACCGCTAATTCTACGTCCGTGCCTAACGGCAGCGGTTCGATTTGCGGCGGCATCGTCAACACAACCACCAGCGCCGCGGCAGCAGTTGCCCCCACACCCAATCCCGGCCAGAGAACCCGATTTGACCCAAACCTTCCAGTTTCATTTTTGGTAACCTGAGCTAGCGCTTGTTGCCGAGCTGAAAACAAACGTTCGGCTACCTCATCGGGGACGTCGTGCGCCTCATCAAGCTGCTTGGCCAGCCGGTGGGCAAATTGTTCATCTAAATGCTCGTTACGTTCAACGGTCATAGTTGATCTCCTAGTTCAGCACGCAGAGCATGCACCGCGCGCGAAAAATGAGTCTTCACGCTGCCACTGCTGCACCCCATGGCACGCGCTGTTTCTTTGACATCCATGCCTTCCCAAGCCCTCAGCATAAATGCCTGCTGTTGACGCAATGGCAATCTGCCAACGGCACCGCTAATCTTTTCTCGCAATTCTGAGCTATTGCGTTGATGATCCGGTTCCTCCTGTCTCGAACCCGGCGTCATTTCAATAGGATCAACATAGTCGTTTTTATCCTCCTTATCTGAGAATCCAAACGACAGCCAACCAAAAACTTTGTTCCGCGATTGATTCGAACGATGCCAGTCGGTAATACGATTTTTCAGAATTCGATAAAAAAGGGGACGCCATTCGCTGGACGGTTTGTGGGCATACTTGCGCACCAGGGTCATCATCACGTCCTGCACAATATCCAAAGCATCATCCGGGTTTTTTACAGACACTAAAGCCATTCCATATGCCCTCTTCTCAACCTCGGCAAAAAATTGATTTAGTTCACTACGCTGAGACATTGGTCGTGATGCTCTGTTTCTCACAAAGCCAAACCCAACTCGGCGAGTTGGGTTTGGTAAAAGACCAGCCTGGCCGTTTGAAACAACAGTACACACTATTCTTCGTCAGACTGAGATGTTGCAAAAATAAATCCTGCTCGCGGGCTGGTCAACAAGGTATCTCCAACATTGTATGCACCAACGCTGGAAATTCTATGCAGCATTCGGCCTTGGTCCAGTTGATTGATCAACTCATCGACCAGGTCAGCAAAGTTTCGGTACATGTGTACCTCACCGGCCCCGCGTACTTTTACAGCATACACACCTAGGCCATCAGGGGTTGGTTGGAGCAACACATTGGAAAGCTCACCAATCAAGTCTTGTGGCACACCGCGCACACGCAAAGCAAACCGCGCATCGGCCAGGTCGATGTCAATGCCATCCGTGCCAATACTGTTAAAGGGGACAGCAGATCCGTCTGTCCAACTCACTTTCAGTTGGGCACCGCGATGATCGGTATCCACATCAATCACCGTACGGGCAACATAGTCGGCGGGCGCTAGACCAAAATCGTTGACCAGACCTCGGACCCGAACCAATGAACCAGCATCTACTTGTGAAAACCCGGCGGTGTCTATTTCATAAAATGCCGGATCGGCATCGTCTTCGGCTATCACACCCGTACCCTCAAAGTCGTAAAACTCGGGTCTGCGTCCGTTCAGGCTGAAGAGATCTACGGCAATGGGATCCGCTTGGACCACTTGACCGGCAAGCTGACTGAAATTGATCCTAACGCGATCTGCGTTCAGCGAAATATCATCAACAAATTCACCCCAGGCTACCAAACGAGTACCTACTGAGATGTTTTGTATCCCCACCAACGCATTATCTACGCCCGCTGAAGAGACTGACGTGTCGTCGGTAAGTTCTATTTCAAAATCACCACGGTAAGCCTTGGTGCCATCCGCAAACTCGATATGCGCACCCTGCAGCGATATGGTATTTCCAACTCGCGCTGAGACCACACCTACCAGAGCATTCGCATCCGTCCAGGGTACAGAAGAGCCTGCGATTACTGTATCAGCCACAACGCCTTCATTGAGAATTACGCCGTGAGTGACGATAGGCGTGTCTTGGGCCAGCTCACCGAGTGCAGCCAGACCTTCCGGACCGGTGAAGCCATCCCCGTTTATTTCATATTGAGTATTATCGTCAACCAGCACTGACATTTCACCAAACTGTCCTTGACGATGTCTGAATGGACGAATTTTAATCACAAAGGAGTCCGTCGTTTCTTCGACGCTCTCCAAAACACCGCGCACGCGATGTTCTCGATCGGTTTCGAGCTCAGGCGTCGCCAATAGAAACGGGTCGACAACAACTACCGCGTTGGTTAAATCAACCTCGTTTGATGCTTGCAGATCAAAATCTAAACTGAACGCGGCGGGGCGTCCGGGCGCAATGCGAATCACGTCGCTAGTGGTCAGATTCAAGCGCATTTCCAGATCGCTGATCGTCTCTCCACCCTCATCAACGGCAACAACGGATACTGCATCACCCATTGCATCTTCGACCAGGATTTCCTGATTCTCGTAACTCATGCGAATCACAACGCTTTCATAATTACCTGCAGGCACCGTCGCAACAGAAAGAAACTCTGTCACCTCGGTCAGCTCGGTAAAATCGATACGCGTTTGTAGCGGTAGGGTTTCCACCACATCACCATTCGCGCGGGTTAACTCGAGAGACGTAACATCTACGGTGTAGCTGATGAAGTCTCCCTCGGCATCTGTAATACCTACCAACAACTCACCGCTCCCATCGTCGCTGCCCGACGGGTCAGGGGCTGCAACAGGAGCACTGCCTCCCGAACCCCCACCCCCACCGCAGCCGGTGAGGATCATTGCGATGAGTGTTATACCCAGTGATATTCGGAATATGGATCGAAGGTCCCAGCCGTTGTCCGAATCTCTACTTAGACGGGACTGATCAAACCCTGTTTGTAAAGGGATAGGCGAGACATGCTGATTTTGGGGCCTGTTCATGATTTACCTCTTACTGCTGATTACAGGTCGTCCACTGTTAACGCAGCAGCAATCCGGTTGGTTGACCCAACTCCGAAGAATTTAGTCAAGCATCACAATCACGCGAACCAGTTCACACTCGGCTTCTAAGTTAGATAAGTTGGCCGGTCTGGCCAGGGCCATCCGATATAGATGGCGGGTTTAGGAGGTCTTATGCAGATTTTTCCTGAATATGCTCAGGCACTGAGAAAAATGCGGGGCGTTTGAATCGACTCGTCTGCCCTTTGGCTTCTTCCTGCTTGCTGCGCTCGTAGGCGGCCAGCTGTTCTGCACAATCTGCTTTTAGCAGACAGCTGTAACATGACAAAACCGGGATCATCGCAAAGGCTGACAAGAGTAATCCTACGCCTTCAAGTCCTACTCCGCTGCGATACCAGTATTCGTGAAAATGTGGTGCCAGCGTAAAAAATCCAGCAAAGTAGAAAAACATGACGGCGGTGGTGCCAATCGCAAATAGACGTGCGACGTTCTGGCTGAGATCTTGTCGCAATGCAACAAAGGCGAACAAAGAACCGCTGCCGTACAACGCAATATAGTGCAGGTGTTCGGGAATAAAGACATGCAGCAATGCTAACAATAGTAATATCGTTCCTGTGACTGCATTCATGATTCGCATACGCGTTTCTCTTTACTGGTGCTACTTGTCGCTACTTGTCGCTACTTGTCGCTACTTGTCTTGTCGCTACTTGTCTTGTCGCTACTTGTCGCTTTAATTCAGCTTCCTGTTCAACCCTCTGGGGGTTGCGGCCTTTGAGCGCTTTGGCTCTCTTTAGGCCTGTCGCTTTCGGCCTGTCGCTCTTTTTAGCCCTGTGCTTTTTAGCCCTGTGCTTTTTAGCCCTGTGCTTTTTAGCCCTGTGCTTTTTAGCCCTGTGGCCTTTCCAACCCCGGCCACTGCTTCAATCCATTGAATGCGCGTTCAAAATTATTTTTTAAGCTTATAACGGAGTCAATAGAAATGTTACACAAAGTGACACAATTTACGAAAAAAGCTCGTAAAATGGGCAAATTCGTAATAGATCCATAACAAAACCGACTAAAAGACAACTTTTTTAACACTTTTTGACTTCCTAAGCGCCATTTATATCTAATTAGACAGAATTGGATCGGGCTGATTCCCTCAAACGAAAAATAACTTTTAGCCAATTTTCGCTGATTGGCCCCCGTCCACAGGTAGATTAACGCCCGTTATGAATCCAGCCTCGTCCGAGGCTAGAAACAAGCCAGCATTAGCCACGTCCCAAGCGCTACCCATTTTTGCGCGCAGAGGAACTGCTGCATCTCTTCGTGCAATCACCTCTTCTCGACTTTGTCCCAGGGCAACATATCCCTCTACTGCCATGGGTGTATTCATCAGCCCGGGCATGATCACATTTACCCGCACCCCATATTTTGCATTATTCATAGCCAAGGCTTGGCAATAGGCATTCAAAGCAGCCTTTGAAGCTTTATAAGCGGTAATGTTGCTGGCTGACGCGATAGCGGCAACTGACGAGATGCAGGTAATCACACCGCCACCCGCTTCCCGCATATGCGGGACCACAGACTGACACATATACATCGCGGCATTGACATTGACTTGAAAGATGCGATCCCAGGCTTCGCGTTTTACTCGAACAGGACCCGCATCACCGCTTCCGATGCCCACGTTATAGTGCAGAATATCCAGTTGACCAAATTGCTCGAGCAACCCATCGACGGTCGTCTGACAGGCTTCCTGATCAGTCACGTCCAGACCAAAGGCGAAGCCTGCCCCACCCTCCTCTGCAATCATGGTGACGGTTTCTTGAGCAGACTCAAGATGACGATCCAGCACAATAACCACCGCGCCTTCCTGGGCAAAGCGCAGTGCAGTTGCTCGTCCGTTACCAATGGTTTGCCCCGGCGTTTGACCACCCCCAACCACGACTGCGGTTTTGTCAGCAAGGCGCGCCATCAAACATCCCATCCAGGCAAGCCATCATCTAGCTGAACACCGAAGCTGTTCAACGCCATGGATACCAGGTTGTATTGACCTACGGTAAAAACAATATCCATCATCTGTTGCGTGTCGTAATACGCGGACAATCCAGCCCACGTTGAATCGCTGACGTGAGCGTCACTGTGCAACTCTTCCGTCGCCAAAAACAGAAATCGATCCTTATCATCCAGATCCGGCGTTGCTGAACCTGTCTTACATGAACGGATTTCTGCATCGGTCATATCCGCGGCCCGGGAAATCGCAACATGCTGACCCCATTCGTAGCCCGCCTGACACAGGTAACCAATTCGCAGAATCAATAATTCCCGGTCGCGGACACTGAGCGTGGATTTGCCGAGGATGTGATTGGCAAAAACCATCCAGCGTTTTGCGAGATCCGGATGATTTGCGAGTGTTTTAAAAATGTTAAATACGCGCCCTTGATTCACAAACGGCTGCATCAACTTTGCCGCGTCATCAGTCCATTCATCTGCTTCAAGTGGCTTTATTCTTGGTTTGTTCAGTCGCATTTGCTCCCCCTGATTTTCAAAAAAATATCTGCAACCCAATTAGCGATGCGTTCACCACCGAAGGTAAACTAGGACACTGAACATGTACACCAACCACAGCCACTAAGCCGGGGGAAAGATGGGCGAGAATATCTTGGTAGACAAAAAGGGACCAACCACCATTGTCACAATCAACAGGCCACAAGCGAAGAACGCCGTTGATGGGCCAACAGCTATCGAGCTGGCAGACGCATTCCGCGATTTTGATAGAGATGACTCTGCATCGGTGGCCATTCTAACCGGCGCGGACAATACTTTTTGCGCGGGTGCAGACCTGAAAGGTGTCGCGGATGGAAGAGGTAATCAAGTTCGGATAGAGGGTGACGGCCCCATGGGTCCATCTCGAATGCTCTTGAGCAAGCCAGTCATTGCGGCGGTAGAGGGATACGCTGTCGCTGGTGGGCTCGAGCTTGCCGCCTGGTGCGATCTAAGGGTCGCAGCAACAGATGCGGTGTTTGGTGTGTTTTGCAGGCGTTGGGGAGTGCCTTTGGTTGACGGCGGCACAATTCGCTTAACCAGACTGTTGGGAACCAGTCATGCAATGGATCTGATTCTAACCGGACGAGGAGTATCCGGGGACGAAGCGCAAAGAATAGGTTTGGCAAATCGCTTGTGTCAGCCGGGCGAGTCCTTAAGCGAGGCAATCACACTGGCCGAGCAACTGAGCAATTTTCCGCAAATGTGTATGCGTAATGATCGCCGCTCGGCTTACGAACAATGGGAACACAATCTACCTGATGCACTGAAGCTGGAAACTGAATATGGCCTTGAAGTCATTCGGTCGGGTGAAACCAGAGCTGGCGCCGAACGCTTCGCCTCCGGCAAGGGCCGGCATGGAAATTTTGAGGATCTCTAAGGACCAGGGCTTACGCCCGACATCCGCGCCGCCGCTGAGACTTTTCCAGCAGATCCCTGATACTCTCGCCACATAAAACAATTAGAGGCTAAGCATATGGCATTCTCAGAAAATTTATCGTTCGGAATAACAATGTTTCCAACGGATAAGGCTATACAACCAGTACCGTTAGCCAAAGCTATAGAAGAACGCGATCTGGATAGCCTGTTTTTTCCTGAACACACCCATATCCCGGCATCTCGAGACACGCCCTTCCCTGGCGGTGGAGATCTGCCCGAAATGTACTGGCGAACACATGATCCTTTTGTTGCCCTTGGAGCAGCTGCTGCTGCCACAAACAAAATAAAACTGGGGACAGGCATCTGCCTGGTGATAGAACGAGACCCCATCACGTTAGCCAAGGAAGTAGCCTCTTTGGACACGATTTCCCATGGCCGATTCGTTCTGGGCATTGGCGCAGGATGGAACCGTGAAGAAATGGAAAATCACGGCGCTAACTACGCCAAGCGCTGGGCCGTTGTGCGTGAAAAAGTGCTCGCCATGAAAGAAATCTGGGCCAACGATGAAGCCGAGTATCACGGCGAGCACGTAGACTTCGACCCAATCTGGTCCTGGCCGAAACCTCAGCGTCCGGAAGGACCGCCGATCTGGATTGGTGCTAACTCTAAATGGGTGTTTGATCGCGTCGCGGAGTATGCAGATGGCTGGATGCCCATCGGCGGTTTAGGTTCGGGCAACATGGAGCGCATGGAAGATGCGTTGTCCAAAAGAGGGCGTAAGGTTGCAGATCTGGATTTAGCTCTGTTCGGGGCACCGATGAATATCGACCAACTCAAAGGGCGCATCGAACAGGGCTTTGACCATCTGATCTTCACGCTGCCCCCTGATCCAGAAGAAAAGTTGCTGCCTTTGCTCGACAAGTGCGCCAAAATTGCCCAGGACATGCGTTGAGACGCGGTCGTAATAAAACGCCTAGTAATAAAACGCCTAGTAATAAAACGCCTAGTAATAAAACGCCTAGTAATAAAACGCCTAGAGGAACGTGAGGTCGTAGCCGGCCTCCGTTAAAGATTCATACACCGTATCCTGTTGTTCCTCACCCCGCAGTTGCAAGACGACTTCTACCAAAGTCGCCCGCACCGATGACCCACCAAAAGCACGATGATGGGCGATGTCCATGATGTTACTGTCTAGCGCACCCAATTGAGTAGTGAGTTGGGCCAGTGCGCCGGGCGTATCCGGAATTTCTACCTGCATGCGAACTAAGCGATGCGAACGAACCAAACCACGCTGCAGGACCGAAGACAGGATCATCATGTCGATATTGCCTCCAGACAAAATCACCACCACGCGTTTACCACAGAATTGTTCTCGGTTGCGTCGCACCAGCGCAAGCGTCGCAGCACCTGCACCCTCGGAAACCGTCTTCTCAATCTCTAATAAATCGAAGATCGCCTGCTCGACTTCCGTTTCATTCACCAAGTGAAACTCGTCCACGTAGCGCGCAATCAAATCACTAGTGATTACGCCAGGCTGCTTGACTGCTATGCCTTCAGCCACGGTAGACTGAGGCCCCTGGGGTTCCCAGCTATTCTTATGAAAGGCTGCATGCGCGCCAGCAAAACGCTCCATTTGAACCCCCAGAACCTGGGTCTTAGGACTTTGAGCTTTTGTCGCACAGGCCACACCGCCAATGAGCCCGCCGCCGCCAACCGGGACTACCAGATAATCCACGTTTTCAACCTGCTGCATAACTTCAAGTCCAACCGTACCTTGCCCTGCAATGACCAGGGGGTCATCAAATGGGTGTATCAGCTCAAGATTTTGTTGTTCGGCTAATGCTTCAGTAAATTGCCTGGTTTCATCAAAGGTTGCGCCATGCAAGATCACCTGGGCACCAAACACGCGGGTGGCTTCTACCTTGGCGTTTGGCGTAGATCGAGGCATGACAATTGTTGTCTGGATGCCGAGCTCACTTCCGTGATAGGCAAGCGCCTGCGCATGATTGCCCGCGGACATGGCAATCACTCCATCAAAGTGATTGTTAGCCGCACCATCATAAAGCAATCTGTTTAACGCACCTCTTTCTTTAAAAGAGGCTGTAAATTGTTGATTTTCAAACTTAATATAGAGCTCACAGCCCAACTGCCTGGACAGCGTCTCGGACTTCTGGCAAGCGGTATACAACACTCGTCCCGAAATTTTTGCAGCGGCATCCTGGATGCTCTCGAGATTTACTTGTGGGTTGCCTTTCGACATCTGTCCGTTTGCGGTTGGTCGTTGTGGCGCGCGAGTATACTCCTGTAGCCGCAGGATGTTAGGCCATTTACACTGGCCAGATGAAACACCTGCTGATCGTCTTCCACTCGAAAACGGGACATACAGAAAAGCTTGTCGAAGCCGTGTACCGTGGCGCAACCTCACAGGAGATCAGCGGGATTGAAGTGCGAATAAAGCAAGCGAGCCAGGCAACAGACCAGGATCTTTTATGGGCTGATGGAGCGATTCTGGGTACGCCCGAAAATTTTGGGTACATGTCTGGTGCCTTAAAGGACTTCTTTGATCGAACCTTCTACGAAGTTGAAGGAAGGCTTTCTCCCCTACCTTATGCACTGGTGATCGGGGCTGGCAACGATGGTACAGGAGCGGTCAGATCGATAGAAAGGATCGCAAACGGCTACCCCTTGACCAAGGTGGCAGAACCGATTATCAGCCGACAAGTACCCACCGACGCTATCCTGAAGCAATGTGAAGAACTAGGTGGCCTGTTGGCAGCAGGCTTGGAGATGGGTATCTTTTAGACCCAGATCATCTGCAGATATCGAAAACAAATTAAGTCGTACCCGTTGTCTACCACCGCTAAAATTCACCACAGTATTAACGACATCGACCCGCAACGGTGGGACAGCTGCACCGAGGCATTTGCCTACAACCCTTTTTTGAGTCACAAATTTCTCAAAGCCCTTGAAGACAGTGGGAGCGTCAGCGCCCAAACCGGCTGGCAACCCTTCCATATCGAAGTGGAAGAAAATGACGCGTTGATTGGCGTGGTCCCTGCCTATCTGAAAAATCACTCGCAAGGCGAATACGTGTTTGACTATGGATGGGCAGACGCTTTGGAACGTGCAGGGGGCAAGTATTATCCAAAGATGCAGATCAGCGTTCCGTTTACTCCTGCCACCGGTCCGCGCCTTTTGACCCGCGAACCCAGCGCACAGTCCCAGGAGATGCTGCTATCGGCTTGTATGCAGATTGCGCAACAGATCGACGTATCGTCCATCCATATGACGTTTATGCGGGAAGATCAATGGGAAAGCGCTGCGAGACTGGGTTTTCTTCAGCGCATAGACCAGCAGTTTCACTGGCAAAACGGGAACTATCGCGCTTTTGATGACTTCCTGCAGGACCTGGCTTCAAAAAAGCGCAAAAACATAAGGCGGGAGCGGCGCGAGGCGCTGGCAAACGGCATAGAAATCGAATGGGTCACGGGCAGCGACCTAACCGAACGACACTGGGATGCGTTTTATCAGTTTTATATGGATACCGGGGCGAGAAAATGGGGCAGTCCATACCTGACCCGGGCGTTTTTTTCCGAGATTGGCGATCATATGCCACAAGATACGCTGCTCATCATGGCGAAACGTGAAGGGCGATACATTGCCGGCGCGATTAACTTTATCGGTGAAGACACGCTTTTCGGACGTAATTGGGGCTGCATCGAAGACCACAGGTTCCTGCACTTTGAGGTGTGTTACTACCAGGCCATCGATTTTGCGATTCACGCGGGCTTAAAAACTGTGGAGGCCGGCGCGCAAGGCGCACACAAGGTTGCGCGCGGGTATTTGCCATGCGCAACCCGGTCAGCACATTGGATTGCCGAACCGCGTTTTGCTGATGCCGTGTCTCGTTTCCTTGAGGACGAGCGCCAATATGTAGAACAGGACATCGCCTACGTTGAAGCCCACTCACCCTTCAACGCGAGCACTGACATTCAAGCGCTACGAACGCTACAAGTATCCAGGCAGAAACCTTAGCGGTAGTTGCCTCCATGACGTAAAATCTGTGGATCTATCAAGCAGCTAAAATATCCGCAATAAACCTATGACCGATTCCATCAAATCACTGCTGAACCACAGCGTAGCGCCAGGCACCCCGGTTACCATAAAGGGCTGGGTTCGATCTCGACGCACCTCAAAGGGCGGCTTTTCTTTCATTCATATTCACGATGGATCGTGTTTTGACACGATCCAGGCGGTGGCCGACGGTGCCTTGGAAAATTACGAGAGTGAAATTGCCGAGCTAAGCACCGGGTGTTCTGTGGTGATCCAGGGAGAACTGGTCGCCTCAGAAGGACGGGGCCAAGATCGAGAAATTCACGCAAGCCACGTCAGTGTCGTCGGTTGGGTGGATGACCCGGAAAGTTACCCTATCAGTAAAAAGCGACACACCTTTGAATATCTGCGCACAGTGGCTCATCTGCGCCCCAGAACAAATACATTTGGCGCCATCACCCGAGTCAGGCACGCAATCTCGCGCGCGGTTCACGATTATTTTGACCAACAAGGTTTCTTCTGGGTGAACACTCCCATCATCACCGGCAGCGACTGTGAGGGTGCAGGTGAGCTATTTCGCGTATCCACACTGGACCTGGTTAATCGACCAGATTCTGACTGGAACGAAGATTTTTTTGGTCAGCAGACCTATCTTACGGTCTCCGGACAACTCAATGTGGAGAGTTTTTGTTGCGCCATGTCCAAGGTATATACCTTTGGGCCAACCTTCCGGGCTGAAAACTCCAATACGTCACGTCATCTTGCAGAATTCTGGATGATCGAGCCAGAAATCGCCTTTGCAGATCTGAAGGATAACGCGCAGCTTGCAGAGTCTTTTTTGCAGCATGTCATCAGCGCGGTGCTGCAAGCCTGCCCTGACGATATTGCTTTTTTTGCCGAGCGAATCGACAAAGAGGTTCTGGAACGCCTTAACAAGGTTGCAAGCACACCGTTTGAGCACATGACCTACACTGATGCCGTCAACATTCTCGCCGAGTCTAAGCGCACTTTCGAATTCCCAGTGCAATGGGGCAACGACCTACAATCTGAGCACGAACGCTTTATAACCGAAGAGGTGGTCAAAGGTCCTGTCGTGGTGACCGATTACCCGACGGATATCAAGGCATTCTACATGCGCCTGAACGACGATGAAAAAACTGTGGCTGCAATGGATGTGCTGGTGCCTGGTGTGGGCGAAATCATCGGCGGGAGTCAGCGTGAGGAACGCCTGGATATTCTGGATCAGCGTATTCCAGATGACCATCTGCGCGAGGAGCTCTGGTGGTATCGAGACCTCAGACGCTACGGAACAGTACCGCACGCGGGATTCGGGTTGGGTTTTGAGCGTCTGGTGTTGTACCTCACGGGAATGGAGAATATCCGCGATGCAATTCCCTTTCCCAGAGTGCCTAACAGCGCTGCGTTCTAGGATATTCCTTGCTCCGCTCCTTATGGCGTCTACGAGGATTTATCCTCCCGTATAGAGTTAAGCTGATCAGCGGGATCGTGGCATTTGGTCTGGCTCGTTTTTTTGAAGCATTGGTGCCTTTCCTGACCGCCGTTGGTATTAATCGCATGACCGACGGCAACTTCGATGTGGCGGACATTGTAGGTGGCATCACAGGTGCGGTGATCTGCCGCTACATTGTGGTGACCTACGCACGATTTGCTGTGCGCCAGGTGGGGCTCACCGTCGCCTTCGATTTGCGACAGTCACTCTATGCAAGCTTGCAGGACCAGGGCGCGCAATTCTTTTCAGAACACACCATCGGCGACATGATGACGCGCGCGGTCGCCGATATAACGCTGATCCAACGCCTTATCTCCTTTGGGACAATTCTGCTGGTCATTCTGGTGTACGCCACGCTGTTCGGTTTTGCGTTCATGCTTTACTTTGATCCCTTCCTGACGCTGCTGATCCTGCCGCCTATGCCAATCGTGTTCTGGTACGCCCGCCACTCATGGCGACAGATGGGTATCGCTTCGGTACAGGTGCAAGATCGGCTGTCGGACTTGGGCGCACACGTCCAGGAAAACCTCTCGGGGATTCGTACAATCCAGGCCATGGTCCAGGAAGAAAACGAAATCAAGCGTTTCAGTCTGACCAATCAACAGTACGCTGATGCTTTTTATGAGCAAGGTCGAATCAACTCAGCGATGTCGGCCTGGATGCCCTCGCTGGCGGCGGTTTGCTCGATCACAATCCTCGGCTATGGGGGCTACCAGGTTTTACATGGGCATATGCCCGTCGGAAACTTTGTTGCATTTTTTCTTTATGTGAACATGGTTGTACAGCCGTTTCGTGTGGCTGGCATGATCGTCAATCTGTTTCAAAGGGCCGCGGTGGCCAGTAATCGGTTGCATGAGGTAATGGACCTGGAGCCTGAGATCACGGATCAGCCATCCGGTTCGACGCCCCCGTTTATCAGCGGCGACATCAGCATCAAAGGTCTGAGCTATCGCTATCCTAAATCAGAGACTTTGGTCCTTGATCACATTGATCTGCATGTTCAACCCGGCGAAACCATCGCGATCATGGGGCGAGTCGGCGCCGGCAAATCTACCCTGCTGAAACAGATTGTAAGATTGCTCAACCCGGAACCAGGGCAGATCAAAATCGACCAGCACGACGTCCTCGACTACCCTCTTGCTCAACTACGCAGCCAGGTGGCCTTGGTTCCCCAGGATCCGTTTCTTTTTGGAGAACCGCTGAGAGACAACTTAACCTATGATGATCCGAATCGAGCACTGGATGCAATCTGGGATGCGGCCATGTCAGCCGATTTAAAAAACACCATCGAAGAATTTCCAGAACAGTTGGAGACGCTGGTTGGGGAGCGTGGCGTAACCCTGTCAGGAGGACAAAAGCAACGGGCAACCTTGGCGCGCGGTTTGATTCGTCATGCACCGGTATTACTGTTGGACGATTGTTTTTCAGCCGTCGACACCGAAACTGAAGAACACATTCTTTCCGAACTCAAGCGACTTCGTGCCCGGGATACCACCATGTTAGTGTCCCATCGAGTGAGCACGGCCCGTCATGCAGATCGAATCATCGTCCTGGAAGAAGGTAGCATTATAGAAGAGGGTACGCACCAACAACTACTAAACAGTGGCGGATATTACGCAGAACTGGAACGTGTGCAGCGTGAAGGTGCAGAGGAAGAGGACTTGGCGGGCGCTCGTCACACATTTTCACATACGGAAAAGGAACGCGGATGAATACTAGCGCTGTACCGGACCCAGAAAAGCCTAAACGTGACTATGCCATGTTCGACGCTGATCTTTCCGGGGCAGTGCTTAACATGCATCTGTTGGGACGCCTGCTGCAGTGGTTGAAGCCCTACACTCCCGCGCTCATTTTGAGTTCAGTGCTGGTACTGATTGCATCTACCCTGCAAGTCTTGTTGCCGATCATCATCTCACTGGTCGCCATCGACCACATTTTACGCGGGGAAGCCGATCCGGACACACCGGACTTCGGCCTGATCGAGTTAACAAATTGGCTCACCGATAGTCTTGGTTGGCCACCGCTACTGGTGGCCTGTTTGCTATATGGCATTATTCAAATCACCTGGGCATTTACCGGCCACGCCCACAGAATGACATTGATTGGCGCGGTCATTAACGGGCTGCGAGATTTGCGACATGATCTGTTCAGCCATTTAGAAACGCGCCCCTCGTCTTTTTACGATCGGGTGGCGGTGGGTAGAATCATGACTCGCGTGACGAATGACGTGGAAGCGTTGTACGAATTGTTACGCGGATTAGGCACCTTGATTGGAGAATTTGTGCCGTTTTTTGTAGCCCTTGGAGTTATGTTGGCGATAGATGCCCAACTGACCGTCATTCTGCTCCTTGCCTTACCGCTTTTAGCTGCGATCACATACTACTTCCGGCGCACAACCCGGACTCTATTTCGCCAGGTGCGCCAAACACTATCTTCATTGAATCAAAACATGCAGGAGAACCTGGCTGGCTTACAGGTTGTGCAGATTTCAGATCGACAGGACTATAACCTCGACCGGTACACTAAGATCAACGAAGAAAATCGCCACTATGAACTTCGCTCGGCACGGGTAGAAACCCTATATGGCGCATTCAATGATTCGTTAGCGCATACCGCTATTGGTGTCATTATCTGGTACGGAGCAAGTCAGGTAGCAACTGCTGAGATGACCCTGGGAGAGGTTGTCCTTTTCACGCAGTTCATCGGCATGTTATTCCATCCGGTTGTGGTGCTCGGCGAACAGACCAATATCCTGTTTCGCGCAATGGCTTCCGGCGAGCGCATATTTCAAGCCATTGACTGGGATGAAGCGATTCACGAACCTACTGCTCCAGTCGCATTGCCGAGACGATTAAGGGGTGAAGTGCGGTTTGAGAGCCTAAACTTCAGCTACGATGAAGACATTCCGGTGTTAAAGGATGTGACTTTCACCATCAGCCCTGGGGAAAAGCTGGCTATCGTCGGCCCGACCGGATCCGGGAAGAGTACATTGATACGGCTGCTGGGAAGATTCTACGATTTCTCGGATAACCAGATCTTTCTCGACAGCATCGACCTCAATCATATCCACAGTCACGATCTACGCCGGCGCGTTGGCGTTGTCCTGCAGGATTTTCATATATTCTCCGGCACTATTTATGACAACATCTCCCTGGGTAACAAATCCATCACCCTAGATGTCGCCGTGCGCGCTGCAAAAACAGTGAACGCACACCAATTTATCTCCAGCCTGCCAAAAGGGTACGACACCCCGCTCACCGAAAGGGGGCAAAATCTCTCTCAAGGGCAACGCCAACTTCTGGCGTTTGCCCGAGTATTGGCAGCAGACCCAGAAATCCTGGTTTTGGATGAGGCGACGGCGAGCATCGATACAGAAACAGAGCTGTTGATTCAGGAAGCTCTGCGTCAATTGACCCAGGGAAGGACTTCAATCTTGATCGCTCATCGCTTGCAGACAATTCAGGAAGCAGACAGGGTTTTGGTACTGGATCACGGAAAGATTGTCGAACTGGGCACACATGAGGAATTACTGGCAGCTGAAGGGCTCTACAGCACCCTGCATCAGCTACAGTTTCAGGACAGCAGCGTTTCGGAATAACCCTGGTCAAATTCAGGCGGCATACGAGCGGGACGGCCGTTGTCTAAGTTCACGCAAACAAAATCAACATGCCCGCGCAACAAAGTTGTGCCAGTAGCTTTGTTCACGATCTGATAAATTCTGGTCGCCCTGAGACGGTCACGGTTGGTCAGCCAATTACCCACCAGCAGCCGTTCATCCAGATAAGCCGAGGCCAGCAGATCCACATGAATCGACCTCACAGCCATGCCCCGTCGCATCTCCACACAGACTTCCTCGGACAAGCCCACCGCTGCTGAGTGTGCCCAGGCACACTCGGTCAACCATCGAAGATAAACCGTGTTGTTGACGTGATTGAAACTATCGATGTCAGCAGGCGTAACCGCTACTTCAATGAAGAAAGGTTCCGGATGATCCCAAGAAATCGCCGCCATCATTCACTCAAGCGATCTGACCTGTGCGTGCGTTTTTGTACTGGCCCTGATCATAGGCTACTGTGCCGTTTACCAAGACTGTCTTGACGCCAATCGCATCTCTGACATAACGCATGCCGGATCCGGGAATATCATGAACTGCGCGCTCTTCTCCACGGGCAATGGTCGTTGCATCAAAAACCACCACGTCTGCGGCATATCCTGGCTGCAGCAACCCCCTATTGTGAATACCCCAGATGTTTGCAGTATCGTGGGTGATCTTTTTTACTGCCGCTTCCAGACTCAGGGCGTGCGTATTTCGAACAAATTCACTGAAGAGATATCCCGTATCTCCATAGGTCGCAAATGAGGCGATATGTGCACCACCGTCTGATGCCCCCACGTGCACCATAGGATCTGCCAGCAACGGACCTACCCGATCAGATTCGTTGTGGCCCATGCTTTCGGACAAGAAGTGCACATCCAGGTCATGCTCTAAAGACAGGTCGATCATACACTCGGCCACATCCTGCTCTCTGGCAGCAGCAACCTCGGCCAACGATTTACCTAACCATTGCTCGTTGGAACCTTCGGCGCTCTCGGGGACGTGTCGGACCACCAATTTACCCAACCAGGCTGCACCACCATCAGGCCCCGCGGCACCCAATAGTCCTGCCCGACTCTCTGGGTCGGTAAGCGCGGTAATTTTTGCGTCTCGGTCGAGCCGCATGGTTGCAAACCAGGCCGGGTTGGTGGCAAAGAACAGTGAAGGTAGGTCAAAACAGAAGCTGATATCAATCGGACGGGTCTGGACCTGAGGCCAAACCCGGGCACCACGTGCCATCTGCTCCCGTACTCGAGCCATCGCTCGAGGCACATTGTCTGGAGTAGCGGAACTGTCGAACAAAGGAGAAAACGTGGTCGGTATATTGTACTTGATGGATAGATCTGCAAGTTGGTCTATGCGCGCGATGGTGATATCCGTTGCATAAAACTCCGGCACTACCTGCAACATCCGCCCATATTCGCCCAGCACTGCGGCCAGCGCATCCAGCTCTTCGGTATGCGCCCATCGCGACGGAACAGGAAATAGATTTGCATCTATGTCGACGAAACTTGTGGACAAACCCACCGCTCCGGCGGCGAGGCACTCACGCAACAGCTGTTGCATCTGTTCTATTTCTAGGTCGTTTGCCGCCCTTTTCTGGGCCGCGTCGCCCATTACCCACATGCGGATAACGCTATGTCCAACCAATGGGGCGACGTTCACCGACAGCTGATCTCGAATCGCCGCGAGGTAGTCTTCGAAGGATTCCCAGGTCCATTCAAATGCCGTGCCGTCGAAGGTCTCCTTGGGTAACTCCTCGATTTGGCGAAACATGCCGATCAAACCATCCCTGTGAGCTTCCTTCAGGGGTGCTAGGGACAGCGAACAATTACCCGGCACAATCGTCGTAATACCGTGGCCCAGGGCGGGTTTTGCTTCACCGTCCCATAACAGCTGTGCGTCAAAATGCGTGTGTGGATCTATAAATCCGGGCGCGACTACTTGATCTTCTGCATCGATACAGACCTCACTCTGATCTGCTTCGATCTGGCCAATAAACGCAACTTTCTGATCCCTTATCCCCACGTCACTCTTAAAACCAGGCATACCTGAGCCATCGATGACGAGGCCACCTTTTATCACCACGTCAAATTTTTCTGTTTGTCCAATGTCCTGAGCATTAGCCATCTGCGTCTCCTGTTTTTTACAAAAGCGATTATCGATCCAAAATTTCCAGCACTTTATTCCACGGTTCACCAATGAGTCCCGGGAGTTCATCCACCCCGCAGTGCTCCAAGAGCTTCACCCCCATCTCATTCTCCATGGTTACGTCGCTGACCACCCCATTTTCATATTCAATTTTCAGTATCAATTCTGGCGTACCTTCGTGCCCGCCGGTAATCAGAGCGTCGACGATGGTAGGTATGGTTGTTCTATCCACGGTAATGCGGGCAGCCGTTCAAGGCTTAACCATCCCGGTGCGCCGCTTCCGCATCGGGCATCATCGTCATATTGCCTTGCACCAGCGGGGGCTCAACAAAGACCACATCGCTGCCGGTAATCATCCCGTTGGGTTGTCGCATCAGGAAAATATGCAAATTCCAGCTGGTTAGTGAGGCAACCGCTTCTTGCGAATCCATTTCGGGGAGCTCGCGCGCGGCGATTGTTTCGATGGTATCGCCAGGCTGGGGGGAAATAAATTTACGTTGTGTCGACAATGTCATATCAATGACTCATACAAGACTTACAATCCCCTATTATGGCGTTGTGCAAGCCACCATCCAAGCTAAACCCGGTAATTTTCGACACCCAACGGATGCACTAATTACCCCACATGAACTAAAATACAGCCTATGGACCAGCAACCCGTCAAAATATCTGACCCCAAAACTCAATCCCACAAAACTGCTACAAAGCTGCGCAGTGGCGAAAAGTTCACCACTGAGCTGGGTATTCGGGCAATCAAGGATGGCATCAAACAAAACAAGCAGGCCACAAGCGTCAATGGGCGCAAACCGCCCTGGCTGAGGGTCAGAGTGGGTGGCGGTGAAAAATACAAAGAAGTGAGAGAAACCGTCCACACACATAAGCTTGCGACGGTATGCGAAGAATCTCATTGTCCTAATATTGGTGAATGTTGGAATCACGGTACTGCAACCATCATGCTCATGGGTGCCGTTTGCACCAGAGCCTGCAAGTTCTGTGCGGTTGATACAGGCAATCCCCAAGGATGGCTGGATCCTAAAGAACCTGACAACGCTGCACGGTCGGTCGAACTGATGGACTTGAACTATGTGGTCCTGACGTCCGTGGACCGCGATGATCTGGACGACGGTGGAGCCGCTCACTACGCCGCTTGTATTCGAGCCATTAAGCAACGCTGCCCAGATACGGCGGTAGAAGCCCTTACCCCGGATTTCAGCGGATCCGCTCCGGCCATTGATCTGGTTGTACACTCTGGTCTGGATGTGTTTGCGCAAAATATTGAAACCGTAGAACGACTCACACATGTTGTTAGAGACGTACGCGCCGGATATGAACAGACGCTAAACGTACTTGCTCACGCAAAACGCAGCGCACCCCACGTACTGACAAAATCCAGCATCATGCTGGGCATCGGCGAAACCGATGAAGAGGTTGTGCAGTCTATGCAGCACCTTCGCGAGCATCAGGTTGACTTGCTCACGCTCGGCCAGTATCTGCGCCCCACTGCCAACCATCTCGCCGTTGACCGCTGGGTACGTCCTGAGCAGTTTGAGCACCTGCGAACCTTGGGACTGGAAATGGGTTTCACTGAGGTGGCAGCTGGTCCGCTGGTCCGATCCAGCTACCGGGCCGATCGTATCTTTGAAAAGAACAACCTGGGGTTATCAGTCGAGCTGATTCCAGTTAAGTCTCTATAGACCCTTTTTCAGACCACTTTGCCGATTTTCTAACCTTCCCGTAGCTCCAGGTACTGCCGCTCATTTTCAAAACCGGAGAATGTGTCCCCAAACGGTGGTGTGAAACAGGTCACAAAGATGTACCAAACTTCCAGGGTATTCTTGTCACAACATCTGCAATTCTGCCAGCGCAAGGAAGCCCCTATGTCTGCTACCCATGACGATTTTGATGATGATGATGCAGAATCCACCCCAGGTGATCGTCGTCAGCTGAAGAATTTTTTTGTGAAGCCACGTTACCAGCTGCAATACGTCAATTGGTTCATTTTCGGAGCATTCGCAAGTTTAGTTACCACGGTGGGATTGATTCACTATCGATTACGCGATGTGGATCACCTGCTCAATTCTTCAGCCGACGCCACAGCAACCTCCCAAATCCCGGTTTACCATGCATTCTCCGACATCACCATGATTGCCCTGGCTGGCTTCGTGGTATTCACCCTGTTCGCGTGTGGGCTCGCCATTCTCATTAACCACCGAGTCTCCGGCCCCATGATTGCTTTGGTTGCTTGCCTGGAAGGTTTAAAACAAGGCAAATACACTGACATAAGACCGTTGCGAAACAATGACGAACTCACGCCCATTCATGATGCGATCGCTGATCTTGGGCGACACCTAAGGGCTCAGCAAGGTACTGATCATGCAGAACCCGTCGACTAAAAAGCTGATCGGCCTTGGCCTGTGCTTTAGCCTGTCTGTGGTTTTCGTCATTGAGACAAGTCGACAGGTACAGATGCGCTTAGGTATGGTGCAAACGCACATTGCGTACACAGAGGCTTATCGGATCAGCAGGGATATGCTGGTTCAACACTCAGTTGGCGCACAAGAACAAGCCCCAGAATCCTCAGGCGCATGGATCAGTCGGATCAAAACAAATACCAATGATTCCATCCATCTAGCCCCGGGTGGAGGACCCGCCTTTATATTGAATAATCAAGGCAACTCGCTCACGGGTGCAATTGGCGTCACGGCCACAAACTATGGGCGAGATCTCATCCTCACTAGACCGGCTTTCTACAAGTTAAGCAGCCAGTCAACTACCATTCGCCAGGTCGAAGTGGTGACCCAGGCGGTTCCCTGACCTGAGCAAAAACACCACCACACCCCAACGTCAAACTACCAGGCAAGGCCATAGTCCTCACCAAAGTTGCTGGCCCCTCCTGTAAACGTGCCTGACTCGGGGTGAAACTCAATGGCATTGATCGGACCAGACGTCTTCTCCCTGAACTCTAGACGATAGTCCATGTTCTCCAGCGCTTTACGAACCCAAATCGGTGTTGATTCGTTGAGCAGCAATCGGCCAGGTTCAGCTCTGTGCTCCCCAAAACTGTTGCGCATCTGGTAGCTCCAAAAATAAGGGGCCTCAACCGCTTCCTGCACGTTCATACCGAATTCCACTATGCTCAGAAAAAATTGCATGAGCACTTGATCCTGAATATCGCCGCCTTGGACCGCAAAGGACAGATAGGGTTTGCCATCCTTAAGCGCCATGCCTGGCGTTAAAGTCGCCCGCGGCCTTTGACCCGGTTTGACAACGTTGTACGGGTTTTGACTCTCTTCCAGCACAAAACTCTGCATGCGTTGGCTCATCCCAATGCCGGTACTGCCAGCAATCGCCGCAGGCACCCATCCACCCGAAGGTGTAACCGAGACCACCCACCCAGTTTTGTCAGCTGCCTGAATGGAAGTGGTGCCAGCTAAAAAACCGGTGTTGTGGGTTTCCTGACCAACAGAAGCTTGTTGCCAGGGGGGCATTACGGAACCATCTGCAGAAGGCTCATTCGTCCAAGCTTCTAAGTGTTCAAGGTATGGGTGTTTTCCTTTTTGAAATTTGTACGGGTTACCCGGTTTGATAAACGGATCATTCTTGTTGGGATTCAGCTCGGCTATGCGAGCTTGCGCGTAGCGTTTCGACAGGAGCCCCGACAATGGCTCTTCAGGGGGTAAATACGGATCACCGTAGTAAAAGTCCCGATCGGCAAAGGCCAGATTCATCACCTGGTATAGATGGTGGATGTATCGCGCCGAATTGAACCCCATGTGTTTAAGGGGTTCCCTGTTATTGAGGATTTCAAGCAAGTTCAGGCTTTGCAGCATGACTGGCCCCTGCACCCACGTATTAAGTTTGTAAACGTCAATGTCTCGATACCGAGTGCGCACTGGTTCTTCAATATGCAACTGCCACTCTGCAAGGTCTGCCATCGTGTGCAAACCGCCCAGCGCTCGAGACCCGGCAACAAAGTCTTCTGCAATATCACCTGTATAAAATCGCTTGTACGCTTCCAGGATGGCGTCCCGTCGATTTAGTCCGGCCGCCAGGGCCTCTGTTTCTGTTTCGACCAGCTTCGATAAAGTTTTCAGCAGATCTTCCTGGACAAAAATCTGGCCCGGATTGGGCGCTGCTCTTCGCTCTGGATTATCTGGATCCTCATTAACCAGAAACAGCTCGCGCGACGCCGGCCACTGACGAATGGTGTCCGCAAATCGTTCGATACTATCGGCTGTTTGGGCCTCCATGGGGTAACCGCCAGCCATCTCTAGTGCAGGCTCCAACACGTCCTTCAATGACAACGTTCCATACTCAGCCAACATAACCAGCAAACCACCGGGCGTACCGGGGGTCACAGCAGCAAGCGGTCCGTAGGCGGGGGGTTCACTCAAACCACGGGCGCGAAAAAACTCAGGGGTTGCCCCGGTTGGCGCCACACCAAGAGCATTGATCGCGATAACCCGTTTCTCTATTGGGTGATAAATCAGCGCCTGGGTTTCACCACCCCAACTCAATACATCAAACATGGTCGAAGTGGCCGCCAACATGGCGCACGCCGCATCCACCGCATTGCCGCCCTGGTGGAACATCCGCGCACCGGCCGTTACGGCTAGAGGTTTACCGGTGATGGCAATCCAGTGTTTGCCGTACAACATGGGTTTGGCTGTGTCCGCATACGTAAATACAGATTGCGTTAATAAGGCCAGCGCAAGAATGGGCACTGTGCCGATACGTTTTAAGCTTTGATTTAGTTTGAAGTCCACATCGACGTTGCCATTACGAAGCTCTAAAATCACGACGTTCTCCAACAGACAAATTGCTAACAAGATTAAGGCAGTATCGCGTGTCCGAAAATTCCAGTCCAGAACCCGCATTACAATTCAACTTGAGTGAACAGGCCTACTATTTGGATGATGCAAATCCTGATCGTGCCGACCTAGATACCATCTTGATCAAGTTGGTCCTGCAGGATGATCTAGATCAGTTCCAGGCGACCCTGGACGAAAAACAGCTGCAATGGCTGGCCAAACAGAGTTTCACCGCAAAAGTTGGCCAGTTTGCCTGGCTGCCCCATGGACAAAGCCAATGTCTGGTGGTGGGCACAGACGCACAGGAAGACTTTCGCACCCTCGGCAACCTCGCTTTGACTTTACCAGAGGGCACTTATCGCCTGGATTCCAACATTTCGGACCAGGCAGTGATTGGCTGGGGACTAGGCGCCTATCAATTCCTACGCTATCGCTCTGCCAAGCGGATGCCTGCACAGCTGATTATTCCCAACACGAACGACACCAACCGTATTTGCAATGTGGTTGACTCGATGGCGTTGAGTCGAGATCTGGTCAACACCCCTGCCGCTGACATGGCACCTTCACACCTCGCCGCTGAAGTGCAAGCCCTGGCAGAAAAATTCGCCGCCAGCTTCAACTTGGTAAGTGGTGATGAGTTACTGGATATGCAATGTGGCGCTATTCATGCAGTCGGGCGCGCAGCCGAGGATCCACCCTGCCTGGTGGACCTAGAGTGGGGTGAGCAAAGCAATCCGTCCATAGTGCTGGTAGGTAAGGGTGTAACCTTTGATTCCGGCGGTTTGGATTTAAAACCAGCATCCGGTATGCGCTTGATGAAAAAAGATATGGGCGGCGCTGCTACGGCCATCGGTCTTGCCCATCTGATCATGGCCCAACAGCTGCCGGTGCACCTGCGATTGCTGGTGCCCGCTGCCGAAAATGCGGTGGCCGGCAACGCGTTTCGTCCAGGGGATATTTTGCAAACCCGCAAAGGCCTGACCGTTGAAATCGACAATACCGACGCTGAAGGTCGACTGTTGTTATGTGATGCGCTGGCCCTGGCCTGTGAAGAAAAGCCCGACTACATATTCGATTTTGCAACCCTGACTGGCTCGGCCAGATCAGCGGTGGGTACAGAGATTGCGGCGATGTTCTGCAACGATGACGACCTCGCTGCAACACTTGGCCACCTGTCGAAAACCTGCGCGGATCCGGTGTGGCATATGCCTCTACACAGCGGCTACGAGCACATGATCGATAGCAAGATAGCAGACATGGTCAATTCGGCAGCAAGCCCCTATGCGGGAAGCGTTACCGCAGCGCTCTATTTACAACGCTTTGTTGAAGACTGTATTTGGACGCACTTCGACATCATGGCGTTCAATACCCGCAACCGCCCCGGACACCCTGAAGGCGGCGAAGCGATGGCATTACGCACAGTGTTCACTTTCCTGGAGCAGCTGCCCAATGAGTCTGCTTAAGCAGTTGGAAAATAGCAGCAGGGGTACCAAAGTCGCACTGACCGACGTGTTAGATCGTTTGCCATACAACAATCAAGGATTGATACCTGCCATCGCACAGGATCATCAAACCCACGAAGTCTTGATGTTGGCATGGATGGATCGACAGGCCATAGAAACTACCCTTGCCGAAGGTCGTGTATGCTATTTCTCGCGCAGCCGAAACACCTACTGGCGCAAAGGCGAAACGTCTGGGCATGTCCAGAATTTGGTTTCCATGCACCTTGACTGCGATGGAGACGCCATCTTAATCAAAGTTGACCAGATCGGCCCCGCCTGTCACACCAATCGAAAATCCTGTTTCTATCTGAGTGTTGATGGGGAGTTGATCAACGTCGATCATGATCCAGGATAGCTTCGCTTGCCTGGCCTATAACCGTGGCCTGCAATATACTGCGCGCCCTCTGAGCCATTACCAAAACAACACTCCATATGTCCGACTTGTATCTGCACAACACCCTGAGCGGTAAAAAAGAAAAGTTTGTCCCCTTAAACCCTGATCTGGTAACGGTTTACGTCTGCGGCCCAACAGTCTACAACTACGTGCATATTGGCAATGGACGTCCGGCAGTAGTCTTTGATGTCCTGGTCAACCTGTTGCGCAGCATATACCCACGGGTGCACTACGCTCGCAACGTGACGGATATCGATGACAAGATCAACGCTGCCGCACTCGCCAACAACGAACCCATATCTGTATTGGCGGATCGTTTCACCCAAGCCTACGAGGATGATATGCAGGCGCTGGGCGTTGCTCCGCCTGATGTAGCACCCAGGGCGACCCACCACATAGAACCGATCATCGAAATGATCGACGAATTGATCGAAAAAGGGCACGCCTACGCCAATGAAGGACACGTGCTGTTTCATGTCCCGTCAGACCCCGACTACGGCACGCTGGCGCGGCGTACACTGGAGGATATGATCGATGGCGCAAGAGTAGAAGTCGCACCTTATAAACGCGATCCAAAGGACTTTGTCCTGTGGAAGCCATCAACCGCAGAGCAACCCGGCTGGGAAAGTCCATGGGGCACCGGACGGCCTGGTTGGCATATCGAATGCTCTGCCATGATCCGCAAACATCTGGGACGCGTCATAGATATTCACGGCGGCGGTTCAGACCTGACGTTCCCACATCACGAGA
This sequence comes from Pseudomonadota bacterium, assembly GCA_039028095.1. GTDB lineage: Bacteria > Pseudomonadota > Gammaproteobacteria > Pseudomonadales > Azotimanducaceae > UBA4421. Next base: position 325,319 of record JBCCIU010000002.1, read on the forward strand.
ATGAAGCAGCACAAAGCCGTTGCGCAAATGGCACATCCGAATACGTCCGCTATTGGCTGCACAACGGTATGCTGACGCTGGGTTCTGAGAAAATGTCCAAGTCGGTTGGCAACGTACGCACAATTCGCGATCTTGCAGAGCAATATTCTGGTGAGACGCTGCGCTATGCTCTGCTTTCAGGACAGTATCGATCGCAACTGGCGTGGTCTGAAGATTTGCTGAATCAAGCCAAGGCAAGCCTTGACCGGCTGTATCAAGCACTGCGTGATAAGCCCGGCAAAAGCCAAGACAATTTCACAAAATTGCGTGTCGCGGAGTTTCCAGACGCGTTCATCCAGGCCTTGTGTGACGACCTGAACACACCACAGGCGTTAGCAGCGTTGCACGAAATTGCCGCCAATTTGCAAAAAGCCCAAGACCAGTCAGAAATAGATAACTATAGGGCTCAGCTACTCCGCTCGGGATGGATGTTGGGTATCCTGTCAGTGGATGCGGAAACATACTTCACACGCACCGACGAGGGTTTACCATCGCAGGAGATAGAACGGCTGATTGAACAACGCGATGCAGCCCGAGAGTCTAAAGATTACGCTACGGCAGATAACATCCGCGCCCAACTTGACGCTGCGGGCATTGAATTGGAAGACACAAGGGAAGGCACACGCTGGCGTCGCACCTGAGCCTAAAACGTCCGATATGTTTGACATAACAGTAAACGGAGACACCCCAACGGCATGGGCCTTTATCCGTGCCTGCAATCTTCACGGCACCGCGCACTGTTCTAACCCTCAAGTGAACGCTCAACATCCAACCGGACGGGCTGGAGTGCTGACGCCTAATTTAACCAAGGTCGTTCAAGCCTTGGGACTGAACGAAGCTTTAACAGAGATTGCTCATCAGCCAGATCGCGCTCAAGTACGCTTTGGCCGTTCAGCCTATCTGCTGAGCGAACTTCCACTGGGGAAATTCTGCGCCGATCGCTACAACGCACCGCTTCTAAATCTGCAAGAAGACCAGTTCATTGAAATTTTGCGAACCAACCAAGCCTCTCGCGAGAGTAAGCCGGGAATTAACCTGCAACTTGACACGTTACCTGGTTGCTCTTCGACCGCTCCTCCTTCGAGCCCACCGGAGACCAATCCGCGATATAGTGTGGGTGTTTTTGTTTCCGAACAGATCGCTTCCACCGCTAACGCCAACATAACCTGGTTAAACGAAGGCGCAACAATCTGGCAGTTTTCAACGCCAGATAAGACCTATTTTTACATCTGCAACTGGCGACCTGAGCGCCCGCTGGATATTGACGATTGGCACAACTCCCTCCACCCCGCGATCACCGGCGCAAAAACTCTTGATGAACCAACCCCGATTACCCAGCAACCGAGCGACAACTGGTATCAGGGACACGTTGCATATGCCGGGCTTGCGGCGTACTCGACACCATCATTTTGGCGTGAGCATTGTTGGTTAGGACTGGAGGATGCCTGGGTGTTGAGTCGCATGTTGGAAAACTACGAAGAAGACTGGTCCGATGCGTATGCTGAATACGAGAAGTACCGAGGGGCTCGTGGCCGCAGAGTAGCGAGAAACCTGGCCATCTCATGGGAACAGATCACTCGCTCCAATCCAATTGGCAAACTCACTCGAAACTTGAACATCGCTCTGGGGACAAGATTTCTGCCTGAAATAGCCATGCAAAAATTAGACTGGCAATATGGGCATGACTGTATCCGCGGCTTCCGATAACCCGGACATCCAATCCACGCTGAACGACATAGATAGAGAATATGAGCAAAGACACAGCCATAACCCTTGATACGGAAGCCTTACTATCCTTTGTCGACTCTCGTTGGGAAACGTCTGCGATTCCTAAGTTGAAGGAGTATATACCCATCCCAAACAAGTCGCCTATGTTCGATCCTGACTGGGAAACAAACGGTTATATGCAGCAAGCAGCACAAATGCTGTTCGATTGGGCTTGTTCTGTCGAACTGGATATGCAGATCGAAATATTTACGTTAACCGGCCGGACCCCGATTATCTTCGCCCAGATCCCCGACTCTTCTGGCGCCAACAATCCTGACGCACCCACCGTGGTTCTATACGGTCACTACGATAAGCAACCCGAGTTTAGCGGTTGGCATGAGGGACTGGGACCGTGGATTGCCGTGGAGCGTGACGGCAAACTCTACGGTCGCGGTGGCGCAGATGATGGCTATTCAATATTCGGAAGTTTGATCGCACTCGAAGCCATTAAAAAACAAGGACTTGAACACCCACGCTGCGTACTCTTGATTGAAGGCTGCGAAGAAAGCGGGAGCTTTGATTTACTCTACTACATGGACGCCAAATTTGAGGAGATCGGCAATGCGCAACTGGTTGTGTGCCTGGATGCCGAATGTGGTAACTACGATCAACTATGGGTCACCACATCACTGCGCGGGATGTTACCCGGCACGCTCTCGGTGGACATATTACACGAGGGGCAACACAGCGGGTTAGCCGGCGGCATTGTACCCTCAAGTTTCAGGATCTTGCGCCAGCTGATAGACCGTGTTGAAGATGCTTCGTCAGGCAGATTACACGCCGCTTTGAACGCCGAAATACCAGGGGAAGTCCACGACGCTGCAAACCAAGTGGCGCAGGTTCTAGGCCCGTCCATCATAGACCGCTTCCCATGGGTAGAAGGCGGTCATCCCGGAACGGATGATGTGGCAAGCCTCCTAGTTGACAATGCATGGCGCCCCAGTCTCGCCGTTGCCGGCATCAGCGGCGCACCCGAAGTGACAGATGCTGGCAATACTTTACGACCAGGTACCGCGGCAAAGTTGGTGTTCAGGCTACCCCCAACTGTTGACGCCAAAGCGGCAGCGCAAACCATCAAAGCGGAGCTGGAACGCGACCCTCCCTATGGAGCGAGCGTGTTATTCGAACTAGAGACGCCCCAATCAGGCTGGCATGCTCCGTTGGAAGCACCATGGTTGGCGACAAGTCTGAACCAAGCCTCAAGTCGATATTTCGGTAAACCAGTGATGCATATGGGTATCGGAGGGACCATACCGTTCATGAAAATGTTAGGAGACGTATTCCCAACGACTCAGTTTATGGTAACCGGCCTGTTAGGACCTATGTCCAATGCACATGGACCCAATGAATTCATGCACATTGCGACGGCTAAGCGACTAACCGCTTGTGTGGCAGACGTGCTCGTTGCATCCCATGCTGCATTTAAGGGCGCCATCGAGACGACCTAGTGGCGCAGTCGACTTTGAGCGCTGAAGCTCTTTCGTAGAAAGTCCATCTGATCACCTAGAATTCGACCTGAGTTGGTCAGGGCTAGATACTCAGAAAAGTTGGGCACATAAGGTAGCGCGAGCAGATCCATATTCAGATCTTCCAGTAGACGATTGCCTTTAAAATGGTTACATCGTTTGCACGCTGCTACAACGTTATCCCAGGTATCACGCCCTCCTCTAGATACGGGGACAACATGATCTCGCGTCAACTCACCATCGATAAAACTGTTGCCGCAGTACATACACACATTGCGATCTCGACCGAACAATGCCTTATTGGTCAGTGGCGGCGAAACATCACTTTTGCTAACAATGCGCCCTTCACACGCAATTATGCTGTGAATGTCGACTGAACTAACACACCCATCAAGCCGGCTATGTCCACCACGGATCCGAATAACAGGGTCGCCCACGGTCCAGATCACAATATCGCGAGCGTAGAGACAAACTGCATCCTGCCAGCTGACCCATTCGAGCGGCTGTCCTGCCACGTTAAGCCTCAGTATTCTCGGAGTCTTTGAGTATTCCGAAAGTGTCGCAACCATTCGATCCTCTTATCCTCGTATTATCTTTGCTTTCTTAGCGCTTTCTTAACTTTCCCACACCTGTCCCGCGCCTGTCCCGCGCGACAACCTTATCGTAAACGTCAGATTGAGCTATTGATCGATTACATCTGGAAGCTACGGCAATTTGTGCTTGCAAGCAACCTGGTTTACTAAGATCCTACACAACATTGGTACACAAGCGTCGTCTTCTTATGCACTCTAACTCCCAGCACCTGAAGTCCAAAAACATCAGGTCAAACACCATACTCGATACATTCGCGCGGGGCTTACTGACATTTGCCGTCACGGCAGTTTTGTACGGTTGCTCGAGCGCGGCAACCCAAACAACCACGGTTTATGAATCCGAAGGAGACGAAGCCGCTGGCGGCGCTTGGTTCTGTGAGATGGGCGAATCCACCGAGGATTGGAAGTGCGTTCGCAACGAAGCCCTGGCGCGTAACCCACAACCGAGCCGCTTGCCAGATCCCGCGCCAGCGTCAACGCCCACAGGTCGTTTGGAGGCTACCCAGAGTGACAACGTAACAGACGATCCCTCTGGCTCATACACTGCCGCCTCACGCAGCGATACCTCATACAAAGAACCCCAGCGCGAACTGCCCAATGCACCCCAACAAGCCCAACCGCAACCCGCACCAACCAAGCCCACGCCAGACCTGAGTAATCTGCCGAAACACGTTCGACTCTCATACCGACCCAGCAAACCTGTGTCGTTGCTTGATCTGCCAGAAGATTTCTGGGTTGTCCAATTGGTTAGCGTATCAAGCAAGGAAACACTGGAGCGTTATGCCGTTGAGAATCAACTTCGCGGAATGTCCGCCGCCCGCGTCTGGTCGCAGAATCAGTTTTTCTATGTACTCATACTCGGCATCTATGAAACGTATGATAACGCTAAGGCGGCGTCCGAAGGTCTGCCCCCTCCATTTGATGAGTTCCCACCCTGGATCAGGTCTGTCGGGTCACTGCAAAAGGCGATGATCGAAGCTGATCAGCAGGCGATGAACGGCGCCGTGGAATGATTCACGCCATCATGGCCGTTTGATTAACCCTGGACTAATGCTCGGGACTTTGCGTCGAGCGTTTTCTGGATTTGACGATACTATCAACACTGAAACAAGCGAGCCCCAACCATATCAGCCCCAGGTTGATCCATCGCTGGGTTGTCACAACCTCGTTATAAACAACCACCGCAATGATCAACGACAGAGAAGGGGCGATGTACTGGAAAAAACCGAGCTGGCTCAATGGCAGTCGTGCTGCAGCTGCTCCGAAACAAACCAGGGGCAGAACCGTCACCAAACCACCCATCGCGAGATAGGCTGATTGCGCAAAATTTCGATCAGGCATCTCAAAAAACAACAGATACGCCAGCGCAAACGGTGCAATCATGGCCGTTTCGATCCCCAGCGCAAGAGGCGCACCAAGATTTATCTGTTTACGTAACAATCCATAAAGTCCAAACGAAAATGCGAGCGTAAGCCCAAGCCAGGGAATCACACCCAGACTCAGTAACTCAACCAGCACACCCGCCGCGGCTAGGCCTGTGGCAAGCCAATGCAGAGCCCCCATGGACTCACCCAGAAACAATCGACCCAACAAAATGCTGATGAGTGGATTGATAAAGTACCCGAGACTTGTCTCCGCGATATTGCCGATATAAATCGCGTAGATAAAAGTCAGCCAGTTTATCGTCAATAACACCGAACAGCCCGCCAGGACGATGATGTCACTGCGACCTACTCGCCGTATTTCTTCCCAACCAGCGGTCGCCGTCACAAGCAACCCAAGCAAGGGCAGGGACCAAACGATACGTTCGGCAAGCACTTCCATAGGTTGGGCAAAACCCACCCAGACAAAATAGATAGGTGCCACCCCCCACATCAGATAGGCTGCTAGGGCAAAATACACTCCTGGGGTGGACTGGCGTCCTTGCTCTGCGTTCAACCCGTTTGCAGACTAAAAATTATCTTTGCGCCGACGAGTCTCAGCAAAAACCGTCACCAAATCCGAACCTTCCAGATCCAGCTCCTGTTGCAATAAGTCACTATGTGGCCTGAGAAAGGGATTTGAAGCCAGCTCTCTTGCGATGGTGGTCGGTACGGTTGGTTTGTTTTGCGCACGCAAGGCATCAATTTCTCTGACCCTTTCCTGCAGATCAGGATTGTTTGGATCCACAGAGAGTGCGAACGCCGCATTGGCCTGGGTGTATTCGTGCGCGCAGTACACAATGGTTTCACCTGGAAGCGCCATCAACTTCTGTAAGCTGTTCCACATCTGGTCAGGGGTACCTTCGAACAGACGACCACACCCCAGGGCAAACAGCGTATCCCCCACGAATGCGATACCATCGTCGGCAAAATAATAGGCAATATGCCCACTGGTATGCCCTGGAACTTCCAGAACCACCGCCTCACTGTTCCCTATTGCAACGATATCATCTTGCGAAACCTTCACATCAATACCAGGAATTCTTGCCGCATCGTTTGCAGCACCGACGACCGTGCAACCCCAACGCTCTTTTAACGCTTCGTTGCCACCGGCGTGGTCAAAGTGATGATGGGTATTGAGGATATAATCGAGCTGCCATCCCTTAGCCTCCAGCGCCTGGTCGATCAGCGCTGCCTCAGGCGTATCAATCGCGCCGGTCTGCCCCGTTTCTACGTCATGAATCAGGAAGCCATAGTTGTCCCCCAAGCAAGGGAACTGGAGAACTTCTAGGGTCATATCGTTTTACCATTGGTTAGTCCGCAAGGTCATATTGTCCCAACGAGCTGGATGCTGAGCAAGCGCCGGTAAAAGCGCTGTTGGAATTGCATCAAAGTGTTTAGTACCTTATGCCTCGCGATGAATCCAGTCCTGCAAGAAATTCTAGACATCCTCAATGTCGAAACCATTGAGAAAAATCTGTACCGCGGTACCAACCACAACACAGAACACGTTTTTGGCGGCCAAGTGCTGGCACAGGCGCTTGCGTCAGCCTATCGCACGATGGAAGCAGACCACCATCTGCATTCGATGCACGCCTACTTTCTGCGCGCTGGTGATTGGACTGTGCCAATTCTCTACGAAGTTGATCGAATCCGCGATGGACGCTCATTCAGTACTCGCAGGGTTGCCGCGATACAACACGGACGGGCCATTTTCAGCCTATCCTGTTCGTGGCATAAGGCTGAAGGCGGACTGAGCCATTCCCAGCCCATGCCAGACGTACCGCCTCCTGAATCCCTCCGCGAGGATCTGCACGCATATAAAGATATGGCCAAAGACTTTCCCGATATCGATCGTTTCAGCTTCAGATTCGAGGCCATAGAGTCCAGGCAGGTTGAAAAAATACTGATGATGGGCAGTGACGAACATGCGCCGATTAAACACACCTGGCTAAGAGCTCGAAATAGACTCCCGGATGATCAGGAGGTACATATCGCCCTTCTCGCCTATATGTCTGATCTGGATTTTATGAGCACATCCATGTTACCCCACAGAGGTAAAGGGCGTATGCGCCAGGATATTCGCGGCGCAAGCCTGGATCACTCACTTTGGTTTCACAGACCATTTCGCGCCGATGAATGGTTGTTGTTTGCTAAACAATCCCCAAGCGCCAGCGGTGCTCGGGGTTTTGTGCGGGGTCACTTCTTTAATCAGCAAGGTGAATTGGTAGTGACCGCCGCTCAAGAATGTCTTATCCGACCCATTGGGGAAGCCCGCGATGAGCTTCTAATCGCGCCAAGTTAGGCGGATAGCTCGCTTAAAATTGTTAGAGCGCTTCCAGAATAGCTTCCGCGGCACTGACTTCAAACGCACCAGGATCTTCAACCGCAAGCTTGGTCACTGTGCCGTCTTCCACAATCATGGCGTAACGTTGCGAGCGGGTCCCTAAGCCGAATCCGCTGCCGTCCATCTCAAGACCTATGGCCCTGGTAAAGTCACCGTTACCATCACCCACCATCTGCAGCGCTTCTGCGTTAGCCGCCTCTCCCCAAGCGCCCATAACAAAAGCATCGTTAACCGACACGCATACAATGGTATCCACACCTTTGTCTTTGATGGCATCCGCGTTGACCACATATCCAGGTAAGTGTGCCTGCGAACAGGTGGGTGTGAACGCGCCCGGTACTGCGAACAGCACAACTTTTTTACCACCAAAAAGATCCGCTGTGGTCACGGGTGTAGGGCGACCGTCTTGCATCGTGTGCAGCGTGGCTTCAGGTAGTTTTTCACCTTCTTGTATAGGCATCTTGGTTCCTTAAGTTCAGTAAGAGTGGGTTAAAGAGGTCGTGAATTTTGCAGGTGTGTCTCACCGGGGTCAACGCAGGGATATAGAACCAATCCGGACATTTCACGCAACTTGTATAGAAAAACACTCTATCCGATTGAAATTTAAGTAAATTATAATAGATTTTCGTCACCTCGGCCCGTACTATCAATGTGAGAACTAATCAATCGCCGGGAACCGGAGGCCCCAGGTTGGGGTCATATCGTGAACTGGTGCTAAGACGAAAATCGCTATCTTGGTAAACTCAGGGAGCCTAGTTGAACTGGGCGGTTTAATTGGATAGTTGGGCTAATGGATAGTTGGGCTAATGGATAGCTGGGCTAATGGATCGTTGGCCTAATGAATAGTTGAGCTAAGCAGGTCCGGGTTTGGGACAAATCCGACACAACAAAAATTAGTTGTAACAAAGCCTAGCCGAGAAGAGACGACACAGGGACTGCCGCGGCCAGTAAATCATAATGACCAGTCACGCATGGATTCGAGATAAAGTAATAGTCGGTGCCTTCAGCGCATTGGTCTTTTGTGTGCTTGTGGGTTGGCTGGCTGGCGACCCCGATTACCCAAGCGAGCCTACTCAGGCGATGCTTGCGCCCGCAGCCGCCCCGCCGCTTGAATTTGACCCACTGCCAACGCCCGAATGGGACTTACCCATTGTCATCACGCCCCCCCCGGCCGCTGTGACCATCAACATCCCCGAACCTCAGATCAACACCAACCGCGTGCAATCTGCGTTGGCTGAAGACTCTAATTCTCTCTATCAAACCGACCACGAAGCTGCGCCTGCCGTTGCATCTACAGTCGCTTTCGAAGCTGAACCAGAACCCGTTGGCGCACCGTCAAATACTAGCGATCAGGTTGATACGATCAAAAGCGCTACACGACCTTCAGATAACCCCCATTTCTCTTTGCTGAACGTTGAGGTGGCTGCAGGAGAATTGGTGCGGACTAACTGGACCGCGGGGGAAGCGCTACACGGCGCACAGATTCCCACTCCCGTACTGGTCGCCCACGGTGTTAAGCCGGGGCCGACCCTATGTGTCACCGCGGCCGTGCATGGTGATGAACTCAACGGGATCGAGGCAGTAAGGCGCCTGATGTACTCAATCAAGCCTGCAAAACTATCCGGTACCGTCATCGGTGTGCCGATCGTCAATCTGCAGGGATTTCAACGTCACTCCCGCTACCTGTCAGATCGCCGAGATTTGAATCGTTTCTTTCCTGGAAATCCCAGAGGAAGTTCCGCGTCGCGCATGGCGCATAGCTTTTTCCATCAAATCATCTCGCATTGTGACGGACTGGTGGATCTACATACTGGCTCGTTTCACCGTACCAACCTGCCACAGCTGCGTGCAGACCTGCAAAATGCAGACGTGCTCGCTCTCACGAAAGGCTTCGGCTCGACGGTCATCCTGCACAGCAGCGGCGGCGCAGGCACATTGCGAAGAGCCGCTGTAGAGTCGGGTATACCCGCCGTAACGCTAGAGGCTGGAGAACCGCTGCGCCTGCAAGAGGACGCCGTCGAACATACCGTCAAGGCTTTGTTTACCCTGATGGACACCATGCACATGTATAACAAACGAAGTCTTTGGGGTAATCCGGAACCCACTTACTATTCGTCAGCCTGGGTTCGCGCCGATCAGGGTGGGATACTTCTCAGTACCGTCAAGCTGGGACGCAAAGTAAAAGAGGGTGATGTTCTGGGGACCGTCACCGATCCCATTTCAAACGAACAAGTGGACATTCAAGCACCCTACGCCGGTAGAGTAATCGGCATGGCGCTCAACCAGTTTGTGATGCCAGGCTACGCGACGTTCCACATTGCCACCACTGCCGAGCTGCAAGACCTGCCCCAAGATGAATACCTTCATACAGAAGGCCTGGAAGTCGCCGTTTCCGACCCGCTCAGCAGCGACGCAAGCGAAGAGTAAGGGTTACTTCCAGGCAAATTCGGGTTGTTCGTAATGTGCAACACGTGTTGCCAGGCCAGACAAACACACTTCGCGAAATTGATAAATTAAAGCGGCTGTTGGAGCAGCAATATAGTCGTCACCCACCGGCATCCGCAGAATGGGGTGTTCACTCGTATCTGTGTCATCAAGCCAGGGCGCATCGGGGCGATAGAATTCTGTTACCGGGATCCGGTGTATGCTTGCGACTTCGTCCGGGTTCGGCAGGGGATTGGGTTGCTCGCCACCCCAAACAACCACCGGGGTCATGGCAAATCCAGACCTTGTTACAAAATCGTCCAACACCCCCAACACGTCGGTATGGTTCAGTTTAATCCCCACTTCTTCATGCAGCTCACGTAGCGCCGTTTCGATCAACGTTTCTCCTGCATCCACACGCCCACCAGGGAATGCCCACTGGCCCGGGTGATTACGCAGGTTGGCGGATCTGCGCGTCAGCATCAAAGCCGCCTCGTTCGACCAGACAGAGGGGTTAGCAACCCCGGGCAGGTCTGCACCCATCCCCTCTTCAACCACCAGCACAGCAACGGCTGCCCTTCGATGTTCGGGATCAGTATCGGCAATGACATCAAATTGATCCAGATTGTTCTGTATCTGTGATCGTAGGTCTGGGTCGCAAAGCGTGTGGTCTATCATCTGGTGACTGTATACAACCCAAGCCGGTATAGTCCACTGATGTCACAAGTTGCCCAAGCACCACCAGTCAAAGAGAAGTTCAGCCTCATCTGTGGTCTGATTGCAGTGCTACTCTGGTCAACCGTGGCTACAGGCTTCAAGTTAGGTCTGCAATTTATGAGCGTGCTACAGCTTCTATGGGTGGGCACCACCATATCCTGGGCAATTTTTCTCGCGTACGCCTTTTACACCAAACAGTTAAAACCGTCGTTTGGTTTGATACAACAATCCATGGTCCTTGGACTGATCAATCCGGTGATCTACTACATTGTGCTGTTTGCCGCTTATGACCGACTCCCTGCACACATCGCACAACCTTTAAACTACACATGGGCGATCACGCTGGCGTTCCTTGCCATTCCGGTGCTGGGTCAGAAGCTATCGCGCAACATGATTTTGGGTATCGGTGTGAGTTATGCCGGTGTGGTGTTATTGCTCACATCCGCAGAGCATGATGGTGTGGCCGCGCTTTCCTGGATGGGTGTTGGCCTTGCCCTGCTCAGCACGCTCTTGTGGGCCACCTACTGGTTGCTTAACACCCGCTGGCATCAACCACCGGCTGCGCTTATGTTCTGGAGTTTCAGCTGGGCACTGGTGATTCTCACCGGCATGGTCAGCTGGCTGGACAGTTTTCCGGAATTCACTTCAACCACGCTAATTTATGGTGGCTGGGTGGGGGCCATCGAGATGGGTATTACGTTTATTCTTTGGCAAACCGCCTTACGTCATACGCAGCATGTCGGCCGGCTGGGCCAGCTTATCTTTCTTTCCCCATTTATCTCGCTGGTCATCATCGCCCATGTGTTGGGCGAGGAAATCGACATCCTGGTCATACCGGCATTGGTTGCGATCGTAGCCGGGATTGCGCTGGGAAGCCGCAATCCCGCATAGCTACCGGTTCAAGACCATTTTCAGGCCGACAACCACGCACGCAGCGCTGTGCCAATTTCGTCTGGGCTGTCTTCTTGAATAAAGTGGCTTCCCGCAACGGTCACTTCGGTCTGATTGGGAAAGGTCCGAGCAAACTCCCTGCGGCTACCGGTTAAAATTGCGCCAGGCTCTGCGTTGACAAAAAGTTTTGGAAACTGGGCGGTCTGTAACCATTGGCCATAAGCATCAGCCAGTGCAACGACATCGGCTGGCTCCCCCGCGACTGGAATCTGGCGAGGCCAGGTCAGTGTGGGACGGCGATCTTCACCAGCTTCGGCAAATGGACGACGATACACTGCCATCTCTTCTTCCGTGAGGCCACGCAAGACGGATCCAGGCAATACCCGCTCAACAAATATATTCTTCTCCAGCACCATGTCCTCACCGGCAGGTGAGCGAAACCCCTGGAATAGCTGGGCTGCACCTTCATCCCAATCACTCCAATCTGGAAACGGAGCTACAATGGCTTCCATGTAACAGATTCCTTTAACCGCATCAGGATGATTGTGTGCCCAATGGAATCCCAATGCCGATCCCCAGTCATGAATCACCAAGGTCACATTGTTTTCCACCCCAAGCGCCTGCAAAGCTGCTGAAAAGTATTCGTAATGTTCAGCAAAGGTGTAGCGATCGGGACCAGAGTTCTCTAATTTTTCCGAATCTCCCATACCGATGAGATCGATGGCGATACACCTTCCCATATCCTGGACGTGAGGCATGATGTTTCGCCAAAGGTATGATGAGGTTGGATTGCCGTGCTGAAAAATGATGGGGTCCCCTTCGCCCATCTCAACATAGGCCATCTGCCTGTCTTTCACGTGTATGGTTTTTTTCGGATGTTCAGCAGTATTCAAGTGTTACCCCTTAAACTCAGGTTTACGTTTTTCGACAAAGGCATTAATTCCTTCCTGGCCACTTTCTGTGGTGATCAAATGGGCTATCGCCCTCGCCTCAAGCTCCATCTGTGTTTCCAGACTCTGATCAAAACTCGAATTTAACAACGCTTTGACCTGACCAAAAGCTTCTGTCGGACCCTGTGAGAGGTTTCCTGCCAGTCCCATTGCTTCATCCATCAGTTGCTCATCCGGCACCACCCGATTCACCACTCCCCAATCCAGGGCTTCGGCAGAAGTCAGTAAACGGTTGGTCAACATCAACTCTCTGGTACGCCGATCACCAATCTTGCGCGGCATGTAATAGGTCGAGCTACCGTCAGGTGACAATCCGGCACGTGTATATGCCATGGTATAAACGGCACTTTCCGCTGAGACCGCCAGATCGCAGGACATCACCAGCGAAAAGCCTGCCCCGGCAGCGGTGCCATTTACCGCCGCAATCACGGGCGCATCGTTGCGAGCCAGTCTACTAAGACCAAGATGCAGGTCACCCGTCATCTTGAGCAACAGACTGCGTGCGCTATCACCAGCCTGGACAAAGGCACCCAGATCGCCGCCGGCACAAAACATTTTGCCAGCACCGGTGATCACAACTGCCCGCACGTCTGGATTTGCATCTACCTCTATCGACACCGCATTAAATTCAGCGGCACATAGGGGGTCCATCGCGTTGGCCGAGTCGGGCCGATTAAAGGTAATCACGCCAACATTGTCAGCGACTTCATATGTTAGTGTTTGGTAGCTCATCCATCTCCCCAATTGCAATTCAAAGCTATGCTAGTTGAATTTGTCGGTACTTAACATCCTCAGCGCAAAACAGTAAGCTGCCGCCGCCCCGCAATTCGGGGACGTTTATAAGGAGTCTCCATTGGACATTGATTTATCTCCTGCAGATCTGGAATTTCAGTCAGATGTGCGCACTTTTCTCAGCGAGAACGCTTACAAACATGGTGAAGATTACAACGCCTGGCGTTTAAACTGGTTTGATTTAGCCAAAGCAAAAGGCGGCTGGGACGTCCCAAAATGGCCGGAGGAGTTTGGTGGTCCAGGGTGGTCACCCACACAACACTACATCTGGGAAAAAGAAACCGCCACAGCATCGGTACCTTGGGACCTGCCATTTGGTTTGTCTATGCTGGCACCGGTATTGATGAACTATGCATCCTCAGAGCAACAGGCGCGTTTCCTTCCGGATATCAGAGCGCGCAAGGTAAACTGGTGTCAGGGTTACTCGGAACCTGGGGCAGGTTCCGATCTAGCCAATCTGAAGACCAAGGCGGAATTGACCGATGATGGCAAACACTATGTCGTCAACGGCACAAAAATCTGGACCACGCTTGCACATATCGCAGATTGGATTTTCTGCTTGACCCGAACAAACGACAGTGGAAAAAAACAAGAAGGCATTACCTTTCTGTTGTTCCCCATGAAACAAAAAGGTGTCGAGGTAAAACCCATTATTACGTTGGGCGGCGCCCACAGTGTCAATATGGTGCATTTTACGGATGTTCTGGTCCCGGTTGAAAATCGAGTGGGTGAAGAACACAAAGGCTGGACTTACGCAAAAGGTCTTCTACAACACGAACGTACCGGCCTGGCGGGGATCTCCCGCTCCATCGTCGCGTTGGCCAAGCTCAAAGAACAGGCTCGCAACGTCAAACGCGGCAATGGCAGCCTGATGGACGACCCAAGTTTCAAAATGAAAGTGGCAGAATTGGAGATCGATCTGATGGCAGCGGAATTCACCGAGCTGCGGTCTCTCGCTGCCGCCGCTGGTGGACACGATCCTGGTCCCGAATCTTCGATCCTGAAGCTGAAAGGCACCGAAATTCAGCAGCGTATCCAAAAGCTGACCGTCGAAGCGGGCGGCATCTACTCCGCCGCCTGGGGAGGCTTACCAGTAGGTCCTAATTTCGCTCGAAGTGGCATGTCCGGTTACCTCTCGTCTCGGGCATACACAATCTATGGTGGCGCATCTGAAGTACAAAAAGACGTGATTGCAAAAAACGTCCTGGGCATAAAGTCCAACAAATAATTTAGCCACAGCAAACAAAACATTTCCGGAAATCACCAATATGAATTTTGATCTGAGCGAAGAACGGCAACTGGTCGTCGACAGCGTCCAAAGATTTGTGAGCGACCACTACGATTTAGAAAAACGACAGAAAATTGCGGCTACCAAACAGGGATTTTCCGATGAGCACTGGCAGACTATGGCAGAACTTGGGTGGTTGGGACTGAGCCTAGACGAGGCAGATGGCGGTTTTGGCGGCAACCAAATTGATACCATGCTGATCATGGAGCAGTTTGGCAAGGGACTGGTCCTCGAACCATATCTTGCAAGCGTGGTCCTCGGCGCCAGGGCGATCGCTGATGGAGGCTCAGCACTCATCAAAGAGTCATTGTTACCCGGGGTGATTGACGGTTCTAACCAGCTCGCCCTGGCCTACGCAGAGGAGCAGGCACGATTTGACACGGAAGACGTGGTGACCCACGCCAACCCCGTGGACGGCGGATATCTTATCAACGGCTCCAAGAGCATGGTGACCCATGGCGCCACAGCGACTCACCTGATTGTCTCCACCCGAACCGCTGGAGGCCAAATTGATACCGATGGCATCTCCCTGTTCTGTATTCCCGTAGGGACTCAAGGGCTGAAAGTATCTGGATTTCCAACCGTAGACGGACTGCAGGCGGCAGAAATTGAACTTAAAGACGTGTTTGTTGAATCGGCAAACTTGCTCGGAGCTGAGAACCAGGGATTCCAGCTGCTCAACACCTGCATCAGAGATGGCATCTTAGCGATATGCGCCGAAGCGGTTGGCGCTATGGAAGTGCTTTACAAAGATACGGTCGCCTATACCAGTGAGCGCGAACAGTTCGACCACCCACTTTCGGACTTCCAAGTTTTACAGCATCGAATGGTGGACATGTTTATGGAGTACGAGCAATGCAAGTCTCTACTCTACCGGGCAACCTTGGAAACGGTACAAGCCAGCGATACGGCTATGCGGACTGTACACGCGCTAAAACACTTTGTGGGCAAAGCAGGGATCATGATCGGTGAGAACGCGGTGCAGCTGCACGGTGGCATGGGCATGACCGAGGAGCTACGTATAGGTCACTATTTCAAACGCTTGCTGGTCATCGATGCTCAGTTCGGGAACAGTGATTATCACTTGCAAAAGTTTGTCGCTTAAAAAACACTTCGAATTCTGCAGGCAACAAACATAAAGGGTCGCAATGAGCGTTTCTATTGAGGGGAAGGTCGCGCTGGTCACCGGCGGTGCCAGGGGAATTGGAGCAGGCATCGTTCGCACGTTGGTGAAAGCTGGTGCGCGCGTCATGATTGCGGATATCGGTCTGGCTGAAACTGCTCAGGATGACGCTGACTGGCGCTATAAGCTCGCAAGCTCAACAGAGCTTGCACAAACCCTGGAGGGAGTGGAGAGATCCCAAGTCGATACCGTCTATGTCGATGTAACCGATGCAGCCAGCGCGCGGAACGCGGTTGCAGCGACCCTCACCCGATTTGGACAGCTTGACATACTGATCAACAACGCAGGCGTTGTAGACAGCGGACCTGTTGGATCATTTGATGAAGTCGCCTGGGATAGAATTTTTGCGGTAAACAGTAAAGGCATTTTCTTGATGACCCAGGCCAGCGTCGAACATCTGCGAAAATCCGACTCCCCCTGCATCGTCAACACCGCGTCTATTGCAGGCAAGAAAGGATATCCCAATATGTCGGCTTATTGTGGGTCCAAGTTTGCTGCAATCGGCATCACCCAATCTTTATCCGCGGAGCTGGCAGCCGATAACATTCGCGTAAACGCAATTTGCCCAGGCATGGTAGGCACGGCGATGTGGTTGGATCATTTATTGGTCACCAACGCCACCGACACCGACCACAAAACCGAAGAGTTCGAAAACTCCATGGCTCAAACCATCCCGCTTGGCAGAGCCCAAACAACCGAAGATATGGGTGATGCGGTGCTGTATCTGGTTACCGCACCCAACGTGACTGGCATTGCCTTGTCTGTGGCCGGCGGTTTTGAGATGAGCTAATGCAGAAGTTCAAAGACCCTTTATGGTTGTTCCTGGGCGTAGGCGTTGTGATCTTCGTCGTCGCAGAATGGTCTGCCGAGCCTGAAATTTCTTACGACGTGGTTGTTAGAGAAACAGACATTGCCAGATTGTCTGATCAGTGGTCCCTGCAAATGCGCAGACCGCCTACTCAAGGGGAACTTGATGGTCTCGTTGACCAATTTGTCAAAGAAGAAATATATTATCGAGAGGCCCAGCGCCTTGGCCTGGATGCTAACGACACGATCGTACGACGACGCATGGTTCAGAAACTGACCTTTCTCACGGAAGACATTGCCACCGCAGTACCTAAGGACGAAGAGACACTACGCGCTTATTACAACGATAATCTCGAAGATTATCGCATACCTCAACGCGTTAGTTTTCAACACAGATACTATTCCGTCGACCGCCGGCAGAATGCCGAAGCGGATGCCAGCGCATTCGTGAACACGCCTGAAAACAAAGAGTCGACCACGGTTGACGATGCTTTTATGCTGCAGAAAAGTTATGCCCTGCGGTCACAACGAGAGCTTGGTGATTTGTTCGGGACTGAATTTGCACAAAGCCTGTTTAAGCTGACCCCCGACGACGGCTGGCAAGGTCCGATTCGTTCTGCCTACGGCTGGCACCCAATCCGGCTCTTGGCGACCGAAGACAGTTTCATCCCCGGCTACGCAGAGGTTGCCGAGCGCGTGTTGATCGATGCTCAACAGGCAGCTCGAGCAGAAGCCAACGAATCCTACTACGGTGAGCTCAAATCCAGATACCGCGTTGAATATGAAGCCGCCGCAAACTGATCCCAGGTCAAAGCGGCTGCTTTTCAACCTTTGTACGCTAACGACATTTATCTGTGCTTCTTCGGTGTGGGGTCACGAAGTACGTCCAGCCTATCTACAGATCAAAGAATTGGCCAATGAGGCCAGCGTTCGCTGGGAGGTTCTATGGAAGCAACCCATAGTTCAGAACGGTCGCCTTGCTATCGACCCGGTGTTTCCCGAAGGCTGCGAGTTAGAAGAGTCTGCACCACCGGAAATCACGACCGGGGCGTTGATTTATCGCTGGGTAACAGACTGCGATCTGAAGCAGGGCAAAGTTCATATCAGCGGACTTTCGGTAACCCTGACGGACGTTATGGTGAGGATCGAGGAGGTAAACGGTGACTCGGCCAATCATATATTGCGGCCGGAAAACCCAACCCTGGATCTGAGTACCGAGGCTGCCCCCGCCCTCGCCTATCTAATCATCGGTATCGAACACCTGGTATTTGGCATAGACCATGTGCTGTTCGTGATTGGGCTGGTGCTTTTCATTCATCAGCCCTGGATGTTGCTGAAGACCATAACGGCGTTCACGATAGCGCATTCGGTGACTCTCACCATGTCCGTGTTGGGGATGGTTTCACTGGCCCAAGGTCCGGTTGAAGCGATCATCGCGCTCTCCATTCTTTTTCTGGCCAGAGAATTGGTCATGGAGGAATCCCAACGCTCCAGGTTGACCACAACCATCCCATGGGCTATGGCGTTTGTGTTCGGTCTGTTGCACGGTTTTGGATTTGCTGGCGCGTTACGCGATCTTGGACTGCCAGAAGACGCACTTTGGATGGCCCTGTTGTTGTTTAACTTGGGTATCGAATTAGGCCAAATCATGATCATTGCAGCCTTGCTTGCAATCAGCTGGCTTGCCAAAAAATTTACAAGTACCGAGACTCTGATAAAAGTGGGCGCTTACGGGATGGGTTGCCTCGCGGCATTCTGGACAATCGATCGCACACTGATCCTGTTATAATCACCCTCGACTGATGCGGAGACGACAATGCTGAGACTTTCACTTACCCCCTTAAGACTGTTCTTACCTCTAAGCCTCGGGGCATTTCTATTGGCCGGCTGCGGCCAATCCGAACCAGAACTAAGCTACCCGGATCAGTTACGAACACAATTGGAAACGGCGTCCCCGGGAACCGTCATCACCATTCCCGCCGGGACACACGAATTTAAGCGCTCCCTGGTGCTCAATACGGACAATGTAACTATTCGCGGCGCTGGTATGGACAAGTCCGTACTTTCCTTTAAGGGTCAGGTAGCGGGTGCAGAGGGTCTGTCAGTCAGCGCCAGCAATTTCACAATCGAAGATCTAGCCATTGAAGACACTGTAGGTGACGCCCTCAAGGTAAATGAAGGTGACAATATCGTCATTCGCCGCGTGCGCACAGAATGGACCAACGGCCCGGACGTTAACAACGGCGCATATGGCATCTACCCGGTGCAGACAACAAATGTACTGGTTGAGGGATCCGTAGCAATTGCTGCCTCCGACGCTGGTATCTACGTTGGTCAATCCAAGGAAATTGTGGTGCGCAACAATCGCGCAGAGTACAACGTCGCAGGCATCGAAATTGAAAATTCAATCAACGCTGACGTTTATGAAAACGTAACGACAAACAATACCGGCGGTATTCTGGTTTTCAATATGCCTCAAATACCGCAACGTGGTCACAGCACACGAGTGTATAACAATCAAGTCTACACAAACAATACAGAAAACTTCGCCGCGCCCGGTACCGCTGTTTCCGGTGTACCAAAGGGCTCGGGCGTCATCATAAACTCTAACGACAAAGTTGAAATTTTCGACAACGACATTCGGGACAACGATACAGCCAACATCCTCGTATCCAGCTATTTCAGCGCAAACTATGCGGGGCAGCAAGATGTTGCCGACGAATTTGACCCTTACCCGGAAGAAATATACATCTACAACAATAAGTTTTCTGGCGGGGGAAAAGCGCCTGGCAGCGATTACCTGGTTCAGGTACGAGATGCAGTCTACGGTGTCGACGGTTATTTTCCAGACATCATCTGGGACGGTATCGTAAACCCGGAAAAGCCAGCAGCACTCAGCGTTATCTGTGTTGATAATGGTGACGCAGAACTGCTGAGCATCGATGCGGGCAACGAATTCGCAAGTCCGGGGATTGTTGATGCGAGCTGCACCGTCGAAAAGCTCGCTCCCGTGCAACTCACCGGTCTGTAGAGCGTTTGGCAGGTAAACCTTTCAAAAAACACTTACAGCAATTAGTCGTTGCTATTGGTGTGTTTGTGCTGAGCGCCTGCACTCAAAACGAGGTGCAGATGTTTGATCCCGACGCCTACCCACAGCGCCTGTCTGAGTGGCAGTTGTTCACGAAAAATGCCGAAGGCTTGGCGCTGTCGCCCCACAACCATGTTTATGATTTAAACGTGGCTTTGTTTTCAGACTACGCCCACAAGTTAAGAACCTTATACGTCCCACCGGGTGCGGCCCTGACCTACCAGGACTACGAGTCCTACGATGCACCCGTTGGCACAATTATTAGCAAGACGTTTTTCTACAACGTCGACAGCCAGGGACAAGTGAATCTGGCGGTTGAGTTTTCTGGTGATCCAGAACAAATGGGAACGCACCGTTTAGTAGAAACCCGTTTATTGATAAAACAAGCCCATGGTTGGGATGCCTTGCCATACATCTGGCGCGAAGACGATGCCTATTTGAAAATCACCGGCGATCTTCTGAACATACCAATACTCGCCACCGATGAATCGCACAAAAGCATGCGCGAAGAGCTGCACTACCTGGTGCCTAGCAAAAATCAGTGTGCAAGCTGTCACGCCACCAATCACACATCGGCAGCCATAAAACCGATCGGTATAAAAACACGACACCTCAATAAAATGCACCCGGTAACAGGTACTAATCAACTTGTCGCATGGGTTGAGCGCGGCGAGTTGACGGGGTTGCCTCCATTGAAACAACTGTCAGCTAACGCTGCATTGTTCAACCATGCCGATTTGAACCACGCCGCCCGATCCTACCTGGACATCAACTGTGGCCATTGCCACAACCCCCAGGGGGCCGCAGATACCTCAGGGTTATTGCTGGACTACGCTGAACACGATAAACGAGATTTGGGCACGTGCAAGCCACCGATCGCTGCGGGACGTGGTAGCGGAGGACACCTGTATAGCATTGTCCCTGGTAAATCTTCCGAATCAATCATGGCATTTCGACTGGCCACAACAGATCCAGGCATGATGATGCCTGAACTCGGACGGAGTCTGATCCATCATGAAGGGCTGGCACTGGTCGAAAAGTGGATTGACGCCATGACAGGCGAATGCACTTAACGCTAGTAGGACCGCTTCCTGAAAACAAACCGTCGCATCATCAGAAAGTTGTGAATAGCGGCCAGCGCTGATCCCACAACCAGAGCGACCAAGGGCGAGTCATTCAACGGCCCCTGGAGAACAAGCCAACTGTAAGATGCAAAATTTATCCCCGCGCCCAGCACCTGCACACCAACATAACGCGGCATGCTCGCAGCCTTGATATCTACGACGAAGGTATAGGTCGCGTTCAGTATAAACGTTACACAGATTGTGATCAGGAAGGAGATTAACCTGGAGACAATCGGCGGCATTTCGAGCTGGTATATAAGAAACCAAAGCAGGCCCGCGTCTATCGCAAAGCCGATCCCTCCCACCTGGAGAAACCTTGACAGATGCGCTAACACATCAGCTCCGATAGGTTTTTGTTTTCCCTCACTCTCTCCCGCTCCCAGGTATCCGTGTATTATCATTTTCTACAAAAGTTACACGAGAAAATTCCTGATGAGTATCATCGACACGCTCGGTATTGCGCCAGGGTCGCGCATTGTCTGCCCAACCCAGATCGTTGAACCAGAATGGATTGACTACAACGGTCATCTGAATATGGCGTTTTATCACGTGATGTTCGATCGAGCTGTTGATCATGTATACGACGCTCTGGGCATTGGCGCCGAGTATGCTGCCAGCGGGAGGGGCTCCTGCTTTACCATGGAAGTACATGTGCACTATCTACAGGAGCTATCCGTCGAAGACGACGTTGACATTCATTTCCAACTGTTGAATTACGATGGCAAGCGGCTGCACTTCTTTGAGCAGATGTTTCATAAACAAGATGGGTTCATCGCGGCCACATCGGAACAGATTGGTATGCACGTTGACATGCAAACCAGACGCTCGGCACCGTTCCCGGCAGAAGTAACCGAACAGTTAAACAGTATATTCTCCATTCATCAAAATCTGGAACACCCTCCCCAGGTTGGACACGTCATCGGTATTCCTCCCCCAAAGGCCTGATATTGATCTTAAAAAAAAAGCCATGTGTTTCCACCATGGCTTTTTTCCTAGGGGTTGAAGGCGTTAATAACCTTCAAGTTCCCCGTACCTATTTCTGTGGAAGTTCACATCGCCAAAAGTCTGCTCTGTAACCGCGGCGCGTTTGATAAAAAATCCGATATCAAACTCATCCGTCATACCAATGCCGCCGTGCATCTGAATGCCTTCACGACTGACCAGATTGAACGTCTCTCCCACTTTGGCCTTGGTAAGGCTGGCAAGCTTCGCAACTTCATCTGCGTCTCGACCCTCATCGAGGGCGCTCAGCGCTTCCAGCACACAAGATTTTGAAAGCTCGATTTCACAGAACATGTTAGCCGCGCGATGTTTCAGCGCCTGGAAAGAGCCGATGGCTACACCAAACTGCTTTCGTTCCTTCAGGTATTCGACCGTTCGCTCGAAGCACTCCTGCAAACTACCCAGCATTTCAGCAGACAATCCAATGCGCGCAATATCCAATGCCGGATCCAACACCTCTGCACCTGCATCTGCCTGCCCGATCAGCGCATCAGCTCCAACAGAAACACCGCTCAAGGAAATATTCGCCGCATTTCTGGAATCAGCCATTTTGGTCCGTGTTATTTCTACGCCATCCGCATCGCGATCCACTAAGAACAAACTCAAACCATCCCTATCGCCTGAGTTACCTGACGTGCGCGCAACAACGATCAGTTTGTCAGCAACATGGCCGTCGAGCACAAACGTTTTATTTCCATCGATGGTATAGCCGTCCCCACCACTGTTAGCGGTAGTGGCTATTTTATAAGGCCCATGCCGATGTCCCTCTTCTACCGCCAGGGCAAGCAGCAACGAACCAGCGGCAACCTGAGGCAGCAGGTCAGATTTCTGTGCGTCACTACCACCTAAATTCAGAATGGTGCCACCTAGCCAGACCGAGCCAAACAAAGGGCTGGCTGCCAGTGTTCGTCCGGTTTCTTCGGTCACCACACCCAGTCCTTTGTAGCCAAAGGCCAATCCACCATGCTCTTCAGCCCAGGGAATTGCCGCCCAACCCAGCTCAACCATCGCATTCCAGGTGCCTCGATCAAACCCATCAGCATTATCTTCATCACGCAGCTTGCGAAGCTGTGCAATGGGCGCATTGTTTGTGCAAAAGTCTTTTGCACTGTCTTTCAGCATGTTCTGTTCTTCGTTCAGAATCATGGGCATAGAAGGGTCCCCCGCAGTAGTGTCGAACTCAAAGCCGTGTATAAAACCAGTTTCGACGAGCATTGTCGAGGGTTGAAAGCGGAATGAGCAGCTAACTACCAGTCCTGCTTTCGCGGTCCGCCAAGAGTTGCTGGACTGTGGCATCAAGTTCAGCCAGAGCAAAAGGTTTCATCAGGAAAACACTGTTTGCAGGTGGCTCTACCGGTCCTCCTGACATCAAAACCACCGGCACATCGGGATGTGAGGTCTCTAAAAATTTTGCGACATCGACGCCTGACACACCGCCGGGCATCAGCGCATCAGAGACCACCAAATCAAATCCGGGGTTTGTCTCCACCAACTCAAGCGCTTCCACGCCGTTTTCGGCCTCAACCACCTCAAACCCTCGGCGCGACAAGGCGGCTTTACATACTTCTCGGACACCAATTTGATCTTCTACCAGCAACGCCAGGCGAGGTTTAACCGACTGCTGAGGAAGTTCAACAGACGCAACAATAGGCTTTGAATGGCTGGTCACTGTCTTAAATGAAAGCCTGATGGAAGTGTTGAATCCTGGTGTTGCCAGACCCATTTCCCCGGAACAAAGCGTCAACTCACCACCGGTTTGTTTGACGAATCCATAAACCATGCTGAGACCGAGACCGCTGCCGCCTCCATCCTGCTTTGTTGTATAGAAAGGTTCGAAAGCACGACTCATAACCTCTGATGACATCCCGGCTCCCGTGTCGCTAACGACAATGGCCACTCGATCACCAGCTTCTGGTTCAAGAAAAATCTGAACCAGCCCCTGTTCATCCATGGCTTCGCGGGCATTGAAAAGCAAATTGATCAGCCCGGTGGTGAGTTTGCCTGGATCTGCCGCGATCAGTCGTGTGGTATCGGCAATAATTTGCAGCCCAATCTCATCACCCAGGGTGCGCTTAAACAGTGGTGTCCGCCGCTTCAGGAATTCTTGCAAGTCAATGGTTTCGGGCTGTAATTCCTGCTGTCTCGCATAGGACAGCAAACTCTGCGTGGTCGCCTTGCCTGATTCTCCGGCTTGTACGATATCTTCCAGCAGCCCTTCCGGATCTCGAATTCCCTGAGCCTTTAACAAATCTGCAGACATAAGTATCACGGTCAACAGATTATTGAAATCGTGCGCCACTCCGCCGGTCAGCTGGCCAACGGTCCGCAGACGCTCATCGTCTGCAATGCGCTGCTCAAGCTCACTCTGCACTTTCTCGGCCGCTACTCGAAGGTCGGTTTCACTTTGAATATCCTGGGTGCGTTCCGCCAGGGTAATCTGCAGCTCTTGAGTTTTGCGAGCTTGCAGTTTGGCGTCGCGTCGCTCCAGTCCGCGTCGATAAAGTAAAAAACCAATAATGCAGGCCAGTGCTGCAGCAAGCAGAACGATGTTGCGATTCAATCTATCTTGCTCGCTGCGCTCAAAAGCAACTCGCTCCCGCTCCCGGGAGGCCGCCAGTTCATAGTTTGCCAGATCCAGATCGTTAGCAGCCCGCAACGCGGACAAACGACGATCAAAATCCTCCATGCGCGCGGCGGCATCAACCCGCCGATGTTCGTCCAGGTAATGCCAGGCCAGTGCATAGTTGCCCAGTGCCTGTTGCGCCTGGGACATCTGCAATAGTGCCTGTACCCGCAACGCCGATGTCTCCGGCGTATCCACCAGAAGTGTGGTCAGGTCAGTCACCGCCGCTTCGTATTGCTGTGTTTTCAGCTGGAATCCAATCCAGGAAAGGGAAAGCTGCGCAACTCGCACTGGGTTGGACTGAGCCCGAGCAATGTCCAATCCGCGCTTGAGATAGTATTCGGCGTTGGCGTGATCAGACTGTGCCAGGTAGGCCGAACCCAAGGCTCGAAAGGCATCTGCTCGCGCGTCTGCCGTAGAACTAAAGTCATCTCGCTGTATCCAGGGTAACAACAGCTGGACTGCTTCGTCCGCGCGGCCCAGAGCAGTCAATGAGTGACTCCATTGTGTCGCGGCAATAAAAGCTCGCGACAGCTGATCCAGAGAAACTGCCCACTCAACAACTTTTGCAAACTGCTGGATCGCATCCTCGTGACCGCCACGCTGAGCCTGAACATATCCCAGATTGTGCAGCAGTACCGCTGGTAGTTGCGAGTCTTCCGGGACGGCATCTTGATATCGCCGCGAAGTCTCAAGACTGGATATCGCCAAGTCCGTCATTCCCAGCATCACCAGCGGTAAGGAGCGATTATGATGCAGGAGTGCCAAGAGGGAGCGATCATTACTTTCTATCGCATGCTCTAGTCCTTGATCCATAAGCGCTAATGCCTCTTGCGCTTGTCCCTTTCGGGTTGCAAAACCACCCAATGCGCCAAACACAAGGGCGGTCACAGACGGATGAACCTGCTCGACATCAGAAACACGTTCCAGCTGCTGACAAAAGTCCGTCGCTCGCGTCAGATCACCGTTCTGAAGATGCAGCACACACGCGATAGATTGCCAATAAAGTTGCGCCTCAACGTTGGTCTGATCCGATTCGACCTGTTCAAGCAAGGCGATACCCGCTTCGATATCCTGGCGCCCGACAGCACGCGCGGACATGGTTTTAAGCACCGCAGCATGGTTTGCAGACGCGGGTTGAATTTGACTGAGTTTCTCTGCAGATAACGAATGCCAGCCTGGATAATCTATCGCGCTGGCCATAGTCGGCACGGTGAACATCGCGATCCCAGCCAGGGTCAGTTTGGACAACACAAATCCCGTTGCGCGCAGCGATAGCGACAAGCGCTGCCTGTGCATGCTACAACTTTTTCGAGTCGCCGTTGTCGGGGCTCTCATCCGTGCCCTACCTTCGCCTGTTTGAGAGAGGTTCCTTGTTGCAGAAGGGTTCTACACCTCTGACCATGCATGTTGCCATAGTGTAAATGCACTATAGATAAGCTCTTTACCTGTCAAAACCTTACTTTTTTCTTACATCTCATACATAGGCAATGCTGAGATTGTGATCTATTTCCCTAAACTAGTGCCAACTGAATTGAGACAGACTAACTGTGAGACTTACTCCGTTACTCATCATCTTACTAACCTTGGCACTGCACAGTGACGTCGCACTTGCCAATGAGTCTGTCCAGATCAGCGGTGCGGCTGCGGAAACGATTAGCCAGCACCAGAATTTCGGAAGGACTGGACTGGAGAAGAGCAGTACCAGTTCAGCTTCTTTCGAATATTCTACCTATCTTGTGGTTGCCATCGGAATTGCCGGTTTAATCTGGATGCGACGCCAAGGGCAATCACTCTAAGCTCACCGCCCCCACACTCTGGAAGGATATTCTACCTGAGAATCAAGCTTCTCCCTGTCCTTGCCAAAATTTCCTGACCGAACGAGAATATAGTGTTTCAGTGACGCACGGAGTTAACGCGCATGAGTGATTTAGCAGAGTTTCGAAGCGAAGTTGCCAATTGGTTGGTCGACAACTGTCCCGAAGGCGCTCGGGGACCTGGGATTGTGCCTAATGGGTCCTCCAAAATAGAACTCGAAGGTGATGTCGCTGCGTGGTTGGAGCGCTGCGCCGAAAAGGGCTTTACCGCACCGACCTGGCCCACCGAATATGGCGGTGGTGGCTTGAGCGCACAACAGGCCAAGGTGCTCTACGAAGAAATGGCAGCCATAGGTGCTCGCTCCCCGCTCATGGGTATGGGCACGTCCATGATTGGCCCTACCCTCTTGGAATATGGAACCGACGAGCAGAAAGCTCGCCATATACCCAAAATTGCTCGCGGCGAAATCCAGTGGTGTCAGGGATACTCGGAGCCTAATGCAGGATCTGATCTGGCCGCCCTGCAAACCAAAGCCGAGGATCAAGGCGATCATTTCCTGATCAACGGGCAAAAAATCTGGACCTCGGGTGCAGCCACCGCAGACTGGATGTTCATTCTGGTTCGCACAGATCCTCAAGCCCCCAAGCACGAAGGCATCAGCTTCATGTTGTTACCCATGGACCAGGAAGGCGTGACCACCAAACCCATTCGGCTCATTTCGGGTAGCTCACCGTTCTGTGAAACCTTCTTCGACAATGCGATCGCCAAAAAGGAAGATCTGGTTGGCGAACTGAATAAGGGGTGGACCGTGGGCAAACGCCTGCTGCAATTTGAACGATCAGGCATCGGTGGGTTATCTGGCGCTGCACCGAGGGCAAACCCTGGTGGTGCCTTGATCAAAGCGGCGAAGAAATACATAGGAGAGGAAGATGGACGCATTGTCGACGAAGATATGCGCCGAAGAATCCTGGATATGAACATGAATCGTGCCGCGTTTCAGTATACGGCACAGCGTGCCAACGAAGAAAACAAGTCCGGGATTCCCGGGGCGGCAACCTCCATCTTCAAACTGGTTGGCGCTGCGATGCAACGTGATACTGCAGATCTGAAACGCGAAATTATGGGCTTTCGCGGACTCGGAGCCCACGAGGAAGTGGGATTCACCAACGAAGAGCTGAGAGCAACAGAGGAATTTCTACATTTGCGAACCACAACCATTTATGGCGGTAGCAACGAAATTCAAGCAAATATCATTTCCAAGCGCGTATTGGGGTTACCCGAATAGCAGTCTGTTAACCGTACGTCTGGGACTTACTTCTGGGAGGAGCGTGTTATGGCAACCGTTACAGGGTTTGAAACGATAGAAGTAGACAGCCTGACGCCACATATCGGCGCTGAAATCGGCGGGGTAAATCTTGCCCAACCGCTTTCCAATGAGCAGTTCAGCGAAATCTACCAGGCTTGGCTAGACTGGAAGGTGCTGGTGTTCAGAGACCAGCATATCAACCAGGAACAGCACAAAAGCTTCGCCAGAAAGTTCGGCACCCTGCACGTACACCCCATGCAACACAGTTATGGTGGTGACCCCGAGATCCTGCGAATTAAAACCACCAAAGACTCCAAATACACGGCAGGCAATGGCTGGCACACCGATGTTACCTGCGACGAGATTCCACCCATGGGCAGCATGCTGTACATCACGGAAACCCCTGAAAACGGCGGCGGTGATACGCTCTATGCGGATATGTATCTGGCCTACGATCTACTCAGCGACACCATGAAAGAGATCGTTTCCGGATTGAGTGCCATCCATGATGGCGCCATTCCGTACATGACCGGCTACGGAGTGCGCCCGCCCGATGGGGAAAAATACCCTCGTAACAAACACCCGATGGTCATCAGCCATCCCGAGACGGGCAAAAAGGTCCTCTTCGTAAATCCCGGTTTCACTTCTCACGTCGACGGCATGCACCATTGGGAAAGCAAAGCCTTGCTGCAGGCGCTGTATGATCACATCGCGATGACGCCCAGGTTGACCTGCCGGATAGAATGGCGACCTAACACGCTGACCTTCTGGGACAATCGTTGCACGCAACACCACGCAGTCTGGGACTACTGGCCTGAGACCCGCTATGGTGAGCGAGTATCGATATTGGGGAACCAGCGCCCAGCGGCCTGAACTGCGCAAAATACAGCAATCCGCGAGCCGGGTGACAGCCGGTAAAACCCGTTCGCTTGATGAGTCACTTTTCTATGTGACTCACTTCTCAGATTGGCTCCGATGTCCAGCAATGCAGGACCAGTGATCTACGCTTTATATCCATACATGAGAAAAGAGGTACGTGATATGGATCATTTGCAAAGCGCCGCCGCGCACCAACCCATAGACGACGAAACCATGCTGCGACACATCGCCTATTGTGGCGTGATTGTGACCCTTATCGCCTTGGGTATCGCTTGGGTGGCAAACACCGTCGCCTAAGGGTTATCGATCTATCAGCCGCGAGCTGACGTAGACGCTGAAGCGTCAGTTCGTTGGGCTGTTGAGAGAGGAACATCCGGATCCTTGATGTGTCCACCGCTCTCTTGGGCAATCAGAATTTCTTCCTCATTCGCAGACAACGTCACCGGCGGCTCATCAGGTTCCGCGTTGACGTCATCTTCCGCTCGTGATGGGTCGTCTTGTTCAACCGCATCCAAATTGGTCTCTTCCAATGATTCGGTCTTAGCGGCTTCTTCCGTCAGTTCTTTTTCTGATGATTCTTTTTCTGATGGTTCTTTTTCTGACGGTTCTTTTTCTGACGGTTCGTTTGCCGTCTGTTCGCCTTCTGCCTGTTCGTGTTCTGTCTGTCCGTCTTCTGTTAGCCCACTTTGAACGCCAATCTCCTTTGTTTCGTCGACGTTACTGCTCAACAACAGGGTATGCTGATCACCAACCAGCGACGCAGAGCTTTCTGCCAGTTGTCGATGCAGAGCGTGATAACTTTCGTCCATCGCTCTGAACTTCTCTGCCGTATCAGAAAATTGAGTAAACACCTCTTGCTTGTATGCCGTCAGCTCTGATCTTGCCGAATCCAATTCGCCTTCCAGTTCTTCTATTCGCGCTTTTTGCGCATTGCCGCCACGGGTAAACAAGTACACCCCTAGCGCACCAATTCCGATTCCAACCAACGCCGCTGCGATGATGACTAGATTGCCTTCCACTGCTTGTTGCTGTCCTTACTCTAATTTTTTGGGAGTAGGTCTTCTGAAGAACTTGGAGGAGGCGATATTCACCTCATCTGCCTATCGACCTAGTTTATGCATGTGTATCATACGCCGCCTTGTCGACCGGCGAAAACGGTCATAGGGTGGGAACTCATAATTTTACATTGCTCCTGAAGAACATTGAACGTGACCATGCAAGCAGAAAAGTTCAGTTTCAATAAAGAAATCCGCGCGATCCTACACCTGGGATGGCCGATGGTCCTGACCCAACTTTTTATCATGTTCAATGGCACCGTCGACGCCGCCATGGCCGGTCACTACAGCTCCACCGATCTGGCTGGTGTTTCCTTGGGCGGCATGATCATGTGGCCGACGTTTATGCTGCTAACCGGGCTGACCATGGCACTGACGCCCATCACGTCCCAACTGCGCGGAGCCCAACGCGGGCATGAGGTTGGACATCAAGTTCGCCAGGGTCTGTGGATCTGTGTGGCCACAAGCACTTTGCTGATGCTGGTATTGTTCAACGCCAGCCCGATCTACCTCATGGTCGGTGTCGATCCTGAAGCCGCCCGTATCGCTGGCGAATACTTGTCAGCCATCGCCTGGGGTGCGCCACCTCTGGTGTTCTATGTGGCGCTGCGTCATGTCTCTGAAGGGTTAGGGCATACCATCCCTCCGATGATTCTGGCGGGCAGTATCCTGCCCATCAACGCTTTCTTGAACTATGCGTTCATCTACGGCGAGTTCGGATTCCCCGAGTTGGGTGGCGTGGGTTGCGGTTACGCCACAGCCATCAGCTTCTGGCTGCAGTTTTCCATGATGATGATCATCATCCGCCTACCGTACTTCCGTGCGACGGGTATGTTCGACCTGTTTGAAGGGCCAAATCGCCGGACCATCGCAGGCATAGCCAAGGTTGGCGTTCCGATTGGCTTTACGGTTTTTCTGGAAATGGCCGTCTTTTCTATCGTTGGTATGCTCATCGCCATGGGCAGCGTAATTGAGGTGGCTGCAAACTCGATTGTTGGCAACATCGGTTGGGCCACCTATGTCATCCCGATGAGTCTTGGTGCCGCTGCCAGTATTCGCGTTGGCTTTCATGTGGGCGCCGATCATCTGGAGGCAGCGCGCACTACCGCAGCAACCGTATACAAGTTTTCTATCGGCTATGCGGTGATTGTCAGCATGCTCTTGGTGGCCGCCCGCTATCTGTTGGTTGGCATTTTTACAACGGACCAAGAGGTGATCGATATCGCCACTACGTTGATTCTGTTTGTGGCTGTTTACCAGATCGTCGACGATTCCCAGGCGGTAACTGTTGGTGCATTACGCGGATACAAAGACACCCAGATGCCTATGTACACGAGCCTTATCGGTTACTGGTTCATTGCTATCCCCCTGGGTTACAGCCTCGCGAATGGAATACTGGCACCCGGACTTGCCCCAGGTGTTTACGGTTATTGGGCCGGTTTGACTGCAGGACTGACCGTGGTAGCTGTAGCCGTTGGAATTCGCCTGTGGTACACAAGCGCTGACCACTCTAAAATTCGCCAACTCTCTGCCTTGGAAGCTTGATGCCAGACCAACTCAGCCAACAATTTGACTTTGTCTCGCGTATCTACCAGCTAGCGGTCGACTATCTGGTTGCATACTCTTTCCAGCTGCTCAGTGCCATTATTGTGATCATCGCTGGGATTTTTGTTGGCCGCTGGCTCTCCAAGGTCATTCTCAACATGCTCGCGCGGCGAGATGTTGACATCACGCTAAGGCAGTTTATTGCCTCCACCGTCCGTCTCATCGTGCTGGTGATGTTTGTCATCGTCGCTTTGAGCCAACTCGGCATCTCGATTACGCCAATGATTGCAGCCATTGGCGGGATCGCTGTGGGATTAAGTCTTGCGCTACAGGGGCCTGTATCGAACTACGGCGCGGGCTTGATGATTATCCTGACGCGCATGTACAGAGTCGGCGATACCATTACTACCCAAGGATGCTCCGGCCAGGTTGAAGAAATTTCCCTGGCAGCCACCATCCTGCGTGCTGAAGATGG
The DNA here is from genome assembly GCA_039028095.1 of Pseudomonadota bacterium. Lineage (GTDB taxonomy): Bacteria > Pseudomonadota > Gammaproteobacteria > Pseudomonadales > Azotimanducaceae > UBA4421. Next base: position 356,919 of record JBCCIU010000002.1, read on the forward strand.
CGAACTCATCACCATCCCCAACAAACACATCGTGGGAGAAATTCACAGCAACTCGTCTGAGTACCGCATCGTCGAAGGGGTGATTGGTATCGCCTATAGCGAAGATCCTCGGATCGCCATTAACACCGTTCAGGAAGTTCTGGCGGCAGATGATGGGGTTGTACACACAACCCAGCCCGAGGTTGGCATCAATGAGTTTGGAGACTCATCGGTAAACATCGAATATCGTTACTGGACTCAAACCGGGGACTATTACAATACAATCCATCGGGTGAATTTGTCTGTCTTCGAAGCGTTTAAGACCAAGGAAATCAATATCCCGTTTCCTCAGCGAGAAGTACGCGTCCTTAATCGGGAATAGCATTCACAAAGCTAATCACCGCGTCCATAAAACGTTGATCGGTCATTGCGGTGATGTGATTCAGGCCTGGAATGCTTACATACTGCCCGTTGGTTAACGCATCCACGAAGTCCTGCGCAGTGTCCACATAAGGTAAGTCGTCCCCCCCATTAATCACCAACACTGGAAACTGGGCTCGATTGATACCATCACCCGCAACTTTCAGGGGATACCCTTCGGGCCACATTTGTTGCGCTGAGATGGCTAAAGCTTCCAGGTCATTCTGTCCTGTGCTTTGTACGTATTGCCAGACCGCCTTGCCATATTCCGATGTGATATCTTCGAAACGATCCGCCCTGAGGGCTTGGGCGACCAAGGCTCCCGCCTGGGCTGATTCAAAGGTTTCGTTGCCAATTCCGCCCAGTACCATGGACCTGAATCGCTCTGGATGTCGGGACAGTAGCGCTGCCCCCATAAAGGACCCCATGGAGTAACCCAGATAGTCAGCCTGATCGATACTCAGGTGATCCATGACCGCGATGACATCGGTGGCCATCGCCGTATAGCTATAATCCTCGGCATCGTGTGATTTATCACTACGTCCGTGTCCTCTCACATCCAGGCAGATCAAACGCCGATGTTCAGTCAGCCGCTGTACCCATCCTGTGGCATACCAGTTACTTCGGCAGTCACCCCCCCACCCATGCACCAGAATCATAGGCTCGCCATTGCCGTAGGACTCGAAGTAAACCTTTGTATCAAGGTTTTTCGCCCAGCCGCTTCGTTGCAAATTATTGTTGATGTGCCGCATTACGTGTTGGTTCACCTGTTTGGCGTGCGTGACCGCAATCCAATGCCCGCCGTCCAAGGTCACAATTTCGAAGGGTTCCGCAACATAACCGCGTTGTAACTCAACTGCTAAGCTGTTGATTGTATCGTCGTATTCGCCCCAGATGAATTGTGTCGGTACATGTAATTTTTCAGGGTGTCCTATCATGGTATCCAGCCCGCCTCGATACCAGTTCAGCGCTGAGGTTAAGGCACCACGAGCCCCAAACAAAGCCATGTATTCGTTAACATGATGGTCGGGATGTTCAGCGTAAAGGTTACGCAGTTGTGCCCGCTCTCTCATCCCCAGAACAGCTTCTGCAAGCCATGGCAGCTGAAAAATAGTGATGTAGTTACTACGTGCAGCAAGTTCCGGCTGCTGCTCGAAGGATTCTCCAATCGCAGCAAAGTGGGGCACTGAGAGGGCCGTAAAAGAAGTAATTTTCTGAGGATGTTTGAACGCCGTCTGCCAGCCGACCAAAGCACCCCAGTCATGCCCCACCAGGTGAAAATCTTCAAACCCAACAGCTTGCGCCACGGCCATCACATCAGCGACAAGCTGTGCACCGGTATAATTATCGGCACCATCGGGCCGCGCTCCGGGGCTGTACCCCCGCTGATCAAAGGCGACAACACGAAACCCCTGGGTAGCTGCAACCTGGGTCAGTGACTCCCACATGATGGACGACTCGGGAAAACCGTGCAGCAGAACAATATCGCCGATCGGCGCGGAGGTCTTAAAACCGGCAATCCGCGCACGGTAGGTCCAACCATCTGCTTCAATCTGGACCAATCCATCACCCTGACCATCAACGCCAAATAGCGGTAAAGCCGCAGCTGAAGCGTTATAAGCGTGAGGATCGTCGTAGGCAAATCTGGAAAGAACAAAGACGCCCAAAATTAGAAATCCGAGGAGTACGAACAATCCGACGATCAAAAACTTCATAAGCTTCAACATGCTCTCACCTCAACCAGCGGGTATTCTGTGACACAATACAGATCGCTGCTGACAATAACTACACAACACATCTGCCCACATCTTGATTTCAATGCATAAGTTCGCTGAAAAAATTGTTCAGGTTTTCCAAAGGTATGTACCAGAACCACTGGCCTTTGGGCTTCTAATGACGTTAGTCGCGATCGGGTTGTGTTGGCTTGCCACACCCTCCACGCCGATTGAAATTGTGCGGGCCTGGGGGGACGGGCTGTCCGCTCTTTTGAGTTTTATTGCCCAGGTTTGTCTGACCATACTCTTCGCCTTTACCTTGGCTCACCTCGACCCGATCCCCAAGTATCTGCAAAAACTTGCCGGCGTTCCTCAAACCCCAGGCCAGGCCTATATGTTCTGCGTCTTGTTTACCGGCTTGATATGCTTGTTCGCCTGGCCGTTGGGCACCATTGTTGGCGGCTTAATGGCGCGCCAGGTGGCGTTGAGTTGTGCTGCAAGAGGTCTGAAAGTGCACTATCCCCTTCTTGGTGGTGCCGCGTTCAGTGGTTTTGTCGTCTGGCACATGGGCTATACCGCAACTGCGCCACTGATGGTGGCGACGCCAGGGAATGCCCTGGAATCTCTAATTGGCGCTGTCATTCCGGTTACCCAGACTATTTTGCATCCGCAAAATCTGCTGACGATTGCAGGCACGCTTGCGCTACTGATGTGGCTGGCGCCACGATTAGAACCCCAGTCCGTTGAACCTATCGCCAACAACATCTCAGATGAAGCTGACAATGCGGCGTTGACAGAAGAAACACAAACGCAATCAGTGGCTTCATTGATCGAAAACAAAAGATGGCTGACCACCGCAGCAGGACTTCTATTGGGCGGTTATCTGGTCCACTGGTTTGCCAACAACGGCCTGCAGCTGGATCTGAACGTCGTCAACTGGTCCTTTCTGACACTATGCCTGCTGCTTGCCCCTTCTGCCCGTAAGCTCAGTGAAGTGATGATGGAGGGAGGTCGTGCGATTGTCCCCACTCTGATGCAGTACCCGATTTACGGCGGAATCATGGGTATGATGCTCGGTACCGGCTTAGTCGCTCAAATCGCCGCATGGTTTGCGGCCAATGCAAGCGCTCAAACCTTACCCTTCCTGGCTTTCTTGTCCGGCGGGTTGATCAATTTGTTTGTTCCGTCGGGGGGCGCTCAGTGGGCAGTCCAGGGACCCGCCTTTATAGAAGCAGCCCAACAGTTGGGCACACCCGTGGAGTTGATTGTGATGGGGGTAGCCTATGGAGATCAGTGGACCAACATTATTCACCCTTTTGTCGTTATTCCCCTACTGATTATGACCGGATTAAAAGCCAATCAGGTCCTGGCCTACTCCTTTATTCTTTTCCTGCTGGCAACGGTACCTCTGGCCGCCAGTCTGCTATGGGCGGGTTTTACCTTTTAATTCACGCCTGGTTTTCTTGTTCGTGGACCACCGAGCATCATTTCCTGAGCAGGCAAACCCAACATGATCCTGCCAGCATCTTCAATGTTATGCGGCGCTACGGAAACATGCTGGCCGACCACCACAATATCGCGCCGGAGCCGCTCCAGTGGGTGACCTTTCATATTCGCAGAGGTGCCGGCGGACTCCACCAAGGTATTTACCGCCTCCACACAGGAACGAACCGAATCTGAACAAGCTAACTGAAACATTGCCCGTTCTTGGGAAGTTATGTGCCCACGCATCTGAACTCGCTCCCACATATCTTCCAGCAGTTCGAGCACCAGACTACGGCCGCTGCGGAAAGCCACTTGAGCCTGAGCAACCGCCAGTTGGGCTCGGGGGCGAGCCTGCAAACTTCGGGAACTGAACCTGGGCGTTTTCCCTTGTGCAAGCTCGATAAAGGAATCGATGGCATGCGCGGCAATACCCCAGGCTACGCCCACCTTGTTATAAGCAAGACGGGCCCCTAGAGGGAAATTTAACAAAGGACTATCGTGGTCAACACCACCGATGGGTTCAACTAACCGTTCCTCTGGAATAAAGGCATTGGTCACCTCCACATCGTGTGAGCCTGAACCGCATAAACCGCTGGTATGCCAGGTATCTAAGATCTGCCAATCCGGAAGGGCTATCATGGCATAACGATTTCCAGTCTCGACACGCTCAACCCCGCCCTCCCAAATACGCACCGTCGCGCCAAAAATCTGCGCGTTGTGACATCCGCTGACAAACTGCCAACGACCGGAAATTTGATATCCACCGACCACTTTCTCAGCACGGCCCACCGCAGCGGTGCTGCTGCACAGGACCGTCAGAGGATCCTCAATCAGATCGTTGCAGTGGTTAAATCCCGGCGCAATCAGGCCAAATGTTTCAATACCGATCATCAGATTCCAGGCGGCACTTCCATCAACCCGGGCGATCGCCTCAATCGTCTCGACCTGCTGGCGGGGAGTGGCAGCTCTGCCAATGGGTTCTGGCGCTGCAATCCGGTACAACCCATCTCGGGCAAAAGCTTGCGCAACCTCGGCAGCCAGGTGCCGTTGGGCTTCACTTTGATCTGCATATTCCGCAACCAGTTCTGCCAGTCCATGCGCAACTTCCATCGGATCGCGATCGTCATTGGAACTCATGATTCTCTCCCTTGCCAAAGAACTAGACTAGCAATCGCCACGCTAGAGATCGAGCGGCTAAAACCCTACACTAAGTCGTCATGGCACTTGAGCACCCAACCAACTTCACCGTCCCAATTCAGGGCCTGCTGATTGGGCATGCCTCAAATGAAACCGTGCAGACGGGTACTACCACAATTCTCTTTGAAGCGCCGGCCGTCGTTGCCGCACACATAATGGGTGGTGCGCCCGGGACTCGGGAAACCGAACTCTTAGAACCACACAACACTGTGGGTGAGATTGACGCAATCGTGTTGTCTGGTGGGTCGGCCTACGGTTTGGATGCCGCAGGTGGTGCTCAGGCATGGCTGCGCGAGCACGGCCGGGGTATCGAACTTGCACCGGTTAGAATTCCAATCGTCCCGTGTGCAATCTTGTTTGATATGCGTAATGATGGCAACAAGGACTGGGGCACTCACTCGCCGTACCGCGACTTAGGCTACGAGTCTATCGCAGCCGCATCCAACACCCCAGGACTGGGCAAGGTGGGCGTGGGCTACGGAGCCAATACAGCAAACCGCCCGGGCGGTTTTGGTATGGCAAGCTCACGTTTTGACCGCGGCCACATTGTCAGTTGTGCAGCCGTAAACGCCATTGGCGCTGCCACCATTGCAGATACTGATCATTTCTGGGCAGCACCATGGGAGCGTGATGGAGAATTTGGCGGATTGGGTTATCCGGAACCCTGGCCCGCAGACGCTCACGTACCTCGTTTGAAATCAGGCCAGCGGGTTGCCGGTACAAACACCACGCTTGGCGTTATTGTGACCGACCTTGAACTGAGCGTGGATCAAGCTAAACGAATTGCCATCAGCGCCCATGACGGCTTTGCCAGAGCGTTGTATCCAGTGCACACCCCAGGCGATGGTGACATCATATTTGTCGCTTCGACGCAGCAAACGCCTATGCCCGAGGATGGGTTAATTGATTTAACCATCGAAGCAACCAACACCATGACCCGAGCGATTGCTCGAGGCGTATTCGCAGCGGGGATTGCCGATGAGTAATCTGGCCGAAGCCATCGGCGCACGAATAGATGACAAGCGGGATGATCTGATCCAGCTGACCCAGGACCTGATACGCATACCCACGCTGAACCCTCCCGGCGAGTACTACTCCGACTGTGCACACTTTATCGGCGAACGTCTTAAATCTAAGGGTTTTGAGATCGAGTATGTCAGGGCCGCAGGTGCGCCGGGAGACAGCGATCGATATCCCAGAATGAACGTGATTGCCAGCAAGCATAGTGCAGCAGGACCTACCGTACACTTTAACTCGCATATCGACGTCGTCACGGTAGGGGCAAACTGGACACAAGACCCATTTGCAGCAAAACAGGTTGGCGACCGAATCTATGGCCGTGGTGCGTGTGATATGAAAGGCGGTTTGGCCGCTTCTATCATTGCCGTCGAAGCTTATCTGGAGCTACACCCCAATCACCCTGGCACAATCGAAATTTCTGGAACGGCAGATGAGGAGTCCGGTGGTTACGGCGGCGTTGCCTATCTTGCAGAGAAGGGATTGCTTGCAGCGCCCCGGGTGGATCATGTGATCATTCCTGAACCTCTGAATAAGGATCGCATCTGCCTGGGTCATCGCGGCGTTTGGTGGGCACAAATTGAAACCCATGGACATATCGCACACGGCTCCATGCCGTTTGACGGTGATAGCGCTATCCGTCATATGACCGCGGTACTCACTGCGTTAGAAACCGATCTCTACCCCAAACTTGCCACCAAGCAAACCGCGATGCCAGTTGTACCCGACGGCGCACGTCAGTCAACCTTGAACATCAATTCGATACACGGTGGCGAAAGCGAGTCCTTTGAAGGTCTGCCAGCGCCCCTGGTGGCTGATTCATGTCGAATGATCCTTGACCGACGATTTCTCATTGAGGAATCACTGGATGAGGTCAAGGCTGAGGTCAGCAATCTTCTGGAGCATCTGAGCGCAACACGAGATGGGTTCCAATACACCTTAAGCGATCTGTTTGAGGTGATCCCCACAATGACAGAAAGATCAGCCCCTGTGGTCGGCGCGGTATCCCAGGCCATTTCTACCATGATGGGGACCCAGCCAGAATATGTGGTTTCCCCTGGCACCTATGATCAAAAACACATCGATCGAATTGGCCGGCTGCATAATTGCATCGCCTACGGCCCGGGTATTCTCACGCTGGCTCATCAACCAGACGAGTACGTCAATATCTCGGACATGTTGGACTCAGCGAAGGTGATGGCGCATGCCCTGGATGATCTCCTGCACAGGAAATTTACATGAGTGAAGCTCTGATCGGGAAATCCGCGCTCATCACTGGGAGCGCTTCGGGATTCGGTTTGGGCATCGCCCGACACTTTGTCGCCGCTGGGGCGAGGGTTGGTCTAATGGATATCAACTCGGAAGCAACCCGCCACGCGGCTGCAGAGCTTGGCCCACAGGCCGTGGCCTTGACCACAGACATTACCAACATTGCGCAAATCAAGAGCAGTGTTGAACAGTTCCAGGCCACAGGTGCTGGCGTGGATATTCTGGTAAACAACGCAGGTGTCGGTCACCTACCCCAGCCTCTGGAGCAGATAGAGAGCGACGCGTTCGAACGCATACTCGATGTCAATATCAGGAGTATTTACCTGCTCAGTTCGGTCATTGTACCCATCATGAAGACCCAAGAACGTGGTTGCATCCTGAATATCGCAAGCACAGCAGGCATCAGTCCTCGACCCGGACTGACCTGGTATAACGCCTCTAAGGGATGGGTGATTACGGCAACCAAATCCATGGCTATTGAGCTTGCGCCCAGCAAGATTCGAGTGAACGCCTTGAGTCCAGTAGCGGGTGACACGCCCTTGCTGGCCACATTTATGGGGGGTGATACCCCACAGCTGCGCGAATCTTTTATCAACTCTATTCCATTGGGCAGACTTTCAACCCCGGATGATATTGCCGCTGCGGCAGTGTTCTTGTGCAGCGATGCGGCAGATCTGATCACGGGTGTTGCCTTAGAAGTAGACGGCGGTAGATGCATTTGACTATCCTGTGCCTATGTTTTGTAAGCAATGACAATCGGGACACGTATTATGCTTAAACACACTTGTCGTCTGGTCTTGGCCGTTATCGCTGGCTTTTGCATGGCGACCAACGCCGTTGCAGAAGTTGACCTGACCGGAACATACAACATCGCGACCCTAACCCCACTGCAACGACCTGCACAATTTGGCGATCGCGCCAGCATCACCAAAGAGGAAGCAAAAGAAATTGCCGATTACTGGGCCAGCAACCTGGCCAAAGATTCCGCACCCAGCGATCCCGATCGCGATGCGCCTGCTAAGGGTGGCACGGAGATTTATGTTCCCGAATTTGAAGGCGCAGCTGGTGGCGTTGGCGGTTATAACGCATTTTATGTTGATATCGGAGAAAGCAACTTTTCTCTGGATGGCAAATATCGCACGTCCATCATCACCTATCCAGAAAACGGGCGCTTACCAAAGCTGTCCCCGGCGGCTATCAAACGATTCCAGGAAGCTGCAAAATATCGCAATGAGAACACCGGCACCGCCTGGTGGCTGGAACGCGGGGTCGGGCCTTACGACAACCCTGAAAACAGACCTCTGGCGGAAAGATGTATTCTTGGTTTTGGATCTACCGCAGGTCCACCAGCGCTACCCGTTATGTACAACAACCTGAAGCGAATTGTCCAAACAGACAGCCATGTCATCATCATTAACGAGATGAACCACGACGCTCGAGTTGTTCGTTTGGATTCCACCCACCTGCCACCAGAGCAGACTTCCTGGTTGGGCGATAGCATTGGACACTGGGAAGGTGACACCCTGGTTGTCAATACGCGCAATTTCAACTACGAACCCGGGTTGTTCATGGCGACCTCACAATTACATGTAGAAGAACGCTTTTCTCGCATCGATGAGAACACATTGCGCTATTCATTCACTGTAAATGACCCAACCTGGGTTGAGCCATGGCGTGGCGAGTATCCGTGGCCCGCATCGAATGACAAAATCTTCGAATATGCTTGCCATGAGGGCAACTATGCGCTTGGTGGCATCCTCAGGGGCGCCCGCGTGTTGGAAGCAGAAGCGATGGCAGCCGCCGCATCGGGCGAGGAGTAACCTAACCCAAGCCAGCTAAATCAGTCCGCCAGTCTTCCTGCAGAAGACGTACGAATTGATTCATGCTGGCAGGCCGTTTACCCGGGTCTTTATTCAAACTCTGCATGACCAGGTCTTCTAAAAGCTTGGGAATGCGTGCGCTTGTCAGGGAGCTTGGGGCCTGGGGTGTTTCATGCTGGATAAGCCCAACTACTTCCCGCACTTTTTCACCGACAAATGGTGTTCTGCCGCAAAGAATCTCAAACAAGATCGCAGCCAGACTGTAGATATCTGTGGCGGGGCCAATAGCCGGATCGCGATCAATTTGCTCCGGTGACATATACACCACGGTACCCTGCAGCTGGCCACGTTGGGTAATCGTTAGATTCTCCACCAGCTCATTGTCAGCACTGGGAACGTCACTGGTACTCCCGTCCGGATTCCAGACCTTAGCAAGACCCCAATCCAATAGAACCACTTCCCCAAATGGCCCGACCAGGATGTTCTCTGGCTTTATATCCCGATGGGCTACCCCATGATCGTGTGCGTATTCCAATGCATGACCGATCTGGATCAAAACATCAACCAACTGGTTTAAATCATATCGATCGCGGTAGTCCAGAATTTCGCGCAAGGTGTAACCGTGGACCAGCTTCATAGTGAAATAGTAGTGGCCTTTGTTGTCTCGGCCTAACTCGTAAGTAGGTACCGTGTTGGGATGCTGCAACATCGCCGACACTCTGGCTTCACGCAGCAGGCGCCGTTGTTCTATTTCGTCCTTGGCAAACTCAGGTTTTAGCGTTTTGTAACAAACCACGCGGGACAGATGAAGATCGCGACACGTTTTAATAAGCGACTTGCCACCTTTGGCAATTGTCGTGAACATAGCGTACCGCGTACGCGGGTCCAGTTTTTCGGGCAACGGCTTGTCTGTTTCAGACAAAAATACCTGGGCGTACTCTTTCGGAGGTTGAGGGAAATTGAGCATTGCATAGACAACCAGATAATGAACTTGGATTGTACTCAAAGGGCTTCTTCGGACCTAGGCGTCTGGTTCACTTTCGACCCAACAAAGTAATATGCCTTTGTCTTGTGCTGGCAGGGTTTATACCGTCGATCACAACAGCGCAAATCCACTTTTTAATTCCCGGTGGTGCTGGCGGAGGATGGGACCGAACCGCCAGAGCTGTGGGAGAGACACTGGTTGAGACAGGATTGATTCGCTCGGCGACCTACGAAAATATGTCGGGTGGGGGCGGTGCAAAGGGTATTGCCTACACCATCGAAAAAGAAGACCCAGAGATGCTGCTGGTTAACTCAACGCCAATCGTGGTGCGATCATTACAGAATTTTCTGCCCCAAACTTATAAAGACTTAACGCCCATCGCCAGCGTCATCGGCGATTACTCTGTTATTGTGGTGCGCGCTTCTTCTGAGTTTACAGCGTTAGCCGAATTCCTGGAGGCATGGCGAGTGGCGCCAAGACAGTACCCGGTCGCTGGCGGTTCCGTGGTTGGCGGCACCGATCACATATTTGCCGCCCTTCTGGCGCGCAGCCAACAGATTAATCCCAACGCGATCAAGTACATTCCTTACGACGCTGGCGGTAAAGCAATGGCCGGGCTTTTGTCAGGAGAAGTTGCATTTCTCTCTTCGGGCTACGGAGAAGTTGTTGATCTGGAACAACAAGGCTGGGTCAGGGTACTGTGTATAGCCGCACCGGAGGCCATCCCCAGCGCACCACACCTGCCAACCTGCGATGCGGCAGGTGCGCCAGGGATCGAGTTTGTAAACTGGCGTGGTTTTTTTGCCGCACCGACGATATCCGACGCCCGAATACAGACGCTATCCAAGATGCTCGAACAAATGACCATGACTGAAGAATGGGACCAAACCCGCTCGCGTTTCGGCTGGGTTTCACTCTTTCGCGCAGGCCCGGATTTCGAGCGTTTGCTTAGTGAGCAAGCCACGGAACTATCGTCCCTGCTGACGCAGCTGGGCTTGATACTGGAGAAAAATGATTAAGCTACCGGCTGACAGGCTAGGCGGATTGCTGATTCTGCCGTTGATCCTTGTGTACATATCAGGCATTTATCAAATTCCTGCTTCCTCCAACCCCGGTATCATTTTGTCCGCAGCCTCCTTACCCACACTTATCGCCATCATGGCCGGCATCTGTTGCGTCTGGCTGATTCTCAAACCAAACCCTTCTGATGAGGTCACCTCATTTGCGCAATACAACTGGCGGCGGCTTGGCATATTTATCCTCTTAATGCTGGGGTATGCCTACAGCCTGCCCCTGTTGGGGTTTGGGCTGCCCACCAGCGTTTTTATCGGTGCGGGGATCTGGTTACTGAAACGCGACCGTCCAGGACTCGCCGCCTGTGTTGGTCTGGTGACGACATCCATCTTCTGGTTCGCCGTGACCTACGGTCTAAACATCTATTTGCCATTGTTCCAGCTAAACACGGTGGGCGGTTAAATGTTGGAAGGCATTCAATTAGGTCTCAATACAGCCTTCAGCTGGCAGAATATTCTCTACTTGCTGACCGGTTGTATTGCAGGGACTTTTATTGGTCTGCTGCCCGGGCTGGGGCCAATGACTGCCATTGCGTTGATGATTCCAATCGCAGCCAGTTTAGAACCCAGCTCAGGAATCATCATGATGGCAGCAGTTTATTATGGTGCAATATTTGGCGGTTCAACCTCCGCCATTCTTATTAACGCGCCAGGGGTTGCATCGACCGTGGCAACCTCATTTGATGGTTATCCCATGGCCAAGAAAGGTCTGGCTGGAAAAGCCTTAACCGTGGCGGCATTAGCATCTTTCACCGGCGGTATCATCGCCGCCGCGCTGCTTCTGATATCAGGACCTACGCTTGCTGAGCTCTCCCTGTCTTTTCAATCCAGCGACTACTTTGCCCTGATGATCTTTGCCTTGGTTTGCATCGCAGCCTTCACAACACAATCGTCTTTCATAAAAGCACTATTGATGGCACTCGTCGGATTGATGCTCTCGACAGTCGGGACCGACCAAACTCAAGGCGTTCCTCGATTCACCTTTGGTCATACCGATTTGTTGGATGGCATCTCATTTCTTTTAGTTGTCATGGCCACCTTTGCGCTGTCTGAGGCCCTCTTGAATATCATGAAAAAAAGCCCCGCAAATCCGAACACCGATCGCATCTCGGAGATGCGAATCAGCCAAGCGGAGCTAAAAGACGTTGCACTGCCCGTAACCCGGTCCTCGTTTTTGGGATTTTTTGTCGGGCTGTTGCCAGGGACCGGCGCAACCATCGCGAGTTTGTTAGCCTACGGCGGAGAACAACGAGTTGCTAAAACGCGGGCGGAATTTGGTACCGGCTCGATCAGAGGACTTGCAGCCCCGGAAGCTGCAAACAACGCCGCGGCCACCGGCTCTTTTGTACCCATGCTGAGCCTGGGTATTCCCGGTTCGGGTACAACCGCGATCATGCTGGGTGCATTGATCGCCTACGGAGTTCAGCCGGGTCCCATGTTATACGTGGCAGAACCCGAGATATTTTGGTCAGTGATCGTATCAATGTGGCTGGGTAACATCGTACTCTTGATGTTGAACTTACCACTGATCCCCTACATCGCACGGCTGTTACTCTTACCTCAACATATATTGATGCCGCTGGTTTTGTTTTTTTCACTGATCGGCGTCTATATGGTCAGTTTTAACGCGTTTGATCTGAGGCTGATGGTGCTCTTCGCGGCAAGCGCCGTGATCCTACGCATCTTGACCTTCCCGATGGCGCCATTAATTCTCGGCTTTATTCTGGGAGGGATGATCGAAGAAAACCTAGCTCGCGCGTTGCTGATTCACGACGGCAGCTGGTCTTTTCTGTGGGAACGCCCCATCACACTGGTGCTGTGCTTGCTCACTCTATTGGCGTTGCTGGTACCAGTTATGAAGGGGCGCGGGACACCAAGTTCCACCCGCAAGCGGCTCAATTAACCTCGAAGGAGCGACCCGCAGGGGCGCGAGCAGTTGGCGTCAGCTCGCAGGCGAAAGCACAGATTAGAATTTGGAGCGGGAAACACGATCACGCACCGCGGGATCGGTACACCCCCACGCGGTATGCAAACCGCGTGGCTCAACGAAATTCGGAGGAGTGACCCGCAGGGTCTCGAGCTGTTGCCTTCAGTTCGCAAGCAGTCGCACTTAATAGAATTTGGAGCGGGAAACACGATCACGCACCGCGG
>JBCCIU010000003.1:0-264758 GCA_039028095.1 Pseudomonadota bacterium
CGCCTGTGCCGCTACATGGCCCGCGGACCGCTGTCCAACGAGCGGCTATCCATCGATGGCGTCGTGTTTAATCAACTCGTCGGAGATTATGATGAGCGAAGCGAAATGCCCCTTTGGGCACGGAACTGGCACCGGATCCAATCAAGCATCCGGTAGAGGGACATCTAATCAGGATTGGTGGCCCAATCAACTTGACCTGAGAATGCTGCACCAGCACGGACAGGCATCTAATCCATTGCCAGATGGGTTTGATTATGCCGAAGCCTTTAATAGTTTGGATCTTGCTGCGGTGAAGCAGGATATCTATCAACTGATGACGGACTCTCAAGATTGGTGGCCTGCGGACTATGGACACTATGGGCCTTTGTTTATTCGCATGGCTTGGCACAGTGCAGGGACTTACCGAACCGGAGACGGTCGAGGCGGTGCGGGCACCGGTACACAGCGCTTTGCACCGCTGAATAGCTGGCCTGATAACGGTAATCTGGATAAGGCCCGCATGCTGTTGTGGCCTGTCAAACAAAAGTACGGTAACGCGTTGTCCTGGGCGGACTTGATGATCCTGGCCGGTAACTGTGCGCTTGAGTCTATGGGTTTTGAGACTTTTGGCTTTGCGGGTGGCAGAGCGGATGTGTGGGAACCCGAGCAGGATATTTATTGGGGCGCTGAAGAAACCTGGTTGGGTGATAGCCGCTACAGCGGCGAGCGTGAGTTGGACAACCCTTTGGCCGCGGTACAAATGGGCCTGATCTATGTAAATCCGGAAGGACCTAATGGCAATCCCGATCCGGTTGCATCTGCGCACGACATTCGCGAAACCTTCGCGCGCATGGCCATGAACGATGAAGAAACCGTTGCCCTGGTGGCCGGCGGGCATACTTTCGGCAAAGCCCACGGTGCCGGAGATGCGGCGTTGGTAGGGCCGGAGCCCGAAGGTGCGCCTATCGAAGCTCAGGGTATGGGGTGGGTTTCTTCCCATGGTTCGGGTCGGGGCGGCGATACCATTACCAGCGGCATTGAAGGTGCTTGGACGCCCACGCCGATTCAGTGGGACAACAGTTATTTTGAAACACTGTTCAAGTACGAATGGGAACTGAGCGAAAGCCCGGCCGGGGCGGCCCAATGGCGGCCGTCGGACGATGCTGGCGCCCAAGAAGTACCGGATGCTCACGATGTGGACAAGCGGCATGCACCCATGATGACCACAGCGGACCTTGCTTTAAGGATGGACCCCGCGTACGAGAAAATCTCACGACGCTTCTATGAAAATCCTGACGAGTTTGCAGATGCATTTGCCCGGGCTTGGTTTAAGTTGACCCATCGAGACATGGGGCCAAGGGCGCGCTACCTGGGACCGGAAGTGCCAACCGAAGATTTGCTCTGGCAGGATCCGATCCCTGCAAGTGAAGGTCAAATTATCGACGATAAAGACATCGTGCGTTTAAAAAAGACCATCGAAAACTCGGGGCTGAGTGTGACAGAGCTGGTATCCACCGCCTGGGCATCAGCCTCTACCTTCAGAGGCTCTGATATGCGTGGGGGCGCCAATGGCGCGCGGATTCGACTGGCGCCTCAAAGAGAGTGGGCGGTGAATCAACCGGCACAATTGGCCCGCGTCCTCGATGCCTTAGAAGGTATTCGTGATCAATTCAATGACAGCAATGTGGACGGGAAAACGGTATCTATCGCCGACCTGATTGTGTTAGGCGGCGGTGTTGGAATCGAGATGGCAGCGGCCGCTGGTGGCAATGTGGTAAGTGTGCCTTTTACACCCGGGCGCATGGATGCCAGCCTTGAGCAAACCGATGTTGAGTCTTTTGCAGTGCTCGAACCCATTGCAGACGGTTTTCGCAACTATCAGCAACAGAAATTCTCAGTTTCCGCCGAGGAGATGATGGTTGATCGGGCGCAACTGCTGACGCTGTCGGCACCAGAAATGACGGTCTTAATCGGTGGGCTAAGAGTGTTAGGCGCAAATCATGCCGATTCACCGCACGGTGTGCTGACCAACCGTAAGGGCGTTCTTTCAAACGATTTTTTTGTGAATCTATTGGATCTGAGTAACGAGTGGCACAAAGTTGAAGATGATTCAAACGGTGCGGATGTATTCCAAGGACGGGATCGTCAAACCGGTCAAGTGATAGGTACGGGTACCCGTGTAGACTTGATTTTCGGCTCTAACTCGCAGCTTCGAGCCCTGGCTGAGGTCTACGCAAGCGCGGATGCTGAGCATAAGTTCGTTGAGGACTTTATTGCCGCCTGGGTGCGGGTCATGGAACTGGATCGATTTGACCTTCGTGCGTAGCGCGCTACTGCGCTGCTAGTTTGAACTTGTTCGGGCCCGCATTCGCGGGCCTTTTTTCTTGTGGTCCCGCTTTCGCGGATTTTTTTCTGTGGTCCCGCTTTCGCGGGACCCTCTCTTTTTTAAGGTCAGATTAGATGGTGTAATAGTCGAGTAATAAGGGGGATGTATGAGTACAAAACATTTGCTGGCTAAGGAACTGCATCCAATTATCGATGCGGTACCGTCAGTGGACATAACAGACGAGCTGCTACCCAGGATTCGCGAACAATCCGCCATGCGCGGCGGCCTGGCGGATGCAGAAGCGGTCGGCGTCACGCGACGCGAAGTGACGATCCCGGCCTATCCCGGCGCAACAGATACTCAAGAAGTGAGGTGTCTGCTCTATACGCCAGATAACCCGGAGTCAAACCGACCAGGCTACGTACACATCCACGGTGGTGGCTACATCATGGGATCTCCGGAAGGCTCAGATATCGGCAATTTGGCGGTTTGCTCCAAACTGGGTGTGGTTGTCCTGTCCGTGGACTATCGATTAGCCCCTGAACACCCGATACCCGCACCGTTGGACGATTGCTATTCAGGTCTGGCCCACATGCATAGCCAAGCGTCTGATCTGGGGGTGGATACCAACCGTATCGGTGTTGGTGGTGAAAGCGCGGGCGGTGGCTTGGCGGCTGCGTTGGCCATTATGGCGAGGGATAAAGGCGAATACAGCGTCTGTCATCAACACCTGACCTATCCCATGTTAGATAATTTAACTGGCGATGCTGAACACCCAGGTGATCCGTTGGTGGGTGAGTTTGTCTGGACACGCCAGCGCAACCAATATGGCTGGAAGAGCTATCTCGGAAAGGCACCAGCCCAGGCGCCTCAAGTCCCTGCCAGGGTGGAAGATTATGCCGGCCTGCCCGGAACCTGGATGTTCACCGCAGACCTGGATTTGTTTCGTGACGAGAATATCGACTATGCCAGGAGTCTGATGCGTGCAGGAGTTTCAGTTGACCTGGAAGTGTTTTCGGGGGCTTGTCATGGCTTTCAGATGTTGCCGGGCACTCACTTGGGACGACGTTATATCACCGCCCACATGGAGGCGCTGGAACGTGGTCTGGGTGTTGCTTGAAGCACGCGTTAAGAAGGGTGTCGTGAGATGAGTGTTGAGCTGGAGTTCCGGGAAGATGTTGCCGTGATCACTTTAGATGACGGTAACAAGAATGTGATTAATCATGGCGTCCTGGACCAGTTGGAGGCAGCCTGGGATCGGGCTGAGGCCGAGGCCAACGCCGTAATCTTGGCTGGTCGGGCCGGCAGTTTCTGTGCTGGCTATGATATTTCCGTTATGACAGGGGGTGATGCCAAAGCTGCCGCAGAACTTGGTCGTCGGGGTGGCCGATTGGCCTACCGCTTGTTTGACAGTGCCAAACCCTTGATCGGCGTATCTGCCGGTCACGCGTTTACCATTGGCGCTGTATGGCTATCCTGTTGTGACATTCGCATTGGCGAGCAAGGGCGCTACAAGTATGGCATGACCGAAGTGGCCTTAAACGTGGGTTTTGGTGACTGGCCGTTGCAACCGCTTAAGGCTCGATTGAATCCCAGTGAAGTCATTCCAGCCTTATTGCATTCGAAGATCTACGACCCGACGGCTGCGCTGAATGCTGGATTTATTGATCAACTGGTACCCGAGGGGCAGGCCATCGGAGCAGCGCTGGGTCAGGCCGCGGAGCTTGCCAAGTTACCCAGTGAGGCCTATCACACGTCGAAAAGATCGCTACGTCGCGATGCTTTGGGCGTCATGGCTGGTGATCTTGGTCTCTGAGGAATCTACCTGAGGAGCTTGGACGAAGGCTCAAGAGTGACCACCGCCTCGCGGGACGTCATGGACGCCACCGCTGCCTAACATATCAACTTCGTATTGTAGAAATTGCTTGAGCCATCCGCTGCCTCGACTGTCTTTCATTGCCTGAATCAAGGTCACCATTAGCGCCTCCTGGACGTCGGCGGGGTCTAGTTGTTCTACGTCAGCCTCTCGCTGCAGTGCCTCTATTGCAGCCTTGGCCAGCCCATACTTTGTTGCCACGTTGTTTCCCGCTCTCGAATTTCATTAGTGAATGTCTTCGCGCCACATACCGGCTTTAGGCGCCATGGAATCGATACCCAGAATGTCTCCTGAATTGGATTCGACATCTTCCCAGGTGGCCTCCAGGCCCAATTCGCGTCCGGCGTTTGAGTAAACCATGTCTGATGCGTACTTGCCGCTGGCGGCCTGGATGATACGACCGTTCGGCGCATCTTCTGAAACCAGGTAGAGTGCTGCGGGGCTGACCAGCTTTGGATGATAGCCTGGGTCTGGGTCGTCTGGATTCATCTCTCGTCCGGGTACGCTGGCTGTCATGCGTGTTTCAGCCCCTGGCGATAGACAGTTGACGCGAACGTTGTGGGAAGCGCCTTCTCTAGACAGATTGTTCATCAGGCCAACCATTCCCATTTTGGCAGCGCCATAGTTGGCCTGACCAAAACTACCCAGGATTCCGGAGATAGAAGAGGTGAACAGAATTCGGCCATAGTTTTTGGCATACATGATTGGCCAGGCGTGCCAGGTCACGTATGCGGTGCCGTTCAGGTGGACGTTGATGACGATATCCCATTCGTCCAGGGTCATATTTTTGAAGCTCTTATCGCGCAGGATCCCGGCGTTATTGATCAGAATATCTACGGTGCCAAACTCGTTAACGGCAGTTTCTACAATACGCTTTGCACCTTCGCGGTCAGAAACAGAATCTTTGTTTGCAACAGCGGTGCCACCGGCGGCACGTATTTCTTCGACCACCAGGTCGGCAGCATCTCCCTCCCCTGATCCATCCATGGCCCCACCTAGATCGTTGATGACCAACTTTGCGCCTTGCTCTGCTAGCAGCAACGCATGTTCCTTACCCAGCCCACCGCCTGCTCCGGTGATGATGGCGACTTTGTCTTCAAAACTCATACTTGTTCCCTCTTTCTTTGAGTGGCCCTTGAATGCCCCATTTTTGCGGTTGTTTGTTGCTGTGCTGTAATGCTTCGATCAGCATGCTGAGTGAACTCGGTAGTATAACCGGTGCAAAGAGTTTTAGAACTTGTCGCGCCGTTTCGATTCGAAGCGGGCAGGCATATTGACCTCGCCTGTTGTACTATCGGGCCAAATACCCTGGGGAGCGAAGAATATGTTGCGCATCGCCTTGCAAATAATAGGAGTCTTGGTGTTACTCCTGTTGGTCACGATTGTGACCTTAAGGATTAAACACAGTGGAGACGATGGTCCCTCTATCTTGTTTCCCGGCGGCGCGCTGGTTTCGGGCGAACTGCATACCGGACCCGATCCGGATTGGGCGTTCACTGAAGACGAATTCACCATCGAACTGCAGCTTGAAGACCCATTGGCATCGCGCCGAATTTTTGTGATGCACAGCGATGGCAAAATCTATGTTCCCAGCGGCTATATGAAATCTTTTCTGGGGCGTATCTGGAAAGATTGGGCTTTTCAGGCCGACGAAGGTGATGGTTTAGCTGTGGCACGCATTGCAGGCGTCAGGTACGAGCGGCAATTGGTCAGAGTTCGTGATGCGTCTGTGTTAAGAGACGTGGCTGAAAAGTTGACGGCAAAATATGTAGGTGGCGCGACACCGGAGGCGATAAATGAAGCCTTACGCAGCATGACCGATGAAGAGACGTGGATTTTTGAATTGGCGCCAAGAGCTTAAGGAGGCACAGCGATGAGTACAAAAAATTACCTATACCTTTGTGCCGGACTGAGCTTGGTCTGGATTGTCGGTCTGCTGGCGGTGCAACCCTTTGCGGATTTGATCGAGGGGTTAATGCTGCTGTTTCTCTCTACCAACGCCCGCTAACGATCCAGTTCACTTTCGAGGGCCTGGTAGATGGCAGCTAGATGATCCAGCATCGCCTCACTGGTGCGGTAGCCTTGTTGGAATATCGGCACGCAGTCAATAGACGTGTGACCAAAACCCAGCTCCGCGATCTCGACAGTCCTGCGTTTGAGTAGATCGGGATCTGCGTAAAAGCGTTTGCGTTCCTCCTTGTTGAGGGCATCAGGTGATAGCGACATCTGCATACCGATGCTCTCGGGATCGCGACCGATCTCTTGCGCATATTGATAAACACGAGCAATACGATCCTGCAGCGGGTCGTCTCCCGGCGCGTTCATGGCCATCCACCCATCGCCATGTGTCGCAACGCGTTTTAATGAACCGTCTTTGGTGCCGCCGATCCAGATCGGTATATCTTGTCCTTGGGGTGGTTTAGGCTCCATGGCGATTTCATCCAGCTGATAGTACTCGCCGTCAAAATTGACATGGTCATTGCCCCAGTAGGCCCGCATGACCTCAATGGCTTCGTTCATTCGTCGTCCTCGGGTGTTGTAGTCCTCCCCGAGCGCTTCGTACTCCGAGCGTTGCCACCCAATCCCGACACCCAATCGCACGCGCCCATTAGACAGGGTATCCAGGGTGCTGACCTGTTTGGCGACCAATGTTGGGTTGCGTTGAGGCAACACCAGGACACCCGTGCCTAAACCGATTTTTGAAGTAATCCCCGCGGCGTAGGCCAACATCATGAACGCTTCCATGATCGGCATTTGTGGTGAATAGAAGGGTTTGCGTCGATGTTCAGTGGGGTAACCCATCACGACGTGATCGAACATATCCAGCTCATCAAAGCCGATCTCTTCGATACCTTTGATCAAACGAGTAACACCTTCCGGACCTTCCCGATACATTACGCTTGGAAAAACGACGGAGATTTTCATGTCAAATTTTCTCAATGATATTGCGCAACGCGTCGCAGTGGGCAACCCGCTCCGCGGTTGTGGTGCCTAAAAAGCTTACGTGCAGATTGGTTACGCCCGCCTCTCTGTAGATCTGCAGCCGATCCTTGATAAACCCCTCGGGACCGACAAGAGAAGTATTGTCCAGATATGATTGAGGGATGGCGGCTTCCGCCTTGGATTTCTGACCCGAGAGGTAAAGTGTCTGGATGGCTTCAGCTTCTTCTTCGTAGCCGTATTTACGGAATATCTGGTTGTAAAAGTTTTTCTCTTTGGCTCCCATGCCACCCACGTACAGGGCAATGCGGGACCGCGCCATATCGCGATGTCCCTCCAGGCCATCACCAACCGCCACCGAACCGCCAGCGTAGATCTTCAAAGGTGGTTTGCCAGGATCGCGCCGCGCACGACCGGCACGTAATGCATCACCCCAGACACCAACGGCGCCCTCGGCCATAAAGAAAGCGGGCAACCAGGCGTCCGCTATTTCTGCCGTCATCTCAACGCTTTTGTTGCCCAGCGTTGCCAGAGCGATTGGAATATCCTCCCGATAAGGATGGTTGATTATCTTTAGAGGTTTTCCCAGGCCGCTCCCTTCACCATCGGCTAAGGGAATCTGTTGTGTTTTGCCGTTGTGGGTGAGCTTTTCTTCGCGGGCCCAGACCTTTCGGCAAATGTCGACCGTGTCGCGCATACGCGCCAATGGTGCGTCATAGGGTACGCCATGAAAGCCTTCGACAACCTGAGGTCCGGATGCACCGAGTCCTAACATGAATCGACCTTGAGAAAGCGCATCAATGCCGGCAGCTGTCATGGCCAACGCTGTTGGCGTACGGCTATAAACGTTAAGTATTCCCGATGCAATCGTGACGTTCTCTGTCAGGGCGGCGAAATAGCCCATAGCACTGACACTGTCGAATGAGTAAGACTCGGCAAACCACAGCGTATCAACCCCCGCTTTCTCCAGCTCCAAAACTTCTTTTTCCATACCCACATAGCCCTGGGTGTAATGTGCACTGGTGGAGATTTTCATGTTCATGCTGCCTTGCCTGGTGACACTGGATTAAAGCAAAATTGGTTTTTAGCCTCAATTCAGGTGGTGGGTATGAATTATTGCAAGCGATCTTTATTTAGCATGTTGGTTATGGGTTCCTTGTTAACCAGCGGTTGTTCCAGCGGTTGGTTACCGTTCTCCAGTGGTCAGCTTGAAGGTGTACCAACACAAGCGCCTGCAGATTGGACTGAAGTTGCTGCCAAAGAAATTATCCAGCTTGAGACGAATGTAGACGAGCCCTACTCGGTAAATCTATGGGTCATCGGTGAGCCAACACACCTGTATGTGTTTGCGGGTGCTTCCCGGGCGGCCTGGATCGAGCACATCGATAAAAATCCGAACATTCGAATGAAGATTGAAGATGCCATCTATGATCTTGTGGCAGAGCGAGTCACCGATGCGGCAGAGTTTGAACGCTTTGCGCAAAGCTGGGAAGCAAAATACGGGCGGCGGCCTCGCAATGAGAATGTTGATGAGACCTATCTCATGCGTTTAACCGCCCGTTAAAGGTCTCAAGAACGCTATCCCCTCAGTCGATTCCAGCCCTCCCGGGCACTCCCCATGTCCAGGAGTTCTTCTTTGCGATTGAGCAGATCTTCGAAGGTGACGTCGCTGTCAAATTGCAAAGCGTCATTGTTGAAGATGGCGCAGACTGAAAATCGTCCGCCACCTGCTTGAATCACCTTGCCTGTTGGCGCATCTTCGCTGGCCATCAATAGTACGGCGGGGGTGACCAATCGTGGGTGTACATCCGGATCGGGATTTTCATGATCCAGAGCTTCTCGCCCGGGAATGGTGGCGATCAGGCGAGTGGCTGCACTTGGTGCCAGGCCATTTACGCGTATGTTCTTGCTGGCCCCTTCGATTGCCAGCACGTTGATAAGACCCAGCATACCCATTTTTGCTGCGCCGTAGTTGGCCTGGCCAAAGTTTCCATAGATACCTGAGGTCGAACTGGTCATCACAATCCGCCCATAATTCTTTTCGTACATGATTGGCCAGGCGGCGTGGGTGACGTAGGCGGTGCCGTTCAAGTGCACATCCATCACGATGTCCCAATCTTCCAGGGTCATTTTCTTAAAGCTTTTATCCCTCAGAATTCCGGCATTGTTGATGAGAATATCCACGGTGCCGAATTCCGCCACCGCGTCATCGATAATAGACTGCGCCCCTTCCTTTGAGGAGACGCTGGCTTTATTGGCGATGGCAACGCCACCCGCTGCTCGAATTTCATCAACCACCACGTCAGCCATATCACTGGCACCGACCCCATCGCCGCTCCCACCCAGGTCGTTAACCACAACCTTGGCGCCGCGACTGGCGAACTCCAGCGCATGACTTTTACCCAGACCACCTCCGGCGCCGGTCACAACGACCACCTTATCTGCAAATTCGCTCACATTTCTTCCCCTCTGAAATTAAGACGTCCTCAGGTTAAGAAATGCACCTCGTGGATTCAAGAGTGATCAGACACATCGTATACTCGGCCTCGGGGACACTGAGAACAACGATAAGGATACGATGATGCAGGTTGGCTTCACCGATGACCAACTGCAGTTTCAGGAAGTGGTTGCCAGATTTCTGGGGGATAAATCACCGCCAACTGCAGTGCGCAGACAGATGGAAACAGAAAAGGGTTACGACCCAGATGTCTGGGGGCAGCTGTGTGGTGAAGTAGGCCTCACGGGTACGCATTTTCCCGAAGGTTATGGCGGCTTTGACTTTGGCCCGGTAGAGCTTGGCATCATTTGCCAGCAGATGGGCCGACACCTTTATTGCGGCCCATACTTTTCGTCTGCGGTCATGGCCGGCTATGCCCTGTTGTTGATGGGTGATGAACCGAGCAAACAGGCATTGTTACCTGAGATCGCCAGGGGTACCACTATCGCCACCCTGGTGCTTGATGCGTTGGATGCGCCGGATCATGTGGGTACTCACTTGGTTGCCAGTGGCGATGTCATAAATGGTGAAGCGAGCATTGTCGTAGATGCGCACGTGGCGGACACGCTGATCGTTCTGGCCAGGGCAGGCAATGATCTGAATCTCTACCAGGTGGCACCGAAAGACGTTCAGATCACGCCGCTGACTTCGGTCGATGCAACACGAAAAATTTGCTCGGTTGTGTTTAGCGATGTCTCAGCCACGCGTATCGGCGAGCACGCGAGTGTAAAGATACCCGCGCTTTGGGACCACATGTCGGTTGCCTTGGCGCACGAAATGATTGGTGGTGCCGAACGCCTGTTCGAAACCACGATCGAGTATATGAAGATGCGGGTGCAATTTGGCCGTGCCATCGGTTCGTTTCAAGCTCTGAAACATCGTTGCGCTGATCTGCTGTTGGATATTGAACTCGCCAAGGCGGTAACTCATGCATCCGCTCAATATCTGGCGACCGGTGAAGGTGACCACTACAGCCCGAACATGGCCAAAGCCATGGCCAGCGAAGCCTACCTGAGCATGGCCAAACAGGCGATTCAGCTTCGCGGGGGTATAGGTTTCACATGGGAAGAAGACACTCATTTGTGGTTTAAGCGGGCAAAGGCCTCGGAGGTTTTTCTCGGGACCGCCAATACCCATCGGGACATGATGATGAACAAAATTCAGGAGTCAGAACATGTCTGAGCATCCAGATATCTCACCCACTCAAATAAAATCTGAGGTTGCTGCCTGGTTGGATAAACACTGGCGTGAAGATCGAAGCCTGGTGGAATGGCGTGAAATCCTGGTTGAAGGAGGTTGGGCGGCACCCACATGGCCGGAAGAATATTATGGTCGAAACTTTTCCGGTGCTCAAGCCGGTGCGGTCGCAGATGCTTTTGCCGAAAAAGGTGCTGTTGGTGTCGCTCAGGGCGGACCTGGGCGACTGGCCTCTCATACGATCTTGGTACATGGCAACAAAGCGCAGAAAGATAAGTATTTGCGGCCGATTTTGACCGGGGAGCATGCCTGGTGCCAGCTCTTCAGCGAACCGGGAAGTGGGTCGGATTTGGCAGGATTAGCGACCAAGGCGGATCGTCAGGGTGACGTCTATGTGATCAATGGCCAGAAGGTATGGAACACCAGCGCGCACCATGCAGACTTTGGCATTCTGGTGGCGCGCACAGACTGGGACGTACCGAAACATCAGGGTATCAGCTATTTCCTGATCGATATGCGACAAGAGGGTGTAGAGGTGAGACCTTTACGCCAGATGAATGGGCACGCATCTTTTAATGAAGTGTTTATGTCTGATGCGCATGTGCCTGCTGAAGACCGCTTGGGGGCTGAAGGCGAGGGCTGGTCAATTGCGGCGACCACGTTGAGTATGGAACGTCAGGGCTTTGCCGGTGATCGTAGCGGTGGTCCGGTCAAAGATCTTGATGGCCCGATTTACGCTGAGTATCGAGAGGAGTTGGCCGTCGCTCTGGAGCCCTATACGTGGTACCCGCAGCGTGCGGGTCGCGTGGATCTAGCATTGCCTCGAGCTCTGGCCAGCGGGGCTCTGGATGATCCGCATCTGCGCCAAGAACTGGCGAAGTTGCTGTGTATGAAGAAAGGTGCTGACCTGGCCGCAGCAAGCGCAGCGCAGAAGCGGCGTTCGGGCAAAACGAATGTCATTCCCGAAGGGTCGGTCGGAAAGCTGGCCGCCAGCGTGATTGCCAGACAGGCCTCCCATGTGCACACACTGATTTCTGGTACCAATGCGATGTTAAGCGGACCAGAATCAGAGCTGGACGGGGTTGTGGCAGAAATCCTTGTCTCTGTCCCAGCCATTTCGATTGCCGGCGGCACTGATGAAATCCAGAAAAATATCATTTCAGAGCGGGTGCTGGGACTGCCCAAAGAACCCCGATTCGATACCGGCCCATTTCGGGACGTGCCACGTAATATCGGGGACCTGTAAGAAGTTGTAATGAGAAGTGTTGTACGTGACTTTCGAGTTACCAGATTGGGTATACTCGATTCATGACCTATTGTCTGGCAACAAAACTTGAAGATGGGCTGGTGTTTTGTTCCGATTCGCGCACAAATGCAGGACCGGATCTGGTCAGTACTTTCAGCAAGATGCACCGCTTTTCGGTTCCCGGAGAGCGACACATTGTGCTGTTAAGTGCGGGCAACCTGGCAACCAGCCAGGCGGTTATCGATACCATTAAGCGCGACGTCAAAGAACAAGCCGAAGAGCATATTCACGCCAGCGAATACCTGACTGATATCGCGGACTACGTAGGTCGCCTTAGCCTGGAGGTACAGAACAAATATGCTCCCGCGGGTGAAGAAGCTGGATTTAATGCGGAAGCGACATTTATTCTCGGCGGTCAGCTGGCAGGGGAAGAGCCTGGGCTGTACCTGATCTATGCCGAAGGTAACCATATCCGTGCCTCTTCGCAGCATCCGTATCTACAAATTGGGGAAACCAAATACGGCAAGCCCATTCTGGATCGTATCATCGAACCGGCGACACCCTATGAGGTGGCGATGCGATGTGCGCTGGTCTCCATGGACTCCACAATGCGCTCCAATGCAACGGTTGGCCCCCCTATCGAGCTGCTGTTTCTCCCTCGCGGAGATTTATCGGGTGAGGGCTCTTATCACCAATTCGAGCAGGATAGTGACTATCTGATCGATCTGCGCGAGGCTTGGAACGAGAAAATCGTCGAGGCGTTTAACGACTTGCCGAGCCTGGACTATCTGCTCTGAAGTCGGACAGGACCTGATCCACAAAAGCGAGTTTTGCAGCAACGGCGTCGTTTAAGATAAACGGATAGACATCACCGTGACCCACGCTGCGATTCAACTCGTTAAGGACCGTGCTGAGCGAGCGCCAGGCTTCTATTCGCAAGCCGATATCGGCATTCAAAATGCTCTGATCGATCACCGCGTAGGAGACCGCAGTTTCCAATACGTCGCTAATGTGTAGATAGTGTCCCCAAGTTTCTGCCCAATCTTCAAGCGGGTGTGCGCTGGCGTATGCGCTGATGTGATGATCGCGCCAGTGGTCGGTTGGGCCATCGGCGTAGTATTGGTCCAGGGCTTCGCGATAGGGGAGCGAGGCGTCGCCGAACAAATTGGAGAATTGAGCGACGTGGACTGGCGATAATTTTTCGAAGTAGTAGTGACCCGATTCGTGGCGCAGGTGTCCGAGTACGGTGCGATACTGTTCGTTGGCTGCCAGACGCTCTTCTTCCCTGGCCACATCATCAGCCTCAACCACGTTTATCGTGATCACCCCTTGAGCGTAGCCGGTGTTGTGCAGCTGGTCTGCAAAATCTGGGTTGGTGCGTCCATCTTCCACGAAATCGAAGACGAGGCCATTCGGGTCATCTGTGCCTGGTCTGATCTGCAGATTTAATGCAAGCAGTGTGTATAACAGCCGTCGCTTACCCGATTCGAGCTTATCCCAGCGATCCTTATTGTGTGCGACACTCAGGTTTGGAATGGTGCGGTTGAAACAGCATGCAAAGCATAAGCCGGGACCGGCCGCACCTGGTCGCAGCCAGTTGCAGTTGTTGTGTTCGATCTGGTTCTGACAGGCGTAGAAAACTTCTCCGTTGGAGGCCATCAGCTGATCTGCGCTGGTGGTGACCTGGACCATATCCAGTTTTGCAGGGTCGAATCTTACGGCCGCACCGCAGTGCACGCACTGACCTGAATCGAAGAACAGAGACTGACCACATTGGCAGTTGAATTTTCGCATGGCTAGTGTTGGCTATTTCAGGGTTAGTGCAAACCAGTTGTTGTAAACCGCGCGATCCAAAGAAGCGATGTCTTTCTGCAATGAGTCGATCAGTTGGTGCAATTCAGACAGGTTGATTTCTTCCGCATGAAAATTTCGTAACTTTCGGACCACCGAGCGAAACTGACGCATGGTTGCTGGCGAGCCACCCAGCAATGAGATCAAACCTACGCCTTGATTAATACAAAACAACAAAGAGCGGGGGAATTGATGATCACCTAACAAGAAATTGAACACGGAATTGGCTTCCAGCTCAGGACCCATCTTACGACGATATGCGCTGGTTGCTGAAAGTGAATAAAGCAAGTTTGCCCAGAGGGTCGGCACCTGAGTCAGCTCGTGGCTCTTGCGTTCGATGATGATTGCATCACCAACGTCCAGAACTCGGCTGGTCATATCCGCGCGCTCGATGAGCTGGCCCAGTTGCATGAACCAAAGGCCCTGATCGCGCAACACTGTACTTTCTATCAGGCCACTAATTTGTTGAATGCGGGCAATGACGTCTTCAAGAAACTCGAAGCGTCGTTGCCGCGCCACGGCTGATTGGGCCTCGGCCTCCACCATCAGATGAAGTTCGTTGACCAATTCCCAGGTCTTACCGGGCAGCGTATCCCGAGTGGTCCTAACATTCTCTCTGACGCATCTTACGGCGTGGGTGATGGAGTTCGGGCTGTTGCCATCGGCGATTAGAAACTTCACCACGTTCCGCTCGGTACGATTTTTGTAACGCTGCGCAAACGCGGGCTCCGCGTCGATGATCTCGATCAAGACTTCCCATTCTGGCGCCACACCGATCGGGATATCAAAGATCAGGTGACTGTACGCACTGACCAATCGGGCTGTATCCTCCGCCCGCTCCAGATATCTCGCGGTCCAGTACAATCGTTCAGCAACTCGCGACAACATAACCTACTCCACAATCCAGGTATCTTTGCTGCCGCCACCCTGGGAAGAGTTCACCACAAGAGAGCCTTCCTTCAGCGCAACCCGTGTCAATCCACCTGGTGTAACCCAGTTGTCTTTTCCTTGAAGTAAGAATGGACGTAGATCCAGATGTCTGGGTGCCAGCTGACCCTCACACAATGTCGGTGCTGTGGACAGCGATAGGGTAGGCTGTGCGATATATTTTTCGGGTCGCTTTCTGATCAACCGGGCGTACTCCCGATGTTTTGTGCTGCTGACTTGAGGTCCCACCATAATTCCGTATCCGCCGGACTCATCTGTGGGTTTTACAACCAGGTCGGGCAGGTGATTTAAAACATAATCCCGTTGTTCTGGGTCCGAACAAAGATAAGTCGTCACGTTGTTAATCTGAGGTTCTTCGTTCAAATAAAATCGAATCATATCCGGCACATAAGCGTATATCGCTTTGTTATCAGCGACACCGCTACCCGGTGCATTTGCTATGGCCACGTTCCCGGCTCGCCAGGCGCGCATGAGGCCGGGGACTCCCAGTACCGAGTCTTTGCGGAAAACTTCCGGATCGATAAAGTCTTCGTCCACCCGGCGATAGATCACGTCGACCTTGCGTGGGCCATCTACGGTGCGCATAAAGACTTCATCGTCATCGCTGACGAACAGGTCAATACCTTCGACCAGTTCTGCACCCATACCCTGAGCAAGAAAGGCGTGTTCGAAATAGGCTGAGTTATAGATGCCTGGGGTGAGCACCACCACACAAGGACGACGACTGCGACCAGGTGCGATGGAAGCTAACGTCCGGTACAACATTGAGGGATAGTCATCCACCGGCAAAATGCTGTAGTCCCGGAAGATTTCCGGCAATACGCGTTTGGTGATTTGCCGATTTTCGACCATGTAAGATACGCCCGATGGAATTCGCAGATTATCCTCGAGGACGTAAAATGATCCGTCCTGGTCACGCACCAGATCCGTGCCGCAGACATGAGCCCAGGTACTGAACGGTGGCTTCATTCCAACGCACTGCTCTTTGAACCCTGCGCTCGTAAGCACCAACTTGCGCGGCACTATTCCCGCATCGAGTATGTCTTGTTTGTTATACACGTCGTGAATAAACATGTTCAGAGCACGCATGCGTTGATTGAGTCCGTCGCTGACTCGCTCCCACTCTTGCGCGCCGATGACTCTGGGAATGATATCGAAGGGCCAGGCGCGATCGATATTACCTGCTTGAGAATAGACGGTGAATGAGATGCCCATTTCCCGAATCGAAAGATCTGCAGCGGCGACACGCGCGTTGATCTCTTCTTGTGAAAATTTGCGCAGGCGGGCGATCAATTTGCGTGCAGATGCCCTGGGTCTGCCCTTTAAGGTCACAAGTTCGTCAAAAATGCCTGGTGAGACCGGGTAGTCTTCCCACTGCTCTTTCATATGGTAGTTTTCTTGTTGTGCTGGGGTAACTCTGAGGTGCGCTGTGGTGATCGTCAAGGGTTTGATGTGGCATGATGCGAATGACGAATACTCACCAACAGACCACTCAAATCATTCGACTTTCCCAATGAACAAATTTCGCATCTGTATTGTCGGCGGTTCCATTACGGGGTGCACAACCGCAATAGCAGCGCTTAAACACGGCATGGAGCCTTACGTGTTCGAAAAATCCGCCGGGATTATGAAGGAGCGTGGTGCGGGACTGGGACTTCCCAGCGGCGTAGCGATTGATCTGATGGAACAAGAATTAATCAGCTCAGATTTCCCCCATGTGTCAATTCGTTCTCTAGTCCACTCTACTGTTTGTGAAAATAATGCTAAATGGGGTGGTAGCGCTGGCGAAATTCCGACCTATTTGGAAGGCGTCAGGTGGGGGCATCTGTACAGTCACCTGCGCGGTCTGGTGCCGGATGATAAATATCATACGGGTGTTGGTGTTGAGGATGTAAAAAACCAACAAAATTGCGTCACTGTCAGTTTTGACGATGGTCGTATAGAGAACTTTGATCTAGCGGTTTTTGCAGACGGATATCGATCTCTTGGTAGAAAGATCGTTTCGCCAGATACTCAACCTCAATATCAGGGCTACTTTCTCTGGCGTGGTGTGGTTTCAGAGGCTGGGTTGAATGATGCACACGTATTTGAGCAAAAGCTGCAAAGGGTCGGCTATCCCGGGGGACATTTCTTTGCTTACCTGCTGCCCAATGTAAACGGGTCGGTTAAGCCTGGTGAACGCGAACTGAATTGGGGAATGTTCTTGCCTGTGTCGAAGCAGCAGTTGGATGAATATCTATTAGATCGCAATGGCGATCAGAGGTCTCTTTCCCTTTCGCCCGGAGCGATACGTCCTGAGCTGGAATCAACTTTGAAACATGAGGCGAAAACAAAACTACCCGCCTATTTCGCCGACTTGGTGTCCCAAACCCAAAATACGTTTGGCCAGGGAATTGTCGCAACCACACCTGGTGCATACTTTTCAGGTCGGATTTGCCTAGCCGGAGATGCGGGCGCCGTGCTACCTCCGTATACGACCAGCGGTGTGTTTAAGGGGATGAGGAATGCGGTGGATCTTGTTGACGCGCTTGCAGCAAACGAGAAGCTGGAGAACGCTCTGATCAGCTGGGGTGAAGATCAACATCGTTCTGGTGTTGCATTAGAAAGACTGGCCGATGTGATGCATCAGCGGTTGATCGACCAGGTGCCGGATTTTGCAGGCATGACTCAAGACGAGCTGAGCCGGTGGTGGACTGTGGTACAAACGGCGCTGGAAGAAGTCATGGGTTAATTTCAAACTTGAAATTTTTAGCCCAGCCCGCATATTAGGACTACTGCAAAAACACAGTGATTACATTTCCATGGAATTGACGAGTGTAGCGGGCATTATGGTAGTGCTGGCGAATCTGTTTGGCATTGTTCGCACGCTAAGAAGTACGGCAACGGGCGGCAACAAGGTCATGTGGGTAGCGATCATTCTCCTGCTCCCCTTTGTCGGGGTGGTAGCCTGGATCCTGTTTGGCCCAAGCTGAGGCACTTCTTTCAAACGCGACTAGTTGAGTTGCGAATCGGAATAATTGGGTAGCTTGACGATCAGGCTGATAGTGCCTGCGATCGTGAAGGCTACGGTCCAAATCTGAAAGGCTGTCACATAAGTGCCGTAGGTATCCGCAATAAACCCGGTAAGTAAGACCCAGAAGGTGGCCGGCGCTAAGAAGAACGAAAGCAAACCGTTCGCTCGTGAAAACTTATCTACCCCAAACAGGCGTGATATCAGCACGGATCGCACTGGTACCATGCCGCCGAAGCCTAATCCAAACAGCGCTGCGGCCACCATCAATGCCGGGTAAGAGGTCACGTAGATCAGACACAACGTTGAGCAGACATAAGAAATTACCCCGGACATGACCGTCAACTTGGCAGGGAAATTGTCCATCATCCAACCAAACACCACCTTACCCGCAATGGCAAATCCACCTGCAATCGTGAGCAGATACGCACCATCGTAAATTGTGTATGTGAGTTCGGTGGTCAGATAAGTCGGTAGGTGGGTGATCATGGCCGAATACACGCCGTTCATCAGTCCAAAGGTTAACACCACACTCCAATATGCTTTTGACGTCAGAAACTCTTTGTAGGTATTGATAAAAGTATCGGGTTTCGCAGCTTGTTGTGTTGGCAGATGATCTGAATCTGCCGGCGCAAAGCCATCGGGGTGCTGGTCGATGTCCGCGGGTTTCTGTTTAACCAGAAGCAATGTCAGAGGGATGGCAATAAAAATCAGTGCTGCGACAAACCACAGATAGGCGGTCTGCCATCCGTAAGTCTCCGCCAGATATGCGTTGATGGGAGGAACAATAACACCGGCAACCGACATGCCCATCAACGATATTCCCAGTGCCATTCCTCGTCGTTGAGAAAACCAATTAACCATCAGCTTGGTGTGGACTAGCGGGCCCACGCCAGTCCAGCCGATACCCTGGAAGGGTATAAGAACCAATAAAAGCAGCAGGTAGGTGTCGACACCCTGCATCAATAGGTAACCAATGCTTAGCCAACAACATGCGAAGACGATGATTCGACGCAGTGGAAAGCGGTCGATGATGTAGCCCATCAAAGGTGCGCAACAGCTGCCCGTAAACAATGTCAGACTCACCGCCAGGGATAGTTCCGTTTTGCTCACGTCAAAGTCTGACATCCAGTGAGGGAAGAACACCCCGCGCGCATGCAGGAAAAAAGAAGAGGCCAAAAAACAGATGGCAAAAGAGTAGCCGATCAGGATGTTGCCGTAGAAACGACCTTGGATGGCCGGTGCTGCTGATTGAGTCATGTCATCAGCCTATATTTCCGGTAGGCTGGAGGCAACCGATGTGTGTGGAGATGATGTGACGAAGACAAGTCTTTTCGTGTTGGTGACCTTGGTTGTGTGGTTGACGCCGTGTTTTGCTCAGCAGACTGATGTCGGGATCACGGCCGACCCGATAAATGTTCAGATCCCCATGTCAGATCTGGGTGTTGCGGCGATTGAAATTCTGACCCTGCCCGAGACTCAGGATGCCAGCAAACCCACCGCCACAATCAATGACTTTGTACTGCGCACCAACGGCGCGCGCACTCGGGTGCAGGCCATGTCTCCTCTTGGCGATGGCTCCGGACGTATTGCAATTAGCGATTTACGCGGGGTGCTCTACATCGCTGATGCAGATGGATCCAATCTGCAGGTGTATCTGGATCTACGATCTGCTACTTCCGACTTATCCATGCATCTGTTTCCCAACGAAGCAGGGTTGTTGGGATTTGCTTTCCACCCCCAGTTTGGGGAAATTGGAACAGCCGGGTATGGCAAGTTCTATACCGGCTACAGCGCCAGAGCAGATAGTGGCAAAGCGGATTTTCTCAGTGACCAGGCGCAGAGCCACCATTCGGTGCTGCGTGAGTGGACCGCTCAAGATCATCGCGCTGATCGATTTTCCGGGGCGTCCAGAGAAGTGTTAAGGGTTGGGCAATTTGCGGTCAGTCACAATATCGGGACGCTGGCTTTTAATCCTGCGGCCAAGCCCGGAACGGCCGACTTTGGGGCACTTTATCTTTCCTTTGGTGACGGCGGTGGTGCGTTTGATCCCATGCGCAATGGCCAGAACCCGCTGACGCCGCTGGGTACCCTGTTGCGCATTAACCCCTTGGCTGAAGATGGTGCGTACGCGATTCCGCAAGATAATCCTTTTGTTGGGGTGGATGGATATTTACCGGAAATCTGGCTGTGGGGGATACGTCACGCACAACACTTTTCTTTTGCGCAAGATGGGCAGCTGTTTATTAACGACATCGGCCAAAATCTCATCGAAGAGATCAATATTGGCCGCGCAGGGGCTAACTATGGCTGGCCGTTGAGGGAAGGCACCTTTGTTACCGGTCAAGGCCGGGTAGGAGGATATCTGGCAGCACTTTATCAAAATCACGATTTAACAGATGGGTTTACCTATCCGATTGCTCAGTACGATCATGATGATGTGGTTAACGCCATCGGCAGTGGATATCTATATGAAGGGGCCGCTATCCCTGCCTTGCGTGGCAAGTATGTGTTTGGCGATTTGGTGCAGGGCACGGTCTACTACATCGATGGCAATGCCCGGGATGAGAACGGAAGCGCTCAGATCAGGGAGCTGCAGCTGATTATCGACGGCAAGATTCAGCCGCTGCGCGACGTGGCAAGTTATGCCAACACTTATACACCCGATGTGCCCAGGGTCGATCTTCGTTTAGGTGTTGATTCCCAGGGGGAACTGTATTTGTTGACCAAGGGTGACGGTAAAGTGCGTAAACTGGTGCAGGATCAATCGAATTGAAGGTTGATCTCACCAAATTCGCCATAGTCCGCTTTGATCTGCGTTCCAGGTTGTACGGGCACCGGTCGTGTAAACGAACCTGACAGGACAAACTGCCCTGCTTCCAGGCCAACGTTATGAGCGGCAAAGCGTTTACAGACCCAGCTTATGCCGTGGGCAGGGTGATCCATCACCGCAGCGCCTAGCCCAGTTTCTTCGATGACCCCATCCAGATAGAGTAGCGCGCCGGCCCATCGCAAATCGGTCTGCACAGGATCGATTCGTACGTCACCTGGCACGTAGCCGGCGTTGGCCGCATTGTCAGCAATGGTATCGAATACGTTGCGGGTGTAGCCAGTCTCGGGGTCGGTACGGGTGCTGCGAGCAGAAATAAGTTCAAGGGCGGGCACCACGTAGTCTGTGGCATCCAGCACTTGATCTATTGATACTTCGGTTCCGAAAAGAGGTTTCTTCAGTACGAAGGCAAATTCTGCTTCGATTCGCGGATCGAGAAAATCCGCGGCATGGATAATGCTGCCGTTGGCAAAATGCATGGTATCCAGGAGGACGCCGTAGTCAGGCGTCGTGATATTCATGGCTTGTTGCATTGCGCGAGAGGTCAGACCGATTTTGTATCCCGTGACCTTTGCGCCTTGCGCACATTGTAAATCGACCCATGCTTTTTGGATGGCGTAGGCATCTTCCATATCCATACTCTGATGTATCAGAGTTAAGGGCCGCATTTGTTTGCGCTCTTGCTCTGCAAGAGCCAGGGATTTTGCTGCAGATTCGATCTCATTTTGATCGAGCATATGCGCGTGTCTCCTCTTGTTCTGTCAAGTTCAGGGCGTCGTTTAGCTCAGACAATAGTTTGTACAGTTGCGAGAGCTTAGCGTGGCCAAATGCTGATTCTATCTCCTCATACAGGGCCTCAGAGTCTGGGCTGACAGCTTCGTAACGTGTTCTCCCCGCTGATGACAGTGACAACAATGTTCTGCGCAGATCTTTTGGATCTGTCTGTCGGTTGACCAATCCATCTCGCTCTAGCGTTTGCACCATTCGGGTCAAACTGGGTCCCAATAGGAATGTCTGTTCTGCAAGCTCTCCAGTATCCATCTGCTCAACGTTAGCCAGCACTCTAATGACACGCCACTGTTGTTCGGTCAGATTATGAGTGCGTAGCATGGGCCTGAAGTGCGCCATGCTCGCTTCCCGGGCTCTCAGCAATTGCATGGGCAGGCTTTGTTGTATGGGTCTTAGTCTGGCCATTCAGGATTCCGACACCACGCTGTTGCTGAGCTCACCGATACCGGGTACTTCAACGGTGATTGTGTCTTGTGGGCGCAGATACTTCGGTGGATCGAAGCGTGCACCCGCGCCGTTGGGGGTGCCCGTTGCAATAATGTCTCCAGGCTTGAGGTGGAAAAAAGTTGAGAGGTAACTGATCAGATAGCGGAAGCTGAACATCAGATGATCTGTGACATCGTTTTGGCGTTCCTCACCGTTCACTCGCGTGATGACCTGCAGGTTGCCGAACGGATTTAACTCGTCGGCGGAGGTAATCCACGGGCCCATGGCACCTGACGCGACAAAATTTTTCCCCTGAGTCACGTTAAATTTTGCGTGGCGCAGGTAGTCTCTGACAGAACCCTCATTCATGATAGTGGTGCCCGCCACATATTCGTGGGCGAGCGCCTCAGGAATGCGGCGGCCTTC
This sequence comes from Pseudomonadota bacterium, assembly GCA_039028095.1. Taxonomy (GTDB): domain Bacteria; phylum Pseudomonadota; class Gammaproteobacteria; order Pseudomonadales; family Azotimanducaceae; genus UBA4421. The sequence continues at coordinate 22,342 of JBCCIU010000003.1, forward strand.
TTTGCCAATGACCAGGACAATCTCACCTTCGTAATCCAGCTGATCAGACTCCGGCGGATCTAGAATATCCTGCAGGTGCCCCACCAGAGATTCGCGAGTCCGCATAAAAACGCTGGGATAGTCCGGGTCGTCGCTGTTGTCCTGATACTCTGCATTGCGATTCTTGTAGTTCACACCGATACAGATGATTTTCTCTGGGTTTGGGATAGGTGGTAGGTAGTCGATGTCGGTCAGGTTGAAGTCGGCCGTATTGATCTTCTCTGCGGCGTAGGCCAGCGGCGACAGTGCGCCAGCTCGCAGGGCGGCACGCAAGTCTCTGAATTCTGGGTGTCGAGCGCCAAGGTCGACGACCTGCTGGCCGTTGATCGCGCCGTAGTGGGTGTGACCGGAATTCGTAAAAGTTAAAAAGCGCATGACCTAGGCCCCCTCGAGCAATCCTTCAAGCTATCGTAGACAAGCATATTCTGTTTTTTTAACATGAATTTATTTAACATGTTAAATTATATTCTTCTAGTACGGAACCATCTGTGACTGAGCTACAAAAAAACCTTACGGAAGTGGAAACCCATTTGGCGCGATTTAGAGAAGATATATTGCCCCATATGATTGCTGGGCAACCGCGGCCGGCTTCTACTGGTGATACTTTTGTTAATCGCACACCCATAGACAATTCTCCCATCGGTCAAGTTGCAGCAGGCACTGCCGAAGATATAGATGCTGCGGCCTGTGCCGCAGAAGTCGCTTTTCAGGCGTGGTCCAGCTTGTCCGGTGGTGGTCGTCGTAAGATTCTTCATGCCGTTGCTGATGCAATTGAAGCAAACGCGCAAAAAATCGCGCTGGTCGAATCCTATGATACGGGCCAAGCGCTTCGATTTATGAGCAAGGCAGCCATTCGAGGGGCTGAGAACTTCAGGTTTTTTGCCAATATGGCTGCCGATGCACAAAACGGTTTGTCCACACCGGCGGATGAACATATGAACTACAGTATTCGCCAGCCAATTGGGCCGGTGGGGGTCATCACTCCCTGGAATACACCCTTCATGCTGAGTACCTGGAAAATTGCGCCCGCTTTGGCTGCTGGATGTACGGTGGTGCACAAGCCTGCAGAGTGGTCACCCTGTACCGCAGCATTGTTGGTTGAAATCATGCAGGAGGCAGGACTTCCTGCGGGCGTGGTGAATACGGTACATGGCATCGGAGAAGTTGCAGGTAAGGCATTAACGGAACACCCAGCCATAAAGGCCGTTGCCTTTGTCGGTGAGTCACGCACCGGCGGCCATATCATGCGCCAGGGCGCCGAGACTTTGAAGCGTGTCCACTTTGAGCTGGGGGGCAAGAATCCGGTGATTGTATTCGCTGATGCTGATCTGGATCGGGCGCTGGATGCGGTTGTATTTATGATCTATAGCTTGAATGGAGAGCGCTGCACCAGCTCCAGCCGCCTGCTGGTAGAAGGATCCATTGCGGGTGAGTTTATGGAGCGTCTGGCAGAGCGAGTCAGGCGATTGAAAGTTGGGCACCCGCTGGACCCGGCTACGGAAGTGGGCCCTTTGATTCATCCAAACCATTTGGAAAAGGTCTGCAGCTACTTTGAGAGTGCGCCTGCAGAAGGAGCGGTGCTCGCTGTTGGGGGCGCGCGCCATGGGGACGAAGGTAATTTTGTGCAGCCCACGCTCTTTACTAATGCTGAGCCGAACATGCGTATTGCTTCCGAAGAGGTATTTGGCCCGGTGCTCACCGCGTTAACCTTCGATTCTGAAGAAGAAGCGCTCGATCTTGCTAACAATACAGAATACGGTCTGGCTGGTTACGTCTGGACATCGGATACCGGGCGCAGCTTGCGCATGGCGCATGGGCTTGACGTGGGTATGGTCTGGGTTAACTCAGAAAACAACCGACATCTACCCACTCCGTTCGGTGGGATGAAAGCCAGCGGCATCGGTCGCGACGGTGGCGATTATAGCTTTGACTTTTATATGGAAACTAAAAACGTGTGTATTGCATTGGATACCCACGCGGTTCCTAAACTGGGTAGTTGAGTGTGAGTCTGTACCAGGTTCAGAAATTCCTTTATCACCTGAATCGCGACGATCAGGTGAAGGCTGATTTTAAGGGTGATGCACAAAAGGCTTTGGCAGAGTATGAGCTGACGGAAGAAGAACGTGCTGCCCTGGTCCAAGGTGATATTGGCCTGCTCTATGTGCTAGGGGTTAACGGCCAGATTCTTATGCACTTTGCAGCTTTTTTAGGCATAGAGTGGTTTGATTATCTGGACCTTATGCGTGCGGGGGTGGCCAAACACGGTGAAGTGCGCGCGGGTGTTTATGCCATGACCGGAGGTGGTGCGTCTTTTACGTCTGAAGAAAAACAGGAGGGCTGATGCCACTTGTTTATGCGGGAATAACCAGCCATGCACCGGGTATTACCGGTCGCGCCCATATGGTTGAGAATACCCAGCTTAGGGATGCACTCTACGCGGCGCTTGAGCGGCAGCGTGGTGAGATTGAAGCTTCAGGTGCGTCGGTTCTCGTGGTTGTGGCTGCAGAACATTTTGCCAACTTCTTTATGAACAACATGCCAGCTTTCTGTATGGGCCTGGGTGAGGTTCATGAAGGCCCGATTGAGGATCCCGAATGGCTGAAGATTCCCAAAACCAGGATCCCTGGAGCGCCGGATCTGGCCACACGTTTGGCCAAAGATATCATGCAGGATGTCGATCTGGCGTATGCCGAGGAATGGAAATGTGACCACGGCATTATGGTGCCCCTGCATTTCCTGACGCCAAACTTTGATCTACCGGTAATTCCTGTAAACATCAATTGCCAGGGCCCACCCTTAACGCCGTTAAACCGCGCCTGGGCTTTCGGAGAGGCACTGCGTCGTGCCTGCGACGATCAGCCCGAAGCGATTGCGGTGATCGGCACAGGAGGGATCTCGCATTGGCCAGCGACACCTGACTCAGGAAAAATCAACGAGGTCTGGGATAGAGAATTTCTGGATCGTTTAATGGCTCAGGACAAACCCGCGCTGCTCTCATATACAGACGAATCTACCTATGAACAGGCCGGTCAAGGAGGATTTGAGATCCGGACTTTAATCGCAGCTGGCGCTGCTGCGCGTGGCCAGGGCGACCTGCAGTTCTATACCGCTGATATTCCCTTGTTTGCCGTCGGCTGCACAGTGGCTCGATTTAGTTTGAATTAGTGGCAGGCCTTCAGATCGCGCTTTAATAGCCACCAGTTCACCGGCCATGCGGCCAGGAAACCCGCTGGCACCGCAACAACGATTCCAAACAGGAACTGCCAGGTAAAAACGCTTTGCGCGTGCATGCCGCCTACCGCATAGTCGGCCGCGTTCATGGCAATTTCCATCACGCCAATAGAGACGGCTTCGCCAATCCATATGAGCTTAAGTGCTTCCATGAATGTCTTGCCTTGGTCTCGCATCACCGGCAATAGACCCAAGGTAAACCCTGACAGATAGGCCAGGGTTGTGGCCAGCACGATGGTCTGCCAAGGCTCAAACCCAAGACTGACGCCAATTACTAGACCGGCCACTTCGCCTATGACACACCCGGTCAGGCAGTGCAGTGTCGCACTGGCTGATGTTTTAAACGGGTTGTTGGCGAGTTGTTCGTGTGCACATTCTGACATGATGTTTCTCTAAACTGTTGAGGATCTTGTTTGTTAAGCTGATTGTGGCCTTATCGGGTTGCCAAACTGGGGATCATCGCTGATTTTCTTCGCGACCGTGCCGGGTGGTGATTGATACCATCCCGGGTCTGAAAAATCGCCTGGGGCAATGTCGTCACGCACCTTGATGGTCGTAAACATGCCGCCCATTTCAATGTTTCCGTAGGGGCCCTTTCCCATCATCATGGGCAGGGTGTTGGCTGGTCCTGGGTGATGACCCATATCGGTATGATTCTGATGTTCGGCCATGCCCGTTTCTCCCATGGCAAAATAGCCGGGTAAAAACTTACGGATCTTGTCTTCGATCTCGGATTGGTCCACGCCGAGGGTGTTCGGTATGTCGTGGCCCATTGCGTTCATCGTATGATGTGACATGTGGCAGTGAAAGGCCCAGTCTCCGGGCACGGCAACAAATTCCAGATCCCTGGTTTGTCCAACCCCCACAATCTCGGTGACTTCTTTTCGCCACAAGGGCTGTTGCCAGCGGCCGCCATCGGAGCCCGTTACCTGAAATTGGACGCCATGCATGTGAATGGGGTGATTCCACATGGACAGATTACCCACGCGCACACGGACTCTTTCCCCCGTTCTTGCAACCAGACTGTCTATCGCGGGGTAGACTTTGCTGTTGAATGTCCACAGATCAAAATCCTGCAGGACGCTTGGGTCTGGGCGATAGGTGCCGGGGTGAATGGCCCAGTTGTGCAGAATCAAACAATAGTCGCGATCAACGGGTACCGGCTCCGGCTGGCGTGGGTGGATGATGAACATACCCATCATACCTACGGACAGTTGGACCATCTCGTCTGCATGTGGGTGGTACATGTGGGTACCGCTTTGTTTGAGGTCGAATTCGTATGCGTACGTCTCCCCCGGTAGGATGTGCGGGTGACTTAATCCACCCACACCATCCATGCCACTTGGCAGCAACAGACCATGCCAGTGCACCGTAGTGTGTTCGGGCAGATTGTTGGTAACCAGAATTCGTACTCGGTCACCTTCAACCGCTTCGATAGTGGGCCCGGGGGTTGTGCCGTTGTAGCCCCAGCATTTCGCGACGCTACCTTGAGCAAACTCATGCTCAATTTCCTCAGCCACGAGGTGGAACTGTTTTACCCCATCAATGACTTCAAATGGTAACGTCCAACCGTTTGGTGTGCGCACAGGTGTATAAGGTGCCGGTGTCTCCGTGCCCGATCCGCCAACGGTTCCGCCTGTGGCGCGCCCGGTTGTTCCTGCGAGAAGGGAGCCGGTTGTTAATGCCAATAGTTCACGACGGGATGTTTTCATGTTCAGTACTTCCCTCGTTAGTGCGTGTGGTGTGAGTGGTCGGGTATGGCAGTTGCCACCGAGTAGAAGCTGTTTGACTCTACCCAGTCAATTTCAGTAGGCAGGCTGGTTCCAGTGATTGCGATCAAACCTATGCGCGTATCCCAATACGATTGCAGGAGATCAATTAAGCTGGCCTGGGCTTCAAATTCCGCTGCTTTTTGATTTAACACCTCAAACACGCCTGTGAGCATGAAGTTGTATTCGGCCTGGGTATGGGCTGTCAGGTCCCCAAGGCCGGGTAGGAGCTTTTCTCTAAACGTTGACAGAGCAGCTTCCTTCGCCCGCAGCTGTACAACCGTTGTGTGCAGTGAGTTTTTTATGTCTAACGCTTTAGCGTCCAGGGCGAGCTGGGCTAGTTCGCTACTCAAGCTGGCCAGGTCTTTTTGTTCACGGTTGCGAAACACAGGAATTTCCACATCCAGAGACGGACCTTTTAGAATCGCGCCGTCAGTTTCTCGTTCCCTCTCAAATCCGATTTCGATATCACCGATCCAACGTCGCCAACCGCTGTTGCGGAGTTTTGTCTGGGAGAGCACAAGTTCTAGCGCATCCCGCATGTAATCGAGGCGGTTTTCTTGCGCGATGGCGACAAGCTCCTGGGTGGCATTATCCAAAGCAATCGGCATGGGAATGCCTCCAGGAACGCCCCAGGACCCGTGCGTGTCTACGCCCAACAACGCGCTGAGTTCGTAACGCGCCTGGGCAAGCTGATGTCTTTTTTCGGCGAGATCTATTTCCGCCTGGGCCGCATCGACCTGATGTATCGAGTACTCGGTGGGTTCCAAGTTGCCAGCGGCATGAAATCGTTCGGCCAGCTCCAGTTTTGTGGTGTAGAGTTCCAGACGTGATTCAGCGATTCTGCAAAGATGTTCACTCAGGACCAGCTTGAAGTAGTGGTGCTGGGCGTGAAGCAAGTTGCTCATCACCTGGTGTGCAACATCAAGCTGCAACGCGCGAAATTCCTGACGCGCCAAATTCTGTCGATAAGGCAACGTGATGAGATCGGTTAAAGAGGTGACCAATGACAAGGCGATCTTAGGCCCTTGTCCCGTTTCGTCGGTGGTTTGCCTGAGACCGGAGAGGATAGGATTTGAAAGGCTTTGATCACGTTTCAACTCTAGCTCACCGATGCTCAGCGCAATCTCTGCCTGTTTTATCGTCGGGTGATTGTTGAGCGCAAGATGCTGCACATCAGCAAGCGACAGGATGCGATTGGATATTGAGGCGGGTTCTGATTGAGGCGGAATGCCTCGTGATTGCATCAAACCGGTGAAAGTTTCTTCGCGTTCTAATTCCAGCGTCGAACAGCCGCCGAAGAAGGAGGTGGCCAGCAGAATAAAGACGAGCTTGTTCGAGTACTTCATACAGAATACTATATACCCCTATAGGGTATACCTCAACCAGCCGGAGGCGTTTTTGAAATTAGAGAAAGAAAGCACGATTAAGCGGCTCAATCGTATTGAGGGCCAGGTCCGCGGAATCAGCCGCATGATTGATGAAGAGCGCTACTGTATTGACGTATTGCAGCAGCTACAGGCGATAAAATCGGCTCTGGCTAAAGTGGAAGATGCGGTGTTGAAGGACCACGCAGCAACTTGCATAGAGTCTGCCATCGATTCTGGCGATTCTGTTGACCAACGTAAGAAATTTGGTGAGCTCATCGATTTGGTGGCCAAGGTCAAGCGATGACGGAGGTTGTGACGGAATAAGCATTTCATTCCCACCGCCACCACTATATTATCCGGCAAACTTCGACCTCCGATTGACTTGTCGACATCACCACAACATATCGATTCTGCATCCACGCTTACGGCGCGGTTTCTGCGCACGGGTGCCGGCGGGGCAGTTTTACTTGTTACCAACCGCTTGGTCATGCTTGTTGTGGGTATTTTGCTGGCACGAATTCTCGGGCCGACAGAATATGGCCACTATGCGTACGCTTTTGCCTGCATGAGTGCGCTTTTGGTCTTCGCCGATCTGGGAGTGAGTCAGTATTCGTTGCGCCAGGTGGCTAGGCTTCAAGCGCAAGATGAACGCTCTAACCTTATCAAGCATGTGCAAATGGGCATGGTTCTGGTCTTAACATGCTCTTTGCTTTTGAGTTTTGTCGCTAGCGCCTTTCTTTCTACTTTAGGGGTCTCAACGCAGATACAAGTGCTATTGATCATGCTGGTTTTGCTGCCGCTTGCCGTTTTGATTAGATACTTCTGTTACATATTGCGGGGTGTGGACCGGGTGCTGTGGGGTCAATCTTTGGATCAGGTCGCTGTCCCCATATTAGTTTTGTTAGGTTTGCTGGTGCTTTGGCAATACCAATCGCATCTTACAGCGATTGATGCGATGTGGGTGCAGGTGGTTGCTGCATTGGCAATCGTGCTGGTTGGTTTTTTCAGTCTTAAAAAGTTTCTGCTTGGCGGTGAAAAGAGTTTTTCTTTATCCGATGTGATTCGATTGGTGCCGCTAGCTGTTCCATTTGGCTTGCTTGCCGGCATCGGTATAGTCAATGGTCAGATAGACATCCTGATGCTCGGACTGTTCACATCGCCCGACCAGGTTGGGCTTTATCGAATTGCAGTTCTGGGTGCCGCACTGGTTGGGTTTGGGTTACAGGCGGCCAATGTTGTGTTGCCCACATTGTTTACACAGCTGCAAACCCAAGATGACCAGGAAGCTCTGCAGGCTCTGGTCACGTTAAGTGCTCGGGTTATTTTGCTCACCGCTTTGCCGGTTGCAGTCATGTTCTGGTGGTTTGGTGACGATATTCTGGGTTTGCTGTTTGGGGAAGCATACCTGCCCGCCTACGGCGCTTTGGCTATCCTGGCAACAGGAGAGCTCATCGGGGCGAGCATGGGATCTCTGGGATTCCTCCTGTACATGTCGGGGGAAGAAACCCCTGCACTGAAGGTGTTGGCGGGTACCGCTGTTATCAATGTGTTGCTCAATTTGGTGTTGATTCCACTTTACGGGATGGCGGGCGCAGCTGTCGCCACTGCCATAGGACAAGGCTTGCGGGTCGTACTGTTATACCTGCTTGTAGTACGCAAGTTGCAGCTTTCGCCGTCGCCGTTTCGATTGAACAAAGAGCGCGCAAGGTGATGGCTGGCGTGCCTCGAATATGTATTGTTGGAGCAGGCTTTGCGGGGGCAACACTAGCGCAGGTCTTGGCCGAGCTGGGTGAATATGAGATTACTGTGTTCGAAGGAAAAGAACATGTGGCGGGCAACTGCCACACAAGACGTGATCCAATCAGTGGCGTCCTGGTGCATGAGTATGGTCCTCACATCTTTCACACCGACCGAGAAGAGATTTGGAACTACGTCAATCGGTTTGGTGAGTTTGTACCCTATGTAAATCGCGTGCGAGCGCAGTTGAGCGATGGACTATATCGTTTGCCGGTCAACTTACACACCATCAATCAGTTTTTTGAAACTTCCTTTTCCTCTGAAGAAGCTCGTACTTTTTTGTCCACGCGGACAGATTCATCGATCAATGAACCTAAGAACTTTGAAGAGCAGGCGTTAAAGCTGATTGGCGCGGAACTCTACGAAGCGTTTTTCTATGGCTATACCAAGAAACAGTGGGGTTGCGAACCAAAGGAGCTACCCGCAAGTCTGTTGAAGCGGCTGCCCATTCGCTTTAATGATGATGACAACTACTACGCGGATCCATGGCAGGGAATTCCCAGGGATGGATACACGCAGGTGATAGAGAACATGTTGCGTTCGTCCAAGATAGACGTGCAACTGAATCACTGGTATGACAAGCAAGAGGCGGCGTCTTTCGACTGGATATTCTATACGGGCACCCTGGATGGGTATTTTGACTATCAAGCAGGTGAGTTAGGGTACCGCACGGTTTATTGGGAAAGTCGCCGTGGAACCGGTAGCCTGCAAGACCATGCGGTGATTAACTATCCGGGAATGGATGTACCTTACACGCGCATTCATGAACACAGGCACTTTGCACCTTGGGAGTCTCACCGCGAAACGATATCGTTTGTTGAATACAGCAAAGAAACCACTCGATCTGATATTCCTTATTACCCGAAGCGACTAGATCACGACAAGCGGATCCTGCAAACCTATAGAGATATGGCTGCAAGTGAACATAAACTGTCTTTTCTGGGTCGGTTGGGAACCTATCGGTATATGGATATGCACCATGTGATTGCAGAATCCATTGCGTTTGGGCAACTCGCTCATGAACATTTCACCAATGGCGGTCTACTGCCTGCTTTTCCCAATCTCGAAGGTCTGGAATGAGACAGCGGATTCTCATTTTCGCCCCTCAGTTTTATCCGCGGGTCGGAGGCTATGCGAATGCAACCGGGAATCTGATTCGCGCATTGTCAGAATCGGATGAGGCTTCTGTGTTACTGGTCACACCTGAACCCCTCGGTGACAGTGCAGAGTTGGAGTTGGATAACATCCAGATTGTTCGGCTGGCAAGATACAGTGGGAAAATCCGCTACCAAGCACTGATAGAGCAGGTGATGTGGCAGCGCCCATTGCGCCAGCTCATCCAGGGGGATCACTGGGACCTGGTGTTGTTTGAATCTTTGGAAAACCCGCTAACGCAATACCTTGTGTTAAAGGTATTGGACAAACGCAGCAAGGAACGCCTGGTTGTACGGATTCATGGTACCAATGCCATGGAAGGTTTTCGTGATTCATATCGTGCCATCGATCGCTTTTACTGGTTTTTTGTAAAGCGTGTGCTGCACAACGTGCACAACATTACTTCAACAACACGTCAATATTTTAGATTCCTCGAGGCGGAGGTCTTCCTAAACGCCATGCCATTTGGCAAACGTCTCGGTGTGATCAGCAATATCGTGTGGCCTCCGGATCAGGAATTGGTTTCGATTGAGCCAGATGAAGAAGGAGTGATCGAGATGTTGACCCTCGGGCGGATGAACCGCTCGGGATATCATCAGAAAAACTTCGAACTGATACCGCGGGCAGTACATCTGCTGCGAGGTCAGCGAAAAGATCTGGCCGCGCGCTTGCGCATTCGCGTGGTAGGCGATGGCGAAATGAGCCAGCGTTTTGCAAGAGTGATCAAGGAAATGGATGTAGAGGCTAATTTTGAATTGATCCCACGCCTGCCCAATGCAGAAATCAGGGCGATGCAAAGCGAGGTCCATGCGGTGTTGTTGGTTTCACGTTTTGAGGGGCAGAGTATGTTTGCTCTGGAAAGTCTGGCCGCGGGGGCACCCCTGGTCCTTTCTCGAGATACCGGTGTAAGTGATCTGGTCGCGGAAAATTATAGTAACGGCGCGCTCGTAGATCCGTTGGATGCGTTGGATCTGGCAGATGCGCTCATTCGCGTCTGCGATTCGCAGATTGAGGAACTGCGTCGCGCATCCATTGCACATTACACTGCCTACTATCGCCCGCAGAAGGTGTTGCGGGATCTGTCTGAATACGTCGAACAATTGTCAGCCAATCCGTAAAAGTGTGAACTGGTCGTACTTTACGCAAGTTGGCGCCTATAAAATGACGTCTGTGGCCTCAAATTGCGACAACTAAACTTTTTGGTTTTATATCAAGAGCGCACGACATGGATTTCAATAAAAGTGAATAAATTCAAGTACCTGACACTATGCCTCCTGATGGCGGGGATCTTCTCACCCGGTGCCGTATACGCCGAAATGGTTCTATCAAATGTGATAGTCCACTTCGAACCTGGGGACCCTGGGCGAAAGGATGTAGAGATTTCAAATCAGGGAGACGAACCGCTCTATGTTGAGGTTGAACCCCATGAGGTTTTGTCTCCCGGTACCGACCAGGAGGAACGCAGCCGCATCCTTGATCCGCGTGAAGCCGGCCTGCTGGTAACGCCCAACAAACTTATTCTCCCGCCAGGGGCCACCAAGGTGATCCGTCTGGTCAAGATGGGAAACAGTAGTGAAGAGCGCGTCTATCGTATTGCTGCGAAGCCGGTTACGGGTGGTGTGGAGGCCACTCAAAGCGGTTTGAAGATTATGGTGGGCTACGAGATCCTGGCGATCGTCTACCCCAGTCAACCTGATGCAAAGTTGAAAATCGAACGTGAGGGTAAAAAACTGCTGGTGCAGAATGATGGCAATACCAATGTTCTGTTGCGCCAGGGTTTTCAATGCAAAAGCCCTGACATGCCCCAGGAGGAATGTACCCCGCTGCCCAGTCGTAGAATGTATCCGGGAAACAGTTGGGAGCTGGACCTACCCTACGACCTGCCGGTCAAGTACTACCAGAGCGTAGGCACCCGCAATATGGTTGCGGAATATCCTTAGGCTGGAAATCAGTGTTCCATGTTGTGGATCTGCACGCCTCTTGGATCTGTTGTCAGCCGACTGGGCCGACTTTGTTTGGTCTTGGCATTCGGGTGGCTTACATCGATAAATTCGCTGAGTGCCGAAGAAAGTTTTATCCGTCTCAAACAAACAACGCCACCAGGATTTGAAAACCTTAGCGCGAAGCAAGTCACTCAAGCGGATCTTTATTATGCTGGCGAATACCTAACCCATGTGTTCGTCGAGTTTGACCCCTATACGATTGAGATCCAGGCGCTCGAAGACGCCCTGTCGCTGATACCGAATCTGCGAGATCCTGGCTATATCGCTCAGTACCTGAGTGGACCTCAACCCACCGGGTCTGAACATCTTTGTACTCGTGCGCGAAGAATTGACTGTGGTGAGTTGCATCCGGCGGTTGCCGGCCTGATATTCAATGAGGGCACCTATCGCATCGATTTGTTTTTGCATCGAGACCAGCTGCTGGTGCATGAAGTTGCCCTTGACAAGTATTTACCAGCCTCGGAGTCTGAGTTAGCTAATCTTCATAACATTAGAATGAACGCATCCGGGTCTCAGGGTAGTGACTTTTTCAACCTGTCCAGTGAGAGTTATCTGTCCCATCGGCAACAGCGTTTGCTTGCACGATATGGTTTTTCGAATGATGGACCTCAGCTTTATGAACTGGCCTGGCAGCGAGATGATCGGGATATGGAGTACCATGTTGGCAGTATTCGATCAGCCGGCGGAAACCTGGCCTTTGCTCCGGATGCAGACCTGCTAGGTTTTCGTATCGCCACATCGACCAAGACTCGAGTCGATCTAGATCAATCCCTGGCTTCGCCGATTCTTTTGTTTCTACCTACGCGCAGCCGGGTCGATGTGTTCAGGGGTGATGAACTTTTAGATTCGCGTTTCTATGCTTCTGGCAACCAGCAGCTGCTGACCACAGCTCTGCCTGACGGTGCCTACGATGTAACGATAAGAATTGAAGGTATCGATGGAACTGTTCGAAATGAAGAACACTTTTTTGTGCGTTCACCGCAGATGCCGGCCATCGATGAACCTCAGTTTTATGTAGAAGGAGGCCAGATCGTAGAGCTTGAGCGTGGCGCGTTGCCATCCGCGGTGGATGGAGGTTGGTTTCGGGCGGGCGCCAGTCTGCGCTTGCACGATCATCTGGCCTGGGACAGCGAGCTGCATCATGCAAATGGGCAGACCGTGGTATCCAGTGGCGTGCTTTATCTACAGCCACAGTGGCATATCTACGCGGGCGCCCTGCTCGGTGCTCGTGGTGAGGTGGGAACGTCGGTGCGAGGCAGCTGGTATCGAGATCAAATGCGCCTGACCTTTGATCTGCAACATCTGCAGGATGGCAGCGGCCAGACGTCTTATGAAGGGTATTCCATCACTCGAGGTGGTTATACCCAGGCGAACGCAACGCTGGTATTCCCGATAGGTGATGGTCAGCTCGCTCTACGTGGAAGGATCAACGACCGAATCGGCCGGTCTGAGCATGCGTTTGGCGTGTCTTATCTTGGGTCTGTCTTCAGAAGAAGTGGCATGACTGCTGACTTGGTTGTGGATGGTGGTGTCAGTACCGAGGGCAACTGGATAAAGGCCGGAATCAACTTTCGCTGGAATAATCACGAAGGCTATTCAGCAATCTCACCGCATTTTCGCTATCAGGAGGGTGTGGGCTTTGATCCGCAGATCGCGGGCGTGTGGCACGCCCCGCAAGATTTACCCGGATTTGGTCGCGTAGAGCAGACGGTGTTTGCCGATCACAATGGCGACAATTCTGCGCTGGGCATGCGTTTGTTCCCCGCCGAATTTCAACAAACCGAGCTTGAGCTTGGCTATCGACGCATGGGTTCTGTAGCCGGTAGTAGCGCACCCTACTATGCCATCAACAATCGCTTCAGCGTGGTGAACTCGAAACATGGGACCACAATTGGTGATGGTGGTAGCAGTGCTGGTGCAGTGATCGTAAATGTGGCGGGTGATGTTCAAGGACAGTTTGCTGTGCTGATCGGTGGTCGTCGAGTAGGCATTGTCAAAGCGGGTCAACCGAACGTGATCTCACTGCGGCCTTACGAGACCTATCAAATCAAAATCAGTCCCATGGGGGATGCAATTGTCAGCTATGACGCTGCGCCGGTAGAGGTGACTTTGTATCCGGGTAATGTACAAACGGTCAACTTTTCGGCAAAGAAAATTGCTGTGCTGATCGGACAGGCCGTGTTTGAAGACGGATCACCTGTCCAATCTGCACGCATTACCAATGTAGAAGGGTACGCGGGTACGGATCAGAATGGTTGGTATCAAGTTGAGGTGGCTCACTCCGATCCGCTGCTTGTGCAATTGAGAAGTGGCAATATGTGTCGACTGAATTTGCCGGAATACGAAGTGGTTGATGGTTTGGCGGTTTTGGATCCGGTGGTCTGTCAGGCTATTCCGGTGACACTGTAATCTGCAGTTCCCCTCGATATTTGCCCACCGCTGCACTGGCCAGATCCTGCCTGTTCACTTGAACCTGCATCGTTAACTGAGAGAATCTGCGGCAGTCGCCGTTTGGACGGGGCTGTTGAGCGTGAAGATTGCGCAGCGCAATTCCAGGTTGTAGCGGTCTTCCACGACGTCGATTTGCGCCACGACTGACAAATACCTCAAAACGAATGGGTGAGGCGACGTTGTCCAGATCCACTAGCGCATATTCTCCGTTGGCCTGGGTGCCGTAAGCGATGATCTGATAGGGTCCTGCCGGTGTCATGCTGACGCAGAAGCGCATACGCTGGGCCAGGCGCTGGGTGCCTAATGAGACGCTGCCAAAATCGATATCATCAAGTTGATGGACCTGCAAGGTTGCGCCCTGGGATTGTGCGCAAACGAGCACAGCGGTCATAAAGACTATGGACCAAATGGGTGATGTTGGTTGGGGAAGCAGGAATCTCACGATTCGCAGTATAACGGATCAGGGTTATTCGGGGATCAGCGTGAGGCTTAGCGTACCGGAGAATGTTCCTATATTGCGCTGCAGTTCTGCCTCTGGCACTTCTATAGACAAGTTTGCGTTGTTGAACACACAGCCAAAAACAAGATTGAAAACAAATGCAAATCCACCGCCGGATTGTCCTGTTAGTGCAACACCTGCGGTCATTGGCGCTCGGCCGATTAGGCCAGTCTGATCATTAAAAAATACGTTGTAGAACATCTGCTCGCTGCCATTGCTCAGGGTAAATGCAGAAGGATTTCCCGGCGTACCATCACCGGCCGCCCGAACGCGGTAGGCGCCCGAGCCAAAAAAACCAACCCCTGAACGCCCGATACAGATGTTGTCAGTGGCGGTCATGGATCCGGTTCCGCTGTAAGTCCCCAGGTTCATATCCGAAAACCCCGATATACGAGCAGATAGTCCCTGAGTATAGGTCAAGTCAGTGGTGGCAGTTGTGCTGGATCCAAGGTTACCTTGGACGGCGGCGTAAGCAGCGGGGTTAGATGAAAGCAGACCGCTAAGAAATAGGCAAAGCCATGTTAGTTTGGCGTTGGACTGGTCATTCGTCGTGCCTGCTAACATGGCTTTCTATCCTTCCTTGGCTTGTCCCTCCAATAAGGAGGATCACACTTATTGCGGTGCGATTAGCAAGGTCAGGGTTGCGAGATAGGTACCGGTGGATATGCTGGATGCGTCAACTGGGTCAACCTCCACATCGATTCTTGTGTTGTTACCCGTCGAGCAGTCATCATCAATTGTGCGAGCGCCGGTAAAGTTGGTTAAGGTGTTGTAGGCCAATGCTGTTGAATCGAATTCCACTGAGAAATTCAGAGCGTCGGCGCCGTTATGCAGTTGGAAACCTGACGTGGTACCTCCTGTAGATGCGGACGTTGCGGTCACCGTGTAGCCAGCTGCGCTGTTGCTATAGATGCAGGCTTCGGTGAAGCCCGATAGCGTGGCGGACGTGGCGAACGTTCCCAGGTCGATGTCGAGCAGGTTTGAAATTTTTACTGCAGCTTCAACTTCAAGGGATAATTCGACGCTGCCCGTGGAGCTGGCTCCAACGGTGCCATCCGAGGCAGCCTGCACACCCGCCGCAGCCGCGACCAATGTGCCACCCAGGGCAATTTTCTTAAGTAAGTCTTTGACGTCAGTTCTCATTTTCGATACTCCGTAATCTTCGAGAATGTGAGAATTAAGGGGCGTCAAACAACCGTATGACTCCACTTCTTTTCGACGTCAAATTTACGCCATGTTGGTATCTGCTTGTTGGGAAAAGCTTCACAGTTTGCTGATCGAAGGTCCATTTATTGACGAATCTGGCGACTAAATCGTCAAAACCTTGTATCCATAAGGCGTTCTAGGGTTACCCGTAGGCCATTTCCAGCAATTCCAAAGCGTTTTGTATCTGACCCTCCCAATACCATCCCGCGGCGAGCAGGATGATTATTGAGCAGAGCAGGGCGACTTTTTCTAGTATTTTGCTGTTCACGGTGAATCCTTAAGAAAAACCAATCCAACGCCCACAGGCGGCGACTGTGAACCAGGTCACAATCGAAGAGATGGCAATGGCGCGAACCGTCCAGGGGTTCAGATCCTGCAGGTCTGTTTTAAGCAAAGGCTTTCTGACAAAGTAAAAGAACAGCGTCCCCACAAGCAACGCGATCATCTTGGCCCAGAAACTCTCGTTGTAGTACAGCTTCATCGCAACCGCAGAACTCATAAAGATACCGCTGATGGTAATGACGATAAGTGCTACCCCAAACCACCTCTGGGTGTTGCGCTGTACCACATCGTTAGGAACGTCAGCCATCACAACACCCAGCAGGCGCAGATCTGCCGTTAACACGGTACCCCCAAGTAACGCTAGAGCCAGCAGGTGGAACATCTGCACCACGGCGAATACACCACCGTAGGCCTTGGAAATGTCGGCCAGCAGCGAAGTGTCGAGCCAATCAAAAAACGGATACAGATCCATAGTATTCTCTTTTACTTGCGCCTAATCATTTGTCAGTTGAGTTATTGCAACGCCGCCATTTCGTCTACGCACCCCGCCGCCCAGTACATGAAATAGGGTAATTCCTTGTGGCAGTCGAACCAGTCATAGGCAATTGTACGACCGGTGATGACAATGACGGCCCAAAACGATAAGGACAGTGCTGCGCCCACTCGAATGCGTTTGGGTGCCCTGGGTTCAGTATCCCACGTGCTGACAGATTCTTTCATGCGTGCACGAAACAGAAATGCGTTTATCCCAGCGGCGATCAGCATCACCACTTTGATGCGAAACCAGATACTCTGAGTGGAGCGAACCGGGATGGCGTAATAAAGCAGGAAGCCGGTAATGATCATGACGGCAAAGCCGATCATCATGGGTTTGTCCAGACGTTCAGCAATAACCGACGCGGGTACTTCCCTAAACGCCAGGCCCAACATGCGCAGGTCGATGAGAAACAACATTCCCAGGAAGACCATCAGGGTCAGGACGTGGGTCGTCTCGATCCAGGCATACATATAAATTGATTCGTGGAGTTGTGTACTCCAGCTCTGACCGTCGAGCCAGCGTGCAAAATCCAGCAGTACTTCGTTGAGCACGTCCACCCCAAGTTCTTGTTCTGGAGCGCAATGTTAACTGATTTGGATTATCGGATCACGGGTGCCCTAAACCTCTGGTTTGATGCGCCTTTTTGTGGAACCCTTCGTCGCAGAATGAGGTCATAACAGCTACAGTTATTCATGGCTTGTCAAAAATCTGGCGCCTTTAAACGAGCAACTTTAGATCGACCAACTTTTAACCAACCAACTTTGCAGACTAGAGAACCCATTCAATGAGTAGCCCAATTAAAGATTTGCAGTTTGTACTGCATGATGTATTAGATTTTACCCATCACTATGCAAAGCTAGAGCCGGAACTGGGCTTGGATCAAGCCACGATCAATATGGTCATTGATGAGATTGGCAAATTTGCTGATGGGGAGCTTGCACCGATCAACCAGGCGGGTGATGCGGGATGTGAGCTGAACGATGGCGTGGTGACAACCCCGCCAGGATTTAAGGAAGCCTACGCTCAGTATATTGAAGGCGGATGGGCCGGGCTATGTGGCGATCCGAGTTTCGGCGGGCAAGGTATGCCAGAGTCTTTTGGCTTTATGGTTGAAGAGATCTGCTGCGTGGCAAACATGGCTTGGACCATGTACCCGGGTTTATCGCGTGGTGCTCTTGCATCATTGTCAGAACACGCGGATGAAGAGTTGAAAAATCAATTCCTACCGAAACTTTTAACCGGAGAGTGGACTGGAACCATGTGTTTAACCGAGCCTCACGCCGGTTCCGATGTGGGCCTGTCCAGAACCAGGGCTGAAGCACATGCCGATGGCGCCTATCGGATCAACGGCACGAAGATATTCATCTCAGCCGGTGAGCACGACATGTCGGAAAACATCGTCCATCTGGTGCTGGCAAGATTGCCGGATGCGCCTTCTGGGACCAAGGGCATTTCCATGTTTGTGGTGCCTAAGTTCGACGTGGATGGTACGCGCAATGCGGTTCGCTGCGGCAATATTGAAGAGAAGATGGGCATTCATGGCAACGCAACCTGCGAGCTGTTGTTCGAAGATGCAAAAGGCTATCTGGTTGGCGAACCCAACAAAGGTATGCGGTATATGTTCACCATGATGAACGGCGCCCGCCTTGGTGTTGCCGTGCAAGGCGTGAGCATCGCCCAGGCGGCGTTTGAGAAAGCATCAGAATATGCCGCAGAACGTCTGCAAATGCGTTCTCTGACCGGTCCAAAAGCGCCAGACCAGCCCGCGGATCCGATCCTGGTGCACCCGGATGTCAGGCGATTGCTCATGACTCAGCGAGCGTTTATCGAAGGTGGTAGGGCCCTGGTTTATTACATTGCGCAGCTGGTAGATATCTCTCGTCGTGGCGGTGAAGGCCAGGCTGAAGCAGACCTAAAGCTGGACTTCCTGACGCCCATTGCCAAAGGATTCTTAACTGAAATTGGATTCGAATCTGCCAATCACGCCTTACAGGTGTTTGGTGGTCATGGGTATATCCACGAACACGGCGTGGAGCAATATGTCAGAGATCTGCGTATCGCACTTTTATATGAAGGAACAACGGGCATTCAGGCTTTGGATCTGGTCGGGCGAAAGCTGCTAGGGACGCAAGGCGCGGGCTTGCAGGTTTTTGTCAAAGATCTTCAAGCCACCGTTGAGCAGGCAAAATCTGAATTTCCGGACCAAGCCCAAACGTTGTCCGACCTGGCTGAGCAGTGGGTTGAACTGAGCATGGGATTGGGTGGCAGAGCCATGGAAAATGCCGATGAAGTTGGCGCTGCCAGTACAGACTATCTCTTCTACAGTGGATATCTGGTGTATGCGGTGATGTGGTTAAAGATCGCCATGGCGGGAATTGGTGCCCAGGACAAAGATTACGGCCAAAGCAAAGTTGATCTGGCAAGGTTCTATTTTGATCGTATGTTGCCACGTGCTCAGGCCCATGCGGCAGCACTAGGTAGTGGCGCTGATAACCTGATGCAGGTGAATGAACAGGTTTTTGTGGCTTAGTGGGCCGGGTAAGTTAGCCTGCTAACGATAATTTCTGTCTTTTGCGGAGTGTCGCCAAACCACCAATGGCGGGACTACCCCCGGATCATGGGGTTGTGATGTGACCCTGTTCAGACTGGGCGATGTAATAAGTGCTCAGAGCAGGCGAATTCGCGAAAATGTCAGTCAATCAGCGCTGTGTGGACTAAGCTGAACTAATGTCCAGGGATTTTCCTAAAGGATGAGTATGCTAGTCGAACGGCCACTTTACGCACGCCAGCCCATATTTGATGCCCAGATGAACCTAGTGGCCTACGAGCTATTGTTCCGTGGGGATGCAGCGGCAGGAGAAACTGCAACCTCTGAAGTTTTGATGTCTGCTTTAGACCACAACATCTTTGACGCCGCCCAGGCGGAAGTGCCCGTATTTGTCAACTTCCCAAAGAAGATCCTGTTCGAAACGCTACCGTTCGACCCGCAGCATTTGGTCATTGAGATACTTGAAGATGTGGAAGTGTCCCAAAACCTGATACAGAGAGTGAAACAGTTGCAGGCACTCGGATATCGCATCGCCTTAGACGATTTTGAACTGAGCCCAAGCAACGCCGCGCTGCTGTCCGTTGCCGATATCGTAAAGTTGGATGTCCTTGCCGTACCTGATCTTGAAGCCGAGGTTAGTCGGATTCGACCTAAGGTCAACGTCCTGTTGGCGGAGAAGGTTGAAACCCATGCCATGTATCAAACCTGTCACGCGCTGTCCCTGGATTACTTTCAAGGCTATTTTTTCAGCCGGCCACAGGTGGTTGCGGCAAGCAGCGTTTCCCCCAATGCCAAGACGATCCTGCGTTTGCTGTCCGCTTTGCAGGATGAAGCAATGACCGCGGATGGCCTGGAGCAGATCATCCTGGAAGACACGACGCTTACCTATCGCGTTCTTAAGCTTGTTAACAGCGCTGCTTATCGCCGCTCTGCCGACGTGACTAGCGTGTCTGGTGCAGTGACGATGTTGGGTATGCGGCAGCTTGCTGCATTTGTCAGCTTGCTGGCGTTAGGTCAGTCTGAGCACAAGTCTCCGGAGCTTTTAACCTATACCGCCATGCGCGGATCCTTGTGTCGTGAGGTGGCCGGGTTGATTGACACGCCTATCGTCCCGGATGCCTGCTTCACTTTGGGAGTTCTTTCATGTTGTGATGCCCACTTTGATACCCCCATGTCCGTACTGGTCGAGGGATTGCCGGTACACGAAGATATGCTGGCTGCCCTGGTTGATCGAGAAGGCGTCTTAGGTGATCTTCTCGTTTTAGTACAACACTATCAGGAAGGTTCATGGGATAAGATTGAGCATCAGCTCCTTGAAGCACTTAATCTGACCAGCGCGCAAGTCGATGACGCATACCTCAACGCCCAGCAATGGGTAGATGCCCATCTGGCGACGGTTAACGATTGAGTTTGTAAGTGACGATGGCGGTGGCGACTTCGTCGCCGTTTGGATTCTGCACACTGACATCACCCGTACACAAGGTCCCACCGCGACGACGAATGGTCGCGATGGCGGTCAGGTCTGTTGCCACGGACAGTGAAAGGTAGTTGATTGTAAATCCTACCGTCGCGCCGCGTGAATTGTCGGTAAGGTCAGGGTCGGACCAAAAACAGGCGGTGGCAGCAACATCCACCATGGCGCTGATAGCACCTCCGTGGACACGGCCAACGCCAAGATGTTGTCCGTATGGCAGCTGCACCACTACTTTGTCGGGCTCGGCGCTGATCAGCCTGATCCCCAGATGTTGCGCAAACTGTTCTTCTGTGACGATACTACGGGCTCTTTCCAATATGGTGTCCTTGGCGTCGAAAACCCGCACGTTAGCACAGTCGGTGGCGGCCTTTCGATTAAAGTTGTTATTCTTGAGCTGAAACAAGTGGGAGTCATGGGGAAAGTCTTGAGTTTCGTGTTGACGGGATTGTCTACCCTTCCTGCGTCCAGTGATGGGCCAAGGGGTATTCCCGACGACCCGGAAAAAGCAAAGCAATCCAGAAAAGATATGTTGAAGATTGTCATTCCGAATGAACCCCACAGACTCGGAATCTTACAAACCCAGCCTGCTAGAGTGCCTCGATTGGAAACAATGAATTGACTCAGTTTCTGCTCAAGCGTCTTCTGTTCTCATCAGTCACGTTTTTTGTGATCGTCACCGCGGTCTTTTTTCTGTTGCGCGCTGCACCGGGTGGCCCTTTTGATGGCGAGCGTCAGCTGACGCCCGAAATCGAGGCCAACTTAAAGGCGGCTTATAACCTGGATGATCCGCTGATCGTCCAGTACGGCTCGTATTGGATGGGTTTGGTGAAAGGCGATCTTGGTCCCTCGTTTAAACAGAAAGACTTCAGGGTCAGTGATTTGATCGCTGCGGGTCTGCCGATCAGTGTTGTGTTGGGTACTGGTGCGTTTTTGTTGGCGCTGGCCATTGGATTACCCATCGGAATTTTTGCCGGTATGCATCCACAAAGTTTGCTGGACGATGCGGTGATGGCGCTGAATAATTTCAACCTTTCCGTTCCCAGTATAGTAGCGGCGCCCGTCATGGTGCTGATCTTCAGTGTGCTTTTGGGGCTGTTCCCAGCCGGTGGTGCTGATTCATCCCTGCATTACGTGCTGCCGGTGATTGCGTTGGCCATGCCATTCAGTGCCAGCGTGGCTCGCTTGGTAAGGGGTGGCGTTCGCGACGTGCTGGTGGAACCGCACATTAAGACTGCCAGGTCTAAGGGACTGTCCAATTCAAGAGTGGTGGTGCGACATGTTTTGCCGATTGCACTGATCCCACTCGTGTCTTACCTTGCGCCAGCTGCCGCCGCACTTTTGACAGGTTCGGTAGTGGTGGAAACCGTGTTCGACCTGCCCGGCATTGGGCGTTATTTTGTCGACGGAGCAATCAACAGAGACTATACGTTGGTGATGGGTGTCACCGTCGTCTATTCCTTTGCGATCTTGATGTTCAACCTGCTCGCGGATCTTTGTTATGGCCTGCTGGATCCACGGATTCGTGTGGTGGATTGATGGCATTCTGGCGAGAAATTTTTTCTTCGATTACCGCTCTGGTGGCGGGTGCTTTTATTGCGCTCTTATTGGCAGTTTCCTTGTTTGGGCCTTTGCTGAGTCCCCATGATCTGGAGACAATGAATTGGGATCGAATTGGTGAAGGTCCCAGTTTGGTGCATTGGTTTGGTACTGACGAAGTAGGTCGCGACCTATTTGTGCGTACCATGGAAGGACTGCGTGTTTCGATCACCATCGCCTTGATCACAACAGCTGTCGCTCTGAGTATCGGTATCCCGTGGGGGGCCGTTGCCGGTTTGAGCGGCGGCTATACCGAGCAGATCATGATGCGCATCGTGGATGCGATCTATTGCATTCCGGGGCTGCTGATTATCATCCTTCTGGTTGTGGTATTTGGGCGCAATCAATATTTGTTGTTTGCTGGGATAGGTGCGATCGCTTGGTTGGATATCGCCAGGATTGTGCGTGGCCAAACGCTACAGTTGAAAGACGCCTTGTACATATCGTCAGCCAGAGCGCTGGGTGCCAATACCTTTTATCTGTTGCGAAAGCATGTGATCCCAAACGTGATTGGTCCCATCGTGATCTTCAGTACGTTGATGGTGCCCAATGTCATTCTGATGGAAAGTACCATCAGCTTCTTAGGTCTTGGCATTCAAGAGCCAGATACCAGTCTGGGGGTGCTGGTCTCTGATGGTACGCAAGTTATGGAGTCAGCGCCCTGGCAACTGCTATTCCCTGGGGTTGTGTTGGCGCTCATGGTTTGGAGCCTGAATACCCTGGGTGACAGGATGCGCATGACCAGCCAAACCAGCCAGGTCGCTTAAGTGGCTTAACCTTCTATCAGGTTTGCAATCAAAGCGACACGGTCGCGTGGGTTACCCAGGACCACGTAGTAAATATCTGCAGCGGTCATTCGATCCCCATACTTGTCCGCCATGGCCTGGAAAACGCGGGCGGCTTCCTCTTCTGAGAGCGTATCAGCTGTGCGAACCTGGGGGGTTCGCGTCACTTGGCCTTTGTTGCGTTCGACCTGAATCGGGTTGCCCGAAATGAGGCTGATGGCAGCTGCTGGAGGTGCGTCGTAATAGATCCAATCACCACCATCAAGTTCGAAGATCCATACCCGGGCGATATGGGGCGTGTCTTGGGTCGGAATTGTGAGCTCAACGACCTCGCCTGACTCGTAGGTCGATATCACGTAGCTGAAAGTGGTCGCAGCGATAATTGGGGGAAGTGTCGCGAGCGCAAGGCTCAGCAGCAAATCCGAAGCGCTTGGCTTTAACTTCATCTTCACCAGCAGCGCTATGCCGAACAAAAGTGTGGACCAGGCGATCATCCCGCCCCGATCGAAAACGAAGTAAGCTGAGACTGCGATGATCAAAGCGGTGACTATTGTGGGGGCCAACTTCATATCTGGGTAGCTCCGATGGTTGATGCCAAGTCAGTGGCCACTTGTTGTGGGTCGAATCCCTGCCTGAAACGACCCCGCAGTTGAGCCTTGGGGCCGATGATTGAAATGGTCGATGAGTGCGAAACTCGGTAGTTGTCTGAATCTGGTATTACGCGGAAAGTAACACCAAGGCTGTCTGCCAAATGCTCAAGCTGAGGCGTGCGCCCTGTTACCCCGGTAATGGTCGGATCAAAGTGCATCAGATAGTCCTGCAAATGTCGGGGAGAGTCCCGTAAGGGGTCTACAGACACAAACAGGATCGAAACCGCGGGACCGTACGGGTCCGAAGCAATCGATTGCTTGAGTTTAACAAGTTGGGCAAGACCGGTTGGGCAGGTGTCGGGGCAATGAGTAAAGCCAAACATCGCGACGGTCCAGCGTCCCACTAACGATGTTTTGTTAAAGCTATCTTTTTCATGCCTGTTTAGCGCGCGGGTGAGCTGAAACTGGTTGATTGGACGAGGTGATTTCAACCACTCAATAGCTTGAGGTTTTGTTGGTGGTGCGAAGTGCGTGGCCAGTAAACCCAATCCTATGCCAATCGTGACCAGGCAAGGAAAGAGCAGCTTAGGCATGGGATTGTGTTCTTGCGTGATACACCAAGGCGATTGATAACAAAGCGGGTAACGTTACCCCGGCAAAATCTTGCGCTAGAGCTTCTGGCCCACAGATCCCTACGATTACTTCCCAGACATGAAAGATGGCGTGGAATGTAAGCCAGGCGGTGGGTATCAGCCAAAGTTGGAAGCGTTGTGTGACATTGATCGCGCCATAGAGAAACGCAGCACCAGCAATGCCGTAGATGAACCCCACGTCTCTAATGAAGTGCTGGTTGAACGGCCCTCGATCCGGAACCCCAGGAATAGCCCAATACCAGGGTTCAGGCGCGACGGTCATGAAAATACCGTTTGCGATCATGGCCAGGCCCAGTAGGACCGCGACAGCGGTGAACACTTTGTTGAGCACAGAGGACCCCCTTTGATTTGGTTAGCAGGGCTGGCTTCCCAACTAGTGTAACAAGGCTATTGTGTTGGGTATATTGTGGGTGGTGCGGCGAGCAACGATAAGCGTTGTGTTGGCGAAGTGTTGTTTATTATTCTGTCGTAGTGAGCGAGTTGTTAAATCGCTCGCTTTGGAAGAATTTGTCACATAAAGCCACAAAACGCGCGGCCCCGGTACTGAGCGGCACATGCTTTTTGTAGTACAGGCCAACGTGACGTGGAATGTTCGCCGTTGGCAAGCCTGGGATCGCGACCATCTCTTCGGCGTCTTCTAACAGCCTTCTGGATAGGTAGGTCACGCCTTTGCCAGCCTCCATCAGTGCCAGGCGCATTTCCAGGTTGCTTACTTCCCAAACCCCCGCAAACTGGCTTCTCAATCGGGTAGCCTCGGGACGTTTTGTTGCTTCGTCCAGATAGGATGTCAGCAATACGGTATTGTGAATCTCTTCTTCCGCCCTGGTCATCAGCTGGGGGTACCTCGGATGATTCTTATGCACCGCAAGTAAGCGTTCTTCATCAAAGTAAATACGTGTTTCAAAGTGCCCTGGCATGTCGGTCTGGAAAGGGCCAAATCCTAATTCCCAGCGTTCATCATCCACGCCATAGATAATCTCTTTGCTCGGAACGACGTCCAATTTGAGTTTTGTCAGTGGATTTTGTTCGCAGAACTCGAGAAGCAGAGATTTAGCGAAATACCGATTTACCATGGAATTGGTCGCTAGACTCAGGGTGGAAAGTGCCCCTGTGCGAATCAGTTCGATATCTTCCAGGGCTTGTTGCTCCTCGTTCAGCAACATTCGCGCATAGGTATAGAAGCGTCGACCCGCTTCGGTCAACTCTGGTTTGCGTGAGCGCAACAAAAGCTGAGTGCCCAATTTGTGTTCGAGGTTAGCCACCGTTTGACTGACCGCAGATTGTGATTGATGCAGGCGTTCGGCTGCCCGGCTGAAGCCTTGGGCTGTAACGATAGCGTCAAAAACGCGTATTTCGTGTCGTTCTATCTGTAGAGCGAGATTTTTCATGGCGCGGATCATATCAGATATGATCCGCGAAAGTATAAGAATTAATGAACATATAACCCCATATTACTAATATATCCCGATATTATAAGTTTTACTTAATCTATTGTTCGAGGGAATGGATTCACAAAGCTGCTTATTTCTCTATGGTGGTTGCCATTCAATCAGAAATCAGGAGAAACCCATGCAGGTGGCTAAAGGTCTTGAAGGTGTTGTTGTGGCTCAATCCAGTATCTGCGATGTACAAGCGCAAGGGATATTGACCTATAGAGGCGTACCGATAGAAACGCTGGTGGACAAGCCATTTCTTGAAGTGGCACAACATGTGATAACAGGCTCAACAGATGCTGACTGGCAAGGGCGGTTCGATGACACAAAGCATTTGAGCGATGCAACGTACTCGATCCTCAAGAGGTTACCCCCAGGTATGCATCCCATGAAGATGTTACAAACTATGGTGCCGGTGATCGCACAAGCCTCAAATCAGTCGGAACCCCTGGAGTTGGGTTTTCATATTGCGGCACAGTTGCCTGAGACCGTGCTGTCGTACCTCCAAGGCCGCAGAATACTGCTGGATGACCAGCTAGGCGACTATGCCAGCCAAATAACCCAAGCCCTGGGCCATGATCCGACAGGAGAGCATTTTGCGGCATTGTCAGCAGCGCTTAATACCGCGCAGATTTTGCAGGTCGAACATAGTTTGAACGCCGGGACCTTTGCTGCACGCGTGGTTGCCTCGACATTGGCTGATATCGACAGTGCCATCGTCGCCGGATTTGGCGCCTTGTCTGGTGAGTTGCATGGTGGTGCGGATCAGGATGCCATCGAAATGGCTGATCGATTGGACGACGTGGCAAACGCACAAGCGTTTGTGGCAGATATGTTGGCATCCAATATCAAAGTGCCCGGCATGGGGCATCGTGAATATCGGGTGCGGGATCCGCGTGCCGCTTGTTTAGACCGATGGGCCCAAACGTTAGCCCGCGGCGACTTGCGCGATACCTATGAAAAGCTCCAGGCCATCGAAACAGAGTTTCGAGCGGTCATGCAGGCAAAAGGGAAACCGCTGCACACCAACGTCGATTTTTATAAAGGGGTTGTCTATCGTGCGCTTGGTTTGCCCGATTATGCGTTCACGGCGGCCTTTGCCATGGCGCGAGTATTTGGATACATCGCGCATTACATAGAAAATGCTCAAGACAATAGAATATTTCGTCCTCAAGCCCAGTACGTTGCCTGAGGTTTCTAAATGACCACCCCCGGGTAGAATATAGTGTAGAACCGAAATATTTCTGACGGGAGATTACTCATGGGAAGGCTTGAGGGAAAGGTTTGTTTGATTACAGGTGGCGCCCGCGGGCAGGGCGCTGCAGAAGCCAGGTTATTTCAAGCAGAAGGTGGCACCGTCTGGATTGCAGACGTGTTGGATGAGGAAGGTCTTGCGTTGGCAGACGCGTTACAAGTCCAATATCGTAGCCTTGATGTACGGGATGAAGGTGCGTGGCAGCGCTTGGTGGACGAGATTGTGGCGACTGATGGTGGATTACATGTCCTGATCAACAATGCCGGGATATTTCGCAGCAATCGCCTGGTAGATACCCCCACTGAAGAATTTAATCTGGTGATGGACATCAACTGCACTGGTGTATTTCTGGGGATGAAATGTTGCGCACCCGCGTTGATGGCCAGTGGTAACGGATCCATAGTCAACATCTCCTCGTTGGCGGGCATGCGTGGGGCATCGGGAGCTATCTCTTATGGTGCGTCCAAATGGGCGGTGCGTGGCATGACCAAGGCTGCGTCCATAGAGCTTGCCCGCAAAGGCGTTCGAGTCAACTCCATTCACCCCGGGTTGATCGAAACGCCTATGGCAGGTGAGCTTGGTCCAGGTCAGGACCGCATCGCTAAACGCACGCCGTTGGGTCGAATCGCGGCAGCGGAGGAAGTGGCAAATATGGCATTGTTTCTTGCCAGCGATGAAAGCAGTTACTCCACCGGCAGCGAATTTTTGATCGACGGGGGTTTGAGCGCATTGTAGGTTTGGGCGTGTGTTATGGTTCGACCCATTTACCCACATTTGAACAGTTAATATGCAGCAGAAGATCTCGGTTCTCGGTTTAGGTAACTTTGGCACGGCGCTGGCGCGCAACTGGCTTGAGGCCGGGCACTTGGTGTCGGGATGGACAGTTGAACAGGACGTGTTCGACAGCATCAGTGTCAGGCAGGTCAATGAAAAGTATCTGCCGGGTGTTGTCCTGGAAGGGTTGAGTGCTTCTATGGACATTGGGCAAGCGATTAATGATGCGCGAGTCGTCGTGCTGGCGCTGCCTTCGGGTGTGGTGCTAGACGTAGTCGACCAATTAATCCCTCACCTACAAGGCGGAGAAATTCTGATGGACCTTGCCAAAGGGCTGGCGCCGGGGGATCGATTGATCTCCGACGTCATTGAGGAAAAGCTCTCCGCCGCGGATCTGCATAATCCCTTGTGTGTCATGATGGGTCCGACGATTGCCCCCGAGGTTGCCAGAGGGGTGTACAGCAAAGCCCTGGTCGCCAGTCGAGATGCAGCGCTTGCTCAGGAGATGGCCACAGCGCTGACAACACCCAGCGTCAGCCTCAGTGCTGCAGCCGACCCGCTGGGCGCAGAATATTGGGGGGCCTTCAAGAATGTAATCGCCCTGGCCTGTGGGGTGGTGGACGGGCTTAAGGAAGATGGGCGTGGCGGAGACAACCTAAAAGCGGCGGTGTTCACCGTGGGATATGCGGAAGCGGTCAAGCTGATTCCTCTGTTGGGGGCACAACATGACACCGCATTTTCACCGGCGGGCATTGGTGATCTATTTGTAACCGCCACCTCCCCCCACGGGCGTAATCGTGAGATGGGCGAGCGGTTAGGTCGCGGCCAGAGCCTGGCGGAGGCAGAAGGTGATATGGTGATGGTGAGTGAGGGGGTGCGCGCCGCACGTATGTTCAAGAAGCTATTTGCGGGTCAGGCCATTCCAGCACCGTTTGTAGATGCTGTTTGTGATTTACTGGATGGCCGGGATCAAATCGATCAGTTTCTGCAGAAGATGATGCGGTCGCAGTAAAGGCTGTAGAAAGCCCTGGCGGGGAAATGCGCTGGCGCAGCACGATATAGGGGAGAAGCATGTGCGGATATAGCGAAACACATAGCAGGTTTAGGGGGACGCCCGGTTTGCAGGGTATCATCGGGTTGTGGATCGTCAGTCTGTTGGCAGCCCCGCTGGTTTGGGCGGAAAAGCCCTACTCACCCGCAGTGGGCCAGGACTATCCCACCCAGGTGTTTTGGGGTGATACCCATCTTCATACGCGCAACTCAGCAGATGCCTATTCACTAGGAAACATGTATCTCACGCCGGCAGATGCCTATCGGTTCGCTCAAGGACAGGCGTTGACGGTGCACAATGGGATGGAGGTTAAGTTACGCCGTCCGCTCGACTTTCTGGTTGTCTCGGATCACGCAGAATATCTGGGAGGCTACTACAGGTTTAATGTGGGGGATCCTCAGATCACGGCAACGCGTGCGGGAAAGCAGTGGTCTGGTTATTTGGAGGAAGGTAACCCGACCGCGCTAATCGCCGCCTTTACGGCCAGTATGGCCGACCCCGAGAATAACTACGCCTTTCCTGAAACAACGCGCCGAACAATCTGGGAAGACGTGGCAAAAACATCTGACGAATACAATCAGCCGGGCAAATTTACCGCGCTAACAGGTTACGAGTGGACGTCTATGATTGCCGGTAACAATTTGCATCGGGTAGTGGTCTACAAAGACGGTGCTGACAAGGTCGCCAAACTGCCACCCTTTTCAGGTCAGGACAGCCTGGACCCAAGAGATCTTTGGGATGCGCTGGCAAGATATGAAAAAGCAACCGGTGGGGAAGTGATTGCCATCGCCCACAATGGCAACCTGTCCAATGGCATGATGTTTCCTGACACATCGGTAGATGGCGAACCGATTACCGAAGAATATGCCATTCAGCGCGCTCGGTGGGAGCCGATTTACGAGGTAACTCAGGTCAAAGGTGATGGCGAAGCGCACCCGTTCATGTCACCAAATGATGAGTTTGCGAATTACGAGAACTGGGATTGGGACAACATTGGCCGCAACCAGGCGAAAGAAGACTGGATGCTGAAACATGAATACGCACGCAGTGCTTTGCAGCTGGGTATGGCCCATGAGGAAAAGCTCGGCGCAAACCCGTTCAAGTTTGGCATGATCGGTAGCACCGATGGCCACAACAGTATTTCGACACCCCAAGAAGATAACTTCTTTGGCAAGTTCCCGGAGTCTTTGCCCGGTCAGGAAAGAACCCAGAATTCAATGGCTAACAATCAGCTGTGGCAAAACTGGCGAATAGTAGCTTCCGGCTATGCGGCGGTCTGGGCTAAAGAGAATACTCGTGAAGCCATCTTTGATGCGATGAAACGTCGAGAGGTTTATGCCACCACCGGGTCGCGGATCAAAGTCAGAATGTTCGGAGGTTGGGACTTTTCTCCGGAGGACATCAATCATCCTGCCTACCTGGATATAGGATACGGCCAAGGTGTGCCCATGGGGGGAGATCTTCCACGTGCCGAAGGCGGTGAAGAACGCAAGCATGCCAGTCCAACGTTCCTGGTCAGCGCGGCAAAAGACCCTGATGGCCCAAACCTGGATCGAATTCAAATGGTGAAGGGCTGGATTGGTGCGAACGGTGAACACTTGGAAAAGGTCTATGACATTGCCTGGGCCGGTGAGCGTCGAATCGATGCGGACGCGGGTAAACTGCCGGCGATCGGTTCAACGGTTGATCTGAGAACCGCCACTTATGACAATTCGATTGGTTCTGCCCAGCTGTCGATCGGTTGGCAGGATCCAGACTTTGATCCCAAGCTGCGTGCGTTTTACTACGTCAGGGTTTTGGAAATCCCGCGACCTCGTTGGACCGCCTACGACGCCGTGCACTTCAATCTGAAGCTCCCTGAAGAGGTCCCGATGGTGATCCAGGATCGAGCTTACAGCTCGCCAATCTGGTACACACCTTAGCCTATTCTTCGAACCGGACTAACACGGCGGCGTTCACGATGACCATAAGGTCGTCGCCCGTGTCGCTGGGTACGTTGAGACCGCCGATCTCGGGCTCTACTGTAACCGTGCCGTAAGGTAGTTCTTTGGCGACGGCCTCGCAGTCAATGGCCGTTGGATCTGCAGCCCCCAGTTTCAGGGTGATTTTCATATCCGTGGGGGATTTATTGAGAGCGCTGAAAAAATTTAGGCTGGAATGCCTGATGGCATCACTCACAGCCCGTTTCGCCGCCTTGGTGTAGTCCCCGCCATGTACGTCCACACCCATACCCATTTCGGTTACATAACGTACTAATGCCATCTTTTGCCCGTTGATTGCCAAGATCAGTGGTCCGATTCTAGACGCTCTTCTGCGATTTTGTCCCGCTATTTACACCTTGATCAGAAATAGCCGCAATCCGCAGCGAGGTGGTGATAGGTTTGGCAACATCTACTTCATTAGTTACAGTGGATTGGCCCGTTGGTGAAGTAACTAAAAAAAGAGTCTTCAATGGCAGAATCTGGTGAACAGGAAAAAAGCTCGTCGCGCGACAAAAAGGCATTGTTGGATGAGCTGAAGATAGATCGCAATGCGCCGGCTGAGCGAGAAGATGGGTCCGTAAAATGGATTGCTGGTGCGGTTGTGCTTCTCGTGCTTGGAGCTGGTTTATGGTTCTTTGATCTGCCTGGCCAGGGTGGATCAGCAATCCCGGTGAAGACCGCCTTAGCCCGAGCGGGTACCACCGTCCAAGCGGGCGCCAGCGTGCTTGATGCCACAGGCTACGTTGTCGCTCGACGGCAGGCTACAGTCAGTTCCAAAGCCACGGGCAAAGTAGTTGAAGTTTTGATCGAGGAAGGAGTCATTGTTGAGAAAGATCAACTGTTAGCACGCCTGGATGACTCAATTCCCAGAGCGCAGTTTGATCTTGCTCAATCCCAACTAGATTCATCCAGAGCTGGACTGGCTGAGCTGGAGGTTTCATTGCGACAGGCCAAGCTGGATCTTGATCGCACGCAGAATCTTGCGCAGAGAAACCTGGCCAGCCAAGCTGACCTGGATCGTGATTCGTTATCCGTCGAAGCCTTGGTTGCGCGCCTGGATCGTGCTCGCAAAGATATTCTGGTTGCCGAACGAAGCATGGCGGTGCAACAGCAGGTTTTGGACGATATGCAGATCAGAGCGCCGTTTGCCGGTGTTGTGATCGCCAAAGCCGCACAGCCTGGTGAGATGATTTCGCCGGTCTCTGCCGGCGGCGGATTCACCAGAACCGGTATCTGCACCATCGTTGATATGGCCTCACTCGAAGTTGAGGTTGATGTGAACGAGTCCTACATCAATCGGGTTTATGCCGGTCAGCCGGTACAGGTGGCTTTAAATGCCTACCCCGACTATCAGTTCCCGGCAGAGGTAATCGCGATTATTCCTGCTGCAGATCGGAACAAAGCAACCGTTCGAGTGCGTGTTGGTTTTCTAGAGCGGGATGAACGCGTGTTGCCGGACATGGGGGTTCGGGTGGCATTTCTGGATGAACAAGCTCAGACCGAACCGGTGGACGCACCCCAAGGTGTGCTGATTCCACAAGGGGCTGCGGGAAAAGACACCCAGGGTCAGTTTGTCTATGTGATTCAACAAAACCAGGTTTTACGACGCAGCATTCGAACTGGTAGTTCCGAGGAGGGGGCGCGTATAAGAGTACTCACGGGCTTGCGAAACGGTGAGCGGGTTGTCGCAGATCTGGGTGGCGGGGTGTTGGAGCAACTGAGTGACGGCGCTCAAGTTGAGGTGGTGAACTAAATCTGACTGTTATGCGACTTACCCTTCAGGAGCGCAAAACAAGCGAGGCGGAAATTATGACAGCGATGGTGGAATGCAAAGGGGTTGAAAAGGAATACGTCAAGGGTAAGGAGGTGGTCCCTGTGCTGGCCGGGATAAACCTGGAAATCAGTGAAGGAGATTTTCTTGCCATGATGGGCCCTTCGGGCTCGGGTAAAACTACGTTGTTGAACTTGATTGGCGGCCTGGACCAGCCCACTGGGGGGGAGATTCATGTAGGCGGTACGTTGCTGTCCGATATGAGCAGCAGGGCCTTGGCCAAGTGGCGCTCAGAAAACGTGGGTTTTATTTTTCAGTTCTATAACCTGCTGCCCGTGTTGAATGCTCAGCGTAATGTAGAGCTGCCGCTTCTACTCACCAAGCTGTCACGCAAACAACGGCAGATCAACGCGGGTACTGCCCTGGAGATTGTCGGCTTAGGGGATCGTGCGAAGCATAAACCCAATGAGCTGTCTGGGGGTCAACAACAGCGCGTGGCCATCGCCAGGGCCCTGGTAGCCGATCCTAATCTTCTGGTTTGTGATGAACCCACGGGGGATCTGGACCGCGATACCGCAGACGAAATTTTGGCACTGTTAGAAACGTTGAATCGAGATCACGGCAAGACCATTGTCATGGTCACCCACGACCCAAAGGCAGCAGAGCATGCTAAACATACTTTGCACATGGACAAGGGTAAGCTGGTGGTCAGTGAAGGGGCTGATGCATGAATATAGTCGGTCTGATGTGGGCTAACCTATTTCGCAAGCCCATGCGCACAACACTGACCATTCTATCGGTGGTGATTGCCTTTCTGTTGTTTGGCTTGCTGCAGAGTATCGGCTCCGCGTTTGAAGGAGGCGCCCAGGTCGCAGGTGTAGACCGCTTGGTGGTGGCTGCGAAGTACTCTCAGATTGATAACCTGCCTTATGCCCAGAAACAGCAGATTCTTAGCGTTGAGGGCGTTGATGGTATTACACACACCAGCTGGTTTGGGGGTAACTATCAGGATCCCAAGAATTTCTTTGCCAAGTTTCCGGTGGACCCGGTCAGCTACTTTGACATCTATAACGAACTAGATTTACAACCTGCGGACGCATTGGAGCGATTTATTCGCGAACGAAATGCGGCGGTAGTAGATGTTGCGCTAGCAGAACGCTTTGGCTGGCAGGTGGGTGATGTGATCCCGATCATCGGCACAATCTACAGCAAGTCAGATGGCGATCGCCTCTGGGAGTTCACCCTGGTTGGCACCTATTCAGAAAACGGCGAAGCCAGTAACTTCCCATTATTCTTGTTCAATTATGAATACTTTAACGAGTCAACAGCCTTTGGTCGCGACCAGGTAGGACAGTGGACCGTGCGAATCGACATGCCGGAACGCGCTGGTGAAATTGCTCAGCAGATCGATGCGTTGTTTGAAAACTCTACCGATCCAACCCGTACTGCCAGCGAAGATGAGGCTAATCGCCAGTTTGCGCGTCAGCTGGGCGATATGGGGTTTATCACGACCATGATCATGTCAGCCGTGTTCTTTACGATCATTTTGTTGACTGGCAATACCATGTCCCAAGCGCTGCGTGAGCGTATTCCAGAACTTGCGGTCTTGAAAACCTTAGGCTTTACCGACGCGACAGTTTCGTTGTTGATTCTGGGTGAGGCGGTCATGCTTTGTCTTCTGGGAGGCCTGCTGGGTGGGTTGTTAGCCCTGGGATTAGGTCCCATCATTTCCGCGATGATCGAAAGTTTTTTTGGCTCGTTTGAAGTAAGCAATCAGGTGGTACTGAACGGCCTGGGACTGAGTCTTGTTGTGGGTCTTCTCATCGGAATGATACCTGCACTGAGTGCTCAGAGGCTTGCGATCGTCGATGCGCTGAGGGGACTGTAATGCTGGGTCAAATCTATGAAGTCACGGTGATGAATCTTCTCAACCTGCCCAGCCGGATGAGTGCCTCATCGGTGATCGTGGTGGGCATCGGAGGTGTTGTCGCCGTGTTGCTGGGCTTGTTATCGATGGCTGAAGGATTTCAGGCGTCATTGGAAAAAATGGGAAAAGCAGATCGAGCCATCATCATGCGGGATGGAACCAGCAGTGAGATGAACGGGGCCATGACACCGGCAGATCGTGCGACGATCAAGGCGATGGACGGGGTGGTTCAAGGCAGCGGCGAAACTTACGTGGTGGCCGCCATTAACAAGATAGGAACCGACATCTCCGCAAACGTTGTGGTCCGTGGCGTAGAGCCGGAGAGTTTTGGTATTCGATCCGAGGTTCAGATGATAGATGGTCGCCGTTTCGAGTTGGGAAAGGCGGAAGTGATCGTGGGTGTCAAAGCGGCCTCGCAATTTGAGGGTCTGAACATCGGCGATAAACTGCCCGTGCGAGATCAGGTCTGGACAGTGGTGGGCCATTTCGCCAGTGATGGCAGCGCTACGGAAGGGGAGATTTGGGCGGACCTTGCCAATGTGAATTCGGCCTACCGCCGGGGTGGGATTTCTAACACCATGCGGGTGCGCTTGACGGATGAGGGTACTGCTTCAGCCTTGGACGAGCGATTGAAAGCCGACCCGCGTTTTGATCTGATGGTCCGCTCGGAGCGAGAATTTTATGCCGCCCAATCCGAAGACCGCACAGAGCTGATTAACGGATTTGGAGTAGCGGTAGGCGTGATCATGGCTATAGGGGCCGTTTTTGCCGCCCTAAACACCATGTATTCCGCGGTGAGCACCCGTACGGTAGAGATTGCGACCTTGCGGGCTCTGGGTTTTGGCAGCGTGCCTGTGGTGATCAGCGTAATGATTGAATCCTTAACCTTGGCGTTGCTGGGTGGTCTGATTGGCGGAGGGCTCGTGTGGTTGGTTTTTGATGGCTATACCGCTTCAACGCTAAATGACGCATCATTCTCTCAGGTAGCCTTTGATTTTGCGGTGACACCGGAGTTATTTCAGATGGGACTGATCTGGGCACTGGTGCTGGGTTTAGTCGGCGGCGCGTTTCCAGCCATTCGGGCAGCGACGATACCGATCACCACAGCCTTGCGTGGAGAGTGATACGCGGATCGATCTGGGGAGGAGCGATGAGTATACCGGTCATTCTGGATACGGATATTGGTTTTGATGTTGATGATGTCTGGGCATTGGCCTTCCTGCTGGCTTGCCCTGAACTTGACGTAAAGCTGATTACGACGTCCACGGGAGATACGCGCTATCGCGCGGCATTAGTTGCCAAGCTTTTGCAGATTGCGGGGCGAGAGGATATTCCCATAGGGATAGGCATCCCGCTGGATGATATTCCCGCAACCCATGCTGGTTGGTTGGATGGTTTTTCTACATCCGACTATGCCGGTGAGATATTACGAGATGGCGTTGGCGCGATTTGTGAGGTCGCTGACAAGGCTACGGAACAAGTTGCTTTGATCGCCATTGGTCCGGTGCCAAATATCGCAGCCGCTCTGATGCGTGATCCGAACCTGAGCAACAATGCTCGTTTTGTCGGCATGCACGGCAGCATCTATCGAGGATATCTGGGGGCTGACAAACCCATGCGTGAGTACAACGTTAAGACGCACCCGCTGTCTTGTCAGAGTGTATTTGCTGCAGATTGGGAAAAGATCATAGCGCCCTTGGACACCTGCGGTACTATCATGCTGGAGGGCGATCGATTTGCGAGAGTGTCAAACAGTGATGTGCCGTTAACGCAGGCGACGTTGGAAAATCATCATGGTTGGTTCGAAGTGGTGAAGGAATGGCCCATTCTGAGAGAGATGGATCCGCAACAACAGTCTTCAGTGCTGTACGACTGCCTGGCGGTTTACCTGGCCTTTGGTGAGGACTTTGTTGAACTAGAAGAGTTGCCGGTCAGCATAACCCCGGATGGCAAAACTCTGGTCGACTCGGCGGGACCCACGGTTAAGTGCGCGACCAACTGGCGTGACAAAGAGGGCTTTCTGGACTTTCTTGTGGATCGATTGGTGGGTTGACCATGGTTGAGCCTAGCAGACCCAATGTGGTCGTTGTGTTCCCGGACCAACTGCGAGCCCAATCCTTACCACTTTGGGGTGAAACCCAGATTGTTACGCCTAATATCGATCGATTAGCCGCCCAGGGTATGATCTTTGATCAAGCGATCTCCAACTGTCCGGTGTGCACACCGGCCCGTGCCATGTTGGTCACCGGACGTTACCCCCAGACAACGGGACACCTCATCAACACAACGCGGACGCGGCACAGTGAAATATCGATTGCAGATGCCTTCGCGCATCAGGGTTACCAGACTGCCTGGGTGGGGAAATGGCATCTTCATACGGGACTATGGCCTGCACTTGATCGAATGCCTCAACACCCGGATTGGGTTCCACAGGGTCGGGACCGCCTGGGCTTTCAGTACTGGCGGGCATACAACCAGCATATGGTTTACTTCGATGGCTTTGTGCACAAGGACGATTGGAATTACGAACGTTGGGATGGTTATGAGACCCAAGGGTTGTTGAAGTACGGGTTGGAGTTTATGGACCAGGTTGGTGACGACCCGTTTCTACTGTTCTTGTCCCCGCATCAACCTCACTTTACGCCCTTTGAGTTTGCGCCTGAAAAGTTCTACCAGAGCTTGCCTGAGAACCTGAGCTTACCCCCCAACGTGCCGCAGCATCAGCAAACGGCTTCTCAGGACATGTACCGGCACTATCTGGCCATGACCCTGGCGGTAGATGAAATGTTAGGAGGCCTGTTGGATTATCTAGATCGTACCGGTAAAGCGGAAAACACGATTGTTTTGTTTACCTCGGACCATGGGACTCAGGCTGGATCCCAAGGGGTGAATCCCTGGTCGAAGAAAAATCCCTATGACGCGTCTGTCAGGGTGCCGGGCATTGTGCGTTACCCGGGTCGTGTGGCTGCAGGTGAGCGACACAACTCGCTGGTTAATATGGTGGACTGGTTCCCTTCTTTGTGTGGTCTGGCTGGGGTTCCCGTCCCTCGAAGTGTGGAGGGTCAGGATCGATCTGCCTGGTGGACTGGCGAGTTATGGTCTGATGCAGATGAAGCTGCTTTCTTGATGAACTTTTCCAAGTGGTTCGATTGGTTTCAGGATGGTGCTGAATGGCGTGGTGTGCGGACCACAAACTATACCTATTGCCGTCGTCTGAATGGTCCCGTCGAATTGTACAGTCTTCAGGATGATCCCTGGCAATCCAAAAACCTGGCGGGACAAGGTTTAAGTGAGGAGGCTCGTTTGGCAGACCAGCTGCGGCAAATACAAAAAGTTCGCGCGGATGAATTAGTCGCTTGTACGCAGTGGAAACACTGGTTGGATGATCAACGTCGTGTAGTGCGCAACGCGTTCGGCGAGTTAAGCCATCCTGAGTCTTTACCCGACTGGTCACTGTTGCATTAAACCATGGGTCAAGTTTTCTCTTATGCACTCAATCAGGCCGTCATCCGTGACTTCAAAGATCGCGGTTTTGTGGTGACCCCGGATGTCTTTGATTTACCCACGCTGAATAAATATGGTCAGGCGGTAGATGAAGAGGTGCGTAGCCGCACAGCGAACGACACCAGAACGCTGGATGAAAAGACGCGTTACGAACAGTCTTTTGTGCAATGCATGCGTCTGTGGGAAACTCATCCGGGGGTTGCAGACTTGAGCTTCCATAGCGGTCTTGCAGGTATTGCTGCCCAGCTGCTTGAGGTTTCTGGATTGCTGATGTGGCAGGACCAGGCGCTGTACAAAGAACCCGGTGGTCAGCAGACGACACCTCACCAGGACCAGACTTTTTGGCCTATCGGCACATCACCCTTGATCAGCGCCTGGATCCCCTTCGAAGATGTCACCGTGGCGTCCGGCGCTATGGCCTACGTTCCGGGTTCGCATAAGGTAGGCAAGTTGCAAGTGGTGGACATCACCCATGCGACCGAGCCTTACGACATTTTGACAGATCCAGCCTTGGAGCAGATCGAGCCTGAGTATGTAGAGATACAGGCGGGATCGGTGATTTGGCACCATGGATTCACCGTCCATCAGGCTGCCCCGAACTTGACCCAACAAACCCGCCGAGTGTTTACCGTGGTCTATATTTCTGACCAGGCCAGGCGCGCAAAAAACTGGGCGAACTACCCGTTGGATCGGGCTGGCGTTGCCGTGGGCGAACGCATCGAAGGAGAAGGCCTGCCTCGAGTTTGGCCTCCGACAGATTCCAGACCTGATCCAGCTCGCATGATTGGGCGCGCCACAGGACCTCAGTAAGGGATGTATACATAAGCACCTGGTCCTCGTAGTCTTACAACAACTTAAAACTAAAGACTGACAAAGCAGACTTGGGGGGAGCATGACCAATCCTGATCTCAGAATTTTTTCTTATTTACCAAACCCGCGGGTTTGGAAAGCATTGATTGCTGCGGAATTTACCGGCGCGCAGGTGGAAGTTGTGGGGGACAAACCACCGGCATTGGGGAAATGGCTATGGGACTACGATGCGCGAGAGCTGCCTGATGGCGAACGAGTAGAGACCAGTCCTCATGCGCGGGTCAGCCGACGTGGGTTCTCCGGGACGTTGTACAAGACCGATGCTTTTTTGACCGCACACCCTTTTGGCACGGTACCGGCCGGATTTGGCCCCGGGGGTGAGGTCGGTATATTTGAATCCAACAGCATCTTACGCGCTGCAGCCCGAGCGGGTGATCGCGATCATGGGCTGTATGGAAAAGACCCGTATACCGCTTCGCGTATCGATAGCTTTTTGGATGCGGGTCTGGTGTTTGCCCGGGAGGCTCAGGTCTATTTACTGGGCATGGATGATTTAGATCAGGCGACCTATGACAGGATGGCGGGAGCTTACGAGTTTTATTTAAACGGGGTTGAGAATGCCCTGACAGAAACAACGCACTTGGTCGGTGATCAACTGACCATAGCGGATATCTCATTTGTTTGTGACTTTTCCCAGTTTCTGCGTGAGGGTCATTATGACGAACAACTGAAAGCCAAGGGCTTTCAGGCCATAAGCGAACTGGGTATGCAAGAGTATCCAAAAGCGTTTGCACATATGTTATCGCTGAACGAAACCGAGGCGTTTGAAAAACATATGGGCTCTTACTTGAACTGGTTTAAAAGAAAATTGGCGTCCTAGAACAGCAAAACAACCTTTCTAGATTGTAAATAAAGACGTTTGGAGAAGTAGGCGTGGCGGTAAACGAAGCACAAATAGCGTTCTGGAACGGGAAGGGCGGAGAAACCTGGGTGAATGCACAGGAGCGGATGGATACCATGTTGCAGCCCATATCCGAAGTGGCGGTGGCGCGTGCCGCGGTCTCCGCCGGGGAGAGAGTCATTGATATTGGGTGCGGGTGTGGGGCCACCTCGCTTGCGCTGAACGACCATGGTGCACACGTGTGGGGAGTGGACATTTCCCAACCGATGCTGGCGCGTGCAAAGGCGAGGGCACTGGGTCGTGGAAACATTGGGTTCAGTGTCTCGGACGCCGCGGTTGCGCAATACACCCCTGACCATAATCTGATCTTTTCCCGATTTGGCGTGATGTTTTTTGATGATCCAGTAGCGGCTTTTACCAATTTGCGCACATCGCTGACCTCGAACGGTCGTCTTTTGTTTGCCTGCTGGCAGCCTCCAAGAAATAATCCCTGGATGTCGGTCGTCGGCGCCGCCATTGCACCGCTGCTTCCGGAACCCGAAGCGCCTGTTGATCCGCGGGCGCCAGGACCATTTGCCTTTGCCGATCCTGACTATGTTCAGGGGATTTTGGATTCGGCAGGATTTCGACAGATAAAGTTGGAGCCTCTGATCACACCGCTGCGAGTTGCAGACGATATAGAGGGTGCGATTGCCTCACTTAGCGAGGTAGGACCGTTGGCGAGGGCCCTGGCGGAGCTGGACGAAGATGCGCAAGCACAGGCTGTTGCCGTCGCAAAAACGGCGTTGGCGGACTACGCAGATGATCGTGGGGTCATATTGGATAGTGCGGTCTGGATTGTGTCCGCGCGCAATTAAATACTTTGGGGAGAGCAATGGAAAACAAGCAAGTACTGATCGACAGCCTGCCGCAAGGCAAACTCACCGCCCAGAATTACCGTGTTGAAACGAATAATGTAGCTGAGCCTGAGGCAGGCCAGGTGTTGGTAAAAACCATTGCCTTTGCAATCACGGCGGGTACCCGCGCCGGACTGCAGGGCAGCGCCAGCTATGCGGGAGCGCCAAAGTCCGGCATTGTAATGAACGGCACCGGTGTAGGAGAGGTTGTGATCAGTGGCGACGATAGTGTCGCTGTGGGCAGCAAGGTGTTAGCGCCTACTGGATGGCAACAGTACTCCGTCCACAAGGCATCGGATGTCACCTTGCTGGACGACAATTATGATCCGGTTCACTACCTTGGACCCCTGGGAGTGAATGGCTTAACAGCGTACTTTGGCTTGTTGGAGATAGGCCAGCCCGCTGCCGGTGAAACCGTGATGGTGTCTGCTGCTGCGGGTTCGGTAGGCCATCTTGTGGGTCAGATCGCCAAGATCAAAGGTGCGCACGTGGTGGGTGTCTGCGGGAGCGATGCCAAAGGAGCAATGTTGGTTTCTGATCTTGGCTTTGATGCCTATGCCAATTACAAAGAGGACGGCTTCCGGAACAACCTCAAGGAAGTCACCCCAGATGGTGTGGATGTTTATTTTGACAATACTGGCGGGATGATTCTGGGCGCGGCACTCTTCCGGATGAATGTGGGTGGACGGATCAGCTGCTGTGGGGTTGTTTCTCAATACGACACAGATCGCCCCGAGCCGGGGCCAAAGGGTGTACCGGGTTTGTTGGTGAACAAACGATTGACTATGCGTGGATTCCTGCTGTTCGATTTTGTAAAGCGATACGATGAGGCACGCGCTGAAATCGGCGGCTGGTTAGACTCCGGTGAGCTTAAAAGTTTAACGGATGAGGTGGTTGGTCTGGATGCTGCCCCTGGCGCCTTCGTTGACTTGCTGGCTGGCGGTAATGTGGGCACCCGTATTGTGCGGGTAAATGACTAGGGACAGTTTGATGCGATGGTTTTGTTATTTGGCATTGGCCTGCCTTTCCGTGGTCTCTGCCCATACGTTTGCGGATGAAACGCAGATT
This sequence comes from Pseudomonadota bacterium, assembly GCA_039028095.1. GTDB lineage: Bacteria > Pseudomonadota > Gammaproteobacteria > Pseudomonadales > Azotimanducaceae > UBA4421. The sequence goes on from JBCCIU010000003.1 coordinate 63,700, forward strand.
AAGCAGGCGTGTACCGATCTTGTCTTGGATTATGCATTCTACCGAGATCGGCTGGATGCAGAACCCTATGCTCAGCTGTTTGCCGAAGATGCTGTGCTGACTGTGTTAGGCCAAGTTTTCCAAGGTCGCGTCGCGATTAAAAAGCGTATGCTGGAAAGCAAGGATGGACCGGTGACGCGCCACATGATGAGTACCATTCGCATCTTCCCCATAGATAGTCATTCGGCCTCGGGTGTGAGTTACGTAACGGTTTACTCTGCGCCTGCTGGTGAGTTGCCGTTAAAGGTTGAGCAGTTTCTGGGTCTGGGGGAGTATCACGACAAATTTGTATTGACTGAACAAGGCTGGAAAATCAGTCGACGGACCTTTGTTCCAGTCTTTATGAATTGAACTGTCGATGATACTGCCAGGTGTTAGATGAATACCCTGGATCTTGTGATGGTATTGCTGGTGATGGTCGGCGTCACCTGGTTGGGGCACCGGTTGAGCGGGTCCATTCAATCGCGTCACGGTTTTTTCGCTGGTGATGGAAATCTACCCTGGTGGGCGGTCGCTGGGTCGATCGTCGCTACCCTGGTCAGTGCGGTCACGTTTGTTTCTGTTCCTGCAGCGGTTTTCGCCCCAGGAGGGGACCTAACCTACTTCCAAGTTATCCTGGGCTTGGCCCTCGGCAAAGTTGCCGTTGCTCTGATCCTGGTACGAGCCTTCTACGAAGATCAAACCTCTCGCACCAGTTACGAATATATCGCCCGACAAATTGATGCCCCTACGGGTGAGCTAACCATGTATCTGGGGCTGGTGCTTAACGTTATTAACTCGGGGGTAAAAGTGCTGGCTGCGAGCCTGGTGTTGGAAGCAATTACCGGTTGGGGGCTGGTGGCGAGTACAGGATTTGTGGTCGCGATCAGCGTGATCTGGAGCGGGCTGGCTGGCATCAAGACGGTGATCTGGACAGACTTTATTCTGTTTGTGTTTTTTTGTTGCGGTGCGGTTTTTGTCGTCTGCTCGATTTACTTTTCGGTAGACCTCTCGCTGGGCGAAATGTGGGAGACTTTGGATCGCCAGGCGAAGCTGGTGCTGTTCGATTTTTCCACCGATCCGGGAACGCGTTACAGTATCTGGGCGGCAATCATTGGTGCAGTTGCCTTGAATATCGCCCAAGGTGGTGCTCAGGGAACCTGGCAGCGCGTGAAGGCCTGTCGAAGTGTAAAGGATGCGCACAAGGCATATTATGCGTCAGCCTGTTTTTATGTGGTGCACCTGGTCATCTTGTTGGTGGGTCTGGGTTTGGTCCTGTTTTATTCACAAAACGAATTGGACCCTGCTGTGGGAATGCGCCTGGTGGAGCAACCCGACTATATCTTCCCGCATTTTATCTTGAATGAAATACCCGTCGGCCTGTCTGGCTTGTTTATCGCCGCGATTTTCGCCGCGGCAATCTCAACATTGGATTCAGCGCTGACAGAAAGTGCGGATATGACAATGAATCACATCTATTCTCGCTATATCAAACCTGATGCCAGCGAAGCGCATTATCTGCGTGCCTCTCGCAGCCTCATGTTGTTCTGGGGGATCATTTTCTTTTTTGTCACGCTGTTCTTTGCTCAATACTCGGCCCAAGGCTTGCTGGATCTGACCTTTAAGCTTCCGAACTATGTGCTAGGTATGTTGTTCGGCACCATTGTCCTTGCACGGTTGGGGATTGGCCGACTATTTACAATACTGCCGGGCGTATTGGTCGCTTTGGTCATCACTCTTCTACTGGCTAACCATGGTGTCGCATTTTTCTATTGGTGCCCCACGGCGGGGTTATCCATGATTCTGACGGTATGGGTATTGGAGCGGTTGCTCGTTCGCTCCTAACGTTACTGCATCCTTCGGGCTCTGGGGTCTCTGCGCACTTCGCCTGAATTGCTTTGAGCCCTGCGTTGAGGTTGAGCCCTGCGTTGAGGTTGAGCCCTGCGTTGAGGTTGAGCTCTGGGTTGTGAACGGGCGGGCGCCCGCTGTTGGCGGTTGTTTGAAGATCTGATTTGTGTGCGTGATTGGGCTCTGGATTGGGTTCTTGGCTGTGCTCTTGTTTGCGTTCTTTGGTTGGACCTGATGATCCGTTGATTTGATGGCTGCGCTTGGCGAGCTTGACGTTGGGGTTGTACCTGGCGACGTTCGGCACGTAGAGCGCGTTGGCTCCGGTTTTGTGCCTGGCGATTCTGTGCGAGGCGCTCGTCACGTCTGGTAACCCTGCGCTGGGATTGCGGCCGGGATTGTGCCACCCGGTCTCTGTTTGCCTGGCGAGCCGATCTGTTGATCTGGTTGCGCTGTGCTTGCCGGCGCTCTTGTTCGACGCGGCGATTGGTGCGTTGTCTTGTTTGCTGCTGGGTGCGGCGAATCTGGGCTTGGCGTTCGGTCGCTCGTCGATTTTCGGCGCGCTGCATACGCCTGGCCTGACCCGTTCTCACCTCGCCGTTTGGTTGGCGATGAATAGCGCTGCGTTCTCGATTTGGATTGCGATGAATACTATTCGAAGAGCGCGGAATTCCTGCGGTCTGTCTTTGGGTGCGTCGCTCTGCGCGTCGATCGGCCCTTCTTTCCGCAATTCGTCTCTCGGCACGTCTTTCCGCGCTTCGTGCAACGTTTCTTTCCGCTCTCCTTTCAATCCTTCTTTCTGCCTTTCTTTGGATGCGACGGCTTTCGGCGCGGCGCAGGTTACGCTCACGATAATTCTGGCGAATACCCGCATAGCGGTGTTGGGGGCGCCAATGATCGTCGTGAACACGATTGCGATAAGTTCTGTTGTAGTGTCTGCGTGTGTGGCGTCGTTCACGGGCCAGGTCACGGTAGTAGCGCTTGGTCCGGTGGAAGTGTCGGTTGTTATAGCGGTGCCGATAATATCGATGGTATCTGTGATTATGGTAGTGATGACGCAGATAGTGATTCGACCATGACAGCGCAAAGATTGAACTTAATCCCCAGAAGTGGCTGTCGTAGTAGTGATGGTGTGCGTGATACGGGTAGTAGTAAACGGGATACGCACGAGGATAGTAGTGGTAAACCTTTTCCGTCTGATAGATTGTGACTTCGTTCGGTTCGTAATAGGGGACATAGACCACTTCCGGATCTGCCGATTTGATAATCAGCTTTTCGTTTTCAACCTCCACAACCTGTTTTTCGTCGGTTGTCAGATTACCGCTTGTTTTGGCCTGCAGACGAAAGGTCTGGATAGCTGCCAGAAGCTCGGACTCCTGATCCAGAACAGCCTGACCCAGAGTCCAGGTCCAGTCTATGTCTTCGTTCAACAGGGCCAAAGCCTCCGGGTAGTTCAACAGTGCAACGATAGATTCGTCCCAGTTCTCATCAGGCTCTGCCGAACTGCTATCCAACCTTTCACGAAAGCGTGAAGCTGCGACAATCTGCAGCGGGTGGGTTGCAGCGGGCAGTACGATGGCGAGAAGATCATCCGGATACAACGCCACCGGTGCCACCAGTTCCACCAGCTCGGCTTCGGTCAGCGGTTCGATAGGTTCAACCGATACGTTTGACGAAACACCGGATGAGCTTGATTCGCTAGAGGGGTCGCCGATTAATTCGATTTCGACCACTTCGTTTTCTTGGGCACTGACAACAGTCGTGACGCTGAGCAACGCAGTGATTAACAGCAATCGAAATGGCGTTTGTTTAACCTGACTGATCTTATTTTGATTGTATGAATGCATAAATCACCCTTATCAAAGCCCCCCAGCTGGTGTTTCGCCCCTATTGCTCGCATTCTGGTTCGCTACAATAGCTCACCATTACTGAACCCAACGTGAACGAAAACCGCCATGGAATTGGTCTACAACAAACAAAATGCCGTCACCGCAGATCTTTCCCGGTGTAGGTGGGACGGCAAGCCAGCGATTCGCAAAACCTTAAGCGGTGTAAACGGAAAAGAGACGCGCCCGGAATGGCGAGCTAGCGAAGAGCCACGGCACTGGAACTATTGGCGCCGGGAGATTGAGGTTTATCGCAGCGAATTTAGGGAGCTGGTGGCTGACGCACAGGTACGGCTTCCTCAATTGTTTCATGTGGAGGAGGGCGAGCAGCACATTACGCTGATTTTGGAAGACGTTGGATCGCGCACCGGAACTGGACTCAGCGAAATAGACTACGAGGTTATTTTGAGGCGTTGGGGCCAAGCGCAAGGGTTGCTCGCTGAACAGAATTTCTTACGGCACACATGGACCAGTGAGCAATTTATACGCAGATATACCACAAGTAAGCCGGTGGATTGGCGGGTGCTCGGTGATTCAGATGCTTGGCAACTGCCGGTCATCAGGAAAAACTGGCCAGGACAATTGAAGGAAGGTCTCCAGTTTTTGTACCAACATCGAGAGGCACTTTATGGCATTGTAGAAAATGCTCAGCAGCTGCCCAGTCATCTGGATTTCTGGCCGAACAATGTCATCCTGGATGATCAGGGCTGGGTCGTATTGATCGATCTGGGGTTTGCCGGATCGGGTGCGTGGGGCGAAGACCTGGGTAACTTTATCCCCGATGCGGTTTTTGATGGATTTGTACTGGCCGATTCTCTGCATGCTCTTGAAAGTAGACTGTTGCATGCTTATCTGGAAGGTTTGTCTTCAGGCGGGATCGAAATTTCAGAAAAAGACGTGCGTAAGAGTATGTACGCAAGTGCAGTAAAGTATGTCTGGCTTGGACCATTGCTATTGACCCGTGCGCTAATGGGTGAATACCAACGTTATGGTGGCGGTGCGCCCCAGGACATCGATCACCAGTATGCAGAGCGAGGCAAAACTTTGATGCATTTATTTGGCTGGGCAGAAAAGGCCTTAGGCCAGCTGTGAGACGGCGTGGACCTCCCCTTATTTTTCTGATCATCTTTGTTTTGATCGGCGCACCGGCGTGGGCAAAAACCTATTATGGTGCAGCCGGCAGAGTGGATATTACGCCCGATGTCGGCGCGTATCTTGCCGGGTACGGGCCCAATCGCGTGTCCACGGGCACCATCGATCCACTATGGGCGCACGTTCTGATTGTTGCAGATGAACATCAGCAACTGGTTATGATCAGCTTGGACAACATTGGCCTTACGCGACCTCACGTTCAGGACATCAGACGTCGGGTGGGCGCGGTACTTCCCAGATCCCATGTTGTGGTCAGCTCCAGTCACACCCACGCAGGACCCGATGTGGTGGGAATATGGGGGCCGGCGCTGTGGCAGAGTGGTCGCGATGAACACTACCTGGATAAAACCGCGATTCAGATTGCCAATCTGGCTGCCCAGCTGGGTCAAGACCTTGTGCCCGTAAGTCTTCACGTGGGCTCAGCCGATGCGGATTTCGCCTGGGTAAACAACCTGAGCGAACCACAACTCATAGACCCAAAGGTCACGGTGCTGCAGTTACGCAATCTGGCGGGGAGCAGTATTGCCACCGTGACTAATTTTGCCTGCCATCCTACGGTCCTTGGGCCTGAAAACACGCGAGTGTCGGCGGATTATGTTGCTGGTTTTTACCGCACCATGCGTGCGGCGCTGCCCGGCGAACACCTTTTTGTCCAAGGCGCGATTGGTGGGTGGGTGCAGCCAGAGCAGGGTAATCGAAGTAGTGTGCTGGCAAACAGGCTTGGTCACGATGTGGCAGAATTTGCACGCACTCTGCTCGGTCGTACCGAACTCGTCGACTACTCACCGCTGCACTTTCGGGAACAGCTGGTGGACATTCCCTTGGAGAGTTGGGGTTTTAAATTGCTGATTGGCTTGGGGGTTATAGAGAGACAGTTGATTGGAAACGCTTTGCAGGGGATGGTGGGTGCAGGAGATATGCGAACCAGCGTTGCCTATTTTAGGCTTGGGCAGCTTGGGTTTGTGACCCACCCGGGAGAGACGTCACCCTATTACTCCCTTGTCAGCCGAAAGCTGGCAGTTGATAGACACTTGATGGTGATGGGATTAACTCAGGATGCAATCGGATACATTTTGAAGCCCGATTATTTTGATCAACCTCACGAATACCCTCATGCGGATTATCTCATCGGTGTTTCTGTTGGGCGGCAAGCAGGGCCCTTACTAATTCAAGCGGTTGGTGAACTGATGGCGACAGGAAGTAGCCTGAAAAAGAGAAAAAGCGAATAGTAAATATGAACATTAATGACGTGGCAGATCAGGTTAAGTGGGTTATTGCGAACCCGTCCCCCGGATCAACCCAGATCGAAATCAACGGCTGGGCATTCTCTGGGTCGTCGCCCGAGAAACCGATTATGTTGATGCATCATGCCAACGGGATGTGCGCTGCGTGTTGGGCGCCGGTTGCCGCCAAGCTTGCAGATCGCTTCAGCATATATGCGATTGATGCCCGCGGACATGGTGATTCCCAACATTTGACCGTGCCCGAGGATTATAGCTGGGATTACTTTGTCAGCGACTTAAGCGGTGTTGCACAACAGCTCATTGAAACCAGCGACCATGCGCAAATCGCGGTGGGGCTGGGTTCATCTTTTGGCGGCATAGTAACGGCAGCTGCAGAAGCTCGTTCGCCCGGATTGTTTAACCAGGTGATCATGTTGGATCCACCCATTCACAGTACACCTGAGTTGGTTGCTAAGCTGGACATCGATATCGAAGTGCGCAACACCGACGATCGTGCAGAACTGGTGGCGCGAACCCTGAGACGCCGAGCCCACTTTGCGTCCAGAGAGGACGCACGCGAGAACTGGCGGGATAAGCCACTGTTTGCCCCCTGGCAAGACGCAGGGTTTGATCTGTATTTGAACGAAGGTATGCGTGACTTATCGGATGGCTCAGTCGTTCTTAAATGTGATCCTACGGTTGAGGCCCACATATTTGAGACCACAGGGTCCTTGGACGTTGCAGAATTTGGTCCCAAGGTTCAGGCTCCGGTGCATTTGGTGCATGCCGGAAAAGGCTTTTTTCCTGAGGCCTTTTTTGCACGGCTAGTCACGTTGTTTCCTCAAGGGAGGTTTTATCAGTTACAAGGTGGGCATATGTTGCCACTGGAAATTCCGGATGAAGTGGTGGAGTTTATCGGGTCGGTTATTTAGATGGCCGCAGTCAACCAGGCGAATAACACCATGAATGCGGCGAAACCGCCGGCACGCTGTTGATCTGCTTTACTGATCTTCTCGAGGTTAATGTGCGCAACAAAGAGTCCCATACCCAGGCCCATAAAGAAGCCAAATAGGTGGCCAAAAATGTCCACGCGCTCCGATCCAAACCCGCCGGTAAAAGCTAATAGGGCGATGGCACCAAATATGGGGGCAAAACCACGTGCCCAGCCTTTACCTTTAAAATAACCTCGGCGCCAACCAAAAGCCGGCACTAGCCCCAGGCAGGCGAACGTGGCCGTAGAGGCGCCGATGGCTTTAAACCCATCCGGTTGAATCAGAGCGTTCAGTAGATTAGCCCCGGCACCACAGATGAGAACAAGCAACCAACCCAATCCTGAGCCCAGGTGGCGACCGACAAACAGTCCAAAAACTACGCCATATAGCGAATTAGAAAGAATGTGGCCAATATCGCCGTGCAGAGTGAGGGCGGTGACGGGTCTCCAGATTTCGCCGAGGCTGACAGCCTCGCTGTGCAGTCGCCCCAATTCAAGAAGATTGGTATTGGTATAAGACTGGAGCGCGGGGATACTCCATATGATCCCGAGATAGGCCAGTACTCCTACCCAACCATCGTCCACAATGCTGTAAGGAACAGCCTGTTCTGTGGGGGGTTGATTTTCTTCGTCGTATAAATCGAGCTGCATGCGGGCCTGCTGGCTGCGCACCTCGGGCACAAACACCATCCACGCGAAATCCCGTTGCTCAATGAAATTTTCAATCTGCATCGCGGTCAAAACAAGAGCCGCTTCTCGGGCGACCTTGCGGGATTCGGTTTGCAGGACCATGACGAATTCCTCTGTCACAGCGCTTGCACAACGTTAATTTGGGGACTGGTCGACGTGTTATGCGAAATAGTTCTAGAAAACATGAATTTTATGCAGATATTTTTGTATATTGGGTTCGATAGAAATTGGGACAACGGGACTTGATTTCCCGTGAATTTGGCCCAATATAATGAGTGAAAATAAACATTTGAGGTGATTTTTTATCATGCAAGAAAGAGCCATTCCACAGGCATCGGTTGCCGGATTATCTGCGCTGGAGACCAGCAAGGTCCTGCGCAACACATATATGCTGCTCGGTATGACCTTGGCGTTCAGTGCACTCTGTGCTGGCGTGGCTGCGGCGATGAATGTGCCACCACTAAACTTCATGTTCTTTTTTATCGCCGTATTTGGATTAAGTTTCCTGGTCAGTGCGACAGCCAATAGCGCATGGGGTCTAGTATCTGTATTTGTGTTTACAGGGTTCATTGGATTTTTTACGGGTCCTATTCTCTCTGCCGTCATCAGCGGATTGCCGCACGGTGCCGAAAGCGTCGCGATGGCCATGGGGACCACAGCCTTTGCTTTTATCGGATTGAGTGCCTACGCGCTGATCACTAAGAAAGACTTCAGCTTTCTGTCCGGTTTTATCATGATCGGTATGTTCGCCATGCTGGGGGGCATCATTCTCGGCTTCTTCTTTGATCTGGGCGTGTTTCGCCTGGTGATGAGCACCGGCATCGTTATCCTGATGGCTTCGGTCATCTTGTGGCAGACCAGCGCGATTGTTCACGGTGGTGAAACGAACTACATTCTCGCAACAACCACTCTGTTCATGGCGATCTACAACATGTTTATGTCGCTGCTGCATCTGTTCCTGGCCTTTGGTGGGGACGACTAGCGGCAAAAGCCCGACGGTCAATACGATAAAACCCGGACATGTACATGTCCGGGTTTTTTTATGGGTGCGGATAAGGTGACCGCCAATCTTGCTACCGTTCCGTCTATCTCCCGGTTAATGTCGCATAGATTTTGGACAATTGATCCGGCAGATCCTCCATCTCTTCGATCACCATATAGCGCGCGTCAGGACACATACGTTTTAGATAATCCTGGCCGGAGCGGTCTACGGTCAGACAGAACGTCTCCACACCTTTCTGTTGGGCTTCCTCCAATGCCTTGGCCGTGTCTTGCAGACCGTATTCGTGATTACCTCGTTCGGGACCATAATCTGCATCCTGAGGAAATCCGTCGCTGATCATAATCAGGACCTTCATGGCGTGGCCGCTGCCCATCAGGCGATGAACGCTGTGACGGATTGCGGGTCCCATTCTGGTGGAACGCTTTGGACTCATGGCAGCAATGGCTTCAAGGGTGCCCACTGTGAATGCCTGATCCAGCTCTTTGGCAACAAAGATCTCTACACAGTCTTTGCCATAACCACTGAACCCGTAGATTCCGTAAGTGTCACCTAACGCATCCAGCGCGGATGCCATTACGACCATGGCCTCTCTTTGGATGTCAATGATCTTACGTTTGGGTTCTTCGTCAAATTCCTCATCCTCTGGATCATCCCAGGGATCGCGAAGGTTGACTGATTTGTCGGGATCGTAGTTGCTCCAATCTGTGGGCTCCGGGGGTTCGATTGGGTCATCGGTTGAGGCAGACAAATCCACCAGAAAAACAGCGCCCACGTCTCGGTGCATTCGCTCTTTACGTGAATAAAACCGTTCGTCGGGGCTCTGTCCAGCGCGGATATCCTGACGAGCTTCGATGATGGCATTTAGATCCAGCTCGTCACCGTCTTGAATTCGTGTGACTCGTTGCAAGCCAGTAGGTCGGATTTGTTCCAATTGTTTCTGCACGGTCGATTGATACTGTCTTACGGTCTGGCGAAGGGTATCGATGATCTCAGGGTCAGCGGCGGTGAACGTCAGATCCTCTTCGAAGACCCGGCACCAGTGACGCAGGTAGGCCCGATTATTATGATCCCATTCATCATACCGATAGCTTCTTGCGTTGGAACGATCTGCACCCAGGGCGTGCTGGACAGAGGACTTCTCCATATCGATCCGGCGCTTTAGGGTATCGCGCTCATCCTGCAGTGATTTGATGTCTATGTCTGCTTCACGAACTGCTGTGTCATCAGTCTGACCTCGTTCCGCCTCGACATCTTCGGCTTGCAGCATTTCAACCGCCATCGCCATCTCTATTCCTTCAAGATCTTCCTGCCACTCTTCGATTCGCTCTTCGCGGCTCAGCCAATCTGGCAGGGATTCTTCCTGGGGTTGGTAAGGTGTGGATTCGACAAAGGCATAGATTTCTCGAATTGAATCGTAGTGGTCACACAACGCGCTGACGCTGGTATAGACCGTGCCATTGTCGATCATCAATGCCTTGATGGTTTCTGTCAGAGGTTCCCACTGGGGGTAGATTGGCGATTCTCCCCACATACAGCGTGTCCCACAGATAAAGGGATCCTCAGTTGGGAACCCCAGCTCCAGTATATGACTCGCATAGGAGTGTATGTGTCGTCTCATCCCTGGATAAGTGCGGCTCAAGTATCCCAGCACTCGAGCGCGTTCGAAGAGGTTAAACAGCTCAGCTGCCAGACCGGGTTGATCAAATGTGCCAAACAACAGGTGGTAATCGCCGGTTCGAGGGGAACGGGAATTTGGTGGTTCATAGCGAGTAGTGAGGGCGGGTACCTGTTGCAAAGCCCTCGCCATACGAAAACGGAAGGTTCCGCATTCTCGCAACCCAAGTTGTTCCATCAGCAATACGCGGTAACCTGATCGATCGGGAGCATCAAGTTGCTCCGGCAGATACACGGTATCGCTGGACTGGCCAGTGCCGTCTGCTGACAGTGTGAATCGCTTGTGGCTGCCAAATTCATCACTGGCTCGAATGTGGAAATACCGACCTGCAATGCCCTCAGCAAAAAGAGCAAGTGTTTCTTCGTGATCTGCCAGGAGCTGCATCAGAACGTGTCAGGGAAGAATAGCGTCAACGATATCGGCCACAGCTTGCTGCACGGTGGTGTCATCAGAAATGGCCGTGACAATGCCTACTTGAGCCGAGCGCCGCGGGTCGATGCCACCACGTATCAGCTCACCGGCGTAGATTAACAAACGAGTACTTACCCCTTCCTCAAAGCCGTGCTGCTTCAGATTGCGTACCCGCTCACCAATGGTGGCTAAGCGCTCAGCTATATCCGTCTCAATCTGTGCTTCGTGAGCGATGATGGCCGCTTCGGCTTCCACATCGGGATAGTCAAATTCCAGGCTGACGAAACGCTGTCGGGTGCTTGGCTTTAGATCTTTTAACACGCTTTGATAGCCCGGGTTGTACGAGATGACCAACAAGAATTCCGGGTGTGCTGAAACCAGCTCGCCAGTTTTGTCTATTGGTAAAATGCGTCGGTGGTCTGTCAGCGAGTGAATCAGGACCGTTGTGTCTTTGCGCGCTTCAACAATTTCATCCAAATAGCAGATGGCACCCGTGCGTACAGCTCGTGTGAGCGGACCGTCTGTCCACACCGTTTCGTCACCTTTCAGTAGATAACGACCTACCATATCTGTTGCGGTGAGGTCTTCGTGACACGACACGGTGACCAGCGGGACCTCCAGAGGGTTGGCGGTTTCTCGATAGAGGCGCCAGGTCATGTGCTCCACAAATCTGGTTTTGCCACATCCGGTAGGGCCTTTTAGTAACACAGGTAAACGGGCGGCATAAGCGGCTCTGAAGATCTCTACCTCGTCCGCCAGTGGAAGGTAGTAGGGCTCGTTGTCGAGGGCGTTTAAGGACACTGCTTCAGTCATTCATTTTCTTCTTAAATTTAGATTCTAGCTTGGAGAATACTGCTCATTGCCACGTCGGTAGGTAAAAAAGTTGGTTGCCGGATTGCGATTAACCAATGGCCTGCGGTACATGGCGTGGCTGAGAGAGCGTACCTCGTGTTCTATGTCATACAGGTGATCGCCTGATTCCGGATCTACAATCTTCTCAAATCGATATTGAAACTGATCAGACTCCTCGGAGATCAAGCCTCGCTCCTTTAGCCATTGATGCGGTCCGGAAAAGTCAGCCACATAAATTGCGATGTGATGGCCGTCGTAGTCAGGGATGGGCGTCTCTGTCTCCGCATATCGCAGCTGTTGGTTATGCCCCATGTCGATGGTCGCGGTATTGTCCGCAACTTTAGCCGGACAGCCCAGAACTTCCTGGTAAAAACGAGCGATGCCGTTTGCAGTGTCGGGCGGTACATCAAAGTGCACGTAGGGCATGCCCAGACCCATAAGGTCGTTTGGTCCGAAGGCTTTGATCTGGTTGCCGTAGGGGCAGGTGAGGGCGACGTGATCGTCTGCTTCTGCGTACGCAAACTGGGTATCGGTCAAACCTCGACCGGCAAACTTCAAGCGGCTCAGTAGGCCCTCCAGATCGGGTACCACTACCGCAGTATGACCGCGTAGCACCTGGGCTTTGTTGGTGGGCAAATGAAACTGCTGGTCACCCAAATTCACCCACATGTTAAATGTGCCAAAGTCGATGTAGGGGTCTCGGGTGAAGCCAAGTCCTGTGACGTAAAACATGGAAGCGATGGTTTGATCAGGCACGGTGAGATTGACGTGCTCCAGCATCTGGACGTTACCCACGTCTTCCGCGTGACGGTCATAGGTCTGTTCACTCATCTGTGCCTCCCAGTTACCCCGCCACTATAACCCAAGCGTGAATCGAAGGGGATCGGCTCGGACGGAAGGTCAGTTTGCGCAACATATCCTGCAACATGGCGTATAGTGTTTCACATGGAAGACGATGACCCGTTATTGGAAGCCACGACAGCGCTTATCCCACCATTGCTCACCGCGATAGATGTGCTGGCTTATGCCGGCCGACATATGCATCCGCCAAACCTTCCCCAGCTGGTCGAAGAACTTACGCCATACAGGCAGCCCCTGAAAACTGGCCTGGAACAGTTTAATGCCACGGACTGGCCCAGTCATTTGGGAGGGTTTGTTTCCGCAGCCAGTAAGGCGGGCAGTTTAGCCTTGCAGAGCTTTAATGAGTTCTTGAGTGGCCCAAATCAGAGTAACGCGGCGATGGCCGCCTATCGGGCGATGGGGTACAACACGAAGGCAACGGAAGCCGTGTATCCGCTTGCGCAGATGTTGCCGCCTGTGAGTCGATTTTTTCTTGATGCCGATCAGCGGGATGACACGACGCTTGTCGATAAAGTCTTACGCTCGGACTACAGCAGAGAAAACGTTGGCGTTATGCATGCCAACAACGCCTCCGATGAACGCGGTGGATTTTCCATGTACGTGCCCGAGTATTATGACGGTGAAAGCCTGCCTCTGGTAATCGCGATGCATGGAGGTTCTGGTCATGGCCGAAGTTTCCTCTGGACCTGGCTGCGTGCCGCGCGTACTGCGGGTGCAATCGTAATCTCACCCAGTTCCAGAGAAAGTACCTGGTCATTGATGGGACCGGACATAGATTCGGAGAATCTGGATGCCATGGTCAGCTACGCCAAGGAGCACTGGAATATCGATGAGTCTAAAATCCTGTTAAGTGGTATGTCTGATGGCGGTACGTTCAGTTATGTGTCGGGGTTGAGAGCAGAAAGTCCGGTTACCCACCTGGCACCCAGTTCTGCCTCCTTCCATCCGATGTTGGTAGAAATGGCGGATCAGAATCGTCTTAAAGATCTACCCATCTATTTGATGCATGGTGTCCTGGATTGGATGTTTCCCATTGACGTGGCGCGATCCGCCAGGGATAGCTTTGTGGCGGCCGGTGCCCAGGTGATTTACCGCGAGATCGAAGATCTTTCACATACCTATCCTGTTGAAGAAAACGCAAAGATATTGGATTGGTTGTCTGACTCTTGAGCGTAGAGTTGATCACTTATGACCCAAAGTATCGTCAGTACTTTGCCGATCTAAACTACCAGTGGATTGAGCATTACTTCGAGGTAGAAGATGAAGATCGCGCCGCGCTGGATCACCCGGACGCGTATGCTTTGGACAAGGGTGGCGAGATTTTCTTTGTTCTTGAGGATGGCGTACCGGTTGGAACGGTGGCCATAGTGCCTTTCCAGACGCAACCGGCGGATGTGTCCAAAAACACGTTATCGGCCAATGAACCTAAAATTTATGAGCTGGCCAAAATGGCCGTGAGTCCTCAAAGGCAGGGCCGTGGGTACAGTAAACTGTTGATGCAGGCTTGCATTGAGTTTGCTCAGGCTAACCACGCAACCCAGATTGTGCTGATCACAAACGACAAATTAACGCCTGCGTTGACGCTCTATCAGAAAGCCGGATTCAAAGCCGCGCCAACCAACACAGACCAGCGTTACGCCCGAGGGAATCTGGAGATGCACTTAACGTTTTAGCACGACGTTGGCGTTACGCTCCGGGCGGGCTCACCTCGTTGGCTTCGTAAAACTTCGCTTCCACGCTTTTTGGCGGATTGGCACCCATTGCAGCCTGAAAGGCGGCCATATGTGGTGTTGCAAAATGGGCTCCCAGGTGCTCCATGCTTTCCCATTGTTCAGTTATCCGCATGACATTCGGGTTGTTCAGTTCTACGCTGAAGGTGTAGTCGTAACACCCCTCTTCGGCACGGCTTGCGGCTTCCATTTCAGCAATGGCTGCCCGCATGGCGTCGATGGTGTCAGCTGTGGCTTCAATTGTGGCATTCACTACGATCATGGTTGGCTCCTGGATTTGGTGGTTAGGGGTATCGTTTTTTGCTAGTAGACTCAGTCGACAGCCAGTTCTAACTGTTCAGCTTGGGTGTTACTGCCAAAATGTTCCATAGCATATTCTACACGCTCGGCAACGTTTAACTGGGTTCTGTTGGAGGTCACTTCTTCGATGTGATTCAGACGTGGGAGTAAGCCCGCATTGTTGGCAATTTGAATACTCAAGCCCGGTCTTGCGTTCAGTTCAAGAATGAGTGGGCCGCGATCTTTGTCGATAACGATGTCGCAGCCAAGATAGCCTAAGTGCGTGGCTTCGTAACAGCGGGCAGCCAGGTTCAGCAAATCAATCCAGTTTGGGATAGTGATGCCTGACAGTTTCGCTCCGCTGTCAGGGTGGTGGGTCACTACGCTATTATGTTGAACCGCTTGAATTGCGCGACCAGTGGCAATATCGAGTCCCACCCCAATAGCACCTTGATGAAGATTAGCCTTTCCATCAGAAGACTTGGTTGCCAGACGCAACATGCCCATGACCGGATAACCTTGGAATGCGATCAGTCGGATATCCGGAACACCCTCATAGCTGAACTGATCAAAATACGGACTGATGCGCACAAGTTCCTCAATAAAAGCGACATCGTTTCTGCCGCCAAGAGAATGCAGCCCGCTTAAGGTATTGGTCAGATGGCGTCGAATATCTGCCATGGAGATCTCGTCACCGCTGGCCTTTTTGTAACCCTGTGGTCCTCGTTCTGTGACCACCAATATACCCTTGCCTCCGCTGCCCTGAGCGGGCTTTGCCACAAACTCGTTCAGATCGAATACAGAATCTTTAAATTGTTCAACCGCGTGTTGGGTGTCGATGACCGACACCAGGCGGGGTACAGCCAATCCGGCTTCTTCAGCAATTACTTTTGTTGTGAGTTTATTGTCCACCAACGGGAAAAAACGTCGGTCGTTGTAGCGACTGATATAGCGGACATTACGCTTGTTCATACCCAGAATACCGGTTCGTTTGAGTTTGAACGGGCTGATCCATTTGATGGTTTTGAGTTGCGAGGACTGGGACATCAAGATGCAGAATTGTCAAAGTCGGCAAAACGACGCAATTCCAGCAGGCGATAACCTGTGTATCGCCCAACCAACATGATGACGGAGACGAGAACCAGATGCAGTTCGGGAAAGTGAAACACCAGGTGTTCGACCATGGGTTGGCTCATGATGAGATAGGCGATGACCGCCACAAACAAACTCCCACCTCCTTGTACCAACACCTCCTTGGGCCCCTCTTCTTCCCACGTAATTGACATGCGTTCGATGGTCCAGGCCAGAATGATCATTGGGAAAAAAGTGATGGTGAGGCCTTCGATCAGACCCAGTCGGTAGCTGAGAATACTGAAGATGCTGATGATGCCGATCACAATCACCACCAGGACGGCGATTCTGGCGACCAACAGCAGATTAAGAGATGAAAGGTAAGATCGTATGATCAAGCCGATCGCGACCACGATCACAAAGCTGGATAAACCGGGCACCAGTTCGGTTTGCAGAAAAGCCAACGCAATCAAGACGGGCATGAATGTGCCCGAGGTACGTATGCCGACCAGAACTCGGAGCATCGCCACAACCAGAGCGCCCACGGGTAACAGCATAATCAACTGGAACATACCCTGTTGGGCGATCGGCAGGCTGTACAAAGAAAGCGCCAGGTCGCCTGCCTGTTCCTGCGCCAGCAATGTTGCGGATTGTGTTTCGCTGATCATGGAAAAACTGACCCGGCTGTTCCGAGCGCCCAGAACTTCAAGCACCGCTGGTGTTGCCGCCTGCCAGATCAGTTTGTTTGTATCAGTGACCAAACCCAGTTCAGGGTCGTACAGGCGCCAGTAACTGTCATCCCAGATTTGTACGAACGGGACGACGGATTGCCTTCGCCGCCCGTCTTCCAAGGACAATACCTGAGCGACTCGGGCAGGTACTCCTGCCGTGTTCAAGATGCGCACCAGCAGATCGTGGCGCTCGAAGTTGCTGTTCAACAAACTGACGTTTTGATCGATCCTATCGGCCAGAATCTGTATGAGCTGGGTGGTCAGAGTATGAGCGTCCGCGGAACTTGGGTAAGCCTGATTTAATATGTTGGTTACGGAGGTCAGATAGGGCTCATCCCATACCACAGTGGCCTGCTCCCCGGGGGGGTCCGAGGAGATTTCGCTTTGATTGGTGGCCATCGCCAGCTTGTAAAAGAGTACGTGCCGTCCGCGCGGACTGCGCTGGGACCAGCGAGCGATTCTCTCATCCTGTGACGCTTCAATTTGAAAGCCCCAACCCGAGCTGGCCGCTGACTCGGATAGCAGCTGGAAGCCACTTTGTTCCGGGGGTAACGCAAGCTGGACTTGAGTGGGGTCACCACTGGTCTCAAATTCAATGCGTGCGTCAATCTGCCAGATCTCGCTGGTCGCGCCTGGCAGCCAGGGGATGTCATAAGCCTGGTGTCTGAACGTCGCCGCACCTAAACCGACAATGGTCAGCAGTGCCACCAGAATGAGAAAAGGGCCTCGTTCGTTGAGAGCGGCCTGTTCTGTGAAACCCGGTAGATTATTCACGTGTTATGGGCTGAAGGAATTGTTGGCTGACGTCTACCAGCGCAATGTCTGTCAGAAAGTTTCGCCCCAGAATCATGCTGTGTTCCAGATGGCTTCGATCGGCCAGAGTAAACTCGAAAGTGCCCTGGACATTTCCAAGACGTATGCGAAGCTCAACGACAGGTCTGCGAGATCCGCTTTTATCTGCCTGTTGATACACGCGAACGAATTTTTTGACCGGTTGCTCCACACCAATGCTACCGTCATCGGATGCGACTTCGAAACGCACCCAGTCGTTACCGTCCCTTTCAAACTCAACGAGGTTTTTTGCATGAATAGAACTTGAGGTAGCACCGGTGTCCATACGCGCGGTGATCTGAAAGAGCGGATCGATCACGGTGACGTGTTCAACCTCCCCCAGGATCAGTTTGTCGTCGTCAGCCATCACGATCGGGGCACTTGAAGGTGGACAATCGCCAGGCTCGGCCTGTGGTATCGGTACTGTCACCGCTCTGCAGACTTCCTGCATGTTTTGGTCGAGCTGTGTGAGCGCCTGGTTTAACGCCTGAATTTTTCCTGCAAGTGCCGCATCGTCTTCCTGAGACTGTTTTGTCGCATTCTGTAAGGTGGTTTGAGTGTCCGATACGTCCTGTTCAATATTGGCCAGGCTGGTTTCGATATTTGCGATGGGAATGGTCTGATTGGGTAGTTGAGTGCATCCCGCAGCCAGGATGGAAGTGAGGCATCCAATCACCCATATGCGAGCGATCCTGTGGTGCATGAGCCAGGATAAAATATCACCGCCGCGACTGCCCCGTCTGAGGCTTTGAGTTACTCGTCCCATTTGTACGTATTTTCTTCGCTGTAGCTTTTTGATGCGTGCTCTTGCCCGCTCTTGCCTGTATTTGTGTTTACTTGCCAGCAGGTCTAGTAGTCACCAAGACCGTATAGCGGGTTTGCCAGGCGATCAATTGATGTGTCCTCAGGGTGGCTAGTCTAATGGTCGATATTGTCTCACGTAACTGTATATACATACAGTATCAGATAAGTTACGCTTTCTGCCCGAGTATGCCGGACCAAAAGTGTGAGCACCTCTAATAATCCACCCTCTATAAAATCCTCTTTAAAAGTAACGTCCAACTCAAATGCCAGCGCAGAGTCCAACGCCAAGCTCAACGTTAGCAAGCCCAGCGTAAAAAAGCCCAAGGTTAAAAAAGGTCGTGGCGCCGGGAGTAATGAGGCAAGCCGGTACAACAAGACCCCGTCCGCCGCCGCCGACGATGGATGGGGCATGGCTGATTATCTGGCTTGGGAGAGTGAACAGGCAGTACCCACCACGTTGCTTGCTGACCAGACTCGCAAGATCATCACCACAAACAAATCCCCCGATATACCGTTTTCCCAATCCATCAACCCCTACAAGGGTTGTGAGCACGGATGTATCTATTGTTATGCCCGTCCTACCCACGCGTATCTGGATTTGAGTCCGGGCTTGGATTTTGAGAGCAAAATTTTTTACAAAGTTGATGCCGCGCAACGCTTGCGAGAAGAGCTCGCCAAGCCTCGTTATGTATGCAGTCCAATAGCAATAGGGACAAATACAGATCCGTACCAACCCGGTGAGCGAAAAGTCCATGTGATGCGCGACATTCTCGAGGTGTTACTCGAAACCAGACACCCATTAACCATTGTGACCAAAAGCGCCCTTATATTGCGCGACGTTGATCTGCTTAGCCAGTTGGCAAAAATGCAGCTGGTCAAGGTCAACGTCAGCGTAACAACCCTTTCCAATGAGCTGAAAACCAAACTGGAGCCACGCACGGCAGGTCCGGCAGCACGCTTGCGAACGATCACTGAATTGAACGAAGCAGGTGTGCCAACCGGCGCAATGTTGGCTCCAATCATACCGTTCATCAATGATCATGAGATGGAGGATCTGGTGAAAGAGGTGGCTGCAGCTGGCGCTCGTGAGGTGCGCTACATATTGATTCGATTGCCTTTGGAAGTAGCGCCGTTGTTTGAAGAATGGCTAGAAAATCACTACCCCTTGAAAGCTAGTCGAGTGATGTCTGCAATCAGGGATACCCGAGGAGGAAAACGCTATCAATCCAAGTGGCATCAGCGAATGGTGGGTTCGGGTCCTATTGCACAATTGATCCGGACGCGTTTTCACAACGCTCTGGAAAAAGCTGGTCTTGCTGAGTCTTTGAATTCAACGGGATTGCGGCCGCTACGTACAGATTTGTTCAGACCTCCAAATCCAAGTTCCCAAATGAGCTTATTTTGATAAGCTCCCCCGTTCGCTGACGATAAAGAAAAATAAAGACGTCGTTTATTCAGCCGTCCGGGCGTTCAACAGGGGCACATATGGTGTAGCCCGGACCCGCTGCTGGAGGGGTGGCGCAGGAAGAGGGGAGAGAGCAGTTGGATTTAACAGCGTGGTCCTGGGTATTTTTGGTAGGTTACATCGGCATGATGGTTGCCTTTGGCGTAATTGGTCAGAGGCGGGTTGGTAACGCGGATGACTTTGCGACGGCACGCAACGCCTATGGACCTCTGTTCCTGGCGTTTGCATTTGCGGCGACAACTGCAAGTGGCGCAACGTTTGTTGGATTTCCCGGGATCGGCTATGACGCTGGTCTGGCGGCGATGTGGTCTGTGTTTTTGTATCCCATTGGTGTCTATCTTGGTGTGCTGTTGTGCCTGCGTCTTGTATCCAACAGTGGTAACGAATTTGGCAGTCGCTCGATTCCAGAGTACTTGGGCATCCGTTATCAATCCGATGCCATCCGTATATTGGTTTCATTGTTTTCGCTGTCGCTGTTTTTCTACCTGGCCGGCCAACTGGTTTCAGGCCTCGTGATGTTTGAGATCATGTTAGGTGTGTCACCCGCGGTTGCACTGGGAGTTACCGCAGGGGTTTTATTGATCTATGTCGTGATGGGTGGTGCGCATGCGGATATCCTCACCGATGGTGTCCAGGGATTTATCATGGTTGCTGTAGGGCTGTTGGTGACTGGCCTGTTTCTGATGGGTTATGGCGTAGAAGGTGGTTTCAGCGGCATGTTGGATCAACTTCGTGCCAAAGATGAAGACCTGGTCAGCTGGTTGAACAAAGATAATGTGCTTTATCACTCTTGGTGGTCTGTTGTAGCGGTATTGCTTGCCCACATACCGCTAGGGATGTTGCCACACATTGGCAATAAGCTATGGGCATTAAAGGATCCAAAACAAAGAAGTTCCTTTATTCGATTGGCCTTCGCTTTTGGCATGATGCTGGGCATGTTGGGGCTTGGAGGGATTCTCGCTCGGGTTGTCCTGGGTGAAGATATCAATGGTAACCAGGCGCTGGCGCTGTTGTTTATCGAGCTGTTCCCTTCCTGGTTTGCTGCTCTCTTAGGGGTCGGTATATTGGCCGCAGTGATGTCCACAGCTGACGGTCTGGTTGTGTCGTCGTCCCAGATTGTGGCTAACGACATCTATCGCCTTACCATTGTGCCAAAATATTTCAGCCATCTAAGTGACGAAGAAGTGGAACGTAACGTCCTGCAGATCAGTCGCATATCAACGGTTGTGATTATGGTGCTGTGTACGGCGCTTGCTTGGTCCATGCTGGATATGAATGTCACCATTATTGTGTGGATTGGAACCGGGTGCATGATGGCAGCCTTTGCAGGTCCTCTGATCCTGGGTTCGGTATGGTCAGGTGTCACTAAAACGGGTGCATTTGCTGGTTTGTTAAGCGGCGGTCTGGTATTCATCATTGTGTTCAACAAAATGATCAATCCAGATTGGTTTGATGCAGGAGTGCTCAGAAACGCTGTGGAATGGCTTGTGATAGAAGCGCCTAATCCCTGGTCCTGTGCGGCCATGGGTGAGCTGGTGTCAATCTTGGTGACCGTGGTCGTTTCTAAGCTTACCCAGCCCTTACCTGATGAACACCTGGATCGGCTTTTCCCCACTCAAGAGGCTTGAGCTGAATCGGTTAATGCAGATTTGACCCGGGTCAGCTGGGTCCTAGTGTCGGGCAGGGGATCTTGAAGGAAAAACGGTAGACAGCGGAGAGCCAGCAAGGCGACATGCAAAGGCTCGTCGCTGAAAACATCCAACTCCTCTTTGTGAGCCATGACAAAATTTGCTGCAGTCATCAGCGCTTGATGTTTTCTGGCGTCATGTTGATCATCATAGGTAAATCGCCAGCGTTTGACCGACTCATTAACCGCGGGTCGATTAGCGCCGGCATCTATACCACTCCCTGAAAATATTCGACAGTCGTAAGTTCTGCAGGTTAGTGGGCGCGAATCATAAATGCTGCACTGGTTGGCCTTGAGCATCGGGCAACGCCCCTTGTGATCGTAACCCATCACAAAAATGTCGTTTTCTCCTGGCGCGGGAAACAACAGCTGCTCAGGGATTGCGGCCAATGCGGATGTTTCCGACCTGTGAACGCGTATGAAGTAGCCAGATCTGCAGCATCCGTTACACTGCCCGCAGGGAACATCAAGTGTCAGGTCAGCCTTCGTCGAGCGCTGCACGGACTCCAGCCACTGATCAAAGCTGCCAGCATCCTTCGGGTCGTTGTGGCTCTCTCGAAGCGGAATCAGGCTGATCGGCGTCGCGTCATCCACACGATTCCTCCAAGCACGCTCCAGATGACTATGGTGAGCCATTCATCCGGCCAGACTAGAGCGCTGTCACTGAACGGTAAAAATGCGCTCAACAGAGCAAGTGACAGGAATACTGCGCCGAAACCGACTAATTTCGGATGGCTGACCTTAAATGGTCTGGGCATGTCAGGTTCTTTGCGTCGGAGAACCAAGAAACTGATTGCCACAAACAGGAAAGCGATGGTCACAGCGAAGCTACCGCTGTTAACCAACCAGACCAGAATCGTTCGCCCAAACAGAGGTGCAAAAATCGACAAAATTCCAATGGTGAGAATGCCCACATAAGGTGTGTTGTAGCGTGGATGGATGCGCGCAAAAGCCGCAGGTAGAAATCCAGATTCTGCTAAGGCGTACATCACCCTGGATGCACCCACGATAAACGCGTTCCAACTCGTCAATACGCCACCGATCCCGCCAACAACGAGTAACGTACCGGCAAAGGATGATCCCCACACAGATGTTGCCGCATCAGCTGTGGCCATAGGTACCTGGCTCAACTGAGCGGAAGGGATAGCTAAACCCACGGCCGCCGATACCAGAATGTACCAAAGTACCGCACACATAACGGAGATGATCAGTAGACGCCCGATTTGGTTTGGCGGCAGATCGATCTCTTCGGCAGATTGTGGAATGACATCAAAGCCCACAAGCATCGCCGGCACGATGATAATTACCGCCAAGATGCCGGTTGCTGGCGTTGCAATCCAAGGCTCGGCGTTCGCCGGATTGCCGTTGAAGGCAGCGCCGGTAATCAGCAGGATCCCGGCACCAAATATCATGGCGGTGACAATAGATTGCACAAATGCCGCGGTGCGAATACCCACGTAGTTAACCCAGGTGACGATTGCAGCGCCCAAACCTCCAACGATAACAAATCCTAGATCTACGTCGGCACCAAGGATATGCCATAGGGTACCCATCTTGATTTGTGGCAGGAGATATTCGACGGCTGTGGGCAGGGCGACTGATTCGAACAAGCACACGTTCAAGTAGGAAAAAAGCAGAGCCCAGGTGCAGACGAAACTCCAGTTTGGCCCCAGCGCTCGGTGGGTATAGATGTGCTCACCTCCGGCCTTAGGCATCGCTGATGCCAGCTCGCTGTAGGTAAGTCCAATCAATGTGATCGCTAAACCCCCGATACTGAAAGCGATCACCGTTCCCAGAGTGCCGGCATCTGTGATCCAGACGCCGGTCAGGAACACCCAGCTCCAGCCGATCATAGCGCCAAAGGCTAATGTGACAACTTCGCGCGCTTTTAACACTCGTTGGAATTTGTTTGTCATGTTCTTCTTGAATGCGTGACCCAGGCCAGTACGATACAGGAGCTAAAACCTGCTGGGAAACACACTTGTCCGCTTCGATCCCCTTTAAACATCGCCATAAGTCGTTCGAATTGCGCCGTACATCCGATGGCGGCATTGAACTCTATCTGGACAACTGTTTGCGTAAGCGACGTGAAGCAGGGGCAGAGCCTCAGTATCTCTGGACTAATGTGGAGCTTGAATGGGAGGAGCACCATTATATCGAGGTCCGGTACTGGGCAAGTACCGCAAAAGTATTAGTCACTGTAAACGGGGATACGTTGTTGGAGCAGAACTGGTCCTAACAGGCGTTTTGAGTCAATAATTTGACGAATCCCTATTTCGACCTCGGACGATTTGTGTCCCAGGTATTGGTTTTACACTTTGCCCGACATTTGGACCGTCGTTCGTACTTTTAGGATCTATCCTTAGGAAGGCTCCTAGAATTTAAGTAACTGTGGACGTTCGCAACCGTCTTTTTTTACGCATCGTTATTCCGCTCGCGCTTCTCGGCGTGACGGTGGGTGCTGTCATTCTGGTTTCCTTCACGGTTCTGCAAAATAAACTGCACCAGGATGAATTGCAGACACAGGCAGATATTGTTGCCAGTTCAATTGAAAGCAGCGCGGAAATTTTTGCCACGGGTCAGGAGTTGATGGATTACGTGGCAGCCCTGGGTGGTGACAGCTTTCAGCTAAGTGAGCTTGCACTCATAGAGCCTGGCCAGAAAAGGGTAGTTGCAGCAACTCAAGACGCCTGGATAGGCAGGAATGCGATGTCTGTCCCAACAATTGCGGCAGCTTTGGACCCGGGCGGCTGGCGTGATCTGGATGAAAGTCGGGTTGGATTTAAGAATCGAGTGATCGTAAAAAATGCTTCGCTCAGCCGCGTTTACGGTGAACAGTTGGATGCGATCATCCTGCTGAGTGACGAGAAGATGGCATCCCATCAATCCGAAGCCATGAATCGTATTCTTCTGATGGCGGTGGTAGGTGCAGGAACTATCTTGCTTGCGGCGTTTTCGTTGGTTCAAAAGCATGTACTTCATCCCCTGCGAGGCATCAATACGGCGGTGGATCAACATCGTAATCGAATGGCAGAAGGCGAACATCGCCCGCTGCGTCTTCCGCGCATGCAGGAAGATGAGATTGGTGAGCTGGCGCGTGTTTTAAAACGATCCTTTTCGGAACTTGCAGAAACTCAAGAGCGCGCTCGTGTATTGAGCACGGCAGTAGATCGTAGCAGTAACGAAGTCTATATCATGAGTGTAAAGGAACTGAAGTTCACCTATGCGAATGACGCAGCCCTGCAAAATCTCGGTCATTCGCTGGATGAGCTGGTCGGCATGCCTGCCGCATCTGTTGCGCCAGATCTGGCGAACGACCAGGTTCTTGCGGAATTGGGTAAGCAACTGGCACAGAATGCAGAGATCAGTCACACCTATCGGCATGTCAGGAAGGATGGATCAAGCTATCGCTACGAGTTCAAGTCCATGCAGGTTGTTGCTGATGAAGATCTGATGATTACCGTTGGTAGTGATGTTACAGAACGAATACTTCAGGAACAGAAGCTTGCCGAAAGCGAAGAACGCATGGCAATGGCTCTGTCTGGATCGAAGGACGGGTTGTTTGATTACGTGCTGGACAAGGACCAGATTTATGTCAGCGACTCGGTTCAGACGTGGCTGAATCTCAATCAGGATCACCTGCATGTGAATCAGTTATTTCCACTCCTGCATCAGGATGACGCAAATCTTGTGATAGAGAGCTTTCGAGGCGCAATCCAGAATCAGTCCTCACTGAACGTTGAGTTTCGTCTGCACGACCAATTGTTCAAGCAGCTGCGCTGGCTTGCATTGCGTGGGCAGGTCATTAAAAAAGGCGACCAGGTTGTGCGCCTTTCTGGATTTGTTTCTGATGTGACGCACCGTAAAGTAGCTGAAGATCTGATCAATACCACGGTGACGCGCCTGGGTGCTGTGCTTAACAATATTGCAGATGGCATTTTGACGCTATCCGGAGACGGCAAGGTCTGTACGGTGAATCCGGCTGGCGCCGCCATGCTGGGTCGGGGCGAAATGGGGCTCGCCGGAACACCGGTGTTTGAGTTGATCCCCCCGGAGAACAGGCAGCAGGTGCAATCCTGGATGAACGCAGCTGATGGCTGTGTCCATGAAACTGTTATGATGTGTGCAGATGGGCGTGCCTTCCCTGCAGAAATTGCCATCGCCTCAATGGATGCAGTGGTTGATGAGCGATACACAGTGGTGCTTCGCGACGTGACTGAGCGCAAAGAGCATGAGGCCTCTCTCCAGCAAGCGCTGGATGAGGCTCAGAATGCAACCCGCGCAAAAGCTGAATTTCTGGCCACAATGAGCCATGAGATTCGAACCCCGATGAATGGGGTTTTAGGGATGACTCAACTGTTGCTAGGAATGGAACTTGGTCCAGACCAGCGAGAGGCCGCCCAACTGATCTTCTCCTCAGGTGATGCCTTGCTGAATCTGATCAATGACATCCTGGATTTCTCTAAGATCGAGGCGGGACGGATAGAGTTGGAAGAATTGGCCTTTGATCTTCATGCCGCAATCCGAGAAGTGGTTGAATTATTGGCCACGACTGCGCGAAGTAAATCCTTGGATCTTTATGTGGATTATCAAAGTGACATTGAGTCCGCGCTCGTCGGAGACGTAGGTCGACTGCGCCAGGTTCTACTTAATTTGTTAGGTAACGCGGTGAAGTTCACCGAAGAAGGGCATGTGGTGGTGCGAGTTCGGGTGAGCGCCATCGATGATCAGAGTGCACGAGTGCAGATTGCGATTGTGGACACCGGGGTTGGCATTTCTCAGGAAGCCCAGTCGCGATTATTTGAATCTTTCACCCAGGCTGATGCATCTACAACGCGGCGTTTTGGTGGTACGGGTCTAGGACTTGCAATCTCCAAACAGTTGGTCGAGTTAATGGGTGGTGAAATATCGGTGACCTCGGCACCTGAAGAGGGAAGCCAATTTGCTATTGAGATGGCGCTGGGAACTGCGGATGTAGCGCTTGTTGAGTCAACTGAAGGATTTCATGCACTCAACAACAAACGAGTCTTGATTGTTGATGACAATCAAGTCGGTCTAAAAATTGCCAGTTCGATGACCCGGGATTTTGGCATGAATACCCAGACGACTGACGATCCTGAGGCGGTGTTGCCGCTGTTGGCAGCGGCGCATGAGCTGGAGCAACCGACAGAACTTTTGGTCCTGGACTACAACATGCCGGGTATGGACGGGCTGAGTGTTGCCACGGCCGTGCGAGCTGACGCCCGATTTGACGCTTGCAAGATTGTTCTGCTGACGTCGTCGGATATTGAAAAACCATCCGGCATCGACGGTTACGGGTTAAAGCCATACTTCCGCAATGGGTTGGCAAAGCTTTTGTGTCAGGCTCTGGAAGTAGATGATGTTTCAAACGTGCCTGTAGAACCTTCGTCGGCCAGTCCGTCGCTCGTGGGTGAGGGTTTAAAGATTCTAGTGGCCGAAGATAACCCAGTGAATCAGAAGGTCGCGACCAGGATGTTAGAGAAGCTAGGTGCGACCGCTGACGTGGCTGCAAACGGTGTGGAAGCGGTGGATATGTGGCATCAATTTGAATATGACTTGATATTCATGGACTGTCAGATGCCGGAGATGGACGGATATGGTGCCACATCTCAGATTCGGGCTTTCGAGAAGGAAAGTGGTCGGCGTCCCACCCCGATCATTGCTATGACCGCAAACGCGTTAGCAGGAGATCGAGAAAACTGTCTGGCAGCGGGAATGGATGATTATGCAAGTAAACCCATTAAGCTTGATCAGTTGGGACAGCTGATCACAATTTGGACTCAGCCCGGTCTTTCTACCGGTTCCGGTATGGACAACCCGGATGTTAGGACTTGATTCACGCTCAACGCCAAGGTTCGACAATCACCTTGCCATGTGTATCTGGTGCTTTGAGGTCTTCGAAGGTCGAAGCTACCTCATCCAATGAGATGCGATGGGATACAAGTTCTGCAACATCGAAGCGACCTTCGCCGATCAGCTGCAAACTATCGGAAAACTCTTGCAGCGAATAGCCCAACACAAACTGCAGTTTCAGCTCTTTGTTGATGGCGATCAGCGGGCGAATATGATCGGTCTGCAAACAAACGCCAACGACCACAATCTGAGTGTTGGCAGGTGCCTTTAAAAACAGATCGTCCAATAGCCCCGGGACGCCCACACATTCAAAAATTACCATGTTTTTGGAAGTGGCCTGAGGGAGTTCCAGCGGGTGGGTGAGTTTGGGGTCAATCACAACATCCGCGCCTTGGCGGACTGCCATCTCGCGTCGAGCGGGAGAATAATCAGCCGCAATAATTGGACCAAAGGTTTCATTGAATCGCGCTCGTCGTTCAGCTAATGCGGTCAGCACCGCCAGCCCTACAGGGCCACAGCCCACCACCACGATTGTCTCCTGCCCTTTGAGTTCGGCTTTGTTTACCGCGTGTAATCCCACGGCCATAGGTTCCGTCAGGGCAGCGAAGGTTGGATCCAACCCGTTTGGTACAGGGCGGAGTAGAGTTTCGGACAACAGCATGTACTGAGCAAATCCACCGTGGGCTTGATCATCGTAGCCTACGGCGCGGGGTGGTTGCGCAGTGGTGTGACCATGCTGGGCAGCCATCAGCATGGGTACCGAGCAGACCAGGTTACCCGGTGCAAATGCTGCTGTTGTTGATGGGCCGTAGTCGACAATTTCGGCGCAGAACTCATGACCCAGGACCACAGGGTTGAAGGTCGTCAACTTAAATGCGCCACCTGCCTCGATTGAAGTTTGCACAAAGGTCTCAGTATGTTGGGCGGCGTGTAGATCAGAGCCGCAGATACCGCAGGCCCGCGATTTAACCAGAACCTGTCCTGGGCCGGGTTGAGGGGTGGGAATCTCTTCAACCCACAACTTACCTCGTTCCATCAATACTGCACGCATGTCAGCCACCTCAAGAGAAGAATTGTGTAAAATTACGTGGTCGGGTATAGAAAGTAGTGCCTTAATCTTCGAAGTACAACCTCGCAGACCTTAGCCATGGCGGTAAAAAATCCATCTTCCAAAAGTACGTCTGAACGCCCATTAGACGTCACCCAAGCGAAAGCCCAATTTCAGGACCAGGGATATCTGGTGTTGCGTTCGGCAGTGCCAGGAGAGGTTTGTCTGCGGGTAAAAAAGGAAGTTGAAACCGCGCTCAACCCTCTGGTTGGACCGGCAGAGTTCGAGGCTGATGTTGGCTATCCGGGTGCGCCTTCCGATCGGGATGACGTAGGTGGTACGACACCTCGCAGGTTGCTGCACGCCTATGCCAGAGGTGGTCAATTACAGCGTTTGGCGGAGAACTCGACGGTTGGGGCGACGCTAAGGCACCTTATGGACGGAGCCGATGTGATGTTGAGCCAATGCCATCACAACTGTGTGATGACAAAACACCCGGGATTTTCCAGTGCCACCATGTGGCACCAGGACATACGCTATTGGTCCTTTGATGAGCCTGAATTGATTTCCGCATGGTTCTCACTCGGACCGGAAAATCGCCAGAATGGCGCATTGAAGGTGATCCCAGGAAGCCACCGACTAAGATTGCCACGCGGACGACTGGACAAAGACCTGTTTTTGCGCCCGGAACTGGCTGCAAATCGAGACTTAATCCATAGCGCGGTTCATATCGAGATCGACGCTGGTGATGTCCTGTTGTTCCACTGCCGTCTGCTTCACGCTGCGGGTAAAAACCTGACTGGTGGCGTCAAGCTATCCCCTGTGTTTACCTATCACAGCGAAAAAAACCTACCGATTCCCGGCACAAGGTCGGCCGGCTTTCCCTCGATTAAGCTTGAATGCTGATGGCCGAAGAACCGAGAGCGGACAATTTGGACGACGATGCTGCCTTCGCTCAAGCGATGCAGGATGTTGTGCCGCTGAGTGAACAGGGTGGTGTTACAAGAACGGATCAGCGCACCCCCAGAGAGGTCACCCAATCGCATATCAACCGTCGTGAAGCTGCCCAGGGTGACACGCCAAACGTGGACCCAAATTTTCTAACCGAAGCCGAAGTACCCCAGAAGCAGCCCCTGGAGTATCTGGAATGGCGCAAGGATGGCGTCCAGCTGGCCGTATTCGACAAGCTCAGACATGCAGGATATGACATAGAGGGACACCTGGATTTGCATCGCAAGACGGTGAAAGAGGCTAGGACCATGGTGTTCAACTTTGTCAGGATGGCCCAGGCAAACGGTTGGCGCTGCCTATTGATCTCACCGGGAAAGGGTGAGTTAAGCCCGACACCCGCCCGTCTGAAAAGCTACCTGGACGCGTGGCTCAGGGCACACCCAGAGGTTATTGCGTTCTGTTCTGCGCAGAGACAGCACGGCGGGGTTGGCGCGGTCTATGCGCTGCTTCGAAAGTCGAAAGAGTCCAGCGAGAACAATCGGGAACGCTTCAGCTAGATTTGTGGTCCGTGGAAGTTCAGATCTAACACTGATAAGCACGAAAGTTCTGCTTACCTTCTATTGGTTGATCAATGGGGACAATGGCGTTAGCGCCCAGCTCACCAGCCTGGTTGCGCGCAAGCACCAGTAACTCCTCGCGAACTTTGGCATCTCCGCGGGAGATCACAACTTTATCCTGTGTAGAGGTCGACACCACGCCCACCGTCGTGCAGTTCAGTACGTCGGCAGGTTGCATCTGAACAACGTCGGCACCTTTTTCGCTCAACGAGACAAAAGTACACCCAGCCACTGCCAGACAGATGGTTGCTGCGCTGGTTCGAATGATGGATTGCATATTAAATTCTCCCGGAATCCAGTTCTAGAATGCCGCGCCCGATGTTCAAACGCAGGATGTCAGATGCACCTTCAGCCAAACGCCAGGCGCGCACTTTTTTATATAGATCCAACAAAGGGTGTCCCTCCACCAGTGCGTGTCCGCCAACCAATTGGATCGCCGTGTCAACGATTTTACCCACACCTTCGGTGGCAAATGCCTTGCAGGCCATGGTCTCGTTGATTACTCGTTCTTCTGAGTCAGCCAGGCGGGCGGTTCGGTAGAGCATGCTTCGGGCCGCGTATGCCTGAATACGAAGTTCGGAGTAATGCCATCGAACCACGTCTTTATCACCTCTTGGGCTGCCACTCTTATCCGCTGATTTCAGGTGATCGGCCAGCATGTTCAGTGTCCACAGCATATAGCCGACGGCGGTCGCAGCAAAAAGCAGGCGGGTATCGCCAATCTGTCGCATGGCTCTCGGCAGCCCCTTGCCGGGTTCTCCAATGATGTGGGTTCGGGGAACGCGGACATTGTTGTACTTGAATGCCGCATGATGAGAACCATCCAGAGAAGAAAATTTCTGCTCCAGTTCAAGTCCAGAGCTCGCCGTATCAACAACCACCATAGATGGTCCCAGGTCTTGGATATGCACCAGCGTGTTGATGAAGTCTGCGGTTGCTCCTCCGGTCACGTAACTTTTTTGTCCGTTGATGATCAGTTCATCGTCCTGGATTACTCCCTGTGTAGGCGTTGCGTCATCAGGTTCGGTAAAGCCGAAACTGCTGCGCTTCTCACCGGCCATCAGCGGAGCAAGGTGGCTGGTTTTCAGGGGGTCATCCACCTGGCCAAGAACTCCGGGACTGGGTCCAAAAACCGCATCCAAAAACGGCGGATTGTGGGCAGCCAGCGTTTCTCGAGCGATGGTCAACTGCAGCTGGGAAGCTGCGGTACCACCAAACTGTTCAGGTTGTGTCATAGCAAATAGCCCGGCTTCCTTTGCTGCGTTGCGGATATTGTCGCGTGCCTGATCGGGCTCGTCAGGATTCTGAGTAAGCATGATCTCAGTGGCAAAGTGGTCGCATTTGTCACGGAGTTGGATTTCTTGCTGAGTGAGCTGTTCGGGCATGGTTCGCTACCTGTCTTACACTACATATTTGGGGCGATGGTCAGTATGACAATCAACAACATGGCCATGACCATGGTACCAAAGGCATATAACAACCAGGACTCTCGTCTTGCGTACTTATTCAGCAGTTCAACGGTTTCGTCAGGCGTTCGGGTAGATGCAGTGGTTGTGATGCGATAGCGAGTAACGCCGTCCCGTTTCGGTAACTTTACAAACAGCTCCGGGGTGGCATCCAATCGCCGGGCAACTTCGTTAAAGCCGATCCCCGTGTGTCGAGCTATCTGGGTTGGGTGCAGGGCGACGTTACCCTGTTCTAAAAAACAGAAGTAAATATCAAGAATTCGGCGGACGTTACCCCGAAACCTGAAATTGAAAGGGATGATACCGAACATGTGTGTTTACCCTGTGATGAACCTTTAGTCACGGACGATAACCTACCACAACTGCTCGAATGGGTGCTGGATATCCTTCGATGGTAAGACGGGAATTGACCGGGTCCAAGGCCTGGGCCAGAGATTCGAAGCGCATCCACTGGGTTGTTCGTTGCTCTTGTATGTTTGTCGGCGAAACATCCAGTAAATGCACGTCTTGAAAGCCGGCATTGGACATCCACTGCTGAATTTGATCCACACTGGGCACGCACCAAACATTGCGCATGCGGGCATATCTCCCCTCAGGCACCAGATTGTCAGAATCCGGACTGACCAGCGACTCAACCACGGTTGTACCTTGTGGTGCGCATAGCTTAAACAACTTGTCGATATGTTGGTCAGGCGCACGTCGGTGATAAAGCACGCCCATGCTAAAGACCATGTCGAAACTGGTAGTCAGCGGGATTTCTTCAATACCCAAGGGCAAAACCCAGTTTTGGTCAGATTGGATAAAATGATTGATTGCGGCATGCTGCATACAGAACAGCAGCGTGGGGTCAACGCCAATGACTTCGTCTGCACCAGCCGCAAGCATGCGCCAGCCGAAATAGCCATTCCCACTGCCGATATCTAGAATCCTGCCGCCAAAGGAAAGTGTGCTCAGGCGGTGCCACTTCCAATCCGAGCGCCATTCGGTGTCGATAAAGGTGCTGTCGATTTGAAATGGACCCTTTCGCCATGGGTGGAGTAACTGAAGCGTGTCCGCCAACCCCGCTGTGGCTGTGTTCTCAGGCAGAGTCACCGTCACCGTATCACCGATGTTTACCTCACAGGGCGCGTAGACTGACGGCAGTGCTTCCAAGGCGTTTTGCCATTTTTGAAAATCCCCGTGATGGTCCGTGGAAAAACGACGCTCTGCCAAAGCCAGAGGCCAATCAGGTAGATTTTTAGGGTGTGGTTTCAAGGAAATTTTGGCGCAGTTCAGGCGTATGCGACAAACGATGCCCAGTTCAAACACCGATACCATTGTTGTACCGAGCTGAAACCTGCTGTTTCCAAACGTTGTGAATGTACGGTCTCTGAATCAATTCGCATGACGTTCTCAAGCGCTGCTCGCTTTTGGCTGATCTCCAGAGCGGAGTAACCGTTTGCAGCTTTCCACGCTAGGTGGGTTTCATCGTAAAACGCTCGTAGCTGCTGCGATTCGTGGGATACCTTTTCGGAAAGCAGCAACATACCGCCAGGCGCCATCTCTTGCCTGATGCGTTGTAACAAAGGCTCCCGCTCCGCGGGCGCTAAAAACTGCAATACCAGATTTAGAACCACAACTTTGGCATCTTTGACGCTGGTCTGTGTGATGTCTTCCAGGAGGAAAATTGCTCGCGGATCACGAACTGCATTCTTAGCCCCCTCGATCATTGCGGGTGCATTATCTACGCCGACAACATTGATATCGTCGCTGGTGTTTTGACTGAGAATAGCCAGCGTTGTCGCGCCCAGTGAACACCCCAGATCATAAGCCGTGCCGCTGGTTCCCAGTGCTTGCGCTGCCAGCAGACCCGTTACCGGAACCATGGTTTCATAACCGGGTACCGAGCGCCTGATCATATCTGGAAATACCGCTACCACCTCCTCGTTAAAGGCAAAATCGACGATATTTTCTTTTACGTTTTTAAAAACTGTGTCACGCATGAGTCATAACCGCTCGAACAATATCCATCTCCCATTCATGTTCAATGCTACCATGGAGACTGGCTGGAAGGTTGGCGGCGGCCCACAATCAAAGTTGATGAGCAAAATAGATCTCGATAATCCCGAACTATATTTGAACAGGGAGCTGTCCCAACTGGAGTTTATGCGCCGGGTGATTGCTCAGGCGCGTGATAATGCGCTACCGCTGCTTGAACGTCTGCGTTTTCTGGCTATTTCCAGCACGGTTCTGGACGAGTTTTTCGAGATTCGGGTGGCCGGTCTGAAGCAGCAGGAAGCCTATGGCAGCGTGCAGCGAGGCCCGGACAATCTGTCTGCCGGGGATCAATTGCGGCGTATTGCCAATACGGTGGATGAGCTGGTTGCAGAGCAGTATCAAATTCTAAACAAGGTGCTGTTGCCTAAGCTGGATAAACAAGGCATTCGCCTGCTCGATGTTGAACAATGGAATGTTAAACAAAAACGCTGGTTGAAGGATTATTTCACGAGGGAACTGTTGCCGATTATCAGTCCCGTGGGATTAGACCCAGCCCATCCTTTCCCTGAACCGTTGAACAAAAGCCTGGCCTTTATTGTGACGCTGGAAGGTAAGGATGCCTTCGGGCGCAATAGTGGGAAAGCCATTGTGCAGGCTCCTCGAGCCTTGCCTCGTCTGGTTCGTCTGCCATCAGAGATAGCCACGGGCGAAGATGAATTTGTGTTGCTCTCGGCGGTGGTAGCGGCTCACGTATCTGATCTGTTCCAGGGCATGCGCGCCACCGGCTGTTACCAGTTTCGGGTAACCCGCAACAGCGATCTTTTTGTAGATGAAGAAGAGGTAGATGACCTGCTTCGGGCTTTAGAAGGTGAGCTGTCCTCCAGAAGGTATGGGGATGCTGTACGTCTGGAGGTGGCGACGGAATGTCCAGCTGAGTTGGCAGTATTTCTGGCAGATCAGTTTCGACTGACCAACGAGGATATTTACCAGTGTGATGGCCCGGTTAATCTGATGCGTTTGTCGGCTCTGTGTGATGTAGTTGAACGTCCGGACCTGAAGTTTCCTGCGTTCACCCCCTCCGTACCAGAGGCGTTGCTTGGGGATGAATCTATCTTTGAAGTGTTGCGCAAGCGAGATCTTTTGCTGCATCACCCTTTTGAGTCATTTGCCCCCTTTTTAGAGTTCATACGTCAGGCAGCACGAGATCCTAACGTACTTTCAATTCGCCAGACACTTTATCGAACCGGAACTGAATCGGCGGTGGTGGAAGCCCTGGTCGAAGCAGCCGCGGCGGGTAAGGAAGTGTTGGTGGTGATTGAATTGCGCGCGCGCTTTGACGAAGAAGCGAACATTGAACTCGCCACCAAATTGCAATCGTCAGGTGCGCAAGTTGTCTATGGTGTGGTGGGACTTAAAACCCATGCCAAGATGTGTATGGTGATTCGCCGCGAGGGTCAACAGCTGATCAGGTATGCACATCTGGGCACCGGCAACTACCACACGCGCACAACAAGGCTATACACGGATTATGGCTTGTTTACTGTGGAGAAGAACATCACAGAAGATGTGCAAAAGGTGTTTCAACAGCTCACCGCTCTTGGCAAAGCCGGCAAGCTAAAAAAGATACTGCAGGCACCTTTTACTTTGCATTCCACAATGCTGGACTTGATTGCTGTAGAGATTGAGAATGCAAGGGCGGGTAGGTCTGCGGCAATTTATGCGAAGATGAACTCGCTATTCGAGCCTCAGATCATCCATGCTTTGTATGCTGCCTCACAGGCCGGGGTGAGGGTTGAGTTGATTATTCGCGGGATCTGCGCCCTGCGCCCAGGAGTCAAAGGCGTATCTGACAATATTCGAGTGCTTTCGATAGTGGGGCGATTCTTGGAGCACACGCGCGTATTTTGTTTTGAAAACAATGGAGATCGCAAAGTCTACCTATCCAGTGCGGACTGGATGGCAAGAAATTTTTTCTCCCGTGTTGAAACTTGTTTTCCTGTAGAAAATGCTAAGCTGGCAAAACGAGTGTTCCACGAATCGATAGACTATTACCTGCAGGACAATGCTCAAGCGTGGGAGCTGGGCGAAGATGGCAAATATACCCTGGTCAAAAATCGCCAGAGGCGCAAAGCCGCTCAGGAGCTCTTATTGGCAAAGTTTTCAGATTAGAACGTCTCTACAAACAGCTGAAAGTCTGCTGCTGCAAGATAGTTTGCTTCATTCAAGAGGTCGACGCGGGTGAGCGGGTGTTCGTCCAACCATTGCTCAGGTAATCCAAGTTTGATCGTCGCGTCGGTAGGATCCACATCCAGTTGGATGTGCGGCAGGTTATGTGGACTGCGATTTCGATGCAGCACAATGGCCAGACGCAACAGGATTGCCAGCCGAATCAAGACATCGTCATCTTGTGGAAAGAGATTGGGTCCCAGTTTTCTGCGGTGAGCTCTGACCAGTGTTGCTACCTGAGACTGGTCCGGCCTGGAAAAGCCTGGCAGATCCATGTTCTCCAGCAGATAGGCTCCATGTTTGTGAAAGCCGGAATGAGAAATATCCATACCCAATTCGTGCAGGTCAGCAGCCCAACCCAAGATGTGCTTATAGTGCGCCTCGGTGAGCGCCCAGTGCATGGCGACCTGGGATAAAAGTGTCAGGGCCGTTTCTCGCACCCTGCGACTTTGCGCACGGTCCACGCGGTAACGCTCTATCAGACTGTTCACGGTTTGATCCCGTGCGTCAGACTGTTGTTGCCTGCCTAATAGGTCATAAATGATACCTTCGCGCATTGCGCTCTGGGCGGTTGCCATTTGAGTGATGCCCAAACCCTGGAATATTCCCTGCAGTATTGCGACACCACCGGCAATAACAGGTTTACGTTCATCTGCCAGACCGGGGAGGTCAATATTGTCGACCGTCTGAGCATTGAACAATTGCTCAATACACGCTTCCAAGGACTGTGGCGTAATGTGCTCACCGCCGGAGGTCTGGAGCACAATTTCTGCAATAGCGTTGATGGTGCCCGAGGTCCCGATCGCTGTTTCCCATCCTGGCGTGGTAAACAGGCCAGCCACGGGTTCCAGTTCCACCATGGCTTCTTCGACCGCCGCATTCATGGATTTTTTTGTAATTTTTCCCTCACCAAAGTGCTTTTTTGACATGGATACACAACCCATGTGCAAACTTTCGAGCACCTCAGGTTGATTGTGTCGACCCAGAATGACTTCTGTACTGCCTCCGCCAATATCCACAACCAGACGACGGCTATCCTCGATACCAAGATCGTGGCTGACGCCGAGAAAAATCAATCTGGCCTCTTCCCGTCCCGAGACAATTTCAATCTTATGCCCCAATGCAGCTTCCGCTTGTTTGATGAACAACGCCGAGTTATTGGCTTTGCGCAGGGTATTGGTCCCAACAACTCGAACGTTGTTGATGGCAAGTGGGCGCAGTCGCTGACCCAGCCGCTCCAGGCAGCTCATGGCACGCTCGATTACTTCTGTGCTCAGAGAATTGTTTGCATCCAGACCATCCGCGAGGCGGACCATTTCCTTGTATTTATCGATGATTTGAATGCGTCCGTGAGATTCCGTTGCCACCAGTAGATGAAAACTGTTGGAGCCGAGATCCAGGGCGCCTAGTTGTGGGTTGGTGTCTTTGGCACCGTCAGTATTCGACGGGGCGCGATCAAATGCTTCTTCAGGCATCAGGGCTACGTAAGCTATCGAGTCTGTGGGTCTAGTCTAGCAGGTAATGGGCAGTCAAGAGTTACTGAAATACCTTGCAGGAGCGCATATTCGGTGTCTGAAATCTCTCCATCAAATTCCGCAGAAATTGCGCAGGCTTTGATCAGCTCGGGCTTAGCCAGGGGTGTGAGCTTTCTGAGTCTGCCCAGAGATTCGTTTAGCCTTTCAAAATTGAAGTGTGCTTGTTTTTCAAAAACACCGTCGATGTTGAGCGTCGCACAGGCCGATTCGAAGGATGCAATCTGATCGGCAACTTCCGTGTGACCATGACTGGCAATTATGGACAGCACGGTCACCACATCAGCCGTATATTTGCGCAGATTTTTGACTCTGCCGTGATACTGCTGGGGACCTTCGAAATGTCCGTACAAGTCTTTGATCAGCACTCGGTGTAACACCCACTCCAATACATCCACCTGCTTGTCTGCCGTGATGAGGCTGGCGGTGTTGTTCATAAAGCGTTTGTACTGGGGTTTACTCAGCGCTTTTAAGGCGGGTATGGAGATTTCCAGGAGCATGAGTTTTCGCTCCGCGGAAAGGTTTGCGACAGCTTCTAAAAGAGAGCCTGTTTGTTTCGCCACGCCCGCATCTGCATGCTGCGCGAGATGTTGTATTTGCGCGGCTGCGATATCGCGCTCAGTCGAAATCAGCATGGCGTAGATTAGCGCCCGTGCGTCAAAGCTGTCGTGGGCCGCATCCAACAACATATCTGGTGTACTGGCAATCACTTGGCGAGCTTCTTCCAAACTGTCTGTGTCCGGTCGGCCGACAGATTCAGCTATGGAATCTGGTGTCATTTGGGCAAAACCGGCGATACCAACGGAGCTTGTAGCCGTTTGCCTGGATGTTGAGTTGACGGGCATATCAGGTATCTCGTATTGACCGTCCCAATTCGGATTGATTGCGCTAATGCGTGCGTCCAAGGGTGGGTGGGTTGCAAACATGGAGCCGGCAAACTTTTTCGCAGCTGCACCAAAAAACATGTGACTGGCCTGTTCTGCTTCGCTATTTTCAATGAAACTGCCGTAGGTCGCGCCACCAATCTTTTTCAGAGCGTTGGCGATGCCGTCTGGATTACGCGTGAATTGAACGGCCGATGCGTCAGCCAGGAATTCGCGCTGGCGGCTGACAGCCGCTTTGATCAGGTTGCCAAAGAATGTGCCACCGTACCCAACCACCAGCAATCCCAGACCCATAGCGGCGACGGGTAGTCCATTTCTTCTGCTGAATCCTCCGGTACGCATAATGCCGTAGCCGATCATGCCGATGAACAGTATCCCGTGCAGGATGGCGATGAGACGCAAGTTTATGCGCGTGTCACCGTTCAGGATATGACTGAACTCATGGGCAACAACTCCTTGCAATTCTTCGCGGTTTAATAAATCCAACGTGCCCTGGTTGATGCCGATAACCGCATCGTCCGGACTGAAGCCGGCGGCAAAGGCATTGATGCTCGGTTCAGGGATCAAGTAAACGGGCGGCACGCTGATGCCCGAAGCAATCGCCATTTCCTCCACTACGTTCAGCAACCGCTGTTGCGAACCAGTTGCGGTTTGTGGGTTCAGCAGCTGGCCTCCAAGCGCCTCTGCAATGGTGCGGCCGCCGCCGCGCAGGCTCAGAAACTTGAAGCCACTGGCCAGGGCGATAATGCCGATGACACCGGTGCTGATAAGAATCCAGTTTTCAGCGGGTAATGTAGCCAAGGTTTCGCTGAAACCTCGCGTCATGCCAACAGAGCCTTGAGCTGTGAACATATAGATGAACACAACCAGGATATTGGTGAGAATGACCAGGGTAACTACCGCAGCAAAAAACAGCAGCACCAGCTGCCCGGTTTTACGCCGGGCGTTGTCCTGGGCCTGATAAAAGTTCATTGCTTAGTTGAACGATACCTGGGGGGCTTGCTGGATTTGTTCAGAGTCCTCGAATTCCAGCAGTTCGGCATCAGTGGCGTGGCCAAACATGCCGGCAAACAGCACTGGTGGGAATGTCTGTTTGTAAGTGTTGTAATCGGTGACCTGGTCATTGTAACCCTGGCGGGCGAAGGAGACCTTGTTCTCGGTGGTGGTCAACTCTTCGGTCAGCTGCATCATGTTTTGGTTGGCTTTGAGGTCTGGATAGGCTTCCATCACTACGTTCAATCGCCCCATGGCGTTGCCCAATAGTCCTTCGGCGCTGGCCAGGTCTTTGATGGCGCTCGCATTGCCGGGATCGGCAGCGGCCGCCTGCAGTCCAGCCATCGCCTGATTTCGTGCCGCGATGACCGCCTCCAGGGTTTCACGCTCGTGCGAGAGATAACCTTTGGCCGTTTCAACCAGATTGGGAATAAGGTCGTAACGCCGTTTGAGTTGCACTTCGATCTGTGCAAAACCGTTTTCGTAACGGTTCTTCAGCGTCACCAGTTTGTTGTAGATCGAAACCGCCCAAAAGCCGAGTGCAGCGATGATGACCAGAAAAATGATGAATTCCATATGAATCCTAGTTGCTGAAGTTACCCCTATATTGGGGGTAATTTCATAAATTTCAATGGCTTATGTCGCAATCAGCCTTTGCACTAAGTTTTTGAGCGTTAATCAGGCAGCCCCAGGACGCGTTTTGAAATGACGTTCAGCTGGACCTCGCTGGTGCCACCCTCAATTGAGTTCGCTTTCGAACGCAACCACTGTCGGGTTGTGCCCAGCTCGCGCTCCGTAAACGCATCCCCGTCCCAACCCACCGCTTGAGAACCCATGAGAGTGAGCAGCTGTTCGTACTTACGCTTGTTCTGTTCCGTCCCGTAGTACTTGAAAATGGAAGCCAGGTTGCCGTCTGCTTTGCCGGCCTTTGCTTCTTCAACACTCCGCCCCATGGTGAGTTGGAAAGCCTTGTCGTTCATTCGGTGTTCGCAAACTTGTCCGCGCAGGGTTGGATCAGAAATCTTACCGCCCTGTTCGCCGACGTAGGTCTTTGCAATATCTTCCAGATTGGTACCGGAACCGCCCAACGCAGAGTTGCCGCCAATACCTGAAATCATTTGTCGTTCATGTTGCAGCAGACGTTTTGCGATACTCCATCCTTTGTTCAGTTCACCGACCAGCTGGCCCTTGGGAACTTTCACATCGTCAAAGAACGTTTGACAGAAGGGTGATGATCCGCTGATCAGCTGGATCGGTGAGGTGCTGACGCCTTCGCTATCCATATCGAACAGAATGAAGCTGATACCCTCATGTTTAGGTGCTTCGGTATCGGTTCTGACCAGGCAGAAGATCCAATCGGCCTGATCGGCATAGGACGTCCAGATTTTTGCGCCGTTGATGAGATAGTAGTCGCCTTTGTCATCCGCTCTGGTCTGCAACCCAGCCAGATCAGAACCGTAGCCGGGTTCGGAATAACCCTGACACCAGCGGATCTCTCCGCGGGCAATTTCGGGCAGGTACTTCAGTTTTTGCTCTTCACTGGCAAATTCCAGCAGTGCAGGTCCCAGCATCCAGATCCCGAAACTTTGCAACGGTGAACGCGCGTTGATTCGGCGCATTTCCTGAGAGAGGATCTTATCTTCATCGATGCTCAACCCGCCGCCGCCGTAGTCTTTTGGCCAGGTTGGGACGGTCCAGCCTTTTTCCGCCATACGGTCCATCCAGACTTTTGAATCAGGATTGACCCACGCTTGTTTGCGGCCTCCCCAGACCACTTCCTCTTCTGGTGTTGAGGTGCGCATGGATGCTGGACAGTTTTCCTCTAACCAGGCACGGGTTTCTGTACGGAACTGTTCTAGGTCGCTCATGTTGATTCCTGTATCGAAAAGATATTCAAACGATTATTTTAATCCAGAAATGTCCAAGGCGGGGTAAAAACATAACGCGCTTCAGTTATGATTCAGGGCTTGGACAGTTGGGGATACCATGAGCGAATTTGATGATCGAGCGTTTCGGAACGCGATGGGGAACTTTTGCACCGGAATAGTCATTGCAACCGGGATGCATGACGGACATCCAGTAGGTTTCGCAGCACAGTCTTTTGTCTCGTTGTCACTCGAGCCGCCGCTGATTGCGCTGTGCCCGGGTAAATCTTCCTCAAGTTGGCCCAAAGTTCGGGACTCTGGCCATTTCTGCATCAACATTCTGGGGCAAGATCAAAAACCGGTTTGTGATGCCATGGCGAAATCAGGTGGGGATAAGTTTGCAGCTTTCGACTGGTCCCAGGGGGTCAGTGGTTCGCCAATCCTGGACCGGGTGGTGGGTTATGTGGATTGTGAGTTGCACGCAGAGCATGACGCGGGTGACCACACCATTGCTGTGGGCCGCGTGTTAGATTTCAAAATAAATCGCGAAGACATTGGACCACTGCTATTTTTTAAGGGCGGTTATGGGTCCTTTGCCGATCTGTAGTGCTTGTGCATAGACCATGTGC
Source organism: Pseudomonadota bacterium (assembly GCA_039028095.1). Lineage (GTDB taxonomy): Bacteria > Pseudomonadota > Gammaproteobacteria > Pseudomonadales > Azotimanducaceae > UBA4421. The sequence continues at coordinate 104,967 of JBCCIU010000003.1, forward strand.
ATAGATCATGTGCGTAGAGTATTTGAGGAGGATGACTGGTGGCGCTGAATACTAGGGTCTGCGAAATTCTGGAGATAGAAAAACCCATTGTGTTGGCAGGGATGGGAGGTGCCAGCGGTCCTGAGCTTGCCGCGGCCGTGTCCAATGCCGGTGGTTTAGGTGTGCTGGGCGCTGCGGCTTGTGGCCCCAAAATGCTGCGTGACTGGATCAATAGAACGCGAGAGCTCACCGACAAGCCGTTCGGGGTAGACACCTTGTTACCGGCATCTGTGCGGCGGGCGAACTACGATGACACTGATGGACCCACACCTGCGGATCTGTTGCCCGATCGGCAAGATTTCGCTCGGCAGTTTATGGAGGCGGAGGGCCTTGAACCGATAGCGCCCGAAGACATGCCGCGTCGCAGTGAGCCTGGTGAACCGGCGATATTTACCAAAGAATTTTTTGAAGCCCAGATGGAAGTGATTATCTCTGAGCGTGTCCCGGTTTACGCATCTGGACTTGGTAATCCTGGGCCCTGGATGAAGGAATTGCGGGCAAATGGCAGTAAAGTCATGGCAGTGGTAGGCGCCGTTAGACATGCTATTCAGGTTAAGTCTTCTGGTTTGGACGTCATTGTGGCCCAAGGCCATGATGGCGGCGGTCATAACTCGCCCATTGGCACCATGGCGTTGATTCCCCAGGTCGTGGATGCGGTGGGCGACACACCTGTTTTGGGGGCTGGGGGCATTGTGGATGGACGCGGGATAGCCGCGGCGATGATGTTAGGCGCGGAAGGGGTTTGGATAGGATCTGCTTTCCTTGCCTCGCAAGAGGCTAATATTTTCGATTTTCAGAAAGCAGCCATCGTCGATGCAACAGAAGAAGGCACCTCGGTATCACGTACCGTGACCGGTAAGCCGGCTCGCATCATTCGCAGTAAATGGACAGATCACTGGGCGCGCCAGGAGGTAGAGCCTCTCCCTATGCCCTATCAGGGAATGGTATCCGGACCGGTAATGGCCGCCGCGAATCGGGATGGCCGTGGGGACATCAATCCTGGCTTTGCAGGTCAAGGCATTGGCATGATTAAGGCGGTACGCCCAGCTGCAGAAATCTTCAATGAGCTGGTCTACAGTGCAGAGCATGCATTGTCCCGATCCAGCAATTTGCTCTAAGTCGATTTTAGAACGGCAAAAACAGCACTACATTGTGCGATGGTCGCGTTTTCGTTGATGATCGCGGCGTCGGCAAAGGCCATGCGTCGACCCACCTTTCGTACCGTCACATGGGACTCCACCCAATCACCGGCGCTGGCGGTTCCGATATAGTTGGTGTTCAAGCTCACTGTGGCGATGGGTGCCCCAGCACCTTGCTCGGCTTTTGATGTCGGCTCGCTCTGGATCAATCCAGCCTCAACTAGCGCAACCCCGATCGTCTTACCCAGGCTGATGTCCGCCAGGGCGGCGATCATGGCGCCATGCACGCGCCCGCTGGTGTTGCAGTGTTTATCCAGAACCTGCATCCCCACTATAGGTTGACCATGATGGCTCAATCGATAGTAAAAAGGCCCCGACATCCCGTTGAATGGGCTCTTCGAGACCAGGGGTTCGAAGCCTTGCGGAATGGACATTAGTTATGGAGCCAGGGCCTCCAGACATTCCCAGTGCAGGTCACCAAATTGATTGTTTGTATTTACTGGTTGGATACAAACATGGCTGGCTCCGGCATCGAAGTGTTGCTGAATACGATCCTTAATCGCATCGACTGTGCCCCAGGCGTAGGTTGTATCGATAAACTTGTCGGTCAGGTTGTCCGCGTCGTCTTCGGTTAACCCCATGCGGAACCAGTTGTTTCGATAGTTGGGAAGCCGGTTGTAGATCTTCGCGACGGGTCTTGCAAGATCGCGGGCTTTTGTCGCATCCGTTTCCAGAATCACCTTCTGCTCAACACATAACCAGGCGTCAGGCCCCATTATTTCGCGCGCCATAGCGGTGTGCTCAGGCGATGTGAAATAAGGGTGTGCGCCGGTGCAGTGGCTCGCAGCCAATTCCAACATCTTGGGTCCCAGGGCAGCGATAACAATAGGCGGGGCTTCTGTGGGTTGCACGGCCGTGTAGGGGGCTGCGTTCATGGCTTCAAGATATTTGCGCATAGTTGCCACGGGCGGTCCGTATTCCAGTCCGCGCACACCTTCAACCAGTGGTTTGTGTGATACCCCCATGCCCAGCAGGAATCTGCCACCGCTTTGTTCAGCCAGAGTTTTTTGAGCGGCCATGGTCACACCGGGTTCCCGGTGGTAGATATTGATGATGCCAGTAGCGAGATTTAGAGTGCTGGTACTGGCGAGCATCCAGGATGCTAGAGCTACGGGACTTTTGCCCACGGTTTCTGGTAACCACAGGGTGCCGTATCCCAGAGATTCTATGCGCCTGGCCGATTCCGCTGCGGTCGCGGAATCTACACCATCAAAAAAATACCAGACGCCTAATTTACCTGTATCCATTGTTTCTCTCCTCGATTTGTTGTGTTGGGTTATTGACCGGTGAAATTTCCTGGCCTGCGCTCGGAGACTGCGTTAATACCTTCGTAAGCGTCGTCTGTGGCGCGCAGCCATTGCTGTTCTTTGAGTTCGTGTTCAGTGGCGTCGGCGATCGCATCCGCAAGCCCGGCGCGCATCGTTGCCCTGACCGACATTACAGCCAGGGGCGCGTTCTGTGCAATCTCCTGGGCCAGCTTAATGGCGGCAGGGCGTAACTCGTCCGCATGAACTAGTTTATCCACCAAGCCCATATTCAATGCCTCTTCCCCGGAAATGCGGCGTCCAGTCAGCAACATACGATTTGCATGTTGTTGTCCAACCAACCTGGGCAATGTGACTGTAACGCCGAAACCCTGGTGCAGACCCAGCTTAACGAAGTTGGCCCCGAAGCGCGCTGCTGGTGACGCGACGCGAAAGTCAGGGACTAAAGACAGTCCCAGGCCCCCGCCAATAGCCGCACCCTGGATTGCACCGATGATTGGCTTTTTGTTTCTAAACAGGCGCACGCCCTGGGTGTATAATTTGCCGGTGGTGTTGCGGAATCCTTCTTCGCTGAAGTCCTGACTGCCGCTACCATCTGACTGACCCGAGCCAAAGTTTGCGCCAGCACAAAACGCCTTTCCCTGGGAAGCCAATACGATGGCACGGCATTGAGGGTCATCGTCCAACGCTTCAAATGCGTTGGCAATCTGGTTGATCAGGCTGAAGTCAAAAAAATTGTTTGGCGGTCGTTGCAACTCGACGATGGCGACATGTTCCTGGTGATATACGCCAATGTCGGGAGGGGAGTTTGAGTTATCTGATTCTGTCACTAGGGTTCTTAATGAATAGTTTGCTTACGAGCCAGCCGTATAAGTTCTGCAAGTATTATCAGTGAATGATGTAAAAAAAGAAATTGAAGCATCTGCCGGTCCGGTTGATGACCCGGACCTATTGCCCAAAGAGGCGGAAACCGAGCGTCCCGGTATCTGGCAGTTGGCGCTGCCTTCAATTCTTGGCAACCTCTCCTACACGCTGGTGGGTATGGTGCAAACCAAGTTCGTGGCGGATCTGGGCACCCAGGGTCTGGCTGCAGTAGGGGCTGGACAGCGTATTTTCTTTGCTATGCAGGCCATCTTGATGGCGGTGAGCGCCGGGACCACGGCGCTTGTTGCCCGCGCCTGGGGTGCGGGTGATTATACCGAGGCTAGCCGCGTGACCATGGCCTCTCTGGTATTGGGTGCCGCAATCTCACTGGTCATTGCGGTCCTGGGTCTAGCGTTTGCAACGCCGGTCGCAAGTGTCTTTGGGCTTGACCAGAACACCCTGGATATGGCGGCCTATAATATTCGTTGGTTATCGGCATTCAATGTGGTGTTTGCTGGTATGTTCATCTTGAGTGCGGCGCTGCGTGCGTCCGGTGATGCATGGACGCCTTTGTGGATGAGTGTTGGTGTCAATCTGCTCAATTTGCCGCTGCTCTACGCCTTCATATATGGAGAGTGGGGATTGCCCGAGATGGGAGTCGCGGGTGCTGCCGTGGCTGCGGGGATTTCGTTTTCGATTGGCACGGGAATTCTCCTGATCATGTGGATACGACAGAAGTTCCGCGTCAGGCACGTGAAAGGTGGATGGTGGCGCAGAGCCCGCATTAAGCAGCTGTTGGATATCGGCTATCCAGCAGCGTTAGAGCAGGGTGTGTTTCAGATCGGATTTTTCATCTTCCTGATGCTGATCGGCAACTTCTACGGTACCGAAGCTTTTGCAGCCTACAACATTGGCGTGAATCTACTTGCAGTCTGTTTTACGGTAGGTTTTGGGTTTTCCATAGCGGGCTCGACGCTGGTAGGGCAGCATCTTGGAGCCAACGACCATGAGGCGGCCGAGCGGAGCGGCTGGCGGGCACTATTTCTTGCCATTGTGTCTATGGGTGGATTAGGGGCTCTGATCATCGCTTTTGCTGGCGAGCTGGCTGCTTTTTTCCTTGGCCCTGAACCTTTGACCATTCGTTACACCGTGCAATTCATTTATCTATTGGGTTTGATGATGCCCTTGATGGCAGTTGAGTTTGCTATTGGTGGTTCATTGAGGGGTGCCGGGGATACACGCTTTCCTTTGATCGCGACGATATTAGGGTTGTTGGTGATGCGCTGTGGATTGGCCGCGATCGCAACCTATATGTCGCTCGAAGTTGTTTATGTATATGCTGCCTTGGTGGGAGATTATGTATTGAAGGGCATCCTGTTGATCTGGCGTTTCAGGCGCGGCAAGTGGAAGACGGTGGTGCCGACCAGCGATTTGCAATATGCCAGAGATTCCGGATCTTGATGTTTACATCGATGCGATAAACGAGCGGCTGACAGATAGCCGGTTGCAACGCATGGCAATCGCGTCGCCATTCCTACTTCGTACTGTTGAACCCAAAGTTGAAGACTTGCTGGGTCGGCGACTCGTTAAATGTCGACGCATGGCGAAACAACTGGTGTTCCAGTTAGAAGATGACTACGCCTTTGTCATCCATCTGATGATCTCGGGTCGCCTGCAGTTTTCGGCAAACTATAAACCCCCGCCTAAACGCAATGGGCTGGCTGCGTTCGAGTTTTCCGCGGGCACCCTGATCTTTACCGAGGTCAGCAAAAAAAAACGTGCGTCTTTGAGGCTTGTTCACGGAAAGGAGGATCTGGAGGCGCTAAATCCTGGCGGTCTTGAAGTACAGCAAGCTTCCTTGAATGAGTTTGACGAGCGGTTGCGCAGCCACAATCACACGCTGAAAAGAGCATTGACCGATCAGCGTATCTTTGCGGGAATTGGTAATGCTTACTCTGACGAAATTCTTCTGGAGGCTCGGCTGTCACCGTTCAAGCAGAGTGGCAGGCTAAAACCAGACGAGGTGGAGGCCCTTTATCTGGCTATTCACAAAGTTTTGGATACCTGGAGAGAGCGCCTACGAGACAAAGCGAAGGGAAAATTTCCCACCAAGGTGACAGCTTTTCACCCGGAAATGAAAGCCCATGGTAAGTACAGAGAATCTTGCTTGGATTGTGGCGCTCCGATACAACGAATTGTATATGCGGAGAACGAAGCGAACTACTGCGCAAAATGCCAGACCGCCGGCAAGTTACTGGCGGATAGGTCGTTGTCCCGGTTGCTCAAAGACAACTGGCCTAAAACTCTAGAGGATCTGGAGACGCCGTAGATCGGTAGATGAGATGTCCATTCGATAGGTTGTCTCAGGTACACCCTGGCAGAGTGCTCCCAGATCGTCGGGAAGCTCGATATCTTCTAATCCCAGAAACTCATTGTCCTGTAGTCGGCCAAACACCAGAAACCTGGTATTCAGTCTGTTGAAGTCGCTTACAGCTTGGCCTAGGCCTGTTTCACCACTTTGATAGAATCTTGGCTGGGCAATTCTGACCATGGTATCTATTCCCAATGCAAAGGTGCAGTTGGGAAACAGTTTGGCCTTGTCCACAAAGTTAGGCGTGTTGGTGAGCCAGACAGGCTGCTCAAACTGTTCCAATCGCTCAGAGAGCGTGAGGTGATCAATGGCTGGTTTGTCGGCGTTTTTTACCGCAAGTTCAAAGGCACCGTCTTTGCCTGTCACGCTTTGTGCGATGCGCAGAAGTTCCAGATGACCGTCGTGCAACGGGTTAAAAGAGCCCGGCATGAGTAGGTCTGTATCAGCCTTGGTTGCACAATATTTGTAGGGTGTGGTGTCGAACAACGGCAACATTGGGGGTGGCGTGCGCGCGTGTTTGGCGCTGACCTCTCCTGGTATTGCAGAACTACTCGTTTCTAACAAATCGTTAGACAGGCTTTGCCAAATAGCCTCGACTAGAGCGTGCTCTTGTTCTTGTCGCGACAGATTGTTGTTCAAGATGAGGGTATAGCTGTGGGTGGTTGTCGCCGTGTGTATGGCCCAATAGGCTCTGGTTTGACCTCGTTTTTCACGATTGGTCGTCAGGCTGGCGGTGCAGCCCAGTCCGCACAGTTGACCGTCGCCAAGTTGTTGGGCCCGACTGAACGCCGCCACCGACAGCGCTCGCGCAGTGGCCTGCGATGCCGCCTGCTCGGGCTGTCGCGATAACAGGTCAGCCAGTGATTTTTCAGCATAGGGCACACTGGCCTCAAGAACCGTTGCGGATGCACCCGCAGTACCCAGCATCTCCGCCAAGAAGGATACGCCGCCACCGGTGACATAAAAGACCCCACTCCAGGGACTGTTATGAAGGCGTGTAGCGCGATCGCTCATTTTAGTCAGCCAGAAACTCTTTAACGGTGTCCACAAATCCATCCAACTGGTCGTGGTGTACCCAATGGCCCGCATCTGCAAAAGACTCTACCTGGACTGGGCAGTTGAAGTGTTTGATTCGGCCGTCCTCAACGGGGTCGGACGCCCAGGATTCTAAGCCACGCACCAACAGGGTTGGACAGGTAATGTTTCCGTACATGGCCCAGATATCTTCCATTGGGGTGCCAAAGGGTGGAAATGCTCGAACGTAGTTGTCAAATTTCCAGCTATACGTGCCATCTTCGTTCTGGTTGCTGCCATGGATGGTCAAGTGACGGGCTTGGGATTCTGACAGATGTGGGTTCTCGGCCTGCATGCGCTGGAACGCTTCCTCTAAAGATTCGTAGCGACGAACCAGACGCCCTGACAGATTGCGCAGATCGCCCATCCAATCGTGGATACGGTCAGGCAGGGGCTTGTTCAAGCGCTCTTCCACCATGGATGGAGGAGGCCCCATCCCTTCTATGGAGACCAGCTTCTTAACCTTGTCAGGATGCAGAGCGGTATAAGTCAAAGAGATTGAACCCCCCAACGAATGACCGATCACCGTGACCGGACTCATCTGTTTCTGGTGCAGCAGTTGGGCAATGTCGTATACATAGTCAATCTGGTTGTAGGAACCGCCAAGCATCCACTGGCTGTCGCCGTGCCCGCGCAAGTCCGGAGCGATGATGTGGTAGTCATTGCGGAAATGCTCGGCCACCCAATCCCAATTGCGGCAGTGGTCGCGGCCGCCATGGATTAGAATCATAGGTGGTGCGTCGGGATTTCCCCAGTCGACGTAATGAAGGCGCAAACGTTGTGAAAAATAGCTATGAGAAGTGGGGCCAGGAATATGAGTACCGCCTGAAGTCATGGCCAATAGTGTCCTATGTCAAAAAAGTTTAGCGGGTATTATACCCGAGGGGTTCATTCAGTTGGGGCCGTGTACACCAGCTGGCCAGTCACGAAAGTATGGGTGACCCTGAGATCTAACAATCTATCGATGGGTGTAGTCAGAGGGTCGTTGGACAGAACTACAAAATCAGCCCGTTTGCCGACTTCGAGGCTACCCTTGGTGGTTTCCTCGAAAGACTGATAGGCCGCGTAGTAGGTCATTGCGAGCAGCGCTTGGTAGGTGGAAATTCGCTGCTCTTTGCCCAGGATTTTGCCGCTGCGCGTCAGTCGATTTGTGGTGGCCCACAGTAGACGAATCATATCTGGTGGAACAATCGGTGCATCATTATGTACGGTAAAAGGCATACCCCTAGACACGGTTGACGCGGTTGGGCTGATTCTCGCACCTCTTTCAGGGCCCAGCACTGAGTCCCGATGCCAATCACCCCAATAGAAGGTGTGGGCGGAAAAGTAAGACGGGATCATGCGTAGGCCTTTCATGCGGGTTAACTGATCCTCGCGCACAGTCTGAGCGTGAATCATGACGGTGCGATGATCGTGTTGTGGTCGCGCTGCAGCAACACCGTCTATTAGAACCTGGGCGGCAGCATCACCGTTCGCGTGCACAATAATGGGGATTTGCGCATCTAAATATTTCTCGATGAGGTCGTGAGCTACAGCTTCCGAAACCGATGGGTAGCCACGATAGGCAGGCGTCTGGCCATGTGGTGGAACGTGGTAGGGTTCAGAAAGGTATGCGGTTTTGCCCTGGGGTGACCCATCCAATGACAACTTGACCCCACCGATTTTCAGACCTGCATTATATCTACCGTACTCATAACCTTTGATGATCTGATCAGGCTGTACCATACCCCACGGATAAGCAATCACGTCCACAGTAAGCGCGCCTTGCACTGCTGCTGCTTGCAACAATGCGATGACCTCCGGGCTTGCGGCGCCGTCCTGGATCGTGGTGATCCCATGACTTGCGTAAACCTTGATGGCTTCTCGAACACTTGCCACCGGATTGCGATTGGCCGCTTGCATATATCGTCGCAGTGGTCCCGTTGCGCTCTCTTCGAGAACCCCGTTGGGTTCGCGGCTGTCGGGTCGCCTTCTAATGTGGCCGCCAGGTGGATCAGGAGTTTCGCTGGAGTAGCCGATTCTGGCCAACGCCTTTGAATTTGCAGTGGCCAGATGTCCCGATACATGCATTAACATGATCGGATGATCGACTGAAACCTGATCCAGATCATCGCGATTCGGGTGGCGGCGCTGAGTCAGCAGAGAATCGTCATAACCCATGCCAACAACCCACTCACCGGGTTGGATTTGTTTTTCAGCGATGTAGAGACGCAAGGCTGTTTGCAAATCACCTATGTCTCGGGAAGGACCCACGGGTGGTGACGCAACATTGGCGAGTTGAGTGCCTAGCGCCGTAAATGTTGCGTGTCCGTGGGCATCAATGAACCCAGGTAGAACTGCTTGATCGCCAAGGTCGATGCTTTGCACACTCTGTTCGGGATGCTCCTGCAGGAATATCGGTAGATCACTCTTTTCGCCCATCCATTGGATGAGGCCATCTTGCACTACGATGGCCATAGGTAACCCCTGTTTCTGATGGGGTTTGGTCATTGGGATGACGTGGTTGCTGAGCAGGACTTGAGTGGCGCCCTGGGCCAGACAAGCCCACAACAGCAAGCCTGTCAGGCTAGCCCAGATGCATATTTTCATATCGTTCTAATTCTTGTTTTATGAGCGGCGCCAATACATAAAGTCCTAACAAGTTTGGTATGGCGACGATAAATACCAGCGCATCTGAAAGGTCGATCAGGGCGGAGAGCTCGATGGCGCTACCCAATACCACAAATGCCAGAAAGAATAACTTGAACCCCAAGTCGGACCAGGTGCGCTCTCCCACCAGATAAGTGAATGCTTTTAAGCCGTAATAGGACCAGGCAATCATTGTAGAGTAAGCGAATAAGATAGCGGCGATTGACAATGGCACTGGCGACCAGGACAGCGTGCTGGCGAACGCGCGGGTAGTCATTTCGATACCAGCAACCCCCTCTGCAGCTAATTCGGGTGTGTAGACAGTTGTTATGATAACCAGGGCGGTGATCGTGCATATCACCACCGTATCGATAAATGGCTCTAGGAGGGCGACGAACCCTTCGCTGACAGGCTCCTTTGTTTTAGCTGTGGCATGGGCTATTGCCGCAGACCCGAGTCCTGCCTCGTTTGAAAAAACCGCCCGCCTGAATCCGATGATCATCACACCGATCATGCCCCCGGCGACCCCTTGGGGGTTAAATGCTCCATTCCAGATCGCAACAAAAGCGCCGGGAATTGCCTCGTAGTTTAAGGCGATAACAAGTAAGGCAACCAGTACGTAAAGTAATGCCATGCCCGGTACCAGCTTGGCGGTGGTTGCAGCAATGGATTTGATCCCACCAACCACCACCACCCCTACAGCGATTGCCAGAATGACACCGATCATCCAGGTTTTATCGGCGAACACACTCGCATCTCCGCCTGTTACATCAACCAATATGGCGGCAGCCTGATTAGACTGAAACATGTTGCCAATCCCCAGGCAACCGACCACCATGCTGGCCGCGTAGAAGATTCCCAGGATCCGGCCCAGGCCTGGGAGACCCTTGTGGGCGAGGCCTCGCTCCAGGTAGTACATTGGCCCACCGGATACCCTGCCATCTTCCTCTTTCCGAAACATGACCCCCAACGTACACTCGGCCAGTTTGGTGGACATGCCTAGCAGCCCCGCAACAATGAGCCAGAAAGTGGCACCCGGACCGCCAATTGAAATTGCGACGGCAACCCCGGCGATATTGCCAATACCCACGGTCCCGGAGACCGCGGTGGTTAACGCTTGAAACTGACTGATCTCACCTGGATCATTTGGGTCGGCATATCTGCCACTGATCAAGGCTACGGCGTGGCGAAAGCCTCTGAAGTTGATAAAACGCAGATAGACGGTGAAGAACACGCCACCAGCCACAAGCCAAAGCACAATCAGTGGAATCTGAGTACCAAATAGAGTTACGGAGAAAAAAATGAAGTCTGATGCGGCGTCTGCGACAGGCCTCATCAGATTGTCAATGGTGGCATCAATACCAGGTGATGCGGTTTGGGTGTTCATACTCATGGTCGGGTATAGTGGCCGAAGTACGCCAGGCTTGGCAAACACAGTCTCGATAGCTGAAGTCTTGGCAAAAAAAGCCCTGTCAAAAAAGTCTTGGTCTTAAACCTACCGCGGGGTCAGAAGATCTTATGATCGAGGTACTGCATATTTCATTTGCGTTTCTAACTGCGACGGGATTTATCATCCGTGCGGGGTGGACCTATGTTGCACCGGACTTATTGGAAGAGAAATGGGTGCGCGTTGCGCCACACATTGTCGATACGTTGTTGTTGCTTTGCGGAGTCACCCTGGCGCTGAATCTTCCTGGTGGTATCTTCCAGACCTGGTTGATTGCCAAAATGATAGGGCTGTTGGGCTACATAGGATTTGGTGTAATGTGTTTGAGAGGTAGTGGGGCAAGGCGCACCGTCGGTCTGGTGGGTGCGCTTGTTTGCTTGACCTACATCTTTAGCGTTGCGATCACAAAATCTAGTCTGCTGTTTTAGAAAACGTCAGCGTGAAGATTACGGGTACTGCCTGACTGATACTTGGCAGACCGGCAATTTCCCTTAGCTTTTCAACACCACCGTCAAGACCTACAACCGCCGCATTCAGTAAGATGGGTTTGGTTGTGGTGACCAGAATCTGGTCAGACCCCGTACCCGTGATCAGGACGTCAGCTTGGACCGAGGTCTTACGATCTTTGATTGTCAGCTCTCCTTGGATGGAGGCTCTGCTTATCCCACCATTGGCTGCGCTGTCCAAAGTCTTCTGCGGCAGGGCCACAGCCACTGTCATATCCGGGAACAGTGCAGTTTGAAAAAGATGCTGCAACATCCGGTCGTCACGAATCGGGATCAAGGTATCCACACTGGCAGTCGGTATCGTTAATGTCGCTTGGCCGCTGGATCCCACCTTGCCGGTTAGTTCTTTAAAGGTATGAACCTCACCGATACTCCCAGCTTTTATCGAAACAAACGACAGGGATGAGTTAGGGCCATCCAAGTCCCAGTCGGCAGCGGCGTGGGCGGTGAAAGAAATCAATGCACTTGAGAGTAAAGACAATACAAAAGATCTGTTGATCATAAATCTGGTCCGGTTTGCTCAATAGTTAATGCGCTAGAGTTTGCATCGATTGCGGCCGTCTTTCCAGTGATCGGCAGCGGTAATAATTGGTGAATAAACAGTGCCGGATGCACAACACATCGGTAAGATTTCTGATTTGGTTTGGGAACTGACAATTGGGTGTGTTCAATCCGCTTGAGTATTTTGTTGCCCAATATCGTATCAGGCGCAAAACCCGCACTTGGACAGCCGGCGCGGGCCAGGTGCACGTGGTTGCGGAAGATCTTGATGATGAAAGATTCCAGCCGGAATGGGTCGCCAAATATTCCATCGATCAGTTTCTGGTTGATTATCCGTCTCGGGATCACCCTGCTTCTCCTGCGCAAGTGCACGCTTTTTTGGAGGATTTGCCTCGTACCCTCAGGCTTGAAGACCAAGAATGGGAAATTTTCGCTGTTGGCGGTAGTGGAAAATGTGCTCGAGTCTATCAAGCCAGCAGCCGTGAACCTGCAACCATGGCCGTTAAAATTGTGCTAGAGGGAGAGCGGGCGAACTTCTTTGACGTCCAGGTTGAGACCGCGAGACACAAAGTATTGGAAGCCCTTGGATTACCTTGTACTCCGGTAGTTTTTACTGGCTCAGACTTTCTGCTTAAACCATGGGTTAAGGGTGAAGTTGGTAGTGAGTTGGTTGATAAAAATTCATTGCAGAAGCGGCACATTGACGCGCTTCTGGACTTTATTGATCGTTGTGTTGCTTCGGACGTCCAGATTAAAGATCTAAAACCGCGCAATATGGTCTTTGCTGCTGGCGAGTGGGTCTGCGTGGACCCCGGGCAACTAAGCCAGGGGCATAAACAAAGTTCCCTTTATCATTATTATGGGCGGTATCTGCTCAGCCACTGGTTTAAAATGAAGTTCTTGTCGATGGCATACTTGCGCATATGGATCCGCGTTGCACTGAGGCAGCGTAGAGATCGATAGCGCAGCAGGTTGACCGGTTAACAGTTATCAAAATAAGAATTATCAATGAAAGAAAGCTACGAAGAATATCGCGAAAGAATGGACTATGATCCCGATCGGAGTGCGAGTTATGCGCAACGTAAGCTTGAACCAAAACACCAGCTGGAAGTGAATCTGGTTGAAAAGGCATTAGCACACGTGCCCAAAGGCCTTTCAATAATGGACGTACCCTGCGGCGGTGGAAGGTTCACCCTTTACCTCGCCCAAAATGGATACAAAGCTCAAGGCGGAGACCGTTCTGAAACCATGGTCGAGATCACTCGAGACACGCTTTCTGCCGAAGGATTTGATGGTGGCGCTCAGGTGATTGATATCGAAGCAATTGACATGGAAACGGATGCTTTGGATGCTATTTTCTGCTTCAGGCTATTCCATCATCTACCAGAGAAAGGGCTCCGTGCCAGAGTGGTGGGCGAGATCTGTCGGGTGGCAAAAGACTACGTTGTGATTTCCTATTTCAATTCTCGGTGCGTCAATATGGTGCGCAGAAGGGTTAGGGATCGGTTGAAAGGTGAGTTATACAAAAAATATGGCACGCCACTATCAGAAGTTGTTGGATATTTTGAGCAGCATGGCTACGCCCTAGTTACGGACATACCGGAGCGGCGCTGGTTCAGGCCGCTCCATATCGCTATTTTTAAAAAGGGTTGAGTCAAAAAAGGCTGACTTTTGAAAGCCAGCCGTTGCTCTACCTCACCCGTTTGTGGTGTCGATAGCCTACCTGCTGGTATGCGGGCGAAAGCTCCACCCGGATTCTGCGCACCCGCGAATCCTCCAGATGCAGTTGCCACTTACCTCTACCACCTGCATGGTGCGGGCCGTACAAGGTGGTCAGACCGCGCCTTAGATCTACCGGGCCTGTGCTGGTGCGACCGGTAACCAGTTCGGCACATGCGCCATAACGAGATTTGTTAGCAACCGTCACGCTGCGCAAGACATAGTCCTGCGTATCGATGCCGTAACGCTGTTCGATCAAACGGCGAAGTGCAACCCGATTATCGCCATTCAGACGAACTTTAAAGGACAAGGAGAGTGGGCGTGCGTAGCCATGTTTTGCTTGTTTTAGATAGCGCCCGCGATCGTAACCGTGGTGGTTATACTGATCACGGTCGTTATATCCGCGGTAGGTGTCCGCATGGGCGTTACTGACCGATAGTGCTGACAGGCTTAGAACGGCAAGTGCCGCACCGGCAGCGAGAGAAGCGATTTTTCTATACATCTTTAGTCACCTCGTGTTGAGAGTGACTGCAATATTATGTTCGAGTTGCTGAACCCCGGATGAACTGATCAGACAATTTGTCGAAGCAAATTTGAATATCTTTTTTTATTGAAAACGCTCAGTTATCCAGCGTGCGACTGATCAGCTCCTTCATTATCTCATTGGTGCCGCCATAAATTTTTTGGACTCGTGCGTCCTTGTACATACGAGATATCTCGTATTCATCCATATAGCCAGCACCACCATGCAGCTGCAAGCATTCATCAATGATCTCGTTTTGTTTCTGCGTACACCAGTACTTCGCCATCGAGGCTGTGGAGGCGTCCAGCTCCCCGTTGATGTGCTTGATCAAACATTGATCGACAAAAGTGCGCGCAATCAGTGCTTCGGTTTTGCATTCGGCTAGTTTGAATTTGGTGTTTTGAAAGTCTAAGACGCGTTGACCAAACGCTTTGCGTTCTTTGACAAAGTCGATGGTGAGACCGATGGCGCGTTCCATTTCAACCACCGCGGCCTGCGCGATATTGAGCCGTTCCTGCGGTAGCTGCTGCATCAGCTGGACAAAACCCTTGCCCTCTTCTTCACCAAGCCTGTTGGTCTGCGGTACCCGGCAATCTTCGAAAAACATCTCGGATGTGTCGGCGGCACTCTGCCCCAACTTGTCCAGATTCTTGCCGCGCTTGAATCCTGGATTGTTCGTGTCGACAACGATCAGGCTGATTCCCTTTGCGCCCAGACTGGGATCGGTCTTGGCCACCACGATGACCATGTCGCAGTGTTGGCCATTCGTAATGTAAGTTTTGGAGCCGTTAATCACATAGTCGTCACCGTCTTTTAGCGCGGTGGTTTTAACACTTTGCAAATCTGAGCCGGTATTGGGTTCGGTCATCGCAATCGCACCAATACACTCGCCAGAGGACATTTTCGGCAACCATTGCTGACGCTGTGCCTCGTTACCGTAATGCCAAATATAGGGGGCGACGATCTGGCTATGGACCTGATTACCCCAAGCAGCAACACCAGCCTGACACTGAGCCTCAATGATTACTGTTTCGTGTAAATAGGATCCGCCGCCACCGCCGTATTCTGCGGGAATCTCTGCACACAGTAGGCCTGCCTGACCGGCCTTGATCCAAGCCTCTCGAGAGACCATCCCATCGTTCACCCAGGCTTCATATTCCGGTTTGAATTCATCGGCAAAAAACTTGGCAGCTGCATCTTGCAGGATACGTAGTTCTTCGTTCAGCCAGGGGGATTCGTAGTTTTCAAAGATTGCGGTCATTTGGTCATTCCAATTTGGTCGTCATGGCAAACCCGCACCTGGATAGGGTGCGGGATAAATTTCCACCCGGGCGTCGCGTCTCTCCCTGCATGTGTGGGGTTCGGAGCTGCCGGATGTGAGAACATACAGATTGTTGTCCCCAATCATGCAGGCAAAGCCCCCCTGCTCCAGAGCGATTCGATGGCTGACATCGCCGCCTTCCTCGACGCGAAGGCACTCGTTTGTGGTTGGTGATGCACACCAGATTCCACCTTGCGCATCCAAACAGATGCCATCGGGCACAGCTTTTTCAGGCAGTGACGCCCACACTCGCTTGTTTGACAGGCTGCCATCGGAGGAGATGTCGAAGGCAGTTAAGCGGCCACCAAATGACTCCCCGACGATCAACGTGCTGCCGTCCGGTGTGATGACGGTGCCGTTTGGAAACATCAGGTCATCGTCTTCTATATGGATGCTGCCGTCTAAATCTACCCGAATGATTTCAGCGGGCTTTGGTTTTGCCCGGTTGTGCAGGTCGAAGCCAAAGTTTCCCACGTAGGCTCGGCCGCTTTGGTCGACGACCATATCGTTGCAATACCAGCTGGCGTGATTGGACAAGTCCGCGTGCAGGCTTAGATCCTGACCGTCATATTTCAACAAGGCGCGCTTGGTCATGGACACGATAAGAAGATCGCCATTTGGGAGCCAACCTAAACCCGAAGGCTGATCGTCCGGTAGGCCGATCACTACCTCGCTGGTGCCGTCAGTGGAAATCTTGAGCACTTCCTGAGCATGCATATCGGACAACCACAGGTGTCCGTCTCTAAACCTTGGCCCCTCGCCGAAACACAAATTATCGATCAGCAGTTCTGCCACCATCAGCCTCCAACGTTCAACAAATCCAAGTGTACTTGGATTTGGACATTTTTTACTTCAAATTAATATTTCTCGTCTTTTGTTGAGCGCCAAAAATCGATACTCTGCGCAACGACGATGGGCTGAAGAAAGACAACTACAACAACCAAGCTTCACTACGCAGTCAAAAAGAAGTCAAACGACTGGGAAGTGAAACGAAAAAAGCTTATTACGAGGAGACAAAAAATGTATTTACAAATCACGAAAATGTTAGCTGCGTTGGTGCTATTGTTTGGCGTTGCCGCCTGCGGTGGCTCAGACTCTGGGAGCACAAGCGGATCTGACGCCGCGGAATCTGCCGCTCAAAGCGCATCAGATGCCGCTGAGGAAGCCGGCAATGTATTAAATGACGCGATGGATGCGGCGCAAGATGCGGCCGGTGACCTGGCCGATGGCGCGAAAGAGATGGGCGAAAACATTGCTGATGAAGCAGGGGATGCCTTGGACAACGTCAAAGAAGCAGGTTCAGACGCACTTGATGCTGCCAAGGACGCTGCTGACGATGCCATGTCAGAAGGCGAAGATGCTGCGGAAGATATGTTGGATGGGCTGAAGAAGTAAGACCAACCAGTCAGCGTTCGAAGACAATTCGAAGACAAAAAAGGGTCAGCGGAAACGCTGACCCTTTTTTTAGGGCTTATGTTTTCTTGCGCTTTTCTGTTGTGGACTGCTTACCCACCTAGCTGACCTTCAACCTGCTCTGAGATTTCTTCCGGTGTCACCTGAGGTCCAAAGCGGACTAAGGGTGTGCCATCGGCGCCGACCAGAAACTTAGTGAAGTTCCAGGGGATATCTTCGCTCCCTTCCTCGTCAGGCAAGGCGCTCTTCAGTAATTTGTACAAATCACAAGCCCCGGGTCCGTTCACCTCTATCTTGGAAAACATCGGGAAATTTGCATCGTAGTTGCTCGTTGCAAACTCCAATATTTCCGCGTCGGTACCAGGCTCCTGGGCACCAAATTGATTACATGGAAAAGCCAACACCGTGAATCCGCGGTCTGCGAAAGATTCTTGCATAGTACGCAACCCGGCGTACTGGGGAGTGAGGCCTCAGCGGCTTGCGACGTTTACAACCAGACAGGTTTTGTCTTTATAGTCGCTAAAATGGACAGAGTCGCCTTGGATCGAAGTCATCGTTAAATCGTGAAAATTTGACATTTACTGCTCCCTTTTATTGGTCATTTGTGTGGTTTGTGGATGGTAGCGAACCTTTTGAGATATGGGTACCATGCGTGGTTCGGGATTTCTTAACCAAATTTTGTGGAGGCAAATATGCGCGATGTAGTCATCGTAGATAGCGTCCGGACGGGTCTCGCGAAGGCCTTCCGTGGCAGTTTTAACCTAACCCGGTCAGACGACATGCTGGCTCACTGTATTGATTCGTTGGTGGATCGCAACGACATCGCACCTGATCTGGTCGAAGACGTTGTTGTGGGTGCGGCATCTCACGCCGGTGAGCAGGATGGTAATCTGGCTCGTTTGGCAGTGATCCTTTCTAAGCTGCCAGTGACTGCTGCTGGCGTCACCATCAATCGCTTTTGTTCTTCAGGCCTGCAGTCAGTGGCCATTGCAGCAAACCAGATTGCTTCTGGCCAAACCGATGTCGCCATCGCGGGTGGCGTTGATTCCATCTCCATGCGTACTCGCCAGGAAGCGGGTAAGGCAAAGCAGAACCAGCGTCTGGTGGACGAGAAACCAGACATCTTCATGGCCATGGGTAACACAGCAGAAGTTGTTGCTCGTCGCTATCAAGTAACTCGTGAGATGCAGGACGAATATGCTCTGCAAAGCCAGCAGCGTTATGCGGCGGCGGTGGATTCGGGCAAGATTGCAGAAGAAATTGTGCCTATGAACACGACCATGTTGAAAGTGGACAAAGAAACCGGTGAAGAAAGTCACGTTGAAGTGACCGTTGATCGCGATGAATGTAATCGCCCCGGCACAACGCTTGATGGTCTTGCATCGTTGCCGCCAGCCTTCGAGGAAGACGGGTCAGTGACGGCGGGTAATGCCAGTCAGCTTTCAGACGGCGCGTCTATGACGCTGATGATGAGTGCAGACCGTGCTGCACAGCTGGGACTGCAGCCTTTGGGCATCTATCGCGGCTTTACTGTAGCTGGATGTGAACCAGACGAGATGGGTATTGGACCTGTGTTTGCCATTCCACGGCTATTGGAAAACGCAGGCTTAACCAAAGACGACATTGATCTTTGGGAATTGAACGAGGCATTTGCTTCGCAGTGCTTGTACTGTCGTGACGCACTGGATCTGGACAATGAGATCTACAACGTCCTGGGTGGCAGCATCTCGATTGGTCATCCATTCGGGATGACGGGTTCGCGTCAGACCGGTTTGGTATTGCGGGAATTGAAGCGTCGCAACAAGAAGTACGGCGTCGTGACGATGTGTATCGGTGGCGGACAAGGCGCTGCAGGACTGTTTGAAGCAGCTTAATTGTCAGAAGGTATAGCAGCGACAGCACCCTGTGCTGTCGCTGTCTAGACCGAAAAAACTAGACCCAACAAGAATAATAAGAGAAAACCAGAAACAAATTGAAACTTTCTCGAAATTGGCCTGAAACAGCCAACAGTGAGAATACATGGCGAATTGTTTGGCTGAATAAAGCACGCGGTAGACGTGTTAGTCTGAAAATTTATTCTAAATCAACTAGTTAACGTTTGAATCGGTAAGCGGGTGGAAGGCATACAGAAAAACTGGAGAGCACGGTTTGAGCACAGGTTGCTGTTATCAGCTCTGGCCGCGTGCTGCGCTTTTGCCTCTAATATAAGTGCTCAGACCGTTTCTGATCCTTCCGTCGATACTCCGCAGTCGCCCGCGGCTTTGCATACCTTCACGCAGGCACAATTGAGTCGAGCGTCCGATAAGCAACTCACAGCGTTGGCTGCAAGTTGGGGTCAGCTGGAACCGGGACAGCGACGCTTGTTACTGGCGGAAATGCGTGGACGAATGTCGCGCAGTCAAAGACAAGGCAACCTCTTCGCCTCGGGTAGTAAGGCCAAAATGCAGCGCCAATATGGGCGGGTAATCCGTGAAGTGCGCAAGACCCGTCAGGCAGATGGCTCCATTCTGGTCGAAACGCGGGTGGTGCGCGTTCGTCCAAAAGACGGAGCAAATGACCCTCAAAATGGTGTAGTCACACGCAAGGCGACTTTTGGTATTGGTTTCGAGCGCCGCAATCGCACAATTGACCTTCCCGAACAGGTCCAACCTGATGCATCTGCAGATGTGCGACACACCGCTTCGAAGCCTTCCCCTTAGGCCCGCACAAAAGTAATTGGGAATATCGTTGGAAGCTGAGAACGCCAAGCTGCTCGTGGTTGACGATGACCCAGAACTACGGGAACTCACCCAAGCATACCTGGTACAACAGGGGTTTGAGGTGACCTGTGTTGCATCCGGTGAAGAGATGGATAGTTTTCTGCAGGAAAACCGTGTCGACCTGCTGATTTTGGATCTGATGCTGCCGGGTGAACACGGCCTGTCGATAGCTCAGCGACTTAAAAAACACTCATCTCTCCCCATCATCATAGTGTCTGCCCAAGGGGAAGATGTAGATCGAATAGTTGGTCTCGAAGTGGGTGCTGATGACTATTTATCGAAACCGTTCAATCCGCGGGAATTGTTGGCAAGAGTGCGAGCAGTATTGCGTCGCGCCAGCCCTGCGACCAGTCTCGAGTCAGAGCAGGCGCGATATGAATTTGGCGTCTTTGTCCTAGATCTTAGTGCACATCGTTTGACCAAGTCCGGCGAGACTGTGCCGCTGACGTCCGGTGAATTCGACCTGTTGAGCATTCTGGTTGCGCACCCGAACAAAGTACTGGATCGCGATCGTATTTTGGACCTTTTGACGGGGGCTGAACGGTCACCGTTTGATCGATCTATTGATGTGCGGGTGACTCGTCTGCGTTCAAAAATAGAAGCTGACCCAACCAACCCACTGTACATCAGGACAATATGGGGCAAAGGGTATATGTTCTGTCCCCATGGAGAAAAGTGATCCAACCGAGTTTGGGGGTACGTCGTTACTTGCCCGGACCAACCTGATATTGGGGTGCAGTGCGCTGCTCATCGCCGCCATTGCGACAGTGGCGATCAATCAGTTTGTGATCGATCCCATCTCAAAGCAGTCGGCGGAGGACGAAGCAGCCTTGTTGGTATTGGCTGCTCAGACCTGGGTTGAGCTGCCGCCAGAATCCCGTCCCTATTTTGAACTGGAGATGTTGCAGGCCCACGACTTGATCGTAACTCAGGCACGCCAGGATTTGCCCATGGTAGCGCAAGCCCCTGCTTACTTTGATTTGCTCCGAAGTGAATTGAGTGTACGCCTTGATCTTCCGGCGGTGGAACTGCTGGAAGACGAAGATTTATATTGGGTGGATGTCCCGATGGGCGGTGTTGATCTGCAGATTGGGTTTTCACCGGAACGTGAGGACATTCAACCCCTTAATGGCGCTATTGTGATTGTCGTGCTGGGGGCAGGTATCGTCTTTGTCACCAGCTTTTTTATCGTCCAGCGGATCGCGCGTCCCTTGGTGCGGGTAGCGCAACAGGCCGAATACTTCAGAGGTGCTGGTGAACTCGACCCGTTGCCGGAAACAGGACCACGGGAACTTGCCTCGCTTGCGCGTAACTTTAATACCATGGCCCAGGAAATCTCACATCTGCTGGCAAACCGAACCACCTTACTGGCTGGTATATCTCATGATCTAAAAACGCCGCTGACGCGTATGAGATTAGCGTTAGCGCTATTGCCTGAAGATGTAGATCAGTCGTTGGTCGCACGTTTTGAACGCAACCTTGAAAGTATGGACGAGCTTATTTCGGACGCGCTGCGTTTTGCCAGAGGCGCCACCGAAACCGCGCAAGAGGTAGAAATTGTCCACTTCACCGAAAGTGTGCTGGCGAGTTTTGAGCAACCCGTCAAATTTGAGACCAACGGGATTGACCGCTCGCGCACGACGCTTGTTGCGCTCAGCGCCTTTGAGCGGGTGCTTATCAATCTGGTCAGCAATGGATTACGACATGGTGGTGATGTCATGGTCCAGCTTGATCAGTTTATCGTTCACGTTCACGACAATGGCCCCGGCATTCCCGTCGAACATCGAGAAGCTATTTTTCAGCCGTTCCACCGTTTGGATGAAAGCCGCAGTGCCACAACGGGCGGCAGTGGTCTGGGGCTGGCGATAGCAGCGCAATTGTGTGAGGCGCACGGTTGGGATATATCGGTAGGTGAATCGCCGATGGGCGGAGCCGTTTTTTCTCTGCGCTATGCCTAGGTAACCTCCGTTACGGGAAGGTTTCTGGTTCGATGCGCGAAATCGCAGAATTTCTCACGCGGTTTGAAACAAAATGACACAAAAGGGTGGGGTGGAGAAATTCTCCAGTAACGTGTTTGGGCCATAGTAGGTGCCATGCCGAAAGGCAATCTCTATCCCCTTAGGCCTCACTCGTAGAGGCCCGACCTCCCAGAGGTCATCAAAAACCGCCAGCTTTCTCTCCAGGTTGGCGGTTTTTCTTTTGGGGGATTCAAAATCCTCAGACACAAGAAGTCGTCACCAAAAAAAGGCCAGCAACATGGCTGGCCTTTGTTTCACATCCGTTTTGGATGTGCAGCTTGCTGTATGCGCTTAGCTTTGATGCAGGTGCACGTCCGTTTGAGGATAGGGGATTGAAATACCCTGCTCGTCAAACACCAGTTTCACCTGCTCGATGCTGTCGAAGTAGACGCCCCAGTAGTTTCCTGCATCTACCCATACTCGACAGGTAAAGTTCACGGAAGAATCGGCAAGTTCTGAAACTACAACAAACGGCTCAGGATCTTTATGAATGCGATCGTCTGCGCTGAAGATCTGCACAAGTGCTGCCTTTGCCTTAGCAATATCGTCGTCATAACCAATGCCAAAAACAAAATCTACCCTACGGGTTGGTTCTGCCGACACGTTGGTGATGATGCCGTTGGAAATTGCACCGTTGGGGATGATGATCGTTTTGTTATCTGGCGTCTTCAGAACGGTGTTGAAGATCTGGATAGCAGAAACTGTGCCTGCCACGCCCTGAGCGTCGATGAAATCACCTACGCGATAGGGTCTGAACAACAGAATCAGCACGCCTCCAGCAAAATTGGCTAGGCTGCCCTGTAACGCCAGGCCAATAGCCAGACCAGCAGCACCCAATATGGCAACAAAGGATGTCGTTTCAATACCGATCATCGAGGCAACGCTGATAAACAGCAGGGCCTTCAAAATGATGCTGACCAGACTGGTCAGGAATTTGGATAGGGTTGCGTCGGTATCGCTCTTCTCCAATCCTTTTGCGACAAGACCGACCACGCGATTAATAATCCAAAGACCAACAATAAGGACAACAATTGCAAGGATTAGTTGGGGGCCGTACTGGATGGCCATTTCGACCGCCGTATCGACATAACCCTGCATGCTGTCTACGGACAACTCTTCCGGGATGGAATCCATGTGTGTAACTCCTTTCTCTATTTTTTAATTTGTTATGAGTAAATTATTATTTTTTAGGCTGAGGCTTTCTATTGAGCTGAAGGCTTTCCATCAAGCTGAAGGCTCTCTATAAAGCTGAAGGCTCTCTATCAAGCTGAAGGCTCCTTAGCCCGTCACGTTTTAGCCGATGTAAGCCGTTTCCTGGTCAAAGCTTACGATAGCTACTTCGTTAACGATATTGTGCGGTCTGTTAATCGAAATAGCCTTCCCTCCCGGTAGATTTTACACCTATTTGATATTCGCTCGAAGCATTTTGTTGGCATCTGGCGGAGAAGGTGAGGATAATGCGCGCTAGTAGATTGCAGAACTCAATCTAATAAGGTTGAAAAAAATATCGTTAAACAGGAGTTACAGGAGAAGGCTATGACACAGAGGTTCACGCAGGTGATGTGGCGCGCCAGTGCCCTTCTATTTATGACCGCGGGCATGTGGGCAACCACTACCGTTCAGGCGCTCGCGGAAGGAAAAACGAACAGCCCTACAAAGGGGCAGTTTTATGTCTCGCCAGGTGTGATTGCATACGAAGGCCCTAATTCCAGTCAAATTGGCCATGATGGCGTTGACGCAGGGGCAGCATTAATTCTCGGCTATAGCTTCAGCGAACGTTGGTCCGTTGAATTGCTGGGTGGTCGGGTTGAATCTGACTTCGACAACAGATGGGGCGAGGGCGAAGATGACGTAGACCTCCGCTGGGTCGACTTGATGTATCGACTAGACGCTCGCGATGCCTGGCAGCCGTTTGTGCTGTTTGGTGCTGGCCGAACCGAATATGGTTTTGATGGCGTTCGTGCGGATGCCAAAGACAATCAGTTTAATGCGGGCATGGGCGTATTCCGTCAGCTCAATAAGCATTTTGCATTACGTGCGGATTTGCGTGCGACCACCAGTAACAAGGCCGGCAAGATCATGCCATTTGCTTTTGTGGGTCTGACCGGCTTCATAGGTGAAGGCAGCGGACCAGCAGTACCTTCCGACAGTGACGGTGATGGCGTGCCAAACAAAGATGATCAATGTCCGACTACTCCGCCCGGTCGTGTGGTTGATGCCACTGGCTGTCAGTTGGACAGTGATGGTGATGGCGTCGTGGATGCTGATGATCAGTGCCCGGATACACCTGCAGGCCAAGCCGTTGATGCAACGGGTTGTCCGCCAGACAGTGACGGCGATGGTGTTCCAGATTACTTGGATGAATGTCCCGATTCCGAAGCCGGAGCGAAGGTTGACGAAAAAGGTTGTTACCTGGAGCTCGAAGAAGAAGTGACAATCGATATGAGCATCGAGTTTGAGACGGACAAAGCGGATATCCGACCTGATCACCTGAGTGAAATTAACAGGGCGGTCAACTTCCTGAGACAGTATCCGGATACCAATGCGGTGATCGAAGGACATACCGACAGTGACGGTGCAGCATCCTATAATCAGGAACTGTCTGAACGTCGTGCCAAGGCTGTTTACGACTACCTGATCAACGAAGCGGGTGTTCGTGCAGGTCGGCTCACGTGGGCTGGATTTGGCGAAACGCAACCGATCGCCACGAATGACACCGTGGCTGGCAAGCAGCGTAACAGGCGAGTGACTGCGGTTGTGTCTGGCACACACAAAGTACGACAGTAACCACCAGAACAGAATGCGGCCCCGGGTTTGCCCGGGGCTGCATTCAATCGTTCGGCCAGGGTTGTCATGCTAGAATCGCAACTATCGTGAGAACAAGCGTCGTTGCCATGCCCTTAATGTTCAAACTCTCTAAGAATTGTGTCCGATGATGATCTGTGATCTGTGCTCCAAAACGGGAGGGGACAAGGTCATTCACAAGTTCGATCTGGACTACTTGAAGTGTCACCACTGCGGGCATATCTATGCCGACGTATCCGGCTACGATTATGTTTCCCAAAACGAAACTGCAAATGGTGAATTGAGCGACGTTCACGATTCTAAACACGAATCAAAAAGACACATCCGCGGCTATCAGGCCTTGTTGGCTGAGTTTAAACAATATCGCAAGACGGAAAAGTTGATCGAAATTGGGTCCAGTTCCGGCGCTTTTCTTCGCCAGGCTCAGGTCGCTGGCTGGCAGGCCAGCGGGGTAGAACCCGTGGCTGCCTCTGCAGAGGTTGGGATACGCGAATATCAGTTGGATATCACCGTCGGCGTACTGGAAGATGCACAATACGAATCTGAAAGTGCAGATGTTGTCTATTCCAATGCCGTAATTGAGCACGTTGACTCCCCCAGCGATTTATTTGCGGAAGCTGCGCGGATTTTGCGCACAGGCGGACTCTTTTATGCAGATACGGTCAATATCGAATCCTATACCTGGAAGTTTTTGCAAGAGCGCTGGAAGTTGGTTGACCCAAGGGTACATCTGCACCTGTTCAGTCCGGATAGTTTGCGTAAATTATGTGCTGCGGCCGGCTTGGAGGTCGTCAAAATGACAACCCATGGCGTGCGTTTTCACGCAACGCGTGCAGATCGCCCCCAAGGTTTTGCGCGGGTGATGGATGAACTGCGCAAAGCACCCTATAGCTATGCGGCAAGAAGAAATCTGAAAGGAGACAACATTGCAGTTTATGCGGTTAAGATCTGAGGTGAATCCTACATATTGGCGGTCTCTAGGGGTCGCCTTTTTGTTAGTTCTGTTGAGTGGCTGTGACGCTGCCTACTATGCTGTGAATGAGCAGTTTAATCGTGAAAAACGCGATATTCTGGTTGACCGAGTGGAAGAAGCCGTGGAGGCTCAAGAAACCGCAAAAGAAGAATTTAAGTCGGCCTTCGAACAATTTGAGTCGGTGGTTGGCGTACCTGAGTCAGAGCTCAAGTCCATTTACAACAAGCTCTCTGATGCCCTTGATGATGCGCGTGACAAGGCGTCCAAAGTTGAATCCAGGGTCGCTGCGGTTGAAAACGTATCTGAAGACTTGTTTGATGAATGGGCAGAAGAGATCGAGCAGATCAGCGATCGTGGGCTGCGTAGTAAAAGCCAGTCAAAACTTGCAGCCTCCAAACGTCGTTCTGCCGCTCTGAATAAAGCCATGCGTAAGGCACAGGACCGAATGGCGCCCGTGTTGACTGCGTTTACCGATCACGTTTTGTACCTGAAACACAATCTGAACGCCCAGGCAATTGCCTCTCTTAAGGGTGAATTGGATGGTATCGAAACCGATGTCGGTCGTCTGATCGCGGACATGGAAGCGTCAATCGCGGAGGCCCAGAGCTTTTTGAAAGACGGCTTGTAAGATTTAACACATAACAAATTAGGGGGAGTGATGAAGGCACTCTTGTGGATAGTCGGGATCGTTGTTTTGCTGGTGGTTGGTGCGGGCGCCTTTTTGGTGCTGAACTCTGGGGATCTGATTAAGACTGCGATTGAAGATGTTGGACCGGACCATCTTGGTGCCGATATCAGCGTTGGTGAAGTAAATCTTTCTTTGACCGAGGGGAGTGGCGCGGTCAAGCAGTTGCAACTGGGTAATCCGCAAGGTTTCAGCGGCAGTCATGCCATGAAATTGAATGAAATCCGCGTGGTACTGGATCCAGAAAATATTTCGGAGCAATTGGTTGTGCTGAAAGAGATCAGCATAGATGGCGCGGACTTGCTAGCGATCGCGCAAGGCAAAAATACAAACTTCCAAAAACTCATGGACAATATCACCGAAGCGACGGGCGGACCCTCGGAGACTGAAGACTCTGCCGCAACGGAAGAGGCTGGTGCAAAATTTATAGTCGAACGGTTTGCCTTTACCAACGCCAAAGTGGCTCTGGATTCTGATGTCTTGGGCAAGATGGATTTGTCTATCCCAGATATTCGGCTGGCCGATGTCGGTCGTAAGACCAATGGTGCCACCGCGGCCGAGCTGGCGCGAGAGTTGCTGAAGCCTATCTCAAGCGCAATCAGCGGTGCGGTTGTGAGTCAGGGGCTGGATCTGGATGGTGTAAAAGGACAGGTTGAAGAAAAGCTGAAAGAAAAATTGGGTGAAAAGCTCGGCGGCGGCTTGAAAGGTTTGTTGGATAAATAGGAGCGGATTTTTGGAGTTTGAAAACCTACTCTATGAAGTGCAGGGCCCTCTTGCGCTGATCACAATCAATCGGGCGGACAAGCACAATGCGATCTCCCTCGGCACCTTGGACGAACTGTTACACGCTGTGGATCTAGCCGGCCTGGACGATGAAGTGCGGGTGATTGCCATCACGGGCGCCGGGGGAAAAAGTTTTGCTTCCGGTTCAGACTTGTCTGAAGTTTTGCATAGAGACTTCAAAAAAGCGTTGGAGCCAATCGTTCAGGGATTGGCCGATAAGCTGGAAAGAACCCCAAAGCCAACAATCGCAGCCATTGATGGTATATGTATGGGCGGTGGGTTGGAGGTGGCCTTAGGTTGTGACCTGCGTGTAGCCACGCCCAAATCCAGATTCGCGACGCCAGAGGGTAAGTTAGGCATTATCCCTGGTGGCGGTGCGACGGCCCGCCTGCCGCGTATTGTTGGTCGTGGCTGGGGAATGGAGATGATGTTGATGGGAGAGCCCATCGATGCGCAGCGAGCGCTGCAGATTGGGTTGGTTACTCGCCTTGTGGAACCTGAAGAGCTCCTGCCTGAGGTTCGACGAATGGCGGATCATTTGGCGCAATTTGCGCCTTTTGTACCCCGAACCATGAAGGCCATGGTGCACTTTGGTATGGAGGCCAGTCTTGCGGGTGCCTTAATGTTTGAAAAATACGCTCAGGGTGCGCTGGTTCAAACAGAGGATAAAGTCGAAGGCATTACCGCTTTTCTGGAAAAGAGAGACCCGGAATTTAAAGGTAAGTAAGTTCGGTTTATCGCAGATCCCCCTGCCTTGAAGTAGTAGACAGAACTGGTAGATACTGCACTGCTCGATAAGAGAGAAGTCCTAATTTACCAATTCAGGGGAGAACCGATGGCTGTCGATAAATTTCCCGTGGAAGCGAGCCACATCATGATGTTTGCTCGTTCTGTCGCGGATGATAACCAGATCTACTATGACGATGAGTACGCTAAGTCCACCGAACCCGGTACGGTCATAGCACCTCCAACATTTGCCCAATCCAGCGCCCAATTTGATCCAGACTACTTTTTGCGGCCCAAAGTCGGAGAACCATGGTGGGGTTCTGGTAAGGAACCAACGATTCAACGCGAGTCCTCCGGTGGCGGTGGAGGCGGCGGTGGTGGCGGATTACATGCCGAACAGCACTTCGAGTACCACCGTCATCTTAAGCCTGGAGACGTTCTAACGGCGGAAACAAAACCCGGCAAGACCTGGGAGAAAGAAGGTAAGCGTTCAGGCAAGCTTGTTTTCTCCGAATCGGTTACGGAATATCGCGACCAGAACGGCGAACTGGTGGTTACCGCAACCGGCGTTGGGGTTCGTACTGAACGCCCAGTAGACCAGTAGGAGGAAACATGGCGTTACAAGCATCTGAATTAAATGTCGGTGATACCTATACCGAGTGTCTGGTCGAAGATCTCAAGCGTACGCAAATTGTCCAGTATGCTGGTGCATCCGGTGACTACAATCCGTTACACACAGACGAAATCTTCACCACGAAAGTTGCAGGCTATCCCACCGTGTTTGCGCACGGTATGTTAACCATGGGAATGACCGGACGAATGTTGACCAACTATGTTGGCGACGGCCGTTTGACCAAGTATGGTGTCCGATTCACCAGCCAGGTCTGGCCAGGAGACACGCTACACTCAACCGCAACGGTCGAGAGCGTAGAGGAAGGTATTGTTAATCTCAACGTTGTGACCACGAATCAAGATGGTGCCACGGTGCTGTCTGGTTACGCCGCGGCTCGGGTCGACTAACCGCGAAAAGCCAAGGTGATCATGAATCGCTCATGGTCACTTTTTTTTCTTTCTCAAGCGTGCTCATGTTTGGTTTTTTTTACCAGTTCTCCATTGACGTGCGCACGTCAATCTCGAAGGACCAGGCTCTGCTCGGCTGGTTGTAAAGGAAATCAAATCCGTCAACGATGCCATCGATACTGATCATGCCGGCTTCACCAAGCTGTTCTGCATAGTCTGGGAATCTTGTCATGATTTTGTCGCCGCCTATGGGGCCATCTACCACAACGTGGCCTACGTGGATGCCCAATCCCCCGTATTCCTTCGCCATGGCTTGCGCCATATTACGAAGGGCACCTTTGGAAGAATTAAAGGCACCAAAATTCGGTCGCCCGCGTAGTGATGCACTGGCTCCCGTAAACAGAATGGTACCTCCTGCATCATCATCTCTGGCTAACATGCTGTTGAGGGCAGCACGTCCGAACAGGAAACCGCCAAAACAACAAACGCGCCAGCTCTGTTCAAAGTAGTCCGCGTCCATTTCTGCAAGCTTGCCCGGGGTGTTGTTACCGGCGTTATAGATGGCCAGGTCCAGGTCTGCTCCGGCGTGCTCAAAGAGAGCGTTGATATCAGTCTCGTCGGTTGCGTCGGCAACGAATGCTGCGGCTCTACCGCCCTGAGCAGAAATTACCTCCACCACCTCATCCAGACGATCTTTTGTACGACCCGCAACAAGCACGTGTAAACCCTGGTCAGCGAACCGTATCGCAAGCTGTGCACCGAGGCCGTTAACGGGTCCAACGCCAATGACGATGGCTGTTTTGCTCATTTCATCCTCCGATGACACGTCTGAACGGCCTGATGGTAACGCGCTCAAACAATCCTGCCAGTGCGTAGGGGTCCTGGTCCGCGAAAGCTTGGGCCGCGGCAAGGTTTTCTGTTTCTAAGATTATGATCGATCCGATCATCGTTTCCTGATCGTCATCGAGCATTGGGCCAGCCAGTTGAACATCGAAGTTTCCGACGTAAGCCAGGTGATCATCCCGGGTGGCTTTACGCAGTGCTTCGCTATCCGCTTTATCCTCACAAATTAACGCAAATAACATGTCTTTGATTCCTGAAAATGTGGTCTGCAGTTTGTCATCCTGAAGCGAATTTGCAAAATGATTCCCTCGTCCGTTGCCCAACAGGACGTTTTGCAGAACTCTCCTATACTGCAAAAGGCCTGTGAAAGAGCAGCGAACAGACAGATAAAGGCTGTTTTTTTGACGAAACGCATGTGACGTAGCGCAAGGTATAAGTGCGAGTTAAGTCTCTGCGTATCACATGGGTTACAGTATGATATGGACAGGATGGATATTGTCGTCTACGCGGGTCTGTGCGTTTGTTAGTAAGCAGTCAACAGATTCGGACCTACAAGAACAATGGGGCTGACCTCACCCTTTCCGAATAAGGAAACTTGGAGCCAACTAAATGAGATTTTTACAAGAGATGTACGCCAGTCTAGGTCGCGCGAAAGTGCTATTGATTGGAACCTTTGCATTTGCACTCGCCGCTTGTGGCGGTGGAGGCGGAGGTGGCAACGGGGTAGGCCCCGCTGGTGGTTTGAGCGGCAGTGGCAGCCAGACCGGAACCGGTGGCACAGGTGGCACAACTCAAACTGTGATTTCTTTTGGCGCCATGATCAACGGTGCTTTTGTTACAGGTCAGGCAGACGTGTCTGTAGATATGTTGTCAGCAGGCGGGACAGCTGAAGTCACGGTCAACCTGGTTGACCAGGACAATAATCCAATTACGGATACGTTTACGATTAACTTTACGTCCGGATGTGTGGCTGATGGTACCGCGACATTAGATACGGGCGTTGCCACAACTCAGGGCCAGGCATCAGCTGAATACGTTGCCAATGGTTGTGTGGGTGCTGATGAGATTAGGGCCACTGTTGATGTAGATGGTCAGACGTTGACGGCGATTGCCACGATTACAATTGCTCAGGAAGCTATTGGCTCTATCGAATTTGTCAGCGCGGATCCGACCCAGATTGCATTGTCTGGCACGGGTGGGGATGAGACTTCACGAGTCACCTTCAGAGTGCTCGGCGAAGCGGGTGGTCCAATTGAGGATGCCGCGGTGACGTTCTCTCTGAACTCCACCACAGGCGGATTAGATTTAACCACCACAACGGGCACGTCTAATTCCGCAGGTGAAGTCAGCACCATCGTGCAATCTGGCACCATTGCAACGTCAGTGCGGGTGACGGCAACAGAAGATTCTACAGGCATCTCGACGCAGTCTTCACAACTGACGGTGTCCACTGGTATTCCAGATTCGGACAGCTTCAGCTTAGCACTCTCAGTGTTTAACCCTGAAGGCTTGAATCGGGATGGCGAAACCCTTACCGCCACGGTTCGGGCCGCGGATGCGTTTAACAACCCCGTGCCGGAAAACACAGCGATCTCCTTCTTTACCGAAGGTGGATCAATTGATCCAACCTGTGCAACAGACGTCACGGGTGCTTGTAGTGTTACATGGCGCAGCCAGGACCCGCGTCCTACCAACGGACGCGTCACGATTCTGGCAACGGCGATCGGTAACGAGTCCTTTGATGATCAGGATGGTGATGGACGTTATGACGATGGGGAGCCTTTTGAAGATCTGGGTGAAGCCTTTGCTGATGAAGATGAGAGCGGCACCTATGATGGTGGCGAATTTTTCATCGACTTTGGCCCGAACGGTACACCAAACGGTGCAAGAGACTTAGCAGATCTGATGTACAACGGTGTGTTGTGTGCTGATGATGCGACTAACTGTTCTGATGATCGGACTCTGATCGTATCTGAGGCAAACGTGATCTCAATGTCAGGTTCCTTCGCCTTTGAACCTGCACTTTTTGATGTCAGCACGGCTCCTGCCACGGCTCTGGTCACACCTCTTGCCATGCCCATTATTTTTGGCACGCCTGTGCAGGTGTTTGGACAGGATCTGAACGGTAACTCTATGCCGGGAGGAACGACGGTTCGAGCTGAAGTAACAACCGGACTTCGAATCGAAGGTGATGCTACCTGGACAGTGCCAACAACCACGCCCAACGCTGGATTCATGCCGAGTGCGTTTACAGTGGTCCAAGCCAATACGGCTACAACATCAGGTACGTTGACCATCACGTTTACCACGCCCAGTGGCGCGGTGACGGTGTACGGTTACGATCTTTCTGAGTAGAGGCGTCTTTAGTTCAGATGCTGCTTCAACGCACTCACAGTCGCGTTGAACGCAGCTTTTGAGCATTCGAACATCACTGCCGTAGCGAAAAAGTCATGGACCAGGCCGTCGTAGCAGATGGCTGTCGCCTCGGTTCCAGCGGCGTCCAAGGCCTCTGCGTAGGCCATGCCTTCATCGCGCAGTGGATCAAATTCTGCGGTGACCACCAACGCTGGTGGAAGGTTGCCCAGGTTGCCGGCGCGAATCGGGCTGGCATAGGGCTCAGAGCGAACCGCCGAGTCTGGACAGTAGTTATCCCAGAACCACACCATCGACTTCAGTTCTAAAAGATACCCCTCACCGTTTTCTGCGTAAGAACCTCGGTTCATGTCACAGTCGGTGACTGGGTAAAGTAAACATTGGAAATTAATCTTTGGACCGCCTTCGTCTCTAGCTTTCAAGCACATTACTGCTGACAAGTTACCGCCGGCGCTTTCCCCGGTAACACCCAATTTTCCATTTCCGTTTAGAGCCTGCATATTTTCCGCAGCCCAACACGTTGCCTCATAACAATCGTTGACGGCTGCCGGATAGATATCTTCGGGGGCCATTCTGTAATCCACACTGATGACAATCACATCGCAGTGTTCAGCCAATTGACGACATACCGCATCGCCGGTATCCAGGTCTCCGATAACCCAACCCCCGCCATGGAAGTACATCAACACGCCATGCGGCCCTGAGGTGGCTGGTCGGTAGACGCGCAGTGGGATTTGACCCTGACTGCCGTGGATGGTTTGATTTTCCACACTGCCGATAGGCAGTTCGTCAATCAAAGGCCGCATGGCCCGATACATTTCTCGCCCCTGTGCTGGCGTCATCTCCCACAGGGGTGGTGCTGGCTCTTCGCCAGCCAACTGTTCAAACATGGCCGCATATTCTGGTGCTAATGGCATTGAAAATTCTCCCGACGTCCCCAAATTACTAAAACGGTGCAGATATGGAATATACTATCCCACAGCGCACTTTTAAATTTGGAGAACATGAATGGCCTCACTTGATGGCGAACAAGAACTTGCTGAAGTAGCAAAGTCATTGAATCCCATGGATTCTGTCTTGATGAAAAATAGAACCCTTACCTTATTTGGTGAGGTCAATCAGGACGTCTCACGACGTTTGTCAGAGAAGTTGTTAACCCTGGCCTTTGAATCTGATGACCCTATTACTCTATACATCAGTTCGCCAGGTGGCCACGTTGAATCGGGCGACACAATTTTTGACATCATCCGCTATATCAAGCCGGTAGTGCGAACGGTGGGTACCGGGTGGGTTGGCAGTATTGCCACGCACATTTATCTGGCGCCTGAGAAAGAACATAGATTCTGTCTGCCAAATACCCGATTCCTGATACACCAACCCGCGGGTGGGTTCGGTGGTGATGCCACGGACATTCAGATCCAGGCCAAGGAGATCGTCAAAACCCGAGAGCGAATTAACGCCATTATTGCCGAGCGTACAGGTCAAAGTCTTGAGCGAGTAACCGAAGATACCGATCGCGACTATTGGATGAGCGCAGAGGAGTCCGTTGAATACGGGCTGGTTGGCAACATCATTACGGACATTACTTCACTCGAGTAAGTGGCATATTAGTCGTCGCACCCTAACCCTGCAGACACCCAACGCTGACGTTCAGGGAGTGCTGCAGGTGCCCGAGGATGCCCAGGCCCTGTTGGTCTTCGCACACGGGGCCGGAGCGGGCCACACCCACAAAAATATGGATGGTATTGCCTGCGCCTGGGCGGAGGTTGGTCTGGCCAGTTTGCGTTACAACTTCCCCTTTATAGAAGCTGGTCGTCGACGGGTAGATTCTAAACCCGTGACGCTAGACACGATCGAGGCGGCCTATTCCTATGCCGATGCAGAATTCGACCTGCCGGTTTTTCTAGCAGGACATAGTTTTGGCGGCAGAATGAACTCCCATGCTGTGGTGGAGAGAAATTTGGATCCCGCCGGATTAATTTTTTGTGCCTTCCCGCTGCACCAACCCAAGAAACCAAGCGTGGCTCGGGCTGAACATCTCACTGGTATTGTGCACCCGATGTTGTTTTTGAGTGGGACCAGAGATGACCTTGCTGAGGCTGAGCTTTTGCAAAATGTGGTTGAAGGTTTGACGGACGGCAGGTTGGAATGGCTGGACACTGCCAACCACTCCTATGCCGTATTAAAAAGAAGCCGCACCAATCCTTTGCCCGTCTTTGACGAAATTGCCGATCACACGATTAAGTTTGTGCGGTCTATCGTTTAGTGGGTCACCGTCAGGCTAGCTTTTGCCGAAGTTTGCCAGACGCTCTTCCATGTCTGGTCCGCGCCCTGGACTGTTTTCTCGTTCCCAGGCGACGCCCTCTGCCAGGGTTCTATCCAGTCCGCCATTGACCAACATTTTATCAGCCCGAAGGGTAAACCAGGAATTGCCCAAGAAGCTTCGAGCCATTTCGACAGCGGCATCTTTAAGGCTATCGTCCGGGACACACTTGTTCGCTAAGCCCATATCAACAGCCTCGGGCCCTCCAATTACGCGTCCGGAAAACATCATCTCTTTGGCAGCCAACAGCCCAACTCGGCGCGGCAGTCGTTGACTCATCCCCCAGGTAGGTGACATGCCCCATTTTCCATGGGTGTCAGCAAAACGTGCGCCTTCCGCGGCAATCAACAGATCACATGCGATCGCCAGTTCAAGCGCTCCGGTATAGCAGTGCCCCTGAACGGCGGCGATGACAGGTTGAGGTAGACGTTCGATGGCCTCTAAGGTTTCTGCTTGAAAGTGAGGTGTTGGTGCTCTTTCACCACGTTCGATGGCTTTGAGATCGTTGCCGGCGGAAAATGAGCGTCCTTCGCCGCGTAGGATCACCACGCCTACTTCTTCAGTTTGTTGTGCGATCTCGTCAACATGCGTGCGCAACTCTTCAAATAATAGAGGGCTTAGAGCATTCAGTGCGTCTGGCCGATTCAGGCTGAGAATGGCAATGCCATCCAGGTTTTCTCTGGTTACTAAGGTCATGGTGTGGTCCCCAACAGTGCTTGTATCAATGATTCTAACTCGAATATGTGTTCGTCGTGGATATCCAGCCGTCGTAACGCCTGGGCCAGTTCCAGAAGATAATCTTTGTTAGCCCCAGAAGGGCCATGGCTGATGTGAATCTGTTTTGCTATTTCATGGATCGGCGCATCACCAAGGTAGGCAAAGTTGCCAGGTGGTGCGATATAGGTCAGCGCGTTCACCATGGCTCCAGAATCGAGTGTGAGGCTGACGTCGAAGCGTTCGTATCCGTTTTTTTCCCGGTAATCCAAATTATCGTAGGTTTGCTGGAGTACGTGGGATTCCACGAGATAAGCCATACCCACGCACTGAGTAGTTTTATCCTCGATCAATGTCACCACTCGCCCCGGCGCGTCCGGGGTTCCTCGATGATCGTGAGATCCCTGCCAGAAACGTCGCGCGTAGCCCGATAAGGTGGCCAGCGACTTTGCCTTGTATTCGATATCAGGCCGCCAGATCAGCGAGCCGTAGCCAAAAATCCAGGCGCTCATTCGCCAGCGGCACGAGCTTTTGCTTCTGCTTCCAGCAGTCTGGCGCCTCGCATGATGTTGCCGAGCGCGTAGTTACCTTCGTGGCAGGCAAACTCGTACACTTTGTCCTGATGCGCTGCGCGCCAGATATACTCGCCACCCCATTTGTCTTGCCATACGGTGGGATCAAGCACTTCGAAGCGATATAGGAGATCGCCGTTGTCCAACAGGGTGAAGAATTCTTTTGTCTGAAGATTTTCGTCTGCCCTCCACAACGCAGGCGTATCATGGAAGTTACGGGTATCCACGATCAAAGTATCACCCTCCCAATATCCTACAGAGTCGCCAAACCAATCCTTTAAGCGGGGATCGCGATGCTTGGCATTCATCCTTACGATTCGTGCGTCGTGGTTCATTTCTGTCAAAATCATCACGTGATCAGGTGTTTGCACGATTCGTTTATGGTTGTTGTAGAAATTTGGCAACATGGGTGGCCCTGCCGTAGACCGTGTCCCAAAAATACATCGTTCGCTGTAAGGACGCTGTTCCATATGGTCGTAGGGACCGTTCGAGTTGCCGTCTTCAAGCCACCAGGCGGTGCCGGTGTTTTTACCCACGGTCGGATCCGTAAAGCGCCATATGATTTCCCAATCGTCCAGCATCTGCTGTTTGCGCGCCTCCCCCTGTTTGGTTAACGCTGGAATTCTGCCGTTTGCAGGATAGGTCAGGATGGAGGTGCGGAATTTACCGTCGATCATTGCAGCTTCTGATCCTGGGTCCACCCAGAAAAGGTTGTATCCCTGGGTGATTTTTCCTGATGGTGGGGCCTGTCGATCCGGATTGCTGTTTGCGCTATCGGCTGCCATGGCGCCAGCGATTCGCTTGGCCATAACGTCTGCCTGTTCTGACGAGAGGTAGAGATTGTTGCCAAATGTCTCCGGTCGCTCCAAAGGCGTCAGGGTGCCAACGTCGTAAGTACCGCTTAGATCGACGTTGGCGTCAACGCCAGTGCAGATCGTCCAGAGCGCCAACAGACTGCAGGCTTTTTTCATGAAGCAAGTCCTTGGGACACCTCAAAAGCGTGTCTGGCTTGATCCTGTAAGGCGGGCGACAGCAGGTAATCAGCCGCGGTTAGTGCGAGCGCTTTTGCACCGTCCAGACAGGCTTGGTCACCTTTTTCTGATCTGGCCCATTTTTCGAATTCGGGGTTGTGGATCACCACGTTTGGTGGGGCAACAGCCAACATCGGGTGGATGGAGGGCACACGGTAGCTGACGTTGCCCATATCGGTGCTGCCTGCGCCAAATTTTACCGCCTCTTCAAAGGGAACAAATTCGCGCCCCAACGTTTCTGCATGCTCTTGGAATTGATCTGCCAGCGGCCAGTTTGTGTTCAGATCCAGATAGTCAACCCCGGCCCAGTTCACCTCTACCTCACAGCCGGCGCCGGTCGCGCCTGCCTCGAAGCATGCCTGCACTCGTGGCTTCAGGCGCGAAAGATCTTTTTCGTTAGCAGCACGAACGTAGAATTGTCCCGCCGCCTTGTCCGGCACGATGTTGGGGGCAGCGCCTCCTTCGGTAACGATGCCGTGGATCCGTTCGGTGGCTCTAATGTGTTGGCGCAGGTTTGATATCGCCTGATAGGCCAAGAGCAGTCCATCCAATGCGTTGATACCCTTGTGCGGCATGGCTGACGCGTGAGCCGATTTGCCATGATAAATTACTTCGACTTCTGCCACGCAAATACACGGCATGGAGGCGATGTTAACCCCCGATGGATGAATCATCATGGCGGCATCAACACCGTCAAAAGCGCCCGCGCGGGCCATCAGCTCTTTGCCGCCACCTTTTTCCTCTGCAGGTGTACCAATGAGACGAATCTTGCCGGGTAACAGACTGGCGGCGGCCTGCAGACCCAATGCTGCCCCGAGGGCAGAGGTTGCGATGATGTTGTGTCCGCAAGCATGCCCAATGCCGGGCAGGGCGTCATATTCTGCAAGGATTGCGACGGTAGGTCCGTCCGCTTTTTTGTTGATCCCTGCTTCGAACGCGGTGGGCAGGGTGAACACCCCTGTTTCGGGTTCCAGGCCATGCTGGTCCAACGATTTTGTCAGGGTTTCACAGGCGAAATGTTCTTTGAATGCGAGCTCAGGGTTGGCATGGATCGCATGTGATACCTCCAGCAGCTCGTCTGCCACTTCATCGATGCGCTGCACAATGGCTTCATTAATTGCGTCTGACATTCTC
The DNA here is from genome assembly GCA_039028095.1 of Pseudomonadota bacterium. Lineage (GTDB taxonomy): Bacteria > Pseudomonadota > Gammaproteobacteria > Pseudomonadales > Azotimanducaceae > UBA4421. Next base: position 142,596 of record JBCCIU010000003.1, read on the forward strand.
GATCCTCCTGTCCCTTAAGCGGTGTCTCAGCTCTGCCTGTTCAATAATACGCCCAGTCTGACCTGATGAATGATCCCCCAGATCATAAACAATAACGTTGCCATCAAGCCGTAGCGAATACTATCCACTCCAACGGTTGGTTGCATGTAGTCGCTGATGATGCCCACTGTCAAAGGACCCAGGCCGAGTCCAATGATATTTAAAATAAAGAGGTTTACAGCGGCTCCCACCGAGCGCATTTGCAGCGGAATCTGTGATTGTAGAATGGCTGCGTTTGTACCCAGATATACGCCTCCGAAGACCGCCGGGGCCAGGAACCACAGCATTGCTGTGGTGCTGTCGTCTGCGACATAGCCAAAGTAACCACACGGTACATAGATGACCAGGGATCCGGCCACGACCCAGCTACGCCAGCCCTCACCATATTTGGACCATTTGTCGGCCAGATAACCACCAAAGAAGGTGCCAATACCACCGCCAAGACCGATGGCCAGAGCCAGCAAGGTACCTGTCTCCCCGGTAGAGAAACCATGTACACGCTGAAAGTAGACCGGCGCCCATGCGATTGCGGCGTAGCCGGCGAACGACAACAAAGTGTTGCCCATGACCACGTGCCGCACGGTGCTGGTTTTGAGCATGGTTTTTACAACGTTCCAAAATGGCGGCGCGGGAGGCTTTTCGGTAATGCCATCTGCGTATCCGCGAGGTGGTTCGGTCATTCCGTACCGAACCATCAAGGCAATAATCAGACCGGGAACACCAGCCACAACAAATGCCCAGCGCCACCCGATCCATTCATTAACCCAGCCACCGATCAAGTAACCCAGCATGATCCCGAAATTCACCCCCAGGCTGAAGATGGCCATGGCAGTGCCGCGCTCTTCAGGACGATACAGGTCTGCGATCATCGAGTGAGAGGGTGGGTTTGAACCCGCTTCGCCAACGCCCACGCCAATTCGTGCCAATAGCAGCTGCCAGAACTGGACCGCAGCACCGCATAGCGCGGTCATCGCACTCCACAGGGTGATTGAAAAGGTAATAAGATTGCGACGATTGTGACGATCCGCCCACATCGCCATAGGCATACCCAGGGTCGCGTAGAACAGGGCAAACATAACCCCGGTTAATAGTCCCAACTCGGTATCGCTGACACCAAACTCCGCTTTGATCGGTTCTTGCAAGATCGCGACAATCTGTCGGTCGACGTGGCTGGAGGTGAATACGATCACCAGCAAAAACAGGGTGTAACTTCTCTGGCGCTTGGTTATTGTTATTTCGGACATGGTTTACTGCGCTCGACGCTAAGAGTGTGAGCGTTACTTCTTAATAGGCATCAGGGGGGAACAGTATGGCCTATGATTACGAACTATTAAACGTGGATGTTGATCGCGATAACGGCAAGCTTGCGGTGGTCACGATTAACAATCCGCCGATCAACCTCTTCTCCGGTCAGCTGTATATTGAAATGAGTAATCTGACCAAGGAGCTCAAGGCCGACGATAGTTTGTCGGTGGTGGTGTTCAAGAGCGCGGATCCAGATTTTTTTATCGCGCACTTCGACGTTGAGGCGATTATTCAATTTCCTATTGATGGGGCGCCGCTGAAGGATGATGAGCTCAGCGACTTTCATGCCATGTGTGAGCGGGTGCGTACCATGGACAAAGTGACCATCGCCCAGGTAGAGGGTCGGGTCGGCGGCGGTGGTAGTGAGTTTGTCTCCAGCATGGATATGCGCTTTGGCGTGGCGGGTAAAACCAAGATTAATCAGATGGAAGTGCCCCTTGGGATTTTGCCCGGTGGGACTGGAACCCAGCGGTTACCTCGCCTGTTGGGTCGCGGTCGCGCCATGGAGGTAGTACTTGGTGCGGATGATTTGGACGCGGAAACTGCGGAACGATGGGGCTATCTGAACCGAATCTTTGACGCTGACGAGATTGATGGGTGGGTAATGAACTTGGCCCGTCGAATAGCAAGCTTTCCAAAGGATGCAGTGCGGCTTGCAAAGCAATCCGTGAACGCCGCTGAATTGCCCTTAGGCGAAGGTCTTCGTGAAGAAGCATATCTGTTTCAGAAGACTTTACGAACGGAAGGAGCGCAGACCAATATGCGACGGTATATGGAGATTGGCGGCCAAACTCGCGATGGTGAATTGCGCGTCAACGAGCTGAGCGCGCAACTTGGACAGATGTCTGACGAATAGGTCTTGTTAGCACGCCGAGAGCCGGGATGTTTCAGAGGTGAAGCGGTCTGCATATTTGAGTATATTGAACGCTTGCCGTATCAGAATTTGTCGCGGATCGAGCCAGGATCTTTGTAAACGAGTGTAGATTACCGCCGTCTGATTCGGAGCTGAACGAAAAGCAAAACGAAAATGCAAAACGAAAATCACAACGAAAAGTACAACGAAAAGTACAACGAAAAGTACAACGAAAAGCACAACAAAGAGCAGACCATCCCAGTAACCAGTAAAAGATACTGAGAAATTAGAGAGTAGTTAGCAATGCCAAGAGAAAAGAAACCGCAATCCTATTACGACGATATTAAGCAAAAGTTCGCTGAAGAGCGCGATGTACGCCTGGAATACAGGCCCCAAGGTACCAGCCAATATACCTCAGACCTGGAAGGAGACCTGGCTAAGTACGCGGTAGATCCCTATGCGGGAGAGATCGAGGCGCGAGACCCGATCCAGGACGCGGTTGAGGTACTGTTTATCGGGGGTGGCTTTTCTGCTTTGCTCACCTCCGCTCGGCTGCGAGAAAGGGGCGTCGAGAGCATTCGAATTGTGGAGCGAGGTGCGGACGTTGGCGGCACCTGGTACTGGAATCGCTATCCGGGCGTCGCGTGCGACGTGGTGGCCTATGACTATTTACCCCTGCTGGATGAGATGGACTACGTCCCGGTTAATCACTATTCCAGAGGGCCAGAGATTTTAGGACACTGTCAGGCGATCGCGCGTAAATACAATCTTTACGATCTGGCGGTATTCAACACCACAGTGACCTCTACTGTCTGGAATGAAGAAGAACAGATGTGGCATTTGCGCTCGGATCGGGGTGACCATATGCGGGCGCGTTTTGTGATCTGTGCTAACGGCACTTTGTCCAAGCCGAAGCTCTCCAAGATCAAAGGGATGGAAGACTTTAGCGGGTACGCGTTCCATACCTCTCGCTGGGACTATGCCTATACCGGCGAGAATCTTGAAAATCTGAAAGACAAAGTAGTTGGCATCATCGGCACGGGGGCCAGCGCAGTGCAGGCGGTGCCTGAGCTGGGTAAGAATGCTAAGGAACTTTACGTCTTTCAGCGTACACCGTCTTCTATAGATATTCGTGATGATTGGCCCACGGATCCAAACTGGGCGCGCAAACTAAAACCTGGTTGGCAGGCCAAACGTCGAGAGAAAGTTCTGGCCGCTGTGGAGATGTCGCCGGAACAAAAGGCCAGAATGGATGCCTTGAGCCGCGAAGAAAAAATTCAGCAACAGGAAAACGCGAATATAGACTATATGATGCGGATCCACAGGCGCATCGAAAAAGAAGTACAAGATCCAGTCACTGCCGAAGCGCTGAAGCCCTGGTACATGTTTATGTGTAAACGACCTTGTTTTCACAATGAGTACCTACCGACGTTCAATCTACCATCGGTGCATCTGGTAGATACCCAGGGCCGAGGAATTACAGAGATTGGGGAAAAGGGCCCGATTTTTGAAGGGCACGAATACGAACTGGATGTGTTGATCTACGCGACAGGCTTTGAAGTCCAGAAAACCGGCATCTACAACCAGATCGTTGGAAAAAACGGTCAGGACCTGGATGACAAATATGCAGAGGGAATTCGCACCTTATTGGGCATACACACCCATGGCTATCCGAATCTGTTCATCATGGGTGGGTATCAGGCATCGTTTCAGTTCAACCTGACCGATATGCTGCAGACCCAAGGTGATCATATTGCCGAGTGTATTGCCTATGTACGCCAAAATGGGCACCAGACCATGGACCCAACCCACGATGCGGAAGAGTGGTGGGTGCAGGAAGTGATCAATCATCGCGGAAAAACCAACCGCAATGCCGAGTGTACGCCGGGTTACTACAACTTTGAGGGTGAAAGTAATCGCCGCCAGGATGGTAACTACAATGGCGGATTCCGGCAGTACTTTGCCCATCAGGGTGAAGTGCGCGAAAAGATGGCCAAAAACTTCACCTTCACCTAGCGGACAGAACATGAGTTGGAATGGCAAGAATCATCAATCGGATGGCCTGATAGAGCAAGGCTTTACTCTGCATGTGGACGGCCATGAAGTCCCTGGAGTGTATTGGGAGCCTCAAGACGGTGCTGACAAACTGGTCATGCTGGGCCACGGGGGCACCACCCACAAAAAAATTGATTACATTCTTGCGCTTGCTGGCTTGCTGGCAAAACAAGGCATCGCATCGGTCGCGATTGACGGTCCGGGTCACGGGGATCGGGTAGAACGCTGGGAACATGAGCCTGATCGTTTCCAGGAAATGTGGCGCAACGGTGGGGGCACCGAAACGGTGCTTACCGATTGGTCAGCGGCTTTGGACTTTATCGAGACTGAAAGAAGCGCTCGGCCTACCGGCTGGTGGGGTCTTTCTATGGGGACCATGATGGGTTTGCCGGTTACTGCCACCGAATCGCGAATCCGCGTGGCGGTGCTTGGGTTGATGGGCACTTGGGGACCTAATGAAGATGACCTGAAACGCCTGGCCACCCAGGTGAGCTGTCCTGTTAGATTTTTGGTCCAGTGGGATGATGAGATTGTGCCGCGTGATGCCTGTATTGAACTCTTTGGTATGCTGGGGACGCCGCGAAAAACCATGCACGTAAATCCTGGATTGCACTCGGCAGTGCCGCAGTTCGAGATCGCAGGTTCCGTAGACTATCTCGCCACACAGCTGGGCAAGTAGGTAAACAGGCATCACGTTGGACGCTTTTGATCCAACGAATCTGTCCGCCGAGTTCTACGAAGACCCGTATCCAACCTACGCAAGGCTGCGTGAACAAAACCCCGTTTATCCATTGCCAGACGGAGGGTTCTTTCTCACTCGGTATGCAGATGTAGATGCGGTATATCGGAACCCAAAAGTGTTCAGTTCGGACAAAACTATTCAGTTTGCACCTGTGCTTTCGGAATATCCCAATCTGTATATGCATCACACCACCAGTCTGGTGTTTAATGATCCACCTCTGCACACTCGTGTGCGACGTGCGATAGGTAACTCGCTCTCCCAGCGTATGATTCAACGGATGCGGGGAGAGTTAGTTGCGCTAATTGACGATTTGATTGACGAGCTGCCGCACGCTGAGCCCGTTGATTTAATCGAGTCGTTTGCTGCTCGAATTCCGGTGGAAGTTATCGGCAATCTACTGGGTGTGCCAGCGGATGAGCGCGAGCCATTGCGTGCATGGTCTCTCGCAATTCTGGGGTGTCTGGAGCCCGCCCCCGATACACAGACCTTGTTGCGGGGGGAGCAGGCAACTCTAGAATTCCTGGCGTACTTGGAACACTTTGTGTCCCAGCATCGTTTGACGAACGATGATGACATCATCTCGCGGCTTCTTACATGGGTCGATGACGATGGAGGCCTGGCAGCATCTCAGCTGTACCACCAATGTATTTTCCTGCTGAATGCGGGACATGAAACAACAACCAATTTGATCGGCAATGGCATTGAACTTCTGGCAGCGCACGCGGAGCAACGTGCAAAATTTCTTAACGATGATTCAATACATGCAGGTGCCATCGAGGAGATTCTGCGCTATGAAAGCTCCAATCAATTGGGTAACAGAACCGCTCGTGTTGAAGTCAAGCTCGCAGGGTGTGTGATACCTGCTGATAGCGTGGTTACATTGTGTATTGGCGCTGCCAACCGTGATCCGGAAATGTTTGTTGATCCAGATCGTTTTGATGTGGCTCGCACCCCAATCCCTCACCTTGGTTTTGGCGCGGGTATTCATACCTGTGCAGGCTTGCACGTGGCGCGGCTGGAAGGGCAGCTTGCGCTTGGACGTTTTTTTCAGGCGTTTCAAGAAGTGTCGATCGTCAGTGCCCAGAGAAGCCCCAGAGCTCGCTTTAGAGGTTTTTCAAGGTTAATCGCACAACTGCGATGAGCCGAGAGCCCTGCTGATTTCTGGAATAGGAATCGATTTGCCATCGTGTATACTCGATTTGGGACTTGAAAAAAATTTGGGGAGAGACATGCGCAAGTATTTGCCCGAAGTCTTGGGCCACGCTCGAACGGTCACCGCGCTGGTTGTGGCAATGCTACCGTTCGGTGCAGCTGCCGAATTCAAAGCTGATGTGCCGGGTGCAACAGAAACGCTGCCCGCGGTTTATCCGGATCATTGGGTGATGGCGAGTGATTTATCATCTCTAAGCACCATGCTGGAAGGTCGTGTGATCGTTGTGGACCCGTTGGCCCCTGATACGGGGGGACAGTTTAAAGGCATGATGACCGCCAGTTTTATAGCTGCGTTTCAGACGTCTGCAGCGCGCGGTGAGCACTATGTGATCGAGTCTTTTCATAGCCGTGGTGGACGTGGCGGCACACGCCAGGATTTTGTTTCCGTATACGATCCATCAACGTTAACGGTGAAAGATGAGATAGAGATTCCCTCTGGTCGCATCACCGGCATGCCTAAAACACTATCCACGGCCATGATCGGCGACGATCGCTTTATTGGCGTGTACAACTTCACGCCATCGCAAACGGTTTCTATTGTTGATCTGGAAGCAAAAACATTTGTGGGTGAAGTTCCGATCGCCGGCTGCTCCTTTTTACTACCCAGTGGTGATTACAGCTTCTCATCCATCTGTTCGGATGGCAGTTTTCTGACCACTACCTTGGATGACTCTGGGGCTGCCACATCTACCCAGCGCAGCCCTGTCGTTTTTGATGCCAATGATGATCCCGTCTTCGAGGGCCCTGGTATCACGGACGACGCAGCTTACTTCCTAACATTTTCAGGTCAGATCTTGCCTGTAGATACCTCGGGTGAGATTCCCGACTTTGGTGAGAAGTATTGGCTGTCCGATGAGAGCGAACGCAACTGGCTGCCCGGCGGTGCCAATCCCATCGCCACTGATGCAGACGGGATGGGTTATGTGCTGATGAATCCAGAAGGTGGAGAAGGCACCCACAAAGACGGTGGCGCGCAGGTTTGGGTTGTGGATTTGGCTAAAGGTAATGTCCAGTCAAAGATAGACCTGCAAACCTGGGGTGTATCACTGGGTACATCCGGCAAGGGTGATTCTCGCCTGCTCTATGTCACCAATGCGGAACTTGGCATTGATGTATATCGCATACCGCAGGGAGAATTTGTCCATACCCTAAATATCGGCGCCGGGCTGGTGGTACTTTACACCGGAGCTCAGTGACCTGTGGAATTGTGGTTGTTAGTTATCGCATGGACCTTTGTTGGGGTGCTGACCCCTGCTGCGGTACACAAGGTGAAAGACCATGCGCGTTTTAAGGCAATGGTGGGCGCCTATAAGATAGTGCCTGAGTTTCTGCTCACCCTCGCCGCGATATCTATTGCGCTCCTCGAAGTGCTGACAATTACGCTACTCATTTTCCAACCTGTGATCGGGTTGGTGCTTGCCACGGGTCTATTTGCAGTTTACCTGCTGGCGATCTTGATTAATCTGATGCGCGACCGTGCTTATATAGACTGCGGGTGTGGTGACGATCCTGTGCCGCTAAGTTGGCGAATTGTTGCGCGGAACGCGTGTTTGGTTGTTTCAGGCCTGTTTGCGATTTTGATCGGACCGGGATTGATGAATCTGGCGGATTTTATGATTGCGCTGCCTATGGCCGTGGTGGCGGTGGTGCTCTATCACGGATTTGAACAACTGATTCAAAATTCTGCCAACCGTTCAAAACTGTTTGGGGTCACTGGATGAATGAACTCCTGATTGCCGCCGTTGTTATTTTATGGGTGTTGGTTCTGGTTTTGGCTGTCGCCGTATTTGCCTTGGCGCGCCAGGTGGGCGTCCTTTACGAAAGAGTGGCACCGGCGGGTGCCTTGATGGTGAATCAACAGCTTAAGCCCGAAGATGATGCCCCGGTGATTGAAGTGGAATCGCTGAATGGACATCGCCTGTCAACCGGTGTGAGTGATCTGGGACAGCTGCTTTTTTTCCTGGCCCCCGATTGTCCGATATGTAAGACCCTGCTGCCGGTATTAAAATCCATTCAGCGTTCTGAAGGAGCGTTTGACATTGTGCTGGTGAGCGATGGCGATGACGAGGCGACACATCGAGCATTTGTTGAAGAAGCTGGCTTACAAAGTTTCCCGTATATTCTGTCGGAGATTGTTGGCCGTAGTTTCGGCGTGGGGAAATTGCCCTACGGCGTTTTAATCGACAACAAAGGGAAAATTGCATCCCTGGGTATTGTTAACACAAGAGAACACTTGGAAAGTTTGTTTGAAGCCCATCGTATGGGGGTTGCCTCTATTCAGGCTTACCTGGGCACTGATGAAGGTCAGGAAGGCGATAAGACAGAGTTACATTACGATGCCACGGTCAAAGGCTAGCGATTGGTACAATTTTTGAGGGAGACTTCGATGACAGATAATTTTCTCGACAAGCTGACAGAAAAAATGAGCCGATCAGTGGCCCAGAAAACGTCACGCAGGGGTCTCTTTGGCATCCTGGGTGCGGGGCTTGTGGGTGCAGCATCTCTGCCTTTGTTACCCGTCGCTCGGGCTGAAAATAAGTCGAGCAATGGCGTACCTGAATCTGGCGACGACCAAACTTGTGAATATTGGCGTTATTGCGCGATCGATGGATTTTTATGTACCTGTTGTGGTGGTAGCGTCAGTTCTTGTCCTCCGGGTACGGAAATGTCCCCCATCACCTGGATTGGCACTTGTAACAATCCAATAGACGGGAAGAACTATGTGATTTCCTATAACGATTGTTGTGGCAAGTCGGGCTGCGGCAACTGTATGTGTAACACCAATGTGGGGGATCGCCCCATGTACAATCCACCCAAGAGCAATGACATCAATTGGTGCCTGGGAACACAAAGTACGGTTTATCATTGCTCAACCGCGCTGGTTGTTGGCATAGCCACCGAGTAGATATGCGCGGCTTCACCTTTTCGGGTGTGTGGTTGTGCACTGTGCTGTTCACGGGACAGGCGCTGGCAGACATGCCTGGTGTGGAAAACCCAAATCGAGCAAAATTCAACTACATGCTCAACTGCCAGGGCTGTCATGGCCCCAGCGGCTCGGGAACCGCAGACGGCGCTGTACCCCAGATGCAGAACTACGTTGGATATTTTGCCGGTGTCAAAGGCGGTCGCGAGTTTCTAGTCCAGGTCCCTGGTTCAGCTAACGCAGACCTCAGTAATTCCGCACTGGCGGAAGTCCTAAACTGGATGCTGTTTACGCTTTCCGCAAATGAACTCCCAGCAGATTTTAAGCCTTATGAAACGGCGGAGATCCAACGCCTGCGAGATCAGCCCATCGAAGATGTGGAGCCTGTACGTGAGGTATTGGTCGAAAGAATAAACACTAGACTTGAACGGCATTGATGCCGGATTGAGCCCAACACTTATGATCGAAACACGAACATCTGGCCACCCCTATATCGACACCATCCACACCTATTATGCCGGCTGCAATACAGCGGATAAGGCGTTGATGCTGTCCACGTTCACCGACGATGTCGTGCATTATTTTGTTGATCATAGTGCGGTTCGGGGTGGCGAGGCACTGGCAAATTATTGGTCAAAGGTCGGCCCCCTTACTCAGGCCAACTGGGTCTTGGATCACGCACTTGTCCAGGAGCCCGAGGTGGTTATTGAATGGAGTATGCGCTGGGTCCCAAGGCAAACAGGCGAAGCGGAAATCCTGCGCGGCTCTGAGTGGTACATCTTTCGGGACGGTCTGATTGCAGAAATTCGCTCCTACCACAATAACGTCTTTTTGCAGTCGCCAGACAACCGTGCCCTGCATGATTTTGACTATCCAGGGCGAGGTTATCGTATTGAGTAGTTGCAGGCCTATTTGTTAGGGAAGTTAAGTCTCGCCACTTCCGCCATGGTGCGGATCGCTTCGCTGTTCCCACTGATGGTTAAGCCGGTAATACCACTGTCCTCCCATGCCTTATATTTTTCCGCAATACGTTCTTTTGGACCGATGAGCGCCCCACTGTCCACAAACTCATCTGGAACAGCCGCGATGGCTTCGTCCTTACGCTTGGCCAGGTATAGCTCCTGTATCCGATCTGCGGCTTCGCCAAAGCCGCGGCGCACCATCATTTCCTTGTGGAAGTTGAGATTCTTGTGTCCCATGCCGCCCACGTATAAGGCGATACCAGGTTTGATCGCATCCAAGGCGCTCTTCACATCATCAGTGACCTTAACGTTGGTCATGGCCTGGCGTTCAAACTGTTCCGGCGTCTTGCCACCTTTCTCCAAGCCTTCGTTGATCCAGTCTGTGTACAGGTGCGCGCTGTCCGGGACAAATCCCAGCGGCAGCCAGCCGTCGGCGATCTCGGCTGTCATGCGGACCGTTGATTCCATGCCGGTACCCAAAAAAACGGGAATATCGGGATTCATATGGAGGATTGATTTCAGTGGCTTACCAACACCCATGGCACCCTCCCCGGTATAAGGCAGAGAGATTTCCTTGCCGTCATGGGTAACCGGTTCTTCCCGGCGCCAGATCTTTTTCATGATGGTGACATAGTCTTTGATACGGTAGTAAGGCTTGCCCCAGGGCTGGCCTTACCATCCCTCAACAATCTGTGGACCGGAGACACCCAGGCCACAGATGGCTCGATTACCACCCGCTAACTTGTCCAAGGTCGCCATGGCCATGGCAGCGTTTGCCGGGGTTCTCCCAGCAAGCTGCAAAACAGCTGTGCCCAATCGGATTCGCTCGGTATGTGCTGCGATATATGCCAGCGGCGTAATTGCATCCGATCCATAGGCCTCAGCGGTCCAGACGCTGTCGTAGCCCAGATCTTCAGCCAGTTTGATGTCGTCCATGGGCAGGCGCATGTCTGCACCCGAATACCCTAACATTAAGCCCAATTTCATGATGTTCCCCCAAATTTGTGGTGGTTAAACTGCCAGCAGTCAGGCATTGCGTCTAATCAGATAGATCGCAATCAACCAATATGCGGCGATCGGGATCAAAATCGCAATCAGAGCTGGAATGTTGAAAACAATCGCCGCAGGCGCAAAAAGATCCTGTAAGTATTTAAAGCTCAATCCGGCAAAAATGCCAAAGGTCAGCCGTAATCCCATCCCGACCTCGCGAAGTGGTCCCATCACAACGGCTAAGGCGAACAACGTCAGCCCCAGGTAGGTCAATGGTTTTAGTATCCGAGACCAGAAAGCCAATTCATATTCGCTGACGCCGATCTCTTGCGTGCGCGCAAACTGGATCTGACGGTACAAAGCGATCAGGGACATTTTGGGAGGTTCCAGAAAAGCCTGCCCAGCCAGCACTTCTGGCGTGATCGGATTTTCCCAGGCCCAATGGGCAAAGGTGTCTGTGACCGCAGCGCCATCGCTCAGGGTGGTGCGATGCCCTTGTTCCAGGATCCAGATCTGATCCAGTGGCTGATAAGTACCAAAACTGGCTCGGATGGTTTCGACCAGTGCATCATCTTCGTCCAGCCAGTACTGGGTGACACCGAGCAGGCGGTCGTGTTCGTCGATGGCGCTGACGTGCATGAACAGCGGACCCGTTCTTAGCCACAATCCCCCCATCTGATCCAACGCGTTATCACCGTAGGTTGCCTGGAGTTTATCGCTCTCTGCGCTGCGCTCGCTATCAGGTGCGACAAATTCTGCCACAACCACGCTGATAGCCAGCCATAAGATCAGCGAAGGCGCCAATGCCATACATATTCGGGTAGTAGACATACCGGTTGTGCGACAAATTGTGAGTTCGTTTGTCTCTGCCAGGCGCCCTAAAGCGATTAGGTAGCCAAGAAAAATTCCGTAAACCAGAATTTCGTCCAAACGACGAGGGGTGGTTTTTGCAATGTACGACAGCACCTCGTACAGGCCGTAGGTGACCTCCTGTTCATCCAATTCTTCGAATAAGGCAAACAAGGTGATCAAAGAAAGCAGGCTGAGCAAAACAGCTGCAATAGAACGATTGGCCTGACCGGTGATGTAACGGTCCAGTACGGTCACGCCTTGGCTTCCTCCAGTTCTGCGATAAAGTGTTTCATCGCTCTGTCAGCAGTGAAAAAAATCTGCCCGGACAAGGTGTCTGCCAGATGGGCACCTTCGACAATTGGCAACAGCGTTCCCTTAATATCGCTCATGTGAAATTTAACCCCGGTTTCCGCCAGGCTTGCATTCAAGCGATGCAGCATCTGCAATCCGGTGGCGTCAATCATATTGACCGAACTGCAAACCATCAATAAGTGACGGGTCCCCTTGCGCCGTTGGGCACGCTTTAGAAATTTATCTTCAATCTGGGCGGCGTTGCCGAAGTAGATGTTCTCATCCACTCTAAGTGCCAGGACATTGGTGACTGTTTCGACATCAAATCGTTTGATCGAGCGAAAATGCTCGGTTTCTCCCAGTCGCCCAACCTGGGTGATGTTCGGACGTGATGAAGTCCGAATAAAAAAGGCGATGGATAGGGCGACGCCCGAGATGATACCGATCTCTACGCCCAGGAACAGCACGCCAACCAAGGTGGCATATTCGGTGATGACATCTTCTCTATGTAGGGCCCAGTGCTCACGCCCGCTCTTGAGATCCATCAGCCCGATTACAGAAACCATAACAATGGCTGCCAGTATGGCGTGCGGTAGGTACCCGAACAGTGGCGTGAGAAACAATAGTGCAAACACAATGACCAACGCGCATACCAGGCTGCTGACCTGGGTACGACCACCAGCATAATAATTTACGCTGGATCTGGAGAAGCTACCCGCTACCGGGTAAGCGCCGGTAAACGCAGCACCTACATTTGCAGCGCCCAGCGCGATCAGCTCCTGGTGAGAATTGACTCGGCTCTGTTGCCTCGCCGCAAGGGTGGCTCCAATGGAGTAGGATTCGATGTAGGAAATGATGGCGATGATGAAGGCCGCTGGTAACAGGTCGATCCACAGGTCCAAGTCAAAGGTGGTATCCAGTGGTGGTATGGAGAGCGTAGGAAGTCCACTGGGGATAGCTCCCACGACTGGGATGTCATTGTGCAGTCCCAGTAGCCAGGTTATGCCACCACCCACCAGCGCTACCAGCATCGGACCGATACGTGTGATCGCACTTTGGGACGAAAGCTGGTTGCCAGCCCTTTGACTCAAAGTTGATACAAGCCTGGGATAGCCAATCAGCGTCGCCAATGATAACAACCCAAAGGTCAGCACCCAGGGTTGGGTGTTACCCAACTGGGCGAGCACCTGGGTCAATGTGGTAAAAGGCTCACTGGTGGTGGTTACCTCTATACCGGTGAACGCGGGTAGCTGACTGACGATAATGAGAATGGCGGCAGCATTCACAAAGCCTGTAATAACGGGGTGGCTCAGCAGATTGACCAAACCGCCCATTCGAGAAAGGCGCAGCAGCAGCAACATCAAGCCTGCCTGTAAACACAAGATGCTGGTGATCTGCAGGTAGTGCACGCTGTATTTGGGCGCATATTCAGAAACTGTGGCTGCAACCATCAGGGCGGCTACTGCTACCGGCCCGACCACCAACTGCTTGGAGCTGCCAAAAATTGCGTACAAGACCATAGGCACCAGGCATGCGTACAGACCGGCTTCGGGTGGGACACCGGCAAGAAATGCATAGGCGACGGCTTGAGGAATGGTCACCATGCCAACCACCAGGCCGGCGGTCACATCTGGCCCCAGATCGGTGCGCTGATAGTTTTTCAGGGTCGGGGCCAGCGGCACGTAGTTAGGCCAGTCCCTTAGTCCAACTTTGACCCAAAGTGATAGTTTCACGAGCTTGATTAGCCTGATGTGGATGATCGCCGTGGCGTCTATTCTACCTTGCGCAGGTTGTGTTTGCTCTGGGATTACTCCTCTCAGTTTGCCGGGTGAACAGAGTGAGTTAGAAGCGCTTGCAATTATCTACACAGTCAACGGAAGATAGGCTGATCTGGAGACTGAGAATAGGGAAGGGGATATGGATACTTTGGCTGCTGTGGCACTTGCTGCCGGTGAACCGTTGTCGATTGAGACGGTGCAATTGGAAGGGCCCAAACAAGGTGAAGTACTGGTCGAGGTAATGGCAACGGGTATCTGTCACACAGATGCGTACACGTTATCCGGGGCAGATCCAGAAGGGATATTCCCTTCGATTATGGGCCATGAGGGTGCTGGGGTTGTGCGGGAAGTAGGACCTGGTGTCACGTCTGTGGCAGTTGGAGATCACGTTATTCCCCTTTACACCCCTGAGTGTCGTCAATGTAAGTTTTGTACCTCGGGAAAAACCAATCTTTGTGGTGCGATTCGCGAAACTCAGGGCCAGGGGCTGATGCCCGACGGTACTTCCAGATTTTCCATGAACGGCGAAACGCTCTATCACTATATGGGTACGTCCACGTTTTCCAATTTCAGCGTCATGCCTGAGATTGCCGTTGCAAAAATTCGTCCCGATGCGCCGTTCGATAAAGTGTGCTACATCGGTTGTGGGGTCACCACCGGTCTCGGTGCCGTGATGAATACCGCAAAAGTCGAGCCCGGTTCTAACGTGGCCATCTTCGGCCTGGGAGGGATTGGTCTGAATGTCATTCAAGGCGCGCGTATCGCAGGTGCTGACAAGATCATCGGGGTGGATCTGAACAATGACAAACGAGCATTGGCAGAAGCATTTGGCATGACCGATTTCGTTAATCCAAATGACGTGGATGACGTTGTCGCCGCCATTGTAGATATGACGGACGGTGGGGTGGATTATTCGTTTGAATGTATCGGCAATACCGATGTGATGCGCCAGGCGCTGGAGTGTTGTCATAAGGGTTGGGGTGAAAGCATCATCATCGGGGTTGCGGCTTCGGGAAAAGAAATCGGTACGAGGCCTTTTCAGCTTGTGACCGGTAGAGTGTGGAAAGGCACTGCGTTTGGTGGTGCCAAGGGCCGTACCGATGTACCTAAGATTGTTGATTGGTATATGGAGGGTAAGATCAACATTGACGATTTGATCACCCACACCTTCAGCCTGCAGGATATCAATCAGGGTTTTGAACTCATGCATGCTGGGGAGAGTATCCGCAGCGTTGTTGTCTACTGATGCCAGACCAATCCTGGCTGTCGCAGGTTCAAGAGGAGATCCTCGAGCCGGAACTACCGATCTGCGACCCTCATCATCATCTGTGGGATGACGCCCAGAATCGTTACCTGCTGGATGAACTTCTGCAGGATGTTCGTTCTGGTCACAACGTGGTTAGTACTGTATTTGTCGAGTGCAACGCCATGTACCGTCAATCAGGTCCCAAAGCGTTGGCGCCAGTTGGCGAAACCGAATTTGTAAACGGCGTAGCTGCCATGACCGCAAGCGGCAAATATGGGGATATTCGCGCCTGTGCGGGCATTGTGGGACTGGCAGATCTTTGTCTGGGTGCAGAAGTCGGCGCTGTGCTTGACCAACATTTACGCTTTTCTGATCGGTTTCGCGGCATACGACATGCTGCGGGATGGGACGCAAGTGACGCGGTCAGAAACTCGCACACCAATCCACCAACAGGACTTTTCTTGCGTGACGACTTTCGCCAGGGGTTTGAAGAATTGGCCAAACGGAACCTGAGCTTTGATGCCTGGTTGTATCACCCGCAGATTCCGCAGCTCACAGATCTGGCTAGAACGTTCCCAAATGTGACCATTATTTTTGATCACTTTGGCGGACCGTTGGGTATTGGACCCTATGCGGGTAGAACGGATGAAATATTTGATCAGTGGTGTAGTGATGTCGGCGACCTGGCGACATGTCCGAACGTGTATCCAAAGTTAGGTGGTCTGGTCATGCCCATCAATGGATTTGGTTTTCACAAGCGCGCAATCCCGGCCACGTCTGATGAACTTGTTGCGGCAACCAGCCGTTATTATCGCAAGGCCATAGAGCTGTTTGGTCCCGAACGATGTATGTTCGAGAGCAACTTCCCCGTAGACAAACAAAGCTGCTCCTATCACGTATTGTGGAACTCCTTCAAAAAAATCGCTGCGGACTACTCCGTCCAAGACCAACAGGCGCTTTTTCATGACACGGCCGCACAGGTTTATCGTCTGGGCTAGTGGATCCCCTTAAGTGTTGTCGTGCCTCTAGTCATAGTAGGCTGGCGCTTTTTGCAGCAGGTCTGCTTCTGCTTTAACGTGCTCGATCCAAAGCTGCGCGTTTTCGCTGACCAGTAGTCGCTCCACCTTATCCATAGAGGCGAGAGTGGCCTCAGGGTCGGTGTTGAATATGGGCACCCGTCGTAGACTTCTGGTTTCGCTGAAGTGATAAAGATCACCGGAGAGGAGTACCGTGCCTGTGTTTGCCAGTTTAACCATCAATACTTGGTGGCCGGGCGTATGTCCCGGCGTTGAAACCAGGGTCACTGTGCCGTCACCGAACACGTCGTAGTCACCGTTCAACGTGATGCGTGGAGAATCTACAACTTTTGCATACTGCTGCAGGTCAAAGACATCGAACTTGTCGTGTTTGATAAACGCAGCTTCGGCTTCCGGTGCTTGAATCAGTAATGGGATTTCGGCAAAAGCGTTTGCCGCACCGATATGATCAAAGTGAAAGTGCGAATAAGCGACGTAGTCAAAGTCAGCAGGTGTCAGATTGATTTGCGCCAATTGTTCCAGGAGCGAAACTTCATAACGCATCTGCATGCCGGATATCTCAACGGGTTCTGGACTCCCTACCATCGCAAGGGGCAGTCCACCATCCCACAGCATGCGTTTGCCTGCATGTTCAATCATATAACAGGGCACAAACATCTCACGCGCGTCGGTTTCGGCGTTGGTCAACCCAAAGGGACTGACGTCTGCCAGGGAAATGCTGCCACAGTCGAAGACAAACAGCTTGGTGGCAGCGTTTGTGCTGAAACATACACATAAAAGGCCGAAAAGCAGGGTGGTGCGCACAGAACAGCTCCTAAGTGAAAATCAGGTACAGCGTGATCTGCATCAGTATCAGGCCGGTGGCCCATATGCGAATGTCCCGCCAGCGACTATTGGATTTTGCATCAGCTAGGATGACGCGCCTGGGGATGAGCCAAACCACAATCAACAGAAACACAAAGCCGATGATCGAAATGTAGTTAGCCCAGGCAACCGGAAGACTTTCAGGATCCATTATTTTGCCCCCCAGGGAAAGTAGGTAAGGTTGCTGAGATCTCGTTCATTGGGCGCCGTAAAGCGACTGATGATTGCCAATGCGAACAATGAATAGATAAAACTCACAAAAGCGACGTACAACATGTTTGTACCCATTGCCAGCACAATGGAAGAGAGTGCAACGCCGGTCAGCAAGGTGATCAGCCCCGCAGCCGGCGTAGTACTCCGGGTAAATGCCCCCATCAGCAACAGGGCGAGCATGGGTCCCTGGAACAAAGATAAGATTGTCTGTATAAACTGATAGATGCCGCCCATTTGTGAAATAACGGGCGCAACACACATAGCCAATAACAATATCCCCAACGTTAGGTAGCGGCCAACTTTCAGGTCTTGATCAGGGTCGGCGTTTTTCATCACAACGTGTCGAATGTCTCGGGTAATCATCAATGAAGTTGAGTTGATACCCGAGTCAATGGTGGATTGCAGAGCGGCAATCAGCGCAATGAACATCAGTCCGGAGATGCCAGGTGGCAGCACGTTTTTAATCACCCAGGGCAGCGCCATATCCGGGTATTCGATTTGGGCATGCATGACCAGGGCCAGTAGTCCCGGGAACACCACGAGCAATGGCACAAAAGATTTTCCCAGAGCTGCAAACATCATTCCCGCACTTGCATCCCATTGACTGCGAGCGCCCAAGGTTCGTTGTAAGATCGCCTGTCCTGCGCACCAGTAGGCTGGTGATAGCACAATCCCCAGACCAAGAATGACCGCAGGCCAGGGAAAACTTTCATGGTCGGCAGGCAGATAGGCCTGCAGGTGATTCGGATTCTCCCGCGTCAGGGTCTCTGCAAACCCCATAAAGCCGCCAGACTCGCTGATGCCAAGCCCAACGATCACAAGCCCGCCGACAAACATGATGCACACCTGAAGTGTGTCTGTGAAAGCGACGGCTGCGAGGCCACCGGCGATGGAATACATGCCGACGACAAAACCGGTGACTAAAATTCCCAGCCAGGTTGGCCATCCAAGATAGGTTTCGAGGGTGATGGCGATGGCCCACAACGCAACCGCAATGGCAAACACAGCAACGATGCTGGCAATGGATGCCGCCAGCACCCGCACCGCCTGGTTATAGCGCAGTCCAAAGTACTCTGGAATCGAATAGACGCCTGCTTTCCAATAAAGCGGAATAAATATGAGAGAGGCTGCAATCATCGCCGGGATTGCCCCAATCCATTCAAAATTAGCCTGGGCGATACCAACGTTGTAGGCGTTTCCAGCGGCACCAACGTAGCTGTCAGCGCCAATATTGGTGCCGATGATCGACAAGCCGATCACCCACCAGGCTAAACTGCGCCCAGCGAGAAAAAAATCCTTAGCGTCTTTGACTTTTCCACTGAGGCGGATGCCTACCGCAACGATAAGGGCCAGATAGCCAACGATGATGGCCAGATCGAGATAGTTCAAAAGATGCTTCACCGGTAAATCAGTGAGCAAGATAGGGGTTAAGCCCTGGGAGGTCCAGTCCTAAGCGCATCTGGGGGTTGGGTATTGCTACCCAACCCTGCACGAGCATAGATCATAGCCCGCTATTTAGCGGCGATGACAAGGCTCATTCTTCGTGCGTCAACCACTTCCACCATGGTGCCTTTGCTGATGGGGTTGTCGCTGCGTACGCGCCACAGCGTATCTCCGATCTGTACTTTTGCCACGCCCGTAGTGACATCCGTATCTAATTCAAACTGATGTCCGATCAGCCTGCTGGCTCGTCGGTTGAGACCGGTGCTGCCTTCAGCTTTTTGAGCATCTCTAAACAACCTGAAGTAGACAAACGTTGCCACTAATCCGCTGATTACATACAGCAGTACCTGCCAGCCTACGGTAAGTTCGGGGGCCAGTAATACGACGATGCCCATGCCCAGTGCAGCCACGGCAGCGCCGATCAGAAAGCCGGAGGTCCCCAGCATTTCTGCAGTAAGCATCAGCAAACCCAGTGCAAACCAGTGATAGGGGGTGATTGTGGTCAGCATGTCCATAATTGTTCTCCACACATTAAAACTGACTGAACAGAAGCCCTCGGCACATCCCGCTTGTGGATTCTGAGAGCATAACTTATTTGAGTGAGCCTGGGTTTGTGAAAAGGCGGACATCCTTGTCCAGTTCTGTCGGTTCGGCGCGTCTTTGCACACCTTTGTTTGAGGCACTTTTCACAAACGTACTCACACGGTTTCAGGCATCACAAGGTTATTGATCAGCCGATTTAACGACGTCTTTTGCAATATCTGAAATGCCCGCGATGGATCCGATCACGCTGGAGGCTTCCAGAGGAATCATCATCACTTTGTTATTGGGCGATTCTGCCAATTTGCCCAATGCGTCCACATACTTCTGAGCAACAAAATAGTTGATCGCGCGCGGGTCGCCATTGGCAATGGCGTGGGAAACCGATTCAGTCGCCCGTGCCTCGGCTTCAGCCAGTCGCTCTCGGGCTTCAGCTTCTCGCTTGGCCGCTTCAAGTTCGCCTTCGGCGCGTAATATCTCAGAACTCTTCTGTCCCTCAGCAACCTTAATCGCAGCTTCACGCTCACCTTCAGCCTCCAGAATCTGGGCGCGCTTCTCGCGTTCGGCCTTCATCTGGCGAGCCATTGCGTCCACCAGATCACGCGGTGGTGAGATATCTCGAATCTCTACACGAGTGACTTTGACACCCCACGGGTCGGTCGCATCATCTACTTTGTTTAACAGCTCAGTGTTGATTCGGTCGCGGTTAGAGAGCATCTCATCCAGTTCCATAGAGCCGAGTACTGCACGGATGTTTGTCATGACCAGATTCTGCATGGCTCGGACAAGATCGTTGACCTCGTATGCAGCCTTAACTGGCTCCAGGATTTGATAAAAACAAACAGCATCCGTCTGAACCTGAGCGTTGTCCGAGGAGATAACTTCTTGTGGGGGAATATCCAGAACCTGTTCCATGAGATTTTGCCTGTGTCCGATGGCATCCATGATGGGCACGATAAAATGGAGTCCGGGAGATAGAGTGCGTTGGTACTTACCCCAGCGTTCTACAGTCCAGCCGTAGCCCTGGGGCACAGATTTAACAGAAGAGAAGATCACGACAACTCCAAACAGGATCAGTGCGATCAACACAATTGACTCAAACATAGTAGCTCCTTCAGCTTGCACAGCGTCATTGCTGTAATTTGTCTCTTGCCAGGGTGATGTCCCTTAAAATAGACATATGTCCTTTAAAAAACCCTTATGAGGCTGATCAAGGACGTAAAAATTATGTATAAATTGAATCGTAAAAGCAATAAAAATTGAACTAAATGGACATATGTTGATAATAAAAGACATCTTTCTGGCTGAATTTAACGGATTATGGCGAAACTTTTTGATTCTCCGCAAATGCGGGAAACAATTCGGCGTTTTATCAGGTCTCGAATGGCCTATAAAGGGATGGAATACAAAGATCTGGTGCTCGCCCTCGAGCAACTTGGTGTGGTCCAGAACGAGAGCAATCTGCGCTCCAAGGTGAATAATGGCTCGCTGGGCGCTCAGCTTTTTGTGTATCTTCTAATGGCGTTGGACACGCAGATGTTAGAACTTGATCAAATCAAGGAAATCCTGGCTGACGTCGCCAGGGAAGAACAAAAGTGAACGCGTCAGTGCGTGACCTGATGGGGAGCTAGATGAGTATACGGGTTATAGGTGCGGGGTTTGGACGCACGGGGACGTTATCCCTGAAGTTTGCCTTGGAGCTGCTTGGATTTGATAAGTGTTATCACATGATGGAGGTGGAGAAAAACCCAGGTCATGTGGACGATTGGATAAAGGCCGGTCAGGGCGAACTACCGGATTGGCACAAACTTTTTCAGGATTATCAGGCCAGCGTCGATTGGCCGTCATGTAATTTTTGGCAGCAGCAGTTGCAGGCGTTTCCTGAAGCAAAGGTGATCCTAACGCGCCGGGATCCCGAAGCTTGGTATCGCAGCGTGATGAATACGATTTGGCGGGTTTCCAACGCGCCGAGAGAGTCCGAAGTTGCGTTAAAAGCGCGTCAGCTGGCGTTTGGTTTGATTTGGACACCAATCTTTGATGAGCGCATGGACGATCAGGCCCACGTGATCCGTCAGTTTGAAGCGCACAATCAATCGGTCATCGATCGATGTCCGAAGGACAAATTGCTGGTGTACGAGCCTGGTCAGGGGTGGGAGCCGCTGTGCGATTTTTTGGATGTGCCAGTCCCGGACCAGCCCTATCCCAAGGTGAATACGACGGAAGAATTCACGCAGATCTGGCGCGCAGAAGCCAGCGACAAAAATAAGTAGCAACGATTGCGCCGACAATTTGGGCGGCGATAAATCCTGGCACATCAGTTGGGGCAATCCCCGAAAAGCTATTGGTAAACTCTCTTGCAATGGTCACTGCTGGGTTGGCAAAGGAAGTGGAAGCCGTAAACCAGTAGCCCGCCGTAATATACAAACCTACAGCCATAGGTACGGCTTCTGATTTATGCTTCAGCGTAAGGAAAATGGTACTGAGTAGCCCAAAGGTTGCCACCACCTCTGCTAACCACTGACCGGTGCCCGTTCGGGCTTTCTGGGAAATCTGTAACGCGTCAAGGTCAAACATCAGGTGCGCCAGGACAACGCCGGTAAGGGCGCCGAGAATCTGGCAAACGGCGTATGCGATGGCCAAACCAGGGGAGATTTCCTTCCGCAAAAAAAAGCCTAAGGTCACCGCAGGATTGAAGTGAGCGCCGCCAATGGGACCAAACATGGTGATCAACACGTAAAGGATCGCACCGGTTGCGATGGTATTGCCCAGCAACGCGATGGCATCGTTACCATTGGCCAACGACTCTCCCATGATCCCCGACCCCACCACTGTCGCGAGTAGAAAGGTAGTGCCGACAAACTCAGCCGCTAGCTTTTGACGTATCACGTAACTCAACAGCAGGCCTTTGGCGCTGCACATTCCTGCGTTGATTCATCCGCGCAACACTCCTCAGTGAGGAAGTCTAACAGCTGATGCATCTGAGCAAAGTTTACCGAACACTTGAGGGAGCGTCCTTCGCGGATCTGGGAGACCAGTCCGTTCTTTACCAGGTGACTCACATGGTGAGATAAGGTCGACGCAGGTATATTCAGCTTGTTCTGGATGGTTCCAACGGGTGTACCACTTTGCCCGGCGCGAACGAGCAGTCGAAAAATATCCAGGCGAGTTGGGTTACCCAGGCTTTCCATACAAGCAGCGGCGCTATTCGAATCGATCATTGCTTTCAGTCTTCGGTCTTCTTGTTCTAACAAAACGCAGATTATCACTAAACTATATTCCTATAATTTCGATAATACTAGAAATATAAAAATAAATAGCGTATAAACAACAATTCGAAAATATTCGAATTATAAAAGGAGATTGAAGATGAGAATTCAGTTAGCGTTAAACGTTCCCGATATCGATGCCGCAATCGATTATTACCAGAAATTATTTGGTGTTCAGGTAGCAAAACGAAAGCCGGGTTACGCCAATTTTGAAGTCGAAAATCCCGGGTTGAAGTTGGTCCTGTTTGAAAGTGACGGTCCGGATCGCCTGAATCACCTGGGTGTTGAAGTGTTTGACGATCAGATCGTACGTGATGTCGCCGGTGGGCAGTCTCAGCGTGGTGTTGAGGTCGCGCTGACAGAGGCAGAGGGCTGTTGTTTTGCTACCCAGAACAAAGCCGTGAGCTACGCACCGGATGGCACCATGTGGGAGTGGTATCGCAAAATTGACGATCTGGAAACCTTCGATGGGGCGCATAATCCCCCGGCAACCTGCTGTGCTTAAACGCGTTGAAAGCGTTCGATGGCCTGCAATTCATAACCTGCATGTAGTTTTTTGGCTGCATGCAGGTTACGGACGGATTGAAGATCAAACCATTGCAGGTCCAACAGCTCAGAATCGTCGTAATAAGTGATTCTGTCGTGGATCTCGGCGCCGTAGACGATGTGTTGGGATCCTTTGTAGGAAAAAGCGCCCAGCTCTGAAAAATTCTGGATATAGATCTCCAGCTCTTCCTCAAGCTCGCGGGCGACTGTGCGAATGGGTTCTTCACCGCGCTCGATGCTTCCCCCAGGCAGTCCCCATCGACGGTTGGGTCGCGCCCAGAAACTGGAATGTACCGCCAGAAGAAACTCATCTTCAAAACGCAATACCGCTCGCGCCGTTTTGTATTGATGGCGGGGTACTATGTTGACCACGGTTATGTGCTGGCGGTTGGGGTTGGCGCGAGACCGAACAGGCTCACCATAAGACTGGCGATGATGATCAAAGCAAATGAGGCAATGACACCAATAGCGACCGCCCGCCAGATGCTGAAGTATTTTCCACCCATTTCCTCGAAGCTAGTGAACATTGCGCCCTGTAACTTTTGCGTGATGGCCAACACCAGGACAACCTGACCGATCAAAAATACAACTGCAAAAGTCGGCGACGTTGACCATTCAGCGGGAAGTAGAATCAATAAGACCACCCAGACGATGCTGATGCCAATCACCCAATGCCCGATCTTCTTCTGTCCCAGCGCATTGTAGTTGCTGGCCAACATGTAGCCCGCGGCGAGGACGGACCCTAAAAAAGTGCCTACGCCAATTGCGGTTAGGGAATACAGGTTGGGGAGCTTGTTTGATTGCATAGGGCTCAGAACTCAGGTTGAACAAAACGTCCACCATACTCACTGACTTCATAAGCTTCAGCGTATGTGAAGGCGGGCGCTGCTTGATGGGCGATGGTCTTCGGGCGCTTAACATACCATGCTTTCAACCATTCGACTGCCTCGGTCGAATCAATATCCTCGGGCGGTGTGCGACCGTCCAGAAAGGGTAACCACTCAAATACCTGGCTTTTGCGACAGACCAATAGATTCATGATTTGGCTGATCGTCGAGGTCGTGTCGATCACCCAATCTGGACGGTGAGGCTGAGGCGTTTTGAAACGATCCCAGGCCTGCAAAACTGGTGGGACGTGTCTCAGGGGTGGGGTCTCGGGCTCCACCGCAGGTACCTGGAGTAGAAAACATGCATCCTGAACCAGCTGTGCAGTGGCGCGGTGATCGGGATGGTAGTCGCAGCTGCGATGGGTAACGATCAGATCAGGGCCGATTTCTCTAATCTTTCGGATGACCTCAGCGCGCACCTCCAAAGACGCGGTAAGAGCGCCGTCGATGCCCGAGGCGATGGTCACTGATGCGCCGATAATGGCGGCGGCATTTTTCGCCTCTTGGGCCCTGCGCTTTGCCAGTTCGCGACGAGATAGGTAATGGTGTCCCGCAGAGCCATCGGTC
This sequence comes from Pseudomonadota bacterium, assembly GCA_039028095.1. Taxonomy (GTDB): domain Bacteria; phylum Pseudomonadota; class Gammaproteobacteria; order Pseudomonadales; family Azotimanducaceae; genus UBA4421. Next base: position 167,207 of record JBCCIU010000003.1, read on the forward strand.
AGGCACATGATATGGATGTCGCCTCCGGCCTTGTGCCATAGCGACAATAGTCCCCCGGCGGCGAACTCCGCATCGTCCGGGTGGGCCATTATGGTCAGGAGTGTACCGGGGCCTGGCATCTGTCAAACCACAGGTTGATCAATGTTGGCCGGCGAAGATCTGGGGTTTGCGACGTCCATGTTTTGTGGCCTGTTCGAAAGTATGGGCAATGCGTAACAGGTCGAGGTCACCCCTGGGCTTGCCCACGATCTGTAACCCTACGGGCAGTCCATCCGGCGTAAATCCGCCTGGAATAGAGATGGCTGGCAGGCCTGTTACTGTGATTGCGCAACATACCGTCATCCAATCGATGTAGGTTTCCATTCGCGTGCCATCAATCTCATCAACCCATTCCTGGTTCAGATCAAATGGGGGTACCTGTGCGGCGGGTAACAGCAGTGCATCATATTCTGCAAAAAATTCTGCTACGTGCGCATAGATCTGGGTACGCTTTACTTCAGCATCGATGACCTCTTTTAGCGCCAGCGCTTGTCCCTTTTCCATATTCCAAACGGCGGTATCTTTGGCGTGTTGTTTCCAGTCCGGGATGGTTGCGTCCAGTGCGTTGGCGACAACAGCCAAGCCTTGGGCACGTTGGGTTTGGAAAACATCCATGGCATCAGCAAGATCTGGTCCGGTTTGGTCTAGCTGTGCGCCTAGTGTGGCAAAGGTTGCGGCGCATTGTTCCAGCACCTGAGTGACCTCCGGATCGATTGGAATACCATGCAAGTTCGGGCAATAGGCCACCTTCAGGCCTGTCAAATCTGCAAAAGGCTCGTAGGCATCCAGAAAGTAGTCACCCGACTCCGGTAAGGTGAGGGGGTCGCTTGAATCTGGTCCGGCCTGTACCGAAAAAAGTAGCGCGAGGTCGGCCACACTTTTTGCCATAGGGCCTGTGGTCGCCAGCCGGCAAGCCCAGCCAAAACCACGGCCGTTTGGCACTCGGCCGATTGAAGGTCTGAATCCAACCACATTGCAAAAGCTTGCTGGATTTCTGAGTGACCCACCCATGTCGCTGCCATCTGCTAGCGGCAGCATACCGGTGGCCAACGCAACCGCTGCGCCTCCGCTGCTACCTCCAGCTGTCCTGCTCAGGTCATATGGGTTTCGAGTCGCACCAAACAAGCTATTGAACGTGTTTGAGCCAAGCCCGAATTCAGGCATGTTGGTATGGCCGATAAAGATTGCGCCAGCGCCTCGCAGTCGCTGGGTTTGACCATCATCTTCTTTTGGGTGGCGGTCTTTCCATGGTTCAAAACCCCAGGTGGTCGGAAACCCAACGGTATCTACCGCGTCCTTTGTCGCCATGGGCAAACCGTGTAGAGGTCCCCGATCTGCAACCGGAATCTGATCTGCCTGTTTAGCCAGTGCGATCGCTTGGCCTTCATCCAGCAGGTTTACGATAGCGTTAACTTGAGGATTTACTTCATTGATGCGAGCGTAGGTCGTGCGCATAAAAGACTCGCAAGACAACTCCCCTGCTTGCAACGCAGCGCAAATCCCTCTGGCGCTGTTTGGGTCAATCGTGCTCATGTACCTTGTTCCAGTTGCCACAGCGGATACTGTACCGGTTTTCGAAGAAACAAACCCCCGCCAATGGATTGGAAATGAGGGTGCAGGGCGCGACGATACCATTTAGTAGAGCGTGCGGTTTGATTCATGTCTGTGCGATCTTTATCGCAGACCTCAAGATCTTCGCTGGTTAAAACCGCCAGATAGAGTGCGTGTTTGGTCAGGTTGGCCAGATTGTTGATGGCGTCTTTGCAGGCGCGATTATCCAGATATCCCAGTACATCGCTGCAAATCACCAGATCTGCGGGCGTTGTGTGGTAATCAACAACGCTACCGTTATGCCAACCAAACTGAGCACACAGATATTCACTGAACTCGACACCGGTCATCTTGGCTTCAGGAAAGTGGCGCTTCAGGCACCTAAGTATGGTTCCGATACCGCACCCAACGTCTAAGATCGAGCTGACGGGCACCTGCAGATACCTAAGATAGGCGACAATAAAATGGGTTAAGTTTTCCTGTTCGGTTGTAGAAACCGCTTGGCTGTCTGGGTTGTGGTAGTAGCGCTCGTAATATTGCGCATCAAAATTTTCTGGGCTCGCCTTTGTCATATGCGCAGTCCTGCTGTGGGGGCTTGCATTTATATCTATGGGCTCTAGTGTAGTGCGTTGGTCGTAACAAATAGAAGAATATTATCGCCGAATCCAATCCAACTGATGCAGTAAAGGTATCAGAGTCACCCCAGTCCATGCAGATTGATTGGTCGATCTTTAGCGGTAGCGTCGCGTTAATCTTGGGTCTTGTATTGCCCCTGGCGCTCTATCCGGACGAAGGCCGGGTGATGTTGGGTCAAGCCTTTGACTTTCTCACGCACAACTTTGGCGTGATATATATATTGGTTGGTGTCGGGGCGTTGGCTTTCTTGTTATATCTCGCGTTTGGCCCTTACAGAAATATCGTCTTTGCGCGAGATCCGTCCACGCCTGCCCAGTTTTCGACCATAAGTTGGAGCGCCATGTTGTTTTGCGGCGGTATCGGCACCAGCGTTTTGTATTGGGGCACCGTAGAGTGGGCGCACTACTTTGCCGCACCGCCTCTGGGTCTTGACCCGCTGAGCGAGGCAGCGTTGCCCTGGTCGCTGGCGTATCCGATCTTTCATTGGGGTTTTATTGGCTGGGCGTTTTATTGTCTGCCTGGCATCGCGATGGGATACGCCTACTATGTAAAAGGTGCAGGCACTTTGCGCCTTTCTGTAGCGTGTGAACCGGTCATTCCCCAAAGTCTTCGCCCCGTGCTCAATCCGCTGATCGATCTGATCTTTGTCGTGGGCCTGGTGGGGGCCTGTAGTACGGGGATTGGTCTTGCGGTACCACTGATCGGCGCGTTATGTACCCACTTGCTGGGTATTTCCCATGCGGAACTGGGTTTTGCGTTAGATGTGTTTGTGATCGTCACAATCACTGTGCTGTTCTCTGCCAGCGCTTGGCTGGGGTTGGACAAAGGGATCAAGCGGTTGAGCAATCTGAATATCGCGCTGGCATTTTTGATCATCCTGTTGGTGTTTCTGCTTGGGCCGACGCTGTTTATCCTGGAACTAGGCGTTGGCACCCTGGGCCATCTGGTACAGAACTTCATCTTTATGAGTACCTGGACAGACCCGCAGGGTAACGGCACTTTTGTTGAAGCCTGGACGGTATTCTACTGGGCATGGTGGTTAGCTCTCGGACCGTTCATGGGTGTGTTTATCGCCAAAATCTCAAAAGGTCGCACGATGGGGCAGATCATCGTTGGGTGTCTGGGCTACGGCACCCTGGGCTGCGTGTTATTTTTTGTTGTGCTGGGAAATTACGCTGCGTATCTGGAATTGAACCAGATCGTGGATGTCGTCAACATTATCGAAGCACAGGGGGCACCCGACGCGGTTGTGGCTGTACTTGCGAATCTGCCTGGCAGTTCGTTTATCATTTTCTTATTCACCATTGTCTGCGTCATCTTTGCTGCCACCAGCTACGATTCGGCGTCTTATACCATCGCCACCACAGTGACTCCGTCCCTTGGCGAAGACCAACATCCAGGGCGTTGGCACAGGGTATTCTGGGCCTGCTTTCTCGGCCTGTTGCCCATCACCCTGATCTATATGGGTGGATTAAGACCGTTGCAATCCGCCGTCACCCTCGCCTCTGTTCCACTACTCATAGTATTTCTGGTCATGAGCTGGGTTTTATGGCGGGAGCTTAAGCAGTCGAAATAATTGATGGTTGATGTCCGAAACCGGTTAGGTGTTTCGTCTTACTGGTAGATTGCAAAAAGATCAGCAAACGATAACCAAAAACCAGGAGCTAAAAATGCAATATTTACTGCTTATCTACGAAGCGGAAGAAATCTGGGCGAACAAAACGGAAGAGGAAAAACTCGCTGTACTTGCGGATCATGGTGTACTGCATGAAAGGCTGCAGGCAGACGGAATTGAACATTCTGGCGAACCCTTGATGCCAACGGCTACCGCTGTAAGCCTGCGCCATCGTGGGGGAGAACTGCAGGTCTCCGATGGTCCATTTGCCGAAACCAAGGAACAACTGGCCGGATTCTATTTGGTCAATGTGGAAAGCGTGGAGCAGGCGATGGAGTACGCTGCCCTGATTCCGCACGTGCATACCGGAACCATCGAAGTTCGCCCGGTTGATAATCACGAAGAACTCTAGCGGGTACGAGACATGCGTGACGATCTGGATTCGGTGCTCAAAGCGGCCTACCCCCAAGTGGTCGCAACGCTCACGCGCGTGCTGGGTGATATGGATCGTGCCATGGATGTCACGCAGGATGCGGTCATCAAGGCACTCCAGGTTTGGCCTAAAGAAGGTTTACCGCGATCACCGGTGGCCTGGCTTGTGGCGGTAGGGCGCAATCGCGGGATTGATCAGCTTCGACGGGACAAAAAATCGGTTGGCATAGACAATGTCATCGCCTTTCCTGAAGGGATCAGTGACGAAGGGGTTGCAGCCGATTTAGATGATCTGGTGTTGTCAGAACTCGAAGACGATATGCTGCGGCTGATGTTCACCTGTTGCCATCCCGCGTTAAGTCCCCTGGTCCAGATCACGTTGGTGATGAAAGTGGTCCTGGGGTTTTCCGTCGAGGAAATCAGCAAAAATCTGTTGGCGTCAAAGGCCGGTGTGGAAAAACGTTTGGCGCGTGCCCGTAAAACGCTGGCGGACGCGCAGGCAGACTACACGGTTCCCCGTGGCGCTGAATTACCCGCGCGGTTGCAAGGTGTTTTGCAGGCGATTTACCTGATGTTCAATCAAGGCTATTCGAAAGTGATGGACGGGCAGCTACCGCGCTCCCAACTGATTGATGAGGCCATCCGATTAGCACGCATTACGGCGCGCCTCATGCGCAAACACCCAGATCCGCGAGCTCTGTTGGCGCTCATGTTGCTTAACGCGGCAAGAATTCCAGGACGGTTTGATGAAGAGGGTATGCTGATCCCCTTGGCGGAGCAAAACCGCCAGCAGTGGGATCGGACGATGACTCGGGAAGGTCTGGCATTGATAGACGCCATATTTGTGGCTCGTCATCCGCCCTCTGCGTACCAGATACAGGCGGCTGTCTCTGCACTTCACAATCGCGCTGAGCATTCATCAACAACAGATTGGTCTCAGATCGTCGGGCTGTATGAAAAACTGAAGGACTACGACCGGTCCCCGGTTGTTCCGGTGAACCAGGCGGTGGCGCTTTGCCTGCGGGGTGATGCGGAAGCTGCGGCCCAGGTGTTGGCAACGGTAGCAGACAGCGCGCAGCTGCAGGATTATCAGCCCTACTATGTTGCCGCAGCCTACGTTGCAGAAACTTTGGGCGATTCAGCCAAGGCGAAACAAGCGTATGCGATAGCGATTGATCTGTCGCAGAGTACTGCGCAGCGCGCGTACTTAGAGAAAAAGTCTCAGCAACTCTCAAGTTAGCAGAACGCCGGTTCAGTCCAGCTGAGAAAGGTCTCGTACAGCGCCTCGATCCGCGGAAGTGACCAGTTTTGCATAGGCTTTTAATGCCGCGGAGATCTTACGCGGTCGCTCTTTTACTGGTTTCCAAGCTTGCTCACCCTTAGCCTGCATAGCCACTCGGCGTTGGTCCAGTTCGTCATCGCTGAGCAAAACGTTGATGGTGCGGCCAGGGATATCAATTCTCACGCGGTCTCCATTCTCCACAAGACCGATATTACCGCCTGCCGCTGCCTCAGGAGAGGCGTGTCCTATCGAAAGGCCAGACGTTCCACCGGAGAAACGACCGTCGGTCAACAAGGCGCAATCAGCGCCCAGACCTTTGGATTTTAGATAGCTTGTGGGATAGAGCATCTCCTGCATGCCAGGCCCACCCTTGGGCCCTTCATAGCGTACGATCACAACATGACCGGCTTGGACCTGGTCACTCAAAATGGCATCCACCGCATCTTCCTGGCTTTCGCAAACGTAAGCGGGACCTTCGAACACCCAGATACTCTCATCTACGCCGGAAGTTTTGACTACGCAGCCATCCTCGGCGATGTTCCCATAAAGTACGGCCAGACCACCTTCAGCGCTGTACGCGCTGGCAAAGCTGCGGATGCACCCATCCTCTCGATCCAGATCTAGTGTTGGCCATCGGGTATCTTGGGAAAAAGCAGTCTGTGTCGGAATGCCCGCAGGTCCGGCCGCGTAGAATTTGTGGAGACCTGCATCATCATTGGCGGCAACATCCCAGGTTTCGAGGGCGGTGCTGATACTCTGCGAATGTACCGTATGGCATTGACTGTGTAAGACGCCGCCTCGGTCCAGTTCACCGAGCAAACCCATCACGCCGCCCGCTCGATGTACGTCCTCAACGTGATAGTTCGGATTGTTAGGAGCGACCTTGCAGAGATTGGGGATGCGGCGAGACAGTCTATCGATGTCCTTCATCGTAAAGTCGACCTCGGCTTCCTGGGCTGCAGCCAGCAGGTGAAGTATGGTGTTGGTAGAGCCACCCATGGCAATGTCGAGCATCATGGCGTTCTCAAAGGCTTCAAACGTGGCGATGTTCCTTGGCAATACGCTTTCGTCATCTTGCTGATAGCGTCTTCGGCACAGTTCAACAATTAGCCGACCTGCTCCCAGGAATAGTTCCTTGCGATCTGCATGGGTGGCCAAAACGCTGCCGTTACCAGGTAGAGAAAGGCCTAACGCCTCGGTTAAAAAGTTCATCGAGTTGGCCGTGAACATGCCTGAGCATGAGCCACAGGTTGGACAGGCGGATCGCTCAAATTCCTCAACTTCTTCATCGCTGCGGCTTTCGTCAGCTGCGATCACCATGGCATCAATCAAATCAAGTTTGTGATTTGACAGGGAGGTTTTACCCGCCTCCATGGGGCCTCCAGAAACAAAGACGGTAGGAATGTTCAAGCGCATGGCCGCATTCAACATACCTGGGGTGATTTTGTCGCAATTTGAGATGCAAACCAAAGCATCCGCGCAGTGCGCGTTGACCATGTATTCAACACTGTCTGCGATGATGTCTCTTGATGGCAGGCTATACAGCATGCCGTCGTGGCCCATGGCGATGCCATCGTCTACCGCAATGGTATTGAATTCTTTTGCCACGCCACCCGCACGCTCGATCTCACGCGCAACCAGCTGCCCCATGTCTTTTAAATGGACGTGCCCGGGTACAAACTGGGTGAAGGAGTTGGATACAGCGATGATGGGTTTCTTAAAATCTTCATCTTTCATCCCCGTCGCGCGCCAGAGCGCCCGGGCACCTGCCATATTTCTCCCATGGGTGGATGTTTTTGATCGATAATCAGCCACAGCGGCCTCTCACATGATTGAGGCGGCCACCATACTATTTTGCTACGAGCAGATACAGCGTTTACCTCTGCGGGAGGCAAGTCGATGTGACGCTGCCTCCCGAGAAATATCGATGACAAGACTCTGGGTGAGTGCCTAAAAACCGTAGGCTGTCATCAGTACGGCAATAATCACAAGTTCCACTATGAGTGGTGGCAAGACTGCTTTGTCAAAGCCGTCCATGATGATGCCGATCACCCTGCCAAAGGCGACTGCGGCCATGACGATAGAAACGGCGACGTAGCCCTGAGTGTTACCGGTGATCAGCCCTATAACCAAGAGCGCTACGCTGGCCAGAAATAGACCGCCAATGACCGAGCGAAGCGTGCTTAAGCCTAATTCGCCGACCGGTTCCAGGCCAAAGTTAGTGACCATCCGCCTTGGTGCAAACATGGACATGACGCCCAGTCCGCTCAGCATGAGTGCTGCCAGGCCAACCAATATGTTTAAGGTGAGTTCCATAATATGCTCCTCGTTCAGCTATACAAATTGTTGAATTGCGCCGTAGGCGTTGTCTTGAGCGGACAGGTTGTTGCTCAGTTCGGTGAACGCAGGATCGATGGTGAGTTGATCCACCACCGGACCCGTCGGTGACCCCTTATCGCTGGCGTAGAAGTGACCGCTTTTGAAACTTAGATTCTCCAGGGCGTCCAGGTAACGGCGCGCACCGGTTTCGACACTGTGCATCATGCCGAATAACGGCATGATTGATCCGCCAATGTGCTTGAACATGAGCTTTTTGAAGAAAGGCAGATCGTCCATACCGTTGGTGCCTGTGGTCCCGCCCGGACTCATGCTGACGAATCTCACGTGCGGATGTTTTCGTGCCATGGATGCCATCCACAGGGTACCCACCAGTTTGATTGTGCCGTAGACGGCGAGGGGATCGGCAGTGGGCCCAAACTTGGAACCATCAGCGATGGCTGCAAACTCGTCCAATGAGGCCTCTTTTATTTCTGGTTTGGCTACCCCCATACGCGGAATGCCTCGGGCCGCCTCTGAGCTCGAATACACGACGGTGGAGGTGATGAGCTGTCTCGCCAACAGTTCTTCAACCAGTACTGTGTGTCCAAGGACGTTTGCCGCAAAGATGGTGGTGACGCCGTCTTTGGTCAACTCGTTTGGAGATTTCCCGCCGGACCCACCGGCGTTAAGAACCACGGCATCCAGGGGGGTTTTGATCTTAAGTACCGCCTGCCGCACAGAAGTGGGATCAGCAACATCTAGGATCAGAACCTCAAAAATGTCTCGCCGGGTCTGGCTGGCCAGCGCATTTTGTGCCGCCTCGGCTTTTTCTGCATTGCGACACGCCAAATAGATTTTTTCTATTTGAGGTTGCTCGGCCAGCTGCCGAGCGGTTTCTCGGCCCAGTCCGGCATTGGCGCCTGTGATCAGTACGTTCTTGAACATTTGCATGAAAGGTTGCTCCGTATTGTGAAGTGAGAGGCAAGGTAGCATGGTTGAAAAACGTTCTATAGATGGGTGAAAATGAACAATCTGGTTCAAATATGAACCAGATGATTGACTAACCACGCCAGGGACCCCACGTTGACTCAACCAGAACCGATTCAAGCCGACTTTAACTGGGATGATCTGAAGGCGTTTCTCGCGGTAGCACGCTCGGGAACTTTAAGAGGGGGTGCTCAGAGCATCAGCGCCAACCACACGACCTTAAAGCGCAAACTGTCTCAGCTTGAAGAGCGGATGGGTACGCGGCTGTTTGACCGTTCTAACCTTGGACTGGTTTTAACCCAAACGGGTGAGGAGCTGCTGCCTCATGCGCAACGTGTGGAAGAAGAGATGCTCATCGCTGCACGGGCCATTGTGGGACGGGATGCACAACCCAGTGGGACCGTCTACCTGACCTTGCCCCATGGATTGGCTATGACCTCAATTATGGATGACTTGGCCGCGTTTAGTGAGCGCTATGGCGACATCACGCTGAACCTGAATTTCACCAATGATGTTGCTGACCTGACACGCCGAGAGGCAGATGTATCGCTGCGCGTTGCCTATGACGTCAACGAACAACTGGTTGGAAGAAAACTTGTGCAGATGTCTCAGGCTGCCTATTGCTCGCGTGGCTACGCTGATCGAATCACCGATAACAAAGGCAAAGGCCTGCACTTTATCGGCTGGCACGAAACAGAAGGGGAGTTATCTGCACCTTGGCTGAAAGAGAGCTTTTACCCTGAGGCAGTATTGAAACATAGAGTATCTGAACTGGTCCCTCTGATTACTCTGGCTGCGTCAGGTATGGGCATGGCCTACCTGTCATGTAGTTTGGGGGACCGACATCCCGACCTTGTGCGGGCGCCGTTTCAGAAACCTCTGGCTTATCGAAGCTTGTGGCTACTCCTGCACAGGGATTTGCGCAGTACGGCAAGAATTCGAATTTTCGTAGATTTCCTGGCTGATCGTATCCGTCAACGCCGCAACGAATTCTGGGTGGCCGGGACTGTGGCAAGCGCTGAGGTTGATTAACCTTTAAAAATGCAGTGACCTTGCAATTTCCTGTGAGACAGAATAAACAGGTTTACGGGTTCACGACCGGACAAGATTTTAGGGTCGCTCCGCCTAGACGAGTGGTTACCGCCTGCGGTAGCCGTTGCCAATCACTAATATTTAGCGCAGGGAGAAGTCACTTGGGGGAAATTTCTTTAGACGATGTTTTGTCGGCATCCTATCAATTTGTTGAAGAGCCCGATCCGATCAGTCGATCGAACGCGGCTTTGTTGCTGGTTGATGTGCAAGGGCTGGCAACGCCTGAGCATCTGGCTAAAAAAGCCGTGGACGCCGGTTTAGATCCGACAGGCGTAAACCATGCCCTGGAAGACTATTCCCAACGATTTTATGCTGCGGTAAACAACTGTGAGCGCCTGTTGATTGCTGCTCGGGCGGCTCAAGTGGCTTGCATTCACGTAAAGATCGAAGCGTTATCTGGCAACGCCAGGGACACCGGACGAGCGCATCGCAGCTTGGGTTGGGCCTATCCGCCGGGTGGTGAAGAAACCGCCTTCCTCGAACCGGTTAAACCCGCCGATGGTGAAATTATCATCTGTAAAACGGTGAGTGGTGCATTTACCGCGACTAATTTGGATGCGGTGCTGCGGCATATGGGCATTAAATGGTTAATCATAGGCGGGTTTGAAACAGACGAATGTATCGAGGCCACGGGGCGGGTTGCGTTGGATCTGGGATATATGACGCTGTTTGCCGAAGATGCGTGTACCGCATATAAAGCGCAATCTCATCATGTATACATGGAGAAGTACGCAGGTTGGGGGTTGGTGCGTTCAACTCACGCCTTGATGGATCTGTTAGCGGGCCTCGAGCAGTAAGCCGAGGGCTAGTTTGCAGCTTGTCGGTTCGAGAGTACCATCTGAGCGACCCATTGCCGGGTCAGCGGAGGTAGACTTTGAGTCAATCAATTAACCGAGATACTTTCTATACCGACCATTGGCGCGATATAGAAGATGCGCGCATCGAGCGCTACGAAGAAATGTTTGTATGGCACGAACGCCAGGCAGTATTACTGGAGGGTGCACACCTTGAGCTGGGTAACAGAGTGCTCGATCTGGGCTCGGGACCTGGTTTTTTTGCCGGTGGTGTACTCGGTTTAGTAGGTGCTTCCGGACAGGTGGATGGCGCGGACATCAACGCCCGATTTGTGACAGATGCTAATCAACGCCACCAGGGCAATGATCACATCCGGTTTCACCACGTTACAGATCATCGGCTGCCGTTTGATGATGATACGTTTGACCGCGCCATCTGTAAGAATGTACTCGAGTATGTCCCGAATCTGGATGCTACTCTGGCCGAGGTTCGTCGGGTGTTAAAACCAGGGGGTCGGATTTTTGTTATCGATAGCGATTGGGGGTTCGTGATTGTGCATCCTTGGTCAAAGGAAACCGTCGATCGCTTCTTCGAAGCGGCGAGTCCCGCATTTAACGAACCTTATATCGGGCGACGTATTCCCGGGTTGCTGTTCCAGCACGGTTTTGCCAAGGTCCAGGTGAAGCTCTCGCCATTTGTTGATCAAACTGGCAGGGGGTTGCATGTGCTGCGCAATATGGCCAGCTATATTGCTACATTTGATAGCTTGCCGGGTGATGAGGTTGAAAGGCTGATACAGCAGGTTGCGGATACCCATGAGCGCGGAGATTTTCTATTTTGCCTGCCTCAATTTCTGGTAGGCGGTGTTAAAACATAGGTTGAAAAAATGAGTGCGGTAGTTGAAGTCGGAAAATCCAATCAATTGAAGAATCTGGCCCCAGCCTTGCAAAGGGTTGCACAGGCCCTGCTGGATGCACTGGGCGGGAATCGGGTTTTGCTGGGCGAAGACGTCACCGGGCGCAGCGCCGGTATTTGGCGCAGCGACAATGTTAAGGCTCAAGTCCTTGTGCGGCCGCGTTCTACCGAAGAGGTCAGTCGAATTATGCAGATTTGTCATGCCCATGATCGGTCGGTGATCGCGCACGGCGGGACAACTGGTCTGGTAGAAAGCGCGTTGACCACCGATCAAGACGTTGTGCTGTCGCTAGAGCATATGAACGAGATCGAAGCGGTGAATCCGATGGAGCGCACAGCGGTTGTTCAGTCTGGTGTGATCTTACAAACGCTGCAGGAGCGGGTTGCTGAAGATGGCCTGGTTTTTCCATTGGATTTAGGGAGCCGTGGATCGTGTACGGTTGGTGGTAACATATCTACCAACGCCGGCGGGAATCGCGTGATACGGTTTGGTATGACTCGCGACATGGTATTGGGACTGGAGGCGGTTCTAGCTGATGGCACAATTATCAGCTCCATGAATCAGATGATCAAAAACAACGCAGGTTATGATCTGAAGCAGCTTTTTATTGGCACCGAAGGCACTCTTGGGATTGTGACTCGCGCGGTTCTGCGCTGTCGTGAGGCGCCCAAAACCCAACCCACGGTTCTTTTGGGTGTTGAAAGTTTTGGCAAGTTACAAAGCCTATTGAAGCTTGCCGATGGCGAGCTGGGTGGCGCGATGTCGGCTTTCGAAGTGATGTGGAATAACTACTATCAACTTGTCACGACTGAACCTGCCAAGAACCAAGCACCGCTGCCGGATCATTATGCCTATTATGTTCTGCTCGAAGCGATGGGATCGTCCGATGAGCAGGTACAGCACATGTTGGAAGCTGCGTTCGAATCCGGCGTCATAGAGGACGCCGTGTTTGCCCAATCGGAGACGCAAAGGCTGGCGTTATGGGGGTTGCGTGATGATGTGGAACAGGCGTTCCGACACGGCCCAATATTTTTGTTCGATGTGAGTTTGCGCATACCATTTATGGAAGACTACGTGGAACAGGTTAACCAAAGCTTGGCTCAGGCATTTCCCGAACTTGTAAATTTTGTGCTGGGGCACATGGGCGATGGCAATCTACACTTTGCGATTGGGGTAAATGACGACTCGCATGATGCCAGAAAACGCGTGGAGGCCTGTGTGTACGAACCCCTCGCGGCGATCGGTGGATCGGTTTCGGCTGAGCACGGGGTAGGTTTGGAGAAGCAACCCTATCTGCACATTGCTCGAAGCGAACCAGAGATTGCGTTGATGCGAACGCTGAAGCAAGCGCTGGACCCCAAAGGCATTCTCAACCCAGATAAGATTTTTTCGTTTCAGGCCTGAGGCATGCATTTTCAAACGTTAAGCGAAACTGTCACTCAACTTAAGAGCGGCGCGATGAGCAGTGTGGAATTGACTCAACACATGCTGGGACGTATCGATCGCCATCAGGATGAACTGAAGTGTTATGCCTATGTGCTTGGTGACTCCGCCATGGCTGAAGCAGAGCAAGCGGACGCTGCTCGAGCATCGGGCGAGCCTCTGGGGGCGTTGCATGGTATACCTATCGCGATTAAAGATCTGGTGTTCACGCAAGGCATCCCCACCGCGTCCGGCACCCAGGTTATGTCTGACTTCAGGCCGACCTACGACGCCACGGTCCTCAGCCGATTGCGCGCAGCGGGTGCGGTCATACTAGGCAAGCTGCAGCTGACCGAAGGTGCTTTTGGATCTCATCATCCTGCGATCCCTGCACCGGTTAATCCCTATGGCCATGACCTTTGGCCTGGTGTTTCTTCATCCGGGTCGGGCGTGGGTGTAGCAGCAGGTCTGGCTTTTGGCGCGTTGGGCACAGATACCGGCGGTAGCATTCGATTTCCAAGCGCCAGCTGTGGATTAGTTGGTATGAAGCCCACCTACGGCCGCGTCAGCCGCTATGGCGTTTTTCCCCTTGCGCAAAGCCTCGATCATATAGGACCCATGGCGCGGAGCGTGGCAGATACTGCGCGCATGCTGGGGGTCATCGCCGGTGAAGATCAATTTGATACGACCAGTTTGCGCGCCCCCGTTCCCAACTATCTCGCCCAGTCAGCGACAGATTTAAATGGATTTAATCTCGGGATTGATTGGGATTACGTCACACGAGGAATCGATTCAGAGGTTGTGGCTCTGATGACCCGTGTTGTCACCCAATTTGAGGAACTTGGCGCACATGTTCAAGAAGTGGTGATGCCGACTGATTATGTACAGCTGGTTCGAGATTGGGGCGTGACCTGTGCGGTGGAATGTGCCCAGGCTCATCATGAGTTCTACCCCGAGCGGGCATCAGAATACGGTCCAGTGTTAAGTCGTTTGTTGGAGCTGGGGCTTAGTGCGCCTCGTGAACACTATCTGGCTCTAGAGCAACTGCGTACGTCGTTTACTCAAAAGTTGAACAGCGTGCTGGACAGTGTGGATGCCATTCTTGCGCCGTGTATGACGATGCCGGTACCGACCAATCAGGATATGGATACGGGCGCTCCCGAGCAGGAAGAGCGGGCGGAGTTCATTACGTTTACGGCACCGTTTGATTACTCAGGTCACCCAACGCTGACCTTGCCTGCCGGCTTAGACGGTCTGGGTCGGCCCGAGAGTTTCCAACTGATCGGCCGACACCTGGGAGAAGATACCCTGTTTCAGGCCGGGTTTGCCTACGAAGGCCTGCAAGGTCTGCAGCCGCATCCTCCGCAAATGAGCGACTGATTAACTGGCCTTGGCCAGTAAATCAGCTGCCTTTTCTGCCACCATGATGGTTGCGGCGTTAGTGTTGCCCGAAACCACGGTCGGCATCACCGAAGCATCCGCGATAGACAATCCCTCGACACCTATGACGCTGAGATTCTCATCAACCACTTTGCCAATGGCGCAGGTGCTGGTTGGGTGATAGACGGTATTTGCATCCTCTCGGATGTACTCCAGCAGGGCATCATCCGAAGTGGTATCCAGATCCGGGGTTGGCGATAGGCGGTCGGTGAGAAATGGCTCTAGCGGCTCAGCCGAAAATATATCCAAAAGCATTCGCACCCCTTTGACGAGGGTTTGGCGATCGATCTCCGAGGTTAGGTAATTGGCCTGAATTGCTGGCGTGTCGGTCACTTCACCGGTGCGTATATGGATCGATCCGCGTGAGTGGGGTCTATTCTGGTTCACAACCGCGGTCATTGCCGGCTGCTGCATCGCCTGGATTCGACCTTCGTTGTTGTACAGGGTGGAACCCGAAGCAAAATGAATCTGTACATCAGGAACTTCCAACGATGGGTCGGTGTACCAGAATCCACCCACCGGTGCCGATCCCGTCGTCAAAGGTCCTTGCCTGGAAAAAAACCACTTTAAGGCGGTAGGCAACAGACGCCAGCCTTGAACTTCTCGATTGATCGATTGCTCCGGGTAGGTACCGTAGACCACCTTAGCGAGTACATGGTCCTGTAGATGTTCTCCCACGTCTGGTGCGTTATGAACCACTGGGATGCCCAATGTGTGTAAACGCTCTCCGTCACCAACGCCGGAAAGTTCCAGTAAGGCCGGACTGTTCACTGCACCTCCGCAGAGAACGATATGGCGTGCGTGAATGGTTTGTTTTTGACCCTTACGACGGATCTGCACGCCGGTAGCGCGTTGTTGTGAAAATTCTATTCGCTCAGCCTTAGCGTCGGTGAGCACCGTCAGATTTTCACGGGCACGTGCCGGGTCCAGGTAGGCCGTCGCCGTACTCCATCGACGCCCGTTGTGTTGGGTAAATTGATAGTACCCACAACCAGCCTGATCGGAGCCGTTAAAATCCGGGTTAGCTGGAATGCCCATTTCTTGCATCGCGTCCAGGAATACATCGTGGATGGGACGCTTATCGCGCACGTCCTGGACGTGCAGTGGTCCCTCGGTCCCATGTAAATCATCGTGAAACGTCTGCTGTCGCTCTGCTTTCTTAAAGTATGGGAGCACTTCATCCCACGACCATCCGATCGCACCAGCTTGAGCCCAATCTGCAAAATCTCTTGGCACGCCGCGAATGTAGACCATACCGTTGATCGCACTGGATCCGCCCAGCACTTTCCCGCGCGGCCAGTAAATCTGACGCTCGTTCAATTCTGGTTCGGGGACGGTGTGATAGCCCCAATCAACCTTGGGATTGTTGAAGTTGGTCGCCCAACCTGCAGGAATATGGAGCATGGGAGAGCGATGTTCGCCGCCGGCTTCCAACAGGCAGACAGACTTCTCTGCATTCTGAGATAGTCGATTTGCTAACACGCAGCCAGCTGAGCCTGCGCCGACTATGAGATAGTCAAACGTCTCCAAGATGCATCCCCTTTTTCATCCGTGTCTAAGCATGCCTGGCTTTGTCAGGAAGATATAGACTTGACGAGTGGTGTTGTTGTTGTCGCTGATCAAATCCCGGTTGGAAAACCGTCGATACTCTGCTGGTTCTTCTCGTCCCAATACGCTTCGATTCCTTGCTGTCCGCGTTTCTGAGCCCATCGAGTTAAGACATCCCGGTCGTTTTCGAATTGCATATTTGGAACCGCGTAACCACACGAGGTCTGCACCATGTCTACGGTTACTTGAAAGTACTGTCTAGCGCCAAGTTCTGCGGGTAACAACTGCGTGCATTCAAGCCACTGTGGGTCGCGCGGATGAATGACGGCTGCCGTCCCGTAGACGCGCAGGATGCGAGGTGGACCGTTAAAAGCACACCACATGAGCGTCAAACGGTTCAACTGGTTCAAGTGCGCGGCAGTTTCGTTACCGCTACCCGTCAGATTGAGCCACAAAATCTTTTTTGCAGACAAAACGCGCAAGCTGTCCTGGCCCTTAGGGGACAGGTTGACCCGTCCCTCTGGCGCCGCACTCGCAACAAAAAACATGGGTTGTTGGTCAATCCAGTTGATTAGTTCGTCACTTAACTCGTCAAATTGTTCGGCCATGAGAGGGCTCCTGGATCTGTCAGGGTCGAATTGTGCACTAATGCACAGTTCCCGTGAATTGCACTTGTGACAATGCAGGGGCAAGAGAAGGGGAGGAACCATGTCCTATCGACACACAATAGTATTGTTCCTGGCGTGTTTCAGTTTCGCTCTATCGGTGGCCGCCCATGAGCCCGTCAGAGGCGCTGATGATGAGCTTGTCGGTCGCGTATGTTCAGCCCCAACCCGCCCGGAAAACGATCAAGATGATGCCCAGTGGCAAACCTTTGTCCGGCAGGTGGAGGTATTCCGTGCTTGTGTCAGTGACAAAATGCAGTGGCACGAGCTGGCTGCGGTACGGCATAACGAAAACGCTAGACAAGCCATCGAACACTGGAACGAGTTTGTGCAATCGTCTTTGAACGCCCCAGAAGATTTCCCCTGGCCGGAATAGATTCAGGCGACCTTGTTGACGAATCCAACCCGCTGACGCTTGCAGGCTGGGCTATTGAAAATGAACGCCCGATCGCGACCTGGTTTGAAAGCGCAGTAACCCAGCACCTTGCGCTTCCCATCTCCAGCTTTCAACGAAGATAGATTGGTCATCGCAATATAAAAGATTAGGGTTGGCTCAATGTCTTTTGAGTAGCGCTGGTCGCGGGCAAAACTCCAGACAGAGGGAGCAACCCGCTTTCCTCGGTGTCCCTCGAACGTGAAAGTTCCATAGGAATAACAAAAGGCATTTTCGGGAAATTCGAAGTCAATCTGGTCGTCCACATGAGTACGGCTGAGCGAATACATGTTGTAGGCTGCAAGATCCTCTCGACCGGTCTCCGGGTCAGTGACAATTGCGCCAGCGCAGACGTCTCCTTTTTCGAATGCCGTGCGAAATCTTGCTGCCGTCTCGGGATGAATACGCTGCAGGCTTTTATAGTCTAACATGCGCAGTGTGTAACCTGGAACTGGCGGGTGCGGGGATTGACGATCGGTAAACACGGTGCAGACGTGGATATCAAACAATCGCCGAATGAGACGTGCGATCCGCGCTTTCAGGGCCATGGTGAAGCCAAAAGTATCAATTTGTTCGCTGAAGGTGGCCATGGGAAAATCGCCTGGGTGAGCCCCGCACAGAGCTAAAGTACTGGCATAAGTACTGGCCTAAGTACTCGCAAAAGTACTAGTTGGTGACAGAAATGCCGTTCAGGAATACAACCTGCGAGTTTGATGCTGCATATCGATGTTTTGCAATCTCCTGATACGCAGCTGACTGATACCAGGCTTGAGCATCAGCGTTAGAGGGAAAAGAAATCAACACGGTGCGTGTCCAAGACCAATCCCCCTCGATCACTTGTGGTTCCTCATCGACACTCAACATCGTCCCGTTGAACTGTTCGAAAACATCCATGAACCCGGCCTCATACTTGGAGTAAGTGTCCCGGTCGTGAATATTGATCAGCGCAACAATGTAACAGGGCATGATATTCCTTCCATTCGGTCAGTAGTAAGTGTGGTCGGTGTGGTGCTCAGCTGAAGGTAAAAGTGCCTTGATCAATCACCGTCTCCCCATTCTGGTTTTCGGTTCTAAACACAGCGCTGTTGCCATCGACCCACATGCTGACGGTCAGTTCATCGCCCGGAATCACCGGCTTGGAAAAGCGGCTGTTCATAGATTTAAAACGACTGGCATCTGATCCGCACAGCGTATGGAGCAAGGCGCGACCGGTAAAGCCCCAGGTGCACAGACCATGCAGGATGGGTTTGTCAAAGCCACCCATGGCGGCGAAGGATGGATCGGAATGTAGCGGGTTACGATCACCAGAAAGACGGTAGGTTAGCGCCTGATCTTCGCGGGTTTTGTAGACCACTTGATGATCTGCGGCTCGGTCTGGGTATTCGACTTTATCGTTTGGACCACGTTCTCCACCAAACCCGCCTTCGCCCCGACAAAAAAGCTGGGTCCGTGTTTTGAGCAGAGGTTGCCCGGTGGCTGTGTTGGTAGACGTGGATTCAAATTCCAATACCGCTGCAGAACCTTTGTCCCAGATCGCCGTACACTCGCCAACACTTTCTATCTCACCCTCGGCGGGGATGGGTGCAAACAGTTCGATACCCTGTTCCCCATGGACCATCAGCGCTGGGTTGTACGATCCAACCTTGTCCCAAGGCGAACCCCCTCCACCAATGATCACCGCGAAAGTAGGTAGAACCTGCTGCGTAACGTCTTTGGTGTTCTCTGTGGTGTATTGTAGCTCGTCAGTACCAGCGCCCACGCCAACAGCGTATAAGAGTGCATCTTTACTGGTCCAGCTGCGTTTGCTGGGTGTGCCTTTGGCGCCCACGGCTTCCGGATTAATCGGCATGTGCTTTCCCCCTGATTCAAGTCTGCCATCTACCATAACGAAATTCTGATAAGTGGCAAAGCGTCAGGTGCCAGTGTATGTTTGGTGATTACTGAGCGTGGGTGCATTAGGGGGAGTGCCGATGACTCGTTCGTTTCGAGGCCAGGTGGTTGTCGCCGGGGTCGGTGAGACCGAATATTACAAACGGGGACAGGCGCCTGATGCTGAGTTTAAACTCGCCCTAGACGCGATTCGAACCGCTTGCGCAGATGCGGGCATCAACCCAAAAGATGTTGATGGATTTGCATCTTATTCAAATGATCGGAGTGACCCATCCCATCTGGCAGCGGCCCTGGGTTGTAAAGAGCTGCGATTTGCCAATATGCAGTGGGGTGGCGGCGGTGGCGGCGGCTCCGGAGCGATTGCCAATGCAGCTGCTGCCATCCATGGTGGGCTGGCGGATGTGGTGGTGGTGTTCAGAGCTTTGGCCCAAGGCCAGTTTGGCCGATTTGGACAAGGTCCGGTGCGCAATACCATAGCCGGTGACATGGCCTATTCGGTTCCCTATGGCTTGATGTCACCAGCCCAGATGTTTGCGATGAAAGTAGTGCGATTCATGCACGAATACGGGGTTGAACAAACCGCGTTGCGGGCCATTTCACTGGCTTGTTATCACCATGCTCAGAGTAATCCCAGGGCGGTGATGCATGGTAGGCCTCTGGACGAGGCAACCTATGACGAATCCCGCTGGATTGTAGAGCCGTTTCACCTGTATGACTGTTGCTTGGAAAACGACGGTGCTGCAGCCATGGTCCTGGTGTCAGCGGAACGTGCGCAGGATATGGCACAGACACCGACCTATGTGTTGGGGGCGGTGGGGGGCTCACACTTTAGAGCCGGTGCTTCGGTCCATAACACACCGGATTATGCGACTTCGACCTTCAAGACCTTGGCACCCAGACTTTACGAGATGGCGCAGGTGCGCCCGCAGGATGTAGACGTGCTTCAGAGTTATGAGAATTTTACGGGTGGTGTACTTATGAGCCTGGTGGAGCATGGTTTTTGTGCGCCGGATGAATGTAACGAGTTCTTTGTGAAGGAGCGCTTCCTGGCACCGGGTGGTGATCTGCCGCTGAACACCAGTGGTGGCAATCTGGCTGAGTGTTATATGCACGGACTGGGTTTGAATATCGAAGCCGTGCGCCAGATACGCGGGCAATCGACGAGCCAGGTACCCGACGCGGATGTTTCCATGGTCATTTCAGGTCCTATGGTCACGCCCGTCAGCTGTTGTATCTTTGGCAGTGGCGCGACGGTTTGAGTTTCAGCGGTAGCGGAGGAAAAACATGACTACAGCGTACCTAAACCCGGGCTTGCCACAGCCCAAGGCGGTCCCCTTAGACCAGCCCTATTGGGAAGGCCTTAATCATGACGTGCTGAAGGTGCAGCAATGTGACAACTGCGGAGGGTATCAATGGGGTCCGGAATGGATCTGCCATCGCTGCTTAAGTGATGACATAAGCTTTGTCGAAGTTGCGCCTGAAGGCACCATCTACAGCTACGAGAGAGTCTGGCATCCGGTCCACCCGGCTTTGAAAGACCAAGGTCCGTATATCGTTGTGTTGGTTGAGTTGCCCGATGCGGGGTCTGTGCGGATGGTGGGTAACCTGTTGGGGGATCCTCATCAGGAAGTTATCATCGGCAGCCAGGTGAGCGGTGTTTTTGAACACCACACGGATGCAGATCCTGAATTTACACTGCTCCAGTGGCAGCTTAGAAAAAAATGAAACCACTTAACAAATAGATAAATTAACCATTAAACAAGAAGCAAGAGAGTCTTAGATGACCCAGATACATGGTCGGTGTGATGAAAAGTTTGCAGCTGTTCAAGAGCAGTTTGAGAAGAATTTTGCAGAAGGGGATGTTGGTGCCAGCGTTGCTCTTTCTGTCGAAGGGGAAATGGTTGTGGATATCTGGGGCGGCTTTGCTGATCGGGCTAAGACCAAACCCTGGGAAGAAAACACCATTGTAAATGTCTATTCGACAACCAAAACAATGGCGGCTCAATGCGCCCTGCTGCTTGCGGATCGAGGTCAGTTAGACCTGTATGCACCGGTTTCCAAGTATTGGCCAGAATTTGCCCAAAACGGCAAAGAAAGTGTTGAAGTGCGACATTTTATGAGCCACAGCGCGGGACTTTCGGGCATGGACGAGCCTATGCAAGGCGAAGCCTTTTACGATTGGGAGCGCGTGGTTGAGGCTCTGGCAGCTCAAGCCCCCTGGTGGGAACCGGGCACTGCAAGCGGTTATCACGCACTGACTCAGGGCCATTTGATTGGTGAGGTGGTCCGCAGGATTACCGGTAAGAGCATAGGTCAGTTTTTTGCTGAGGAAATAGCCGTACCGCTAAATGCAGATTTCCACATAGGTACCGGCGAAGAACATTTTGATCGTATCGGGGAACTGATTCCCCCTGCTGCACCTCCCGGTGGCACTGGTGCAGCCAAAGACAGCATCCTGGTGCGAACTTTCAAAAACCCAGCCATAGACGCCAGTGCATCCAGCACGCCTGGTTGGCGTAAGGCGGAGATCCCAGCTGCAAACGGCCATGGGAATGCTCGTTCGGTAGTGCGAGCGCAAACCCCTATGGCGAATGGCGGATCCGCGTTTGGTGTGGATTTGATGTCGGCAGAAGGCGCAGCAAGAATTTTTGATAAGCAGACGGACGGTGACGACCACGTGCTGGGGGTGCCAATTGTCTTTGGCATGGGTTATGGACTGTCCAGCTCTTATTTGCCGATGGGGCCAAATGAACATATTGGATATTGGGGCGGCTGGGGCGGATCCACCATTGTGGTCGATCAAGACGCACATCTATGTTGCTCATACGTCATGAACAAGATGCAGGACAGCGTGTTAGGTGATCCACGCGGCTTTAATATTCTTCAGTCAGCTTATCGGTGTCTCTAAGGCGACTGCGTCAGATGCGCCTCGATCACCGCTCGCCAGGCCTGTGGATTTTCGTATTGGGGACTGTGTGCGGCGTCGGGGATAGTCACAAGTCGCCCAAGTGGTAGCGCCGCCGCCATTAGCTCGCTGGGCTTAAGGAACGGTGTATCCTCTTCGCCAACAACAACGGTGACGGGAAGAGATAGTGTTTTAAGGCTTTCCAGCACCGGTGGTGCTTTGCCCAGGCAGGCGCCAAGCTCGACAAATGCCTGTGGGTCCATCTGTTCTAATTTTACGCGTATGCGACGCCAGTGTTCGGCTTCGCCCAGATAATCCATGCTGCGTTTTACGGCCTCGTTCTGTGTCTGGTTACGCATGCCCTCCAGTAGAGCTTCACAGCCCTTCTCGATAACGATTTCGTTAAGCTGTTCGCGAATCTTGTCTGGAAACAATGTTAACGGTTCTGCAGCGGTATCCATGAGGATTGCACTGGCGAACCGGTGTGGTTCTGCCAACAGCGCGCGCATTGCCACCATGCCACCCATTGAATGACCCAGCAGGTGGCATTGTTTGATGTCCATTTGATCAAGGAATCCGAACAGGTCGTGCACCAGACCGTAAAAGTCATAAGGCCCTTGATTGGTAGATTCGCCGTGGCCACGTTGATCCAGGGCGATGACGCGCCGGTCTTGTGCAAACCAGTTCAGCTGATTGGCAAAATCCAGTTTTGAGCCTGTGAACCCGTGGATTAGAACCAGGGGGATGGTGTCGTTGTCGCCGATTTCGTTGTAGGCGGTCTGTATGTGGCCGTTCTCAAGAAAATGACTGACGTGGTCACTCATCTGATTCGTCCAAGGTCAGAGTCCATCGAGTTCCTGTGTTGTGGAAAGCATCACCCTCGCCCGCCGCCCAGGCGAAGGCTTTGTACGGGGTTAGAGCAAACGTACCTTGTTGTACATCCTGTACTGTGAAATTCCACCGATACTTTGGATTGTAGTCGTTAACAAAAGCCTGCAATTCCCGCTCATCTGAAATCTCATAAGCACGACAATGCAAGGCAAGCACTGCTTCCGTATCGCCCAGATGAACCATCGCTTCCGGATGTGCCCGGAGGTTTTTTGACTTGCGGCTTCGTGGGTGGGTGCTGAACCGGAAGGCGCAATCCTGCCAAATTCCCCACACAGGCATACTGTGCGGTGTATCACCCTGGGTGGCCACCCAATAACTGCGCTCAGCCGCGAATCGCCATATCGCAGTCTCCCAGTTCATAAACCCCTCGTTGGATTTGCTGAAATAGCTGCTGGGTTGGGGGCGAGTAATATCAGAGACGATCAACTGGCGGGGCACTAAAACTCCAGAATGGCACGTCCTTGGATGTTGCCACTTTGCAGCGCGTCGGTGGCCTCGTTAATTTGATCGATGGTGTAGCGTTCGGTGATCATCGCCTCCAGATCCAGTTGGCCGTTGTCGTGCCACTCTAGAAATCTGGGGAAATCTCGGTCCGGGGCACAGGAGCCGCCGATGCTACCAATAAAGTGCTTTTCGTTGACCAGCACATCGATGGCGTTCAGTTCCACAGGGGTGGTCGGCACGCCGACCAGTACACCCGTGCCGCCATCACATACCCCGAAGTGTCCGCTGCGGCACGCCGGAATTATCTGTTCCATCGTTTGACGTATCCCGATGCAGTCAAAAGCAAAATCAACACCCGATACGGATTGTTTGAAAATCGTGAATTGGTCTGGACGCTGGGTCATTTCGTGAATGGCTTCGACTGGATCCGTATGGCTTGCGTTGATCACATGGGTCGCTCCAAAGGCTTTGGCAAATTCCAGTTTGGTGTCGTCCAGATCGATGGCGATGATCGGATCTGCACCAGCCATCTTTGCACCGACCACGGCTGACAAGCCAACCCCACCGACACCAAAAATCGCAACACTCTGTCCCGCCTGCACATTGGCTGTATTGATCACAGCACCAGCACCGGTCATGACGGCACAGCCGATAATAGCGGTCACATCTTTCTTTATGTTCGGGTCTACCTTAACTACGTACTGCTGATCACAAATGGTGTGGTCAGCCCAGGTGAAAACATTTTCTGATATGGCGATGCCATCGCTGGTCTCGATCTGGGCTGTGATGGGTGCCACATCAGCTGCCGCGGCATTGCGGGGAACCCAGGTGACCATCACGGTGTCTCCTTCACGAACATGGGTGACCTCTGAGCCCGCTTTCTCGACGATACCGGTGGATTCGTGTCCGAGCACCACATTGGTATTTCGAGCCCTGTGCATCTGGTGTAGCTGGGAATGACAAATTCCGGAAGCGTATTGTTTGACCACAACCTGCGTTGGTCCTGGATCAGGTAAGGTTAAATTTTCGATTCGCAGCTCTGCGGTCGCTTGTGGCAGTACCACAACGTTTGCCTGAGTCCCCATCATTTACCCCCGGAATTGCTCATGTCAGCCTGGGAGTGTCGCTTTTTCCTGTTTTGAGATCAATCGCGTGGTGACATCCGGTAGAACAGTGATAGGCTGAAGGTATGTCGACTTACAAACTTATCTACGCGGGCGAAGTGCTGGATGGGCAGCACCAAGCAGTGGTGCGAAAACGCCTCATGACCTTGCTGAAGCTTGATGATGAGCGCATGGACGTGCTCTTTTCCGGCAAGCCCGTGGTGGTCAAAAAAGCTGCTGACGAGTCGATGAAAGCACGTTACTTGACGGCGTTTGAAAAGGCAGGTGCGAAGCTGCAGGTCCAACCCCTCGAACCGATGGGTTCGCCGCCACAACCTGGCTCCGTGCCCCCGTCAAAAGCCCCCGCGCAAGAATCCGATACGGCTGAATTGGCAGCGCTGCCAGTTGGTGCAGACATACTGAGCGCGTCGGAACGGACAGAATTTGTTCCGGCCGACATCGATACAGACCACCTGAAAGTCGCAGGAGCCGTTTTTGTCACCGACTCAGACGAGCCTGTTAGCCAAGGCCCAAGCGTGGATCATCTGTCCCTGGCGGAACCTGGCGCAACGCTGGGCCAGGCTGAAGCAGATGAAGAATTTCTTGAGATCGATGCGGACTTTGATTTAGCCGACGTAGGGGCCGACATGGGCTCGCCGGATCCAGACCCCGTCCCGGACGCACCTGATACCAGCCATATCAAGCTGGAAGACTGACCAGGCTCTAGCACAAATAGCCAGTCGGATAGTTTCTGACGTACACTGCTCCCCATTCGACTCATTGAATGGAAGGAGAGGACCTTGAAATTACACGAATCACCGAGCCCAAATGCACGCCGTGTTCAGGTATTTATGGCCGAGAAAGGGATCGAGATGGAGCGAATACCCGTCGATATTCGCGGTGGTGAAAATCTAACACCAGAATACCTGGCAAAAAATCCAGGCGGAAGAGTGCCTGTACTGGAGCTGGATGATGGTACCTTCATTGCTGAAACGGTTGCGATCTGTCGTTACCTTGAAGGACTTAATCCGGAGCCTAATCTACTTGGTACAACGCCTTTAGAGATGGCCACTATCGAAATGTGGCAACGCCGTGTTGAGCTGAATTTCATGGCTGAAGTGGCCGGTGCTTTTCGCAATATCACCGGATTTTTTAAGGACAGAGAAACCTGCGTGGCAGAGTGGGGGCAGGTCTGCGCTGAGAAAGCACCCAAGGCACTAAACATGTTTGATACCCAACTTGCCCAAAATGAGTATGTAGCAGGTGATGGCTTTTCCATTGCGGACATCACTTTAGTTGTCGCATTGGATTTTGCTCGTCAGGTTAAGGTCGTGGATTTGCCGGAGCTGGCCAATCTGGATCGGTGGTACGGCTCGGTGAGCAAGCGCGCTTGCTTCAGCGCGGGCTAAGCCGGGACATTCACCACAATTGCTTCGTAGCCAGCGGCGCCCATGGCGTCGCTGATTGACTTTGCGCTTTCGAGGTTTTCTGCCAGAGAGATCATAGAGCCGCCACCCCCACCACCGGTGAGCTTAGCGCCATAAGCGCCTTGTTTACGTGCGATATGAATAAGCTCTTCCAGGCCTGGCGTTGACAGTTGCAGGGCGTTTAAATAGCCGTGGCACAAGTTCATCAGCTCTCCGACTTCTGCAAGTTGCCCTCCAGCCAGGGCCTCTCGTGCGGTGTTGGTAAATACAGCGATCTGGTCAAAGATACCTTCGTATCGTTGGGGCGCTTGTTTCCAGGCATTGCGCACCTGGCCAACAGTTTCAGCGGTTAAGCTCTCCTGTCCTGACATCCCGACCACCAGGTTCAATTCCTGACCGAGCTTCAGGCTTTCAAAAGTTGGCTGTTCGTTTATGCGTTGGTACCACAACGGAGCCCCAAAGGTCGCAACCGTATTGTCGACACCAGATGGTGTGCCATGTGCTGCTTTTTCACATTGGAAGGCAAAGTCATTGATCTGATGATCGGTCAGAGCAAGATCGTAGCTGTGATTAACAGCCCTCAAGATTGCAACGGCAAGGGCAGAGGAGCCGCCGAGCCCTTGCGCTCGCGGTACATGCGGAAACACCTCGATGAGCATATCTGTGTTCAAAAGCTCCAGTTGAGCGAACACTTCAGCGAGGATGCCTCCAAATCCTTGCGTCGCTTCGTGCACCTGCTGTTCTAGACCCCACCGAGGAATGACAATGTTGACGCCGTCGCTGACATCTTTCTGCACGCTTGCTTCAACAGCCAGAGGGATGGGTAAAGCGATGGCCGGTCTACCGTAAACCACTGCGTGTTCCCCGAGCAGAATGATCTTGCCACTGGCCGAATGTCGCTCTGCCGTCAGGGGCTGATCTGGCGTGCGAAGCAGCTTTTTCATCAGCTCCTGTGCTTTCCAGACTTTTATTTCTCCAGACTCGATGAGCCCTTCGACCACTTGTTCGAAGAGATCTTCTG
Organism: Pseudomonadota bacterium; assembly: GCA_039028095.1. Lineage (GTDB taxonomy): Bacteria > Pseudomonadota > Gammaproteobacteria > Pseudomonadales > Azotimanducaceae > UBA4421. The sequence goes on from JBCCIU010000003.1 coordinate 194,060, forward strand.
GAACACCAGCGGTGCTGGTAACGCTCCGGGCATGCAAGGTCATGTGGTTCTGTTGTATGCCGTTGGTTGACAGCGCGCGCAACGCTGCGAAGTTCTGGGCAAGACCTATGGTGCCCATAATTCCCGCTAACTCTTTTGCATCCGGTGAACCTAACAGTCGATGATTAATACGAACACTTGGATTGCTCTCCAGCGAGCCGCCCACCGTGCCCACCTTCATAGGAATGCTGATTTCCCCAACCAGGTCTCCGGATTGATGTTTGTACCAGCGAGTCAGAGCTTTGTAGCGACCGGTGTTTGCCGCATAGGCGTGGGCAGCGGCTTCGATGGCACGCCAATCATTGCCAGTGGCGATGGCAACCGCATCGACGCCGTTCATGATGCCTTTGTTGTGAGTGGCTGCCCGATACGGATCCGCCAGCGCCAGATCATTCGCCAGAATAATACCGTCACGAACTTGTTCACCCGTATAGCCCTTCCCCTCAAGATTTGCGGTGGGAATTTGAACGGTGGCCTTAACCATCGCGCGGTCGGTCAAATTGGACAATATCCTGAGAAAGACCTGCCCACCCGTTAGGGTTTCAACCAGGGAAGCCACGCCTTCACACATGGAATTCACCATGTTTGCGCCCATGGCATCTCGCGTGTCGACCAACAAATGCATCACCACCATTTCGCGGCCATCTTCTTCTGCCTTGTGACGAAATACCTCGATATCGACGGCGCCACCCCCGCGAGCCACCATCTTCGGGTGTAAGCTGTTGGCCAGCGCGAGAATATCGGCTTTGTTGTCGAGCAAAGCCTGCATAGCTGGCTCGGGATCGTCAGCCATTACCGCCTGTACCTGCCCGATGAGAATGGGTTCTGTACTGGTGGCTGTAAATCCCCCTCCCAGCCTGGCCATGCGGGCAGCGCCGGATAATCCGGCCACGATGGAGGGTTCTTCAACAACCAGCGGGACCACATAATCTTTGTTGTTGATCAGGAAATTCAGCGCCACCCCCATAGGCAGGCCGAATACGCCAACCACATTTTCGATCATCTTGTCGGCGACGCTTAACTGCAGTTGGTGGTTGGCAGAATTCAGCGCATGAACGTCTGTCTGGGACAACAAGCCATTATCTGAAAGTGCGCTGATGCGCTCAGGCACGGTCATCTTGAAAAAGTTGGCGATGCGCGATGACTTAGTGGACTCTGACGCCATGTTGCGAAATCTCCAGTGCCGGGGTTGCAAAACCTGATTGGTGGACACGTGTGACAAACTCAGCTGGAACCGAGCCCTGGGCTATGGCTATGCCCAAATCGCCGCCTCCAGCGCCACAAGGTTTGTATAGTAAGCCAAATTCGTCTGCGATTTGAGCGAGCGTTTGATGTGACCGGGAATAAATACCTATTCCAGCCTCTTGATCTAGTTGGTTCAACGCGTCTATGTAAGCGTGCAGGTTTTCGAAATTTAGCTCATCGAATAGGGATACGCTGCAATCAGCCAGAGTGGTGAGCGCTCGAGTTTGCTTTTTCTCCAACCAATTCTTGAATACCCCAAGGTGGTCAAAAGTGCTGGCGCTGACGCCGGTCCATACTGGCATCCAGGCAAGCGCCTTGTTCCAGGCAGACCCAGTGGCGATGCCGTCTTGAAAACGAATCATGCCACCATGCCAGCTGGCGGCAACATCAAGCCCGCTACCCCGACCTCCCTGGAACGCTTGGTGAATCTTAATGGCCTGAGACAGCTGTGGCTTCTTCCCTAGCATTTGGGCCATCCCCAGGTAAGTAGCACAACAAACCGCCGCGGATGATCCAATACCCAGTTTAATACCTGCGTCATGGAAGCTGGAAGTGTCGGTGTGGATTGAAAAAGGTTTGGGGTAGTCTTGAATCTGCCAGGCTTCCAGGACACTGTTCAACATATGAGCGCACGGCAGGTTGATTGGCTTGGGTGAGTATGTGTGTAATGCGGGGCTGGCGAAACCTTCCGACGAAACGCGCCAACCTGCAGCATTGCTGGTCATGGTCAGCTGAACCTGGGCAAATCGATTGAGTGCAACCACAGCGGCCGGCGCGCCTTCAAGCACAGCGTACTCCCCCCACATAACGAGCTTCCCTGGTGCGCTGACGATCATGCTTGAATCTGTGCGCCCGGACCCAGATCGCAAACCACCGTACTGAGCATGCCAGGTAACTCTGCCAGTACTTTTTCCACGGTCTCGGTGTGTTCCGGGTTGCAGACGGCTTTTATCTGTGGGCCCGCATCGACGGTAAAGAATACCTCGGTTCCCTGTGCTCGCAATTCTCGGATGGCATCCATGGCGGTCAGGGTTGTGCTGTTCCAATAGCTCAGTGTGGGGGTAGTGGTGAGCATCACGCTATGCATTTTCAAGCAGCTGAGTTCCGCAATATGCGCAAGCTTTGCAAAATCTCGGGCGTTGATTGCATCTGTTGCTTCGGCAAAGTCGTCTCCCGCATCACGCACCCAGCTGCTGTAGTAGGGTGATGATGCTCTGGACAGGTTCATGCCTTGTGTACTTGAGACGGCCTTGGTCGCCTGGCTCGAAATGCCGACTACAACCTGCAGTGGCCAATGACTTTCCGAGGCGAGCGGCTGGGCCTGCCACAGGGGTGGGACCAGCGCGACATATCCACCAAACAAAGATCTGGCCGCTGAGGCTGATCCCAATCGGGCCCATTCCGAGAGCATCTCTCGGTCCAGCGTCAGTTTGAAATGTTCGTTTAAAGCGACCACCAACGCCGCAAAACCGCTGGCAGATGAAGCCAGTCCAGCGCCGGTTGGGAAGTTATTATCGCTGCTGATTTTTACGGGTTCAAAATTAAACGAACTTCGAAAAGCGCTTAGAAATTGGGCGATTTTCTGATCATCCACATGCACACCGTTCGGGAATATTTCATCTTGACCGGCGTTGCTATCCAAAGTCTGGATAGTGGTTGTGGTTGTCAGATTGGACAACGTAATGGAAAGGTTAGGTGTTGCTGGTACGTTGCCCGGCTTGTCCTGTTTCCCCCAATACTTCACCAACGCGATATTAGGGTGCGCGATCGCAGTGGTCATGCTGGCTGGCTCTCGTTATTTTGCGGTTAGGCAGCGAAGTTTGGCGGTGGAGTGAAATCAAACCCCATTTTTTCAAGTTCATGGGCCACCCCGATGGTCACCATATCCATGTACTCTGCACCTACGATCTGAATACCAATCGGTAGTCCAGCATCATTCAATCCAGTCGGAATAACGGTGCTGGGCAAATAGGCCACACCCGTCAGCCCTGCCCAGAACACCTGTTCGAAATAAGGACGTTCCTGATTGTCGATCATCAGCGTGCGTTCCCCGAATTTGCGATGGTCATGCTCAAAGGCGGCGGTGGCCATGATTGGGGTGATCAGTACGTCTACATCCTTGAAGAATTCGTGCCAGTGCCACCGGAGCTTATGACGCAGTTCATTGGCAGCACCCCAGTCCTTAAAGCTTGAGATCTGGGCACGCAGAACACGTGCGCCCTGACTATTGTCGTTGGGGTCGAGCTTATCGACATATTTTTTCAGCCCTTCATATTCCTCCTCCGGCATTCTCATGGCCATAGTGGCTTGGAGCAGGTTTTGATAGGTTTCGTGGCTGTGGTCAGCGGCAAATTCCGGTCGCGCTGTATCGTTGATGCTCGCACCGGCATCAGCCAGTGCGCGCGCTACGTTGTCCACTCGAGCCTCAACCTCCTGTGCCACGGGTGCCATTTCGTCGTTGCGCCAGACGGCAACTTTCAAATCGGATAAGTTTCGGCCTGACCAGGTCGGTAAATTGAGTTGGAAGCCCCGGGCCATAATCTCATCAGGACCGGCCATCTGTTCCATGGCGGTGGCCAGATCCGCGGCAGAACGTGCCATAGGACCGATCACAGAGATATCCGAGCTGCTGCGTACATCCCCCGGTGGCGCGTGCCCTCTCATCCACAACAGGTTATAGGTTGGCTTGTGGCCGAATACGCCACAGAAGTGGGCGGGGTTTCTGATTGATCCACCAATATCGGAGCCGGTTTCCAAACCGGTCAGTCCTGCGGCCAATGCCGCTGCGGAACCGCCTGAGGAACCGCCAGGTGTACGCCCCAGATCATAAGGGTTGTTGGTCGTGCCATAGACGTCGTTGTAGCTTTGAAAATCCGCCAAAGCCAAAGGCACATTGGTTTTGCCAAAGATATTTACGCCGGCTGCTTTGAGTTTTTTTAGCGATTCGGCGTCTTCATCGGTGACATTGTCCTTCCATTCGGGGTTACCCCACGTGGTGGGTGTGCCCGCAACGTTATAGGACTCTTTGACCGTCATTGGTACGCCGTGCAGCGGTCCCACAGCGTCCCCCGCTGCGACGGCTGCATCCATCTGTTCAGCCTGAGCCAGCGCCTGTTCGCGCAGATCCACAACGATCGCGTTGAGATCCTTGTTGTACTGATCGATGCGCTCCAGGTACATTTGCAGTACCTCTACACAGGATACCTCTTTGTTTCTTATCTTTTGCGCGATCTCTGTTGCGCTGGCAAAAGCTAGGTCAGTCATGTCTGGATATCGCCCAAATTTTTACGTTGTTAGGCGAGACTGTGCAGTGTGATGGTGATTTAATCAAGGCATGACCAACGCACATTTCAAATTAGCGCGGACGTGGCTTCGCGAATGGGCGTCCGAAACCAAGGTGCGGGAAGTGGTGGATCTTGGTACAGGCACCACAGCCAGTATATACGGGGTCGTATTTGAAACTTCTCGTGGCACTCAACGCGCCGTGTTGAGGATGTTGGATGTCCCCGTCAATCTTTGTCTGCGCGAGAGCATGGTCCTTAATCGGTTGGCCAAAGCTGGTTTATCTGTACCTCGATGTTACGGGGTGAAGGCTCGACCAGACCAGGGTTGCTGTATGCTCCTGGATTGGATTTCGGGCGGTACCGTTGGGCGACCTCAAGATATTCAGACTTATGCTCACCAAATGGCTGATGTGTTGGCCCAGATCCATAGCCAGCCGCCCATGCACGGGCTGCCTAAGTACACGACGGTGTTGAATCGACAGCTGCGCCAGGCTGCAGCGGTAGAGCGCCTCGGTGATGTGGTGGAAGTTGTAAGCCGCGAGCGCGGCAAGATTGAAAATACGATGCTTCTACACGGCGACCTATGGCCTGGCAATGTACTGTTCAAACGCAAGCAACTGATGGGCGTGGTGGATTGGAGCGATGCCTGTGTAGGCCCGCAACTGGCGGATGTCGCCAATACACGTATGGAGCTTGCCTGGATGTGGGGAGAGCAGGCCATGCACCTTTTTACCCAGCGGTATTTTGAGAAAATGACGGTGCGGCTGTCCAGAGGTGTGCATAGCCTGGCGTACTGGGATCTTGCCGCCTCGTTGAAACCTGCGCTCTACGGCCAGAATTGGGGGTTGTCTGACAATGCCCTGAAGCGGCTGGAGGTCTCAGTAGCTCGAATGCAAGAGGCGGCGTTGAATAGCGTGGCCTAAAACGTCCGGGTTATTCGCCGGCCCCCAGTTGATCCAAAATACGTCGAAAGTTTTTTGGCATGGGATATCTGCCTGAAGACCACCCAAGTCTCACCAACACGGTGTTGGTGGATGGAATCATCATGACGGTTTGTGCGCGATTACCACTCATGGCGTAGGCGTCTTCAGGAAGTTCGGACCACCGCAACTCATCTGCCCCGCTGTTCAACCAGAACTGGTAACCGTATCGAGGATCGTTGTCGCTGGTGTTGGGCGATGTGCTCTGCTCGATCCAATTTGAATCGATCAGCTGCGATCCGTTGTGGCGACCTTCGTTCAACATCAGCAGTCCAAGTTTGGCCCAATCTCTGGCGCTGGAATAAATATATGAGCTGGCCACGAGGATACCACTGGGATCAACCTCGAACGTGGTATCTGCGAGGTTGAGTGGCGCATAGAACTCACGATGCAAAAAATCCAACAACGCCTGGGGGCCGCCCAGTTTATCTGCCATATACTGCGCCAACAGATTGGTGGTTCCGGAGGAATAGTAGAAATGGGACCCTGGTACGTGCGCTAATTGACTGCCCATGGCCACCGCAGGGGCTGAGTAGGCGTCGAACAACATTTGCGTGGCATCACTGCCAGGCGCATAGGTTTCATCGAAATCCAGCCCGCTGCTCATCTGCAGCAGATTCTCGATGGTAATCGTCTGACGTTCGTCGTCCTGCCACGCTTCAAACAAGTGGTCCTCGGTGACGTCCAGTTGTCCCTGGGTATACAGCCGCCCCAACATCATGGCCGTGATGCTTTTGCCCATTGACCAACCTAACAGTTGCGATTTGTGGTCGAAGCCCGGGGCGTATTGTTCTCCGACAATCCTGCCTTCTTGAACCACCAGCAAGGCACGGGTTTTCAGTCCGGCGCTGTTGTCCGCCTGCATGATGTCTTTCAGCAATTCTGTGATTTGAGAATCAAAGTCTTGAACCTCATTACCGATGGGCCATACCTCGGTGCCAGCAGTCACATCTGGCATCGTAAGTTCGTCCAGGTGTGAGGTGTCTCCGATATTCAAGGTGCACCCTAGTCCTGGTCGATAGGTGGCGGTCTTTATCGCTGTGCTTAGCAGGGTTGCATGGGTGACTCCGTTGTCGCGGAATCCCAGCTGCAAGACAGACGAGATGGGCGTGTAAGAATCTATGTCTTCGAACAGGCCCTGTTTTGGAATCTTTGACAGATGATATCCAGAACAGGCGAGTTTGGCGCTCATCCCCGTTGCGACAGCAACATTGGCCTGTAAGCTGCCAGACAATCCCAGCTGTTGGTAAAGCCAGAACCCGCCAGCGAAGATCAATGTAATCAGTACAGCACAGGCAATCAGTAATTTTTTCAGCATATCGTTCTAGAGTGGTTATTGATCAGGAGGGTGATGCCCATCTGCCTTGGCTTTGAGGCTTTCCATCCAGCGGTCGATACGATGTCTCGCCAAGGGGATATCAAGTGCCACAAAGGCAACACCCAGCGGGAACATCCAGAACCCCAGGATGGGTAAGAAGCCAAACACGCCGCCGACCATAAACAGTAGACCTATGATCGTACGAATACCCGGCGGAACGTGATCTCGACCCCAGCGTAGCGACCGATAGGTGATCCCTGCAATACGCTGCCCGAGATCAGGTTCATTGGGTGGATCTGGTTCTTGTTTTGTTGCGGTCACTTAGACCATCACCGGGCCGTCACTGGGTGCATCATGCTGGTCGGGGTGGGCGCGTCGTGACAAATCAGGATCGATGGACAGAAATCTGAGGATGCCATCTTCGTGCAGCCTGCGCTCCAGGCGATTTCTATGTATCAGCAGATGCACGTGTGCGATAGCTTCACCCAGAGCCATCATCATTTGTCTCGGGTCCAGCTCTCTTGCAAACAGAACTGGCAACAGCTCTTTTGCCGTTTTTGGTTCCACACACGCCTCTTCGATGGCCAGCATGCGATCATCGTGATGACTGATCAGGTCCCTCAATCGATTTCTTACACCATAAAACGGCAGATTGTGCGCGGGCAGGATAAAGGTGTCATCTGGCGTGTTCAAAAACTTGTCGTGGGACTCCATCCAATCTTTTAGTGGGTTAGCGTTAGGTTCTGTGGGATGTACGCTGACGTTGGAGGTAATGATTGGCAGGATCTGATCGCCGGAGATCATGATCTTCAAGGCCGCACAGTACAGGCATGCATGTTCTGGCGAATGCCCGGATCCCACCACGACCTGCCAATCGTGGTTCCCAATGGTGATGATCTGGCCATCCACTAAACGTTCATAGCCGGATGGCATGGTCGGCATAGACATACCCTCTGAAGAGCGGGCTTCCCACATTTTCGCCAGTTGCTCCAGGTAGTCTGCTGGCATACCGGCCTGGGTATAAAAATTTGCGCCGATCCAGCTGGAGTGATGACTGCCACCGCTGTTGTTCGAGAAAGCCCGTGCTTGGTAGTACTCTGCCCTGGTCATGTACAGTGGGCATTGGAACGTCTCGGTGATCATGGCGGATTGGCCAATATGATCGGGGTGCATGTGGGTACAGATGACCCCTTTGATTTTTTTGCCCCCAAGTTGCGAGGCAAAAACTTCACGCCAGACCTCTTCCACGTTTGGCAGGCTCAGTCCAGTATCCACGACGTACCATCCATCGTGGTCTTCCAGCAGGTAGAGATTGATGTGGCTGAGAGAACCGGGCATCGGCATTGTCAGCCAGCGAACCCCTTCCGCAAGTTCAATTGTGGTGCCTGGGGCGGGGTGTTCCGCGTAGGGGTACTCTAAATCTGTTTGCTCGTCCATAACCGAGCGAGTATACCGATTTGCTCAAGCTTTTCCTGCACCGGCAGGGCCATCTCTGTGGGCAAGTTGTAAGCGTATGATAAATATCTGTTTTTTCATGCTAGAGGGAGGGCCTGTAGAGCGCTAAAATAGTGTGATGGCTACCTTGCAACGCCCCAGAGATTTTTTTTCCGAAGCCGAAATCGCTTATCTGCGCGAGCTATCAGCCTGGCGTGCCACCTGGGCGATTATTCATTGCTGGGGCGTAATTCTTTTAACCTGGGTCTCGGTCACTCTGTGGACAAACCCGCTGACGATTCTCTTGGGTGTGTTCATTATTGGAGCACGTCAGCTTGGATTGGGGGTGTTGTCCCATGACGGCGCCCACTTCACTTTATACAAGAATCGGAAACTCAACGATTGGGTTTCAGAGTGGATTCTTAGCCGACCATTCACCAGCGGCACGATCTACGGTTACCGTAAATACCATTTGATGCATCATGCAAATACCCAACAGGAAGATGATCCGGATCTGCATTTGTCCGCGCCCTTTCCGATTTCAAAGAACTCCTGGCGGCGCAAGGTCTGGCGTGATCTGACCGGACAGACCGGGTTTAAACAATATGGCGCGATGTTCAAGGAAGCGTTCCGTGGGGAGACCCCGATGCAGGCGCTCAAGAACGGCTGGCGGCGTTTTGGCAAGAACATCATGCTGAATCTGGTGTTTTTACTGGGCTTCACATTGGCAGGTGAGTGGTATTTGTATTTCTTACTCTGGTGGGTACCAGCGCTAACGTGGAACCGTTTTATTACCCGTTTGCGCAATATAGGCGAACATGCTGCGGTACCGGACGATAACGATCGTTTGCGCAATACACGAACCATTGTTGCGAGCTGGATTGAACGGGCTTTTGTTGCGCCTTATGGGGTGAACTACCATCTCGAACATCACCTCATAGTGAACTGCCCTTACTATAAACTTAAAGATGCACACAATATGTTGTTGGCCAAGGGGTTGAAGGACCATATGGAAATTCGCTACGGCTATCGCAACATGTTGAACGTTGCAGTCCCCGGATAATCTATGCCAAAACTCACACAGGAAGAGCGCAATAATTTTTTAACCGAGCCGGGTGTGCTCATGCGCATTGCCGTTAATCGGCCAAGTGGCATGCCGCTGGTCACACCGATCTGGTTTATTTATGAGGACGACGCGATTTACTTCACGCCGAGGGAAAAGTCAGAGTGGTTCGCTTGTTTACGCTCGGACCCGCGAGTTGCGCTGTGTATCGATGAACAACCGCTGCCATATCGGAAGGTTTTGGTCGAGGGACAAGCACAGCTAATACACGATATAGGTGAAGACGATGTCTGGCGTGATCAATATCGACGAATCGCCCAAAGGTACGTTGACCCAGAGGGAGCAGAAGCCTACGTCCAGAACACTATCGATCAACCCCGCGGTCTCTATCGAGTGGCTTTATCCGATGCCAAGGTGAGTACGTGGCGAATGCCTCTTGAAGGCGAGGATGGCATGGGTATCTGGCATGACCGATATTACACGCCCGGGACGAGCTTCTAGACATGCAATGCCCTAAGTGTCCCGGACTAATGGAAGTAAAAACCTACGGGCGCAAGATTACCCTGCATCGCTGCTGTGAGTGTGCTGGTTTGTTTTGCGATCCCGAGGTTCTGCGAGAAATGCGCCGGGAATGGATGTCGGAAGTAGTACTTGATACCGGAGACATCGGCGTTGGCAGAGCGCTGAATCAAATTGAGGACATTATGTGTCCGGCCTGTGGGATCGCTATGCAGAAGACGTTTGACCCTAAACAAACGCACATCTGGTTTGAAAGCTGTGAACAGTGTGAGGGGATCTATCTTGACGCTGGTGAGTTCACGGATCTGAAATTTGATACCCTGATGGACAGATTAAGGGACTTTCTCAAAGGGCGTCGCCCGGCTGGTTCGGTATGAAACGTTTTGTGCTTCTGATGATTGGCTACATAATTTTTGTGCCCGTGGCGCTTGCCAAGGTCACCGCCGTGGATGAGCGGGGATTCATTTCCGAGCATGTTTTGGTCGTAAAGGCGGCACCCGATGCTGCCCTGCGAGCCCTGATGCAAGACGTCCACCGATGGTGGGATGCATCCCATTCTTTTGGGGGCTCCGCCTCCTCATTTCGCATTGACGATCGGGCAGGTGGCTGCTTTTGTGAAGAAGTGGAAGGTGGCGTCAGCGTCGAGCATATGCGCGTGGTCAATGTGCAGCCGGGTAGATCGTTGACGCTGATCGGTGGCCTGGGTCCCATGCAGGCTATGGCGCTCAGTGGAAGTATGACCTTCCAGTTCAAAGATCATCCCGAAGGGAGTGAGCTGCACTATCGATATTCGGTGGGAGGATATCTGCCCGAAGGCATGCCTGGTCTTGCCGATGCGGTTGATCGGGTTCAGCTGGCTCAGCTTGAGCGCTTAGCTGCGTACATCAGCACGGGCAAGTCACTGAATTAGGCAACAGCTTTGCTATGTTTGGAGATGTGTTTTCTCTGGTAGCGTGACCAGTAGCCACGCGAACGCCAGGGTGGTCACGATCTCAAAGATCAACAGACCAACGATCTGCTCATGCGGCATGCCCAGGCTGACAATACTTGCCACACGTCCTGCAGCAAAGCCTCCCATAAACAAAGCAGCGATCATGGTCGAGGTGTAGCGGAACGATGTGGAGAAAAACCCATAGGTGATCGCAAATCCCAGCGTCAGGAAAAGACCACCGTATGCACCTCTGTACACGTTGTCTTCTGAAACGTTCGAAGTAGTCAACCCATATCTCTCGAGTAACAAGTTGGGATCTACGCAGTAGGCCAAACCAATCAAGATGATTGTGACTCCGACCAGAATCAGTAGGTAGCGATTGATGATCAGCATGTTAAGCCTCGTTTTCTTAAGCATTGTTCATCCCATCAATTAGGCTTTGACGAACCATCACCGCTATCTCTTGGATGAGCCACGCCCAGCTGAGAGAACATGAGCGCTGCACCAACCAAAGAAAACCCTTTGATGAAAGAAGCCTGTTGAATCGCTCGCATGGCCTCTCCTTCAGCAAAAATCATCTGATAGCCATGTACGACGATGGTGACGGGGATCAGGAATATGACCAGTAACCATGACCCCAGGCGAGGGCGCCAGTTGAACATAATCATCCCCGCGCCGGCGAGTTCAATAAGACCAGTGACGAGCACCCAGAACACCGGCCATGGGGTCGTTTCCGGCATGAGCCCGACATAGTAAGGAATGTTCGTAAAATGAGTCACGCCAGATAAGAAAAACAATGACGTGAACAGTAAACGTGCGGTGATCGTCAGGGCTTCGTGATTTGGCAATGCTTGTTCCGTCAACATTTGGTCGCTCTCATGTAGTGAGGTGGCAGCAAACGCTAAGGTCTAAGTCTCTGCGATTCGCGACGCTTCGCGCGCTGCGAACCATTCGGCCTCTTCGCCTGGTTCCGGCATGATTTCGCCACCTTCAAGTACCCAGCTGGCAGGCGTTTCTCTAATCAAAGCGCCCGCTGATGATGATGGGACGCCTCCAAGCGTGGCCAGAGCCGTTCGGATCTGTTCGGCAATAGCGTCTTTCTGTTGATTAGAGCGGCCTTTCCGAATTGTCCCTCTGACTTACAGATCGTTGTCTTCCAGAGGGAATGCAGGCACGTCTTCAAAGAACATGGCGTGCACAAAACAAGGTGGAGCGCCGGTTACCGAACAGTGAATGTCGGTGATGGCTTGAGCGATTTTGCTCCGAGCGTCGGCGTCGAGGACGTCTTTTTTGCTGTTGCAGATATAAAGTGGCATGGCTTTCTCCTGGTCCTCTAGTTCTGTTGGGGGTCTGCAATAACCGCAACGATCTCATCTACGCTGCAACGGACCTCATCTGTCCAGATCTCAACCAGCTCCCGAAGAAGAGACTCTCGGCGATCAGTGGTCAGCGGTGCATTCGCAGTGATGGAGACAATCGAAGAGGTAGATGGCTCACCCGCGGTGAATCCATTGCCGCCGGCGACCGGAATCCAGGCAATTTGGGCCTCTTCCGCAAAGGCGGTTTTGGTGAAGTGGTTCAGTGTTCTTTGAAGTTTGGCTTTACTCTGATCGGGATGCTGTCCCTCTTGAACAATGCAGGTGCAGTTGATCATTTTGCGTAATCCGGCTTTAGATTGAGTTGCATGATAAAACTATATGGTTTCATAATGCAACTCGTTTTAGTTTTATTATGCAACCTTAGATAGAATGACCAGATGAAATATAAATCGTATAAGGGCATGAATTGCTCGATGGCTCAGGCGCTTGATGCAATTGGTGAACGGTGGGCGCTGCTGATCTTGCGTGAGGCGTTTTACGGCAAGACCCGCTTCAGCCAATTTTTGGAAGAGTTGGGTATTGCCAGGAATATTCTATCTGCTCGGCTGAACCATCTAGTGGAAGAGGGGATTTTGGAGAAACGCCCAGCTTCGGAAACTGCGCACACGGAATATGTGTTAACAGACTCTGGTCGCGCGCTGCGCACGGTGATCTTGTCTCTGATTCATTGGGGTGATGAGTTTCGTCCCAACCCGGATGGTGAACGATTTCTCTTTCTCGACGCTGACAGCGGCGAGAGAGTCCGCAGTATGGGGATCTACACTGAAAGCGGCGTCGAAGTTCAGCCCGGTAAAATCAAAGTGGTGGCTGGACCTGGTCTGAAACGAGATGACTGATTTGATCGGTTCACCACAAATGGCCCACGCTAAGGAGCGGTTTGTCTGCCGCACACCCGTTTTGTGGTGGAGTGGGCTGATGTACTTGGCGCTCAGCATCGCATTTCTGATTGTTATGTGGGCCTGGGACTTTCTTGTTATCGATGAATTCTTCAAGCGACAGGACATACTCGCGGGCGTTGCAGATTTGAGCGCAACGCAAAAGCACGTGCACGTTATTGTCACAGCCACGCTTGATGTGGCGTATCCGTTTGCCTACGGAATCTTCCAGGCTGGGATGGCTTATCGGTTTCTTGGGCGCTGGGGTCGTCTTATTGCGCCGCTGAGCCTGATTTGTATTCCCGTCGACCTGGCTGAAGGATTTGCCCAGATCATGATTTTGAGTGGGCATCTCCAATTTGTTGAGACCAAAATCTTGGTAACCCCGATCAAGTTGTTACTCTACGTGCCAGGGCTGTGTGCCGCCTTGGTTGCATTGGTCATCGCGGCGTCTCGGCGTCAGAAAGTTCGATGTCGAGAAGGGTGACGTTATCGGTTTGCTATTCGCCCAAGTGCGTTTCGGCAGATCAATATGTGGAAGGGCATAATCACGGACAGATAGAGCTTGCCCCCCATATTGTGAGGTCGGACCCAAGTGGCCAGAAAGACTTTGCCATCCTCCGCTGCGATAGAGATGCGGAAGTTGAGGTGCTTGTCGTCGAAACCCGCCAGGATTTCACGATCGCTTTCTGACTCGATTGGAAATATGCCAATCGAAACCTCACCTTCGTCAAGTGAGTTCTTTAACCCAAACGGTGTGGTCACAACCTCTCTCAGCAACATCAATAGCTGCACCCAACTGGGAAACTGCACAATAATTTCCGCTGCTTCTCGAACACTTAGATCGCACTCAACGCTGTAACAATCAATAAAGTCCCCAGGGGAACAATAGTCCAGCATCGCGCTCCAGGCGGGCAGAGAAGTCAGCTGAACCGATGCGCTCATAGGTGCTCATGTTGTGTGATCGACGGCTGCGAATTATGCCATGAACGCCCGGTCAGCAGGTGTTGACACCCTGCGACTTGACTAAGCTATTAATACGAAGAACAGATTGTAGAGGCGGCGCTAGGATTTTTTGCGCGAGGATTTGAGCGGCCTCAACCGTTGAACCCCGATTTAATCTGCTCGGGCCGTCTGGGCTGCAGCAGCGATAGTAAAAAGAGCACCCCGAGCACGCAAAGAACCGCGATGGACAGGTCGCGAAATCCATCGGGTAGAAAATCGATGGTCGCAAACACGGGTATGCTCCCGCTGATCAGGTAAGCCCCCAGGGCTGTATAAAAGAACCACGCCCAGCCTACACCCAAAACCACAAGTAGAATCGAAACAAGCCACCGAACAGGGCCAATCGGTGTGCCCACTGTCCGATCTTTTCTCATTAGCATACGCACGGTGAATCCCGCGAGGATGATGAAAATCAGGTACAAGGTCAGGGTAATCCAGTTGAATAGTGCTGCGGTGCTGGCGGCATTCTCAGCAAACGCATCACAATCCTTTTGCAGCGCGCCCGCGCCCAGGGTCTTGTCCCATTCGCACACTACCTCGTAACCAAATGCCCCGCCACTTTCCGAATTTGTCAGCACTACGATGCCGCGTTGCTCGACGGGGGCGAATTGCATTCTCGCTTTCCAACCAAAGTTGCTCCCGCTGTGACCGACGATGTGACCATCACCGGTGATGAAAAAACCCAGTCCAATGCCGGTTCCAGGCTCTGTATCCATGACGGGTTGATGCATCAGCTTCACACTTTCAGGCCGCAACACTCCGCTTGAGTTCAGGTTGGCGATTGCGAAGCGCGCGATATCCCGAGCATTAGCATGTAATGAAGCCGCTGCCTGAGCGCGAAAGTTGTGATGTGGGATGGGGTTTCGTCGGTGTCCGTGTGCCGTGACCAGTCTTGCGCTAAGGTCGTCGTAAGCCACATAGCTTGAACTGGTCATGCCAAGGGGCCCGATGACTGTTCTATGCGCGACGGCATTAAACGTCTCACCGGTCACCTCCTCTACCAATAACTGCATTAAGGTATAACCGCCACCTGAATAACGAAAAGCATCGCCAGGCTTCTGGCTGACGTAGACCCCACCGGGACCATTTGTGTCCCCAGCAAGTGAAGCCTCGATAGTCGGAAGTGGTGTGCCTTCGACAAAGCCTGGGTACCCAGGCAGAGACAGACCCGCGGTATGAGACAACAACCGACGAAGCGTCACTTGATTGTGATCGAATTCGGATGGTGGCAGCTCCCAGCGAGTCAAATAGTTTGAAACCGGTTCATCGAGCGCTAACAGCCCCGCTTCAACCATCGTCATGGCTACCCAGGCAGCCACAGGCTTGGACACCGATCCGACCTGGAATACAGAGTCTTCGTTAATGGTCTCCTGCGTGTTTGCGTTTGCATGGCCCAGATAGATTTCTTGATCGATCTTGCCTTCGTCAATCAGCACGATTGCTGCGCCCGCAACTCTATGGTGGGCCATGCGTTCATCCATGTAGGTTTTGAAGGAGATCGAATCGTCCGCGCTACTCGGAAAAGCAGAAAAGAGCGTGAGTAAGGTGCATGTCACTCTAAGCATCTGGTTCTGGAAAATCCGGGCAGCCATCTGATTACAGTCCAATTCGATAGACGATGAAGGACGACGGCGGAGTGATGGTGTCGTAGAGTGAACGTGCTCTGCCATTGTACTGTTGCGTATGCCAGTACACGCGAAACGCGTTGTTGTCTCTTGCAGCCTCTTCAACCGCCTTAATCAAACCTTTGGCTGCGTCACTTCCGCGCGCTGTCGAGTCAACAAATAGATCCTCAAGGTAGCAGGTGGGCCGATCGCTCCACGTTGAATCATGGAAAAGATAGTGAGTAAAGCCGATCAGTTTCCCGTCGACCTCGGCACCCAGACCATGCACTTTGGAATCAGGATCATGTATGCGCCGCCAGGTGTGCTCAACGATGTTATCGGGAATCTTTGCCCGATAAAAATTCTGGTAGCCGGCGAACAGGCCAATCCATTTTTCATGATCCTGGTGTCCCAGAGGTCGGATAATCGTACTCATAAGAAACTCTGCGTAGCGTTGTGTGTCGGTATCTTCGGGCTATTTCTAATCTGGAACAATTGTAATCTACGGTAATTCTATTCTAGTAGAGGTGCATACAGCGAGTGTTTGCGCTGGCACAACGACTACCGTATCGTCATTGAGGTGACGTTCAGTACGGCGTTATAACATTGTTGGGGATTACCAAAGAAAATGTCCCGTTTTGAAAAATTCCAGGAAACCACAACTCGTTGGGGAACGGTCCGAGGTTTTTGGGCGACCTTGATGCGTCTGTTGCACCGCTGGTTTTTTCTTGCCCGGGTGCAGGTGATTCCTTTGGACCGGGGGCAACAGCAGGAAGTTGAGGACGGTCTCGACATCCGTGTGGTGAGTGACGACGAACTACGTCAGGCTGCACTTGATATGCCGAAACAGCTGGATCGAGAATTTACCGAAGCTGCGCTGGCCCGGGGTGATGTGTGTGCCATGACGTTTGATGGCGACAAATTGGTTGGGTTTATCTGGGCGTCATTTACTAACGCCCCCCATGATCGCGATATTTGGGTGTCCGTTGAGTCCCCATATGCCTATGGTTACAAGAGTTTCGTATTGGAAGAGTATCGGGGTCGACGGCTCTTATCGCGTATGGCGTATGTCAGGGATAAAGCGTGTATCGGGCGTGGACGTGTAGCCAACGTGGGTTTCGTCGAAACCCATAACTATGCCTCGCACCGCGCTGGCATCCATGCGGGAGGGGTTGATATTGGATTTGCAGGCTACGTGAAGTTGTTTGGTAAGTGCTACCCATTCAGGACAAAGGCGGTTCGTCTGACATCGTTTTGCTTCTACCAGGTGGTGGATCTGGGCAGATAACAGGCGCATAACTGTCGGGAAATTTGTTTGTATCCACACGCGCTCTCTCAGGTAGAATCAAGGGCATTAGTGAGAACAGGTTCAGTCCACCCTTAGATTCTGAGTGGGCCAGACGACGATAACTCAGTGAGGGATGCCATGGTGCAAGTCAGTGAGACAATTCCGGAAGGATTGCAATCCCAGGTCGGGGCGGCGGTAGATTGGTTTAACCAATCCAGCTATGCACAGGGGGATATGTTCACAGCAACGGGTATCATCGACCCTCCGGATGCTGTGGACGGTGCTGAAGAATTGCGTCTGATTCTCTGTGGCGGGGATCGTTGTGAACAGCACACCTTCCGGATGACCGGACGTGAGGATAACTGGTCCATACAACTTGCGTCTGTTCAAGCGTCGGCTGCAGACAAACCCCAAGCCGAACTTGATCCTCCGCCCGGTCCCAGATTGAAATGGCTTGATCAAAAACTCGATCAACATGCTTTTGTTGTTTTGTTGTTTTACCGAGGGTTCTGGTGACCGCCCTGTCGCGCCGAGTTACGGGGCTACATGGCAGAAGGGGTTGTTGATCAAATTCGAGCGGCTGGAGGGGAAGTTTACGCAATTACAAGTGAGCCTCAGCATCTGGCTGACCAGGCTCATCAACATTGGGAATTGAATTTCGAAAATGTTGGTGATCCGCATCAGGAAATTTCTCGTACTTGCAGTGAAAGGGGCTGGCTTACCCTGTATGCGAATCGTGGCGATCTTGAGTTTCTGCAGCGTGGTGCCAAATGGAAGGTTGAACATCCTAAGGGGTACTTCCAGCCCGGAGTGCTAGCGATTACGCAAGAACAACGCATTCTGTACCGCTGGCGCTCAATCCCGTCTGCGGCAAATATGCAGGGTACGCTTGCTCGGCCAACGGCGACGCATGTCTGGAAGGGGATAGAATCAGCACTTTCGTCTGATACGCCTGGATCGGATGCGACCTTAGATATGGATCCGGAACTGGACAGTAAGCCAGCGCCGCGACCATTGTTCCTGGCATTCCTGGTGGCAAATGGGTGGTTTTTGGGAGTTAGATCTTTAGCCTACTCGCCAGGCGTGAAACACGGACCGGGGCGCTTTGCCCGACTGCTAGCGCGGTGGGTTCCGTTTATCGCGTTATGGATTGTTGCTTTGTATGCACTACCTGCGGTCCTGGTCGGTACCGTTTTTGCCGGCTGGGTGGTGTGGATTGTAAGAGATGCCAAAAAGACACTGGGTAAAATGGATCGTCAAACGGAATTAGTGCCGGACAGTGAAATCCAAGTGGCAACTACGTCCAGCGCCAATCCGTAAGAATCACGAACAAGCGGTATCAATCAGTCCTAAATGAAATTTTATTACTTCCCGCCAGCCCCGAATCCGGCGAAGGTTTTGTTTTACCTCAAAGAAAAAGGTATCTCAGATCTGGAAATGGAATTGGTCGATTTCCTGCAGGGTGACCAGAAGAAGCCACAATTCCTGGCTATCTCACCACGCGGAACTCTGCCGGTACTTGAATTGGATGACGGAACCATCCTGACTGAATCCCTGGCAATGGTTGAATATCTGGAAGAGTTGTATCCAGAACCGACGATGATTGGCGCTACAGCGCTTGAGCGTGCCCGGGTGCGGGCACGTGAGCGGTATATTGAACTGAACATTACGAACAGGCTGGTGAGGCTGGTCCACGCCACAAACTCACCCATAGGATTGCCAGCAAATGAGGGGATAGCCCGCAGCGAGCGCACCAACCTGCCCGGCTCCCTGGAATATGTTGATCAACTGGTTGGCGCCGGCCCGTTTGTGATGGGCTCACACTCAACCATCGCCGACTGTACGCTGCTCGCTGGATTTAATTTTGCCAATTTCGGTGGGTTGGACATACACAGAGGTTACGCCAACCTGGATGCGTGGTTTGAGCACTTCGCGCTCAGACATCTCTAACGACGAGACTAAATCGAACAACCCCTAGTCGAACAGCGTCGCAAAACCTCGAGCCTCGTTGCTGGTGCGTGCCTCCCGAATACACCGCGCGAGGATTGGAATACCTTCCTGAATTTGAGATTCAGTTAAATGTCCGAAGGCTAGTCGCAAATATGGCTTGTTCCGGTTTGCATAGTGAAACGCGGTGCCGGGAAGATAGTTCACCCCGTTTTCCTGGGCCAGTCCGTACAGTTTTGGGCGGTCAACATCATCTGGTACGCGGACCCAGATGAACAAACCACCAACTGGATTGGACCAGGCACAGATGTCATCCAATTCATTGGCAAGACCCTCAACGGTAAGATCGCGCTTGCGTTTGAGTACCGGGTTTGCGTACCCGGCATGGTCTTCGATCCCGTTTTTGTAGAATTCAGCAGCGATTGCTGCGGAAAGATAGTTACTGCCTGCGTCGTGTCGACGCGCTTGAATCTTCTCCAGCATAGGGGGGCGGGCGTAGACGTAACCCAATCGAAAACCCGGAGCTAGAATTTTCGACAATGACCCCAGATAAATATGGTTAGGATTGTCGTCCAAGGTGAAGATCGCAGGTTCTACCTCACCCTCATAGTGTACATCGGCATAACAGTTATCTTCGACAATCGGAACGTCATATTTTGCAGCCAGGGCAATCATCTCTTGCCGCCGGGCTTTGGGCATCACAAACCCGGTGGGGTTCTGGTAGGTGCTGATGGCGTAAATAAACTTTGGACGACGGCCTTCTGACTCCAGTCGCGCCAGCTCTTGCTCCATATGGTCAATGCGCATACCTCCTTCGTCCAGAGAGATCCCAACCATGTCGAGTTTCAGACTGCGATAGGCGCCCAGGGTGCCGGGATAACTGAATTCTTCGACCAGCACTGTGTCACCATGATTTTCTTGCAGCGCCTCTGCAGTCAGGGTGACAGCCTGCATGGAACCATTGGTCAGCATGATGTGATCTGGATCGAGTTGAACGCCTTCGCGATCGCCTTCGCGGCTTGCCATAGCCTTTCGCAACCCAGGATGTCCAAGGCTGCCAGGATACATGGTGAGCTCTTCTGCCTGTTCAGCGATTACTTTTACCGCAGCATCCTGCAGCGCCTTGGTAGGAAAGGTGCTAGGGTCGGATCGACCGGTTCCGAAGTCGTATAGTATTTCAGACATTGCCTTGTGCCAGATTGTTGCTCGTTAGATATTTGTAGCTTTTTGCGATAGCGACCCACATATCACAATCACATCGGTCCAATTCGACCACAGCCCATTCGAAGACGTCAGGGTCAAGGGCTTCAAATATTGCTGGGAAATTGATTTGGCCGTCGCCCACGGGAACGTGAGCCTGATCTTTTGTCAGTGGGCCATCTTTCGCGTGAATCAGCGGTACCCGATTTGCGACTCGGCGAATTTCTTCAGCCGGATCTGACTTGCCGAAGTTGGCGGCCCAATAAACGTCCATTTCGAATTCAACGTCTGGTATTGCATCCTGCAGTTGATGATAGCCGGGTATGCCACCGATGGGTTCAAATTCCCAATAGTGATTGTGCAGGAATAGTTTTAGATCGTACTTGGCCAGCCGTTCTACCAGATGGGCGGTGACGTCGATGGTGCGATTTAAAGCATCCTGGTCCTGAAATTCTTCCGGTGCAAAACCTCCAGGCGCTCTGGTTAAACCCAGCTCTTTGATGACAGCCACAGATTGTTCAAAATCTTGGCTGCGATTGATCCACGGGAAGTGGGTTGAGCTCACCACCATACCTAGATCTTCTACCTGTTGGCGAAATTGTCTCGGGTTTTTGCCAAAGAGATAAAATGGCTCTACGCCTTTATATCCAAGCAGAGCGAGCTTCGTCAAAACGTCGTCGAAATTCTCCTTGGACTGCTCGCGCAGACTGTACAGCTGTACAGAAATGGGTGGTGGTGTGGTCATGTAGTCGTCTCCCCGGATAAATCTATCCTACATGTCCAGTGCACTTATTGGCCACTGGTTGATTTTCCCTAAACCAGCCACGATGTGATGTCGGTTTTGGCGCGCAGTCGGCGTAATCCGCTAAACTTATTGTATGAGACGACCAACCGATCAAAGCTGAATGAAGGGAAACGCAAGTGCAGATTGAAGCCATTCCAGTAGGGAACGATGCGCCAAACGATGTAAACGTAGTGATTGAAGTGCCGGTAGGTGGTGAACCCATCAAGTATGAGATGGACAAAGCCTCCGGTGCGTTGTTTGTTGACCGGTTCCTCTACACGTCCATGCGTTATCCCGGTAACTATGGTTTTGTGCCCCACACACTATCCGACGATGGTGATCCTATCGATGTGTTGGTTGCCAGTACCCGCGCCATCACACCTGGCGCAGTGATTAACTGCCGCCCGATCGGTGTTTTGATCATGCAGGACGAAGCAGGGCAGGATGAAAAAGTAGTGGCTGTACCGTCAACACATCTAACCCGCCGGTACGAATCTATCTTGGAAGTGGCTGACTTACCGCAGATTACCTTGGACCAGATTTCCCACTTTTTTGAACACTATAAAGACCTTGAAGACAACAAATGGGTCGAAGTTGAACGTTGGGGGGATGCTGAAGAGGCTCGTCAGCTGATTCAAGAAGCCATGGATAGATACGGTGCCGATGCCAATATCTAGCAAATTAAACGATCAATAAGCACCACTTCACAAAAAAGTGTCTAGAATAAACTAGAATCTGTTGACAACGGGTTTGATTAGGCGCACCATCCGCGCCCTCGAATCGAACACTAAGCGCAAACAAGGCGCAAACTAAGAGGCTCAAACAAGCACATGAACCGCAACCAGAACATCAACTACACGAATTTCGCGCAGGTCACCTCGACCCTGTGTGGATGGGTGCGTGTGGCTGAAATGTCCCTGCCGATTGCGACCAATGTTATTGAGCAAATGGCAAAAGATTTCGGCCACGACCCCGGAGGCTCTGACGGTTAACGTTTTGCAAGAATCAAAGAATGCAAAAGACCCTGAAGAGCCAAAAGCCTTCAGGGTTTTTTCGTTTCAGGGCATTGATAAATGTGTCCAACGGGTTCGGCTGGCCCGCAGGACCGTACATGAGGACAAACGACAGGAGGAGCGGTACAGGTTGCACATCAGTGCGATGCAAAAACTGGGAAAGGGAATAGGAACATGACGTATCAAGACAGATTAGACAAAAACGTATATCGCACGCTGTTGTTGGGATTCTTCCAGGTGATGCTGGTCATCATCCCGGTAGCGGTGCCGTTCTTTCAAAGCAAAGGTCTGTCCATGCAGGAGGTGTTCTCTTTGCAGGCACTTTTCGGATTTGTGGTTTTGATCAGTGAGGTACCCAGTGGGTATATGGCTGACCTCATTGGACGCAAAAACACCTTGGTTGTTGGAGCGATCTTTGCGGCCCTTGGCCACAGCTGTTTGCTCTTTGCAGATGGGTTCTGGACGTTGGCTATGTTTGAGGCGTTGCTGGGTTTGAGCCACTCGCTGATATCCGGTGCCGACCTGGCGCTGCTCTACGATACGGAACTCGCGCTGGAGCGCGGTGAGGAGGAGCAGCGCCAGGTCGTGGGCAGACTCTACGGCGTTCGGTCATTGTCTGAGGCTCTGGCGGGCGTCTTGTGTACCGCGGTATTGCTGGTGTGGTCGTTTGAAGAATTGATTTATCTGCAGGTGGCCATTGGTTGGGTCCCTGTGTTGCTTGCATGGCGTTTGGTTGAACCGCCTGGAGAGCGGCTGGTCAGTCAGGGGCACGTGGCCAACATGGGGCAGATCATGCGCTATCTGGTCAGCCATTCGCCGGTGCTTCGAATGGTGTTTTTGGCCTTGTCGGTCTGGTGCCTTACGACGTTCTATGCGGTTTGGCTGCTGCAGAAGTTGTGGGAGATGCAAGGGATTGAACTGGCTCACTTCGGCTGGCTCTGGGGTGCGTTGACTTTAACGGCAGCCATCGCCGGGCGCTGGGCGCACAAAGTGGAGCGTGCCTTTGGGGCTGGACCGGTACTCGTATTCATCGGTTTAGCACCCGCCTTGGGATATCTGGGTATGGATCTGCTGGGTGTGATTGGCGCTTTGGTTGCTGCTTCAACCTTCTTCATCGCACGCGGTTTGGGTCTGGTGATTTTGCGGGATGCGTTAAATGCCCGGGTTCCCAGCCAGTTTCGAGCGACGGCTAATTCATTAGCCAGTTTTGGTTTCAGAGGTGCTTTCGTGTTGACGGGGCCCTTTGTTGGATATGCCTTCGATCTATGGGGGATGAGTGCAACCTTGTGGATGTTGGTATTGGTGACGTTGGTGATTTTTTGCGGCCTGCTGCTGCCACTGATCGCAGCGGTGAGTGCGGAGCATGCAGCCGACGAACAGTCAGCGACGTTGAATGACGGTGAGATTGCGAGGAGATCGTGATGAATATGGAAGAGCTTGAAAACAACGAATTCAGGAAAGTTCGGTCCCATCGCCTTCGCAAAGAAGGTAAGGACTACAAACTTCGTGTGGTTCCCAGGTCTGGGGGCATGCTGGAGCTGGTTGAAGTGCATGACCCACCCAGCCGCTTCCACGAATGGGCACGGGCGATGCAGTTTATGGGCTGGCACGTCTAAGCATGTCTGATGGGATCCAATCCTAGCCTCGGATCTAGCCTATCTAGATCCTCTTTGCCCGGGGGTAAAACCCCGGGTTTTTTTTGGTCAGCCTTCAATCAGTTTGAAGCTTGCCCCCGGGTCTCCAATGACGATGAGGTTGCAGTCACTCCAGTCAGGTTTGATGGAGAATCGGATCTCTGCCCGGTAGGCAAACCCCACGTAGCCGCGATCACAGTGGATGCGCATTTCTGCGATACGTCCCTCGACCTCGTGAAAGCCAAAGTTGTTTTTCACCAATCGGTGGTAGTAGTGATAGTCGTCTGGAATGCGTCCCTGGCTGATCGCAACCTTATCTGACTTGGCGAAGTCTTCGATAAACTGGCGGACTTTAGCGACCGACTCTGCTTGGCCGTCGTTCAGCTCGCGCTGGACGATCGTGTCAGCGGTCTGTCTGGCGGCGCCTACTTTCAGCAGCTTCATCTCCAGGGCCATTTTCCTGATCAGAAGATCCGTTAGCAGATCGTCATCGATGTACCCGCGGTTATGGTCCATAAATACGGCTTTGGAGAGATGGTGCAGTGCTTCCTGGTGAGTGCCATACAGTGATGCATATTGGAAGGACCCCAGGTTGAAGAAGGCTTGTTCATAGAGGTTTCTGTCGCGCTTTTCCATCCTGCTGAGCAGGTATTGAGCGTCCTCCTGTCGATTGTCGGTTAAGGCTTTGCGTAACTTTTTAAACAATGTGATAAACGATGGGCGTGCGCCCGGTTGGTGACCACCCAGCTCGAAAGTGATCAGTTGCATAACCCCTGCGTCAATAGGCTCACCATTGAGCATCGCCGGTTCAAACCTGAATGCCCTGATGGCTTTTAGGGCTTCCCGCTCGATCAGTTTGTCTTCCGACGTGTCGGTAATGGTAATGTCGTAGGGTTTACCTTGCGGATCGACCATCATATGGAATCGCACCCAACCTTCGGTGCCCTTACCGATGTAAGAGGCGGGATACTTGGGGGTTGCTCGCTTGATGGCAACAGGCGGGATATAGGTCTCGATGGCTAGCTTGTCGGTCTCTATTGCCTGATCTTCAGCAAGCACCCGATCTGGGTAGCCATGTAAGAACAGGATCAGAATGACGATGTGTGCGGCCCGCATCAGGTCAGGCTTCCACAAGCTCAAACGTTGTCCTCGCGAGACTCGCCTGGGTGCGCATGTGTAAGTTCTTTCTCCAATTGGATCTCATCGCGAACAGGAATATCAAAATTTCCCACCACTATCGAATTTGGGTCCAGGCCTTTCAGCCGAACAACGTCGCTAAACGCCCCTGGTCTGAGCTGACACATCCTATAGCCTCTGCGCTGGTAGAATTTGATCGCATCAAGGTTGTCGTTGGTGGTAGCGAGCCAGATACTGTTGCACCCCAGATCCAATACTCTTTCTTCCAGATCATCTAATAACTGTGATCCTGCGCCATGACCAGGACGTGCTGCTGCGATGGCCAGCAGTTCACATTCTGGGGGCTGGGGGATGTAAACGGCGAACCCGGTCAGTGATTGCGTGTCGTCTGATGACACCAAGGCTGGGTAGTCTTGCAGCGTGTGCAAGACCCCGTTGCTTACAACGCGGGCACCACCGATGGGCTCTGCTGCTGCGTTGATCCAGGCCCAATCCTCAGCGGTCGCTGGCCGGACGGGCATGTATTCAGCCGCCAGACACTTCGACAGCGTCGATCAGATTGTTGCGAACCAGGGTGGACGACGGCCGTTTTCGTTCATACTTGCGGGCTGGCGTGTTGATGATGTCGGTAAGCTCGCCGGCTTCTAGACCGGCTTTTTCTCTGCCTTTTTCCACGCTTCCGTAGGTGGTCGAACGCTGTCGTGGGTTGCGGTTGAGTGAGCGCACAATCTCGCGCATTTGAATGGATGATGTTTCCTGGCCATGTTGTGTGCCTGCTGCACGAGAAATAGACTCGTTCATCAGTGTGCCGCCCAGATCGTTGCACCCGGCATTCAGACAGGCTTTTACACCCTCGTGACCCATCTTCACCCAGCTGGCCTGAATATTGTCGATGTAGCCGTGGAAGACAATTCTTGCAACCGCATGCATCAGTACGGACTCGCGGAATGTAGGACCTTTGCGGGCTTTGCCTTTCAGGTACATCGGCGCTTCCATGTGCACAAAGGGCAGTGGTACAAATTCGGTAAAACCACCCGTTCGCTTCTGCAGATCGCGTACGCGAATCAAATGACGAGCCCAGTGTTGATAGCCTTCAACGTGGCCGTACATGATCGTGGCGGTGGTTTTGAAGCCGACACTGTGAGCAGCATCCATCACATCAAGCCACTGCTGAGTGTTGACCTTGTCAGCACAAATGATAGCCCGCACCTCGTCATCGAGAATTTCTGCCGCTGTACCCGGTAAGGTGCCAAGACCCGCTTCTTTCAACATCTCCAAGTAGGGGCGCAGTTCCATATCCAGGGTGGCTGCGCCTTGCCAGACCTCTAACGGTGAGAAGGCGTGGACATGCATTTCGGGCACCGCTTCTTTTACCGTACGCAGAATTTCGACGTAGGTTTCGCCAGTATATTCGGGATGAATACCACCCTGCATGCAGACCTCGGTGCCCCCACGATCCCAGGCTTCCTTCACCCGTCGAGCGATTTCCTCAGGTGCCAGGTCATAGGGTCGACCGCGCAGATTCTCGGCCAGCTTACCTTTTGAGAAGGCGCAGAACTGGCATTTGAAGTAGCAGATGTTTGTGTAGTTGATGTTGCGATTGACCACAAAAGAGACGGTGTCACCGCTGATGGATTTACGGAGTCTGTCGGCGGTTTGCGTGACGGCAGAGAAGTCGTCACCGCGCGCCTGGAACAGGCGGATGATTTCGGCTTCGGTCAGATCTTCCTGGCCAACTTTGCTCAGAATGTCGGTAATGTCTGCGGATGTCCGTTTTGGTGGGTCCATCACTTCGGTCATGATGTCGGTGGGCGGTGAGATATCCACATCACCCGGGCACCAGTCATCAATCCTTGGAAAACCTTCTCCGTCGATCATCTCCAAAACCCGCTCATGAAGGTTTGGGTGTACCCATTGATCCAGATCTCGCGCGTGGGACGGATAAATCGTCAGCCGCTCCGTCAGGTACTTACCCGCCATTGCGGTCTCTCGACGTAAGTCCTCAAGATGAGGCCAGGGCGCCTCAGGATTTACGAAGTCTGGGGTTACCGGCGATACACCACCCCAGTCGTTAATCCCGGCGTGGACGATCTGTTGCAACACCCCGGGGCTGAGGTTGGGGGGTGCCTGGATGCTCATGTGGGAGCCGAAGATGATTCGGGCGATTGCGATGGTCCACAGCAACTCGTTCAGATCCGGTTCGGGTGCATTGCGCATCTTGGTTTCGGCTTTGGCGCGAAAGTTCTGCACAATGATTTCCTGGATATGACCGTATTCCATTTGCACATCGCGCATGGCCAGGAGACTTTCCACCCGCTCGCGGCGGGTTTCGCCGATGCCGATCAGAATCCCGGTTGTAAATGGTACCTTCGCTTCACCTGCGTTACGCAAGGTCTGCAAGCGCACCTCGGGAATTTTGTCGGGTGAGCCGTAGTGGGGCATCCCTTTTTCGGTCAGGCGATCCGAGGCGGATTCCAACATGATGCCCATGCTTGGAGACGCGCTGCGTAGTTCTGCCAGCTCCTCCGGACTTAAGTTGCCGGGATTCATGTGGGGCAGGATGCCGGTTTCTTCGTAAACCGCTTTGGCCGCGGCAAACAGATAAGCAGTGGTGCTTTCGTAGCCCATTTCAGCCAGGGCTTCCCGGGCGGCTTTGTAGCGTAGCTCGGGTTTCTCCCCCAGGGTAAACAGGGCTTCTTTACAGCCCATTTTCTGACCGTGGCGGGCGATCTCCAATACCTCTTCGATGGACATGTATGGGGCTTTTACTTTGCGCGGCACCTGAGCAAATGTGCAGTAGTGGCACACGTCGCGACACAAGTGGGTCAACGGTATAAAGACCTTGCGTGAGTAAGTGACGGTATTAAAGAAGCCGCGGTCTCGAAGTTCCGACGCCACGTCCGCAAGCGCTCTCGTGTTTTCGAAATCGGCCAACGTCAGAGCTTCGTCGTGTGTTGGCAGCTGCCCCTCAAGGGCCCGCTCTAATATTGCATCAATCATGATTTATCCCGAATGCGAGTGCTGGTCGGTCTGGCCCAAGTGTTCTCTAACACGCTGCGCGATACCTGATTTAGTGAGGTAGTTACTGGTCTGGCTGTCCGGTGCCTGGGTCAAAACCTCGATCACGTCATTGGGTGTATCTACATCCAGAACGAATCGAGTGTTGGGCACAATTTTGGGCGTGATACCTGCAGCGAACGCCCCATCCACGTGGGGTTTGAAGCTTCTGCCGTCGAAGACATAGGGCATACACAGGGGTGGCGAACAGACCAATCCGTTTGTGCCGATGTTGTCTGTATCGGGCAGGATGGTCACTGATTCATGATTTGCCAGGATCTCATCCAGTTCTGCGGGATGAATACCAGGAACGTCAGCCGGTACAACGATCACACCGGTGGCTTGAAAGTTTGCAATCAGGTGTTGGGTAGCCTGTTCCAGTGATTCCGCCAGGTTAGCATCCGGGCTCTCTGCAAATCGCTCGGTGCCAAAAGCTTGCGCTAAGGCGTCAGCCTCAGGTGCACGGGAAACAATTAGGATTCCGGATAGCTGGGTGGAGGTGGAAAGACAGGTCAGCACGTCTCGTGCCATAGCCAACATGAGCGCGCGTCGCTCTTCTTCACTCAAGACGTTTGCAAGACGTTGTTTGGCCCGGTCAAACGTCTTTACGGGAACGATCGCCCACATTACGGCTCTCCCTTTACAGGCCCTTTTCAGGCCTTTTACAGGTTACCCCTTGCTTCGAGGGTGAACCCGATGATTCATGATGCGGTCATTGGCCCCTATTCGCTGTCCTCGCGTTTTCAGCGACTGAGTTGCCGATGCCGATTTGCGCTCGACGCTCCCTGTTTCAAGGAGAAATTGAACGCAAAAACCCCAACGTGTCACGTGCTAGCGCGACACGATCTTCCAACGTTACCATGATGGTTTGCGTTGCGATAGTTGGAATTTGTATAAGCTCACGCTCTTTTGGGTCCGTCGCATCCACGACAAAGCCGTCCAGTAGGCCGTGATAGTGGGCCGCCACGGCACTGGCGCTGGCGGGAACGTTCAATTCTGCCATCATCTTTGCGGCGGGCCCTTTGATAGCCAGGCCGGCCACAATAGGTGAGACTGCGATCACGGGTATGTGATTGATTAGGCTGGAAAAATTATCGGTTTTCAGAAGAGGATCCACGGATACGTAGGGGTTGCTGGGACAGATAATCACCCCATCACAGTCGGCAATCCAGCGTTTGATAACGGGGTTCAGTGTTGCAGATTCGATGCCCTGAAAGCTGAATCCGGTCACGCTGGGTTGGCACCGTTCACGAACAAAATAGTGCTGGAAAGCAAGGTCTCCCTGATCGCTGTGCACGATGGTCCTAACCGGATCATCGCTCATGGGCGCGATGGTATGTGAAATGCCCAAGGCTTGGGTGATTTGCGCTGTGGTTTCGGTCAGGCTTTTGCCGTCACGCAGCAATTGGGTCCGCCGTAGGTGAAGGGCTAAATCCTTGTCTCCAAGTTTGAACCAGTTTGCACCACCAAGATCTGCGAGGGTGTCGATACAGTTCCAGGTTTCACCTGCTCGCCCCCAGCCGGTTTCCGTATTGTTGGCTTCAGCCAGGGCATAGGTAAGACTGTCGATGTCCGGGGAAATATGAAGTCCCAGATGTTCAAAATCATCGCCGGTGTTCACCGCAAATAGAAGTTCGTCCGGATCCAGAACTTTGCTTAATCCCAGAGCAAGTTTCGCGCCGCCAACCCCTCCAGTGACCGCTAAAATTTTCATCAGCGAAACAGGTCTTCTTCTAATGGCCGATTGATCAGTTGAGCATGCTGGTCGGGATCCACGGGCTCGGGTGCCAGCCCTTGAATCAGAACCAGCGGAATCTTCTCGGTGGTTTCTCCCATGACCAGCGTGGCTGCCGCCGCCAGGGCGTCTGCTCGATTGATCAGGGTGACCTTCAACTCTCTGCCATAGATATCGGTTCCGCCGCGGTGATCTTCTAATACGGTAATGCCAGCAGCACCGATCGCGGCACCGATGGTGCCCATGCGCCAGGGGCGATTGTGGCTATCGGTGATGATGACCCCCACCCGAGCGCCGGTTTTTTCCAGGATGTCCAGGCGAAGCCGGTCAGCGCTGGCGTCCGGATCTTTCGGTAGCAGCAGTGCGAAATCGCCGGATTCTCCGTGCTCAATATTAGATTGATCTATCCCGGCGTGAGCCCCCACAAAGCCAAGCTTGTGGCGCACGATCAAAACACCCACGCGTTTACGCAGAATGTCTGTGGATTCGGAAAGGATCAGCTCCACCAGGCGCGGATCCTTATCGGTTTCCTCGGCAAGCTCAATCGCTTGCTGTGATGCGGTGATGGTTGCCAGGTCGACGAGTTGACCCTCTGCTTTCGACACCACTTTCTGAGCTACGCACACCACATCACCATCGGTGATCGTCACACCCTGATCATGAATGGCGGTCAGGATCTGGCCGCAAAGATCGTCTCCGGCCACCACCATGGGCATGCCGGGGATTGGTGTGACAGAAAAGCTCACTAGTGTTCCTGGCCGATGATCTTGATCCCAGAGTGAGAAACAATACCGCTACGATTGATCTGAATCAGAATGGAGGTCAACGCTTCGGCGGCCGCTGAGTTGGCGACAGGTCCTGCGTGCCATCCGGTCATACCGGCTTCTTTAGTCAGCTGTATGACCTTTTCTCGCGCGTCCTTCTTGTTCCCGCATACCAACACGTCACATTCGATGGCGACGTCCTGTTGCAATAAGTGAGCTGCAATATTCTGGTAGGCGGTGACCACCATGACGTCTTCACCCAGAAAATCTTGGGCACGCTTACCCGCGCTGCCTTCTTCCGGCAGCTGTACCGTGCCGACCTTCGGGGGCACAAGGGGAACGGTAACGTCGATCAGAATTTTGCCCTGCAGATTGGCTTTAACGTAATCCAACGTGGAGATCTGGTGCTCTGCTGGGACGGTGAGTACCACAATGTCGCCGGCTGCTGAGGCATCCAGGTTTTCCATGGCTTCTGCGGGCGTTTCGGGCGAAATCTCCTGCAGCGCAGCTACCGCGGCCTGGGCTTTTTCCAGTGTTCTTGAACCAATGACAATCTTGTAACCCGCTTTTGACCAGCGAATTGCTAAGCCTGTGCCCAGGTCTCCGGTGCCGCCCAGAATGGCGATGGTTTCTTTATCAGACATATCAAATGCAACCTATAGGGAAAATAAAGCGCCGGATTATGCCGTTTTTGTGGTGTGAATTGAAACGTATAAATGGGGTGTAAATGTGAATTAGAAATGTATAAGCGAAAGGATGGAGGCCTGGGCAAAATCACTTATAGTGTCGGGTGACACAAACTTCTGGAGGAAAACTACCATGCGTATGGGCGTTATGATTGGTGCAGATGGCACCAATAGCACAATTGATGATGTCATTGGCATCGCTAAAGGCGTAGAGGCTGCGGGACTGGACAATGTGTGGTTGGCGAATATTTTCAGTTTTGATGCCATATCCACGTTGGCGCTGATTGGGCGAGAGACTCAGCGGATTGGTCTGGGAACGGCGGTCACGCCAACCTATCCACGACACCCGACGGCCATCGCTCAGCAGGCATTGACTACCGCGGCGGCTTCCAACAATCGTTTTACTTTAGGCATCGGGTTGTCTCATAAACTGGTGATCGAGGATATGCTGGGCATGTCTTACGACAAACCGGCCAAACACATGCGTGAATACCTCAGTGTTCTCATGCCTCTGGCTCGTGGTGAGCAAGTGAACTTTCAAGGCGAGCAGTATCGTGTGCAAGGGGTTGCGCTGGATATCCCTGGCGCTGATCCGCTGCCAGTGGTGGTCGCGGCTCTGGGGCCCACGATGTTGAAGATCGCCGCGCAGATGGCCGATGGCACAAATACGTGGATGGTGGGACCCAAAACAATGGAAAGCCACATCATCGCCTCGATGAAAGATGCAGGTAATCCGGACCCAAGAGTGGTTGCAGGCTTACCCATTGTGCTGACCACCAACGTGGATGCGGCGCGCGAGGCCATCGCGCAAAACCTGACCATTTACGGACAACTGCCAAGCTACCGCGCGATGTTGGATCGTGAAGGCGCCGCGGGTCCTGCCGACATCGCCATCGTTGGAGACGAAAATACGTTGCGCGGCGAGATCAAGCGGTTTGAAGACATGGGAGTGACAGACTTTAATGCGGCCATTATGGGTGTCGAAGATGGGGCATACGATCGCACGCTTGAGTTCTTAAGCAGCATAAAAGGCTAATGGCCTGATCGAATGCAGCAGAATCTGCTCGGTTTGGTGACGGGTACGTTCAGGGTGATGCTTCTGCGAGGCTCGCCCGAACGGGTGCACTATTCCAGGCCTCGCTTCCTGGTGGGGCTTGCGCTCGCGATCCTGGCCAGTGCGTTGGTGGAGTGGCTGGTTTATGGAGACCACATTGTCTTCATGATCCTTCGGTTGTTCGCGGAGCTCACCATGTTCATGCTTGCGGTGACCTTGCTTACTGCCAAGGTCGCTAGATTTCGGCTGGCCTATGCCATGTTGTTGCTGGTCTGGATCAGCGTTTTTACCGACGGAGTTTTACTCTTGGCTGCACCGCTGAATCTGGGCGATTCTGTGCACACTCTTGGATTT
Organism: Pseudomonadota bacterium; assembly: GCA_039028095.1. GTDB lineage: Bacteria > Pseudomonadota > Gammaproteobacteria > Pseudomonadales > Azotimanducaceae > UBA4421. The sequence continues at coordinate 226,389 of JBCCIU010000003.1, forward strand.
GTTGTTGGCTTGATTGCCTTGTATGGCGCGGGAAATACGGTTGCCTGGGCCTTACGCAAACCGTTAGCTCAAGGGATAATGGTGATGGTGGTGTATGCGATTGCTGTTATATGCTTGGATTTGGCTTTCCAAACCCTCTACGACATGGTGGCGTTCGGATAGTTTGTGGCGAGCTAGCAACAACCAAAGGAGGCGGGCGCTCAAGCCGGAGTAAGTATGGAATACACCATCATGATCACCGCTATGGCATTGGACACTCTGCCAAGTGTTGGGCGTGTGTTTTTGTTGGCAGGCTTGCTGGCAACCGCACTGTATGGTGTCACCCGATTTTCCAGCGTCCGTAAAGATATTCGAACAGCCATCTTGTTCCGTAAAGGCGCACTGGCATCGCTGATCCTGGTGCCTGTCGGGGTGTATATAACCAGTATTCGAATGCCGGTCTATGTAGATGAAGTAGCTCGCTTTAATGCAGTGTTCCCGGAGTTTGCAGCCTATCTGGTTGTCACTATCTGGCTGATTGTTGCCTTGTACCTCTCTTATCGATTGCGCGCTGGCGTTCGCGAGATGCAGCAAATTCAAATGGATCAAGAGGTGCCCGAGAAACTGGTCAAGCGATTGGCGCACTGGAAAAAGAGACTGGGTTTGCAAGGAAAAGTCGATCTATGTGTCGCAGGTGGTGAACATCCCTGGCATACCAGTCTTTCCTATTTTGCTCGCAGATATCTTGTTGTCTTACCTGCCGCAGCCAGAAACTGGCCCATGGGCATCGTGGATGTCTGTTTGTTGACTCAGCTTGCTCAAATCAAAAACAACGATTGGGAATGGGTGCTCTTCGGTCGATGGGTAGCCTTAGTTTATTGGCCCCTTCCCTGGATGCATCGTCTTGTGGGTGAGTTTGCGCGAGATGTCGTGGCGCCAAGCCAAGACTTGGCTGGATCCGCCTATCGCGACCCGGTTGGTTGGCAGCGTGATCTCAAACAAGCGTCTCAACGACTGGAGACGCTGAAGTCTCCGTTGGATTTCGAGCCAGAATCAAATCGTCTGCGCGCACTATACACCCCGGAGCCCGATGCCTCGCCGGATCTGATGGAAGAGTTTGATCCCGAAGATTTTGCAACAAGGCGTGAAATTTCCAAGGCCCGTCTGCGTAAGAAACATCATGATCCACACGAAAAGGCCTACTGGTTGATTGCCACGGCTTGTGTAGTGGTTGGGGTGGCCTCTACGTTAACGATTGTGAAGGCACCTCCGGAGTTTGAGCCGAAGTTTCTAAACATTAAATGGCAGGATCAGATGGCCCGTAGGTTGAAAGATTACACGGATGAATCGGGACCTGAAAATTCCGGGGCAGGATCAGACGGCGCAACTGGATCTGCAGATAACGACGGTCAGCAGTAGTCGCTGACCTGATCAAAATAGTCTTCCAAGCGTTTACCGGGTTCATCGGGGAACTGAGAGGTTAGATTGCGGGCTTCGACGATGCGATCAACGCGGAAGTTTCTAAAATCCTGTCGCAGTTCACACCAGGCCCCCAGCGCCCAGCTATTCCCCCAATACAGGAGTGTCAAAGGCCAGACGATTCTTTCGGTCTCTTTAGCGTCCACATCGGAGTAAGACAGATATAGCCGGCGTCGCTCATTGATTGCGTCGCGAACTTCACCCAGGTGGACGGTGGTTTGCTCAGATTGAAAACTGGCCATTTCAGGTACCACGACGGTTTGCGCCGTGAGTTCGCCCCGCATTTGTTCTGGTAGCACCGCATCCACTTTGTCCAGGATGCGCTCGGCGGCTGATGCCATCTCATGATCTCCCCAGCGTTTGGCCACCTGCGCGCCAAAGATCAGGGCCTGCAGTTCGTCCTGGTCGAACATCATGGGAGGTACCTGATAACCACGGTTCAGTCGATAGCCAACTCCGGCTTCTCCATCGATGGGTACGCCCGAAGTCATCAGGTTCTGAATATCCCGATAAATAGTGCGCTCGCTGACTTCCAGGCGCTCTGCCAGGTCTTGAGCCGTCAGAATCCGGCCTCGCCCCAGCTGTAGCACAATTTGAAAGAGTCTGTCTGCAGGTCTCATGAGGTGGGCATGTTACCACGCTACTGACACGAAAATAGCACCCTACTGACATAACGTTGTCAGTAGAGATTATGATTTATAAGGAAATATCATAAAAAATGTCGTTCGTACTGACACTACGGTGTCAGTAGATGGCAGTTAGTATGTAGGCCCAGATCAGACGCAAAGTAAGGAATCAAAATGCTTCTACAGCACCCCCTCAAAGAATGGATCGTTAACTGGGTGACTCGCGGCCTGATCGGGTTTGAAGAAATAGCTCGACGTCGACAGCTGCGGCGGATGCGAATGTGGCAGTTAGTGGCAGAGCAAGAACAGGGCAGGCAAGGGTGTAAATCCCAGGCAACCTCCCTCGAATAAAGCAAAACTGCGTAGAAAAGGAAAATAAGATGCAAGCGATAGAAGTAGGTAAGAAATTGGTGGCTTATTGCAACGCGAATGAGCCAGAAAAAGCGGTGGCGGAGCTATATGCAGATTCCATTGTCAGTATCGAGCCGGACGAAGAAAACGGTGGGATCATTGAAGGAATGCAGGCTCTGCTGGTGAAGCATGAGCACTGGAACAGCGCCGTAGAGGTGCATGAGACCATTGCCCGTGGCCCATATATCGGCCGTCGCGAGAATGAATTCGCCGTAAAGTTTGATCTGGATGCCACACCTCAGGGGAGTGAACGCCAGAATCTAGAAGAATTGGCCTATTACACGGTAGAAGATGGCAAGGTGGTTCGCGAAGAATTTATGTTCTTGAGTCAATAAGCGGTCCCGCTCGACAGGCGGCGGTTTTTGTGTGGATGTCTGGGAGCAGACACGCTGCAAGACCGCCACCGTCCCACCAACCTGTGCCGCATAAGTCGCCTACCGCGATGTTGGCGTGCGGCTACTCCAGCGCCACAATTCCAGTCGTTGGGTCGTAAGAAATAACGAACGAGTCATCGGCGACATAGGTATATCGACAAGCTCCGGTGTCTACGCGAAAGTCTCCGCCATCGACGGTTTTATACCAGCGCTGGGTCCCGTCGCCAGTCGTGCCGCTACCTTCACCGCCGTTGTCCAACGTTGTCCCATAGCCTAAAAGGTTATTCCATATGCGACCGCATCGATTGTGGTTAGGTGTATTGAGATTGCTGTTGTTTCCCCTCACGTCTCCAGCCTCAACAGGAAACCCGCTGGCGTTGAAGTTCACGGTACCATCCGAGAATTCGGGGAGATCGGCGACAGCGATGCCGTCACCGTGAACCAACCAGACCGCATGTGCGCTGGAAATGGAGGTCTGCAGCGCACCCACCACCGACTCGACCTTGGCTGCATGGGCCTCATCGTCAACGTCAATAAATCTTGGCAAAGCCGTTGCGGCGAGAATACCCAATAGGATAACCACGACAACCAGCTCGACCAATGTAAAACCCTTGCTCATCTGAAAAGTTTAGTCCAAATAATCGAACTGTCTGTAGGTGGCAACGCTCCGCAGTTGTTCTAGACCGATCGTTGTCTTGGTCTTTGCGCAATTCTATTCGCCCTTCCTAGATTGCCCTCGATTGATTTTTGGAAAGGCGGTTTCACTAAGGTGAGAGGTGAGTGCATCCACAAAACCTGCCGGGTTATCCAAGGTGACGTGGTGCCCTGCGTTTTCTACCGTAGAAAAGGATATTGCCGGGTGTGCGGAGAGCAAGTTCTTGCGCACCTCCTGGGTGATGCGGTTGCTGTGACTGCCCGCAATGACTAATGCCTGCGTCTTCGCTCCGCCGATTTTCGCCCAATAGGTATACCCTTCAATGGGGTGCCGTTGGGCGTAAACGTTTCGATCGAATTTGTTGCGCCACTGGCCGTCCTCAAACTCACGGCACGAACATGCCGCCATATGACGAGTGACCTCGGGCGCAGCTGATATGGTTTCTGGGCGAATCTTAAACCCTTCAACATATGCCTCCCGAGACTCAAAGGCTTTACCTTTTCCCGTTCCGATGGTCCTCAATTCAGCGGCCCGCTTATGGGACATACGCATCATTGAATCGATAACAACCAGCATACCAACTGTCTCCGGATATTCGGCTGCCGTCACGATGGACACCATCCCCCCCATCGAATGTCCCATCAGGAGCACCGGTCCGATGCCGAGCTTTTCGATGAAGTCACCGGTATCCTTTGCAAAATCGAGGTAGTTGTACTGATCTGGCGGACCCCAGTCGCTATCACCATGACCTCGCAAATCCAGGGAAAGGACCCGATATTTATCAATCAGAGGTCCCACAACAAAATCGAACCAGTGGGCCTGAGCGGCGCCACCGTGAAGACATAACGCCTTCACGCGAGGATCTTCGCCTGGTGGCAGGCCAATATCACCAAAGTCCAGATAGTGGAATCTGAGGTCGTCGATATCGATGTATTGGCTGGTGCTTGGTGTTGGCTTAAGCGTCATGAATCCTTTGATCCCAAGTGTGACCCAATAGACCGGTTCAGCCTAAGCGAGACATTCTAGATTCTACGGTAACAACGTTGGAAAGCGCAGGCTGAGATATGACTCGACAGCCGACCTGGTAGATGCTGATCCACTACCGATCTGCGTTTGGTGCCGCGAAGACCTTCGACGTGTATAGAGAGTTTTGGTACTGAATCAGCGATGTGATCAACCCCATCGAGTTGAAGTCCACTCTAAACACAAAGAAGTTGTCGTATTCGCCGGCGCTACCCACCAGGTCGAAGTCACCTTGCAGTTCCGCAAAGATGGTCGATCCATCCGCAGAGCAGGTGAACCGTTGGTCCACGTACCGCATTTCGGCAAACGTGGCGAAGATTCGCTGGTAAGCCGAACGAATCTGTCCCTTACCTTTGAGTACAACCGGTCCGCTGGGTTGAAAGGGCTGCGACAAGACTGCGTCGGAAGAAAAGGCAGAGATGAGCGTATCAATATCCTTGGTTAAGCTGGCATCTATCAAGGATTCCAGGGTGGCAAGGTTTCGGGTAACCCCTTTGGATTCTCCTTCGCAACCGCCGGCTTTTGCAACGTTGGGGAGCGCCGCGAGGATCAATAAACCAAGCAGCGTGGTGATCTTTGCTAGAGATAAGGGTTCGCTCTTGTCGATGGCTCGCTCCGTGTCCACGGCATTCTCAATATGTCTTGGCATGGTACCGCAATTACGACTCAGGTAATTCTGCGCGATACTTGCGCCCGCGATAGCCCGGGTCTAACAGTTTCTTTGGATGTTGACCGTCCACGTAGCCCATGAAACCGGGGTCAATAATGTTATAACCCAGCATATTCTGGATCTTTGGGCTGTAATTCGCGGCCAGCTCAGGTGGTACCGCCAACACCATGTTTTCGATCTGCCGCAGTCCAGGGGCGCAGTACTGCGGTGTCACACCCAGCCGGCATGCATTGCTGGTATTGGCTCCACCGCGATGCAACAGGGTGCCCAGAAACACCACAACAGATCCTGCCGACATCGTCACCTTGTGGATTTCGGATTGTTTAGGTTCACGGCCATCAGGCCAGTGGTGACTGCCAGGAATCACCTCGGTGGCACCATTGGATTCGGTGAAGTCGTCCAGCGCCCAAATAGTACTGATGCCAAACGCCTTGCGCGGCTTGGGAATCCCCAAACCACCTGCGCCGTCGTCGATGTGGAAGGGCTGTGGTGTCTCGCCCGGGTGGACGTTGATCGCCAGAGCTGCAGACAACAGGTAGTTTGGTGGCAATAGATGATCCAACAGACCAAGGATTTTGGGGTGCTCGATCAATTTGGCCATAGCAGGGGATTTTGCTAACAAGGCGTAAACCCGTTCTGAGGATTCACCCTCAAAATTGTTACGTCCCATCCGTTGACCCTGCAGGTACGGCGCAAACTCTTTTTTTATCTGTGCGACCAGTTCAGGTTCAGCCAACCCTTCAATCACGGTGTAGCCATCAACCGTGAGCTGCTGCAAATGCGGATCATTCATGACAGGTCTCATTGTGATGTTCTGCGCCACAGTTTAAGTCCAAGGCTGGGGTTTGTCCCGATCTGCCTCAGCGCTTAAGATTTCTGGCTGATGGAAGATTTGGAGAGTTTTGAAATGTTACGCGACTTAACTGACAAAGTGGCTTGGATTACGGGCGCTGGTACCGGAATTGGTGAAGGTGGCGCGATCGCGTTGGCTGAGGCGGGAATGCAGGTTGTTTTGTCCGGCCGAAGAACCGACAAACTGGAAGCGGTTGCGGCTCGATGCGCCGGACGCGCGGTGATCGAACCGCTGGATGTGGCAGACAACAACTCGGTAACCGATGTGAGCCGTCGCATCATCGATCGATTTGGACGTATCGATGTGTTGGTAGCCAGTGCGGGTATCAATGTGAAGGACCGTAACTGGCACAATGTATCGACCGAGGACTGGGATTCGGTGATACGCATCGATCTGGATGGCGCGTTTTACTGCTGCAAGGCGGTGTTGCCGCAAATGAAAGAGCAGGGGGATGGTCTGATCATCAATATCTCGTCCTGGGCGGGAAAGCATGTGAGCATTGTGACGGGTCCTGCATATACCGCAGCCAAACATGCGATGAACGCGATGAACGAAAGCCTGAATATGGAAGCCTGCACTTACGGTGTTAGGGCTTGTGCCATCTGTCCGGGTGAGGTGGCCACACCCATATTGGATAACAGACCCATTCCGGTGAGTGAAGAAGAGCGCGCCAAAATGGTACAACCTGAAGACTGCGGGGACGTGATCCGGTTTCTGGCGCAATTACCCAGTCACGTCTGTATCAATGACCTGACCATCAGTCCAACCTGGAATCGAGGTTATGTGGCCGCCGGTCGTGCGCAACTACCTGGATAGATCAGTGGGCATGTTGAGGATCATCTGGTAAGCCCCCTCGGATTCTGATTCGACCACGAAGCCGTGGCGCAGATAAAGACGTTGGGCCGGATTTACTTTCAGCACGCTCAGGCTGAGCGATTTGCCATGCTCAAACGCCTCTTTGATCAAATCGTCCAGCACCCGACCACCCAGACCCAGGGATTGATGATCGGGATGTATCTGTATCTGAATGAGCTGCCAGACTTCGGATGATCTGAGCACCTTTAACATGCCAACATCGCGACCCGCGTGTTGAATCACTTGGATCGAATCATAATCCTGGGTGACACGCGCGGTATTGTCAGCGTCATCAAACACGTACCCAGATGCTTCCAGGTGAGGCACCATGGTGAGGGTGCGTAACGTCACTAACCACTCAAGATCCTGGTCGGTGACCGGGCGTCGCCTGTATGTCAGGCTAGCCATGGGCTATCTAGTTACCACCCAGACCGGTAAAAAACCCGACAATCAGCAGTGTCGCCAGCGCCACAAAAGACAATCCAAAAGAGATGGACCGTAGCGTTTGTTGATTTGTGTAGTAACACACAGCGTATATGGCGCGGGTCGCGACATACGCCCAAGCGGCATACGCGGTCCACGCGGCGGATGCACCACTGTGGACACACAACATCAAGCCAATAATAAATATTGCGATGCTCTCGTTGGTGTTGCCCACGGTGCGGGTCACCCGAAAAAGCATATCTGCATGATCGGCTGTGACCGGAGCGCCCGGAACCTGTTTACGTAAGATCCCCACAATGTCGGCGGCTAACATTTGCAAGAACATAAGCACTCCCATTGCTCCAAGGGCGGCAAGGGATGAGCTATAAGCTTCAATGTCCATGGGTATGGTGATCCTATTTTGTTATTGGGATGGAAAGGTGTGTCCACACGGGCATCTCTTCAGCAAACGCTATAGCGTTGGAACCAGGTTGTGTGGCGGGTGCATGTTTGAGACGGTCATGTGGGTTTCACCCGCCCACAGGCTGGAGCGAAAGAACATCCGAGTACCACATTCTATGCAGAAGCCTCGTTCGGATTGCGGGCTGGACGCATACCACTTAACCGAGTCGGTTCCTTGCTCGATACGAAATTGTTCGCTCTTCACACCCACCCAGGGTACCGCGGATGCGCCATGTGCCGTGCGGCACGAGTGACAAACACACTCTGCGACGAAACGGGGTTTGCCGGAAAATGAAAATTGAACGGTCCCGCACATGCAGGATCCGGTGTGCGTTGCTGGTTCCATGAAGCCATGGTACGCAGAAGTGCTATCTAGGCAAGTGCCCTGCGGGCAAAGTTAGAACGCTTTAGATGATGGCCTTGTGCTCGTGTGCTTGGGCCAGTTTGCGGTAGGTGACCACGCTCAAACCTAAGCTCGCCACCATCACCGCGATCATGATCATGCCTTCGGCGTGCGTCGCGGGAACAACAAAAATGCCCAGGATGCAAAGCGTGATGCCCAGGGAGAAAAATATCAAATGAGAGTACTTAGTCAGACTCATGGTCAATCCTTGTCACGAGTTACAGAAGATAACGTACTTATGCACAACGTGTATTTTAACAACGTCACGTTTGGCGCGATCGCCTCCTAAATCGCTCATTGTGTGTCGTAGTGATTGATATCCCGTTTGTTTGCAACCCTGCGCCAGGCAGCTTCCATGATCTGGAAGAAAACTTCTTCTGCAATGGTTGGACGAATCAAAACGGCTGCATAGCCTTGATAGTGATCTGTGATGTAGAAGGTCATTGGATCCGATTCAATCAGCGCTTCTTGCGCTTGGACAGTATCCAGCATCATAACGATGGCATCTTCCTTCTGATGCAGGCGCAAGATTAGCTTTTTCCCTGCCTTCACTGCAGGCGTGCCGTATGAGGTGCTCATTTGTGCTCCGGGTAAGCGGGCCGCCATTTGCTCAATCCTTTCTAAATCGATCATGAACCAGGCTCGGTTTGGCCTGCGCCAGTCTGATCGGGTTGAAAGTGTGCTGTGGTGCAGTGATTTCCACCCTGAAACTGCTTTGCTCGCGCGCTGATCACCTGTTTTTTTGGATTGATGACAAATTCAGCAAGACAGGTCTCGCGCATTGCGCTGCGCAGAAAGCCAAGCAGATCATCGTCGATCCCGGCGGTTTGAGATCCACTGTCCAGATCTTTTTTATTGGCCTCGCGCATGGCTTGTTGCACGCCATCAGAGCGTAAGAAGTATTCAACTTTAATATGGGTGTCTTGTTCGGTGATCAAATCAGGTTTACCCCACGCTTCCAGTAGCTGCGCCTCGGAGGTGCCCACCCACGGAAGTAACTGGTCACCGTCGACATACTCCATTTCCATGGACACGGGAGGAGAACAAGCAGCTAGCGTGGGCAAGGCAAGTATTCCCGCGATTGACCGAAGAAAATGAGTCATTGGATGGCTCGTCGGCGTTGATGCAATTCCCGCCAGGTTGTCAAAATTATTTTTTCTTCCTGCAGCGCGTGTGCCAGCTCGTCAGACAACATGGCTTCAAGATCTCCAAAGCGGGAAGGTCCTGAATTTGAGATCAAAGTAAAAGCTGCATCCGGCTCGGTGCAGTGCATAATCATCATCGTAACGCCGGGCTTTAGTCCTCGTACCGCGTCAACATAACGCGAGATCTTTTCTTCGCGAGCCCAGCCATAACTCATATTGTGTAGATCATCTAACACGGGTGGGCCACTTTCCCATAACGCCTCACCTGCCAGGCGTGATTCCTCGCCAGCCCGTTCGCGGTAAAGCTGGCGCGCATAATAGTTTAGACCTGCATCTGCATCCGGGTTTTCGCTGATGTACTGGAAGATCTGCGGCACCCAGGGTGTCGGCATCATGACGCTGAATGAATTTGCTACCCCTTCTTCGATGGCTCGAATGGTGCCCTGGTTGGACGCGGCTGACATATCGGCATCATCCACGTGCAGGATCAAAACGCGACTGCCCTCCGGCCATCCTAATCTTTCGGCGTAGGTCGGTTGGGCGCTTGCCGTCGAGAACCATCCGGGCGTAGACAGCATGATCAAAAGAACAGAAAGGGCGGTTTTCATTCGGAGCGTCTTAAACAACTTGAAATCCTCTACCGGTGAGTGCGTTGGTGAATCGTTGGATAGCGTCCACCGGAACGTCGATCCCAGCTACGCGGGAAATCTGAGAGCCGGTGCATGGTTGCCTGAATACACCCACATCCGGGTCAGGTTGAATCTCACAATCACGCAACGCTGCATTGATCTGCTGTGCCTCTTCACTGTCGCTGGCAACGATGTCAATCAGCTTGAACCGCGCAAAACGGCGACCATTCACTTTACGCAGCTCAACGTTCAGGCGAATACTCAAGCGGATTCTCTGCGATAGTGATATACAGGCTCAAAGCCGCCCAGAATCATTCGTTTGCCGTCCGTTGGCATTTGTCCAATGTCCTGCATTCGTTCGTCGTCAAACATACCTTTATGCGCACGAGCGCCTGTTTCTCGATCTGGCCAGATGGTCCAGGCCACCACAATCCGTTCATCGGGCAGAGCTTGGACCGCTTTGCGATAGTCGGTCATCTCGCCGTCAGGCACTTCGAGCTCCCAGTTTTCAAAGATCTCAAGTGCACCAAAGTCTTTTGCTACCTCGGCAAATTGACTGGCTTTGTGAATATATTCCTCTCGGGAGGCTTCGGGTACTGCCAGGACGTAGGTGTTGACGTACATGCTGTTCTCTCTGCGTGTGTTTGTTATTTGTTATGCCAGATGTCTTCCCAGACCTCATCGCTGACTTCCGATTTGCCAATGACATACTGACATCCCACAGGGCGTTGCGTATCCGCGACAAACCAGATGATGTAACTGCCGAGCAGGGAATCGTCGATTCGCGCATAGGCAACGGATTGGTCATCTTTTAGAACTGTCAGCTCCGCGCAGAATTCATCGGTAGAACTCTTCAAACGCTGGGCATGATGAGAATCAAATTGGGCCAGATGTTCGGATCTTGTCCGATAGGTTTCCAGCAAAGCGGGCGGGGTGGCTAAGGTATCTGTATCGAACTCTATGGAACCACCAGCCTCTAACAAAGCCGTCACGTTCGCAGCTTCTCGTAACCCGCAGGCGATGAGTTTTTCGCCCAGGGTGGTGTTGTGGTCCATCAATCTACAACCCGAAACTTAACGGTGGAGTTGGCGGTGTATTTCAACTCCTCGAAGCTGATCGATGGTGGTGCTTCGCTTGAGTAAGCCAAGCTATTGCCCGAACGCCGTTGTGCTGTCACCACAACCTCTTCGATCGCTCGATTAACGTGCCGGTCGCGATGCACCATGCCGCCTGGACTGAACCACACGGGTTTGACTTTCAGACCGACGGCCTCGGCGTAACGATTGGCTTTTTCGATCGCGTTGGTCAAAGCATTAATTCTGACCTGAGTGACCACAGCTTCTTTGCGACTGTGTTCAAACTGGATGTTGGCCAGGGTGACTTCTTCTATGCTGTCCGTCAGACGCGACACGGTGGTCAACTCAATTTCACTCAGTGCGGTCACCTTTAAACGATTGGCGACTTCGTACTGAGACGGCTTACGCCCAAACAGACCATATTGAGGAGAGGTTGAGAATTGTGAGTTGTTAATGCGATCGGCTGAGATGCCCTGGGCAACGAGATCTTTTGCCATCTGTTGGCGTAGCCGAGCATTGCTTTCCAAAGCCTGGGTTAGCGTTTTGGCTTTGGTCACCACAGCCAGGGTGATGTGGGCGGTATCGGAATAGGCGGTCTCTTCTGCATAACCAAAGATATCGATGGTGTGGCTATCTTTGTCCAGGTAGGTCTTGAGTTCATTCGGGCTGCCGGATAGTTCTGGTTCTGCCATGGCGCCTGGGGGGATGGCGCCTGCGGGTAAACATATGGCGGCAATGATGATGTTGATAAAACGCATGGTGCCCTCCTCAGTAATTGGTTTTCATGTCCTATTGATCGCGCAGGTCCTGGGGATCGCGACCCTCGGCAAATGTTGTCACGTTTGCAGGCAAAGTTTCCCATCCAGCTTTCGATTCAACATAAATATGGTGAACCTCAGCCAGTTCGGGTTCTTCATTCAGGGTGCCCAGTGTGATGCCGTGTACCTGTCCAGCAAATGTACCGCACAGGGTGGATCCGCAAACGCTGCAGAAACGCAGCCCAAACCCCGGTTCCCCGACATAAGATGTGAGCAGATCCTCGCCCTGCAACCAGACGAAATCCTCAGGGTTGACCAACGCGTAGTGCGAGGCTTGACTGCTGAATGCCTTGCGACATCTCGAGCAGTGGCAAGACCGGGGATCAGTTAATGGTCCGCTGATCTGGTATTTCACATCACCACAGAAACATTCACCTGAAATTGTCATGAACGTGCTCGTTGCTGTTTATGGCGGGTGAATGTCCCATTTTCGCACGGACGAGGCAACCAGCCTATTCGGTGTTGCTTGCTAGAAGCGCTCACCTGTCTGTCCCGGTGAGTCGACTCCCAGCCAGCCGACCCAGGGCGCCAAGCGTTTTTGAAGCTGATGCATCCCCTCGGATAAGTGATATTGGCAGGCACGAAGACCAACACCCACAGCCGCATCGACATTGGCTTGATGGTCGTCAATAAAGACGATTTGTGTTGGCTCTAAAGCCAGTACATCGCAGATCAATTGGAAGTAGCGCCGACTGGGTTTTTTCTCACCCAGATCGTGGGAGTAAAACAGATAGTCGAATGCAGATGCATAGTTGAGCGTGCCAGACATGAACTCGGATCGATAGCTTTGTTGGTTGCTGGCCAGACCCACGATAAACCCGCCTGATCGCAGCGTGTCGATGAAATCCAGCACCTCGGCATCCGGCTCCATGAGCGTCCAAAGTTCCAATGCCTGGTCCAAAACGCTCGGGGAACCCCAGCTTTGCAGGAGTGCCTGCAGATCCTCTTCAAAATTGCCTTCACCGATCAAGCTGGCCTGTTCAGTTGCAAAAACCGCCTCAACAAATGCCTGCGCACGGTCTGGTTGTCCACAAAGCTTGCCAACCCGATCGATCCAGTCACTTGGCGTCCGCTGTACCACGCCATCAGCATCGAACAATATGGCTCGGATTGAAGACATTGTTCTCAGTGATTCATCGCATCGATTTCCGGAATCAGCTTTTCCACCATCAGCTTGGTCTGGTCGATCATCTCCTGAGTACCCGAGGCGATGGGGCGAAGAATGAACTTATGCACCCCGGCTGCATGAAATTCGTGCACTAAAGCCATCATTTCTTCAACCCCACCCACGGCCGTAAACCCGCTGGGATCCTTGCCGGATCGCTTAGCTAACAGCTCGTTGTAACGCGTAACAATAGGTTCGTCTGGCTTACCAAACCTGAACCCAAAACCGGCCCCGAAGTGATCGTCATCGATTTTGCGATCGAGCTCCGCCGCGCGCTTTTTTATCCCCGCAATCACAGGGGCTATATCCGCAGCGTTTTCAATGCCTGCTTGCCAACCGGTACCCCAGGTGGCCGTCCGTTCGATGGCTTGTTTGGCGCTGCCGCCCACCCACAAAGGCAAAGGGTTCTGAACAGGTTTGGGTGCGATGGTGGCATCCTGCAGAGAATAGTACTCACCATCAAAGGTCACATTGTCCTCCCGCCACAGGCGCGACATGATTTCCAGGCCTTCGTCCGTGCGCTTGCCCCGCCCCTTGGTAGGCGTGCCGGTGGCGGTATAGTCCTTTGAGAGTGCGGAGCCGATCCCAAATGCCGGTAGCAGCCGACCCTGGCTTAACACGTCGATGGTGGCACATTGTTTGGCGGTGAGAATAGGGTTACGCAGCCCGAGGCTCGCCACGTTCATGCCAAACTTCAGCTTTTTACTGCCGCCGGCTAATGCCGCCATCACCGACATGGTTTCCAGATTTGGTGCGGCATCAATGATTCGATCGCTTTGCCAGATAGAGTCGACGCCTCCGTTGTCGCAGATATCGACCCACTGCCAGAATCCCCTGGCGTCTTCAAATGGAAAGTTTGCGATGCCAATGCCAGCTCCGATTCCCAAGGTCATTCCCCCAAGTGCTCATTTTGAGCAGTCAGTGTACCCGGAAAGCGTCCAGGGACCTATTTCCAGCTCAAGTAGCGGCTCTGGTGCATATCTCTTGGATTTTCGTGCCAACCCTGTAGTTGGGGGCTAACCAGTCGCCGAACGGCACTTGTGTAAAGCGGCACGACAGCATAGTGGTGGATCGCAATCGCTTCTGCTTCAGCGAGGAGCGCGTTGCGACGGTGGAAATCGGCTTCAGATTGAGCTTCAGCAATTTTGGCATCGTAATCTGCATTGCTGAAACGTCCATAGTTGACGCTCCCAACGTCGGACTGCAGTAGTGTCAGATAGTGTTCTGCATTGTTTTCGCCAACCCAACCAGCCCAGGCTGCTTCAAAGTCACCTTGGCGCAGAGACCCAAAGTGATTACGTATGTCCCCTTGTTCCAAAACCGCCCTCACACCAATGCGTCTCCATAGTCCGGTAATGGCCAGGTTTAACTTTTTGCCTTCACTGTTGTTTACGTGTCGCAACGTAAGTTCCAGTGGATTGCGGGCACCATACCCCGCTTCGTTCAATAGCGCTTTTGCCTGGGCGATTCGTTGGGGCATTGTGGTGTTGGCGTGGGGAAGATTCACTGGGGTGTAGGCGCTGATCAGATCCGGGGCAAAACTGTAGGCGGGTCTTGCGCCAGAACGCAGCACTTTGTCTGTCAGGGTGGGCTGATGAATCGCCAGACTCAAGGCCTGTCTTACGCGCACATCATTCAGTGGCGGTGTTTGGGTGTTAAACACCAGATACATCATCGACAGCAGATCAGATCTTCGCAGGGCTGCCGGTGTATTTTTTGCAACCGTTTCAATCTGCCCCACGGGAAACGTAGCAATGACGTCCAGATCGTTGCTGCGGAAACGGTTGTAGGCGCTTTGTTCGCTGGCAACCGGATGATAGTGAACCTCATTAATCGCAGCGGGCTCGATAAAGTTTGCGTTTTTCTTTAGCGCAATGTGGGATTGGGGGCGCCACTCCTTTAAAACATAGGCGCCATTGGATACCCAGTTTTCTGCTTTGATCCAATCTGCGCCATGTTTGTCGATGGCATGTTGCGGCACCGGAAAACCGGTCGGATAAAGCAGGCGTTCCAGAAAATAGGGGTAGGGTCTATCCAGCTCGATCTTCAAGGTTGTGGCATCAACAGCGGTGACCCCTAAGGCATTTACCGGTAACTCCCCGCTGTTCACCTGCACTGCGTTTTTAATCATGTACATGAAGTAGGCTAGCGACGCAGCTGTTTCCGGGTTGAGCAAGCGTCGGAACGCATATTCAAAATCGTTTGCTGTTAAAGCGGTGCCATCGGACCAAGTGAGATCTGGGTTCAAATAAAACGTCCACTGCAGGCCGTCCTCGCTGGTTTCCCAGCGTTCAGCCGCACCCGGGACAATGTCACCCTGAGCGTTAAAGGTGGTGAGGCCCATAAACAAATCGTTCAGCAGAGTCTCTTCCAACCGCAGGTTATATTTGTGTGGGTCCAAGGTTTCCGGTTCCCCGGGATTGCCGATATGCAGCACTTTTCCCTGCTGTGAGAAGGTGGCGAGCGGCGCGCCCATCAGGGCGAGCAACAGGCTGATCTGAAGCAAAATTAGAGCGTGATGTTTGGAGCGGTGTAACATGGCAGCTGCACGATACTAAATCAGAGGTTCCCTCATCAATGAGAACGTTTTTATTGGGAGACATTGGAGCGACCAATGCGCGCTTTATGTTGGCGGAAGAGCCAGCTGGTGACGTGTTGGCTGGACCTGACTTTCAGGGACCAACGATGGTATTCCCCACGCCAGAGTTTACTCAAGCTGAGGATCTTTATGCCCAGGTGCTGGGTCACTTTGGGCAAGTGAGTGTGGATCAGGTGGTCATCGCTGCGGCCGGACCTCTGCAGGATAATGGGTCGATTGTCATCACCAATACGGGCCTGGCGCTTGAGCCGGATGAGGGTACACACGCGTTTGCGGCCCCCCTGCGTCTGGTTAATGATTTTTACGCCGTGGCCGCATCGCTACCCTATCTTGCCAATCTTGATCAGGTGGGTGGCGAATCAAACGCTGTGGGCCATAAAGCCGCGCTGGGCCCGGGGACCGGTCTGGGGATGGCGGGGCTGCTGGTGCAGAGTGATGGTTGGATGGTAGTCCCCAGCGAAGGCGGCCACGTCAGCTTTGCCCCAGGCAGCCACCTGGAGGCGGAACTCTGGGGTGTTCTGAGCCAGAGCCATGATCCGGTTTCCTGGGAAAGCCTGTTATCAGGACCCGGATTAGTGAATCTTTATGCGGCTATGTGCGCCATTTGGGGGAGTAAACCTGAGCCGAAAAACGCCGCAGAGATCACAGCAGACGGCATGCAGATGCTCGATCCGGTATGTCACCAGACCATCGAGACGTTTGCCGGTATATTGGGCAATGCCGCCGGTAACCTGGCCTTGTCCTACCTTGCCCGAGGCGGTGTCTATCTGGCCGGTGGCATCACGCAAAAACTGGACGGATTCCTGCAAAAGAGTCCGATGCGTCGGCGATTCGATGAAAGAGGACCCATGACCGACATGATCAAAGAGGTCCCGCTATATATCGTTCAAGATGAACAACCTGGCCTATTGGGCGCCTACCATATTGCCCGGTCTGGTGAGGTGCGCTAGAACGTCTTCACCACATCCGCGACAAATTTTGGATGGTCCCAGCGCACCCCATTCGGATTGATGCCGGTGCGAACGATTACCAGATTTTCGCTGGGTACAATGGTTGCGTGTTGCCCTTTGTTACCAGAGCTTGTGTATGTACCTTCTGGGACACCTTCAAAACCGCCCAACAGCCAGAACTGGGCACCGTAGCCCATGCCGCCTTCTGTGGCTGGATACGCTGGTGCTGGCTGGGCCACAAACTCTGCCCATCCCTCGGGCAGGATACGCTCGCCATCCCAGATCCCGTCGTTTAAGTACAGAAGACCAAACCGGGCCAGGTCTCTGGCTGTGGTGTACACCTGACTTGAGCCAATGAAGTTACCCAGATGATCCACTTCCATGCGGGTGTGATGCATACCAATTTTGTGGAACAGCTCATCATAGGGGTAGCGGAGGTGACGCAGATCGTCGTTCAGGGTGGCGCGGATAGCGCGATTCAAAAGCAGCGTATCTATGTTGGCGTATTTCCAGAGTTCCCCCGGCACGGCCGTGCCATCTGCCACGTTTGCCAGTGGCGTTTTAGTGGCAGCACTGATGGTGTCCTGGCCAGCAAAGTAGATGGCATTGGTGTTTGCACCGTAGCTGTGCAGCCCCGAGGACATATGCAACAGATGTTTAATGGTGATGGCCTGGCGTGGGTCCTGGAAATATTGCCACTCCGGTATGTTTGCCGGGGCCTCAATATCTATGAGACCGTCACGCTTGGCGATGCCAATCAACGTAGAGGTAATACTTTTGGCGGTTGACCAGGTACGGTAGCCGGTGTGGATACCAAAGCCTTCGCGATAGCGTTCCGCCACCAGTTTGCCATCTTTCACAATCGCAACACCGATTGTGTAGTTACCCTCGCCGTAGGTTTTTTCGTCGAAGGCGTCATCGAGTAGCCGACGCTGTTTTGCGTTGGGCCGGGGTCGAGCCTTGTCGCCCTGGGGGAATGGGACGTCTGACAGTTCAGGTGCGTCAGGCATACTGATGTTTGGCAGTCGCCCGACATCTGCCTCGGACCAGTGAGGTGGCAGTACGGTGCAACCCAAAGTGGGTCGATGGGCGGCTATGGCGACGTATCCGTTGGGACTGTCCACCCGCACAAGCTGCCGAGTCTCGTCAATTTCTGGCGACAGCCCCTCATAAGCCTTCAAATCGACCAATTCCTCCTGGGTGATCGCGCTCAAAGGCCGGTTCATGATGAAGTATGCGGAACAGGTAAATAGTGCGACATAGCCAGCGGCTACCTCTTCAATGCCCGATGCGCCGGCAGGTCGTTCGAACGGCACCTGTGCGTTGGCGGTGATGGTCAGGCTGACACAGCCAGCAATGAGCCAGTTTTTGAACGTCGTCTGCATGAGTGCTCCTTTAACCTTCTTCAACTGCTCTGCTCGCGGCCGCGGTCCTGAATGTTGGCGCGACGTGAAGCCACTTTGTCTGCGCTGACCTGTAATTTGCCGTGGGCGCGACTGGCTTCATCTTCGCTCGCAAGTCCATCGGCCAGGGTTGCATGCCACCCAAGATCCATGATGCGGCGAATTTCGCCGCGCGTGACGGGCTCGGTACTCAAAATATCGCGAGCCAGCTGAATGCAGGTCGGCAACAGTTCGGCTGCGGGTACAACGCGATTAACCAGGCCCCAATCGCTGGCGGTTTGCGCATCCAGATAGTTGCCGGTCAGACTGAGTTCTTTTGCACGATTGATGCCGATAAGGCGTGGCAGGCGTTGCGACAAACCCCAACCTGGCACAACCCCCACCCGGGCGTGGGTATCTGCAAAACGGGCGTTTTCAGACGCGATCATAAAATCGCACATCAAGGCAATTTCAAAACCCCCGGTAATGGCAAAGCCGTTTATGGCGCCGATGACGGGTTTATTGACCTGGCCGATGGCATCGCTCAGGTCGCGGTTGGATATGGTTTCGTCCGGGGCTTTTTCGCCACCTAACTCCTTAAGATCCAGGCCCACAGTAAAGGCGCGCCCGGCGCCGGTCAGAATGATGACACCGACCTCTGGATCGTCGGCGAGGGCTGTAAATGCTTGAGAAATTGCGTTGCGCAGGCCTGAGCTGAGTGCATTTAGAGCCTCGGGTCGATTCAGTGTGACAATGGCCAGCCCATCATCTTTTTCTACCATGACCAGTTCTGTGGACATGCTCCCCCCTGTTTTTGTTTTACATTTACGCGCCGGAAAACAGGCATAATAGCGCCCATGATGTTGGAAAAGATATACGTGCCCAGATGCAGCTGATTGATTACATCGTCACCTCCAGTCTCGAGGTAAACAATCGATGTTTGCGGTATTTGGCGGAATGTGAACCAAGGCTGGCCCCGGATAACCGGGTGGGCACATCGCTGAGTGATGTTTCGGGTGAATCGCACATGGTGTATGCCGAGAGTTTGCTGGCACGGGAAAGCCGACGCATTCTGAGTTTGTGGCGCCTGGTGTCCCAAGGCACAAAGGACGTACCCCTGGTGCAGCACTTGTTGAGCCTTGAGCAAGCCATAGCGACCCTGTCTGACGCCTCCGCCATTCGTAGACTCACGTTGCGGCTGGCTGCCATCGCGCCAAAAGACGAAGAGGCTCAAGCGTTGCTGGCTGTGACTCGAGCGTTGCCCGCTGAACCAGAGCTCAGTTGGGCGGGATTGAGCGATTTGTTTAGTGACGACAGCGCATTCTGGCGCTCCTGGCCTGGATTGGGGCTGACCAGTCAGTCTGAAATTTCCAAGCGCGCCCAGCGCAGCTATCGTAAAGCCTACAAACAGAACGCTCGCCTGCTGGCGCATCTTGAGGAAGGGTCTCCAGCCAGTGACTGGTATGTCAAATCGGGGGACAAGTTTGGTTTCTGGGTGCAGCAAAGTGCCCATCAATTGGAACTTTTTCGCCCAGGATTGTCTGAAAAAGGTAAGACTCAGATATGGTATACCGACAAGCTGGCGGACAGCCTGCGCATGCGAGCAAGTTTTGAACGCTTGATTCTGCAACTGCATGGCGATACGGATGGCAGGGATAGTACGGAAAGTACGGAAAGTACGGAAAGTACGGAAAGCGCAAATACAGAGAATAACAGACGGAAAAATAGGCAGAATAATGGACAGAGCGGTGATCAAGGCGATCAAAAACTGATCCTGCCTGAACTCACCAGGGGTATTGCTCTGAAGTTTGCGACCAAACAGCTGTCTAAAATGGATAAGCGGATCGGCCGTCTGCAAAAGTCGACATTTAAAATGAAGCCCAAGAAGTATTCGGGTTTGGTTGATCGAAGTCTGGCTTCTCTGGGTATCCAACAAATTGCTACAATTAAGCCTGTAGCAGCTGGGTCTAATGAGTCGTTAGCCACCGCCGCCCGGCCTGATAGCTAATCTGGTTTGGGCCTATAAAGTCTAAAGGTCGGTCAAACGTCGTTAAACATTCAGTGATTGCCAGCGATTATCACTAATTAAGGAAGCGTTCAGATGAAACAGTCCAGAATACGCTCTGGCCTGGTCAGCTTGGCCGCCATGTGTGTCATGGTGATGGCACAGGTGTCTCAAGCGGACGACTACGCAAGTGGTTGGGGTCCGGAGGTAGGTAGTGTGCTGCCCGTACTAGAGGCGAAAGATCAGGCTGGTGAAAACCAGAATCTTCAGAGTTTGGCCGGGGAACAGGGGTTACTTTTGTTTCTCAACCGGTCTGCGGATTGGTGACCCTTCTGTAAGAACCAGTTCGTGCAACTGGAAGAATACAGAACACAGTTTGCGGCGTTAGGCGTGAACGTAGCCGGAATGACCTACGATGCGCAGACGATTCTGGCTGGGTTTCATGGGGAGCAGTCCCTGGGTTATCCGCTGCTGCGGGATGAAAACGCAATGCACGTGAATGCGTACGGCGTGCGCAACGAAGACTACGCAGAAGGCGCGCGTGCTTATGGTGTGCCGCACCCGGGCATCTTGTTTGTTGATGCAAAAGGCGTAGTCAAGGCGAAGTATGCGGTTGCCGGATATCGCAAACGTCCTCCGTTTGATCAACTGTTGGAAGACGTTAAAGCACTGACTCGATAGAAACATCGGGGTTGAATCGGGTGACGCAGAAATTAATGGGTTCGTTTCGAAGCGGATTAAGGAACGATATGAATAGTTTGCACAGGGCGTATGAACCATCACGACTGGTGATGCGCCCCTGGCTTTTGAGCATTGTCCTGATCTGCGTGGCGCTGTCTGGGTGCAGCTCGCTGGTCAGTTCGGTGACGCAGAGTTTTGCCGAAGATTTATCCAGTGCAATCCTCGACAACGAAGACATCGCCATGGTGAGAGATGGTGCGCCTGCCTATCTGATCCTGGTGGATAGTCTTGTGGCACGCTCACCGGATGATGCCTACCTGCTGCAACAGTCGGCCACACTCAATTCAGCCTATGCCGCAGCCTTTGTGAACGATGAAGCCCGATCAAAACTGCTGCATGCCAAAGCGCGCCGCCAAGCCTTGGATGCTGTGTGCCTCAGGTTAAAAGATGCCTGTGGTCTGGACACACGAAAATACGCCGACTTTGAAACCTGGTTAGAACGCCAGAAAAAACAAGACATCGACGTGTTATATGGCCTGGCCACAGCGTGGACCGGCTGGATTCAGGTCAACAGTGATGATTTTAATGCCGTGGCAGACCTGGCCCGGGTAAAAGCGTTGCTCACGCACGCCAGTACCCTCGACCCCGACTACGAGAACGGCAGTATCTATCTATACTTAGGCGTATTCGAAACATTACTGCCGCCCGCTTTAGGGGGGCGCCCGGAAGTTGGTCGTGGGCATTTCGAAAATGCCATCGCCCGTTCGGAAGGTAAAAACCTTCTAGCGAAGGTGATGTTTGCCGACCAGTACGCCAGGTTGGTGTTCGATCGAGAACTGCATGACAGCCTTTTGCAGGATGTGGTGCAGGCAGATCCCAGGCAGCCTGGACTTACTTTGATGAATATCGTTGCGCAGGAACAAGCGCAGCAGTTATTGGAAACAGCGGATGACTATTTTTAAGCAGTTGAACATTTGGACGAATCACCGGTTGGTTGTAGTTGGCTTGTTGGCAAGCCTGCTGATGATGCCAGCCGCCCATGCCGTCACGTTGAAGTTGGCGACCCTCTCTCCTGAAGGGTCTGGGTGGATGAAAGTGCTGCGCAAGCATGCGAAAAACATTGAAGATCGCACGAATGGCGAGGTTAAGTTCAAGCTGTATCCCGGCGGTGTGATGGGAGACGACAAAGCCGTACTGCGCAAAATTCGTGTGGGACAGCTGCATGGTGCGGTGATGACCGCGGGTGGTTTGGTGCAGGTTTTCCCGGACGTGGTGTTGTACAACCTGCCGCTCATGTTCCGTAGTGATGCAGAAGTGGATTACGTTCGCCAACATCTTGATCAAGAGATGATGCGGCGCATGGAGGAAAAGAAGTTTGTCGGGTTCGGTTTTGCAGAAGTTGGGTTTGCGTACCCGATGATGCAGGACCCAGCCACCAGCGTTGGGCAGCTGCGTGGCCGCAAAGTCTGGGCGCCGGACAATGATCCGGGTGCCTTAAAGGCATACCAGGCGTTTAGAATCTCACCCATTCCGCTGCCCATTGCCGATGTGCTGGCGGGTCTGCAAACCGGCCTGATCGATAGCATTGGGTCACCACCGATTGGCGCGATTGCACTGCAGTGGCATACGCAAATCCAATACGCACTGGAGGTACCGCTGATCTATACCTACGGCGTACTGGCAATCTCGGAACGCGCGTTCAAAAAGCTGGATTCAGCGCAACAAGCCATCGTACGCGAGGAACTGGGTGCGGCGGTCGAGACGGTTAACGCATCTTCGCGGGCAGACCACATCAGTGCAAAAGAAGCCATCACGCGTCAGGGGATTGAGTGGCTGACGCCTTCCGAAACAGAGCTTGCAGAATGGCAGAAACTGGCTGATCAGGCGTCCCAGGATACCGTAGACGATGGCTATATCTCTGCGGATCTGTATGAACAGGTGCAGACTCTACTGAACACATTCCGCAGCGGTGGCTGATTGATCTTGGATCTGATCGAGTACTGGGCATGAAATGGCTACGGCGCCTGGAAGACTTTTTGCTGGTGTCCCTGCTGGGCGCCATGATCACTGTTGCCGCAGCGCAGGTTTTCTTACGAAATTTCTTTGATAGTGGTCTCTACTGGGGTGACAGCGCCGTTCGAGTCATGGTGCTGTGGGTCGCCATGGTGGGCGCCATGGTTGCCTCCCGCAACGATGAACATATTCGCATAGACATCGCAGAGCGTTTCTTGCCGGAGCGCTACAAATTGCCCTTGAAGCGGGTTGTGAACCTGAGCGTGTGTTTGTTGCTGGGTATCTTTGCCTGGTCCAGTGCGCAGTTTGTGATGTACGAATATCAGGATCAGACCATTGCGTTTGGCGTTGTACCGGCTTGGGTTTGCGAGATCATCATGCCTGCTGGTGCTGCGGTGATGGCGTTACGCTATCTGATTCAGACCTGGGCGCCGAAATGATCTGGTTGGGCATCATCGTCCTAATATTGCTGGCCGCCGCCGGTGCACCACTGTTTTCTGTGCTGCTTGGCGCGGCCATGCTGGGCTTCTACAGTGCAGAGATTGATCTGGCGATCATCGCCATCGAACTTTATCGGATTGTTGACACGCCTTTGCTGGTGGCACTGCCACTGTTTACCTTCAGTGGCTATCTGCTCAGCGAATCCAATACCAGTACGCGGTTGGTTAATCTGGTACAGAGTATGTTTGGCTCACTGCCCAGTGGGTTGGCCATTGTGGGTTTTCTGGCCTGTGCTGTTTTTACCGCGCTGACGGGTGCTTCGGGTGTGACCATTGTGGCCATTGGCGCGCTGCTGCTGCCGGCGTTGCAGCAGGCAGGGTTTAGCGAGCGTTACAGCCTGGGCCTGGTGACCACCTCGGGTAGCTTGGGCTTGCTCCTGGTACCGTCTGTACCGTTGATCCTTTATGGTGTGATCGCCCAGCAGTTAGATGTGGGTGAGTCGTTTACGATCGTCGACTTGTTTGTGGCCGGGATTGTCCCACTGCTGATCATGTTGACACTGCTCAGCGTGTGGACGTTGTGGATCCACCGGGGTGGAAAGATACCTCGGGTCCCCTTCGATAGGGGCAACGTGTGGCAGGCGGTAAAAGACGCTCGTTGGGAACTGCCGTTGCCGTTTATCGTACTGGGTGGTGTATTCAGCGGTTTCTTTGCTGTGTCCGAAGCGGCGGCAGTGACCGCCCTCTACGTCATTCTGGCGGAGGTGGTTCTGTACAAAGAAGTGAGCTGGCGAGCGCTACCGCAAGTGATGGTGGCGTCGATGAAGATGGTCGGTGGCATTCTGCTGATCCTTGGGATTGCGCTGGCGTTTACCAATTTCCTGGTTGACGCGGAGATCCCCCAGCAGCTGTTCGATTTTATGCAGGAGCATGTTCAGAGCAAGTGGGCCTTCTTGCTCTTGTTGAACATACTGCTGCTGGGATTGGGTGCAATTCTGGACATCTTCTCCGCCATTGTGATTATGGTGCCGCTACTGCTTCCGGTGGCGGTAGGCTATGACATTCACCCGGTCCATCTGGGGATTATCTTCCTGGCGAATATGCAGATTGGTTACTTTACCCCACCGGTGGGTATGAACCTGTTTATTGCCAGTTACCGTTTCAAAAAACCCTTGCTGGCTTTATACAGTGCCACGTTCCCATTTATGGTGGTCTTGTTAATCGCGTTGATCTTGATCACCTATGTGCCAATTTTGAGCTTGGGCTTGATCTCGTGATACGCAGATTTTTCCTTGTGCTGTTGGCTTATTCTGTCGTTAGCGTGAACGCTGCAGAAACCCAGCCGGATGATAACGCTCAAGATCATGCTCAGGCGAAGGTGGAAGCGTTGCACCAAGCCCTGTTGCAGGCCATGCAGTTGTCCGAGCAGGCAGCGCGGGAAGCATTGCTTACGCCGGTAATTCAGCAGACGTTTGATCTCAAGAATATCGCTCGGATCAGCGTTGGGCGGACCTGGCGCAAGCTGTCCCAGGAAGATCAGGCGAGCTTTACAGATCAGCTGGGCGTTCTGGTGGTTGCGACCTACGCAGACCGGTTTGATAGCTACAACGAACAACAGTTTGTCACCGACGAGATCAAAGGGGTCAAAACAGGCCACGTGGTGCATACGCGCATCATCCGCAAGAATGATGAGCCGGTGACCTTGGATTATTATCTGCGCGGCGACGGTATTTTTAATGTGGTGGCCGACGGGGTCAGCGATCTGTCGTTGCGCCGGGCGGATTACAATAGCATTATCAAACAGAATGGATTTGCCGCACTGCAAGCTCACGTTGCCCTGAAAGTTGAGCAAGCCAGAGGTCTGGTGGACGCCGGAGATTCAGAAGAATGACGACAGTCAGGAGAGGCTGATGAATAAAACCCCGAAGATTTGGCCCACAGTGGGGCTGGTGTTCTGTCTTGCACTGTCGGGCTGTGCCACCCTGGAAGGTGAAGACTACGATACCTATGATCCCTGGGAAGGGTTCAATCGCACGAGCTACGAGGTATCGGACGCAGTAGACCGGACAGTTCTGGTGCCCGTAGCCCGCGTTTACAAAAAGGTGACCCCGGACTGGCTGGAATCGGGGATCGGCAATGTCTTTCTTAACGTTCGCACGATCAGTAGTTCGGCCAACGGTTTCCTGCAGGGCAAACCCGAAAGCGGATTTACAGATCTGGGCCGTATCCTCATCAATACCACAGTGGGCATTGGTGGCTTCTTTGATGT
This sequence comes from Pseudomonadota bacterium, assembly GCA_039028095.1. GTDB lineage: Bacteria > Pseudomonadota > Gammaproteobacteria > Pseudomonadales > Azotimanducaceae > UBA4421. Next base: position 251,774 of record JBCCIU010000003.1, read on the forward strand.
GGCGACACCCTGGGGTTTGCGTTTTCAAAATGAAGACCTTGGTCAGACCTTGGCTGTTTGGGGGGTAACAAAGTCTCGTTACATCTACGTGCCGTTTATGGGACCCACCACGTTGCGAGATCTGCCGTCTAACTTTATCAACAGCTATATACCCAGAGCGCTGTTTGGGAGCGACTACCATTGGTCCCTGAGTGCGCTGGATGTCGTCAACACCCGGGCCCAACTGCTCAGCGCATCTGCGGTGCGTGATGCGTCCGCGCTGGATCCTTATGCGTTTACCCGCGACGCTTATTTTCAGCGCAGAAAGTTCTTGATCTACGATGGCGATCCTCCAATTGAAGACTTTTTTGATGATTTTGGAGATGACGACTTCGAGGACGACGAAGACTTCTAGTCTGAGCAGATATGGGGAACTGGCTGACACACTGGGTAAGATGGGTGGCGCAACATGCGTTCCTGTGTTTTTCCTTGATATTGAGTGTGACGCTGATTCTGGGGTGGGTGGCTTACAGTCAGTTTCGTCTGAACTCTAATTTGAGTGACCTGATCGCCCAGGATGCGCCTTGGCGTGCGGATTTTGATCGCTTTGAGACTGCGTTCCCCGATTTGTTACGTACTGCGGTGGTTGTGCTGAGCAGTGAATCCCTCAGTGATCTGGAGGCTGCAACTGGATCGATTGTGCAGAAGTTGGCGTCTCAACCGGATTTGTACCGCGCGGTTGCAGCGCCGGGGAGCGAAGCCTTTTTTCGCGACCACGCGTTTCTTTATATGGACGTAGACGACCTTGACGATATGGCGGATCGTCTTGCCGAAGCCCAACCCTGGCTGTCTGTGGTACGAGAAGACCCCAGCCTGAACAGTATTGTGGAGCTGCTTGAAGACGGTTTTGTCAATGAGCCTCCAGAAGGGTTTGTGGACGTACTGGATCTGGTGCTGGGATCTGCCGAGAACCATCTTTCCGGTCAGGATGGCGCTATCAAATGGGCGGATGAGTTTTTTCCGTTAGATGAAGCTCGTTATCAGCTTATCTACCTGAAGCCTCAGGTTGTTGATCAAGCGGATGGCAGTCAGACCAAACTGACAGATGCCCAAATGGTTGCCGCGCTGCGTGCCAGCCTGGCTGAGGTTAACCTGCCTGATTCGGTCACCGTGAAGCTGACGGGAGAAATCCCGTTGCAGCATGAAGAGATTGAGGCGGCGGTCACCGGGATCTCGTTGGCTGGCTGGTTATCTCTGGGGCTGTTGTTGATCGTCCTGGTGGTAGGCGTTCGCTCGGGCAAAATTGTGCTGGCCACGTTCAGCATGCTGGCAATTGGTGTGATTTGGACATCCGCCTATGCCATGTTGACGGTGGGAGAATTTAACACCATTTCGCTTGTGTTTATTGTGATGTTTTTTGGTCTGGGCGTGGACTTTGCCCTGCATTTTTCGCTGCGGTTCCAAGAAGCGATCAACGACGACGATAGTCATCCCGTTGAAGCCCTGGTGGTGAGCACGGCCAGCGTAGGTCGAGCAATATCGTTGTGCACCGTCACCACCGCGCTGGGTTTTTTGGTCTTCTGGCCCACCGACTATCAAGGCCTGGCCGATCTGGGGGTGATCAGTGCAGGGGGTATGGCGGTGGCGTGGATCTTAACGTTCACCTATCTGCCGGCGGTTTATTCCCTATTAGGTCCGCCCCGTGCGCACAAGATGGACCTGCCCACCAGCGACGCTGTGGTGCATTGGTTGATCGGGCACCGTCCCTGGGTGTTGGGTGTGGTGGCTGTGTCCAGCGTGCTGGCTATTGGCGTGGCCAGCCGATCGAGCTTTGACTATTCGGTTTTGGCGCTGAAGGACGAAGCCTCTGAATCCATGAGCACCCTGCGTGAACTTCAAGCTGAGGGCTTATCGACAGACTATCAACTGTTCTACCTGAGCGATGCGCCCTTGATTGCTGAAGAGGTTGAATCGCTGGCGACGGTTGATGAATTGCGCCGTCCCTTGGATTTTGTACCGCAAGATCAGGAAGACAAACTCTATGTGATTGAAGATCTGCAGTTCCTGTTGTCCGATGCGCTGGCGGAAGACGATGGGGCTGGACAAGCGGCTTCGATAGCGCAGAGTCGTCAAACGATCAAAGCGTTGAGTGAGATGTTAGATTCCCGGGTGCATACATCTGAGTTTGTATCCTCGGATGTGGTTGATCAAACCGCCCAGACCCTGGCCCAGCTTGCCCAGTTATCGGATGAACAGCTTGGGGCATGGCAAACCAGTGTTGTGTCACAGCTGGTTGCGGAGATTGCCTGGTTGCAGCGGGCTTTAACTGTCACTGAGCTTAACTTTGATGACCTGCCGGATAGTGTCACCAGCCGTCTTGTGGGTCGAGAAGGTGAGCGGTTGAATAGCATTTTACCCAAGCAAGATATCGCGCAAGTTGATGCGCTATCGGATTTTATTACCGAGGTAAGAGGTGTATTGCCGGGTGCGACGGGGCGACCGGTAATTGAGTGGGGTGTGGGACAAATTGTTGTGGATGCGTTTATTCAGGCACTGACCTTTGCCTTTATTGTGATTGGGCTGGTGATACTGGTAAGTCTACGCAGTGTTCAGTCAACGGCGATGATTATGCTGCCCCTTGGGCTAACGGCGGTGTGCGCACTGGCCGTTGGGGTTCTGATTGAACAACCGATCAACATGGCCTCGATTCTGGTGTTGCCACTGATCTTTGGCCTGGGGGTAGACAACGGCATTCACGTGGTCGATCGATATCTGGGGGAGGGGGATGTGGAACATCTGATGCATTCCAGTACGCCGCGCGCCGTGATGCTCTCGACCTTAACCACCATTGGGGCTTTTGCCGCATTATCGATTTCGCCTCACATGGGTACGGCGTCCATTGGTGTGCTGCTGTCTGTCTCCGTTGGCTTTCTGTTGCTCTTTACTATTTTTCTTGTTCCAGTCTTACTCGCCCGCGCGTCATGACCGGCACATTTCTTCTTCGATGGTTCCTGTTGTGGGTGGGGCTGGGATTGCTCTTGCGCATTGGTATGTGGGTGTACTACCCGGAAGGGTCTGTGTTTCCGGGTGTGTTGGCCTTTGGTCCCGGTGTTCTCAATGACGCGGTGACGTTCTGGCTGGCGCCTGGGCTGCTGGCGATTTTCATTCTGGTACATCCCAAAATAGCCAAGATTGGGTTCTTTGTAGTCAACGCGGTGATCCTTGTGATCGTGATCGCGGAGGGATTCTTCTGGTTAGAGTTTGAAAGTCGCCTGGATCGCCTGGTGTTTCATTACCTGGCCTATCCAAGAGAAGTGATTGTCTTTTTGGAGGACCAGTTTTTCTTAAGTTTGGTTCTAGTGCCGTTTCTGCTGTTCGTCTGGCTGGTCTGCTGGTTGATCGGATACCCGGACCCTGAGCAGGCCAAACGTGCGCACGCCCTTGGATTTTTAGTGCTGGCACTGGTAGTGGGCACTTTCTTTCAACCGGTGGGTTTGGGTGGGTTCAACCACTCCCGGGTCGCAGAGCAGTTTGTCAGCAATGGGTATCTGGGCGTCTTCCAAGATGCGCTCTATGATGTCAGGCTGCCCCCTTGGATGCCTGAACAGATTGAAACAGGCTATCCAGCATCTTCTGGGCATGTAGGTGACAAGCGAGAAGATACCCAGGAACTGCAGGAGGCTCAGGAGAGGGACGTAGATCTTCAAGCGCTGCTGTCCAGCAAGAAACACCTGATTCTGGTGATCGAAGAATCCTTCGCAGGTGAGGTCTGGCGCGACCCCGTCTTACGTGAGACTTATCTACCTAACTTTTCCAGATTATCGAAGCAGGGACTATCGTTCACCAATTTATACGCCACCGGGTCCCGAACCACGCGCGGCATGGAGGCCATCCTGAATGGCTTTCCGCCGCTGCCGGGTATATCGACCACGGAGCGTGAAGGGTATAAAAAGCTGCCCTCCCTGGCCCGAGCCATGTCCGATGCTGGGTTCTACAGCGCGTTTCTTTACGGGGGCTGGCCTGGGTTCTCGAACTTCTCTAACTATTGGCGAGCCACCGGCTTTCAGAAAATCTGGAGCCGGGAGGATTTTGACGAGCCGTTCGAAACCTCCTGGGGCGTCTCGGATGGCGCACTGTTCACTCGGATCTTAACCGAAATGGATAGGCTGACGGTTCAGCAGTCCAACGTCTTTATGAGTACGCTGACGGTGTCTCATCATCGGCCTTACGACTTTCCAGACAATGTCGTGCAGTGGGATGCCAATGCGCGCAACTCAGCTTATGCCATGGCTTATGCGGATCAAAGTCTGGCCAACTTTATCGATGCTGCAAAAGACAAAGCCTGGTATGCCGATACTATTTTTATTGTGGTGGCTGACCATGGATTGCATCCCCGCGGCGATCAGCTCATCCCGTTTAACAGCTATCGAATACCGCTACTCATCCTGGGCCAGGGGATTGGCGGGCGCGAGTATGCATCGCTTGGTTCGAGCATCAGTATTCCGCAAACCGTGTTGGACATTTTTGACGTTACGTCCAACGAGTTGTTTTCGGGAAGGAGTTTGCTGTGTGACTGTGTCACTCCTGTGCCTATGGAGTACGGCTACCACGTGGGATTGTTAAGTGAACAACAGCTGGATGTGGTGTCACGTGACGGTCGGTCTGTGACTTGGTATCTGGATGATGATCAAGTTGTGGAGCAGGTCCAGGAGGTCGAGGACGTTCACCAGGATGTGCTGGACTTTTTTGCGCCTGCGCTGCGCTGGTATTACGCGCGATGAGCCTGGATCAGCTCCTGGTCTGACTTCTTCACATACTCAATCAGCTCTGGCAGAGGGATAGGTTTGCTGAACAGCCAGCCTTGCGCATATTCACAGTTGTGAGTGGCCAGGAAGTCGAACTGGTCCGGGGTTTCCACCCCTTCTGCGACAACCTCCATCTTCAGCTCGTGTGCCATGGCAATTACCGCACTGGTAATGGCCATGTCATCCAGATTGTCTGGAATATCCATCACGAAGCTGCGATCCACTTTGACCGTGTTGATGGGGAATTTCTTTAAATAATTAAGCGAGGAATAGCCTGTACCAAAGTCGTCAATGGCAAGTTTGACGCCAATTTCCTGAAACCGCTCAACGGCGATCTGAGCTGCTGAAATGTCCTCCATCAGCATGGTTTCTGTGATTTCAATTTCTATCTGGTCTGCGCTCAAGCCTGTTTCGCGCAAACTTTGCCTGACGGTTGTGATCAGGTTAGGATCCCGAAACTGGCGGGGTGAGATGTTAATCGCCACCTGTAGATGTCGGTCGAAGTGTTGATTCAAATGTGCGCCAGCGCGACAGGCGGATTGAATCACCCAGCTGCCGATTTCTGAAATGATGCCGGTATCCTCTGCAATACCAATAAATTCATCTGGGGCCAGGAAACCACGCTCTGGGTGATGCCAACGGATTAAGCTTTCAACACCGACAACTTTGCCAGAATCGATGGCGATTTTCGGTTGGTAGTACAGCTCGAACTCTTCATTTTCCAACGCCTGGCGCATCTCGAACTCTGTGCGCAGACGTTTCACCGCGTTGACGTTGAGATCTTCGGAATAGTATTGAAAATTGTTTTTACCGCGCTCTTTGGCTTTGTACATCGCCAAATCTGCGTTACGCATCAACACATTAGGGTCCAAGCCATCACCGGGCACGATGGTGATCCCAATGCTGGACGTTACAATGAGCGGATGCCCCGAGATCGTAATGGGCTCGCGCATATGATTCAAAATCTTAGCAGCGATGTTGCCCGCATCTCTGGGCGAATCGATATCGTTTAGCAGCACGCAGAATTCGTCACCCCCGGTTCTGCCGACCGTATCCTGGCGTCGCACACAATCCATCAGGCGTTGACCAATTTCCTGTAACAAGTTGTCACCAACCTGATGTCCCAAGGTGTCGTTCACACGTTTAAAATTATCGAGATCCAAATACAGCAGGGCGCTGGTGGTCTGGGAGCGTACGCTGCGTTCGATGGCCTGATTCAACCGATCCTGGAAGAGACGTCGGTTCGCAAGCTTTGTGAGCGTGTCGTAAAACGCCATCTGTTCCATACGCTGTTGGCTGTGCTTCAGGTCGGTAATGTCCGCGATCTGAACGATGTGATACAACCCTTCACCCGAACTGCTGGTCTGTAAGGCCACGTTAAAGGTCGACCAGACCTCCAAACCGTTTTGACAGATCAAGCGCCGTTCGCTGCGATGAGACGGCTCTTTAAACTCCAGAGCATTCAGTGATTCTTTTAGCGCGCGACGATCCTCTGATGGTACCAGCCGAGAAATGTGGATGCCGTACATATGGTGCTGATCATAGGCCAGCAAGTTTGCCGCGGTATGGTTTGCCTGAAAGATCCGGCCCTGCATGTCGACCAGTAAAATACCAATTGGGGCATTCTCGAAAATCCCACGGAAACGACTTTCGCTTCGTTTTAGACGCTCTTCATCCGCTCGCTGCCTGCTGATGTCCTTGGACAAAATCAGAATATGGGTCTCGCCGCTGAGATCTAACGCTACAGCAGACACGAGATGCGGTATAACTTCGCCGTCTGGCGCCAGTATTTTTACCTCGCGGTTGGCGGCCAATCCTGTTTGATTCAACTCTCCAGCGATATCTGAGACTTCCGATTCGCTGATGCCAAACGGAAGATCCATCAGCGATTTGCCAACAATATCTTTTCGGGCAAACCCGCCGCGATTCAAAATTTCCTGGTTGATGTCTGTCACGACGGTGTCGGACTGACGCAAGATCATGATGCCGTCAGGGCTCTGGTTAAAGATTTTTTCGAACTTTTCTTCGCTTTCAATCAGCGCGGCTTCTGCTGAGATTCGCTTGGTGATATCACGCCCGATACATAAGACGCAGAGCTCGTTGTCGATTTCCACATAGCGCAGGGAAATCTCTACGTGCACCAATACCCCGGTGCTTGTGCGTAACGTGGTTTCATAGTCTGTGACCTCGTGTTCCGCACGCAGTCGATTACCGACGGTGTCGCCGTCTAAGCTGTTGTGCCACAGGTTAAGTGCCTCGGTGCTTTCGCCGATGGCGTCTTCTCTCTGATACCCCAGTAGACGCGTGAAACCCGCATTAAAATCCGAGACAATTCCGTCGCTGGCCCGAATAATCAAGATGGCATCGGGGCTTGCGTGAAAGACCTCTGAAAAACGTCCGCTGGCGCTGTTATCCAAGGCGGACCCGCGATTCTCATCGGTTTTGATTGTGAGCAGATAGTGGGCATAGGGCGAGGGCAAGACTTGTACGATCTGGGCATCTACGGTTTTGTTGCCCAGTGGTCTGAGACGAAACCTGTCCAAATTGGCACTTTTCTTTCCCTGGGTTATCTCTTTTACCACCAGCATAAAGTCGGATTGGTATTCTTCGCTGACCAGCTTATACACGCCAGTGCTCTGATAGTCAGACCCCAGCCCCAAAGCGCCAATGGCTTTTCTATTGGCATGCCGAATATTTAGCTTCGAATCCAACACCATGGTGATATCGGCACTCGCCGCGACGATCTGCAGCACAGAGTCCAATGATGGTGGTGCTGGTTTTTGAGCGGTTTCCAATATTTGGGCTAACGAGGCACCTTGAAGCTCGTCATCGTAGCGCTCGAAAAACGCTGCCAGCTCGGGAGAGATTTCGCAGATCATTCCCTCTTCATCTGTGCGCAGCTGGACAATGCTGAGGTCGTCATACTGTTGGGTGGCTGTATCCTGCGAGTTGGTCGATTGAGTAGCATCCACCAGTTGCCAGATCGCCCATATCATAGGCAAAAGAAACCCTGCAGCACCCCACGCCGGCGTGGGCATACTGTCATGGAGCAGCGCTGGCAATGGGCCAAATAGCCACAGGCTGCAGGCAACCGCTGAAAGAACCAAGACTGCAGAGCTGAAAGCTACGCGCATCTGATTCCCTTTAGTATGATGCTCTTCCCTCATTTAGGTCGGTGCGAGTCTATCCATGAACGCAATCATCAAACTATCTGTCGATCGCCAAGGGCTCTATGAATTTACGCACAAAGTGTCTGACGTGCTGGCCGAACATGCAAAAAGTGAGGGCCTGGTCACACTATTTATTCGGCACACCTCCGCTAGTCTGCTAATACAAGAAAACGCAGATCCTGCGGTTCGCGTAGATCTGCAGAACTGGTTGAACCGCCTGGTACCTGAACATGATGCGCTTTACACCCACGTTGAAGAAGGTCCGGACGATATGCCCGCCCATATCAAATCGGCACTGACCGCAGTGAGTCTGTCCATTCCGATGATCGACGGAAAGCTTGCCCTAGGGACCTGGCAGGGGATTTATCTTTGGGAGCATCGACACAATCCAGGAATCCGCGAAATCATCCTGAATTTCACTGGCTGACAGAAAGCTGCTAAACAGGCCGTCTTTGTCGAACAATCGTTGATAGAAACTGTTGGAGAAACAGGTGCAAGTTATGTGGAATCCTTCCGCATTTCTCGCACGGTTATTCGAGTTATCTTGACTTTTTCCGTATTACACCGTCATATCGGTGCAGAGAATATTTCCATATAAGACCTGGAAATGCCGATTCGCAAAAAAACTCAAGGAAGAACAATGGCTTTAGTCAGTAAGGGGATTCGTTCCGTGTTATGTGGAACTTTTCCAGATACTAAGTGTTAGGCGTCATTGAAAGATCATTCGGTGTTCAAGATATTTCGAACCAGGCGTAGTCTCGTCAACGAAGCTTTCGAAGGCCGCGATGCGTCGACTGAAAGGAATTCATACCGACTACACTTCTTGGAACAAAACGTCCCGGAGAGCGTGTCCGAAGGAGTCAGGTTCGTTCTCGAAGAACAACTTGGGTTTGATCTCTCTGCGCTGAGATCATCTGATGACTTTCGTTCAAACCTAAAGTTCTTTTTCGACCTCGACTCTATGGCTAGTGTTGAGATTGTGTACGCGTTGGAAGAACGATTTAGTATCAGCATTGCGGATGAAGAAGCCGAACATGCAAGTTCGATTGAAGACATTGTTTTGCTGGTTCATCGAAACATGGGGCAATCCAGATGACGCCTAACGATCCGTTGAACCGGACCGCCTACCCGTCACTCCGTTTGCATTTGGCTCGCTACGCTCGCCGCAAACTCCGCGCCGGGCCTAACGGCGGCCGGTTAACGCAGTGTTAGGCGTCATAGATAGATCATGCCAACCGTAGACATTAGTCAATTTGAAGATTCCTTCACAATCTACTTTGGTAGTGATTATTCCCGCATCAATGCCTATACCCTGGCAACTACACTAGTCGGAATCGCCGATGCGGCTAAGGCTGCCAATAACAATCTCAACCCTGGATATGAGATTGAGGTAGTAGTTGAGGCACTGGCTCCTGGGAGCTTTAAGGCAACGCTACGGACAATTTACTCCGAAGCCGAGAACCTCTTTTCAAAAGAATCCCTACGGACGGTTGTTTTGGCAGTAATCGCCAACTTTGTTTACCAACACACTCTAGCGCCCGATACAGATGTTCAAATAAGTGTAGAAAACACCCAGGTTCGCATAATTCAAGGCGACACTGAGATATTGGTACCACGCGAAGTCCATGAAGCCACTCAGCAGGTGGAAAGTAGTACGCAGTTCAGGAGAGGAATCGGAAATGCTGTTCGCGCAGTCGAAGCCGACTCAACGATTGACAAAATTGGATTCTCCCCGGATGAAGAACAGACGCCCGAGGTTCCAATTCCGCGAGAGCGACTAGCCAGCCTTAGCGAAGAGCTCGCTGGACCTTCTGCAGAAGAGCGTGACATGCTCGAAATCACAGACCTTCAAATTGTTCGCGCAATCCTAGAACGATCGCGAAGAATGTGGCAGTTTGTTTGGAACGGTATCAGAATCTCTGCACCCTTAACCGACGAACAGTTCTACAACGAATTTTTCGCGCATAGAATCACAATCGCCCCCGGTGACGTTCTGCGAGTACGTCTGCGTGTCCGGCAGCGCCGCGACAAAGACCTTGGGATCTACCTCAACGAATCATACGAAGTCGTCGAAGTGCTCGAACATAGGCCCAGGTCAGCACAGTCTGCAATCCCATACGAGAAATCAGATGACACCTAACGAGCAGTTGAAGTGGAGGGCCTTACAGTCACTTCGTTTGCATTTCACTCGCTACGCTCGTGGCAAACTCCGCGCCTGCTTAACAGGCCCCCACTTAACATGGTGTTAGGCGGCTAGGCTGAGCACTTCAGACGTTCAAGCTGTTCTTCTTCCGGGGTTTGACGGCACAGGGAAGTTGTTTATTCCGATACTCAAGCACATCCAAATAACCAAAAAACAGATAATCTCTTATCCGGATCTCTACTCATTCGACGAGTACGTACGCTACGCCGAAAGCCAAATTCCAGAAGAAATACCAATTGCACTGATAGCAGAATCTTTTTCGGGACCTATCGCCATTGCGCTGATCGCTCGCAATAAGCGGAATTACATCTCGGCGGTCCTCTCCACCACATTCTCCCGGCCACCATTAAAACCAATGATTCAATCGGCATTAAAGTTTCCCGGGCTTGTACGGCATTCACTACAGTTCAAACGACTGGCCATCAATTTGTTCGTTCTGAACGGCGTCACCGATCAAGAACTAAAACAGAATCTAAAATTGCTACTTGATGGCCTCTCGCTTAAAACCATTATGGCCCGACTATCTTGTTTGAATGATTGCCATGTTAGCGACATAATCAGTCAGGTAAGAGTTCCCACCTTAATCCTAAACGCCACAAATGATCGTCTATTGGGGAACAAGCCAACCGATATCTTTGATATCCCAACAGCAACAGTTAGGCAGGTTGATGGTCCACACCTATTGCTTCAAGCTAACCCGAAAGAATGTTCGCAACTCATAAACTCTCATGTAGCCCCCTAACAAGTTGTTGGAACCGACGCTTTACAGCCCGCTCCTTTTGCGCGTGGGCTGCGCCCACTATTGCGCAAAACTCCCTTGCTATAAAGCACGGCTCAACACGGTGTTAGGCGGCTAGAGGGTTGCCATCGTGAATTGGCTAAAATGAATACCGACAAGCTAAATACCTCAATACAAGTATTCACTTTGCTCGCAGTGGTTGTTGGCATAGCTCTGGTTGTGTACGAACTACGTGAGGCTCGACTCATGTCTCAGGCTCAGTTATCAAGCGAAGCATTCGCGCTACACGAGCAGAGGTATCTAACAACCGCTGGGGAAGATCTCGCACAAACCTTAGAGACAGCCTGCTTCAATCCATCCGAACTCACGCCTAAGGACGCGTTCATCCTCAGCGATTACTATCACGCCCAATGGAATAGTGTTCGCAGGCTCACTAACATGGAGAACTTTGGTTTCGACGTTCCAGCCAATCCACTCGCGACCGCAACGCTTGAAAACATCCTTTCTTTCCCTTCTGGACTTGCATGGTATCGTGCCAACCAATCTTGGGTCCATGAGCGGTACAGATTGGTAGCCGAGAAGATAATGGAAAATCCAAATCAATTGTCGTGTACCGACTATGTGCACAAAATTCTCACTACAACTGGAGCTTGAAATAAGCACTCTGCCGCCGCCTAACGAGTTGTTGAAACGGACTCATTCCGCAATTGGCTTTTGCGCATTGGCTTCGCCAATCGTGTGCGCAAAACCCAATTGCTCCACTCGCCGCTTAACACGGTGTTAGGCTGCTAAGGAAAAGTGTTCCCAGACCCAAAATTGATAATCCAAATCGGAAAGGGTTATCTCTCGATCATGAGTAAGCCTGCGTCAGGAGAAAACCTTCAAGACGACCTTAGCTACCTAAAGCGAAATGGTTATACGCACATCGTCTCTCTGTTAGAGAAGCAGGAAGCTTCCGAACTTCAATTGACAAGCGAGGAAGTGCACTGCAAAAGCCTCGGTTTAGATTTCGTTCAATTCCCCATCCCCGACCGTTCGGTTCCAGAAGACAAAATGGCTTTCATCAATACCGTAAGTTTGTCTTATGAAGCAGTTTTGGGCGGTGCCAACCTAATCGCTCACTGTAGAGCTGGAATTGGTCGCTCGGGTTTATACACGCTTGGCGTACTTTTATTTGACGGTCACTCGGCACAGAACGCACGCGAACTTGTATCACAAGCCAGGGGCCTTACAATTCCTGATACAGAGGAGCAGTTTGAATGGATTCGAGAAAACGAACTAGATTTTCGAGTACCCGCCTAACAAGTAGTTGGAACGGAGCGCAAACTGCGGATGGATTTTGCGCATCGCCTTCGGCAATTGTTGCGCATAACCCACCCTCCGTCCACGCCCGCTCAACACGGTGTTAGGCGTCTTGGCTAAGATCTTCCAGCGCTTAGTTATCGCATCGGTTCCGCTCCTGCACGGTTGTTCGCTTACAAATATTCTCGATGACGGTCACGGCTTGTGCAGGGCAATTACACAGGAATACCCAGATTCGATAATCTCCGAAATAGAAAGCGAACTAAGGAAGGAACCGCCGAACGGTTATCTTACTCAACCCTACTCTAAAGCTAATTGGAACTCCTACTGGAACAACCGACTATTCCATTTGTACGATATTGGGCCTCATTCATGCGGTGGTACATACCAAGGTGCTAGTGGTCCCTCAATTGTCCAATTCGTAATTAATCGCCGAGACGAGCTTGGTCTCTCCGATTTAGATTTAGATGAACGCACCCACCTAAAAATCAATAAACATGAATCAACCAGCAATCATTCGGGATGAAAGAAGTGCGAGAAAGACGCCTAACGAGTTGTTGAAACGGACTCCTTCCGCAATCGGCTTTTTGCGCATGGCCTTCGGCCATTATCGCGCAAACGCCGCTCGCTCCACTCGCCGCTTAACACGGTGTTAGGCGTCTGGAATGATCCTTCCTGTTGATATACATCTTGGGGATATAACCAAGCTTGACGTGGACGTTATCGTCAACGCTGCTAATAGCTCTCTGCTTGGCGGTGGCGGGGTAGATGGAGCGATTCATCGGGC
>JBCCIU010000004.1:0-223835 GCA_039028095.1 Pseudomonadota bacterium
CCATTACACGCCTCGAGCCAATCTTTTTTAGGCGGCGTTGATAGGGCTTGACTCTTTAATATAGTAATAACTAGTATAGTCAATACTATATTAAAGCCGTTGCGGGCAACCTATGCCGACCCTTCTGAATACGACTGAACGTTTTGCTGACACTGTCCGGTATCCGGTGCGTGCTAACGCGAAGGAAACGTTTGAGAAGATTGTTGCTGCGGGTCAATCGCTATTGGACGAGGCGGGCCTGGAAGCGGTGAATTCAAATGCGGTGGTTGAACGCGCAGGTGTGACCGCGCCGGTCTTCTATCACTACTTCAAACACAAACATGCCTTGCTTTACGTGATGGCCAGCCGCTTGATTCGATTGCAGGACGAGGCTTATCAGAAGCGGGATCCAGCGCTTGTTAGGACACGAAAGGATCTGTATAGCATGGCCTTTGGCATGCTCAGAGATACCTATGACGTTACTCATGGCTTTGTTGGTGCCAGCGCGTTGCTGGTGTCGTTGCGCGCTGTCCCGGAACTTGCTGACATTCGTGTGGAATCGAACGAGCGTGCCGCACACGCTTTTGCAGGGCCACTGAAAGTGATACACCCGGAACTATCTGCTGACGAAGCGGTTGAAAGAACCCGCCTTGGCGTGGAAATTGGCTACAGTGCAGTTGAAATGCTGCTTGATACGCCATCCTTTTGTGTTGATCGAGTGTTAGCCCAAACTGCCCAGGCGGTGGTGGCAATTTACTTTGAATAAGTGTTTAAAAGCCTAGAAAAGCAAATCTACTGGAGGACCTGCGAATGCGACAAGTGACTACTCTGGCACCAGATGCATCCATATCGGAAATTAATGCCTGCATAGCACAAGACGGTGCGGTGATTTTGCGAGATGTTCTATCCGAGCAAGCGTTGAAGCAGGTTGAAGCTGAATTGGGACCCTATTGGGATGCAACTCAATACGGCTCTGACGATTTCAGCGGTCGTTCCACAACGCGCACAGGCGCTTTGTTCGCGCGCTCTGCCAAATGCAGAGAGATGGCGCTTCACCCTGGAGTTCTAGGCGTTTGTGATGATCTTTTGTTGGATAACTGCGAGCGTTATCAAATTCACCTCACGCAGGCGATCCGAATTGGGCCTGGTGAAACAGCCCAGATGATCCATAAGGACAAGTGGGCGTGGAGCTCGGTCCTCAAAGACATTGAGCCTCAGGTCAACTGCATGTGGGCGATTACCGACTTCACCAAAGAAAATGGTGCGACGCAAATTGTGCCCGGGTCTTCAAAGTGGCCAAACGACAGGCAACCTGAGCCAGAACAGGTTGTGCAGGCCGAAATGTCGCGTGGGTCGGTCCTGATATTTACGGGCTCGGTGCTGCATGGCGGTGGTGCCAATCAATCCAATGAGGACCGCATTGGCATCCTCATCGACTACACGCTGGGATGGCTACGTCAGGAAGAGAATCAATATTTGTGCTGCCCACCAGACCTGGCCGCTTCGTTCGATCCCGAACTGCGTCGGCTGCTGGGCTATTCCATGGCGACCTATACGATCGGATACTATTCTCCACCTTTACCCCCCGGTAGTGGCATTGAGGCGGTCACTCCAGAGTATGCGGTTGATCAGACCGTCAGCACGGAAGTATTTGGTGGGGCCGAATTGGCGGGTGCTATGGCGGAGGATATCCAAAGCTGACCATGCAGCGGAGAACTTGGCAGACCTTTAAATTCTTTAGGGCAAAAAAATGACTCAGAATCTCAATGAAATCGACCCATCTGCTGGCGTGTTAATCGAGGCGGAGGCCTTCGATGATTTTGGCGGATGGGTTATGGACTCTCAATTTGAAACTCTTATGGGTTCACCCTATCTGATGGCCCATGGCTTAGGTGAACCGGTAGCGGATGCCACCACAACTGTTGAACTGGCCGCTTCGGGACAGTATGAAGTATGGGTGAGAGCGAAGGATTGGGTGCCTGGTCATCATCCCGGTCGCTTTGACGTATCAATAAATGGACGGCGGTTGGACACCACTTTTGGTGCCAATGATGAAGACTGGTCGTGGCAATCTGGCGGTAAAGTAACACTTGATGCAGGTTCGATCAGCATTGCGCTGCATGACTTAACCGGTTTCTGCGGTCGCTGTGACGCAATTTATCTGAGCGCTGACGGTACGCCACCGCCCAATGAAGTGGACGAAGCAAGTCGCGCCTGGCGCAAGGTGATGCGCGGGTTGCCGCCAGAACCGGCGGATGCAGGTCACTATGATGTAGTGGTTGTTGGCGGCGGGATATCGGGATGCGCTGCCGCGCTGGCTGCCGCGCGGCTCAATCAAACCGTTGCATTAATCCACGATCGACCTGTCTTAGGAGGTAACGCGAGTAAGGAAATTGGTTTGATGCCCCGAGGGGCCCAGGGTGCGTTGCTGCAAGAACTGTCTCAACGCACGCCGGATGGTGATCTGGTTGCGTTTAGTTTGCTCGCGGCCGAGCCATCGGCCAAGGTGTTCCTGGAGCATCGGGTGATTGGCACAGAGGTTTCTAACAATAAGATTGTGGCGGTTGATGCGGTTGAGGCGCGCTCCGGTCAGGAATATCGAATTTCTGGCAAAATGTTTATCGATACCAGTGGTGTGGCGCGTTTGGGTTTGTTGGCTGGTGCGCAAACGATGTATGGCCGTGAAGCACGTGCTGAATACGATGAGTCCTATGCGCCTGAGCAGGCAGATGATATGCACCATGGCAACACACTGTTCTTTCGAACCGGTATGCTCGACGCGCCGAAGCCTTTTCCTGAGGTGCCTTGGGCTACTGAAATTGCAAAAGATTATGCCAATCTCAGTGGCCAGCTGATTGAACCTGGACTAGAAAACGGCCCCGGACCTTCTGCGGGTAATAATCCGACCACGCCGGTGTTTCAGTACAAAGACTTCCAAGATATGGACGGTGATGACGATGTGCCGGCAACACACTTCTGGGAGTACGGACAGTGGCTGGATCCTTATACCGAGTGTGAACATATCCGCGACTACCTGATGTGCGCCCTGTTTGGAACGTTCTCCAATGTGAAACTTATGGAGCCTGACAAGTATGCCAACCTATCCTTTGAATGGATGGCCTATGTGCCAGCACAAGGTGAATTTCACCGCTATCGCGGGGATCACGTATTGACGGAGAATGACATTCGCAACCATACAGTGTTTGAGGATGCGATTATTGCCAACGACGGCTCTTTTTGTATCCACTGCGCCTGGGACAGGGATGAAGATGCCCCTTACGATTTTCGACTCAAAGACTGGATTTGGGATTCGAGAGATCGTACTCCTTATGCAATACCGTTCCGCTGTTTGTATTCGGCCAATATAGATAACTTGTTGTGCGCGGGTAAACACATCAGCGTGTCTTCGGTGGCCAGTTCGTCCACCAAGTTCATGGGGAACGGTGCCCAACATGGCGTTGCGGTTGCGGCCGCATCCTCTCTGTGTATTGAGTTGGATGTGACGCCTCGTGAATTAGGTCAGCTGCATCTGGATGCGCTAAAGACGCTCATGCATGACCTGACCAGCTGTGATCATGATCTGGAGCAGAATCCGCCGGAACGGAAATTCAAGTCAGTATTTACCTAGGGGTTGATTGGCTGATTGCGTCCAATACAAAGCCTATCGATCGCGATTGTCGTAGGTGGGCAAACCCAATGTGAGTCTTGGTATGGCGACCCCTGGATTAGTGGGACTCCGCTCGTCTCACGTGGAGTACGATTTGCTGATCAATAAGAGAAAAGCCATGTTCTTCTGCAATTCGCGCTGAAATTTTCTGCAGCTTTTCACTTTCAAATTCCAAGACATCGCCTGTCTCTATATCCAGCATATGGTAGTGGACCTTGTCAGTGTTTAGTTCGTAGATCGCCTTTCGACCGTCTATGACTGTGCTTTTCATCAGGCCTGCTTTTTCAAAGTCTCCCAGCACTCGATAAATAGTATTCAGGTTAAAACTCTTTTCGGCCAGAAGAAGTTGTTTGTGTATTTCCTGAGCGCTCGCGTGCACGGCACTTTGATCTACCAAGTGTTTCAGAACAATCATGCGCGGCATCGTGCAGGTAAGCGCCACACTTTTTAGTGTTTCACGAATAGTTTGTGCTGCATCCGTCATCGCTTTTCCTGACATTGGGTGATGGTTTACGTTGGCATATTTCGATGCTTTTAAACTCTTGCACATGGGTCATGGGCACATAGGTTATGGACACATGGGCCTTGGGCATATGGATCATGAGTGCTGTTCCCTGTGCTCTACTCTTATAGACGTTTTGCGCGTAAAAAATGTCACCTTTTTTCTGAACTCTCGGGTTTGTTCAATTAATAGACGCTAGTGATCGCTGAAACCCGTAACAATTGGTGCCTGCTGATTGTGATACTGGGTGCGAGAAGGTTAAGGAAAGGTTAAATCTCGAAAAGTTGCGGGTCAGGCTGGACAGCATTGAGTTACACGTGTAACTTAATGTTGATTACACGTGTAACTCGAAAGTGAAGCTTGGTTCCAAATGGCTCCTAAAAAAAGTAAATCGCGACAGGTCGTATCCATTTCGGAAATATTGCGGGTTGCCGAAGAACTGCCTGACCAGTCGATTTCATTGCGCTCGGTGGGGCAGAAACTGGGGATATCTGGTCAAGCGCTCTATCGATACGTTGACTCCACCGAACACTTGATTGAACTGGTAGCGCTAGCAAGATGGCCATCTCCAGACGGTCTGCCGGACGTATCTTTGGGTTGGCATGACTGGTATCGCCAGGCGCTGGAGCAGTTGCGGCAATCGTTTATTAACCATCCAGGCTTGAGTCGGCCAGCGGCAACGTCTGGCCGCTTGTCATCCAACCAGCTCTTATTCACGGAAAGGGGATTACAGGTTTTCGCACATGCAGGTGTGCCGCCTGCTGAAGGGATACTCTATTTCCGAATATTGGTACACGCTACGTTAGATCACGTGGTCCGCTGCCATCAGCATGCAGGCGGTAAAGGAGAATCGTATCTGCAATCCTTTTGGGATGCCGTGAGAGACTCCGAAGAGGTACTCCCGCTGCTTGATGATCTTGTGGCAGATCACCGCAAAATAACCCCCGAGGAGGCCTTCGAATTCAATATATCCACCTTGTTGCTTGGGATCGCTGAAAAAGCGCGTCTCAAAATAGAGGTTTGAGGTGTAGCTTTGCGTGTGTCGACTTTTCATCTGCCCATCAAAGGGGATCTGAGATCTCTGATTTCCCAGCTACGGTCATTGGAGGGTTCATCCATAGAGCAAGCCTGGCTCACAGAACACCATGGACCCCAGGCAATTATCAATAATCCGCTATTGCTGATTGCGCATCTGGCCGCGCAGCTGCCGTCGTTGCGCTTTGGTACAGCTGTATTACCTGTACGGAGCTGGGATATAGGCCGCATGATTGAGGATCTTTCGATGCTTGAGACTGTTGCCTCCGGGCGATTTTGCATCGGTCTTGGTGCCAGACCCGCCGGTAGCCAACCGATGCAAGATGATGCCCTGCGTCTGGAAGACGCGGTCCGACGGGTCAAAGAAGTGATCGGTCCGGCGCGAACGTTGATGTCAACGGTGTCCTACGACGGGTGGGTCAACGCGGCCGAAGCTGGCTGCGGAGTCATCGGCTCTCCCCCTATATTTGGAGATGCTTTTGCGCGTAACCGAAGGGCTTACTGTTCGGCACTATCAGCCTCAGATCAGCCTCGCATCGCGCGATCGGTTTATGTACTGGTTAGCGACACACCACGGAAGGTGATGACGCCCTCGTTCTTCATTGATGAAAGTGAACTTTCCAAATTGTCTGAATCGCCCGGACAAGCGCCATCAAACTCCGAAAAGCGTCTGTCGAGCCGCCTGATCGCCGGACCAGCAGACGTGGTTGAACGGTCATTACGCGCGCTCTTTCAAAGCGGCACGACAGATCTGATGTGCTGCCTCGATATCCCCAACGTATCAAGCCAGGTTAAGCGCCACACGCTGGAGGTGTTATCGGATATTGCCACTAGATTAGCTGATCCGAATCCTGCGTAGTGAATCTGTTGGTGCTTGGCAGGTGAAGCTTTCACCTCTAAGCTTGTTGTTCGCTCTTCACAATGGGAACAAAAAATGCGCGTAGGATTCAAAGGTGAAGATATCGGTGAGCGGCTGTTTTTAGCGACCGGAATGATGCCTGAACTGGCAGTTGTGCCGTTTATTTCCATGGTGGTTAACAATGCTTTCTTTACGGCCCAGCGCCTGGGTGTGTTTGACGTGCTGCAATCGGGATCGAAGACTATAAGTGAGATTGCGGAGCAAACACAGACGGATAATCACGCGATTCAAGTTCTGCTGGAAGCGCTTGTGGGTTTTGGTTACCTGGATCGGCACAACGGCAATTTTGCTGTGAGCCAATCATTAAACAAAATGCTGAACGGCCGCATGGGCGACATGGCGAGGTCCATGTTGGAGTTTGCTCCCGATGTGGCACGTAAGTTTGAATCACTGGACGAAGTTGTAAAAAGTGGTGACGTTGCTGATTTTCATTTCAATCCGGTGAATACAGAGCAGTGGGGTCACTATCTAACGTTCTTAAAGTTGAGTGCTGCTCGACCCACCAAGGCCATTGTGGAAAAAATTAAGCTGCCTCGGACACCGACGCGCATGATTGATGTGGCCGGAGGTCCCGCCATGTACAGCATAGCGTTTTGCGAACGGTATCCAGCATTAGAGTCGGTGATTATCGATCTGCCTGAATCTGCCGAATCCGGTGCGGCTGAAATAGATAAGGCTGGCATGCAGGAAAGAATTTCTTACACCGTAGGAAATCTATTTGAAGTGGAATGGGGTGAGGGTTATGACCTAGCGCTTCTGTCCAACATGCTCCACTGTTTTAAAGAAGAAGAATGCCTCGCCGTGATAAAAAAAGCGCATGATGCGCTGGCTCCAGGAGGTACGATTATTGCCAATGAGCCAGGCTATCCTGGTGAAGACGGCAAAATAGACACGTTTGCTGCCTTTACGTCGTTGCTCTATTTCACGGTGACAGGTGGTAGAACACACCCAACGCCTGCTATTGAATCGTGGCTGCGCGAGGCGGGTTTTGCAGAG
This sequence comes from Pseudomonadota bacterium, assembly GCA_039028095.1. Classification (GTDB taxonomy): domain Bacteria; phylum Pseudomonadota; class Gammaproteobacteria; order Pseudomonadales; family Azotimanducaceae; genus UBA4421. The sequence continues at coordinate 7,099 of JBCCIU010000004.1, forward strand.
GTCAAGCAGCATCATGGGGGCAATCAAACACAAGTGGTTGGGCTCAAAATTTAGAATCGTAGACGTTAAGCCAGGGAGATTAGATCATGAAGCTATTTCACTTCCCTCAAGCCTGTTCGCGCGTGGCGCTCACCGCGCTGGAAGAAGCCGGATTCGAGTACGAAGATCAAGTCATCAATATTCTGGAAGCGGAACAGCAATCTCCGGAGTATCTGGCAATCCATCGTAGCGGCAAAGTGCCTGCCCTACAGGTGGGTGAGCAGGTCATTACGGAGAATCCCTCGATCATCTATTACCTGCATCGCCAGGCACCATCCGCTCATCTTCTGCCCGAAGTCGGGACAGAGGTTGAACAAGCGCAACAGGTTTCTGATCTGGTTTGGTGCTCAAGCACCGTTCATCCCACGATGCGCCAGGTACGCATGCCAATTCGTTTCACAGACGGCGATCCGAGCGGTATTCAAGCGAAAGGACATGAGCTGCTGACCGGTATAGCGAAGCATGTTAATGACCGGATCGGCGATGGATGGTGGTACGCAGACCAATGGTCCATCGTGGATGTGTATCTGACTTGGATTTTTACCACGGGAGTGCTCGGTGGGTTTGAGTTAACCGAGTATCCAAATATTCAAGCATTAATAGATAAAATTGAGAGCAAAGATAGTTATCGGCAAGCTCTAGCAAGGGAGCAGGCGGCTTGGAACGCCCACAAACAGAAACAAAAACAAAAACAAGAACAGGAACAGCAATAGGAACGTTACCCTTGGTGTCTTCTTTCACGGTTATCGGTTGGTTGGAGTAAGCGCATGGTCAAGACCGCACTAGTAATAGGGGGCACGGGGCCTACTGGACCGAGTTTGGTCAATGGATTAGTCGCCCAAGGATTTACCACTGCAATCTTACATACCGGTCGTCACGAGGTAGACACCATTCCTGACCACGTGGAACACATTCATACCAATCCTTTTAGAATTGAGGAGTTGGCGAGTGCCGTAGGCGGCCGCGCGTTCGACATCGTTTATTCCATGTATGGGCGGCTGCGAGACATTGCTCCATGGTTTGTTGGTCGGACAGGGAAGTTTGTCGCCGTGGGTGGTATGCCCAGTTACCGTGGATATGCGGTCCCGAATTTACTCAAACCTCCTGGTCTACTGGTACCGACGCGTGAAGATGCGCCTGCCTCTGATGCGACAGAGAATGAAAAAACCGCCAAGATGGTGGCGAGCGAAGAGATGGTGTTTAAGTACCATCCAGATGCAACGCTGTTTCGTTACCCTCTGATCTATGGCCCGGGACAGATACTTCCGCGAGAGTGGTTAGTGGTGCGACGTGTTTTAGACGGCAGGCCGAGAATGATTGTGGCCGACGGTGGCCTTACCCTGCGAACCGTTGGATTTGGGTCCAATGTCGGGCATGCACTATCGTTAGTTGCTGACAACCCTGATGTCAGTGCTGGCAAGACTTATAACGTTGCCGATGAGCAGTCACTCACCACTGCGCAAACTATTTCTGTACTCTGTGAAGCCTTAGGCGTCGATATGGAACTGGTCAGCATGCCCGCCCATCTTGCAACGCCAGCCAGGCCCTTTCTCACTTCGGAGCATAGCCTTCACCAGCACATGAGCGTAGATGCCATCCGCTCCGAACTGGGTTACCGAGATGTTGTGCCGGTGGTGGACGCCCTGGCAGAAACCGCTCGATACCTGAGAGATCATCCTGTGGAACGAGGCTCTGTCACAGAACAGCGCCTACAAGATCCATTTGATTACGCAGCTGAGGATGCGCTTATCGAAGCTTATCGTTCCGCCACGGCGGGTGTTCAATCCCTTGCTGATGCCTATGATCCAGAATACCAATACCGGTATTCACCAGGTGCGACGAGCTGGCGTAAAGTGAAAGCTAAAAACTAAGTACTGAAAACGATCGGTCGCTGCCGCTTTTACCACGTGAAAGACAGAATTTTGTTGGGAGCGACAGAGCCGTTTGAGCAGGCCGCATATCCGGCTTCTACCGCGTCTGCGCCGCCAGCATAGTCCACCTCGATCCACGCAGCTGCCCAGGTTACAAAATCACTGAAGTGCTTGGCAAAGTCGTCATGATAGTTTTCAAAACCAATCTTGTTCGCTGCGGCTTCTGCGACGTCAGGTATAAAAAAGAAACGCGGTGCGGGACCTGGCATGGGTAGCGGCTCTGCTGATGGCGCTCGATGGGTGCCGCCAATCAGGATCGAGTCGACCAGCCTATGATCCAGGACCACGTGCATGTCGGAGGTCACCTGCGCGTTCCCGGCAAAGTCTACGTAAGCCGCACGCGAGATTGATTCAGGGACTTGAACGTTGTCGTAAGTTAGTACCTGCGAATAGATATCCAAAGATTCCACAAACGCTTTGTTTCCAGCAGAGGTGAAGCCCACCGTGTAAATGTCGTCTTGTTTCAGTGCCCATGCCAGGCTGATGGCGGTTTTGCTGGACGCGCTGGACAGCAACACGCCATCGACGCTGGATTTCAGTTCTTGTGCCATCATCCACCCGGTCATAAACAACGCCCACAGCGATTGCTGGATCGCCATCTGTGCCGAATCAAATGCAGGATCATGTTCGCAGCGGTAAAGGCGGGTGTACCAAGGGTGCAGCTGCGCGCGTGCAGGGCTTGCGTCTGAAAAACAAAGGGCAGAAACATCGCTAGGTTTAAAAATGTGTTGGGATGCCATGGGTAGATAGCCAAAAATGCGTTCTCCTGGCGCAATCTGTGCGCATTTGCTCTCAGTTACCCTTGCGAAGCCCCACACGGGTACTACACCCCAGGTGTCTTCAGTCGAAAAGTGAGCCCAGTAACCTAACATGTCGCCCGTTGCTGCATACGAGATATTGTTAGAAGAAAGACCAAACTCCTCGACTTCTACCCTGATCTCACCGTCTGTGAGCGTGCGAGGGGTGATTCCGCCTTGTTGTTGGGTCTGTGCGATATTGGCGCGATTAACGCTGATCTGAGTGATGTTCATTGGCATTCCACAGTTGTGCTGTGATGCATGGTAAAAACATTATTGGGCAAGGGGAAGATAAAGATCTTGGGCTGGTGCATCAATTGCGGATGGTGCAATCTTAGGAACCTTAGAAAAAAGACGAGACGATGACCTTTCTTCCCATACTGAACACACCTGCTGAAAATATTCCCGAGCGAATTCTTGTGGTAGGTGACCCCAATCGACTCGAAGTTGTGTCGAAACAACTGGAGAACGTCACTCAAATCAGTGCCAATCGCGAATACCACAGTCTTAAAGGGCACTATCAGGGAGAATTGATCGCAGCGGTTTCTCATGGTGTTGGTTCCGCCGGTGCAGGGGCTTGTTTCGAAGAACTTTGTCAGTCCGGAGCAAAGCGTATTGTTCGGGCGGGTTCAGCGGGCGGCATGCAGTCAGGGGTGGTTGCCGGGCATGTTGTGATTGCGCAGGCTGCTGTTCGAGAAGATGGCCTTTCACCCAAATTGGTACCGTCGTCTTATCCTGCGTTTGCAACACCAGATCTGGTCTCAAACATGCGGGGGTCAGCCAACGCGTTGGGTGCGACGTTTCATGAGGGGTTAGTTTTGACGTCTGATATGTTCTACCCCCATGATGTACTAGGGAGTGATTTACCGTTGTGGCAACGAGCCGGCGTGACAGCGGTGGAGATGGAAATCGCAACACTATTTGTGGTTTGTGGACTTCACGGTGTTGAGCGCGGCGCGGTGGTTGCGATTGATGGCAATCCGCTGGATCAGGATGAGGGCTCTATGGAAACCTATGATCCCAGGCAAGAGTCCGTCACCCAAGCCGTGCAGCAGACACTGACTATTGCGCTGGATGCGTTGATCGACTGAAATCGATCAGCAAAGGGAGTTTAGATTTTCCAGGGGCCCGTTAATCACTCGGTCAAGCGCCTCCTGTTGATGGGGCATCAGCAATTGATTTGGCAAAGCTTCAGTACCCGCATATGGATCCTGGACGTGGCTCTTGATGCCGCTTAGCTCCTCAATAACTGCAATGCCACACAGCGGTACGTAAAAGTCTGAGTAACCTCCTTCGTGATTCATGACCAGTCTTCCACCGCAGAGTGCGTCAGCTGCACGCATCATCATCTGAGTAAATTGACGGAAGTGGTTGGCCATCAACATCATGTGGCTTAATGGATCGAAGTAAGCAGCATCAAATCCACAGGCCACAACAATCAAGTCAGGCTTGTAGGTGTACAGCGCAGGCAGAACCACTTGTTCCATGGCCGTCAGATAGGCTCCGCCACCGCTGCCTGCGGGTAGGGGGATGTTGATGTTGAAGCCTGCGCCGGTATGTTCGCCGGATTCTTCGACCCGTCCTAGATCAACCGGGTACAACATGTCCTGATGTAAAGAGATGGTGAGTACATCGGCACGATCGTAGAAAACCTGTTGGGTACCGTTGCCATGGTGTACATCCCAATCCACGATCGCGACCCGATCTGTCAACTTTTTATCCAGCGCGCTAAGTACACCCAATCCAATGTTGTTGAACACACAAAAGCCACGTCCACGATCGCGTTCGGCGTGATGACCGGGTGGACGGACCAAGGCATATGCATTGTCCACTTGTCCGCGAGCTACAGCTTCAATTGCAGCGGTTGTGCCACCCACGCCTAACCGACAGATTTCAAAACTGCCGGTACCAATAGGCGTATATTCCCCCGTGTCGCCACCACCTTGGTCGCTGAGCTCTTGGACCAGGCTGACGTATTCGGCTGTATGGAAACGCAACAGGTCCTCGTTGGTAGCTTCCTCAAAACTCAGCGCGTGCAACTTTGGTGTGACGTCATAGGCATCCAGCAGGTTTTTCAATTTACGTTTTGTTTCCGCATTCTCCAGATGCACGCCGGGTTGCAGATCTCCTCGAACCGGATAAGTACCAGAGGCAGGGCCGTTAAAGTGCCACATAAAACGTTCTTGCCAAATGAAGCCTGTCTTATTCAAGTGTGATTTCCGGCTACTGCATCAGGTGTGAAGGTCGTCTCAATTCTGGAGCCAGACCCTCACCCATCATGTCGATAAAGTTGTCTGCATAAAATGCATCCTGTGCTTTGTCGGATACACCCTCCAGCGTTTCACCAAAACGTTTCAGCGGATTACGACCTCCTTCTACGTGTGGGTAGTCCGTTGAAAACAGGCACATTTCCTCAAACGAATTGTTGATGATCCAGCCGCTGTCTTCATGTGGATAGGGCGTAACCCGCAGCTGTCGACGGGCGATTTCTGAGGGTTTGCCGGACAGTTTTTGCAGGCGTTCTTCATTCTTGCTGAAAGCGTGGGCTGCAGAATCCAGATTACGAAGCCAACCCGGGAGCCAAGACGCGCCCAGTTCGATCGCTCCCCACTTCAGCGTGGGGAAGGCGTCAAAAATCCCGTCGATGATTAACGTCGCCAGAGTTTGCTGAACCGACGTGGAGATTGGGATATAGCTGACGGAGGTAAAGTTTGCATCACCACCGTGAAAATCAGGCACGGCGGGTAGGCCGTTGATCTTGTATGTGAGGTTAAGCTTTTCCTCACCGCCAACATGAAACAGGATAGGGATACCCGCCTCCTCGGCCATCGACCAGATTGGAAAAAGATCAATGTGGCTTGGGCTGTGATTCTGTGGGCACCAGGAAGGTACCATCAAGGCTTTTGCGCCCATCTCGATCGCGGCTTTCGCAGTTGCTGTGCTCCGCTCAAAGTCTTCCAACGGCACATACGCGGTTGCCAAGAGGCGTTTATCGATTGAGCAGAAGTCCGTCATCATTCGGTTATGTGCAGTGGCAGCTGCGTAACACAGTTCCATATCACCCGACTGATCAAAACCAAAATTTCCCAGGCAGAAGGTGGTGAAGACCAGCTGGCTAGCAACGCCAATGTGGTCAACGGCCGCAGGCCGATCTTGTGGCAGGTAAGCGCCCTGAGCTTCGTAGTTCTTGCGCAGCATGATGTTTTCGCCGGCGCTTGCTCGGAATGCAGACTCTGCCTGACGTTCCTGTGCTTGCTCGACTGCCAGTCTGTTGCCAACCCGCACACCCAGATTTGGATGTTCCAAGAAGCGCTTTAGTAGCTTGCTTTCAAAATAAGGATTCAGACAATCGTCCATCTCCATTAGGTGGCTGTCTGCGTCATGGACCAGACGGTTTTCGATATAAGGCATGACGTCCCCCGAGTTCAAGTGGTTCCGTTTGTGATAATAAATGTATGCTAAAGGCCGGTGTTAAAGCAATCCGTCAAAGCAGTTCCACATGCGCGGTCAATTAGGCTGTAAAAGCGAGGGGAAGATTGAAAGTAGAGGTTTATGGTGCAGATCATTCGCCCTGGGTTCAGGCGGTGTTATTGGGGCTGCACGAGAAAGGGATTGACCATAAGATTCGCTCGACCCCGCCTTTATCGGTTTTACGCCGGTGGGGTGTATGGATGCCAGCCGTCTCCATTGATGGTGGTCCTTGGGAGATTGAATCTGCCCACATTCTGGAAAAGCTTGGATTTGCGCCGATTGACGAGCGCGATATGCGGGCTGTTCGCTTCGCTTGGCGTGGCGTGTTGCACCGTACCGACAGTCCATTGCGCTTTTTTACTGGATTCAGCCGGTGTGGCGATCGATCTGAAGCTGTGCTTGAGCGAAGCTTGCGAAACTTTTTGCGCAGCTTTATCCCTTTTTATATGTTTTTCGTTATCGGTCGTTCGAAATATAAGCGGGGTCAAAAGGAACCTGAGGACTTCGGCGAACAGTATCTTTATTGGGAGGACTACGTGGCCAAGGCTGCAGCGCCTTTTTTAGATGGGCAAGCACCCGGATCGCAAGACCTGCTGTTGTTTGGAATTGTTCAGTGTCATGCCAGCGTTCCGATACCGCCATTTGAGCCTCTCTTGAGTGATGAGAGGCTGTCGGGATTGCGAGGGTGGCTTGCCGCGATGCATGAACGGTTCAGAAACTATACGCATCTTTACAGCGGTCCTTATTTTGCGCCGAAACTTCCCGAACCCAATTGCGCCACGATATTTCAACGGGGTGTGTTCTATTGCGGATTACTATCCCTGTTTGTCTTGTTCCCCATCACTGTGCCGATGGTGATCTACTTCAGGCACAAAGCCCCAGCTTAGAGGGTGCAACGCCCAAGAATCAGATTCAGATGTCGCTGGTTGAGTTAACAAGCTCGATGATCACGCGAGCAACTTGTTCAGGTGCTCCCTCCTGAACAAAGTGTCCACCGCCCTTAATCGTTGTGTGGGGTAGGTCCTTCGTTCCTGGTACCTTTTCCAGAAACTGGGCTTCGCCGCCCCTTGTGACTGGGTCATTGTCTGCAAATGCACACAAGAAAGGTTTTTCGAAGCGCTCAAAAAACTCCCACGCCTTACGCTGTTCGTCTAAGGAGGGCGAAGTTGGCAGCGTCGGGACCTGGCTTGGCATAGCCCTGGGCCCCATTTTGAAACTGGGGTCCGGGAAAGGGGCTTCATAAGCCTTTGCTATTACGGTGGGCAGTGGTGATGTCACACCAGCCCGATTCATCAAGTACTTAAGCAGTAATAGAGGCCTGGAGGGTGGCTGCAGAGTCATGGACATCATAAAACCGATGGGTAAGTCCGGGGTTTCCCAGCACCACTTTTGCCAATAGGCGAATTTTTTCGCAGGATGATCACCTGTGTCCATAGTGCTCAGTGCCCGTTGCATTTGCATTAGAGTGGGAGTGGGTGTGTTGGCTCGAAAGTCTTCCACCTCGTTGACAACAGTCTGGTCCACGTCCGGGTTGTATGGTAATCCGGTATTCGAGATGACCACGCTTGCAAAACGATCTGCGTGATTCACGACCAGGCGCAGTCCGATCAAACCACCCCAATCCTGGCCAAAAAAGGTGATATTACGAAGGTCGTTAGCCTCAAGCCACTGCCCCATCCAATCTACCTGGTTTTCGTAGCTGTAGTCGTCTAACGCTGCTGGTTTGTCAGACTTACCATACCCAACCAGATCTGGTGCGACGACGCGCAAGCCGGCGTTTGTTAGATGGGGGATGACATGCCGGTATAAATAGCTCCAGACAGGTTGACCGTGCATACACAGCACAACGGGGGCGCCAGCAGGGCCTTCATCCAAATGATGGATCCGTAAGTCACTGCCATCCTGGGTGGTAATGTTTGTGTAGTTTGGTGCAAAAGGATAATCGATCAACCCCTCAAAACAATGATCAGGTGTTCGTAGTATTTTCATAATGTGCCTTATCTTTTCCGGTTCAGTTTTTTGGCCAACCCTAGTTTTTCGAGCCGCCATCTCAGCGTGTCGATACGATCCTGGCCGAAAAACGGTTCATCTCTAAGCACCATACAGGGGACGCCCCAATGACCTACGCCCAACAACGCTTCCTGATTGCTGTGGATTTCGGATAGATGATCGCCGCTTTCTATGGCCGCTTCCATGTCCTGCAAATTCAACCCGGCGCGCTGGGCTGCTTCTGCCAAGTGAGCACCCTGATCCCATCCGTTGGTTCCACCAAAGATCAGAGCGGATACTTGGGTGACAAAATCCAGTCCCTTATGGCGCCGTTGGGCTTCGACACCCAAGGCGCTCAACCGGTGGATGTAGGGCTGTTCCTGGGCGACGGACATATCTTGGTTTTGAACCACCGGATCTGGACGCGCAGGCATCACAAACGGCAAATCGAGAAATTCCGCCCGTCGGCGTGAATCCATAACGATGTAGCGCGCCTTGTTGGGGTTGTCGAATACGAGGCTTGGGTCGCGAATTGCAATGGGATAAACGATGCGCATCTGAACACTTACCTGAAACTCATCTCGTAGCCGCACAAGATCTGGCGTGACAAGGTAAGAGTAGGGGCTTCGAAAAGACCAATAGACGTCGATACTTGCGGAGCTGTTGTCGGTCATGTGACACCTGGAATACTGGCTGTGCTTGGAATGCACAAATGGTAATGGAATCCATTAGAATTGTCAGCGCCTTATCTTAAGCGCTTGCTCATAGCGCCCAATACCTGTGCATTTGAATTCGTATCGCACCAATTTTGTGCGCCATAAGCGGGTTTAGATCGGATTTTGCATCTGATTCGTGCAAATTTTGGTCCTGGCACCACTGTTGCAGTGCATAGCGCAGGTGAAGCGGCTTGGGGTAACAACAAGCGCGCTAGATCTGTGTGTGATTCAGGTTGAACCGGCATTTAGATGAGCGAAGCAAAAAGATCAGAGCTGCCAGCAGGGCGTTGGGGGGCAGACATATCGCTGGGATTTGGTGTGCAGCAGAAGCGAACCGTGTTGTCTTCTCGCCAGCATAGTGGTCCCTTACGGGTGCAGAAGCCGTTTTACCCTGAAGGGGATGTCTGTCATGTCTATCTGCTGCATCCCCCGGGTGGTATGACCGGTCACGATGACCTGAATATTTCCATAGACGTACCAACCGATGCCAGCGCACTGGTGACGACGCCTGCGTCAAATAAAGCCTATCGCAGCGCTGGTCCAAAGACCTGGGTGCGTCAGTCTTTTCACGCCGGCGGGACGTTAGAATGGCTGCCGCAAAGTACCATCCTGTTCGGAGGCAGTCGATTACGGCAAAGAACGGATATCCATCTAAGTCCCTCCAGCCGATTGATGGCGTGGGATCTAATTGGGCTTGGGCGTCCTGCCAGCGATGACCACTACGATGATCACCACAAAGAGGGTGAATTTGAACAAGTGCAGAGCGTATTTGTGCAAGGTCGTCCCTTGTTCCGCGATCGCCAACGCTTTTTTTCCGGCGCTCGAATTCTAGATGCGGCGTGGGGCTATGGTGGCGCAAAAGCCCTGGGCGTGTTTCTGATTTTCCCAGCCGATGAAGACCTGCTCGAACGCGTTCGTCATTTTATCGGTCAACTCGAAAGCGATCTCACCGCCACGATGGTGGACAAGCTGTTAGTGATTAGAGGTATGTCCCAGGACTTGACCCAGCTTCAGGAAGAGTTCGCAAGAGTCTGGGCTTGTTTGAGACCTATGGTGCTGGGTAGGCCGGCAAGTGTTCCCAGAATCTGGGCAACCTGAACAATTTTATGATTGGAGTCTTAGATGGATCTCACCCCAAGAGAAAAAGATAAGCTGCTTATTTTTGTCGCTGCTCAACTGGCAGAAAAACGTCGGGATCGGGGCGTCAAACTAAACTATCCCGAATCGGTTGCTTTGATCACTGCCGCCATCATGGAAGGGGCCCGAGATGGTAAAACAGTTGCCGAACTCATGAGTGAGGGTGCTCAGATCCTCTCGAGAAAGGAGGTCATGGATGGGATTGCTGAGCTACTAAGTGAGGTGCAGGTGGAAGCAACATTTCCAGACGGCACCAAGCTTGTCACTGTACACAACCCAATCACGTAGGTGCGTAGATGAAACTAGGTGAAATTTTCGTAGAACCCGGAGAAATAGAGCTAAATCAAGGCAGACTTAGACTTGAGATTGAAGTCTCTAATCGGGGAGATCGACCGATCCAAGTGGGTTCTCATTACCATTTTGCTGAAACCAATCCCATGTTGGTGTTTGATCGAGATCAAACCAAGGGCTTTAGGTTGGATATTGCTGCGGGTACGGCAGTGCGTTTTGAGCCGGGTCAGATAAGGCAAGTCACGCTTGTGGCTTACGCTGGCAAGCGGAACGTTTACGGATTTACTGGGGCGATCATGGGTGGTCTGGAGGATATTGCTGATGAGTAAGATGTCCCGTCAAGCCTATGCGGAAATGTTTGGACCCACCACGGGAGATAGAGTTCGTCTGGGTGATACTGAATTGCTGATTGAGGTTGAGTCTGACCACACGGTCTACGGTGACGAAGTTAAGTTTGGCGGAGGTAAGGTCATCCGCGACGGCATGGGGCAATCACAGGCGCGACACAACGAGTCCATGGATACCGTAATCACCAACGCGTTGGTGATGGACTATTGGGGTATCGTCAAAGCAGACGTGGGCATTAAGGCCGGGCGTATCGCGGGATTGGGTAAAGCAGGCAACCCCGATACCCAACCAAACGTAGATGTCATTGTCGGTCCCAGCACCGAGGTTATTGCTGGCGAAGGACAAATTCTAACGGCCGGTGCCATTGACGCCCATATCCATTTCATTTGTCCTCAGCAGATCGAAGAAGCCCTGATGTCCGGCGTTACAACCATGTTGGGAGGTGGGACGGGTCCAGCAACTGGGACCAACGCAACGACCTGCACGCCGGGTCCTTGGCACCTGCAGCGAATGCTTGAAGCCGCTGATGCCTTCCCAATGAATTTAGGTTTTATGGGTAAGGGTAATGCGAGCTTGCCCGAACCCCTGGATGAGCAGATTGCTGCAGGCGCTATGGGGCTTAAGCTGCATGAAGACTGGGGTACAACACCTCAAGCGATCGACAATTGTCTGTCCGTGGCCGAGCGCGCAGATGTGCAGGTGGCGATTCATACGGATACGCTGAACGAGTCTGGTTTCGTGGAAGACACAATTGCCGCATTTAAAGGGCGAACGATTCACACCTTTCACACGGAAGGGGCCGGAGGGGGGCACGCACCAGACATAATCAAAGCCTGTGGTTTACCTAATGTCTTACCTTCTTCGACCAACCCCACGCGCCCTTACACCATCAACACGGTAGATGAGCACCTCGACATGCTGATGGTCTGTCACCATCTCGACCCGAGCATCCCCGAGGATGTTGCGTTTGCAGAATCACGTATCCGGCGGGAAACGATTGCTGCTGAGGATATTTTGCACGATCTTGGGGCCTTTTCGATGATCGCTTCCGATTCCCAGGCCATGGGCAGGGTTGGGGAAGTTATCACGCGCACCTGGCAGACCGCCCACAAAATGAAAGTCCAGCGGGGGCCTCTAGAACAGGATTCTCCTCGAGCGGACAACTTCCGCGCGCGCCGCTATATTGCCAAGTACACCATTAACCCAGCCATCGCACACGGTATCAGTGATCATGTGGGTTCTATTGAAGTCGGAAAACTGGCGGACCTTGTCTTGTGGAAGCCGCAGTTTTTCGGAGTAAAACCATCCATGATTATCAAGAGCGGCATGATTGCCGCGGCGCCCATGGGAGACCCTAATGCTTCAATCCCAACGCCGCAACCGGTGCACTATCGGCCGATGTTTGGAGCGTTCGGGAAGGCGATTCATACGACTAGTTGCTTGTTTGTCTCCTCGGCATCGGTGGACGTGGTGGCGCACTATGGTTTGGCCAAAGTAGCCGTGCCCGTTTCCAGCTGTCGCAACATTTCCAAGGCGGACATGTTGCTGAATGACTATTGTCCTCAAGTAGAGGTGGACCCTGAAACCTACGAGGTGCGGGCGGACGGTGAGTTAATCAATTGTGAACCGGCGGCAGAGCTGCCGTTGGCGCAACGCTACTTCCTCTTTTAAGGACGCTTGTGGACGAATTCGTTGAAAAGGTAGGTAAGCCTGCAGGAAATCAAGGTGTCCTGCGCCTCTCGCTCAGTTTCAGTGAAAGAGAAAAGACACGGCAGCGCGTAATCCTTGATAGCGGAGAGGAAGTTGCCCTGAATCTGCCTCGAGGCACGGTACTACGCGGTGGCGATCTTTTGTCCACTTCTTGCGGGCGCCTCATTCTAGTTGAGGCTGCGGCGGAGGCGGTGACGACGGTAAGCTCAGCTCATGATCTTGTGCGGATTGCTTATCATCTGGGCAATCGACACGTCAATCTGCAGGTCGGTGAATCTTGGGTAAGGTATGTGTCGGACCATGTGTTAGACAATATGGTTCTGGGCTTGGGTGGTCACTTGGTGCACGAAAATGTACCGTTTGAACCAGAGGCTGGTGCCTACGCGCATGGTCATTAAGCGATATGAACGGCCATCAACAGTCATCTATAGGTTCAAGCATGACGGCGGGTGATTGGCGTTTCTGGCGGCTGATTTCCCAAGCGCTGCCGGTGGGGGCGTTCCAATTTTCCCAGGGCTTGGAAACTGCGGTTCACGAGGGGGTGATCAACAATCGGGCAGAGACTGAAGATTGGTTGTTTGGGTTGGTGGAATTTGGTCTGAAAAACCTGGATTTACCCGTTGTGATGCATGCTTTTGCTGCTTGTGAGACCGGGGCTCAAGAAAACCTGGTGGAGTGGGATCACTGGATTATTGCCTGTCGCGAGACGGCGCGATTCCGACAGGAAGAACGAGCGATGGGCCGTGCGCTGCGGGTTTGGGCTCGTAACATGGGTGACGATCTGCCGCTAGAAGTAGAGAGTTTTTGTTGTTTGTATGCCTTTTTGGCCGCGCAGGTGGGAGCGACACGCGAGCAAACCGTTGAGGGCTATCTTTGGATGTGGTTAGAAAATATGACGCTCATAGCGACAAAGCTGGTGCCATTGGGGCATTTGGATGCCCAACTGATGTTGAACAGGCTGGCATCCACAATCGAGTTGGATTTTGAGTCGTTTGAAAATCTGACGAGTGACGACATTGGCGGTTTAACGATCGGACAGTTGATGATGAGTGCTAGGCACGAAGTACAACCCGGGCGCTTGTTCAGGTCGTGAGTCAGTTAGACGTACGAGGAGACGGTAAGTGAAAAAAAAGGAAGCCTGTCGAGTAGGTATAGGTGGACCGGTTGGCGCGGGAAAGACAACATTGGTTGAGATGTTGTGCAGAGCGCTGCATCCAAAATATTCAATTGGCGTCGTTACCAACGATATCTATACCCAGGAAGACGCGGAAATACTGTGGCGTACCCAGGCGCTGCCACCGGAGCGGATTGTGCCTGTCGAAACCGGTGGGTGTCCGCATACGGCAATCAGGGAAGATGCGTCTATGAACATGTTGGCATTGGAGTCCCTTAACAAAAACTTCCCAGATCTGGATCTACTGTTCCTAGAAAGTGGCGGGGACAATTTAAGCGCGACGTTCAGCCCAGAGCTGGTCGATTTAACACTCTACGTGATCGATGTTGCAGGTGGAGAAAAAGTACCCCGCAAGGGAGGTCCTGCCATCACAAAAAGCGATTTGCTCATTGTTAACAAAACGGATTTAGCGCCAATGGTTGGGGCTGATCTCGAGGTAATGAAACGGGATGCGGCCCGCCAGAGAGGTGCGCGTCCAACTGTGTTCACAAACCTGAAAGCTGCCGAAGGCATTCAACAGATTGTGAGCTTTTTGAAACACGCTGGCTTGTTCGAAGATGTTGAGTCGGCACCATTTTTAAAACCGCAAGCGGAGGCTGCTAGATGAAGACTGTAAAATTTTTGCTCCTAACAACGATGGGAATGAGCGCCATGAGTGTCTGGGCGCACGGTGACCACACAATCATAGAGCTGAGTCACCTGGTTGAGCACAGCGTGTTTTCTGTGCTGATCGGAATTTCCCTTTTGATTGCATTGAAGCTGCTGATTACTCGCGTCCGTCAAGACAATTCGCAGGAGCCCTAAACGGCCTAATTTTTCGGCCATCCGACCGATCTCCGATCGGTTCCAGACCTCGATCATGCAAGAAAAGGGGAGATTGGCTTTTGCTCTGAAGCGTCTATTATAGAGGCTGAGCCTAAGGCGCAAGGGGAAGGGAATGGATTGGCAGCAATCTGAACTGGAACGCGAACAGCGTATTGAAAGTGCACGTGACCGAGTAGCATCGATGTCTCTCGCGGATCTGGATGTTGCGCATTGGGATCTGATGCGATTCGACACGATTTGGCCGTATTTTGAGCGTTTGCGTAATGAGTCACCAATCTATTACCACGAAGACAGCGTCGTTGGGCCCTATTGGTCGGTAACCAGCTATGATCTGGTTAAAGCCGTAGATCAAGATCCGATCAGATTCTCTTCAGAACCAACCATCGGATTGAATGTTCCGTCTGAACAGGACGAAGCCTCAAGCTTCATTTCCATGGACGATCCCAAGCACGCGGCACAGCGAAAGGCCGTCGCACCGGTTGCGGGCCCCAGAAACTTGGCTGCGATGGAATCTACCATCCGCGAGCGAGTGAATGGGATTCTCGATAGCCTACCAATTGGCGAAGAGTTCAATTGGGTAGAAAAAGTCTCTATTGAGCTTACAACCCAGATGCTGGCCACCTTGTTCGATTTTCCTTTTGAAGATCGCTATAAATTAACGCGCTGGTCAGACGTAGCGACGTCTCCTCGAAAAGCTGGACTGTGGGATACGCTGGAAGAGCGCCAACAGGAGCTGAACGATTGCCTCGCGTATATGACACGTCTGCGCGACGAACGGGTAGATTCGGCGGACGGATTTGATTTGTTGACCATGCTTGCGCATAACGCCGATACCCGCAATATGGGGCCTCGTGAATTTTTGGGAAATTTGCTTTTATTGATTGTTGGTGGCAACGATACGACCCGAAATTCCATTTCTGGCGGGGTAGTTGCTATGAACAGATTCCCGGACCAGTTTGAAAACCTGAAGGAAAATCGAAACAAGATACCAAACGCTGTGGCGGAGATTATTCGTTGGCAAACACCGCTTGCGTTTATGCGACGTACCACCACTCAGGATGTGGAACTCGATGGGAACGTTATTCCAAAAGGTGAGCGTGTTTTGATGTGGTATGCGTCGGGTAATCGCGACGAAAGCGTATTTGAAGATGCTGATCGTTTGGATATTGACCGAGCGAATGTTCGCCAACATCTGTCGTTCGGTTACGGTGTACACCGCTGTATGGGTAATCGGGTGGCGGAATTACAGCTGAGACTGTTGTGGGAAGAGATGTTGGAGCGTTACGATCGGATCGAGGTCACGGGTGCCCCGATTCGCGCCATTTCAAATTTTGTACGCGGTTATACGCATTTGCCGGTTAAGCTGCACGCGGCATAACCCCTTCGTTTAAGAAGACCGCGATAAGCTTGCGGTGACGGTTGCCTGGACGCCTGCCCGCATGCTTTTCAGATTAACGTTTTTTGGATCAACCAGGTGCTGCATGACCAAACCCCGTAAGGCTCCGATGATCAGGGCGGCGGCGGCCTCAACATCTATGTCCGGATTAAACTCCTCCTGGTTGATGCCTCGTTGAATAATGTCTTTCAGTCTTCCTCGAGCACCGCTATTTAGATCCGCGATGGACTGTCGGATTTCGGGTACAGAACCCACTGCCTCTCCCATGATGGCGTACAGCGCGCGCATTGGACCAGCCCTTAAAGACACCTCTGTGAGATAAATTTCGATATAGTTATTCAGTGACTGGTTTGCGCTTTCTTCCTGAATGGCGCTGCCCAGTTGGTCGTTGAGAAACCGCTCTGAGATGTGTTCGACAACGGCCTGCAACAAACCCTCTTTTGAACCGAACTTGTGGCTGACCAGGCCCGCCGTATAACCGGCCTCTCTGCCAACCTCGGTGAGGGTGGTTTTCAGATAGCCTTGTTTCGCGAAAAGACGAATGGCCGCTTTTAACATCTGTTTTTCAGACATCTCACGACGCTCTTCCTGGGTTCGGACTGATTTTGCGGTTTCAGGCATATTGCTACTTACTGATTGGTCAGACAATTATAAACCTAACTTAAAGTATATAGTATGAGCGCGGCTGGCGATCATCAAGTTATTGGTTTAACATTCAATAAATAAAAAATGGTCGACCTCATGGACCCTCACCCGTTTAATCGTTCGCTGTTGCCAATATTGACTCAGGCCTTTGATGAACATGCTGTAAAGCGTTGTTTGTGTTTCAAGGAGGAACGATTCACATACGCAGAGGTAGGCGCGCTGTCTGCAAGGGTTGCCAATCGTTTGATCAGTGCGGGGTTTCGTCCTGGCATGAAGGGGGCGGTGTACAGCCTGAATTCTGCCCTGTCTTTTATCGCTACTCTGGGCATCGTGCGGGCAGGGGGTGTTTGGATACCGATTAATCCCCGGAACTCGCAGCAGGATAATGTTGCGATACTGAAAAAATTTGAAGTGGAATTGGTCTTTTTTCAGCGGGCGTTTGATCACCCGGTTAAAGAGTTTGCGTCACCATCAACCCAAGTGGTTTGTTTGGATAGTGATAATTCTGACGCGCCGGAATTGCGCACATGGCTTGAAGGTGTGAGTGATGTGGTGCCTCAGGTGAGCGTGTTGCCAACCGATCTGGTAACGATACCGCTAACCGGCGGGACCACCGGCTTGCCCAAAGGCGTTATGCTCAGCCATCGCAACTTTTGTGCGCTGGAATACGGCACTCGTAAAATGTATGACGGGCGAGAAGCAGGAGTCATGTGCGCTGCCCCCATGACGCATGTTGGTGGTCGCATTGCGCTCTGCGGATTATCCAGTGGTGTACGCTTTGTCATCCTGGAGTCAGTTGACCCTCAACTGGTTTTGAACACCATTCAAGATGAAAAAATCACAGACACTTTCCTGCCTCCGACCGGCGTTTACGCCTTGCTTGATCAACCGAAGCTTGCGGAATTTGACTTGTCGTCTTTGCGCAACTTCAGCTATGGCTCAGCGCCGATCGCTACGGAGCGACTGAAGGAGGCGCTGCGGTCTATCGGTCCGGTGATGCGCGGTGGGTTTGGTCAGACTGAGTGCCCCATGTTTATCTCCAGGCTCTCTCCAGAAGAGCATTTTGTGGACGGCGTGCTAGGCGGTGAGATTATGCCGGACCAGCGTTTGCGCAGTGTAGGGCGCTCCACCATCATCTCCGAATTGGGTATTGTCGATGAAGCAGGTGAAGAAGTGCCACGTGGTGAGCGTGGTGAGATTGCAGTAAAAGGCCCCATGGTGTCGGAGGGGTACTTTGAGGCGCCAGAGGAGACAGCCAAGATTCGCGTAAACGGTTGGCATCTCACAGGCGACATCGGATACATGGACGAAGAAGGTTACCTTTATGTGGTGGATCGCAAGAAAGATATGATCATCACTGGTGGATTTAACGTCTACTCATCGGAAGTAGAGCAGGGGTTAATGGAGTTGTCAGGCGTCCAGCTTGCCGTTGTGTTTGGTGTGCCAGATGAGAAATGGGGTGAAGCCGTATCCGCTCATATTAAGGTGGAGCCGGGTGCGTCGATAAATGAAGAGGACGTGATTGTCGCCGCCAAAGCAGCCATGGGCGGTGTAAAAGCCCCTAAGGTGGTCACCTTCGTAGAGGATTTCCCACGCACGCCCGTGGGCAAAATTGACAAAAAGGTGTTACGCGACCAAGCCTGGGCTAACGTTGGTCGCGTGATTTAGCTTAGGTATTAAGCGATAGAAACTTTTTGTTCGCTATTGATAGCATCCAATTTTTGCAGATTCTCCGCACTGCTCTGACCCGAAAAGTTGCACAGACTGGCAAACTTTTTCACCAACTTGTTGCCTTGCTCGTCGTAGTCCGTGACCGGTGTGGATAGGTCTTTGACTTCTTCGTGCCGATTTTGACTCGCGTCCACCCAGGTTACCTTGGATTCAAATTGTCCCATGGAATCGTCTGTTTCCACATTGATTTTGTCGAACAGCGACTGCACGGGTGAGCTGCTGATTACCTCGTCAACAAAGGTTTCTGGGTTAGCAGTATCGATATCGTTGAGCACTAAAGAAGCTGTTCCTCGAAGGCTGAACTTACCTTCCAGACCGGTTTTTGGTGCTTCGACACCACAAATATCTAACAACATTGGGTGTACCGTGATGGTCAACGCCGATAGATCATCTGCGTCCAGCGTCGTGCGCAGCTTAAGCACGCTCTCAATGGCAGAATGGGTCAGGTGGCAGGCAGCATGGTATTTAAACAGCGTGCCCAGAATCATCCACTCATCAGCTATGTCAGCCAGGCGAACAGAAAAGTTGTGGTCTTTGGCGTTTGAGGCGGCTTGTGTAAAACCCTGATTACCGGTGACTGCCTCGGGATTTGCGGTAAAACCGGCAGCAGCCAGGCGGGCGCTGTTGATACCGCTTTCCGCCGATCGTCCCGGGTGGTAGGGCTTGGTCATCGTGCCAAAGTTGGCTTTTACGCCGCTGGCATGTGAAGCTGCCAGGCCCATGGCGACCGCGTATTGGTCTTTTGGTAACTGCAATAGGTGAGCCACTGCTGCTGTGGCTCCAAACGTGCCAAAAGTTGCTGTGGTGTGCCATCCGCGAGGGTAGTGGTCGCGACCCATTGAGTTGTTGATTCGACCCTCTATTTCAACACCTACTATAAATGCGGCAATCATTTGTTTGCCTGTTGCACCCATCTCCTCAGCCACAGCCAGCACGGCGGGAATCACGGGGGCGGTGGAGTGGCAGCCTACACTTGAGCCTGTATCGTCATAGTCCAATGCATGACCGGCGGCGCCGTTTAACAGGGCAGCTGTTGGTGCTTCAAGTTTGAGTTCTGTTCCAATGACACTACATGTACCGGCACGATGTCCGAATTGCCCCCGTAAGATCTCAGAAAGTGGTTCTTTGCTACCTGCCAATGCACACCCGAACCAGTCCAGAATACATTGGTTGGCGACCTGGATGACGTCCGCTGGAAAGTCGTCATATCCCATGTCTGCAAACTTATCCCACGCGGCTAGATGATCCATCTGCATCTCCCTTTGATTGCATTGTTATACTGTAGCGTGGGACGCCTGACCAAGTCGAGGTTCAGGTAGCTACCCTTTACCCATCAAGCGATCCGAAATAATGCGCTGCATGATTTCAGAGGTGCCTTCAAAAATCTTGGTCAAACGGGCATCACGCCAGTAACGCTCCACGGGATAGTGAGTGGTGTATCCTGCGCCTCCCATAATTTGCAGGCACTCAGAGGTCACCCGTTCTGACATTTCTGCCGCAAAATACTTCACCATCGCCGCTTCTTTGTCCGCGCGACGCCCGTTGTCGATTTCGTGACAGACGTGGTACATCAGCTGTCGAGCGGCTTCGATTTCCGTTGCCGCGGTGGCAATCTTGAATCGAATGGCTTGGAATTTGCCTATGGGGCGACCAAACTGTTCGCGCTCGTTGGCATATTCGATGGCAACGTTCAAAGCGCCTTGAGCTGCTCCAATGGACCGCGCTGCGGTGTGAGCTCGAGCACCTTCCAACCCCTTCTGGATACCCACAAAGCCACCTGCCATTGAGGCTGGCCCGCGTTCTTCTGCGGACGCTTGGCGTTCCAGGACAGGGACGCGCACATTGTCAAAGTGAAGCTCCCAGGTTTTCCAGCCGTGATAGCCAATCTTTGGGATGGGACTGCCTTGTACACCAGCCGGGAGCTCACCACGAGGCTTCTCCACCGCAATGCTTTTCATACCACCTTGTCGCTTTCCGGTGTCGTTTTCCACGCGGCAGACCACGCTGATGAAGTCCGCGCCGTCAGCAAACGTGCACCAGTATTTGTTCCCATTGATGATCCAATCATCGCCGTCTCGTGTGGCGCGGCAGGCGACACCCGCCATATCGGACCCCGCGTTGGGTTCTGACATGGCGAAGGCGCCCAGATACTGACCGGCTGCCATCTGTGCGATCTTTGCATCTTGTTCCGGACCGCTGCCGGGGACAGAACGCCAGAACCCGTTGCCACGGGCAATGAGGCTGGCCACGCTCATCCAGCCGCGAGCCAGTTCTTCAGCAATTACACAGTACTCGAAGCACCCTAGACCCAGACCGCCTTTTTCTTCCGGAATGGTTATGCCGAAATAGCCCATCTGCCCCATTTTGTCGATCAGGTCCCGGGGGATTTCCCCTTTCTCCGGGTCCAACTTGTTTGCCACCGGCAGAACTTCCTTGGTGGTGAAGTCCCGCGCGGTCTCCTGCATCATGTAGCGTTCATCTGTCCAATAACCATCACTCATCGCAAATCCTTACAATCCGTAGAGATCTGCTAGATCTAGTGTGTTTGCGTAAAGACGAACCGTTGCTGCGTCGGCAAATTCCCCATCGATCATGACAGCACCTTCTCCCCGGGCCTCAGATTCGCGATAGGCTTCGGTCATTTTGCGTGCTTTGGCCACTTTTTCGGCATTCGGCGTAAATATTTCCTGAGCATGCGGAATCTGCGTGGGATGGAGCGCCCACTTACCCACCATGCCCAAACCGCGGGCCTGCAGGCATGAATCCCTGTAGGCGTCGGTATTGCGAATGTTTGCAAACGGACCGTCAATCGCATCAATGCCGCGAGCGCGTGCCGCCATGGCCACGCGGAACTTTGCGTAGTGGAATACATCGCCGGGGTATCTGTAGTCAGGTCCGTAAATAGCGTCAAAATCCAACCCCTGGCTTGCGGAATAGTCACCCATGCCAAATACCATCGCCTCCAGGCGTGGTGTACTCGCCGCGATGGATTCTACGTTTTGCAGGCCGAGCGTTTCTTCGATTAACAATTCAAGCCCGATCTTTTTTTTCAGACCAAGTTTTAGCTCAAGTTGATTCAGCAGCTTGTCCACAAATTGCACATCGGATGCGTCGTAGGGCTTCGTCAGCATGAAGCAATCCAGATTTTCGCCGGCTTTCTCGACGACGTAGATGACGTCATCGTGACACCATTGAGTTCCGGTATCGTTGATTCGCACGCACCGCACGGTGTCTCCCCAATCCAGGTTGTTCAGCGCGTCGACCACGTTGTCACGCGCACTTACTTTCTGATTGGGCGCGCAGGCGTCCTCCAGATCTAAAAAGACGTGGTCAACACCGCTTTCTGACGCTTTTTGGATCATTTTGGTATTGCTGGCAGGAACTGACAGTTGGCAGCGTCGGTGACGACGGGGTTGGCCGTGGGCGTTTAACATGGTCATGTATCTCTCCTTAATCTTCCAGCCAGTGGCTCTTTTTCTTGATCAGCGCGGTGCGTTCAACCTCAGCAACCAATTGTTTGTTTTGATTAACACCCCAGTGCTTAAACACGACAATACCTGCATCTTCGCGATCGCTCTCACGCTTTTCCAAAACTCTTGAGTAGGCGTACAAAGTATCACCATGGAATACCATGGTTTTTAGTTGGATATTGTTCAGTCCTAACTCGGCCAGTGCGTTTTCGACTGTATCTTGTGAAGCAAGGCCCAGCACCAGCGAAAAGTTGACCCCGCCGTAACATAAAATCTTGCCAACTGGTGTTTTCGACATCTGATCTTCGTTGAAGTGACCTTGGGCTGTGTTCATCACCATGTTGGTAATGTTCACATTCTCCAGATTGGTCATGGTCTTACCCCGGGCATGACGGATGGTCTGGCCGACTTCGAAGTCTTCGAAGTAGTTGTCGCGGCTGGTGAGTCGGGCAATCGCTTGTTTATCCATCGTTTGCCCCTTTCTTTATTTTTGCGCCTCCCATCTGACCTTTCCAGATAGCCAGATTGGAGCGGCGGAATTCAATGACTTTGCGCCCGTGCTGATTGAAGCCTTCGTTATACCAGGTTATGACCCCTCGGCCTTCAGACGATTCAGACTCCCGTTTTGCTTCCGTGACCGAGACCGCTGTTAGTGTATACCCCGGGTAGACCGGTTCCAGGTAGCGAAGGTCATAGACGCCTAGAAATGGACCTCCTAATCCCTCTGAACAGATTTCAACGCTTAAACCCAGAATGGTGTTGAAGACCAGTTGCGGATTAACCACGATGTCGGGATGTCCATGGGCTTTGGCGTATTCGCGATTAAAGTAGAGTGGATTGTAGGCAAGGGTCAGGTGGCAGAACTGGATGGCGTCAGCCTCTGTGATGGTGCGCCCCCAGTGATGGTGAATGGTTTCACCGACCTCAAAATCGTGGAACCCCTGGCCGCGCTTGCGCAACACAGCAGACTCCAACATTTCTTCGAATTCGCTCATGGACGGTCCATTTCGGGTAATAGAGCGAATGATTTTCAAAAAAACTTATTGAATTGTCAATCAATAAAGTGATTTACGCTGACAGGGCTTGCTCAGTTCGTTTGATCGCTCACCATTTCAGGACTTTTTGTGCGGCTGACCGAGATCGGTAACGTTCGTCCCATGCTCGCAACAGGGGTCGGTCGCCAAATACGTCTGCTTCGACATACCGCGCAAATTGTAATGAAGCTTGTAAAGTGCAATCAGCCACAGAAACGGAATCGCCGACGAGAAGAGGGCGTCCATCGGATAATAGCGCCTCCAGATGGTCAAAGGGCGCCTGCATAGATGCCTCCATCTGTTGGGCCTTTTCCTCATCTTTTGGATAACCCAAAGGGGAGTTCACTGCGTGGCCATAAGCGCCGATTGGACCTGATAAGCGAAGGTCGACAATCCGCTCTATGTCGCGGGCGTGACCACGCTGCTCGGGTGTGCCTTGAATTAGGGTGTTGTCGGGAAACTTGTCCTCCAGATATTGGATGATGGCCAGCGACTCGACGAGAAACGTCCCGTCATCTAACTCCAGCGCGGGCACTGTTCCAAATGGATTACGAGCCAGATGTTCGGGCTCTTTGTGTCGTCCCTTAACGGTGTTCACAACAATCTGCTCAATGTTCATTGAGACGCCAAGTTCCTCTCGCTCCGCAATGTAAAGCATGACTTTAGTTGGGTTGGGCGCGAGCGGTACCATATATAGCTTCATCTAAAGACCCTCCACCAGGTCAACAATATTTTCCAGAAGTTCGAATCGTTTTGGGCCAAGAGGTCCTGCACTGTCCAAGCCCAGCTTAATTGTATTAACACCTACGTCACGATACTTCTTTAGTCGTTCCTTGACCATGTCCCTTGTCCCAAGGGCTTGAAACTCTGTGACCATCGCATCCGGCACACGTTCTGCGGCTTCCTTGCGCTTACCTTCAAGCCAAAGCGCCTGGATTGCGCGGGCATCTTCCTCGTAGCCCGCCCGCTTAAATGCATCGTTGTAGAAGTTGGTGGTGGCTGAGCCCATACCGCCCATGTTAAAAGCCACACCTTTTTTGCGTTGTTCTATCATCTGATCAACGTTTTCGCCCAGCTCCACCCGCACAGACACGCACAGATTCACTTCGGACAGTGGCCTGTTTACTTCGTTTGCGCCGGCTGTCAGATAGTCCATGTGAGCTTCGGGATGATCAGGTGAGAATGAGGTGCCTAACCAACCGTTTGCAGCAGCGCCGGTAAAGCGCAGGGCATTTGGGCCGAGGGTCGCCAGGTAGATTGGTATATCCGCCGGTTCGTGGGCGATGCCGATGGCTTTGCCTTCGCTGTCTGGAAGAGGTAGTTGGAACACTTTACCTTCATAGCGAACCTTTTCTCCTCGGAAAATCATTCGGCAGACTTCCACAGTCTCTTTCAGACGGGTTAAAGGTTTGGCGTAGCGCACGCCGTGCAGTCCCTCGACCACTTGAGGTCCACTGGCACCAAGCCCCAGGATAAATCTTCCGCCGGACAAGTCATGTAACGTCAGGGCTGTCATGGCCGCCATGGCTGGCGTGCGTGCAGTAACCTGCATGATGCCGGTTGCCAATTTGATGCGTTCGGTTTTGTCCGCCAGAAAGGCGAGGGGGGTTACGGCGTCACTCCACCAGGCTTCAGCTGAAAAAACCGTGTCTACCCCCAGGCGCTCGGCCAGTTGGACCCACTCCACCGAACGTTCTAAGTTGTCTGGCTGCAGGCCGCCTAGTTCTATTGCAAGTTTCATCTATCGTCATCTGGGATCTGTTGCTCTATTCGATCCCATACTTATTGGTTTGTCAATCAATAACTGGTACGCTGAAATCTTGGTTGAAAGCGCGCTGGGAAAAGTCAGGGAGAACCGAGAGAGGAATGAGAGATAGATGAGACAGAGAAGACAACGAGATAAGGATGCCTGAGCTCAGCGGGAATCAACTGTTATCTGAGCACAGAGTTATAGAATGGGTGCCGGCGGACGAGCCGGTTCTTGTGCATATTGCCGTGAGCTTTGCAGGTCGACTGTTGGCTGATCTGGGCGCAACGGTCACCCGCGTGGTGCCTGAGCAAGATCCATTAAACGGGATAAAAAGTTTCCAACACGAAGATACGTCGTCTGGTTCACTGTTAAGCACCTATCTTGGGAGATTCAAAGGCCGTGTCGACACGAACCAAGTGCAAACGATATTGCAACGAGATCGATCAGTCTTGGTATTAGCCGGTAGGCAAGGAATAAATGGAACATGCGGATATAAGGAAGCTGAGGCAGACGACATCCCGGTAGTTTCGGCAACAGCGATCGATTCAACGACAGATTCCGACGATCTGCCTGTATCAGAATTGGGTATTCAGGGAGTGGTTGGCTTGACCGATTTATTTGGCGAGCCAGGCGCGCAACCCCTGATGATGGGCGGGCATCAGACCGCGTATGCCACTGGATATTCAATATTCTGCGCTGCTATGGGTTGCTTGACCAAGCTGAAGTTCCTGAATCAGGTGGATAGCGCCTCCGTCAACGCATTGGATACTTTGGCATGGGTGAATTGGAAGGGCGTTGCTGCGGGCGCGTTGGGCTTTCCCGTGGTCAGGGGGGGGAAAGGCGCAGAGGCGCCCGTCGTTAGATGCGCCAACGGTTATTTTGCGTTTATGCATCTGCCAAACAATTGGGAGGATATTCGTGCAGAAATCGCTGATCCTCGACTGGAAGATGAGCAGTTTTCCAGCGGTGGACGTCGTGCGAAAAACGCGCTTGCGTTGAATGAGATCATTGGCGAGTGGGCCGCCGATAAGACGTGGCAGCAGCTGTATGCATTTTGTCAGCAAAGTGCCGTCCCAGGCGGTCCTGTTCTTGGTGGGGCAGAACTGTTAGCAGACCCACTCTATTTACATAGGCAGTTTTTCGACACGGCGGCGCATGTTGTAAAGGGTGAAACCCGAGAAGTACGATTACCCGGATTACCGATGACGGTTGAAGATACATCGCAGTTCAACTCTGACGAACCCGCCTCCAGACCATCCTATGTGCGGAATGCGCCAAGGACTTTGCCCCTTTCCGGTAAGCTGGTGATCGATCTCGGAATATTTACCGCAGGTTCGGTGACCTCTACGTTGCTGGCAGACCTAGGCGCCACGGTCATTAAGGTGGAATCTGAATCCTATTCAGACCCCTTTCGTATCTGGCCCGGCATCAAAGGCGATTCGCCCCTGTTTACCTTCAATAATCGGAACAAGTTGGGTCTGAATCTCGACTTGAAAACTGACGATGGCAGGTTGAAATTCTTGAAGCTTATCGAGCAGGCAGATGTGGTTGTAGAAAACTTTCGTCGAGGGGTACTTGCGCGTTTGGGCATCGACTATCCGGTGCTGAAGAAAGCAAACCCAAGAATCGTCTTGGCGTCCATCTCCGGCCAGGGCGCATCCGGTCCTGGGTCGGGCCACGTAAGCTTTGGTTCCACATTGGAAGCAATTGGTGGTGTAGCCTCTTTAACGGGCTATCCAGGACAGGGCTGTTATATCAGCGGACGCAATCTGAACTACCCTGATCAGATTGTTTGTCTCTATGGCGCGGGCGCAACAATGGCGGCATTGCTCAAGGTCCAAGAGACTGGTTACGGGATGCATATCGATGTCTCCCAGCGGGAGGTCACCACCTTGGCCGTGGGTGAAATGGTGGCTGCCGCGAGTGTGTACAAGGACGTGCGCCGGTTGCCTGCAGGCTTCTCTGGGAACCGGGATATAAACGCGGTCCTGCAAGATATTTTTCCCGTTGCTGACGGGTGGTTGTGTGTCACCGTCTCATCTGAGACACAAGCAAACGCACTGGCTGCGATGCTTGGTTGTACACAGCGGGATTTAGAGACGGAGCTGGTGAGCTGGTTGGGTGAACAAAACGCCGTTACTTGCGCCTCGAGATTGCGTGCCATTGGGATTGCAAGCTTCACGGCGAACACGGGAGCCCAAGCATCCGAAGAACCTGCCATCAAGTCGGGGACCGCCTTTGCAACCACGCAGGCGGGCAAGATGGTGAAAGGTTTTCCTTTTCAGTTCACGCGATCGCCGCTGACCGTTTACGCAGAGTCACCAAGCATGGGTGAACATACGCAGCATGTTTTAGAAATTCTGGAGTCCCAGGTATGAAAGTAGACGGCAGTTTTGGTGTTGGTAAGGTCATGGAGTCAACAGATGCGATTGTTCGCAGAGCCCAGGAACTGGAAGACTTGGGCTATGACGGGTTGCAGATCGCCGAGATTACTCATGACCCCTTTATTCCTTTAGCCCTTGCCGCACACCAAACCTCCAAAATTGAACTGCGTACCTCCATCGCTGTCGCTTTTGCACGCGGCTCCATGAACCTGGCCAATATCGGTCATGATTTGAATGCGCTCTCCGATGGCCGGTTTGTCCTTGGGTTAGGGTCACAAATCCGGCCGCACATCGTAAAACGTTTTTCCATGCCCTGGCACGGCCCAGCCAAGCAGATGCAGGAGATGATCGAGGCCATCACGGCCATTTGGGATTGCTGGTACGATGAAAAGCCGCTCAAGTACACCGGTGACTATTATCGACACACCTTGATGACACCGGAGTTTACCCCGCCTAACAAAGAAGCTGGTCGGCCAAAGATTATGTTAGCGGCAGTAGGTCCATTAATGGTGAAGACTGCGGCACGGGTCGCCGACGGGATCATCATCCATCCGTTTTGTACCGAGGCATACCTGCGCCAGGTTATGTTACCGGTTTTAGAAGATGAGCTGGCCATTCGAGGTAAGACGCTGGACGAGTTCCAGATTCAATTTCCAGCGTTTATGGCCACCGGAGACACCGAAGAGGAATACATAAAAAGCCGTGAAGCCATTCGTTACCGTATTGGTTACTATGCATCGACACCAGCCTACAAGGGCGTGCTTGATGTTCATGGGTGGGGTGCTATGCAGCCTGTGTTAAATCGCATGACCAAAGAAGGCAAATGGAACGAACTGGCCGGTGAGGTGAGTGATGAGGTTTTGGACACGTTTGCGGCGGTGGGAGAACCGATTGCGGCGGCACAAATTCTCAAAGACCGGTTCGGTGAGATCGTGGATCGAGTCACTTTAGATATTCGAAAGTCGAAGCAGACACTCTTTGATCAGATGAATGTCCTCAGGGGGGTATGATGACGCAGATGCGTTTTGGATTTGTTATTCCCAACAACGTGGGTATTCATGATCCGCAGGATCTGATCCAACTTGGTGTGCGTGCCGAGGCGTTGGGATTTGATTCTCTATGGGTCAACCACCACATTCTGCACGTGGGTTATGTCAAAGAACGATTAGGCACAGATCCTTATCAGGATGCGCTGGTGACATTGACCTGGCTTGCTGCTAAGACGTCGAAAGTGATGCTTGGTACCAGTGTGCTGGTGATGCCATATTTGCACCCGATGGCGCTGGCGAAGCAGTTGGCGACGCTGGATCAATTGAGTAATGGCCGCTTGATCGTGGGATTGGGGGCGGGCAGCCTACCCGAGGAGAACGAAGCCCTGGGCGTGCCTTACGCGTCGCGCGGTAGGTATTGCAACGAGTTCCTACAAGTTATGCGAAAACTGTGGACGGAGGATGATGTGACCTTTAAAGGTGAATTTTTCTCCTTTGAAAACATCACTACTTCACCAAAACCTCAGCAGAAACCACATCCGCTTATGGTGGTTGGCGGTAATCGCCCAGCGGCCTTGAAGCGGGTAGCAAATTTTGGTGATGGCTGGCACCCGATGAACGTGGCGCCGGATGGCATACGGCGCCGTATGGAAAGCCTACGTGAACAAGCCGACGAACTCGGTCGCGTTGACGTACCTCAAGCCGTGCAAGTGCGACTGGACATGAATCGCATCGATCTGGAGACGATACAGGCATACGCTGACGAAGGTGTGACAGATCTTGTTGTACACGCGCCCACATCAAAGGTCGATAAGCAGTTTGCCGCGATGGAAGCGTTTGCACAGTTCCTGGGAAACTAGCCAATCGCTTGGTTCCCAGTGGACATTTGCCTGCCGCTAGCTGAGCTGTAGTAGTTCCACCCAGTTCCCATCCGGATCTTCGATCATGGCGATGTTTACCCCGGGTCGCGATTGTCTAACGGGTACTGGATTGGCATAACCGGCCGCGACACATTCTTGTACAGCTTCTTCCAGGTTATCAATGGTGATTGTGAAATAGCGGATACCGCGACCTCCACCCAATCCGCCGGGCGGGTTTTGACCTTCTGGTGCTTCCGGGAAAGTCACCAGCTTTACCACTGTTGTGCCCGCCAGAAGTCGAGTCATCTGCATGCCTCCTGGCATGTCCAGTACGGCTTCCAGTTCCAATCCAAGAATGTTTTGATAAAAGGTATTCATCGCATCGATATTGTCGGTAACCAGACCAATGTCGATGGAGTCCTTGGTAATGTTAATCGTCATTCTACCCCTCAACTGCCAGTAAAGTTACCGACGCGACGCTCCGCAACCGCTTTGACACCCTCTTTGTGATCTTGTGTCCGCTGCAGGTGAAACTGCTCGAAGCCTTCTCTGTCGGTTGCTTTCTTGACCGCCTCAGCCAGATCTCCGCGCATCTGTTCGCGCAGTGAAATCAAGGCCAGTGGTGCGTTTTCTGCGATCTCTTTTGCGTAAGCGATAGCCGCCATGCGTACTTCATCCTGCGGGACTAGACGGTCCACAATACCTAGCTTATGGGCGTCCTCACCGCCGATTCGTCGGCCGGTATAAAAAAGATCGTTTGCCGCTTGTTCACCGATGATTCGGGGCAAGGTGTGAGTCAGTCCAAAGCCTGGCGTGAACCCGAGTTTTACAAAATTGGCGGTAAATCGGGCTTCCGGACAGGCTACCCGAAAGTCCGGCATGATCGCCAGGCCAAATCCTCCGCCTACTGCCGCGCCCTGTACAGCGGCGATTACTTGCTTTTTGTTGCCAAACAAGCGGACCGCTTCTCGGTAGAGGGGGTTACCCTCTTCGGCAGTACGATTGGCACGCTCTTCGCTATCGGCGCTGGAACCAAAGTTGGCACCTGCACAGAAGTGTTTGCCTTCAGAACAAAGCACAATAACCCGGCAGCTGGGGTCTTCGTCCAGCTCTGCGAAAGCGTCTGCCAGGCTTGCGATCAACGCCTGATCGAAAAAGTTGTTTGGACCTCTCTGGATTTCAGCGATGGCAACAAAGTCTCCCGCGTCGCTGACGCGTACGTCACCAAATTGCTTCTCCATAACAATCCCCTCGGTTTTTACTGTATGGCCACACTAGACCAGAGTGACTCGCAGATAACAAGCCCGCTGAATGCCATGAAAAAAAATTTGCTGAGAAAATCTTGGTGACTATGATGTAGATACCTATTCAACCTTGGTGTTCAGCTACGCCCAGGAGGTCGCGTGAAGCCAGAAGACGTTACACAGCTAAAACGATTGATGGAGTACGAAGCCGCTCGGCAGGAACCGCCGCGTGAGTTTCCCACGTTGCCGGATATTCCCGCCGGTCGCTATACAGATGAGCGATTTTACGAGCTGGAAAAACAATATGTCTGGCGAAAAGCCTGGCTGTTTGCTGCCCACATTGATGAAATCCCCGAGCCTGGTTGTTTTGTCACCTGGGAAAATACCGGTGAACCTGTCGTCATTGTTCACGCCCGCGATGGCAGCGTAAACGCTTTTTACAACACGTGTAGTCACCGTGGTGCTCCTGTGGTGACGGATGGGAGCGGGCGTAGACCTACCCTAACGTGTAAATACCACGGTTGGAGCTACGCCTTAACCGGCGAGCTTATTTCGATTCGTGATGGCGAGGACTTTCGGGATTTCGATTTCTCATGTCGTGGTTTAAAACCCGTCCGCTGTGAACGTTTTGGCAACCTGATATTTCTGAATTTCGATGCAGATGCGCCAAGTTTGTTGGAATGGTTGGGTCCGGTGGTTGATGAATGGGCAGAATTTCAGTTTGAGCACTGCCGTTTGGTCAGCAAGCGATCTTTCGATCTGAACTGCAATTGGAAAATTGCCATGGAAGCCAACACCGAGGTCTACCATGTACCGAATATCCATCCCACCACGGTCGCGCCGGTGCTGGATCATCGTCGCAACGTAAATTCCTTTTATACAAATGGACATGGAAGGATGGTAGCGCCGGGTCACGAGCGGGACATTAATCCGCAGAGCGCGCGAGCCAGTGCGATAGACCGTTCACCCTTTCCTAGTATTAACACGGTGAGCGAGATAGGAGAGACCTGTACACAGTCCTACGGCGTATTCCCAAATTGGGTTTCACCGCTCAGCGCTCAGACTATCCCGCCGCTGCTGTTCTGGCCAACTTCAATTCGAACCTGCAAATTCGAAGTCTGGACGATGTATCACGGACAGGGGGAGGGCGGAATCCCAACAGATCAGCTACCCAACATCTGGACCAGTCCCGATGGCAAAGAGCTGGGGCAAGTGCTCCAGGAGGACACGCAGTTTGGCGAGGCGATTCAAGCCTCCATGGAGTCATCCGCTTTTGAAGGCGTACCCCTCAGCTATCAAGAGGCTCGCATCTATCACTGGAATCAATGGGCGGATCGAATCATCGGATTAGACAACATACCTCAGGAGCTGCGAGTCAAGCAGGTCATGGGTGACGAATGGCTAATGCCCAATGATCCACGCATCGCGGAAATGAATGAAGTTTCGGCGGGTTAGTTAAACCGTTGGTAAAGCCAGAGGGAGAAAAAATGGATGTACTGACCGCGATGGAAACCTGTACCGCCATGCGTTATTTCAAGGAGGACCCGGTCTCCAAAAAAGACCTCGAAAAGCTGATATATGCAGCGACCAGGGCTTCCAGTCCGGGTAATAGTCAGGGTTGGGAATTTCTGGTTATCGATGACCCCCAAATCAAATCCGTGGTGGGCGATAAGATGCTAGCTGGAATGGCGCCGTTTTTTGCCAACCGTCCACCTGGACAGGATGGCGTGGAAGAAAGAATGCTGGTTGGCGCTGAACACCTGGCCAGAAATTTTGCCAAGGTGCCGGCATGGGTAGTGTGTATGGCGCGCAAGGTCTATCCGCCTCATGATCCGCAGGACGCCTTTATGCACTCAACCATTTATCCGGCGGCTCAAAACATGATCGTAGCTGCCCGTTCGATGGGCATTGGCACCTGTTTCACCACCTTTCCTGGTCATGCGGAGCCGGAGATTCGCCAATTGTGTAACGTACCCGATCAACTGCATATGTTTGTGTATATCGCTGTGGGTTATCCCGAGCGAGAATTCATGCCGGTAAAGCGCAAACCTATAGAAGAAGTGGTCACCTGGAATCGGTACTGATCCGAACCTTTAACATTAGGAGAGACGATGTCAGCGAAAGTGTTGCTGATCACCGGTGGTGCCACCGGCATTGGTGCTGCGGTTGCAAGACTTGCCAGCGAAGAAGGCATACAAGTTGCCATATGCGATATGAACGAAGACGCCGGCACGGCTTTAGCGGATGAGCTTGGCGGACGTTTTTTTCATTGCGATGTGACAAACCTTGTTAGTGTCAGAGCAGCCGTTGAGGCCTGTGAAGCAACGCTCGGCGTACCAGATTATGCGCATCTGAATGCTGGCATTATGACGGTGCCCACTAACCATCCATATTTACCCATTGAAGATGTATCCGAAGATCAGTACAGAAGAATCGTTGGGGTTAACTTGGATGGCGTCGTGTTTGGTACCCAAACGCTAATACCAAAAATGCGAGGTGCAGGCGGGGCCATCACGCTGACTGCATCTACAGCTGGCCTTTCAGCTGTGCCCGTCGATCCCATGTACACTTCGACTAAGTATGCGGTGATTGGCTTTGGTCGAGCGGTTGCGGGTGCAAATGAGAATTCTAACATTCGTATCAACGTGATTTGTCCTGGTGTTACCGATACGCAGATTGTCCCCGACAATTTTAGAGCGCCTGAGTTCAATATGATGCCGGCTCAGCTGATCGCCACAGAAGTTTTGGATTTGCTGCACACTGGGCGCAATGGAGAAGTGAGAGTCAAGGTGGACGCTGACACACCAGCATTTGCCAGTGAGACCCCTGAATTGAGATCTTAATCCGCATTTTTCAAAATCAAATCGAAAGTAGCTAATGGCAAACGATAACGAAACGCTTTACGAGGAGCGGGATGGCATCGCCATCATTGCGATCAATCGGCCCGAGAAGAAAAATACGCTGACCAACAGCGTGATCCAAGGCATCGCCGACGGTGTAGACCGCGCCAGTCGATCGAAGGCCGTTGCTGCAATTGTCCTGCGGGGGGTTGGGGACACCTTCACCGCCGGATATGACCTGACCGCAAATCGAAACGATTGGGACGTACCATACGATGCGCCAGAGGTTGAGCAACGTGAAGGCGCCTGGGATCCGGTTCGGGATCTTGCTTTTATGGGTAACAACGTCAAACGGTTCATGCGAATCTGGGAATGCCCTAAACCGGTTTTGGGCGAAGTAAAAGGCTGGGCCGTGGGTGGCGCTACGGACCTTGTTCTTTGTTGTGATCAGCTTTACATGGCGGATGATGCGTATATTGGATACGCACCCAGCCGCTTGTTTGGAACACCTACGACGATGATGTGGGTTTATCGGCTTACCCTGGAGCATGCAAAACAATTTCTACTCACGGGTCGTGCCATCGACGCCAAGACCGCTCATCGCATCGGATTGGTGTCTCATGTTGTGCCGTCTGGCGATCTGGAGGAGTTTGTCGAGTCGGAAGCAAAGCTTTACAAGAATATTCCAGCAAATCAGCTTGCTCTTAACAAACTGCTCATTAACCAGGCTTACGAGAATATGGGGCTGGGAACCAGTCAGCTGTTGGGTACTTTATTCGATGGGATCACACGACATACTGAAGAAGCTTATCGTTGGACAGAAGAGTTTCAGACCAAGGGATTTCGGCAGGTGATCCGAGAGCGTGACAAACCATGGCGCGATTACGGAGAACGTGACAGCGAAGATTAGATGCTTGCGACAGATGGAGAAAGATATGTCGCAAACCAGTGAAGAAGCCCCCGGGAATCTCTGGTTTGATGTTCTTGACCACAAATCTGAGCGTCCTGCGATGGAAGATTTTTGGGGGATGTTTTATCGGTTAAGCGCCGTGGATAGAGCCGGGAGTTAGCGCGAGACGTGATTTTGCTGCACGGGACGAGGTGTTCTATGACCGATTTATATAATCATGAACCCTGTTCACAACAGTCCTCGGTTTGAAGTGACATACTTCAAGGAATCATCAAGCAGAGAGCAGGATGAGGATGTATCAGATTCAATACCTGGAAGGCCTGGAGGGCTTTCGAGCACTTGAAAAAGATTGGCAGGCCCTGGTCGAGCATCTGGATAGGCCACATTACAATCAATGCCCGGAATGGTACGGAGCCTACCTGGATGCTATTCCAGATGCGCCAAAGCTAACTTTCTGTGCGGTCTACAAAAAATCGGAATTAGTGGCCATCCTACCTCACGTGTTTATGGGTTTGCGTCGGTTTAACTTCCTCTTGTTCAAACGCCAGGTTCGGAAAGCCGGCCTACCCTACGGTGAAGACATCTATAGCAGCGACATTGTAATTGCACAGTCCGCAGACCCGGTCGAGGTGTGGAAAGCGATCAGCAAAGATATGCGCAAAGGTGCGCACGCGTGGGAGATATTTCAAGTTGTCAGTGTTCTGCAAAGTCAAAATGGTTTTGCCCGATTGTTTAATGAACACCTTTCCGATAGTGGCCTGGTCTTCAAGAAGTCTCCCACCTATTGCAATGTCATCAATCTAAAACCGTATGAAGAATTAGCTGCCGATTTGAAAAAGAAATTTCGACAGCAATTGCAAAGGAGTGCGCGAACACTCAACGAGCTTGGTGAATTTTCGGCTTCCTGGCATGAGCTTGCGCAAGTACCGGATGCCTTGGAGAAATTTATTGAGCTGGAGTTAGAAGGTTGGAAAGGGCAGCCCGATTCACCCAAAGAAGGGTACGCAACACCATCAGCGATTGGCTTGTTGGATTGGAAATCTCGTATGTACAGACAAATGTTTAGTCGTTTCAGCGCCAGAGGTTGTGCCCGTGTTTTGTTGTTGCATCTTGACCATGAAGTCATCGGCGCTCAACTGTCATTACCCATTGGTAGAACGGAATATGTGCTGAAGACCTCGATGAAAGAGGGGTTCGGCACGCGGGTATCTATTGGTCATCTGATGATCGAAGCGCTCATAAAACGTGTTGAGGCTGATAACCCGACGCGCCACCTGAAAATTGATGAACTGAATTTGTTAAGTAACTACGACTGGCCGAAACCATGGTTACCTGAACGTCGACCCTATTTTAATTATCAAATTTATAACCAGTCTTTTTTGGGGCGCCTGCTGGCAATACGCCGCCAGCTAACCTGATTTTTGCCTCTCAACCACCAGGGTTGCTTGGGAAGCGTTGGTTCCTGGGTAGATGGTTCCTGTGCAGAACGATGATATGGTGCATGCTTTCTCTATCTTGGATATTGGATGAATCTTACGTTTGAAGATCGTGTCGTCGTCATCACCGGTGCTGGTAATGGAATAGGGCGCTCATATGCCCACGAATTTGCCAGACGTGGTGCAAAAGTTGTGGTGAATGACCTGGGCGGCTCCGTCGCTGGTGAAGGGCAAGACAAAAAGTCTGCTGACGCCGTGGTGGAGGAAATTACTGCTGCAAACGGACATGCTATTCCCAATTATGACTCGGTGGTGGACGGGCGAGCCATTGTGCAATCCGCGCTCGACGAGTGGGGCCGTATCGATGTGCTTTTAAACAATGCCGGGATAGCCTATGCCACTCCATTTGAAGAAATGACTCCGGATCGTTGGAAATTGATGTTAGATGTCCATGTCGAAGGGAGTTACGCGTGTACGCAAGCCGCGTGGCCTCACATGTTGGAAGCAGGATTTGGGCGATTGTTGTTTACCTCATCTCCCTTTGGATTATATGCCGCAGCTCAGTTTGCGCACTATAGCGCTGCCAAGGCGGCTATGCTGGGACTGTCCAAGGCGCTTGCACTTGAGGGAAGGGAGCGCAACGTTCACGCCAATGCCGTAGCACCTTTTTCCGCCAGCCGCATGACCGGTCGAACCAATGAGGAACAAGCGGCCAGTCCGTTTGGCCCCAGATATCTTGCGCAGCTGGCTGTTTGGTTGTGCCACGCTGAAACCCAGGAGACCGGTGGTGTCTTTGAGGTGGGCGGCGGCTACATTCACCGTGTACGTAACCAACTGAGCAATGGTTTGCATCTGCCGGATGGAGAACACACGGCAGAAAATATCGCTGCGGGTGAGGCAACGCTAAATGATTTTTCTAAGCCGATCTATCCCGGGCTGGGAGAATCCTGGACCATTGGAAAAGATGTATTCGGTGAGAACTGGTCTGAACAGTTTTAATTTGCGACTGAATAAACCAGCCAATCCAGGAGATTGCTGAAACAGACGGCTCATAATCAGGTATCCTCGGTGTAGAAAACTTATAGAGGGTATTCTGATGAACAGAAGAAGTTTTCTAAAAAACTTAAGCGCAACTGCTCCGAGTGCTGGCCTGCTGAGCGGTTGTTCAGTGACTGGCCATACACCTGTCGCGACCTCAGCCCCGTTCCAACACGGCGTAGCCAGTGGCGATCCGCTGTCCGATCGGGTGATTCTCTGGACGCGCGTCACCGGATTGGGTGCTGTGGAAGTATTTTGGTGGGTTGCCACCAACCCTGTCGGTGATCAGCCCGTGGCCCGGGGTAGCCAGATCACAAACGCTGAACGCGATTTTACAGTCAAGGTGGATGCCGCTGGGTTAAAGTCAGATCAAACGTACTTTTATGGTTTTACTGCGGCCGAGATCGCCTCTCCCGTTGGCCGAACTCGAACCTTGCCCGTTGGTAGGGTGTCATCGGTCAGCCTGGCGGTCACATCGTGCGCAAATCATCCCCAGGGTTTTTTTAATGCGTATGGTCATATCGCTCAGCGTCGGGACATCAATGTCGTGCTCAGCCTGGGTGACTATCTCTATGAATATCCAAACAGTGACTATGGGGACGGCAGGGCTCTAGGTCGTGTACCTGTACCAAATGCTGAGATCGTATCGTTAGCTGATTATCGGGTCAGACATGCCCAATACAAACAAGATCCCGACTTGCTTGCCGCCCATCAGGCCCACCCTTGGATTTGCATTTGGGATGACCATGAAAGTGCAAACAATAGCTGGACGGATGGCGCGCAGAATCATTCGCCCGAAACTGAAGGTAGCTGGGCCGTGCGGAAGGCTGTG
This sequence comes from Pseudomonadota bacterium, assembly GCA_039028095.1. Lineage (GTDB taxonomy): Bacteria > Pseudomonadota > Gammaproteobacteria > Pseudomonadales > Azotimanducaceae > UBA4421. The sequence goes on from JBCCIU010000004.1 coordinate 44,086, forward strand.
GCGATCCGTGCCTATTACGAATGGATGCCGATTCGTGAAGTACCAACCGGTCTGTATCGGAGTTTCCGATTTGGAAACCTTGCAGATCTGGTCATGTTGGATACTCGATTAGAGGGGCGTGACGAGCAGGGTAGCGGTGAAGATCTGGCGACCGCAAACGATCCCGACAGAACGCTATTAGGACCCGTTCAGGAAGCCCGTTTTCTAAGCCATTTGAAATCACTTCAGGAAACCGGGGTTCGTTGGAAGGTGGTTGGGCAACAAGTAGTCTTTGCCCCATGGTCAGATGGCAAGTCGCCGTTCAATCCGGATAGCTGGGATGGCTATCGTGCTTCCCGAAACGCCGTTCTGGATCACATTACCACTCATAACGTCGAAAACACGGTGATACTCACGGGCGATGTTCACAGTGCCTGGGGTATGGAGGTGCCAGATGCTTCTGGCGTGCGTCGAGCGGTGGAGTTTGTTGCTCCAGCGGTGAGCTCTCCCCCTCTGGCTACCAATTCACCTGCCCTGCGCCAATTAGTCGAACAGGCACCAAAGGTTGCGTCGCACATTAAGTTCGCTGATGGCGATCATAATGGCTATCTAGTGTTGCAATTGGATGATCAAGCTGCCGAAGCCAGTTGGTGGTTTACCGGTGAGAGGACGGCGCGAAATGCGGATGCATTTTTGGCCCAACGGTTAGCGTGCATGAGTGGTGTCAGTGAATTGAGTGAATAGAAGTTTTCGGAAAGGCTTCGGTTTGCCCGATCGGCGCATCTCTCAAAGCGTGCCATGCGAACTCCTAATGCGAAATAGTAATTGCAGGGGCAAGCAATTCGTCTGCGTATGCTTTGGATAGCAGGTGTGGTGTCGTTAGGTAGCGAAAGTAGATCGCCCCCACGATGCCATCCAGGGCAATTTTGGTGTCCCCGGGAAAGCTCAAGCAACCGGCATGTTGGGCCCGTTCAACGGCCTTATTCAAACGCACGCGCCTGGCGGAGCCAATTTTACCAACGAGTTTGGCCAGGTCTGGATTTCTAGGGATTTCGGCTATCACGGCTCGATAGATTGGTCCAACCGGTGTTTCGTTCAAAAGAGCAATCGTGTTGATCAGGTGATTGCGAACGTTTTGCAATGGATCTACAACTTCAACGAGTGAATCAGCTGACTGGTCCAATAGTTGACCGATGACCGCATTGATCATCAGGGTCTTGTTCGCGTGGCGGCGATAAATCGTTGGTCGACTCAGTCCGGTAACAAGCGCGACTTGCTCAATTGTTGTTCCTGCGTACCCTCGAGATTCGAGCAAGTCGATTACGGCGGCTGATATCTTCCACTCAACCGACTCGTCGCGCGGCCGGCCTCGTCGTTTTTCCATTATCCGTTGGTGCCGATGGGGAGCGTGCGAATTCTATCACCACTGAAGCGGGAAAACGCATTCGCAATTGCTGCCGCGGCTGGCGCGAGTGCGGCTTCGGCCGCGCCAGAAGGTGGCTCAGAACTGGCCATTAGCTCAATCGAAAGTTCTGGTAAATCAATTTGTCGGGCGATTGCATAGCTGTCGAAATTTGTCGTGCGTGCGATGCCATGCTTCAAGCCAAACGATTCGAGCATCGCCATCGAGACGCCCCAAATAAGATTCCCCTCTACTTGAGCGCGTACGCGATCTGGAGCAATCATTTTGCCGCAGTCGTGAACGCACCAAATTTTCGAGATGTTTGCTTTCGATCCTTTTCTCTCCACTTTTGCGGCTATGCCCACAAAGGTCACGCCTTTGTACGCCGTTGCTGCGATACCCACATTAGTCTCGTGTTTTGTTAGCTCCGACAAACGAGCGAGAACTTGTTTCAATCGATCTGATGACGCATGGCGGCGCCGAAACTCAATCGGATGAATATCAGCAGCTTCCGCAAGTTCGTCCATCGCACATTCAACGGCAAAGGTGTTAGGGGCTGCACCTAAGCCTCGCCACGCTCCCGTAGGCATAGGGATACGGATATCGGCGGTCTCAGTTAGCTGATTGCTCAAGTTGTATGGTAAATCCGTGCCCCGCACAGTACCTGGATCGGCGGGTAGGTTAGCAAGCCAATGTAAGGCCGGGGGAATCAACATGGAGGAGGTCAAGATGGGAGCGCCGGCCATCTGATGGTGCCAGTGGGAAATGTTTCCTCGGGCGTCGACGCCTGCTTCGATTCGAGTAGAAAACTGTGGTCCTACATAGTTGTACTTAAATTCGTCCTCTCGGCTCCACTGTACTTTGACGGGGCGTTGCACGTTGTGACACAGCCAGGCCGCCTCGAAACTGGCTTGGCAGTGGATGCGTCCTCCAAATGCTCCACCCGCTCTACAATTGTGTACGATGATATTGTCCGGGTCGATCTTCACCGCCTTGCTAACGGCCGCTCTGACGTACCATGGGTCCTGACTGCCGGTCCAGATTTCCAGACCAGAAGCAGTGTTTGATGCAACGCCCGCCCGAGGCTCCATCGGGGCGTGAGCGGCCATAGGCGTATCGTACCTAAGGTTCAGAGAAGTAATGCTTCTTTGTTTGCCCTGCGCGATATCCCCCTTGTCTATCGTTTTGTGATCCAAAAGGTCTTCCGCGATGGCTTTGTCTATGTCGATAGGTCGATCAATGTTCCAAACGTCCGCATCAGTCAGCACCTCCCATTTGCATTTCATGGCGGCCAGCCCTTCGCTAGCCGCCATAGGTGATTCGGCCACGATCCCAAGTTCCTTGTTAGGACCTTGTATTACTCTGACCACGCCCGGGACCGATAGCGCCTGTTTGGGCTTGGCATCTACCAAGCGGGCCGTTAACTGAGGCGGGCGGGCAATTTCTCCGAACAACATATTTGGCAAGACGATGTCTCTGCTGTACATTTCTTGACCGGTAACGATTCTGTTTTGGTGCAGTGCCTTTGTCGGTTTTCCAACGTAAGAGGTTTGATCGCGACTGGAATAAAGTTCCAGTTCCTCGCTGGTCGATGCGGCGAAAACCGTCTCTTCGTTGTTCGTCACAAGTTCGCGAAAACTGAGGGCTTTATCCGCACCCACTATTTGACCATCCTGGCAAATCAACTCGCTCATGGGGCATTTGAGCTTTTCGCTTGCTCTTTTCAAGAGTTCTTGTCGAAGCCCCGCTGAAACCAAGGCGGTTAATCGTCCATAATTTTCTATGCTTTGAGACCCAACGGTCATCTGGCACGGCGCCATCTGATCTGTTCGTTGATATTGGCAGTGTATCTGTTCGGGTTGCGTCTGGAGCTCTTCTGCGACGATCAGCGTAAGGCCGGTATCGATACCTTGACCAATCTCTGCTCGTGGTAATAAAAAGGAAATTTGTCCATCGTTGTCTACTTTAATCCAGCTGAGCGCATCCTCTTCTGAAGATTTTCCGAATGTGGGTAGGGCGGGTAGCAGACCGCAACCACTCGTGGTAAAAATGGTCAAGCCTGCGGCCGACCAACCGGTCGCCTTTAAAAGTTCACGCCTATTCATGCTCTTCTCCGGCGATTTCTGCAGCCCGTAGCACGCCTGCCTTGATCCTCGGATAGGTTCCACAACGGCATAAGTTACCGTTCATCGCGTGGGTAACTTCTTCCTCCGTCGGGTTTGCGTTTGTCGCCAGAAACGCTGCGGCCGTCATGATCTGTCCTGGCTGACAGTAACCACACTGCGGCACATTTAACTCAATCCAAGCCTCCTGCACGGGGTGTAGGCTGGCCTGTGTTGCCAACCCCTCTATTGTGGTGACGTGAGCGTCGCCAACCGCGTTGATAGGAGTCACACAGGCACGCACTGCATTTCCATCGATGTGAACTGTGCAGGCGCCGCAGATTCCTTTGCCGCATCCGTACTTTGTGCCGGTTAAGCCGAGGTTGTCCCGCAAGAAGCGCAATAAGGACTCGTTTTGCCACGACTTGGGTATGTTAATTTCCGCACCGTTGATGTTCATCTTTAAGGCCTCAAATTAAGTTACATTACTGTAACGATAATGGCGTGAAGTTCGCGTGAATGGCCTAGTCGCGTTATACATCCGATGTTCATAAAATAGTAAGCTGTAGATGGGTTGGGGAAAAATGTCCTAATGTGATTAGCTTTCACCATCTTGTTACCAATTCGCCGGCGCTACAATTGGATGATCAAGCTGCCAAAGCCAGCTGGTGTTTTACCGGTGAACGAGCGATTAGAAACTCGACGGCTCCGTCACGCAAGAGCTTGGTATGTGCCCAAGGGAGTAGCGCTTAGAGCTGGCGCGACGAAGGATAGTGTTAAATTCTATTCCGCCTTTGAAAATGTCCGCAGTACTTTCTCTGCAACATAGATTTGGTTGCTGGTAAGTAAGATGGAATGCGCTTCATCTTTCAACAGTGCTACTTCGATGTGAGGGTTTTTCAGTTTTCCTGATTCAATTTTCTCAGACAAAATTTCTGCGTGTGACACAGGGACTACACCGTCATCCTGCCCATGCATAATCAACGTTGGGGCATCGAGTTGTGCGAGCCGGGTCATCGGTGAGACCAACCTTATGAACTTGTTGGATTTGTTGCCTGCAAGGCCCATTTCCTCCCAGAACTCTTGTGCGAACAGTGCTTTCCTCTTGCTGTACCAGCGCATTTGCTGTTTGAGATCTAGTGGCGCCGCGTAAGATGCAACGGCTTGATATGAACCCGGATAATTGAGTGCTCCCATTAAGGCGGCATAACCCCCGTAACTGGTGCCAAACGCAAAGGTGCTGTCCGAGTCGGCCAGTCCTTGATCATTAGCCCACCTTACCGCTGCATGAATGTCATCGATCATACGTGTATGAATGCTACCTTTGCCTGCCAGTAGGTGCTCGCGCCCATATCCGGCAGAACCTCGAAAATTTGGTTGTATTACAACGTAGCCGCGGGATACAAAATAGGCAATAAATGGATCGTAACGCAGATATGAACGAGCGAATGGCCCTCCGTGCGGGTTTACAATTAGAGGACGCTTGGCCCTATCGTTTTCGTTCTGGGGCTCATAGAGAAAGGCCTCGATCTCAACATTATCTGAGGTTAAGTAGGTAATAGCGCGTGCGCTGTAATTTTTGTCTGATGCGGGTGATTTGTGGATGTTCTGCACCGACACACGTTTGGTCTCATTGTTGAGAACGAGGACACGACCGTAGTTTTTGGAATCCCAGCTCCTGAAGATAAATCGCGTGCGATTTTTGTCCCACCCTCTAATCGCATTTATCTTGTTTGGATACAGTTTATCCAGTCTCTCTTGAACGTTTTTAAGCGATTCGTCGAACCATACTGTCCGCCATGTTGCGCCAAAGTAACCGACGCCCAGTAATGATTGGGTTTGGTCGTCGAGAAAAAGTTCAAAGCCGGCGTTGTCATCTCCCACATCATATCGTTCATCACTGACTAGAGTTTTCGCTTTTCCTGTAGAGATGTTTAATCTGGCGATAGAAAACCTGTCGGAACTGAGATTTTCGGCAATATAGATTTCGTCCTCCTGTTCTGCTGCCCCCAGGATGCGCGCTCTGTTCTGCAGATAGCTTTTGCCGTCGTAGTTGAACGTGAATTCTCCCACTCTAGGCAGCTTGGTGAGCGCGCGCCTGGTTGTAGTTGGCCGATAAAAGTTTGTTTTTCCTCTCTCTGTTCGAGCGGCGAGGCGCATTTCACCACTTTTCGTAATCAACCATTCGTGGATCTTCTCTTTGTGTCCGTCGTATAAAACCTCAATCTTCCCGCTGTACACATTTACCTTGTGGATACTCTCGTAGCCGTAGAGATTTGAAGATTTGACCAGGATGTGTTCCTCATCATCAGGCAAGGTACTGGCAATTTGCCAGAATCTGAATTCGCGCTTGAATCTAGTTCTGGTGTAGATGCGGTCTTGTGCGCCTTCCATATTCTCTACCAGAACTCTCAGGTCTGATCCATCACGGTTGATTGCCCAGATTTGGCCTTTTACGACAAAGATCAATCTCCGTTCGTCCAACCACTGTAGCTGCCCCGGAAACTCCAGAGATATGTCTGTACTGTGGATGGTTTCATTTTGATCTAGATCTGTAATTCGAATTGCATAAGCCCTGGGTTTGTCAAAAATGTACGCAAGGTATCGACCACTTGGGGATAGCGTGTGGTTTGATTGTTTTTCCTCTTGGAAAAATTCGTCTACCTTGGGGAGGACGGTTTCTTGGTCAGCGGCGCGGTTAGCCAGGACAGCTGGACTGCCGCAGAATAGAAACAGCAAAAGAGCTGATACCGATGCTTTCATTAAGCTGACTTCCTTGTTTCGTGCCTAATATACCGATCTATTGCGGGTGATTTTGAGAGTTGTGTAACACAGTACTCAAAGTCTTAATATAACTGTTATGCGTTATATTGCCATTGCTTGACCGGTTGCGGTTAAAGGCATTTCAATTGCCGTATGTTTGGTGATCGCATAGGATCTGTTCCCTGTGACGATTTGAGGAGTGGAACATCTCACAGCGAAGTATCGATCGCCGGGTGCTTGTTGCCTATGGCAGCCTGGGTTTTCCCATAGCAATTCTGGGTTATCCCATGACCTTGTTTTTGCACCCTTACTATGCGGGTGAGTTAGGGCTGGGCCTTGCAGCCATCAGTACCGTCTTGCTGGTATCCCGCCTAACCGATTTTGTCACGGACCCGCTGATGGGGTGGTTATCAGACCGCACGCAGACGCGGTTTGGGCGTCGCAGGCCCTACATTGTGTTGGGTTTACCGGTAATGTTACTGGGCATTTACAAACTGTTCATGCCCGAAACCCCTGTGGATATCTGGTACATGCTGATCTGGAATAGTGTGATCTATCTGGGGTGGACCATTATGATACTTCCCTATGGCGCTTGGGGTGCCGAACTGACAGATAACTATATGGATCGGGCAACAATAACCGCCACGCGCCAGATCTGGACCATTTCAGGTCTGTTTGGCGCGTCGATCGTGATCTGGTTTTTCCAGGAAGTCCTTGAGACACCCGGCTCGGGAGATGTGCTTGCCGGAATCGGGATGACTTTGTTGATCGTATTTCCCATCGTGGTTGCAGCGCTTCTACTCATAGTGCCTGAACGAGAGATCACCGCGACAGAAGCCCCGCAGACATGGTGGAGAGAGCTGAGCAGCATGATGAAGATTGGTCCCTTTCGTCGTATGGTCTACGTGGCGCTGGCGATTGTGATTGGAGAAGCTTCAAGGCACGCGGTCGTCGTATTTTTCATGGATGACGTGTTGCAGGCAGGCGATCGAATTGGCCGCACGTTCATTTTCTACTACATGATGGGGGTAGCTGCGATTCCCTTGTGGCAGTGGCTTGCTCGAAAGTATGGAAAACATCGATCTTTAGCGATTGCCATGACCTGGTCAGCCTTGATGGTACTGGCGACCGCCTTTTTGGGCGCTGGTGATTACAATACATTTTTGGTGTTCTACGTATTGAAAGGCGCGAGCTTTGGCGCTTTTGCTTATCTACCGCTCGCCATGATTGCTGATGTGGTGGATGTGGATACGGCGGTCACTCGACAAAAGCGAGCGGGTCTCTTTTTTGCAGTGTTTGGCGCGGTGGACAAAATTGGCATTGCGATTGGATTGTTTATTGCACTGCAAGCACTGGATCTGACAGGTTATGACCCGGAACAAGCAATCAACGAATCAGGCCTTTGGATGATCCGTCTCGAGTACGCTGTGATTCCGACGTTCTTCTTCTTGTTAGCATCATATATCGTCTGGAACTATCCGGTCACTAACGAACGCCATGCAAAGCTCATCCAGGCCTTGGAGCGCCGTAAGCTGCGAGAAGGCGTAGCTGTACCTGCAGGATGATCAGGGGGAGTTAACCCAGATTGGAGAGGACCAGGCTCGATGTTGGACAACCGCCGGAACATCCGTGGGTCTATCTGCACCAACCTCGTTGGCCAGCGCCGTGGTCCATCGACAGCTGGGGTTCTCAAACACACGAACGTAATAGAATGCGATCTGATCGGGGGTCAGCTCTGGATCGGCAAACGTCGCTTGTAGTTGTGCCGCCCCGGATCCCTTAAGCGTACAAGCGTCTGTATCTACTGACGCGCTGGTGGGCGGGCATTTTCCATCCGTACCCGGGATTCGATCTCCCGAGCAGACCACATCCCAGATTTTTTGATGCTCCTGACCATCTTCTATCCATCCCTTGATCACCTGGATGCGATCCAATGCGGGTGCATTTGGATCCTGCGTCGCCCAAACCCAGAAATTAGTGTCTTGGGGATTGTTCAGGTCAGAGCCCATGGGGATGCCATTGGCGTATGCGGTAGCTATCGGATCTTCCTGGTCGCCCAGGTCCTGGGGTAACTGACCTGCAAAAAAGCGCACTTTCATGCGAGATCCGCTGGTGCCAAAGGTTTCCCGTTGGCGCATTGCATCGAAGATCTCTTCGCGGGTGTTCGAATGAGCCCACACGCCTGCAAGTCCGCCAGATGACATCTTACGGATCGGGCCCACGACAACATGGTCCATCTCCAGAGCTCGAGTCACCATAAAGGAAAAATCTAACCCGCTGAATTGGGCCGGGATAGAGCGCGCTGTATTCCCTGGGTCAGACAGGTGAGTATCTGTAGAACCTATGATGCCCAGCTTGAATGGGTTTTGACCCCCTTCATCGCCCATAGCTAACCCGGTCAAGAGGGCGTTGCGCAGAAACGAAGGTTCAGCCGCACAGCGGGTGCCTTGCCCGTCATCGCAGATGGGCCAGGTGTTTTCGAAGTTGCAGTCTTCATCTGACATGCCAACGCCGATCTGGCATTCGGAATTGCCTTTCTGTTGAGTGATCTCAAACAATCGATCGATCCGAGCGCGCCTTTCTATGTCCGCTTCGGTATAGACATAACCATCTTCATCGGTACGCCCAAAGGCTCGACCCCATGAGAAATTCGTGTTGTGGGGTATGGTCAATACTTCACATGGTGCCTGGCATGCGTTGTCTAGTTGATTAAAGAAATCCGCCTGATTGATCACATCGTTAGATGAGATGGCATGTGGCGTGACGTCGGTACCGCGAAATATGACGTTGCGGTGCAGCATACCGAAATCTTCTAACAAGGAAGAAAACTCATAGCCAATCAAAGTGGTAAAGGTGCCTGGGTCGTCAAAGGCATTGGCAACCTGTTGCACGCGGCGCCAGGTGGATTTCTCTTCCGCAAGACAACGGTCCAGGTTGTCTGCGCATAGAGCACTGCGCGGGCCTGGTCGGTCTCCTGCCGTTGTGAATACCTGCTCCAGCATGTCTTCCTGTTCCAAGTCACCTGAACGCATGTCTCGACAAAACTGCGTATCAAATTCCGGACCGGGGCCGATCGTACACGGCATGTGCATGGCAAAGTTTTCTGCGTGATCGGTGAGCGCCACAAAATCCAGCGGCACGTCAAGTTTGGTCACCAAGCCGTTCTGAAGTTCAACCTCTTCGCCCCTGGCAAATCGATAGGCAGTACTGGGCCCAAGGCGGTTGCTTCCGGCGTACGCGTCGGCGGACCAACTGGTATGCACGTGGAGGTCGCCAAAAAGCGCAGTTTTGTTCGGGAAATGCGGTACATCACCACTTTGTGCCTGGGGGTCGGGTGGATTTGAAACATGCGATTCAGGTACTGCATCAGGATCGGAGCAGCCGGTGAGTACGATGACCAGAGCGGTTATGGTGAGTTCTCTCATGCTCGTCTGACTCCCCTGAATTTATCCTCTGACGCAAGTTAATGCATTCCATTAGGGAATTCAATGAGCGCGCTGACCCTCGCCATAAGCGGGACCTCCAGGCTCACCGCGAGCTGGTGTGTTATGCGTTGTGGTTAGTTTCCGCCAGCGGCAGGTGAATCCGTTTTCTTAGATACGTATTCACTCTCCAGGAGCCTTGCGCCTCGCAGGATATTTCCCATGGCATAGTTGCCTTCGTGGCAGGCGTATTCGTAGACGAGATCTTCGGGCTTGGATTGCCAGACGTAACGCCCGCTCCAGGATTCAGTCCATACCGTCTCATCGGTGACCGTAAAGTCATAGAGGATATTGCCATCCTCCATCAGGGAGAATCGTTCCACAACGTGCAGGTTTTCATCTGCTCGTGGCAGGCTGCTGACTTCCTTGAAGCCTTTGGTCTCGACCACCAGGGTGTCGCCTTCCCAATAGCCAATAGAGTCGCCCAACCACTTCCGATTGACGTCTGGCGTGTGTTCCGCGTCAATACGTATGATGCGGGCATCGTGCACCATCTCCTGCAGAATCATGACGTGGGTGTCTGTCTGCAAAATTCTCTTGTGATTGTTGTACAGACTTGAAATTGTTGGGACTGTGGAGCCGAATGAAATCAGACACCGTTCGGATGGCGCTAGACTCTCTGGTCCATCGAATGGCCCTGGTCCTTCTTTGTCCAGCCAGGTCGCCTCACCGGTATTTACGTGGGCAAAACTTTGATAGATAGAACCCATACGGCCTAGAACGCCAGGTAGAGTTGGCGGTAAACGACCATTGTCTGGGTCGTAGATAATTGAGGTGGGCACGACGCCATCGATTTTGCCCAGCGCTTCGCCCGGGTCGATATAAAAGAGATTGTATCCTCCGACACCACCAGCCCCTGCCGCATTGTTGCCATCACCGCCCTCGGGAGGAGCCTCGCGATCAGGATCGCTCTCTATGGTGCGAGCATATTCGGCTGCAATCTTCAGTCCCCAATCGAGCGTGTTTGCGATCCAGGGGTAAAGGCTTTCTGTGGTACCCAGTAACTCTGGTCGCTCCAGGGGCGTGAGATTACCGGTGTCATAGACACCACTGAAATCTGGCTTACCTGAAGGCGTACGTTTTATCTCGTCCGCACCAGAGTCGGAAGAGTCTGCACACCCGGCCAGCAAAGCACTTGTGGCTAAGAGGGCGAAAAGCTTAATTTTATTGAGGTTTTGGTTCATTTTATTCTCTCAATCTCTGCAAGTGGTTCACGCAGTTACGGAATTTGTTGACGAAAAATGTCGCGCCAGCAGCCCTAACAGCGCGCACCAGATAGCGATCCACAGCAGGTATATCGCGATATCCTCCATGGGGTTGTACAAAGCGCTGAGAAACGCCGTACGTGCAATTGTCCAGCTGGCCCAGAATGTGAGCAGGCGTTTGGGTTGGCGGAGTTGCAAAAAGAACCATGCGATTGAGCCCGTAATCGCAAGCGCCATTAGCTGAGCGAGAGGTACCGGGAAAAGCCAAAACAAATCTCCGGTCATGTCGATACTTGGAGGCAGGTTGGGCACCAGGATTCCGGCAAACATCAGGTCTTCTAAGACAGCATTGATGACCCCAAGGAGGATCAAGGCGCACCAGCTCAAGATGTGTTTAGCTTTGCCCATACTAAATCTGCCTCAATTGGGTAGCTTATTCGCCACCCAAAATGTTATCAGCTTGCTCAAACACCGAATCCCAATCAGCACGGGTTCGATAGCCTTCCTGGGCCCACTTCGCCAGAATTTCGCCGTCTGGAGAGATTAGAACAACGCCAGGATGTGGCACACCAAAAGCAAATGTCCCATCTGGGTATTGCTCGTTGCGGATGCCCCAGGCATCTACGTGTTTGCCATTCACGTCGCGAAGCAACGGATAGGCGAGCTCCCACTCGGTGTGGAAGTCCTGGATGATCTCGGGGTCGTCATACGTCATGCCGGCGATAGCCACGCCGATATTTTCGAATTGCTCTTTAATATTGCTCAGTTTCACGAACTGACGTTTACAGAATGGTCACCAGTCTACCGAGCGATTGAAAACAACCAGGAGGCCTTTTGAACCCATGAGCGACTGGGTTGTTTGTTGGGCCCCCGACTGGTCGAGGGCGTCAATGATCGGGGCTTTGGCACCGATGCCCGGTCCCCATGCTGTTACATAATCGTCATCCGCCAAAGCGAACGGGCTGATGAACAACAGTACAAAAGCGCCTAAGAACGTTTTGATTTTCAAGATGTTCTCCCAAAGGTTTGATAGGGTTTTTTACCAAAATTAGAGGGGTGTGTCATTAGCCCGCCGGACGCACCGCCGGGTTGCAATGTCTGCCAGGTGGCAAAATGTCCTCAGGAAAAAGAGAGAATTCAGGGGTTAAATTTGCGGGCCATGTATGCAATGTATTGTTGATGCGAAGATTCGATCTGCTCCCAGGCGGGTGTAATGTCCTGGGTGATACCAAACCGTTCTGCAAGATCTTTCTGGACGTCCGACAAGGTCTCCAGCGAGCGCTCCTGGCGCCCGGAGGGCGTTATGGAGATGGCGGTTTTGCCCAATAAGGATTCGATAGACGTTGCGGTGAATCGAAAGGCGATCAGCATCTGTCGAAAAGGCGATTGAGGGTCCTCTTGTAACCGTTTGCATCCCTGGGCAAGCTCAGCCTCTGCCGCCTCGCCATGGTCCTGTCTGAAATCAAAAGAGGGCATCGTGGAATGGACGTGATTGTGCATGCGCCAATAGCCGTCTTGCATTCTTTCCAGTTGATACGTGAAGCCATTGTGGGTGTGCTGCGTTTCTGCCAGGGGCACCGGATAGTGCAGGCCGTCACCAAACCCTACGTCCACCAGGTAGCTGTTTTGCGCAAGTGGTACCTCCAACAACAGATGAGTCCCCAGTGCTGTGTCACCTTGGTTCTGGCGATTTGCAGCACCCGAAAGGCGCATGACCACGAATCCGATCTCTTCCAATGCCCAGCCTAAGAGACCGTTCATTTCATAACACCAGCCACCGCGCTGTTGCTCAACAATTTTGGAGTATATCCGCTGAGTATCAAAATCGAGCCGGCGGCCCAGTTGAACGTCCACGTCTTCATAGGGGATGTGTAAGAGATGTTGATATTGAATCGCGCGCAAGGTATCCAGATTAACTTCCGGTTCCGTGAAGAATTTGATGCGTTCCAGGTAGCGATCCAGATCCATGATTTTTGATGTCGTAAACCCTAAGATTTGAGCTTACCAGCAATCGTTGTGGTGGTCCTGACAGAGTTTATTTACCATCTCAGTGAAAGGAGCGGAGAATATTATGAGCGATGAAGCAAAATCACTGGATGTCATCATTATCGGGTCGGGCTTCAGTGGCCTTTATGCGTTACATCACCTGAGAGATGAACTGGGCCTCAATGTTCGAGCCTTTGACGGGGCCAGCGGTGTGGGTGGCACGTGGTGGTATAACCGATACCCCGGCGCGCGAGTGGATGCACCCAGCAGCCCATTCTACGCCTATACATTTTCCCAAGAGCTGGTCAACGAATGGACCTGGACCGAGACTCAAACAGCACAAGGCGATGTGCTTGCGTATCTGCAGCACTTTGCAGAGCGTTTTGATCTAGAGAAAGACATCCAGTTCGAAACCTGGGTGACCGATGCCCGATATGATGAGGTATGCCAACGGTGGACCATAGAAACGGATCGGGGTGAGCAGGTCACAGCACAATTTTTGGTCTGCGCCGTTGGAGCACTATTTGTTGCCAACATGCCTGACTACCCAGGCATCGATGAGTTCTCCGGGGAGTGTTACCACACCGGTCGTTGGCCCCATGAGGAGGTTTCTTTTGCGGGTAAAAGCGTGGCGGTTATCGGTACAGGTAGCTCGGGTATCCAGTCTATCCCAGAAATTGCCAAGCAGGCGGAACACGTCACCGTATTTCAGCGTACACCACAGTATTCGCTGCCAGCACGCAATCGCCCTTTAACTAAGGATGAGCTGAACGAATACAGGAGCGACTGGGATAACCTGCGCGAATCTATGAACAGACGTGGCGGTTGGCCTTTTAAGACCGCCAGAAGAAGCGCTGCAGATTTTACCGCGCAAGAACGCCACCAGATTTATGAGACGTTGTGGGACGAAGGTGGTATTCACCTGGCGATCAACAGTTTCAGTGCGGTTCTGATGGACAAAACGCTCAACGAAGAAGTCTCCGAATTTGTCCGCAACAAGATTCGTCATATCGTGGATGATCCTGAAACCGCCCGCAAACTGATGCCTGAGTATTATTTCGGCACCAAGCGTTTGATTCTGGACAACGGATACTTTGAAGTTTACAACCGCGATAACGTGTCGTTGGTAGATTTACGTGAAGATCCGATCACGTCGTTTACCCGCTCAAGTATTTGCACGGAAGGGGGAGAGCATCCCATTGATATGCTGGTGTTAGCCACAGGATTTGATGCGGTTACAGGATCAATGTTGAATCTGAACCCCAAAGGTCGTGATGGTGTTGCTCTGAGTGACAAGTGGGACGAGCGTTTTGAAACTTATTTGGGCACGACAATAGCCGGATATCCCAACCTCTTCATGATCCATGGGCCCGGATCCCCGGGCGTGTTGTATACCATGCCGTTGGGTGGTGAGCGTACGGTGCAGTGGATTGCGGATTGCATCACCCACCTGCAGCAGGCGGGACTGGGCTCAATCGAGGCGACGGATGAAGCTGCCCAAGCCTGGGACCGTGAGATAAACGAAATGGCAAACCAGACTCTCTATCCACAAACAAATTCCTGGTACGTGGGTGCGAACGTCCCAGGCAAACCCAGGCAGTTTTTGGCGCATTTGCGCGGATCACAATTTTTCGAGACGCTCTTTAACGTCGCGGACCAGGGGTATCACGGGTTCACCACAGAAGCGAAGCGGTAAACACAAGACAATAAACCAACGGCCCAGGGCAAAACGTTGACGCGATATTCACACGCGTTTGCCTAGGATCAGGGGTTTGGGTTGGACTGCACGTGTTTGCACAACAGATTCAGGACAAGCTGGATCCGCTATTTAAGGTGGTGCTGAAAGAACTCGCCGAAGACGGGGATCCCATTGCGTTTTCTTTTTTTATGGATCGCCATCAAGAGATTCGTGCGGCGGAATCAGAAGAAGATGTCATCCAAATGTTCATCGCTTTGTCACAAGCGGCGTTTTTGGGTGCCCAGTTCACCGAGCAGCAGTGGCAATCAATCGACCTGCTGCTGGCCGAAGCGGAATCTGTGTCTGCGGCCATGACTGCGGGTGATCTGCAATAAGGGTTTCACAACATTGAGAGTACAAGACACACAGTTTATCGCCGCGCTCAAAGCCAGGAGCGAAGCGAGCGAGGTGTTCGAGATTGAACTGCATGGTTTTGAGCAACAGATCTATATCGTGTTTGAACGAACGGGCGATCAGTTAACACCCTTCAAAGATGATCGTAAAAAAGTCCTCAAATACCCCAGTATCACGGCGGCAAAATCCGCGTTCAGCAAAGCTGGAATTGAGTCCTTTGAGTTTGTCCACGCCACCGCTTATGGCGAGATGATCGGTAACCCAGGTGGTTATCAGGAAACTGAAATGCGCCAGCGAATCAGGGTAGATTAACAAGGCAAGGCCTAACCTTGCCCTGTTGAACGATACTTAAGCCGAGGCGCTACGCCGCCTTTTCATGCCGATCAGTACTCCCAGGGCAGAGATAAAGAGCCATGCTGCGGCTGGGAGAGGGACTTGGGAAAGGACTACGGAGTTCATATGGCCACTACTACCGAATGTTGCAAGCGTTCCAAAGTTTAAGGCGCTAATATCCATATTTAGAATCCGCCAGGTGAAATTCAAATTGGATCCCGATACGTAACCTGCAGGTAAAGAAATCGTATCACCAGCGAGCGTGTTAACGCCGAAGGGATCGCTGCCAGGGGAAACAAAGATGCTCACCATGCCAGGTGTTAGAGGATCAAAATTGGTCACGTCCGATGCGTAAACATCTATCGACGTGAAATTACCACCGCCCTCGTTGAAGCCGCGAAAAAACGTTGGTTGGCTTGCGCCGCCGAACGCGAACTGGTCAGTGGTTGCTGCTCCAAGGCTGGTGGTGTCAACATTTCCGCTTCCTGAAAATACAATGTCATTTCCATCTTGCGAAGCAATGATTGTTACAGTCCCAGCTTGCACCCCCATCGCGGTACAACACCACAATAAAACCCCAGCGCAGATCCGGAAAGTACCGGTCCTTTTGAGGCGTCTCAGATCATTCCACATCTCACATCTTCCATACAATTAGACAGTTTTCTTAATTAAATACTTTTGACTAAACTTGGCATCGTTCAATTGAACGATGACGCTCTTTTTTGGGGTGTTTCTTAAGCCAGGGAGGCTTAGTTGTGGGCGAAGTTGCAGATACAAATGCGCGGGATGAGGCGTTTCTTAACAGCCTCTATGGCGCTGCCTTGGATCCCAGCAGGCTTGGCGAGCTCGTCGAAGCTTGGCAGGAACGTCTTGGTGAGCTGAAGATCGAAGCGTTTTCTGGTCCTGATATCGAAAACCATCTAGCGATGGCCTTTCAGATTTCTGATCGCATAGGATCAGAGGATAGCGCGCTGCAGCCCCAAATAAACATCAACCCCGATGGCACCGTGAACACGCGCAATGCTGCAGCCCAAAGAGAATACTCGATCGAGGCGGGTGATCATGTAACCGGCTTGCCGTTTGAAGCAGAGCTGTTGGCAAAATTGAAGAAAGTGCTGCGCGCCAAATCACGTCTGGTCGGCGAATTCCTCGCCATTGGTCAGCGGACCGATCTGGACCGTGCTGCGGTATTGGTCTTGACCGCTCAGAACGATGGATTTTCCCTGCGAACGACGGACCTGGTCTGGTCTGAAACCCTTAAAGAACTCCTACAGAACGCCTTTGGTCTGACGCCGGCGGAATGTGAAGTGGCCCAGTTTCTGGCAGAGGGCGCCACACAGGCAGAAACGGCTGAACTGCGTGGTACTTCTTTCACAACCGTCAGAGCACAAACGCGTTCCATTTATGAAAAGACCCAGGTGCACAACGTTGCTGAACTCACGCGCCTCATCATTGGGCTTGCCGGATTGGCCAGCAGCGAGCGGTCTGTGGCGCCCAACGTCGTTTCTGACGGTGCGCCCCATCCCCGGGCTGAAGAGCGCTTGTTGCATCAGCTACCCGACGGTCGCCTGCTTGAATATGCTGTATTAGGTGCATCTAAAGGCATCCCCATACTTGTTTTGCATGACGAACATCTGGCCAGTGCCTGGACTCAAGCGGCGATTGAGGAAGCGCAGAAACTGGGTCTTACATTAATCCTGCCATTAAGACCGCGCTATGGACGCACCCAGGAATTACCTGATGATGTAGATGAGCGGCGCATGCAAGTTGCCAGAGACACGTTCGATCTTTTGGATGCGCTGGGTCAAGATTGGGTTGGGTGTATTGCGCGCGGCATGGGCGCGGGGGTGGCCTGTTGCATGTCATCGCTTCAGCCTTCCCGCATTACCAACGTCCTATCGGTTGTGCCGGCGTTGCCGGTGGTCACAGAGAATTTGCCAAAGATCAATCCGTTTGCGCGCGTGATTATACATTCTCTTTTCCACAACCGGTCGTTGGCTCGTTTTATTGTGGCAAGCCGACTTCGTTTGGCCAGGATGCGTGGTTTGCAACACTATCTGGCAAACCATTTTTTGCAGACCGAGGCTGACAGAACTTTGCTTGAACAACCCATGATGTTACAGACCGTTGAACACGGGTTGGCATTGTGCGATGAAGGTAGTTTTCAGGGTTTTCTAGGGGACGTGATTGATGCTGGCTTTTCATTTGAGCGCTGTGTCGAGCTGATCAAATGCCCGACCCATATCTTCCTTGGCGAGTTCGACGTGCATGGGCGGCACGAAAGGGCGCAGCACCTGGTTGAGATGAGCAATTGGGTAACGATGGAGGTGCTGCCAGGGCGAGGAGAGCTCTTGTTTTTTAGCGAGCACAAAAAGATCTTAGCGCATGCCAAGAACGCATACGCCCGAGCCTCACAGTGATGGTTTACGCTTGCGCCAGATGTGCACAACACAACTGGCTAGGAGCATACTCATTCCCGGAAGTAAGCTGAATAGCGCCATGATCCCGGCTTTGGACATTTGGCTTTGTTCAACATTTGGTTCGAAACTTGTCAGGCCGAGTCCAATTCCGATGATCACCACGGTAACCGCTGATGCCAGCTTGTGACTTAGGCTGCGAAAGGCAAAAAAAGTGGCCTGCTTGTCTGTGCCATTCTGGGCGGTCTCTGTGTCAATGATTGCACCCAGAGCGACCGGACTTAAGGTACTAGCGCAGCTGTTAGCGATACCTGTAGTGATGGCACATATCGCCAGCACAATCGCCTGGGTTGTACCAGACTGGATAAACAACACCGTGAAGCTTGCGATATAAAGCAAGCCACTGATCAACAAAGCGTTAGACCAGGCGCTACGGGCATCCAGGCGGGGAGAAAATTTGACCCAGATTGGGACGGAGGCAATTTGCGCAATCAGATAGGCGCCAATGACCAACGGCGCTAAATTCGGCAGGCCCACTACATACTGCATGACATAAATCATCATGATTCCGACGGCACCTGCACCAAGAAATTCCACCATAATCGTGCTGTAAAACCAGCGCGCATCACTATTTTTGATTATCGCGATGACCAGCGTTTTGAAATCGATAGATTTTGGGGTGGGTCGTGAGGGTAATTCCTTAACCGCGTAAGTTGCACTCAGTAGCACAACAAAGATAACCGAAACGTACAGGGCGATTTCACTCACGGTCTGTCGGGTTGATACTCGCCCACCTTCCTCCGCGCTGATGAACACGCCCATAGTCGCGATAGCCAACAAAGAGCCAAACATGGCGAATCCATGCCTTGAGCCAAACACCCTGACCCGTTCTGCGCTGCCTTTTTCGATTTCCACACCCAGGGCGAGATGTGGCACGGTGATCGCGGTTAATCCGGTGGAGAAACCGATGACGCAGAGGGTGACAAGGATCAGCAGGCTGCTCTCCTGTAGCGCAGGTGGTGAGAACAAGACGTAAAAAAACACGGCCGTTGGAACAGTGCTCCACAGGATCCATGCTTTCCGACCCGTGCTGTTGGATGCGGATCTGTCGCTGAGATATCCAATGATCGGGTCTGCGATGCCGTCCCAGATCCTGCCGATGGCCAAGATGACTCCGATGATTGCGGGCGAGATCAATAAGACATCTGTGGCGAATTTCAAACCGTACAAACCCAGAAGGGTCTGCACGTAAATCAACGCCAATGCGGGTAGGGCATAAGCACCTGTTTGGATAACACGTTGATGCATCAGTGATTGATTGCTGAAAACGATCGGTAACCCTACTTGGATAAAAGCTTGGGATAAACCCGTGTTTCTATGCTGACTAAATTATATTACGATATAAAAACGAAACGCCATCCAGATTGGAAGCCAAGTGCCATGGATAAAATTCCTGTTTGCATCATCGGGTGTGGACCGATTGGACTGGCCAGCGCTTTGCTGCTGGCGAAATTTGATATTCCGTCGTTGATATTGGAACGACGGGGTGACGTAAACACACACCCACGGTCGCGCTTTGTAGATACCAACACCATGGAACTAATGCGGGTTCTGGGTATCGAGAAAGAAGTGGAACAAATTGGGCTTGGCCCTGAATGGACACAATACAACCGTTGGTTTAACTCGTTGACTAATGATGAAATTGCAGCGATCCCAAGTCCGACTTTTCATACCGTACCGCGCAGTACAAGCCCCACCATGCCGGTGATGACCTGCCAGGATTATTTAGAGAATGTGATGTTAGAAGAGGTTGCCAAAACGGATCTGATCGAGGTGCGAACGCTAACAGAGGCAACTGCGCTGGAATCTAACGACAAAGGTGTAGACGTGCGCATTCGTAATCTGAAAGATGGTACGGAAAGCAAAATTATTGCTGAGTATGTATTGGGTACAGATGGTCCTCACAGTTTTGCGCGACGGGTCATCGGTTCTGAAATGCACGCAACACCCCGTCCGCAGTATTCGCAAGATGTTATTTTTGAAGCAGATTTGTCCGAGTATCTAGAAGGGCGTAAAGCCGGCTTGTTGTACAGCCTCACGGCGAGCGGCGTGTTGGTGTTTCAACCCCTCAATGGGATCACTCGATGGCGTTGTCAAATTTTTAAGCCTGACCCAGATTTACTGTCTGAAGCCGAAACGATTGAACGAATCCACGAAGCCCTTGGCGCTGCAGATGTGCCAATCTCGATTATAAGTATGGGCATATGGCAACCCACCCCTGGTTGTGTGGATCGGTTCAGCAAAGGTCGAGTTTTTCTGGCCGGTGATGCCGCTCACGTGTCATTACCTACGGGCGGTATGGGTAACAACATCGGATTTATTGGTGTTCGCAACCTGACCTGGAAGCTCGCCTATGTACTGAAGGGATTGGTGACGCCCGACATATTGGATACCTATCAAATCGAACACCACCCGCTGGCATTGGATCGTATAGACGTTGGGATCAAAACCACGGAATACATGGGCGGCTTTATTGGGGCGTACTATTTTGGCCAGGACATTGAGCCCGGCGTAAAACTTACCCGACAGTATGCGGATTACGATGGCGCGATTCTGGGGTTTGAATGGAAGTCGGACTTGATCGCTGTCAGCACTACGCCACCACCGGTGGTGAGCAATCCCACCATTGAATTTATACCTTGCATCCGGGCCGGTCGCAGAGCGCCTCATGTGTGGGTGGATGAAGGTCGGGGACAGTCGGTTTTGGATTGGTTCGGGACCCGATATGTTCTGAGTGCAGGCGCAAAAGTGAATGTCGAACGCTGGCTTAGAGTTGTCAATTCGTTGGATTTCCCTCTAGATCTTCAGCAGCTGAAATCCGTTGATATTTACGATGAAAGCGCTTTGGTGCTGGTGCGACCTGATGGTGTGATTGCGGATTTTTGGACCGATGAGTCGGTTGTCATAGGTAACGAGGGTGCTCGGTTGGGTCGATACCTTCCGAATCGGGTGGCCTGAGGCAATTTATTTCATACCCCCATTAGGATAATGTGACGCGTCAGGGATCTGCACATCACGAGGGGGACTTTTGAACGCACTTTCTCTTGAAGAACGCACAGCTTTGCGCGATGCCATGCAAAGACTGATGCGCGACGCCTGTGGCGAGACTCAGGTTCGAGCCGCTATGGAGACGCAACAGGGGTATGACGAAGACTTGTGGCAGCAACTGAGCCAGATGGGAATCACGGGTCTGATGATTGCAGAAGACTTTGGTGGTTCCGGCGTGGGTCCCATGGAGTTGGAGGCGGTGATGGAAGAGGCGGGTGCTGCATTGCTCAGTGCGCCAATTCTGGCCAGCAGCGTAATCGCGGCGGAACTCATTCGTTCTCTTGGAGATGACGACTTCAGCCAGCGCCTGCTGCCTCAACTGGCCTCGGGAGCAATGATCGCAACCGCGGTCCTGGGTTCCGACGGCGGGCGTTGGGATCCTCAGGATATTGGAATCACCGCCCGGCAGGTGAACGGGGATTGGCAACTCAACGGTCTCGGAAACTACGTGCTGCACGGACAAAACGCGAATGTGCTGATCGTCATTGCAGATGTTGCCGGGTCGCTATGCGCCTTTGAGGTGGACGTCAAACAACCCGGTCTAGTGATTGAAGCCTTGCCAACTTTTGATCGTACCTTGCGTTTGGCGAAAATAGACTTTGCCGCTGTATCCGGACATCGCATCAACCACACAAACGACGTAAGCCAGGCTGTGCGCCAAGCGCTGGATCTAGGTTTGGTTGGTCTGGCTGGTGAGCAGTCCGGAGGGGCCAATAAAGTTCTTCAAGATACCGTGGAATATGCCAAAACCCGGATTCAGTTTGGGCGCCAGATTGGTAGCTTTCAGGCCATTAAACATATGGCGGCTGAGTTGCTGGTGGAGACTGAGTCTGCGATTTCTGCGGCAAGAGATGCCGCCGCTGCCCTTGCTCAAGACCGTGCGGATAAAGATCAGGCGATAAGTCTCGCCGCGTTTGCATGTGCGGATGCTTATGTCAGAACGACAGCAGACAGCGTGCAAATGCATGGCGGTATTGCGTTCACCTGGGAGCATCCAACCCATCTCTATCTGCGGCGAGCGCGTGCAAACGCTCAGCTGTTGGGAGATTCGGATCACCATCGCGAAAGATATTTACAGGCATTGGGAGCATAGTTAACGCCATGAATACACAAGAGCTTCAGCAAGAGGTGGAATCCTGGTTGGCAGACAATTGGACACAAGAGATCGCCACCGAGCTTCAACGTGAACAGGTTCACTATGGCGCATCACAAACTCGCAAAGCCTGGCTAAGCCAGGTGGTGGAAGCGGGCTGGGCAGTGCCAACCTGGTCGACCGAATGGTTTGGTCGTGAGATGAGCGCCGCTCAAGGGAAAGTGATTGAACGAGCGTTCCACAAGGTGGGCGCCCCAGGCGCTGGACAAGACCGAACCAACCTCTGGGCTAACACGCTGTTGGCCGCAGGACGACAGGGGTTAAAAGAGAAACTAATTGGTCCCTTGTTACGCAATGAGGTCAATATGTGTTTGTTATATAGCGAGCCAGGCGCAGGTTCTGACCTTGCAGGTATCCGCACCCGTGCAGACAAAGAAGGTGATCATTACCGGGTAAACGGACAAAAGGTTTGGACGTCCGGGGCGAAAACCGCGGACTATGGCATGCTGATTGCGCGCACGGATTGGGATGTACCCAAACATAAAGGCATCAGCTTTTTCTTTCTGCCAATGAAGCAAGACGGGATTGATGTTCGACCATTACGACAGATCACCAATGAAAGTCACTTCAACGAGGTGTTTATAACCGATGCGATTGCCCCTGCTGAGAACATCTTAGGAGAGTCCGGTACCGGGTGGCAGGTCCTGAATACCGCTTTGGCTTATGAGCGCTCAGTTATGGGGGAGGGCGCGCGTGGCCCCCGTAGCGGTGTGGTTGAATCAACCAAAGAAGAACCACTGATCGCTCTGGCTCGTGAGGCTGGAAAACTGGATGACCCAAAGGTCAGACAGGATCTTGCCCAAACCATTGCCTACAAGAGGCTGAACGCGTTGAACACAGCGCGTGCAAAAGCTGATCTGAAACAGGGGACCTCCTCTTCTGTGATGAGCCTTGGCAAGCTGGCAATGTCACGTATCCTGCATGAAGAGGCCCGCGTCAGAACAGAATTGTTGGGGATGCAGGGTCTGTTGGAAGGGGAAGAGTATCCGCGAGCGGAGGATGCTAACTTTCTAAGCCTGAACGCTTATTTTACCTCCATCGGTGGTGGGACCGATCAGATACAAAAAAATATCATTGGCGAACGCGTGCTGGGCCTACCTAAGGAACCCGAGGTGGATAAAGAGGTGGCCTTTAAAGATGTGCGGACGAGCTAGTCTCTCGCGCGCAAGTCCCAAGGACACACGCTACAGCGGATGTACCTGGACAGGCATGTACTTGTAGCCATGCACAAAGTTGGAGTGTACGCGCTCGGGTTCTTGCATCACTTCGATATGTTCGAACCGTTTGAGGATCTCCTCCCAGACGATTTTAAGCTGTAGCTCTCCCAAACGGTTACCCATACAACGGTGTATGCCATAGCCAAAAGAGACGTGTTGGCGAGCGTTTGCCCGATCGATCTGCAGGTGATCCGCCTGGTCGAATATGTCCTCATCTCGGTTACCTGAGATGTACCACATCACCACTTTGTCACCCGCGCGTATGGTTTTGCCGCCGATTATCGAATCTTCTGTGGCGATTCTGCGCATATGGGACAACGGGGTCTGCCAGCGAATGATCTCTGCCACCATGTTGGGGATCAATGAGTGATCTGTTCTCAACCGATCAAACTGTTCCGGAAACCTGTTAAGTGCATAAAGCCCTCCTGAAATCGAGTTCCGGGTAGTATCGTTGCCACCAACAATCAGTAAGATCAGATTGCCCAGATATTCCATCGGTTCCATGCCTTTAAAGGCAGGGCTGCGCGTCATCATGGAAACAAAATCCATACCATCGCCGCCTTCCCGCTCTTTCCAGAGGCGATTGAAATACTCCAGACAATCCATCAGCTCAGCCATGCGTTCGTCATCGGTCATGTTTGAAGCGCCCACCAGAGCGGGTGATGAGGTGGCGGCGTCTGACCACCCGGTCAGCTTGCGCCGATCTTCGAAAGGAAAATCAAACAGCGTCGCCAACATCTGGGTAGTCAGTTCAATGGAGACGGTATCCACCCAATCAAAAGTCTCTCCAATCGGAAGATTATCCAGCAGACCTTGGATACGTTCACGGATCAAAGGCTCTAAGTTGGCGAGCTGACTGGGTGCCACCGCACCGGCCACATCTTTGCGTTGCTGGTCGTGTCGAGGTGGATCCATGGCAATGAACTGGGCGAGGGTCTGCTCCGGGGGCAGGTCTCCGATCACGATGGCGGGTTCAGAAGAGAACAGGTTGTGATTGGTATCAACGTGTTTGATGTCTTCAAACTTTGTGATGCTCCAATAGGGGCCAAAAGGACTTTCTTCGGTGAAATGAACCGGGTCCTCCCGTCTCAACGTTTGAAAGACGTCCCAGTGATCGCTGCTGGTATACAGCGCGCTGTTGGATGGGTCCAATGGGTCCGGGTGTACAAATTCGTGTGCTTCAGCCATGACATTTCCCCTCTTAAATGTCTTAGAAGGTGGAACCTTACCACATTCTTTTTGGACTTATCTGTGGGCTTAGTCGTTGCGTACCAGGCCCAATCGATTGGCCTCCAGGGTTGCTTCAGCTCGGCTTGAGACGTTGAGTTTGCGATAGATTGTTTTTGCATATCCGGCCACGGTGTGTGGTGACAGCTCCAGCATCTGGGCGACGTGAGTGGTGGAGTAGCCCTTGGCTAACAGAGTTAACACATCCCTCTCGCGACTGGTTAAACTGTTTTCGACCACATCTGCTGGCGGGTCGGGACGGTCTGCCTGGTGGGTAAAAAACTCCAACACCTTTCGCGCAATCTGAGGGGATAGGGGGGGTCGACCATGGACCACAATACCCTGCAACAGCTCCACCAGTTCCTCTTTCGGGTGGTCTTTCAGGATATAACCGGTAGCGCCGCGTTTCAGGGCTTTCAAGATATACGCATCATGATCGTAGATGGAAGAGATGATGACCTGGGCCCCGGTCGCCACCAGCTCATCGATCAAATCCAAGCCGCTGCCGTCGGGAAGCTCAATGTCCAACAGTACCACGTCCAGATCCTCTGTTAGCTGCGCGCGAGCGTTCTGTAGCGAATCAGCGATACAAATTGATGCCTGGGGAAAGGCTTGTGCCATAGCAGACTGCAGCCAGATCTGGGCGTCCGCGTGGTCTTCAATAATCAAACAAAGTGCAGGATCTTGCATTCGAGATTCCTGAAAAGTCTATTAATATCAGTACCGTAGCTGATAAACCCATAGTTTTCACCAACTTGCCTACCCCCTGATCGGGGGGTGGGGGCAGTCAATAAGGTTGCTTAAGCTTGACCCCTAGTTGAAATAACAGGGTAGGGAAAATGAGGCTAAACTTACTTTTGTGTATGTTGTTCCTGTCGGCTGCAAACTCTGGGAATGCTGCGTCTTTAACATACAATCCTTCGTGTTCGCATATTGTTAACGCGTGCTTGACTCAGGCGACACCGGTTCACGTCGATGGGATAAATTACACATTTGATATCCTGGGTCTCAGTAACTCCGAATATATTACGAGTTACGGACTCGATTTCACCTCGGAAACCCAAGCGCTCAATGCAGCCTCGGCCCTGCTCCCAATTTTGAATACGAACAACGTGCAGAGCGCTGGATTTTTCGTCACAAAGATATCTATTCCATTCCAAATCGATACAAACAATAATCTGTGGACGATAGAGTTGGCTAAATCCGTGGCAGGGGTCTGGTCGATCACTGCTGGCGCCAGGACATCTAGTCAAAATTTGGTGGTTGCTTCCCCAGTCCCCATCCCTGCAGCCGCTTATCTTTTCCTCACCGGCCTGGCTGGAATATTTGGGCTCAAAAAAGTCAGGGCAAGGGCTGCGGGTTAGCATTTGATTACGACGGTTGACCATGAGCAGAGGGCTCCCTCATGCTTGGGGTTTCGTTTTTGACGATCAGTCGAATGGGAAAAGTGCGCGGAAAAGTTCTGATGCTCTGCCTGTGTGTGCTCTCACCCACGACGGCAGCGGCGGCCTATCAGCTGTTTACCCAAGCGCAGTTCCATCATGGGGATGCTCAAAGCCATGAACTACAGCCCGCCCAATCCATGTCCCTGCCCGATGCCTGGCGATCTGATGGGCGAGACCAAATCAGTCTGATCGGATGGTATCGCTTTGACGTCGGGCGACTTGACCGGTCCAATCCTCAGGCGGTTTTTGTCCCGAAATTTACTCAGAATATTGAAGTTTATGTAAATCACCAGCTGATCGGTCAATCCAATCCAACGGATGCGCATGTGGTGAACTGGAATCGACCGTTTATGTTCCCGATTCCCGATGCGGTTCTGCAGGATCAAGATAATCAGATTGCCATCCGCCTGGAAACCGACCCCAACTGGGGGATGATGGGCCCGATGGCGGTGGGAGATGCAGCGACGCTCCAGCCAATCTATGAACGGCATTTGTTTTTTCAGATTACCGTGAATCAATTGGCGGCTGGATTATCTGTGTTTCTTGGGTTGATCTCCCTCGCCTATTGGGTTTCAGATCGAAAGCAAGCGACCTACGCCTGGTTTACTCTGGGTGCGGTATGTTGGCTCTACTACAGCCTCAACGCGTTTTTGACTGCGTATCCATTTGGCAGCGCGCTGTGGCCCTTCGGTCTGCACGTTTCGGCCGATTTGTTTGGCGTGTTTTACGCGGTCTTTTGTCATCGATATCTTGGCCTGCGACGTCGCCGCATAGAGCAGCTGTTGGGGCTGTATATACTGGCCGCTTCCTGCAGTTACTTCTACACCTACTTTTTTTCCACCCCGCCCATTACCTGGGTGTTTCATATGTTCGCTCTGATCATTGGCCTCTACAGCGTTGGCACCGTCGGGTATGAGTGTGTGAAGCGTTTTGATGGTCGTAAGCTCGTGCTAATGATCAGCATCGGGTTAACCACGGCACTGTTTATCCACGACAATCTGTTTGCACGGCTGCAGCTCGATGAATCAACCCTAGCGCCATTTTATGCCGCCAACCTGGGCGTACCCTTGTTGATGTCGTTCCTGCTCTTAAGTATGACCCGCGACTTCCTGTTGGCACTGCGTCAGGCGGAACGTGCAAACGACACGTTGGAAGAGCGCGTTGGTCTCTATGCGGAACAGCTCGAAACCAGCTACCAGGAGCGCAGCGATATTGAACAACGCCAGGCCGCTTTGGTTGAGCGCAATCGCATCTACCGCGATATGCATGACGACCTGGGCTCCAAGCTGCTTTCGATCATCTACCGCAGTGAAGATGGTGATACCCGGCAGCTTGCGTCCTCGGCATTGGACGATATGCGTGCGATTGTGGCTGATGATGGTGAGGAAGCATCGGAATCCGAAATGGTGGGTGCCTGGCATCGCGAATGCCGTGGCCGCTGTGAGGAGGCTGGCGTTAACCTGCACTGGGAGGTGAGCGGGCCCATCCGCTGCTCACATCGCGAAAATTACCATCTCACCAGAGCTTTAAGGGAGTTGGTCACAAATGCCTTGAAACACGCCAAAGCCACCGATCTTTTTGTGGAGGTGGTGCAGCAAAATGAACGTTTATTTGTGCAGGTTCGAGACAATGGCAGCGGATTTGATAACTCGAATCTGCGCAAAGGTACTGGAATGCGTGGCATCGAAAAACGTATGCGGGAACTTGGTGGGCGCGTCGAATGGTCGGCTACCGCTAGTGGTACACAGGTGAAGTTGGAAATTCTCCCTTGAAGAGAAGATACGGACGCTCGACCCGGGTGGGTTATCAGAGCATCGCGCTGTTGCGTAAGGCCTTTCTGCTGGCAGCTAGTAGCCACGCGAGAGGTCGATTACAAAGTCCAGTGGTTGGCTATGCCTAAACTTCTCTAAGTTGCTAAGAAATAGTCTTGCGATGTCTGCTGGGAAACTGACCGCGGCGATGTGGGGCGTAATGGTTACGTTTGGTTCTGTCCACAGCGCGTGGTTTGCTGGCAGTGGTTCTTCTTCGAACACATCTAGAACCGCGGCTCGAATGCGTTGATCACGCAAAGCGGAAATCAGCGCGTCGTGATCGATAGTCGATCCTCTGCCTGCGTTGATCAGCAGTGGGTGCTTGTCCATCGCCGCAAATGTTTCTGCCGAAAACAGGTGCTTAGTCTCAGGTGTGTCCGGTAGTACAAGGATGATGTAATCCGCGTTTTGCAGCACATTTTGCAGCAGTGCTGTTTTTACAACGTCATCAAATTCTGGATGGTGGTTGCCGCTGCGGGATACGCCGGTAACGTGAAGGCCAAAAGTCCTCGCGACGCTGGCCAGGCGACGGCCAATAGACCCGGTACCCACAATCACCATACGGCGGCTTAATAGTGTTTCAGGCGGTATTTGTTGCCATTGTCGGTTGCTTTGGGCTGCTCTGTATCGGCCAGGTGTGCGTATCTCGTCTAATAGATAGGTGAATACATACTCGGCGATCTGACCACCAAAAATTTCTTTGACCCCTGTGACGAGTGTATTGGCGGAAATGGTTGACTCCGCCAGTGGTCTGACTCCTGCCCAGGTTGATTGAATCCATCGCACTTGGCCGCCATCACGCAAATACTCAGCCGCAAGATCTGGTTGGGCCAGCAGCACATCATAGTGTCGACCGGTTTGTTGAATGCTTGTTGCGTAGGTGACCTCATGCTGCAGGTGCTTAAGGTAGCTTGGGTAGCGCTCTGCAAACTCTTCTAACACCAGAATTTTCATGACCTGTGTGTCGTCAAAGTTAGGAAGCTGAGTTTTCGTGGACCTGGTCAATGGCGCCGCCCACATGCAGGACGGGAGATGCGTCTATGTCCTCTGCATTCATCATGTTTGCTACCCGTTGTAGGGACGACACAATCATGGATTGCTCCCATGGCTCCAGGCTGGAGAATCGCTTGGAAAAGACATCTTGTAACGGGGTGGGCGCCTCCGAGATCTTTTCAACGCCACTATCCGTCAGGGTTGCGTGTACAACCCGGCGGTCTTCGTTGCTGCGATGGCGTCTTACCAACGCGCGTGATTCAAGTCGATCAATGATATTGGTCACGGTGGCTTGGCTTAGACTCACATCAGTGGATAGCTTCGATATAGACGTGGCCCCAAGACGATGGATACTTTGCAGTACAAGTAGCTGAGGTGCCGTGAGTCCTACCTGTTTGCTCAGCTGGCGAGAGTAAAGATCTGTGGCCCGAATGATTTGACGTAAGCTGATCAATACCTGGTCTTCCTGGGTCGTTTCCATACGTTGAATTGCTTCCGGTTCGAGTGGTCAGGGTGAGCATCTTATGCTGCTTATATGCTGAAAAAAAGCCAAACAAAGCGAAGCGATGAAAGAAACAATTATTTAGAGTTGTAATGTTTTCAAACGGACATCGCAGGAAGCAAAAATTGTCGAGAAGACCCCACCTTTAATAAAAAACAGCCTATGTTAGAATTCGCCCGCTTACTTAAGGGGAAGAAGTAAGAAAAAATCATTTTCAGTACAAACGAATAATTCGAATAAAACATTTGTACTCAAAAGAAAGCTAACGAAAGCTTAAAGAGAATCAAACCATTTGGAGAGTCCATTGCGATTTCAGCGAACCAAGGTCAATCAGGCCGTTGTAACGGCGATTGCGTCAATGACAGCAAGCGCGGTCGTTGCGGAAGAGGGTCGGGTCATTGAGGAGGTGGTGGTCACAGCCACCAAAAGAGCTCAGCCTATGCAGGACATTCCAGTGTCCATCCAGGCTATGAAGGGCGATGACATAGATGAACTCGGCGTAGATAACTTCGATGAATATGTCCAATACCTGCCCAACGTAGTCTATTCAGGTCGAGGTCCCGGCCAGGCTGAACTTTACATCCGAGGTGCGGCGACGGAACAATCCTCCATCACGATTTCATCGATCCAGGGTTCCGCGCCTGCGGTAGCACTGTATCAGGACGAACAACCTGTCTCATTTGGTGGCCGGAATCTGGATGTCTATTCCACTGACTTGGAGCGTATTGAGGTGCTGCCTGGGCCCCAGGGAACGCTCTTCGGTGCGAGCTCCCAGACCGGAACGGTTCGGCTGATCACAAATAAACCCCGCATCGGCGAATTTGAAGCGGGCTTCGAATCCAAGTTTGCAACCACCGCAGGTGGTGAGCCGAGCACTGCGATCGAAGCATTCTTAAATTTGCCATTGACGGACAAACTGGCCGTTCGGGTTGCTGCCTATCAGGACGTTGCTGGCGGCTGGATAGACAACGAACCCGGAACCTATCAAGCCGATATCGAAGTGATGAACCGTAACCAGATCTCTAGTGCGGCACACATTTGTACCGGCAACCCCGCGGTTGATGACCCGATAGGCGGGAGCTGTGGCGGTGTTCGGGCAACCATGGCGGTGGCTGACAACAGCAGGCTTGCGGAGGACGACTTTAACGAAGCGACCTACACAGGGGTACGTTTTGGCGCCGCGTATACCATTAATGATGAATGGGATGTGCTGCTGCAACATACCAACCAACGGCTGAAAACAGAAGGCGTATTTGAATACGACCCAGTGTTGGGTGGTGAAGATGCAGTGAATCGATTTTCGCCCAGTAAGAACCAGGATGAGTTTGGACTCACCACCTGGTCATTGAATGGACGGATTGGTCAACTGGACGTGATGTATACCGGCGGGTACCTTGATCGTGACGTGTTCTACATCCAGGACTATACCGGGTACACCAACGGCGGTGGCTATCAGGCTTACTACATCTGCACGGGTGGTTATTCAAATTACTCAGAATGTTTTGACCCCACCAAACAGTACGTGGGTGAAACCACCAACGAACGCATCACCCATGAGCTGCGTTTTAACTGGGATCCTACCGAACGGGTTCGTATTACCGCGGGCGTATTCCTGGATGAGCAGGAAACGATTTCTGATGGCGAATTCCAATACACCGGTGCGGTGCAGGCTGGATTCAATGTTTCGTCGGCCCCTGGCACCATCACCAATCCAGCCAACGCGGTGCCCGATTCGACTAATATTGTCAGTACCGTTGCTGGCGTAGATGATCCGTTGGGCCGTGGTCCGTCGACAATCTTCGTCAACAATTTTACTCGCGAAGAAGAGCAGATCGCCTTCTTTGGCGAGGTGTCTGTGGATATCACCGATGACATTTCTTTCAGCATAGGAGCGCGAAACTACGACATCGATTATGACTTTCAGGGTTCCACCGGCTCGTCCTTCGGATGTAAAGGGTCACCTGTGCCTTGCGATGGACAATCGTTTGACAACCGTGTGAGCCAGCGACTTGAAGCGTTGGGTGCCTTTGAAAGCAGCGGTGATCAAAGTGATCTACTGTCTTTCTTCAGCCCGGGTCAAGCTCAGATCATAGCTGACGGCGTAGCGGATGGTTCTTTTTTCCTGGACGGTTTATCCAGTAGCGGGGTGATCAACCAGGACGATACAATTTATCGTGCAACCTTGAACTGGTTTGCCAACGACGATGTCATGATCTTTGCCGGGTATTCTGAAGGTTTCCGACCCCAGACGGCGAACCGAAACGCGGGACAGCCTTCGGGAAATCAAAGCGGCGTATACCAGGGCTATCTGGTGCCTGCCATCGCCAAGACCGACGAGCTGACTAATTTCGAAATTGGTATGAAAGCAGAGTTCTTTGATCGCACGCTACGGGTTAACGCCACGGCATACTCTTCAGAAATTGATGACTTACAAGTTTCGCGTTTTGACCCTTCTAACGTTGCCTTCCTGGTATTTATCGAAAATGCGGGCGATGCTGAAATTGATGGGTTGGACATTGACTTTACATGGCTCGCAACAGACCAGCTCACCATCAGCGGTGCAGCCAGTTGGGTAGACAATGAGTTGACTCGAGTGAATCCGCAGCTTGAGGAGATTGTGGTTCCGGTGGGTAGTCGATTGCCCTGGACACCAGAATTCAGAGCAAACATTCGGGCGAGGTACGACTTCTACCTTGATACCCTGGGTGCTGAAGCCTACGTGCGTGCTGGTATCACCTATACCGGTGATAGTAGGGCACAGTCCACGTGTGATGCCTATTTTGTGGAAGATGTCACCATGCAGGTTTACGGTCGCGGATCCGGCTTAAATATTAAGAATGAAGGTGGCTTCTGTGGCACGCCGCTCACCGGTGGTGATCTGGCATCTGTCGTCGATACGAGCTTCCTTGGTGTGGATGGCAACGGTGATACCCGGTTCCTGGCCGGTCGTTACGAGCAAGAGGCTTATACCATCGTCAATGCGGCGGTTGGCTTCACAAAAGATGGCTGGAGTGCGGAACTTTTTGTCAACAATCTGTTTGACGAGGAGGCCATGTTGAATGTCAACGCGACGGACTATACACCCAGTGTCACGGTCAATCGTCCACGTACAATTGGGGTGCGTTTCGGATATGAGTTCGAATAGGCGACCCGTTCCCAACAAAGAGGGAGGGCGAGTGCCCTCCCTTTTTCTTATGTCAGCTAAGAAATATTGGTAATGTCCGGGCAGGACCTGCAACAAACCTTGGCCTTGGCCCAAAAAGATATTCAGGCGGGCCAGAATGCAACCGCGGAATCGCGTCTAAAGCCGCTGGTTGAAAGTAACAACGAAGCGATCGACGAGACGCTGGTTTATCTTCTGGCAGTGTCTCAGCGTTTACAGGATAAGCATGATGAGGCGCTGGAAACCCAAAGCAGACTGATCAACCAGGCCAGCCAATTTGCGCGGATCTATCAGGAACGTGGACACACTTTGCTGTCTCTCAATGACCTGGCTGACGCCCAACGCGCTTATGAAAAAGCGGTAAATCTCAATCCGGCTTTAGTTGCCTGCTGGCAGGCATTGCTCAATCTTTACGAACTGCATGATGGTGCTTTGAATTCGACGGTCGAGCAGCACAAGATGCGTGCGAAATCTCAGTTGGAATACCTGTTAGCTTTGCCCCCCGAGCTTGTGACCGTTAACAGCTACCTTGCTGAGAACAAGCTCTATGAAGCCGATAGATTGTGTAGATACTATTTGCGAGAGAACAAAACTCATATTGAAGGGATGCGGTTGTTGGCCGAAATTGGTGCGCGGACCGGCGTGTTGAACGATGCTGAGTTTTTGCTGGAGACCGCGTTGGAATTGGCACCAGATAATTCACGGGTGAGATACGACTATGCAAATTTGTTGTTGCGGATGCAGAAATTTGAAAAGGCGCATGAGCAGACCAGCGTACTGTCCCAACACAACGATGATTTACGATTTCTATCCCTGCACGCCAATGCGTTGGCAGGTGTGGGTGATCAGGAAGGTGCAATCGATGTCTACAATCTTGTGATCAAAGCGAGCGCTAATCAGAACCAATTGTTGGTTATGCGAGGGCATGCGCACAAAACAATCGGACAACTCGGTGAGGCGGTCGCCTCCTATCAGGCAGCCTACGAAATAAAAGCAGATTACGGGGACGCCTATTGGTCGCTGGCAAACACCAAGACCTACCAGTTTTCCGAAGCAGAACTTGTCAGCATGCAAGCCCAAGAAAGGAGCGAATCGGTAGACGTAGAAGATCGTATCCACCTTTGCTTTGCCCTGGGTAAGGCGTTTGAGGACAGGCAACATTTTGCCAGGTCCTTCGAATATTATGAACGTGGTAACCAACTCAAGAAGGCGTCGGTAAAGCACAAGCCGGAGTACCTATCGATTCGAGCCAGCGCACAAAAAGCGATATGTACCGCTGAGTTTTTTGCCAATCGAAGTCGAGTGGGCCATGCTGATCCTGCACCAATTTTTATTGTGGGCCTGCCCCGTGCCGGGTCAACCCTGCTCGAGCAAATCCTGTCCTCTCATAGTCAGGTGGATGGCACCATGGAATTACCCAATATTGTCTCCCTTGCTCAAAGACTGCGCGGTACGGGTGCTAAAGATGAGAATAGTCCGCGGTATCCGCAGATATTGGCCGAGTTGGACTTTGATTTGTTCAAGCGTTTTGGGGAGCAGTTTATTGAACAGACCCAGGTGTATCGTCAGAGCGCTGCGTTTTTTGTAGATAAAAACCCTAACAATTTTTTTCACGTCGGATTGATCAAGTTGATACTGCCCAACGCCAAGGTCATTGATGCCCGGCGTCATCCGATGTCATGTTGCCTGAGCGGGTTTAAGCAGCTTTTTGGACAAGGTCAGGAGTTTAGTTATGGATTGCGCGACATTGGCAACTACTATAGGGAATATGTGGAGTTGATGACGCACTGGGATGAGGTGTTGCCGGGTTTTGTTCACTTGGTGCAGCACGAAGACTTGATTGCCGATCTTGAAGGTGAAGTGCGCAAACTATTGGGTTTTTGTGGGCTTGAATTTGAACAGGCCTGTCTTGATTACCATAAGACTGAACGCAGCGTACGCACCCCCAGTTCCGAGCAGGTCCGCCAGCCAATTTTTACTTCCTCGATGGACACGTGGAAACACTACGAACCCTGGCTCGGCCCGCTTAAGGAAGCATTGGGTCCGGGCGTGCGGGCCCAGTATGGCGTCTAGGGAATTGTTATGACACAGTCCGCCGCGCCAGTTAATGGTCCCGTGTTTTATGGATCGGTGATCTGTTTGGTTTTGGTCGTGGGTTTATCAGCCTTATTTCCTGATGCAGCCAGCTCGGTATTCGGATGGATGCAAGCGGGAATCATAGCCAACGCCAGCTGGTATTACGTGTTGGTGGTAGCGGTCATCCTGGTGGTGTGTGTGTTTGTCGCGGTAACCCGGTTTGGCGACATCAAGTTAGGTCCTGATCACTCCGAGCCCGAATACTCACTACTGTCCTGGTTCGCCATGTTGTTTGCAGCTGGCATGGGTATCGGGCTGATGTTCTTTGGTGTTGCCGAGCCGGTCATACACTTCTTGAATCCACCCCATGGTGAGGGCGGCACCGCTGAAGCTGCGCGTGAGGCCATGAAGTTAACGTTTTTCCACTGGGGTCTGCATGCTTGGGCGACCTATGCCATCGTTGCCGTGGTGTTGGGCTACTTTGGTTATCGCCATGGGCTGCCGCTGACACTGCGTTCTGCGTTGTACCCGATCATTGGCGAAAAAGTATATGGTCCGATCGGTACTGCGGTAGACGTATTCGCAATATTGAGCACAACCTTTGGTGTTGCTACATCTCTCGGGTTTGGCGTCGAACAGATCAATTCGGGTCTTAACTATCTTTTTGGTATACCTAAGGCAGTAGGTGTGCAGGTGGGTTTGATCGTGTTGACCACAGCCCTTGCAACGGTCTCGGTGGTCATGGGGCTGGATGCCGGGATCAAACGTCTGTCGGAAATTAACATCGTGCTTGCCGTTGCATTGTTGGTAGGTGTTTTGGCTTTTGGGCCCACCGTCTATCTATTGCAGATGTTTATGCAGAACTCGGGTGGATACCTGGCAGATATAGTGGGTAAAACATTTAATCTGTATGCGTATGACCCAACAGATTGGTTGGGTGGTTGGACGATATTCTATTGGGGCTGGTGGATCAGCTGGGCACCGTTTGTTGGGCTCTTTATTGCGCGGATTTCCAAGGGACGTACGTTGCGTGAATTCGTTTTAGGTGCATTGGCTGGTCCCACCGCATTCACCCTGTTATGGATGACGGTGTTCGGCAACTCAGGCATCGAGCTGATTCTCAACCAAGAGGCTCAAGCGTTGGCCAGCGCGGTGCAACAGGATTCCTCGGTCGCGCTGTTCCAGTTCCTAGAATATTTTCCAGCCTCTCAATTCTTATCGCTCCTGGCGATCATCATGGTTATGGTGTTTTTTATCACCTCGGCTGATTCCGGCGCTCTCGTGTTGAATATGTTGTCATCGAACGGAAGAGATGACACGCCAATTGTCCGCCGTATCTTCTGGATGGTAACCATTGGCTTGTCTGCCATGATTCTGCTGCTTGCAGGTGGGCTTTCTGCGCTGCAAACCGCAGCGATTGCCAGTGCGCTGCCGTTCTCTCTGGCCATACTGGTGGCTATTTGGGGCTTTCTCCGGGCGTTATCAGTAGACCTGGCAAAACGTGACAGCGTGGCTGTGGTGAGCGTCGGACCTACCGGTGGTCCATCGTCCATAGATTGGAAATTGCGCTTGAATTCGATGCTTCGGTATCCGAGTCAATCTGAAGTAAAAGGGTTCATTGATAGGGTTGTTCAACCTGCACTGTCAGAATTTTCCCAGGAACTGCACCAACATGGCATGGACGTAAGGATTGTTGATCCCGAAAGGTCAAATGGGGTGCGTCTGGATGTCATGCATGGTACCGAGATTGATTTCAGCTACTCGGTACTGATTCGAAGTTATAAGCGGCCGCACGACGCTTTGGTCAGCGATAACCATACGACCGATGGAGATGAGCAGTACTTTCGGGCCGAGGTACACCTGGCAGAAGGCGGACAGGACTACGATTTGATGGGGTGGTCAAAAGAGCAGGTGCTACACGACTTATTGGAACAGTACGAGAAACATCTGCATTTTCTGCACTTATTGCGATAGCGACTCGGTCCGGTCGCGTCGCGCCGCATCGTTGCCAGTCAGCCCGCCAAAAATCTGACAAGCAAAGCGCACAAACCCGGTGATGGCACAATTGTCCCAGAACAAAAGCGCGTAACGACAAAACGGGTTTGGATTGTCCGCACGAAGTCTAACGTTGGGGATGATTCACTCCGAGGATAGGGAAGGTAGACTTGTTCACTTTTGTTTGGGCTTTAGATTTTCCGGCAGCGGTTTTGAGGAGTCGAAGACGATGAGGTCTTCGAATCGTGCGCAGAGCCACAACCGATAGCGGATGACCAGACCCTCGCTCAGTGTGAAGTAACTGAATACGGTGCCGCTGATGGGTTTATTAGTTGGTGCTTGGTTCAACCAGGGTCCGTCGTGGGTGCCTGTGAATGACCACTGGGCCATCACCTGTGCCTCATTGCCAATGATGTTCTGAATCCCAATAGTGGCATTGCCAATGTTTCGACGAAAACCGATGACGTGTCCATACAACCCTTTGATTCCCTCTGGACCGCCAAAGGCGATGGCTGCTTCGTCGATCAGCTCTGGATGAAAGAATCGGTCTATCAAATCGAGCTCACCTTGGGCGGCGATTTTCGTCAGATAGATGTGCATCAGTTGCTCGGCTGAATTTTGTATGTGCTTCCCCCGCGGATCCCATTTTATACGAACTTCGCTTATTGACCGGTTGGCGCAGGACCGGGTGACGTTAACAAATTTTTATGTGTGCGGGTTGGCACCCAGGGCTTTGACGCACAGTTGTTTATGAAATACTTTCAGCCACGCCTGGGGTGCTGGCGCTTTGTCAAGCGCCTAGGGTGTTGTGCACAATTTTCCCATCTACCAAAGTCAGACAGACTTTTGCTTGTGCAAAAGACGTTGTGGGTGTGTTGGACAGGCGTTCATCTACTACACACAGATCCGCCATTTTCCCTGCTTCCAGGCTGCCCTTGTAGGTCTCTGCATGATCCTGCCATGCCCCTGCCCACGTATAGGTCCAGATCGCTTCCTCCAGCGTGATTCGTTGCGCTGGTCCTGAAACTTGACCCGACTGTTTACCCAGACGATCGACGCAGGTGGCGATTCCTTGTAACCAATTGCCTTCGGTGACGGGCGCATCAGAGCTGCTGGCTGTGACGACGCCGGCATCTACCGCAGATCTGTACGGCCATTCGTAAGCGGCGCGTTTGGGCCCAATGCTGAACACCTGCGAGTCCGCAATGAGGTGCTTAATCTCTGGATTAAAATTTGCGCCGATACCTTCCTGGGCCATAGTCGCCAGAGTGGTCTCCGGAACTAGATCGCCATGGATGATGTAGTGTCTTGGGTCTGACCTTTGGGTGGCGATTTGGGCGGCCTGATAAGCCTGGATTGTTGTGTCTATACTCTTGTCACCTGTGACGTGAGTGCCTATCTGCAAGCCCTGACTGTGAATGAAGTCAATCATATGCCTGAGTTCTTCAGCGCGAGCTTCGTTGCTGTTACCGAGAATCAGCAGATTGCCGTTGCCGCCACCTACGTATTCCGAGTGCAACCAGGCCGTTTTATTGCCTGTGGGAATGCCATCACCCATAATTTTCACCGAATCCAGCTGTAGCCATAGCGGGTTGTTGCTTTGAATAGCCTGGTATTCTGGCAGTAATGTCTGCAAGCCCTCCAGTGAGTCCGGAGAGCGCAGCATGCCAACAACGCGTAATTTGGCGTCGAAGTCCTCTGCCGCCATTTGATTTAATAGTGTCAGAATCTTGATTGATTGACCCGGTATCGTGCAGCTGGTAACCCCTCGCTGCAGCATCAATTGCATAGCCCCTTGCAGAGCCTGTCGGTTTTCGGCTTCGGTAGGTTCCGGGATCTTTCCACGGATCATCCAGGCGGCACCTTCAAACAGCAGTCCCGTGGGCTGGCCCTGACCGTCTTTAACAATCACTCCACCCGGTGGAGGAACGGTGTCTGCATTAATGCCCACAATTTCCATGGCTTTGGAGTTGGCCCAGATTGCGTGTCCCGAAAAGTCGGTCAGAGCGACTGGGTGATTTGGCGCAACCGCATCCAGATCAGCAGCGGTGGGTGCTCGTCCTTCACCCAGATAGGCTTGGTCCCAGCCGCGACCGATGATCCAGCGATCCGTGGGGCGGTTTGCAGCGGCTTGTTTAACCTTGGCCACAACATGAGCGATGGTTTTTACCGCGGGAAAAGTCACATCCAGGGAGAAAGGTGGTTTGCTCATACCCCACATGAGCAAGTGCAGGTGAGAATCGTTGATTCCAGGGAGCACAGTCCTGCCATCTAAATCAAAAATCCGGGTCGTTGTCCCGGCAAATTCTTTTACTTCCTTGTTTGTTCCCACCGCCAGGATTTTGTTGCCACTGATCGCCAACGCCTGGGCATGATCACGGTTGGCGTTCACCGTATGGATGTCCACGTTCATCAACACTACGTCAGCGATTGAAGGGTTTGCAGAGGTGCCACAGCCCAACATGGCCAGGGTTGGCGTTGTAAGTATCAGTTGTCGGCGGGTAGGCATAGGTTTTCCTAGTAAGCGCTGGCGTTAGGTAGATAGCGCTGCGGATTGCGTACATCAAATGTGATGTTCAGGTCCGCCAGGCCGCGCAGGAAGATATTGGGTGTGTGGAGAAATCCTTCATCTGGATTTGTGGTTCGAATATTCTCCAATCGATTTAGCAAGACAGTGAATGTTGAGTAAATTTCTTGACGGGACAGTGCTGCGCCTGGGCAATGATG
This sequence comes from Pseudomonadota bacterium, assembly GCA_039028095.1. Classification (GTDB taxonomy): domain Bacteria; phylum Pseudomonadota; class Gammaproteobacteria; order Pseudomonadales; family Azotimanducaceae; genus UBA4421. The sequence continues at coordinate 83,264 of JBCCIU010000004.1, forward strand.
GGGTCCTGAACCAAAAGCCAGATGTGCACCTGCTTTTTCCCGGCTTGGGTTAAATGTTTCCGGGTCCGGGAATACCGCTTCGTCTCTGTTGGCCGAGGCATAGCCAAGCGCTACCGTGTCACCTTTTTTGATCTCAACGCCATCAATTTCTGTGTCCTGGGTGGCGACGCGCCACAGGTGCAGTACCGGTGTCTCATAGCGAAGGGTTTCCTCAACCATGTTTCGCAATAGCTGAGGGTCATCGCGCAGTTGAATCATCATATCGGGTCGTTGCAGTAGCAGCATCATGCAAGAGCCGATGGCGTTGGTTGTGGTTTCGTTTCCGCCAGTGAGCAATTGATCCAGCAGATCCATGAGTTCAAACATGTCCAGAGGGCGAGGCGCTTGCCCGGGTTCGTCTTCTATCTGGGCGTTGGCCAGTACGCTGATGATGTCATCGGTGGGCTGCGCGCGTCGCGCTTCTATAACGGTGGCAAAAAACTGTTGTGCCTCTACAACCTGTTTAGCAGCTTCCAGCGCCTGCGTTTCATCGATAAAGCCGCTGCCGGGCGCAAGCATGGCATCTGACCAGGATTTCAATTGCCAAATCATATCTCTGGGTACGCCCAGCTGGTCTGCAATGACAATACAGGGCAGGGGAATGGAATATTCACTGACAAATTCGGCCTTGCCGTGGTTGATGAAGGCGTCAATCAGGTCATTTACCACCGTTTCGATATAGGGCGTCATGCTTCGTACGCGCTTTACGGTAAACGCGTGATTGATGAGTTTGCGGTACTTCGAATGAACGGGTGGATCGGTTCTTTGCAGGGTAGACACACGCGCCCAACCGTGCTCGCTGCGATAGGCTTCTGCTACCGAGCGTGCACCAGGTCTTATTCCGCCATGGGTACGAATGTCGCTGGAGAACAATTCCGGGTGTTTCTTAACGTAGCGTAAGTCGTCGTATCTACTCACGTACCATGCATTCAGCTCGGGCAGGAACGAGATCGGTGCTGAATGGCGCAAATGCTGAAAATACTGATAGGGACATTCGCGCGTTGCATCATCCAACAGGCTGAAGTTGTGTTCTGCCATGGTTCTTCTCCCTCCACTGCCTCCATGAGAACGCCGATTATAACTACTTTTCAGTTTTCAGATATTCCAGGTACAGTTTGGTCAGATTTGGTCCGGCGTAGCTTTCCAGTTCGTAGCCATCTAACTGCTCGTTGATGTCCCATTCCATTACATCCAGCTTATAGTGCCAGCCGCAGGCAACACTGTAGCGCGCATGAATGGTATTGGACTCGTCATCAAACTCTTCAAGAGTGGGCAGGGTCGCCATGAATTTCAGTACACACCCATCGCCCTCAGCTTGCAGGTCAAAGCGGTGGTGTTCATCGATACCTTTGTATTCCAGTACGTGAGGTGGGTCGTAGGCCGTTATCTCACACCGGTAGATGTCTGCAGGGTTATCCTCAGGTGCAGGGCAATCGCCTCCGCTGAAATCTACAATCGCTTTCCCGCCAACTTGCAGATCCAGGCTCAGCTCCGGAAACCAGACCTGGCGGTGTTCCGGGATAGAGATGGCCCGCCAGACCTTGTCGATAGGATGATTCAAGTACCGCGTGTATAAGATGGTCGGGCGTCCATCTTCCGAGGTGCCATAGATGCCAAAGCGTTCGGGGTTCAGGTCTAGTTCTGGGTTTGCCATTTTTAATCTTCCAACGGTTGTTTATTGATCCATTTCGTCCAGATGAAGCTCCAGCGCATCCAGTTTCTTGTTGAAGAAAATCCGATAGGGTTCCAGGAAGTGCTCTATTTCTAGCAGCGGTTCTGCGTTTAACTCGTACCAACGCTTCTGTCCTTCTGGGCGCACGACAACCAGGCCAGCCTCTTTCAGCACTTTGAGGTGCTTGGAGACTGCGGGTTGACTCAACCCTAGTTCACCGACGAGGGTGTTGACCGTGCAAGGTGTCCGTCGAATTGCTTCCAGCAGGCGTCTTCGATTGGGTTCTACCAGCGCGTTAAATGAGTCCATAGTCTTTCTCAAAATTGATGGATATAAATATATCCCAATAGAAATATAACTGTAAAGTAATATATTAAAAAGAATATTAAAGATGCAGCTTGAATGGGTGCGTGCTACAACCTGGTATTCGACTAAGGAATGCGTGCTGTAAGGATGACATTAGAAGAGGCAGTAAGGCAGGTCACCAATGATCCGCTGACCTCCATTATCGTACCTTTTTTTCTGATTGCCCTGGTTGTTGAATCCTGGCTTTCTCGTCGTCGAAGGCTTGGACTGTACCAAGGCAAAGATTTTATTGTGTCGATGACTATGCTGGTCTTTGCCAGTCTCGTCGATGCCATCCCTAAAGTTTGTGCATTTCTGGTTTTCTTTGTGCTGCATGAAATTTCCCCGCTGCGAGATGTTGTAGAGCGGCAATGGTGGGCTTGGGGGCTTTTGTTTTTCCTGGATGATTTTATTTACTACTGGTTTCATCGAGCTAACCACGATGTACGGTTGCTCTGGGCGGGGCATGTACCTCACCATTCATCGCAAAAACTCAATTTAGGGACTGCATTACGACAGGGAGTCACAGAGCGGGTGCACAAATACTTCTTTTGGCTACCACTGCCGTTGTTGGGCTTTGATCCCTTGATGATTTTTTTGATGATTGGCCTGAATCTCTTCTACCAATTCTGGATTCACACCGAACTGGTGGGGCGGCTGCCCAGTGTGATTGAGTCTGTTTTTAATACCCCATCTCACCATCGGGTTCATCATGCATCCAACGTTCGCTATTTGGATTGTAACCTTGGTGGCGTGCTGATCGTTTGGGATCGATTGTTTGGCACTTTCAGTCCAGAGGATGATGCAGAACCCGTCAGATATGGCCTTACTCACAATATCAGATCTTTTAATCCTTTCCTGGTCGCTTTTGGTGAGTATCGTCGCATGTGCAGCGATTGCCTGTCGGCCGATCGCTGGGTTGATCGATGGCGCTACATAACATGGGCTCCTGGCTGGCAACATGCAGGCCCCGACGAGCGCGCACGAACTTTGCGAGCTGAACAATCGGTGCGTTCAACGCGAGAGCAATAGAGGGCGAGCATGGAGTTAAAGAAGGTTTTAACTTTTCGCGATGTGTTCTTTATCGCAGTAGGTCAGATCATCGGCGCAGGTGTGGTTGCCCTGACTGGGGTGGCGATTGGGATGACTGGTCCTTCGGTGATCTTCGCCTACCTTGCCTCGGCGGTGTTGGTATTAATTGTCACCGCGCTGATCATGATGGCAGGCACAACCTTGCCCGCAGTTGGTGCCTATTATGCTTGGACTGCAAGGCTGTGTGGCGGCTGGATGGGGTCGTTGGTTCTGGCGCTGACGCTCCTGGCCAGTGTTTCTTTCTCCCTGTATGGCAGCTCATTTGGACTTTATCTGAATCCTCTGTTTCCAGTGCTGTCGGTTAATCAATGGGGCATCTTGGTAGTGGTTTTGTTGTTCATCGGTAATTTGCTGGGGTTGCAGATAGCAGCTCGTCTGCAGATGGTACTGGTGCTGATGCTGGCTTCTGCTCTTGGCATTTATGCTGGATTTGCTGTTCCCGTTTTAGACACGACTTTGTTATCGCCTATGTACCCAGCCGGCATCACTGGGTTTATCACTGCTGTTTTCCTTCTGAAATTTGCGACCAGCGGCGCCTACATGGTTGTGGGTTTAAGTGGTGAAATGATTCGCCCTCACAAAACCATCCCTCTGGTTATGACGGCCGCCACCCTAGCTGTGGCGGTGTTGTACGCTTTGGTTGCCCTGGCCAGTGTTGGTTCCAGCCCATGGCAGGAGATGGTAGATCAGCCGCTGACAGTTGCGGGGCAAAAGTTTTTGCCTGGTTGGGCCATGACGTATTTTCTTATCTTTGGCGTTGGTTTGGCCATTGTGACAACAATTAATGCCCAATTTATGCAGCTGCCGCGCACTTTTATGTTGGCGAGTTGGGATGGTTTGTTACCCAGTTGGTTTGGTCAACTGAATCGCCATGGTGCCCCCTGGATCATCCTGACGATTATGCTCGCGGTTGGTGTTTTGCCGCTTATTGCCCAAATGAAAATTGGGGAGATCGCCCGAGCAGCGTCGATCGCGGCTAACTTGCCGACTTTTTTTGTGTACTGGGCTGTGATGAAAATCCCGGATGCCTATCCCGAACGCTACGCTGCCTCATGGTTCTATATGAAACCTGCCTACCTTTGGATACTGTTTGCCATTTCGCAGCTGGCCACCGCAGTGGGTGTGTACTTTCTGGCCCAGGACCTGGAGCCGCTGGTGATCTGGGTCCTGGTAGGGTGGTCGGTACTTTCTTTGACGTACTATCCGTTGCGCAAAAAGTGGCTGGCCAGGCGAGGTTTGGATCTGGAAGCACAAGTGACAGATGCCAGGATATTTGATGGATAGTCGCATTGTCTTCCCAGACGATGTGACTGGTTTTCGTTTGTAACGAACGTCTAGCTGCGTTTTAGCGAATGTACTAGAACTCTTACGCCTGAAGGCGCAACCGACTATATTAACGGCAACGCACCTACTCGCAGAATTTTCAGGCAATGGCAGAACAAATTCCCACCATCGGCATCATCGGACTCGGCGTCATGGGCTATAACCTGGCGCTCAACATGCAGACCAGCGGTCTGAATGTGATTGGCTACAGCATCAGCGAGGCGGAGCGGAATCAAGCGCGTGGTGGGACCGAGCCCCTGCGCGTGGTGGATTCGCTGGAAACGCTAATTGCGACTTTACCTGAGCAGAAGATTCTATTTGTGATGATCACAGCCGGAGCGCCAGTTGATGAACTACTGGGTCAGCTGCTTCCCTGCCTTTCGTCCAGTGATATGGTCATTGACGGGGGTAACTCCAACTATCTCGATACACAAAGAAGGGTGGCGCGTTGCGCAGAGCTTGGTGTTGTCTTTCTAGGTGTTGGCATCTCTGGCGGAGAAGAAGGTGCGCGGCATGGCGCCTCGGTCATGGTAGGGGGAGATAAAAAACACTTTGACCGGGTGGAAGCAGTCTTTGATGCGATTGCCTGTCGAGTGGGTGATGAGGCTTGCTACGGATGGATGGGATCCAGTAGCGCAGGGCACTTCGTTAAAATGGTACACAACGGCATCGAATACGCCGTGATGCAGCTCCTTGCTGAAACTTATGATCTGTGTCGGCGCGGCTTGGGTTTGAACATTACGGAAACGCGTGATTGGTTTGCGAAGCAACAAGGAGGACCACTGGATAGCTACCTGCTCGATATCACGGTAGATATCCTCAAGAAACAAGACGACTTAACATCCGGCCTGCTGATAGAACAAGTCTCTGATATCGCCGGGCAAAAAGGCACCGGTCGCTGGTGCGTCGACGCTGCGATGACTTTGGGGGTGCCCGCACCGGCGATTATCGCAGCGGTAACCGAACGGCAGATTTCGGGTTCAGCGCAAACGCGCCAAACCTTGGCTCAGGTTTCCGGAAGAAGATCCAAAGCTTACGAATGGGACACCTGGCAGGAAGACCTGGCAGATGGTCTGTACGCTGGCATGCTGGTGACGTTCGCTCAGGGGCTCAGCCTTATTCGTCAAGCTTCGCAGGAATACAATTGGGGAACGGATTTAAGAGCCGCTATTCGATTGTGGCGGGGCGGCTGCATCATCAGAGCCGCATTGTTAGAGACTTTGTTATCGCTGGGTGAGACGATCAATGAACAGGAAACTGTCTTGTTGGTGCCGGCGTTTTCGCAGGAAATTTTTCGGCGGGCGGGCCCTTGGGCGCGCGTGGTAAATGCAGGGGTGCTGAATGATCTACCTGTGCCTGTTTACGCGATAAACCTCGCCTATTTGAACTCTATGTCGTCCGAACGCCTGCCAACCCAGCTGATTCAGGCGCAAAGAGACTATTTTGGTGCACACACCTTTAAACGCCTTGATCGGGATGGCGTGTTCCACGCTGATTGGCAGGAATAGACCTCGTGATCATTATTGTCTGGGGAGTGAGCGGATGTGGGAAATCCACCGTGGGCGCGATGTTGGCTGAAAAAATTAATGGTGTGTTTTTTGATGCTGACGACTATCACCCGCAAAACAATATCCAAAAAATGAGTCAGGGTATTCCCCTGGATGATCAGGATAGAAAACCTTGGCTTGAGCGATTGGTGCTGTTATTGAAAGACTCACAGCAGACAGAAGGGCATGTGGTACTTGCTTGTTCCGCGCTGAAAGCTAAGTATCGGGCTGTGCTTAACGTGGATTCTGAGGCGGTTCGCTTTGTCCATCTGCGTGGAGACTTTGACCTGATCGCCAGCCGACTGGCGTCGCGCAAACATGAGTTTATGAACAATAGTCTATTGCAGAGCCAGTTTGACACTCTGGAAGAAGACCCCGGAAGCTTATGCGTTGAGGTTGATCTGCCGCCAAACGGAATTTGTTGCAAGGTTAAAGCTGGGTTGGGGGTGAAATGACCCTATTTTTTGCCGCCGGCTCGCCCTCAACGGTGCTGTCCGATCAAGATCTCAGTCAGGCACTGCGTCAGGTGTATCGCCAGCTTGGTCGTCGGCAACGGGTACTTTTAATTCCACCGGATAACACTCGTTACCATAGCAAAGCTGGTGTGTTAACCCAGGCATCTTACCGGCATTTTGGATCAGCGGTGGCTGACATTCTCCCTGCGTTGGGTACACATCACCCCATGACGGTTGAGCAACTGGATGACATGTACGCTGGCATCCCCCATTCATTGTTTCGTCATCATCGATGGCGAGAAGATGTGATCACCATTGGCCATGTACCTCAAGAATTTGTAGCACGGGTGACTCAGGGCGTCTGGGACAAACCCTGGCCTGCTCAAATGAACAAGCTGGTATGGCAAGGAGGTCATGATCTCCTTGTGTCTATTGGCCAGGTGGTCCCTCATGAAGTTATGGGCATGGCTAATTACAACAAAAATGTATTTGTGGGCACTGGTGGCAAAGAGGGGATTAACGAAAGTCACTTTATTGGCGCTGCCTACGGTATGGAGCGCATGATGGGGCGGGCGGATACGCCTTTGCGGAAGATATTGAACGAAGCGGAGCGGTTGTATTGTGGCGAGCTGCCGTTGCTGTACGTGTTGACCGTCATTGGGCCGGATGCATCGGGTGGACTGGTGACTCGCGGACTCTTTATCGGCGATGATCCGGAGTGTTTTCAGCAAGCCGCGGCACTTTCGGTCCAGGTGAACTTCAGCCTTTTAGAGCGGGAGCCGCACAAAATTGTGGTGTATTTGCCGGGCGATGAGTTTCAGAGTACATGGTTAGGTAACAAGTCGATCTACCGAACCAGAATGGCAATTGCTGATGCGGGCGAGCTTATTGTGTTAGCGCCGGGAGTTCAATCGTTCGGCGAGGATCCCGAGATAGATCAGCTGATCCGCAAATATGGATATCGAAAGACACCCGAAGTAATGACTGCCGTTCAGGAGAATGCAGATCTACAGGCAAATCTCTCGGCAGCGGCGCATCTGATCCATGGTAGTACCGAAGGGCGTTTCACGGTCACCTATTGTCCTGGAGGACTTTCCCGTTCAGAGATCGAAGGGGTTGGCTATCAATATGATGATCTGGAAGAGATGTTGGTGCGTTATCCTGTTTCGAAACTGCGTGATGGGTGGAACCGTTGTGATGGTGAAGAGTTTTACTTCATCAGCAATCCGGCTCTGGGTCTGTGGGCCCATGCAGGCCGGCTTCAGGAATGATCTGAATTTTGGAGCAGACAATGAACATTGATAGCTTGCTGAATCCGGATCGCTTGTTTCCCACGGATCCGGAAATCAGAAGTATAGCCAGAGCACTTTATCAAACGGTTGTCGATCTGCCCATCATCAGCCCCCACGGGCATACGGATCCAGCCTGGTTTGCTCAGAATCAACCCTTTGGTAATCCGGCAGAGCTTTTGATCACCCCGGACCACTATGTTTTCCGCATGCTCTACAGCCAGGGGGTATTGCTACCCGAACTTGGCATCGCGCCCCATACGAATCTAAATGAAGAGGTTGCTGACCCAGAAGCCGTCTGGCAAACATTTGCAGAACACTACTATCTGTTTCGGGGGACACCCAGCCGCATGTGGCTGGATCACGTGTTCTTCTCGGTGTTTGGTATGTCTGAACCGCTCAGTGGCAAAACGGCATCCGCTTACTACTCGCGCATCGATGATATGTTGCGGACCGAGGAATTTTTACCGCGCAGTCTATTTGAATCCTTTGGTTTGGAGGTGCTGGCGACCACAGAGAGCCCGATTGATGATCTTGTCCACCACTCGGTGATTCAAGCCAGCGACTGGTCTGGGCGAGTGATTACAACGTTTAGACCTGATCCTGTTGTCGACCCGGACTTTGAAGGGTTTGTTGGAAACGTGCATACGCTTGGTACGCTCACACAACAAGATACCAGCAGTTATTCAGGATACTTGGAAGCATTGCGTGTACGACGAGCAGTTTTCCGTGAGCATGGCGCGACGGCGACAGACCACGGTCATCCGACAGCGGTAACCGCGAATCTGAGCGCGCCAGAGGCTTCGGCTTTATTCGACAAGGTAACCCGAGGTGATGTCAGCCCCCAAGAGGCAGAACTGTTTCGGGGACAGATGCTGACCGAGATGGCACGCATGAGCCTGGAAGACGGCATGGTGATGCAGATACATCCCGGTTCCTATAGAAATCATAATCGGTGGCTGTTTGAACATTTCGGGAGGGATCGAGGCGCGGATATCCCACAAACCACAACTTATGTAGATGGCTTGAAACCGCTCTTAGAAGAAGTAGGTAACGAATCATCCTTAACGATCATCCTGTTCACGCTGGACGAAACGGTATATAGCCGAGAGCTTGCGCCGCTGGCTGGACACTACCCCTGCCTGCGCCTTGGACCAGCCTGGTGGTTCCACGATAGTCCCGAAGGTATGCGTCGATTTAGAGAGCAGACCACAGAAACCGCAGGGTTCTACAACACGGTTGGTTTTAATGACGACACGCGCGCGTTTCTTTCAATTCCTGCACGACATGACATGGCCAGGCGAATTGATTGCGGTTTTCTTGCCAAATTGGTGGCGGAGCACCGGCTGCCGGAAACTGAAGCGGTAGAGGTGGCAGAGTATCTGGCTTATACGGGCGCTAAACGTGCCTATCGATTATGAGGGTGATGTGCCCCGACTGAACCAATCGCTGCTTGGGGGATTGACCGAGGTCGGTCAACCTCAATACGTTCGCGGCAACCTGCAGCCCGGTATAGTGCATATTGGGACCGGAGCCTTTCATCGTGCGCATCAGGCCTGGTACACGGAACAGATCCTCAACTCGGGGGATCTTCGATGGGGAACGGTTGGGGTCAGCCTCCGTAGCGCCACTGTGCGGGATGCCCTTGAGCCTCAGGACTATCTTTACACCGTGGCCACTGCGGACCAGGACAGATTTGATCTTGCCATTCAGGGTGGTCTTCTGCGCATCGTCAATTCGCCAGAAGCTTTACTTCAGATGGTGGTAGACCCTCAGGTTCAAATTGTGACATTGACCATCACCGAAAAAGGCTATGCAGACGAATCGCGACGCGGGGTACCGGCGTTACTTGCAGAGTCCTTGCTTAAGAGAATGCATAAAAATCAACCGCTTACAGTTATTAGTTGTGATAATTTGTCTGAAAATGGGCGGGCACTGGCTGATCGTGTGATGGCCCATGCGCAGGCTGACCGAGATTCTGGTTTGTCCAGTTGGATTCGTGATCACGTGAGTTTTCCCTCCACCATGGTCGATCGGATTACACCCGCCACCACCGCGGCGGATCGTCAGCGCATCCAAGATGCAGCCGGCTATTTGGATGCGGCGCCTGTGGTTTGTGAGCGGTTTAGCCAGTGGGTAATCGAAGATCGATTTGCAACAGATCGGCCCCAGTGGGAACTGGCTGGTGCACAGCTGGTGAGTGATGTTGTGCCGTTTGAGCAGGTGAAGCTGCGAGTTCTAAACGCCACCCACAGCGTCTTGGCATACACAGGTTTGCTTAAAGGATATGAATTTATCCATGATGCGGTTGCAGACACGCAGCTGCGGGATTTTGCGCTGCAAACTCTTGAGCACGAGATCAAACCAAACATTGATGTACCTGAGGGTCTGGATATAGATGACTATATTCGCGGCGTTCTGATTCGTTTTGCCAATGCAGCGGTCCCCTATAAAACCATGCAGGTAGCCAGTGATGGCAGTCAGAAGATGTCGCAACGTATTTTCCCCAGCTTGAATGATTGCTGGGATAGGGGTTTATCAGCGCCTCGATTGGAGTTTGTTGTGTGTGCCTGGATTCGTACTCTTGCGGGCGTGGCTGATGATGGCAGTCCTATCAGCTATAACGACCCCGGTGCGGATCGGATAAAAAACGAGCTCGCCAAGTGTGAAGGGTTGCAGGAACAGTTTGCCGCTGCTTGGAGACAGCTGACTTCTTTTGATCCCCTGGACGAGGTGATGCAAACCCGCTTAGCCGAGTGCTACACGAGACTGGCTCAGAAAGGCGTCAACGCAAGTCTCAGGCATGAGAGATTTTTCGACAGATAAGGATCGAGGGGAGCGCATGAGTAGCGGTATTTGGCAACATGTGAAAGCGGGTGGACCGGGCTGGTTGCAGGGGGCGATGACCCTTGGGGGTGGGTCTGCGATTACATCGTTAACCCTGGGTTCGGTATTTGGCTACGAGTTTTTGTGGGTGCAGCCGGTGGCTATGTTGATCGGCTGTGTGATGCTATTTGCGCTGTCGCATCAGACCTTATCCACCGGCCAGCGACCGTTTCTAGCGATGTGCGATCACGTCTCTGTGCCCCTGGCCTGGTTATGGGCGATTGCGGCTCTGGCCTCCAGCATGATCTGGGGGTTCTCCCACTACCCGCTGAGCGCGGGTATGTTGGAAGAAGCAATTTCGGTGGTTTCAGGTTTCGACATGAAAGGTGAAGACCAAGAATCCGGGCGCGAGCTCTATTTGTTTAGTCTGGCTTTGTTGGTATGGAGTCTTTGCGCCTACACGGTGTGGCGCTATAGCAAGGGTGGTCGGGCCGTTCGGCTGTTTGAGAACGGCATTAAAATCCTGAGCGCGGTTGTGGTGCTCAGTTTTGCCTGGGTGGTGTTGCAGTCTGCATTAACCGGCCAGATCAGCTGGCGTGCCATGATCTGGGGTTTGATTCCTCATTCTTTGCCCACTGATGCATTTGGTGTGACCTCGTTGATGGCTGCACTTGGGACGGCGGTCGGCATCAATATGACCTTTGTCTATGGGTACACCCTGCTGAATCGCGGATGGGGGAGAGAGGAAAGAACACTGTCGCGTTACGACATTGTGTTGGGACTGGTAATTCCTTACCTATTGGTGACGACTTTGATTTCGCTGGCTGCGGCGGCAAGCTTGTACAGCCCTGATGCAACGCTACAAAGCCGCCTCGCGCCGGCAACGGCTGGCGCCATGTTTGTGTCAGCGGGCCTTGGCGACTTTGCCGGACGCCTGGTGTTTCCGCTGGGTGTGTTGGGTATGGCTGTTGGATCCCTGGTCATGCACATGTTGACCTGCGGTGCAGCGGCAAAAGAAATGTTTGGATTTGCAGATGATTCCTTGGCGTATCGGCTGTCCTGCCTGCTGCCAACACCAGCTGTGCTGGGTGTGTTTGTGTGGACCACTATGGGCCCTTACGTCATCCTGCCCACGTCGGCGATCTGCGGATTCCTCTTGCCAATCGCCTATGTCGGCTGGTTCGTGCTGAACAATCGTCAAGACTTTCTGGGTGTTGACATGCCACAAGGTAACAAACGCAAGTTGTATAACGGGGCAATGGCCGCCTGCATTGTGATGGTGCTCGCCAGTGTCACTTACAGCACATTTGTGGGCCTTGGTTGGATCTAACTGTTGGCTAACCTAAACCGAATGGGTTGGCATTCCGTCTACCGAAACCGGGTAAGCTGTCAGGATCTACGTCAGCCCACTGAGCTGGGCGCTTCTCGAAGAACGCAGCGTTCCCTTCCGCGGCATCTGGACCCTTGATAGACCATGCGATGGCGTCGTCGTCTTCGTATATCGCGCGGTAGAGTTCCCCTTCATCCATCAGGCGCCCCCAGGTCATCTGTTTGACCAAGGCAACAGCGGAGGGCGACGATCCCATGGCGATCTCTTTGGCGTATTCAAAGGCGTAAGATTTCACGTCCGCCTTGGGGACTGCCTTCAGAACAAGTCCCATCGCTTCCGCTTCTTTGCCAGTCACCTTGCGGCCGGTAAGCAATAGATCAGCGGTTTTTTCCAAGCCAATCAGGCGCGGTAGCGTCCACGTGGCGCCCATCTCTGGTATCAGCCCCCACTTCACAAATGAAAATGCGATGTTTGCGTTCTCGGCTGCGATTCTTACATCGCAGGTCAGTGGGTAGGCCGCACCAAACCCGCCCGCTGCGCCATTGATTGCGCAAATCACGGGTTTTGAAATCTGGAATGGGTATGTGCGTAAGACTCTTTGGGTGGGATGCTCACTCAGGGTTTCTTTGGGTGGTGCGTCGCTTTTATTGCGTTCACGTACGTCATTTAGATCCAAGCCAACACAAAATGCATCACCAGCGCCGGTAATGACCACGGCTCTGACGTCAGGGTCGCGGTCAATCTCGCGTAAATATTGGGTCAACTTCACCGCCATTTCCGGGCTATAGGCGTTTCTCTTTTCGGGTTGATTAAATGTGATGGTTGCGACGTGGTCGACTGTCTCGAGAAGCAGGTGGCTCATGGTGGACTCCAAATTGTTGCTTTCAGGCTAACCCTTTCACAAACATACCGCTACCCAATCGAAATCCTATCCAGGTAGAATGGTCCGAAATCCAAGAGGAGGATCTTTCATGTCAGATGCGATGATGGCGTTCCCTGAGTTGCGCAATCCATTCGACACCACAGCCATCCACGCAGATGGGCAGGCGAGCGTAATCTACCAGGGCAAAACGGTAACGGTAGAGGAGGGAGGTGAAGCTGATCAACTACTGATTGACCCGGTCGACCTACCTCGAGTGAATGGATTTGAGCTGAAGCCTGAAGGAGCGTGTTTTGAAGATCTGTGTTTTCCGCTAACACCAAAGCTCACAGTCGAAAGCAAGGGTAAGACCTGGTTCAACTTAACAGCGTTTGCCGATCTTTTGGATCAACCGTATGTCGCGGATATTGAGGCGCGGGTTTGGAGTTTTGCAGAAATTCCGGCTAAACGGGAAAGTAATCTCTTAAATGCCATGGCGCCCGATATTGAGATCAAAGATCGCAGTGGCAACATCTTTCGATTAGCAGACTTGAAAGGCAAAAAAGCCATGATCGTCACCTGGTCTTCATGGTGAGGATGCTTCATGGACGTGCCCGTGTGGCAACGTGTGTATGAAGAGATTTATAACGAGATTGAAGACCCAAACTTTGTTTTGATCTGTGCGGCGCAAGATACAGGTGGCGAGGCCGTTGCTGGCCCTATTTTTGATGCGGCCAATCCAAGTTACGTTCAGGTTGTGGATGAAAACCACTTGATTTCCAGCGCCTTCAATTTTGTCAACGTGCCCTCGTCAGTGTGGATCGATGAAGAGGGGCGCATCGTTCGAATTGACGAAGGGAGCTATTCTCAGGTCCATGAGTTTGGGGAAGGCGAACAGAAGATCAGTTTTGGTAATGACGTTTATTCGCCGGCGTTGAAAGACTGGGTGGCCAACGGTGAAAACAGCAAACACGTACAATCTGCGGAAGTGGTCAGTGGTAACGTGCGCGCTCACACGTTCGAGCAGCAGAAAGCTGATGCCGCTTTTGCCTTAGGTAATTTGTTCAGAGCCCACGGCGTCGGTGATAAAGCCGATCAATACTGGGCAATGGCGCGGGAGCTGAACCCGGATAGTGTGAACTACATTCGTCAAAACCTGACCCTCACCGATGAAGGCTCTGCCGGGGAGTCTTTCCAACGCATGATGGGTGAATACGTGGCCCAGGGAAAAGACTATTACCGACCGCTAGATTTTAGTTAGCACAGGATCTAGCAATAGATGGCGTCGCAGTATGTGACGCCATCCTTAAATGCATCTGCAGTAAACGGTAGGGTTTGAATGTCAAAGTTTTGCTCGTCGTCTGCCAGGTCGTGCAAAAACGGATACTCGGTCGCCCGTGTGTCACAAATGAACGCAAGGTGCGTCGCTCCCTGTGTCAGCTCGCTGGTGAGGACCAGCTGTATCAAGTCTTCGAACGCGGCTAGTGATCGAAAACCATAGTCCATAACGAAGTGGACTTTTGACACTGCTTCTACGCCGTCTTTAATACCGATATTTACCTCTCCCACCCGCCAAAGACCCAAAACAGCATTCTCGTCGCCAAAGAACGAATGTGCACTGTAGGAATCTACCTGTCCGACTCGTTGAGCCAGAGACGCTGGGGTGTACGGCGTAAATAAGCTTCGTTCCGCATGTGTTGTGTTGATCAATTCGCAAATCAGCTGAGCGTCCTGCACCGGGTGCATAGAATTTGTGCCAGCGGTCGCCGGAAGCGCCAAACGCGCAATTGTAACATCGTCAACTTTGGGAAAGCCCATATGCTGCAGATGGGCGTTATTGGGATCAACCATGGCATAGGGGAAAGCTGGCATCTCATTTTGAAAGGTGCGACGTGGATCGATAAAGGCGGCAAGCGCCTGGCTTACGCTACCCGCTCGGTGATCCGGGTGTACGCGATAGTGGTGTTGATAGATGCAGAAGGTCTGTTCACCGTGATAACGGACCGGACGCAAGGCACAAGAGAAGAAACCAATAATCTGATCACCGGCGTTGTGATCAACGACCACGGCCGCATCGATGGCCTGCATTAGGTTCAGGTAATCGTTAAAATATACGCCGCGATCAATAATCCACTGACTGCCATCGAGCATCTCCATTGGACAAGCTCTCTCCAGAGCCACACATCCACCGGCGTCCTCGGGTTGATAACGTCGCACGCTGACGCCCGCTGGGAGCGGGGGATGAGACATCCAGTACATCACGCGATAGGGTGCCTGTACCTCAAACCTCACGACCAACTCGAAGATAACCTCGCCATTTACGCTCAGACTTGCATAGCTGCGATCCCCGTCAGAATGATCGATTGTTGAAACGTCAAAACTCACTGGGCCTGCTTTATCCAGATACTTTCGTAAGGGTCTGAAGCCTTCCACAAACGTAGAAATGTGGTAATCCGGGTGGTGCTCCACCAGCATTTCTTCGGCCAACTCATCGGTGGCCGCGCTTTTGTCGTTGCTAAAAATTCTGGCCAGCCACGCCAGACGTATGGCTCTTTGCTTGTTTTTTTGCTCAGATGCGTTGCTGGTACCCATACCCCTTTCCCAGTGATGATGAGTTTGCAGGTTGGGGATCGTATTGTTCTACAGAGATCAAGTCAAAATCTTCATTCAGCCGTGCTACTCTGGCTACCTCATTGAGTCGCAATCAGAGGGAATGTGACACAGCCCGAAAACGATGACAGCTTAGCGAATGTCGCGCCAAAACTTGGTGTTGATGCTAAGTTTGCTTATGGCGTCGGACAAGTTGCGGAAGGCGTAAAGAACGCGACCTTCAGTATGTTTGTGCTGTTTTACTACAATCAGGTGCTCCAACTGCCCGCCACCCTGGCCGGTTTGGCACTCTTTATCGCATTGTTGTTTGATGCGATAACTGACCCCTTAGCGGGTTCGATCTCTGATAACTGGCGTTCCCGCTGGGGTCGTCGTCATCCCTTCATGTATGCGTCAGCCGCGCCTCTTGGAGTCACGTTCTTTCTGCTCTTTTTACCCCCCGAGGGTATGTCTGAGTTTGCGCTGTTCGCCTGGATGACAGTGTTTGTGGTGCTCACGCGGGCGTCGATGACCCTTTATCATGTGCCTCATCTGGCACTTGGCGCTGAGTTATCGGAAGATTATACAGAGCGAACCACGATTGTTTCAGTTCGCTACTTCATGAATTTTGTGGGTTATCTTGTCGTCTACTATCTGGGATTTGCGGTGTTCTTTGCGGACACGCCCGAGTTTCCACGCGGCCAATTCAACATAGACGCCTACGCTCCATTTGCTGCCGTTCTGTCAGTGGTTATGTTTGCGACAATAATCTGGTCCGCGTGGGGTACCCATAGCCGTATCCCATACCTGCCTGCGACCGAGGGCGACGAGAAACTTCTGTCTTTCTCGGAGATGTTTGTGCGCACCTTTCAGGAAGTTTGGGAGGCATTGCAAAATCCATCTTTCGCCTGGGCATTCGGCGGGACCATGGTTATTTTTATCATGGTGGGTATCGATAGCGCGCTGAACCTGTACATGTATGAGTTTTTCTGGGGCTTAAGCTCCAACGAAAAGCTTGTGCTGACCTTGCTCTATCCTCTTGGGATCATGACCGGGACCGCCTTGGTGCCGATTCTGCATCGCTATGTGGACAAGCGGCATGGGATTACCATCGGCATCACCGGATGGTCAGCCTGCCAGATTATTCCGATCTTTCTCAGGTTTTTTGGCTTGTTGCCAGAAAATGGCACCACTGAATTGGCAATGATCCTGACCATCATTAAATTTATCCAGGGTATGGCGGCTGCTCAATCTTTGGTCAGTTTCCACTCGATGATTGCTGATATCGCCGATCAGCATGAGTTGAAAACCGGTAAGCGGCAGGAAGGTATTTTTTTTGCGGCAGGTTCATTTGCCTCAAAATCTACATCAGGCGTGGGATCGTTCCTGGCCGGGATCGGGTTGGATCTTATTGATTGGCCAACGGGTGAAAATATTCAAACTGCGGCGGATGTGCCAGTGGTTACGCTGGCCAATTTAGGGCTGATGTACGGACCGATAGTTTCGGGCTTTGCGGTGGTCAGTGTGCTCCTGGTCATCCAGTGCAAGATGACGAGAGCAGAGCACACCAGCGTAGTGGCGGAACTCGCTCAGCGGCGGGCTGCCCAAACACAGGCAAGCTAACGGTCGTGTACCCTTACCGGCAGTTCTGTGATCCCTCTAATAAAACTTGAGTTCAAGTAGGTTGGTTCGCCTACCGCCTCCACATGTTCGAAACGCTTCATGATTTCTTCCCACAGAATCTTCAATTGCATTTCAGCCAGGCGATTACCCAGGCAGCGATGGATGCCGTAGCCAAATGCCAGGTGGGTGCGTGAGCTAGGTCGGTCGATGATCAATCGGTTTGGGTCCTCCCAATGATCGGCGTCTCGATTTCCTGATAGATACCAGATGGCCAACTTGTCCCACTTTTTGATCTTGTGCCCACCAATTTCGGTATCTTCTAACGCCGTGCGACACATGTGAGCGACGGGCGATTGCCAGCGTACGATTTCTGACACCATATTGGGGATCAGATCCTGATTGGCCTTCAGCTTGTCGTATTCTTCCGGATATTGATTGAGTGCAATCACGCCACCGGTCATGGAGTTTCTCGTTGTATCGTTGCCACCCACGATAAGCAGGAGAATGTTGCCGAGTAGCTCGTTCGGAGGCATGTTACGAGTAGACTCGCCATGGGCTAAGAAGGAAATTAGGTCTTCGCCGGGAACTTTTGCCCGTTTGCGCTCTTCCCAAACCTCGTTGAAATATTCCAGACATTTCCAGATTTCTGCAAAGCCCTCCATGGGTGAGTCAAAGTAGTCCGGGTCACCAATACGCTCGACGGTATCCGACCAATGAATCAGGAGATGACGATCTTCCTGAGGTATATCAAACAGTGTTGCCAGCATTCGACCAGTCAAATCGACAGAGACATCCCGTACCCAATTGAACGTTTCATCACGAGGTAGATTATCCAGAATGTCTGCTGCCCGCTCGCGGATCAAATCTCCCATGGCCGCCAGGCGGGTTGCGGTGAACATCGGTGCAACCACTTTGCGTTGTTCATCGTGAACCGGCTGGTCCTGCATGATAAACATGGGCAGATGAAACATTTCCGGCGGCGGTTCTGTCAGCGGGCGTCCTCCCAAACGGATGCCGCCGTTCATGACGTCAGAGGAAAAAAGCTGCTGGTGAGTGTCGACGTACTTTACATCTTCAAACTTCGTTAAAGACCAGTAAGGCCCAAACTGAGTGTTTTCGACCAGGTGTACAGGTGCTTCTGCGCGAAGACGATCGAAAATTTGCAGCTCTTTGTTTTGTTCGAACCAGTCGCCATTACCTGGATCCAGGTCTGCAAGATCCACGCTCCAAGGGTCTGTGGCCGGATCAACGCGCCATTTAGCTTTGAAATCTGCGTTGGATTCGATCTGATCATAGCGACCAGAAGTTTCCGATGATTCTGCCATGAGAGCTCCTTAAGCCTGATCTTAGGAAGACGAAGATAGAGTCTAACGTACAAGATGGTCGAACATCATCCTTACGCTGTCTTCGATATCCTCGCTCACGGTCTTGATTGATGCCATCGCATTTGAGTGACCTGCGCCGGACCTGCCATGCATATTCGTGAGCAGCGACGCGATCCCGTGGACGCCGGCCCAGATCACCCCAGCGAAGCGTTTTTCGTCGACCTTTAAGCCCTTGGCTTTAACGAGCTCCTGTTGGATTTCGATGACTTGCGCAAAGCTGCGAGATGCCGCGTTGTGCAGCATCTCATAGTCCGAGAAATCCCCAAGGACGGAACCGAACATAAGGTGATAGTGGGTTGGGTGAGCCAGTGCAAATTCAACGTAAGCAACACCCATGGCAATAAATCGTTCTTCAATTGAATCATCAGTACTGATCGCGGTTTCAATCGACTTATGCAGGATATGAAACCCTTGGGTTCCCAGCCCGGCCAATAAGCAACGCTGGGTTGGGAAGTGGCGATATGGGGCCGATTGGGAGACTCCGGCCTCCCGCGCCAGAGCTCTTAAACTGAGCTTTTCGGTGCCTTCTTCCTCGATGTGGCTAATGGCCAGGCGCATGAGCGCCTCAGCCAGGTCACCGTGGTGGTACGACGCTTTTGATTCTTCCCTCATAAACCTACATTAAACCATCACCTACCGAATGCAAAACCGGGTCACCTCACACAAAGATGACATCCCGTTCACTTCACTTTCACTCATCAAATGTTGACATTGAATACATTCTAGGTAGGATGGTCGTTAATGTGTTCATTGTCAACATAGCTTCTGGCAACTAGAAGAGGCATGAGCACAGGACCAGAAACAGGTAGACAGCGTAATTTTGTCGAGGAGGACATATGCACGCACTGGAGATTCGCCGACATCTGGGGAGGAAATGGTGGCGCTACGCGCTACTGCTGGGATGGGTAGTTGTCCTTCAATTCTTGGCGCTGGCGTGTGCAACTCGTGTCCATGCCGATCAAAGCACCAATGCCGCACCTGCGATGACGGTGCCTTTTTTTCAGATCAAAGCGCAAAACAGCTTCAGCTCCGCACGCCGCTACGCCGGCACCCTGGTCGCTGCCAGGGCGGCTGATCTCGGCTTTAAGCGCGGTGGAGAAGTTGAGGCGATCCATGTAGATCTGGGCGATGCGGTGGTGGCCGGCGATGTCCTGGCCCGGCTGGATGATCGCATGCTGCGAGCGGAAGAACAGCGAGCGGCAGCGGACCTGGTGCTTGCTCGGGCTAATCTGGTTGCCACACAAGCGGATGCGCAGCTTGCCGCAAATACCGAACGTCGAACGCGCTCACTGCGGGAAAAAGGTCATGTGTCAAAACAAAGCTATGACGAAACCCAATTGTCATTGCGCGCTCAACTGGCCCAGGTTGATGTGGCTAAGGCGAACGTGCGTCGCGCCGGGGCTACTCTGGAAGCTGCCAGGGTTGCCTTGGCCGAAGCGCAAATTGTAGCGCCGTTTAGCGGTCGCATTCAGGCGCGCTATGTTGATGAAGGCAGCCAGCTTGCGTCTGGGCGTCCACTTTTGAAGCTGGTAGAAGACAGCGAGATGGAAGTGCATGTGGGGCTACCCGCTGCAACGGCACAAAATCTGAGCATTGGCCAATCCTATGCGGTCATGATCCAGGACCGAATCCAGTACCTGCCTCTGCGCACTGTGCTGCCAGAAGTAGATCCTGCCACGCGGACGGTCAAAGCCGTGTTTCAACTGGATACTAGCAAGTCGCGTGCGGTCGCGTATGCCGTTGGCTCTGTGGTGGAACTGGAATATGACGAATTGGTGTCTAGTGATGGTTTCTGGGTGCCCTTAACGGCACTGACCGCGGCTGATCGAGGGTTATGGTCAGTATTTGTAGTGAATGACGACAATTTGATAGAGCGACGTTTGCTGGAAGTTATTCATACGGAAGCAGAGCGTGTGTTTGTTCGAGGCACCCTGTCAGAGGCTGACAGGGTCGTACAAACAGGGGTGCAGAGAATTGTCCCGGGTCAGTCGGTAATACCGGTACCGGCGATGCAGGCAGGTCTTGCATCCAACAAAGCGAGAGGGGAAGGGTAATGAGAGCCAACGCCTTTTATACAAATCCTCGTCTGACCGCCCTGTTTGTTCTGTTTATTCTAATTATGGGATCAATGGCGTTCCTAGGCCTGGCCCGCCAGGAAGATCCTACCATGACCGAACGCTGGGCCAGAGTGAATACCTTCTTGCCCGGAGCAACAGCGTTGCGGATGGAATCTCTGGTCAGCGAACCCATAGAAACCGCGCTCAGAGAAATACCTGAAGTAAAAGAACTGAGCTCGTCGTCGAAAGCAGGGCTGTCGGTGGTAAACGTAGAACTCTATGACAGCGTTGGGCCAGAGCAGGTTGACGCGATCTGGTCAGAGATTCGTGACGAATTAGGGGACGTTGGCGCCACGTTACCCAGCGGTGCCTCTGAACCGGAACTGATTTTGAACAAACCCTTAGCTTCCACGCTGATCGTGAAGTTGGAATGGGTGCAAGATGACGTGCCGCAAATGAATCTTTTGTCGCGCGTAGCGGAGACGCTGAGATTACGATTGGCAAACTTGTCAGGCACCGAAATTGCGGAGACCTGGGGTGAAGCAGATGAAGAGATTTTGGTTGCACTTGACCCCTATCGATTGGCTGACGCAAATCTTACCCCTGATCAGGTTGCGGCCAAAATTCGAGCCGCTGACACCAAATCACCAGCGGGTCGTCTGCGTGGAGCCAGTGCTGATCTTTTAGTAGAAGTTGATGCTGAATTAGATTCCCCCGAACGCATCGCGGGTATACCACTTAGGGCGGGTGGTGATGGCACAATCTTGCGCGTTTCCGATATCGGGTCGGTAACCAAGCATCGTATCGAACCACCCACATCGATGGCGGTGTATAAGAATCGTCAGGTTTTATTGGTCAATGCAAAAATGCAGCCGGGTCTCCAGATTGAGGAGTGGACCCAGCGTGCTCTGGCCGCTGTAGGAGAGATAAACAACTCTCTGCCAGGTGGAGTCGATCTGCAGATCGTCTACAGCCAGAATGATTATACCTCCGATCGAATGCTCAGCCTCGGTCAAAACCTGGTTTTTGCCCTGGTCATTGTGCTTCTGGTGTTGATCTGGTTTATGGGTGTGCGATCCGCACTAACCGTCGGCGTTGCACTTCCACTTTCTGCCGGCATGGTTCTGGTTGGCATGCAGACCCTGGGTGTACCGTTACATCAGATGTCGGTAACCGGCTTGATTATCTCGCTGGGTCTGTTGATAGATAACGCCATAGTTGTGGTAGAAGATTACAAGCTGAGACGTCGACGCGGGGCGGCAATCGACGCGTCTATTGGCAAAGCCATCCGCCATCTAATCGTTCCACTCGGCGCCTCCACTGCAACGACGGTGTTTGCTTTTATGCCGATTGCTTTTTCGCCAGGCGGAGTTGGTGATTTCACCGGAACACTGGGTGTGACCGTCGCCCTGTCAGTGACCAGTTCCTTTATTTTAGCCATGACCATTGTGCCTGCCATTGCTGGATTCTTGGAAAGACGTTGGCCCAGCAAAGAGGGGCACCGGTGGTGGCAATCCGGGTTTTCGTCACAACGGTTGTCAAATGCTTACCGGCACTCGTTGATGGTGGTGTTACGACGCCCCTGGATTGGCGTGTCGGTGGCCTGCTTGTTGCCTGCGATTGGTTTTGCGCTAGCGCCAACGCTTACCCAGCAGTTTTTCCCCCCAGTGGATCGGAATCAGTTTCAGGTTCAACTTTCGCTACCCGCACACAGCTCGATCTATGACACGCGGGCGGCAGTAGAAAAGGCCGACGCCATCCTTCGCGCTAACCCAGAGGTTACCGACTCATATTGGGCGCTGGGTGAGGGTGCTCCGCGGGTGTTTTATAACGTCGTATCGCTCAACGAACGCGTTGCAAGTTTCGCTTCAGCTTGGGTGAACACCTCGTCTGCCCAAGCCACACAAGAAATTCTACCCGCGATCCAAAAAGCGCTGTCGCTGGCATTGCCTGAGGCTGAAGTGCTCGCCATCCCGTTTGAACAGGGACCGCCGACCAGCGCACCCATTGAGTTCCGCATCGTTGGTAACGACCTTGATGTGCTGCGACAAAAAGCAGATGAGCTGCGCAGAATTCTCGCCGGCGTACCAGGTGTGACCTATACGCGCGCGACGCTCTCGTCAGCTGAACCAAAACTAACGTTTAAACCCAAAGAAAATGCGGCGGCTTTAGTGGGATTGAGCACAGGGGATTTGTCCAGGCGTTTAAACGGTGCCCTATCTGGAGAGATGGCGGGTACGGTTCAGGAGGGTAATACAGAACTGGATGTACGCGTTCGCATACACGATCGTTATCGTGACAACGTGGCAGACTTAACCACGCTGCCAATGTTGGCAGGGCAAGGTGCGGGTGTGCCGTTAGATGAACTGGGGCGTTGGGAAGTTGTACCGACAGCGTCCGCTATCGATCGACATCAAGGCTCACGTGCAACCACGATCCAGGGCTACCTAATCCCGTTTACGCTACCCGGAACGGTACTCAATGAGTTTCGTAACCGGCTGGACGGTTCCGAATTTGTATTGCCCGCGGGATACGCGCTGCAAATTGGTGGCGAAGCCGAACAAAGTGCAGAGTCGATGGGCAATCTCATGTCTATGTTTGTGTTTTTTGCCCTTGCCATGGCGGTGGTTGTCATCCTGTCTCTGAATTCCTTCAAACAGGCCGGTGTGATTGGATTTGTTGGGGTCTTGAGTTTTGGCTTGGCGCTGTTTGGGGTGAGATTATTCGGTTATCCCTTTGGATATATGGCGCTGATTGGTGCTCTTGGAATGATGGGCCTTGCGATAAATGGTGCAATCATTGTGCTTTCTGCACTGAAGGCAAATCCCGCGGCGCGCAACGGCGATCGAGAAGTGATGGCAGATGTGGTGGTTGATGCGACAAGGCACATTGTTTCCACAACGGCCACAACCATTGGGGGGTTTGTGCCCCTAATTGTTGATGGTGGGACATTCTGGCCACCGTTGGCTACAGCTATTGCTGGTGGGGTTGGAGGCTCAGCTGTGATTGCTCTCTACATGATTCCCGCACTCTTCGCCCGAATGCACCCGGCATCGGTCCAATCGGTAGATGATCTTCCCAATACAACCAGACAAGGAGTCGACTATCTGCGCCCCGGTACCATGGTCTCGGGTGGTTGATTGATTCTCATGTCCGCTTGAACGTTGCTATCGAGATGGTCTCTGGGATAGGCTTTCGCTAATAAGAATCATTATCAACTATTAGGGTTGGGGAGGAGGTCAGATGCAATCACTACAGGCAAAAGCAGCCACTTTGTTGGCATTGGGAGTCGCTGGGATGATTGCGCTGGTGTTGTTCGAGGTCATGCGCGCCCTGGGCCACGGTGAAATGGATATGTCGGGTTTGCCCCCAGAGGCAATGTTGGTGGGCGTGATGTGTTTGACCAGTGTGGGTGTTGTACTCAGTTTTTATGCGCAAAACTCAGCTGCCCGCTGGATCGCGTTTGGCATTGCAACGCTCGTTGGCCTCTTTCACGTGATGCACGTACTTGAACACGTTGTGGGTGGCGACATGTCACTTGGGGCGTTGATTCTTTTCGTGATGGCCATTCCCTCTGTGCTGGCAGCCCTTGCGTTGTGGCGCTTGGGTAAGGTCCAACCCGACAATTAGTCCTCTGGTTCGAAGGAGAGAAGGCGTGCTTCGCACAATTATTGCCGTGGTGTTGGGCCTTATCGTTGGCAGCATGGTGAACATGGGATTAATCACTATCGGCGCAGGCATTGTTCCGGCACCGGACGGTATGGATGTTTCTAACCCTGAGTCAGTAGCTGCCCTGGGACATCTCTTCGAACCGCGACATTTTGTGTTTCCTTTTCTAGCCCATGCTTTAGGCACGCTGTCAGGGGCGCTGACGGCGTATCTGATTGCTCAAACCCATAGAACCTTTGCGGCTGCCGTTGTGGGTGGGATAACACTGTTTGGAGGGATCGCAGCGGCCTTTATGATCCCAGCCCCGGTTTGGTTTATCGCCGCTGATCTGTTGCTTGCCTACATTCCGATGGCATGGGTTGCGACAATACTCGGCGAACGCCTCCGGCCTTCCCACCCATAAATTGCTATTCGTAGCGCAAGGCGTCAATCGGATTCAAATCTGCTGCTTTTGAGGCTGGAAGAATACCGAACAGCACGCCGATCAAGCCGGAGAAACCCAGGGAGGTTGCGATTGCCCACCAGGGTAACGACACTGGAGGAAAGTTAGGGACAAAAGACGCCACCAGCACGCCGATACCATAACCGATAATCAATCCGACCAATCCACCAAGAATAGAAAGCACCAGGGCTTCCAATAAAAACTGCAGAAGGATGTGGTGGCGCCGTGCGCCCAAAGCTTTACAGATGCCAATTTCGCGCGTCCGTTCTGTTACCGACACCAGCATGATGTTCATGATACCGATGCCCCCGACGACAAGAGAGATACCAACAATACCGCTGACAATTACAGTTACCGTGTTGATGATCTGATCAAAAGACTCAGAGATCTGTTCCGGTGTCTCTATGCGAAAATCGTCGTCATCCAACGGTGTTAGGCCATGGGACTTACGCAGCAGGGTGGTGATCTGGTCTTCTACGTTCTCTATTTGTGTGGGGTCTGTTACGGTTAACTGCATGACGATATCCGGCGCGTTCTGCACCCCGTTCATACCGCGCATTGTTTCAAAAGGCAGGAGTACGTAATCGTCCTGAGACATGCCGAAGGTCTCGCCGCGGGCTTCCATAACCCCAATAATTTTTATCCACTCGCCGCCGATAGTGATGAATTCACCGATAGGATCTTCCATGCCAAGGTCCTCAACCACCTTGGGTCCGAGAACGCCCACACGTCGGCGTTTCTGGTCATCCGTTAAAGTCAGAAAACGGCCTTCGGAAGGGAATACGTTGGCTACATCTGGGTAGTTCAGAGTGGTGCCTTGAACCTGGGAGAGCGTACTCTGTCCAGCCCATACAATCTGCCCCGCGGTGCCCTCAGAAAAAAGCACAGGGGTAATGCTGTCTAAACCGTCAACCCGTTCGCGGATCAAACGATAGTCATCCGGGGTGATCCGGGATCTGATGCCCTGGAGCCGATCTTCGAAGGGCGTGTACGAGCGTACTGTGAGGCTATTGCTACCCAAGGCTTGGAATTCTGCGGAGATTGATTCTCTTAGTCCTTGCACCAGTGAGATGACTGCGATCACCGATGCGACGCCGATGATAATGCCCAAGGTGGTCAGCAGGCTTCTAAAACCGTGGGCAATGATCGAGCCTATGGCGGCTCGAGCTGCTTCAATGAGCGTGTACATGATTGTTGCTCGCCGCGGCGTGATCAGCGTTTAGAACGCCCGCACTATCTGCGCTGACCAGTCCGTCTTGCAGCTCTACGGTGCGGGAACAGCGCGCTGCAATATCTGCTTCATGGGTGACCAAAATCAGCGTTTGTCCGTCGGCATGTAACTCTTCAAACAACGTCATGATGCTGGCGGTAGTTTCAGAATCTAAATTTCCCGTAGGCTCGTCTGCTAGCAGAATAGAGGGCTGAGTGACCAAGGCACGGGCGATGGCGACCCTTTGCCGCTGTCCACCAGATAGCTGGTTGGGTAGGTGATCCGCGCGATCTTGCAAGCCCACGCGCTCCAGCGCATGTCTGGCCAGTTCCTTGCGAGCCTGACTGCTCTCCTGTCGGTAGATCAGGGGCTGGATAACGTTGTCCAAGGCGGTCGCCCGACTCAGTAGATTAAAACTCTGGAAAACAAAACCGATCTCGCGATTGCGGATCGTGGCCAGTTCATCCTCGCTGAGGTCTCGCACCTCTGTACCATTCAACCGATACTCACCATCAGTGGGCTGGTCCAGGCAACCCAGAATATTCATCAAGGTGGATTTACCTGAACCAGATGAGCCAATAATTGCGACATATTCGTTCTGCTGGATCTGCAACTGAATGCCCGCAAGCGCTGCGACGGTTTCTTCACCCAGTGTGTAAATCTTTGTGATATCTGTCATGTGAATCAGTGCCACGCTGACAATCTCTAGCGGATCTCGGGTTGGACCAGATCGCCATCTCGCAGGCGTCTTAATGTGCGTGCTGGGCCAGTGATGATGTCGTCCAATACTTCTAATCCAGAGAGAATTTCCTGAAACGCATCATCTGACAGCCCGGTTTCTACGGGTACCTTGCGTGCACGGCCTTCACGCATGACAAAGACATATTCTTCCTGCTCGCGGGTGGTGATGTCCTGCTCTACGACCACAGCCTGGACCGGCACAGACAACACTTCGTCCTGCCCTCCGGTAAAAATTGCTGCCCTGCATGACATGCCTGGGCGCAGCTTTATACCGTTAGTGTCGGTGATGGCAATCCGAACCAGAAAAGACAGGCCTTGTCGGTGAGTTTCGTGTTTGGCGGTGTTCGCAATAAACTGAACCTCTCCCTGGAGGGGTTGCTCGGGATAGGCAATGGCGACAATCTCCGCGGGCTGACCCAGCTGAATATCTGCAACGTCCGCTTCATCAACGTACACCTCGGTCATAATATTGCTGGGATCTGCGATTGTCATTAAACCGCTACCGGGAATGTTGGTGGTGCTGGAGATGGCGGTTTCGCCCAGCTCAATGTCTAACGAGGTGACCACGCCATCGATGGGGGCTCGAACTCGGGTTTTGTTTTGTTGGTCCTGGAATTGCTGTAAGGCGGCCTGGGTTTGCACGAGTCTTTCGCGGGCGGATCTGAGATCAACTTCGGCGACACGAAAATCGTGCTCTGCGTCTTCAAAGCTACGTTCGTCTATCAACTCTTGTTCGTAAAGTTTTTGCGTACGCTGCCACCGCCTTCGCAGATTCTCTACCCGCAGTTGAGCGCGTTCGATGTCTATCTCCTGCACCCTAACCGAGGCTTCACTCTGCGCCACCTGGGCCGCCAGCGCCTCGTCGTCGATCCTCAGAACCAGTTGTTTGGCCGCCACCGTTTCGCCTTCCTCAACATAGACCCCGGTCACCCGGCCGATAACCTCGGCAGTTAAGGTCACTTCGTTTTCGTGCGCCAGGCTACCGGAAGCCAGCACCGAGGTGCGAATGGGTCGCATATCTGGAGAAGCAAGTTCCACAAAACTGCCACGACCACTGCCATCCCTGGTAAGAAAAGGGATGGCAATGACGCCAATGATAATGGCGGTAAGAAGGAGAGGACGATAGTTCATTTATACTGGGTCGTTAACTGCTGTCTGTTTCAATTTAGTCTAGAAAAATAAACAGGGCGCTGCTGCCGTAGAAAAGCATGTAGGGTATCAACGCCACGGCGAGACTGCGAGCCAGGCTACTTTGGGTCCATAAGTGATAGCCTAGTGTCAGCAAAACCACACTCCATACCTGGGACACGTCCAGGCGTCCCAGCATCTGGCCCGGACCCCGTCCCATTTCCATATTCAGCAGGCTGGTCAGAGACAGTGGGTTAAGCTCATCAAAGGTTAACTCATAGCCCGGTGCGATCATCAAGGCGACAAAACCGGCCAGCACCGCCAAAAGCATGGGGAGCGAACACCAGGTAACCAAACCAAACCATTGCCTGAAACGAATACCGTGGCCGGAAAACATAGACACAAGGCTGTAGTAAGTTCCGTGCAGCAGAAGCATCAGACTGATGCTAAGTGCGGCCCCTATGGTTGGGAACCATCGGGTACCGTCGTCATCGTTTGTTGAAAACTCCCGCAGTCGCCGCTCGTCTTCGTTGCTGAGCTCATCCCCAGCCTGGGCGATGATCTCTTCGACCAGAAACTCACGATCAACCAGTTGAAAGTAGGCAAAGTTTAATGCAACGCTGGCCAGGACCAGGATCGTTAGCGGCAATACAATGGGTGCCTGTTCGTGCAAGCGTTGCAAGGCGCTCCCAGGTGCAACGAAGATATCGACAAAGAGACTTAGCATAGCTTCAAACGAAAATGTCGTATCACAAAACGGGCTGGAGACTGTGTCATATGGATGGGGGTTTGTATACTGCTTGCGCGTGGCTGCAACTCAAACGCAAAATCCTCTTTTACCCGCAAGTGACTGGGATGTGACCAGAAAACAGGTGCTATTTGACGCTGGTTTCACAGCTGCGTGCCTATTGTGACCAACGTGTGTTTATTGGGTTCGCAACATGATCCGCCGGATAAAACCTCTGTTCGTTTGTGCGCTTGCAAGTTTGGCCTTCACTGGATGCGCACCATTCAATTATACGGGTGCTGATGCACCCGAAGCGCAAGTTAGGGTTGAACCGTTTGCCCCCAGGCCCAAGGTGGCTTTGGTTTTGGGTGCCGGTGGTCCAAGGGGGTATGCCCATATAGGCGTTATGCGAGTGCTCGAAGCAGCGGGCATTAAATATGACTTGATTGTGGGAAGTAGCGTTGGGTCCCTGTTGGGTGTGTTTTGGGCCAGCGGCTTGTCTGCCGAGGAGATTGACCGACTGTCGAATCAGGGTGGCCCGCTGACGCTGTTTGATCCCTCACCATTCGCCGACAGGGGTTGGATCCACGGTCAAAAACTACAGGACTATGTCAACGATCAAGTGCAGCAACGTAGTCTTCAAGAGTTGCCGCGTCGGGTAATTGTCGTCGCGACACATCGCGATGAAAAAACACCGCGCTTTTTTACCCGAGGAAATAGTGGCGTGGCGGTGCGCGCTTCAAGCGCAATGCCGGGCATTATTTCACCAGTCGGAATCCTGGGTGAGGAGTATGAAGATGCTGATGTCACACTGCCCTTAGCGGTGGCTGCTGCTCGTGATGCAGGTGCTGACTTTATCATTGCTGTGAACGTCTACCCCCACCTTGAGTCCGCCCCCGAGAGTGCGAGCTTGCGAAGCCGATCGGAAAGTGAGCGTCGCGCGCGCCTGATTGATGCGCAGACTGCCCACGCAGACTTTGTCATCCATCCAAACACACCCTTTAACGCCAGTCCCCGAAAGAAATTTTTTGCGGCAGCGAGAGAGATTGGGGAGACGCAGGCTTTGGCCCAACTGCCCGCACTGCAGGCCGCGCTCGCACAACACTTTCTGGAAGACAAATAATATTCGTCAGTAGAAGAAAAGTACGGCACTCTAGCTTTCGCATCACTTGCATGCATGTCTTGTCGACCTGATAATTCGCGTTATCAACGCGTTTGGCAGACAGGGGCATACGAATGGCGATCAGTCAGGAAACAACGAAGCAGCTGGTGGTAATCCATGGTTGGTCCGGCATTGTTTTGGGCATCCTCCTCTATGCGGTACTGGTGACCGGTATGGTGGCGGTGTTTTCTGAGGAGATATCTCATTGGTCCGCCGGGCTGGTCAATATAGACAATCCAATTGCGCCACAATCGGGAGACGCGACGCCGATTCAGGACATCATTGATCGCCTTGAGCCTAAGGTGGACCCCGAGTTTATTGAAGAGGTAGCGTTAAGCGGTACCACCCATGGCGATCTGAATATTTTTTTTCACCGACATCAGACCAATGCAGAAGGGGTGATTGAGGAATATGGTACGTCTTTTGATGTGGATCCCGTCTCTGGAGAAGTCTTAGAAGAAAAGACCGGTTCCGGGCTCGAATTTTTCTACACAGATGAAGATCGAGCGCTGAGCAGATTTCTGGTCAGTGTCCACACCGAGTTGCACCTACCTCGGCCTTGGGGCTTGTTACTCACCGGTATCCTGGGGTTGATGATGATGGTGGCCGCTGTATCGGGGCTGATCATGCACCGGCATTTATTGAAGGACATTTTTACGCTGCGGCGTCATAACGCGTTGCTGGCTGTCAAGGACACGCATACCGTGGCAGGTAGTTGGGGACTACCGTTTGCTTTTGTGTTGGCGTTTACCGGCAGCTTCTTCAGCTTTGCTGGTTCGGTCGGTTTACCCATCATGGCCATGGTTGGCTTTGGTGGCGATCAGGAAAAGATGTTTGAAGTGATTATCGGTAGTCAGGCCGAAGAAAACACAACGCCGCAAAAAGGTCCGGCGGTGGATCACATGCTGCGTGATGTAAAACAGCGCGCCGGGCTTGAAGCGGATTTTGTGGTCATTGAACACTACGGCCGTGCTGATGCCAGCGCGAACTTTTTTCTCCCTGCGCCTCAAGAAAGTCTTTCTGGCGATACGCTCGTGTACCAAGGTGCAACAGGCGAGTTTATCAAACGTAAACCCTTTCTCGGTCAGCAGGAGAGTGTGGGTTCTGATCTGTTTTCAATCATGGGTCCATTACACTTTGGGAACTTTGGTGGACTGGTTTCCAAGGCCATCTGGTTTGCTCTGGGCTTCGCCATGTGCTTTGTGACGGTCACCGGCATCAATATGTGGCTGGAACGGCGTCCCGGCAAATCGTTCGCGTGGCTCAGGATTGGCATGGGGATTGCCACCTATGGCATCCCGCTTGCGCTGTTGGGATCAAGCGCTGCTTTTTTTCTGAGCTATGGTTCAGGCAACGCATCGTTCTGGACCCCGGTAGGTTTTCTCATCGTCAGCGCTGGCGTGCTGGTGTATGCCGGTTGGTTAAGGGATACATTTCGGTTAAACCAACATTTTCTTCTCGCGAGCGGTGTGATGAGCTTGGTCGTTGTAGCGCTGCGACTCTTAGTGGGCGGTCCCGGGTGGATGACAGCATTGCAGGCCGGTCAGTCGATTATTGTGACTGTCGATTTGTTATTGATTTGTGCCGGAGCAGTTATGCTGTACCGCTACCGCGCCCATGCCGCGATCGCCAGACTTGATACTCGATCTCAGATGGTTGAACCGGTTAGCGCAGGATGAGTGAAGCCCGCAAAGCTTCTAGTTGGCCTCGCGTCCTTCTTGCCGGTCCATGGACATTGGTGGCGGCTTTGATTGTCATGGCGGGTATGGCCACTTGGTTGCCAGCCGGCGCGGCACAAGTAGACAATCTGATATTGCCGTTGGTGTTGTTTCCACTAATCTGGGCGATCCTTTTTTTTGCAGCTTGTCTGGACCCGGATCTGCGTCGTGCAACCCTGATCAGTCTAGGTATTACTGGCGCGCACATCGTTATGCTGGTCTTTCATTTCTTAAGTGTTGGCGGCTGAACGGACCACCTTCGATTGAGTAGCGATCCAACACCGAGTAAACCGACTCTGCATCGAACAAAAAGAGCACCGCCGTGGATTTGATCAGCATCACCTGTTACCTAGTTTCTACCCTGGCGGTTGTGATGCTTGCCCTGTTTGATCCGAAAAGGAACCGCAGTCTGCGGGGTAAGCCGCACGTTGTCTGGGTACGCCGTCTGGTGCTGGTAGGCCTCTTTACCCCAGGCCTGGTTTTAGCCTTTCAAGGTCGCATGGCCACGTTGATTATATGGGTGGGTGTGGCCAGCATTGCAGGATGGATTGCGGCGTGGCTGGTCAATCTCAAATCCGAGGCCAACCAATCTTAACCAGCACTAAAACAAAACACAGAAATCTAATACAAATAAACAAATGAGGACGATGAGATGCCAGGCAAGATGACTCAAGAGCAGTTCAACGAGTTTCTGGACGCAAAGCCGGGGTGGATTATCCTGACGAGTGTTTCGTCAACGGGATACCCTCACAGTGTACCCCTTGGTTATTTTCGCGACGGTGAAAAAATCTACTGTGGGGTGCGCGACAATACTCAGAAAATTCTGAATATTGAACGTAATCCGAAGGTATCACTTTTAGTCGAATCGGGCTCCACGATGGCCGATATCAAAGGCGCGATGGTTCAGGGTGATGCAGTGGTCCATCGGGAGCCAGAAAAGGTTCTGGCGTTGATGCGAGCGGGTGCTACCGCGCGAGGTGTCGCTGAGACGGAGCTGCCCACTGCACCGAATCCCGGATCGGCTTTTATCGAGATAACCCCGGTAAACCAAATCTCCTGGGATTATGGTGCGGTTTGAATCTTTGTCTCTAGAGAATGCTGTTCGTGCAGCCAGCGAGCTGTTTGCTGAAATAGAATAACGGCCTCCATTCGCCGCCAGCCGCCATCCTCAGATTCATGTTCGTAGGACGACGTCTTTGCAATTACGACGTTGTGCTTCTTGTTTACATAAAGGATCTGGCCAAATATGCCAAGTGCGGCAAATTCCTGATCGTAGTTCAACGGGAACCACCATTGATTTTTGTAACCGTGGTAGCTGCTGGACAGGGGGTTATCAGACCCGGGTTCCAACATTGGATGGTCTGGTGCGCTGGAATATGCTATCCACTCAGGGTCAATGATTTGTTCCTGGGCCATGTTTTTGCCTGAGTTGGCGTACACATATCCGAAACGCAACATGTCTCGCAGGCGGATATAGGGCATGTTGGCCACGCCGCCTGGCGGACCCTGTAACCAGGCATGTGACTCCGCGCCGATTTTGCTCCACATTTTTTGTTGGAAATAATCATTGTATGACATGCCCGAAGCATCGCGGATCAACAGCCCCAAAACATAATGGTTCACCGTTGCATAGTGATGGTAGGTTCCGGGTTCGCGTTCTCTTACGATGGTTTTTACAAACTCGTCCATCGTATCGGTCATGCTCGCGTAGGTAGAGCGAACCAATTCTGATGTGAGATCACTGATGTCTTCCACCCAGCGAATACCTGCTGTCATGTCTAACAACTGTCTGATCGTGACCCCCTCAAAAGCGGTGCCTCTCAATTCTAAGACGTAGGTATCGACGCTATCTTCGATCGAATTTATGTATCCCTCTTCCAATAATTTGCCGATTAGAAACGATGTATAGACCTTACCCACGGACATTTGAATGCTATAAGAGTCACGCCTGTTACCCCGGTCGTAAAATTCGTAAATCAGCTCCCCGTTGTGCAAGACGGCAAGCCCCGTCGTATGCGAGGCGGATACAAACTCCCGGCTCACGCGCTGTTCGTTTAAAAATTCATATTGCTCGGGGAAAGGGAAATCTCTCAAGGCGTTTGGCAGTTTGATTGTTTTTCCATTGTTTTCTATGCGAGCGCTCGGATAGCGCTGATACATGCTTCGAAAATTTTCGCTGATATGCTCAGGGTCGTAGGTGTCAAAGTAGTCAATGATCAAGCCGATATTTTTTAGATGATCAAAAAAATAAAGTGTGCTCGCGGCTAGCAATGTACACACCACCAGAGAGAGATTTTTTAGCGTGAAAATTTTCATCAAGTGCTGCCTTTGGTCCTAATCCGTTTCTTCGGATCAACAAGCCTCGGGCAGTGGGCCTGCAGCTCGAAGTCTTTATGTAGGCCGAGTAGACGACGCGTCACTTACGCATCATTAGGAAAACGAACGCGCTGAGGTTTTACTTGGGCGCGTTTGCTTTTCGCATGTGCAATAGGGCGAGTGTCTAACGAGAAGCTTGAACCTCGGCGGACATATCTACGCTTGCCGCTTGGGCCGGAGCAGCCCACACGCTGTTGGGATCTCCGGCTTGGGCACGGGCTTCCACACGTCTCGCCATAGCCCAGAACGCCCACGCGCCCAGGATTGCCAGAATATCCACAATCACCAGTGGCAGATGGGCTGTGAAGGCGTGCTGCCATATGGAACCACTGACAAATAGCACGTCAAATACGGGTACAAAAGTGGTCAGCACGGCACAGGCGTAGAGCAAATCTCTAGCGCCGGCGGCAACCGGTCGCAGGAATGCCCAACCGACAGAGACGAAGAACACGATGTAATAGGCCAATTCGGTCAAATCCGGGCGATTTGCTAATTCTGCAAATCCACGACTGGCAAGGAATGCGGCTGAGACGCCTGCCATGCAGCCGATGCAGACGCCGGTCGTCAGCCTGGCGAGGAATACCGCCGTGCCTGGTTGTTCAAACTGGCGACGTTTGCGTCTGGTTTCGATCCAGAGCAGATTGCCAGAGAAGAATAAGAACGCACCGGCAAGACCCAGAAAGAAGTACACCCACTTGGCGGTGAAGCCGCCGAACGAGACAAAGTGCAACGCAATCAAACCATTATAGAAGGTTGCTCCGGCACTGCTTTCTGCTGGGTTTGAAACGTTGATGATCTCCCCGCTGCTCGCATTCATTGTGATGTTGGTGAAAGGTGTCAGCGTGCCAACATGAGATTCCCCATAGACGGACACAGTTGCGTTGGCGTCATGGTAGTTTGAAAAACGCAACTGGGTGATTTCCATATTAGGAGTTTGCTCCTTTGCGATCTGAATAATCTCAGTCACATCGAGCATTGAGGCGGTTTCGCCCGCAGGTTCATTGACGATCACGCGCCCCAATTCGTCGCCAAACTTTTCGATCATGTCATCTTCGAAGACAACGTACTGGAACGGTGCTAGGAAAAACACACCGATGGCGAGTACGGCGCTACTCCATGCAAACATGAAATGCCAAGGCAGCGAAATGACACCAACCACATTGTGTGCATCTAACCAGAAGCGCTTTTTGTTTTTGCCTTCTCGTACGACAAACAAATCTTTTAACCAATTGGGTAAAAACACAATGATGCCGCTGATCAAGGCGATACCGTAGATCAGACAGACGATGCCCAGTACGTACAGTCCGAAACTGCTGGGTAGGCCAGCGGTATAGTGTAAGCGATAAATAAAGCTTGCCAGATGTGCGGTGTCTTCGGTCGTATTCAACGCACCCTGTTCGTCCATGCGATATTGATAGGTTTCAAAATTTCCATCTTCCTGTCTTTCAAACCAGTAAACAGAGTTACCAGGATGATCGGCTGAGGATGGATACAGTCGAAAAGAGGGCGCCGCACCCGGGTCCGTGAGCATAACCTGGTCAATCAGGGTCTGAGCCTGAGCTTGGGTTTGGGCGGCTGGTACGCTGTCTGTGTATGCATCCCAATGTTCAAGCTCATGGAAGAAAACTGTCATGGCGCCGGTATAAAACGCGATAAATAAAGCAAGACCAGCACCCAGCCCGGTCCAGGTGTGAACACTCAAAAACGTTTTGATTGTGGAAGGGCTCATAGGGCGCTTACTCCGGTTGACTTGAGCAGGGTGATGATGCCGTAACCGCTGACGGCAATAAGGACCAAAACGGCAGCGGCATGGCTGGTCTTTGGGATTTGGTAGACGCCACAGGCGATGGCTACCCAGATGGGAAATACCATCAACAGCGCAGGCAGGTGCAAGCTGGGTGCTGGGACAGTCACTAAAAAGACGCCAATGACCGCTACTGTCGCAGGCAAACTCAAGATGGTTGCAACAAGCGACTTACTCAACATCACGACGCTCCCAATACAGGTGCAGCCACGGTGTAGCCACTGTTGTCAGGAAATAGATGCTGATCAGGGTATAAACTCCTGGCCAGAAGCCACCCAACGCATTCCCCCAAACAAAGGAAAGCCCGAGAAGTGCCATTGAGAAGGCGAACAGACCAAGGCGCGTAGTGCCCTGAAAATTGCGCACGCTCCAATGTGTGACGACCGCGGAGGCGACGGCCAAAAAAATGCTAAATATGGCTGCCATAAGCCAATTTTGCCTGAGAACCATTCTCATATACAGCAATTCTTCTGAGGCAATTAACCCATGCGAATCGGCCTGTTCTTGGTATGCTGACTCGTAAACAAGCTTAAGGGGGAAACATGGCTAAAATTGTCGGTAACGTAAAACCAGAGGATGACTACACGCATCCGCTTGGGCCGGAAACCAATTTTAACGAATCGGTGTACTTCAATTTTTTTGATCCTGCGCATAACCGGGGTGGGTTCATTCGGATGGGCAACCGGGCCAATGAAGGATATGCCGAGATGACCGTGATTGTTTACAACAGCGACGGCTCTGCGTTGTTCAATTATAAAAAGCCCGAGATTTCGAATAATAATGGTTGGGATGCTGGTGGTGCACTGGTGGAGGTGGTGACGCCCGGGGAGGAGATCCGTACGACATATCAAGGTGCCATGCTCTATCTCCAGGATCCAAAAGATATGGCAGATCCCAGTCAGGCGTTTCGATCAAATCCATTCAAAAAAGTGAATTTGCAGCTGACCCACCACGGCGTTGGGCCGTTGTTCGGGCATGTTGGAGAGCCTGGGGATGGCAACGAATTTTCGCGTGCGCACTATGAACAACATATGCGGGTAGACGGTACTTTGGCCATCGAAGGCGAAGCGCCCATTACGATAGTTGGCCACGGTTTGCGCGATCATTCCTGGGGGCCGCGCTACTGGCAGGCGATTCGTTCTTATCGCTGGATTACCGGTAACTATGGAGATGACCTTGGGATGGTGCTGTCTGTGATCGGGGACCGCGTCGGCGGGATGTTCCACAAAGGTGAGGAATTTCTGAAGATCACCGAGCTGAATTTGACCAGTGAGTATCACGAGGGTACGCGATTCCACAAAGGTCTGGTGGCTGATCTGGCGTTGGAGAATGGCGACAAGCACCAGGTGGTTGGTGAGGTAAAAGGCTATATCCCGCTTCGCAACAGGCGCTCCGAACAAGTGACCTATATTGGAGAAGGCATGACGCAATACACCCTTGATGGCGAGCGGATCGGGTATGGGCTGTCTGAATTTTTGGATCAGCCCGGTGATGAGATTTAAGGAGAGTCGACAATGACCGCACTAGAAGATCAACGAGCTTTAGTCACGGGTGGTGGAAGTGGCATTGGATTGGCGTGCGCACGTGCCTTTGTCCAGGATGGTGCGCATGTCACGATCATGGGGCGAAACGAAGAGCGGCTCAAAAATGCTGTTGAAGAATTACAGAATCTGGCCGCTAGCAGTCAAGTCAATTATTTAGCGGGGGATGTGGGGGATGAGGCATCGGTGGCTGAGGCTGTTGCGTTGGCCGCCGGTGGGCAAGGTTTGGATATCGCAATCGCCAACGCAGGTCAGGGGTCTCTGGCGCCGGTGATGGTGGAAAAAACCGAAACTTGGGATTCGGTGATGCAAACCAATCTGACGGGTACGTTTTACACCATTAAGCATGCTGCACAATCGATGGCTCGATCGGGTGGTGGGGCAATCTGTACCATCTCCTCTATTGCAGGTGTACGCACTCACCGGAACATGAGTACCTACTGTGTCAGCAAAGCGGGTATAGATATGTTGGTGCGTAACGCAGCAGATGAGCTGGGGCAGAGTAACATCAGGGTGAACAGTGTGTGTCCTGGTCTGGTCGATACCGAAATCGCTGCGGGACTAATGACCACCGACGAGGTTTATCAGGACTACATGGACTGTATGCCCATTCGCCGCAACGGCCAGCCCAACGATATCGCCAATGCCGTGCGATTTTTATGTGGCCCTGAGTCTTCCTGGGTGACCGGGGTGGTGCTCAGCGTGGATGGCGGGCACCATCTGCGTCGAGGGCCCAACCTGGATCCCTTTGTGAAGATGATTTACGGCCATGAGACTCAAGGCCTCCTTGCGGACTAAGCTCTGCCGTCTTCTTCCCCAGCAACCTGATCTTTCAGAAGCGCTGCCAGAAACTCCTCCTGGGCTTTTACTCGCTCCGGATCTGGTTCTCCAAAAGCTTCTAAAATGGCGTCTACACGAGCCTGGGTAGACGGTTTTAGTTCCGGGTGTGGGAACAGGTAGAGCAGGTTGTCCTTGATGCCGGCTACCACAAGCTGTGCTACTTCTTCAGCAGGTATACCCGCATTCATGGCCATGTTCATCACCTCACTGTGCGCCTGGGCAGCACTCACCGCTTCGTTGTCGCTGGGCTCAAATACATCGGGGCGGGTGCGTTCCGATTCCAAGATACGCGTTCTCACCATGCCCGGACAGAGAACAGAAACGCCGATGTTGCTTTCCGCAAGGTCGTCTCGCATGGCTTCGGTCATTCCTACCACGGCAAATTTACTGGTGTTGTAAACACCTAATCCCGGGGAGGTCACCATGCCGGCCATGGAGGCGGTATTAACGATGTGACCCCCTTGGCCGTGTTCCTGAATTCGCTTGATCCAGGTCTGAACGCCATTGATGACGCCCCCAACGTTCACGCCCATAACCCAGTCCCAGTCCTCGTAGGTCACCGAATCGATAACGCCGCCACGATAGACACCAGCGTTGTTGCAGACCACGTGGACCGTTTCGAAGTCTGCTTCGACCTGGTCTGCCACTTCAGAAAACTGATCGCGATTGGTCACATCCAATTGATAGGATTTTACCTTGCCATTTGTGCCCGATAGTTGCGCTACGGCATCGGCCAGGGCATCCGGGTCTACATCCGCGATGGCCACGTCCATACCTTCTGACAAAAATGCCTGGGCCATCGCTAATCCGATACCACCAGCGCCTCCGGTAATAAACGCGGTCTTACCCTCTAGTTCCACGTGGCACTCCCCTTATAATTTTGGTTAGATTTTCGGTTGATTATTAGGCTGTCGTTGGGCAAGTTAATCTACCCTCAACCGCATCATCGATCGCGCGACGACCGAGGTGCAGTCCGTATTCGTAGCGTCCAAACAAAAAATGTTCGTTGGCGCCGCTGTTTAAGCCCATTTGAATCTGTTGACCAATCTCAAAGTCTTCGCCAAAGACAGTGCGAACGACGTTGTAGTTGCGTTCCCAATGTCGTGCTGCTTTATCATCAACCGGCGCTTCCGGGATGAGCATCATGCATTTGAAAACACACTTGCCTGGACCGGTCGGAAATATTGAATGAATATACACATGGTCTGTCATGACTTGAGCAAAATTGCATGGGAAAAGAAAATTTTGAGTCATGAAATGAGGGCGATAGTGCCAATCTGCCTCGGGAACCTTGGCTAACTTAGAAATATTGGGCAGTGGTACCGCGTGACGCACGTGCGGGTACTGATCCAGAAACACACTCTGGTTGTTCAGATAGCCGGCACAGGCGGTATCCTTGTGCGCGGAGCAAAAGTGATAGCACTCCTGAAAGCCTTCCAACGCCAGTCTCCAATTCATGTCTGTGTCGATAGACCAGGTCTTAAACAACACATGCTTGGACAGGTCTAACGAGGACAGTTGTTCGGCCATAGGTGCAAGCCACCGGTCGATGTCTATGGTTTGTTCTGACGCTGTCGGCTTTACCCAGATCAGGCCAAAGCGCTCAAACGCGGGTAGTTCAACCAATGCGAGTTTGGTTTTGTCGATGGTGCCAAAGCCGGTCGGCTGTGGCAGGCCGCGCAGGTTGCCGTCCAAGTCATAGGTCCAGTTATGATATGGGCAACTGAACGTCAGGGCTTGTCCCTGATCAGCTTGGGCGACAATCATGCCACGGTGCCGACAGACATTGATGAAGGCTTTGATCTGTCTTTGTTTGTTCCGTGTAACCAGGATTGGGATGCCGGTTGCGGTATGGGTGATGAATTCGCCAGGCTCTGAAAGTTGGGAGCAATGCCCCAGTATGATTGGGAAGTTGCGAAATACGGTGTCGAGCTCCAATTGCAAGCGTTCTGGATCTGCATAGTTGGAAACCGGGTGGTAGCCGACGTCTTCCACCATATCCGTTGTGCCAGCAGCACAGTGCGCTAGCATGCGTTGGATAATCTCTTTTTCTTCTAGGCTGATCGCTACCATCTGATGTTCAGGATGATCTGATGAGATTTAACCTAATCATTTGCCAGGCGGGATGTCCAGTGTAAGAAAGGCGCCAAAAGACAGCAAATGCTGCCTTCTGGCGTTCAGGTGGACGTTACTTACCGCCGAACTTCACTCCGGCTTCCAGAGCGTAGTAACGAGGTGCTCCGTATGCAGACATGATCCACAGCGTGGCAACGGATAGCGAACCTGTGCGATATCGTTCATCTGACAGATTGCTACCCAGAGCGCGCACGTAGAATCGATCTTTTGCGTCATAGAACGTGACACTCGCATCAATCAATGTCTTGCTGTCCAACGTCGTATTGAACTGAGGGGATACGTCTGAATAACTGGCTACAGAGTCATCTTCGTAGCTAGCGCGCAGTTTCCACTCCAGACGATGACCGTCACCAATCTGGTGTTCGTAGGTGATGTCCGCGTTGGCCATGAGGTCTGGGGCCCGGGTGACCGGTTGCCCGCTGAGATCGATATCAATCACGCCATCAAAATTGGTATCTGCTTCAAACGAATCAAACTCTGAATCCATCCAGGACGCACTGTAATTCAGGGTTAACCCGTCTGAAATCAGCCAGGAACCTTCTGCTTCGATGCCGGAAACGGTCATTTCCGCAGCGTTGAAAAACAGGGTCTCCTGGCCACCGCCTGGGAACGACACGTTAAATGTTCGCTGGGCGTCGCTGTATTCTACGTAATAGGCGTTCAAGGCAAGGCTTGCTGCGCCATCAGCGAATGAAAATTTTAGACCCACTTCGTATGAGTCTGCCAATTCCGGATCGGTGGGGCGGGCAGCAAGCGGTGTGATTGGATTCAGCTGGGTACCCAGCTGGTCATTGTATCCACCACTCTTGAAACCTCGCGAATAGCTGAAGAAGCCAAAAGTGTCATCGTTAAAATCATAGCCGATGTTGAGACGGTAGGTCAGCTCATCCCAGGATTCGCTATCTCGAACCACACCCGTTGGGAAACGACCAAAGTCTGCGGCGGCGATAGGTTCGCCCAGGTCGGCCAGGGTTGGTGCGCCGTCCAGGGCAAACAGATTCACCCTGGGGCGTCCGGCCCAGTCTTTTTCTTCGTCTGTATAGCGTAAACCCGCCGTAATGTGCAATCGATCGGTGACATCGTAGGTGCCGTCGAAATAAATGGCTTGAGCTTCAGCATCTTGAGCGTTGCATAGGATCAATGGGTTTTCATTAAAGAACTCTGAAGGTGTACCAAGAAAGAAGTTGTCCAGAAAGCCAACAACCTGAAGCACGCAGAACTCCGTTTCGTCTTCCTGGAAAAAAAGTCCGGTGGTGAAATTGAATGGACCTTCCAGGTTAGAACCCAAGCGCACTTCAAACTGGCTGGTTTCCCGGTTGTCGTCGCGTGTTGCGTCGAACAGGGACTGTGGACCGGTGGTGCCTGTATAGGAGCTGGGGAGTCGAGATTCCTGATCACGATTGCCGGCATTAAAATAAAGGGTGTAGGAATCACTAAAATCCCATTCCACGTTGACGTAGAACCCGTCGATATCTACGCGGTGGCCATCGGTCATACGCAGGCCTAGCTCATCTCGTAACGTGTTACCGGCTTGATCTAGAGGGTCGCCACTGGTAACACCAGGATAGCCCCACACTGGGAACGTGTAGCCGGGTCGTGATTCGTTGACAATGGGTGGCGTGTCACCGTCGTCCCGGACGACTTCGTATTGAGCAACCAAACTGAAGCGATCATTCGGTTCCCACAACACTTTTGCGCGCCCCGAAAAGACGTCATCACCACCAAGGTCCTGACCATTGCCCCGGCCGCTTTGGCCCGCAAACGCAGGGTCAACAAATGTCAGTGGGCCGTAGGGTGCAGTGTTTTCGTAAAAGCCATCGGAATCTAGCATCATCCCGGCAAAGCGGAATGCCAGGGTTTCGCCAGCGGCCAGGTTTAGTGCGGCGTTGTATTTGCGTGTACCAAAGTCACCGGCGTGGGCACGAATGTCCAACGAGTTTTCGTTGAGGATCGGGCGCTTGGTCTTCACGTTGATCACGCCACCGGTGGTGTTTTTGCCAAATAGGGTGCCTTGTGGTCCGCGCAGCACTTCCACGGTTTCGATGTCGAACATCTCCAGATTTGAAGTTTGAATATGCGGTACCACAAAATCGTCCATCGTCACGCCCACAGGCGATTCTTTATAGAGGATGATCGTGGTTTCAGATACACCGCGCATGGCAAATTGAGCTGACTTGAAGGCAGAGACGGTGCCGGAAGACAGACCGGGAACTGACTTTGCGATGTCATTAAGGTCTCTGATAGAAAACTTTTCGATTTCTTCGCCGTCAAGCGCGGTGATTGAAAGCGGTGTGGTCAAAATATCGCTGGTACCGCGTCTGGATGCGGTAACAACCACCTCTTCCAGTACCAACTCTTCTGCCAAAGTAGGAAGGCTGAACAATGTTGTTGATAACATTGTCGCCATTGCGGCTAACGCCGCATAGGTTTGCGATCTTGTCATATTACTCTCCATTAATGACTCGATAATGACGGTTCTGGCGTGATATCTGGTTGCAACCACTACGCGCATCCCCCAGGGCGTACAGCTGGTCAAAAAACTACATGACGATCGCCCAACTTCTGATTGTGACGAACATTGCGGCAGAGATCAAAGGCATGTTTTGGACACAGATATTAACAAGTTGTGCCACGCGCTGCTGTGGAGTTTTTAAACAAGTTTATTGATAACGGCAGTTTTAGATCGACACGAGTCTCAAAAGGTAGGAATGGTCATCTTGTCTATGGTTCGGGGCTGGATCTACTGTGGGCGATGTCTGAATAAACTACTTTTACGCGCGAAAACTGTGTCTCAGCTCAGTGGGAACCTTTAACGATTATGGGTAATCAAAGAATGGGGCGGGAATTTTGGTTTTGCTACGCTCTCGATTCACTAGTCGTGCCATCCAGGATTCCATTCGGTCCAATAAAGCGGCAGCTGGTTCGATTTTGTAGGCGATCCATAGGTTCAGTTGTTCAACGTATTCTCTTACGCTGATTCTTATCTCAGCTTCTTTTGAGGATACCACCCAGAGGGGAGCAAGATAGGCTTCCATATCGTCTGCGTTGAACCGGTATTCACTCATTCGCTCATGAACTGAGGTGTGTTTGGCCTCTCTCAGTGTGTCAGCCATATTGGCCTCAACAGGATTCAGATCCACGTAAGCCATGCACGCCAGCAAGTCGCTTTTCGACAAGAGGATGCCAGAGTAAAAACGTGACTCGAAGAAGTGACCCTTGCAGTCGTCTTCGTGATTTGCCCAGACCGCAAATGGCTGCTTCAAATGTTGCATAAAGTGAGACAGTGAGCCCAGCGCATTGCGACACCTTTCCAGGCGGTCGGCGTCTGCCAGAATTTCGTGATATTTGAGTTTTTGTCTGAAAATAAAGTCGTCAACTCTATCTGCCCCCAGGTGACTTTCGGTAAATGGCCTTCCGTTAAACACGGCGCACCAACGCCTTGCGACTTCTTCATCAGACCAACTTCTAGCTTCCGTCGGGTCATATCGCGCCACAAGGTGGAAGTGGTTACTCATGATTGAGTAGCCCATTATCTTGACCGAAAAGTACTTAGTGAGGTGTTTGAGCCGGTTTATCAGAACATCTTTGCGGTGGTTGTGATTTCGTCCGGTGAGCGGATCGATGCCGAACAGCCAAGAGCGCCGGGTAGTTCTTGTGGTGAGGTGGTAGATGTTTACTTCTTCGTAATTGACGTAGTGGGAGCGAGGTTTAGTCATCGCCCCAGGTTAAATAAAGCAATCGCTGATCAAAAGAAGATGAAGGATCGCAAGCTTGTGAGCATACATCGCATTGGCAAGTAGGATTTCGGCCAGGTCAAAAGTGTGTGTCCCGCCTGGTCTAGGCTTTGCTGAACTCTATGTTCAGTTCCTGTAGTGCGCGCAGAGAGAAGCTGGGGGCTTGCTCAAACGTGTTGTGGCCCTGAATAAAGGACATGCTCTCTATACGATCGCACAGTGCTTTGAAGGACCAGTAGAGTTCTCTGCGGGCCAGCGGTGCGCCCAGGCAGTGATGAACGCCGGAGCCAAATCCCAGATGGCGTCCCGCCTTTTTGCGTTCCAGATCTATCTCAGCTGGACATTCGAATTCACGCTCGTCGCGATTGCCGGCTGCGTAGCGGATGTTGATCATCGAGCCCGCCGGAATGGTGACCCCATGTAGCTCAACCTCTTCCGCAGTCATGCGAAACAATCCTTGTACAGGACCTTCAAGGCGCAGCACCTCTTCGCAGAAGGTTTTCAGGTACTTGTCAGGGTCTGATTTTAGCTGGCCCCAGGTTTCAGGGTTTTCGATGAGTAGTTTTACACCGTAAGCAATTGCGTTGGTGGTGGTTTCAGAACCCCCCACAAAGGTGTCCGCCATCATCTCCGCGTGGAGTTCGTTGTCATTCAATGGACGGCCCCATTCAGGAATGATTCGATTCACCATCTCGGACAGTAGCGAATCGTCGGGGTTCTCACGCAACGCTTCGAATTTAGGTTGGAAGTAATGTTGCGCCTCGATCTCCATTTCTACCGACCAGCGTTCTTCCTCTTCGGTCTGCATCAATCCC
Source organism: Pseudomonadota bacterium (assembly GCA_039028095.1). Taxonomy (GTDB): domain Bacteria; phylum Pseudomonadota; class Gammaproteobacteria; order Pseudomonadales; family Azotimanducaceae; genus UBA4421. The sequence goes on from JBCCIU010000004.1 coordinate 127,738, forward strand.
AATCTTTGAACCCAGGCATCGGTCCACGCTTTGATTTTCCAAATGTCCTCTTCGGGTACGCCGACTTGCCTGCCGATAACGATCAGGGGTAGCGGTACAGCAAACTGTTTTACCCAATCACAGCGTCCCTCATCGATAAAGGCGTCTATGAGCTTGTAGGCCGTCTCTTCGACAAACGGGTCCATGGCATTAATTTTTTTAGGCCTGAATGCCTCATTGAACATGGCCCGCATCTCTTTGTGATTCGGGTCGTCACGCCCGGCCAGGGTGGGCGCTGGAATCCAGCCTTTTTCTCGATACAGGGTTTGCATACGCTGGGCGCGTTCCATGTCCAGGCTGCTGCGCGAGTTTTGCCCGCCTTGCATGCTATTCACAAAGCGTTTCGGGTCGAGCAGGATGTTCCTGATGTCTTCGAAACGGGTGATCACAAAAAAACCAGTCACTGGATCCTGCCATACAGGCGCTTTTTCACGCAGCGTGTGGTAAGCATGATAGGGACAATTCTGAATGCCGTGGCTCAGGAAATTGATATCCTCGGTCGACTCAGGAACCACTGGTTCGTATGGTTGTTTTGCTTCGGTCATTTCACCCCCCTATGACACTCGCTCGATCCCGTGTCAGCTGGCCAAGCTGCTGAACTGAATCTCCGGGAAACCCTGTTCTACGGACTCGCGCAGTTTGTCGTAGTACACGTTGGCCCCGCCAAAATAGATCAGCACCCTTGGTTTCTTGTTTTTCAGGTTTGCCCCCATCATCCAAGAGTTCACCTTGTCGCCTTGGGCCATTAGTGTTTGTTCGTGGATCTCGGCGGTGTGGGCTACCCATTCATCTTCTGCGCTCTGGCTCGGCTCGCACAGGTCATGACCCTCAGCCTCCATCTTCTTGATACAGTCAGTAATGTACATAACGTTCTGCTCGATGGAGGTGGGTAGGTTGGCAAACGGTGCTTGCGGTCCGGTAATCATAAACATGTTGGGAAACTCAGCCACAAACACGCCCATAATTGACCCGGACACGTCCTGCCACTTGTCACGCAACAGCAATCCTTCCCTGCCGCGGATATCGAGGGCTTCTAATGCGCCAGTGTAGGCCTGGAATCCGGTGGCCAGTACGATAATGTCAAAATCGTATTCTGCTTCGCTGGTTAAAATGCCGGTGGCGGTAATCTCCTGGATGGGCTCTCGATCCTTAATGTCTACCAGGGCGACATTGTCGCGGTTGAATGCTTCGTAAAATCCGTGATCCAGAGGTGGGCGCTTGGCAAACAATGGGTACCCCGTTGGAGTCAACAGTTCCGCGGTTGCCGGGTCGTTCACCTTTTCACGGATTTTTGCCCGCAGAAAATCGGAGATGGCGTCGTTTGAATCTGCGTTGCCCAACAAGTCATCAAATGTCTCAAACACGAACGAGAAACTGCCCCGTGGATAATGTTCTTCCAGGACCCTTTGGACTTCTGCCGGGTCTGTGTCTGCAATATTGCGGCCCACGGGACTATCAAACGCCATGCCAAACACGTGATTGCGGCACTTATCGATGATGGCCTGATAGTCGTTTTTGATCTCGGCCTCCCACTCATCTGTGATGGGCTTTTGTACCGCGGGCATGACAAAATTTGGTGTGCGTTGAAACACCGTAACCTGGGCAGCTTTTTGGGCAAGAACCGGAAGCATCTGTACGGTGGTCGCTCCACACCCGATAATGCCAACCCGTTTGCCTGCGTAATCTAAGCCTTCCTGGGGCCACCGTGAGGAATGAAAGCAGGGTCCTTTAAACTGGTCGATGCGCTTGAGGTCCGGCATAACCGGTTGAGAGATCATACCCATGGCGCTGACGAAGTACTTGCAGGTGTAGGTTGCGCCGTTGCCATCGGTCAGCTGCCATAAGCCGGAACTTTCCTGGTAGTCAGCACTGACAATATCGGTATTCAACTGGATGTTGGGCCACATGTCACACTTGTCCGCAACAAAATGCATGTAGCGCAAAGTTTCTTCCCAGCCGGCGTACCGTTCAGACCATCGCCACTCTTGTAGAATCTCCTTGGAGAAAGTCAGGCAATAATAGAAGCTCTCACTATCCGTGGCCGCACCGGGGTAACGATTCCAGGTCCAAGTGCCACCAATGTCGGTGGCGCGGTCGATGACCCTGACCGACAGACCTGCCTCCCGCATAAAATGAATGGTCGCTAAACCCGCAAAGCCCGCTCCGATCGCAATGACATCGTAGTCCGCCTGATGAGATGACGCCGTCATGTTCTTCTACCCCCGCTGGTGGTGCCTCAGTTTCGAGATTGAGTTTGCGCATAAGTGAAGCAATGTTCAACCAGGTACCGTGACAGGTGCGGGGTTTCGATACATACTCTGGCTGTTGTAGAAAAGTTCGGGGGGAAGATGGCATATCTGCAGACGACGTGTGGGCGACAGATATATTTCGAAGACTATCGGCGTGCAGCGACAACCGGACCAGTGATGTTCCTGGTTCATGGGTGGGGTATGAGTACCCAATGTTGGGATCCGATTCTGGCAGATCTGCATACATCCGGACTTGGCATCGTGGCCATAGACCATCGGGGCTGTGGTCGCAGCGATAAAACGTTTGATGACATGAGCATTGGTGCGATTGCCGACGACATTGTCGCTCTGCTTGACCATCTGGAAATCGACAGGGCAATTCTGAACGGATGGTCGTTGGGAGGCGCCGTGGTAGTTGATGCCGCGGCAAAGCTCGGTAGTCGGTGTTCAGGCCTGGTCCTCACCGGTGGCGCAACACCTGTCTACACGCAAAAGCCCGATTTCGAACATGGTGGCACCGCGGACGATGTCGCAGGTACTGTTCTCGCCTACCACACCAATCGCATCGATTTTCTTCAAGGATTAAGCCAGGCTGTGTGCGTCAAAGAAGTGGGTGCGAATGTTGAAAAGTGGTTCTATCAGATATTTTTGCAGGCCTCGCCGCTTGCTGGTGCCACCTTGGGCGAATTGGCAACCTCAGACCAGCGGGAGATGTTACTCGGTTTGGATGTGCCCATAGTCTCCATTTTCGGCAGCGAAGATGGCTTTGTCGCGCCGGCTATTTGTCGCTGGGTGGGTGAACAACACCCGCGGGCTCGCAATGTAGAGTTCGCTGGTGTCGGTCATGCACCCTTTATCGAAGCGCGGGAGGAATACCTCGTGGCCTTAAATGAGTTTGTTGGAGAAATTGGATGAATTTTGGTCTGTGGTATGACTTTCGTAACCCGCTACCCTGGCAGGAACCTTTTGATGCGTTCTATACCGGGACACTCGCGCAGATTCGCGAAGCTGAAGACATGGGGTTTGATTCAATCTGGCTGACGGAACATCACTTTTGTGAGGATGGCTATACCCCATCACCACTGGTTTTGGCAGCCACGATTGGTGCGCACACCCAGCGTTTACGCATCGGCAACAACCTGATGCTGTTACCGCTGCATGACCCAGTCCGCCTTGCAGAAGATGCAGCAACACTATCTCTGGCGACGGGTGGCCGATTTGATCTGGGCTTGGGTATTGGTTATCGACAGCTTGAGTTTGATCAGTTTGGCCGCAAGCTATCGCATCGCCCCTCAATGATGGAAGAGGGCGTTGAGATTATCCGACGTGGTTGGGCTGGCGAGGCGGTTAATTTTTCTGGTAAGCGATTCAGCGTAGGTGATTTGAAAATTACGCCGGCACCCGTCATCAAACCACAGCTGCTGTTGGGCGGTATGGCTGAACCCGCGATCGCCCGAGCGGCGCGGATTGGGGATGGATTCTTATGTACAGGTGGCATTGGGTTGGATCTTTATGCCCAAGCGCTCGCCGCCCAGGGTAAATCGCCGGGGGACGGAAACGCGGTATTGGGCTGTTGGGCGATCATTGCGCCGGACCCTGAGGCTGAGGCTGCGCGAATCGGCGACCACATCCTGTATCAATCAAACGAATATATTAAGTGGGGGGCGTTTGGCCCGCCTGAAGAAACTCCGTTATTTGAAACGGCGCAAGCAGCGGTTGAAAACGGTCTTTACGAACTATGGGATGCGGAATTGGCGATCGCCAAGCTGCGTGAGCTGATTGACACTTATCCAATGATCAGCGATATCCACTTCTGGGCACAGTTTCCAGGTGAATCCCTTGAATCGGGTAGTGCGCGCATGCGCTATATTGCTGAAGAGGTGCTCCCCAAATTACGAGGTTGAACTGTTGAATATAGGATTTATTCCGGCCAAAACCGCCAGGTCTGCACCCTCCAGGCAGGCGCTGATCGACATCCCCAACGATCGTAGAATCACTTTCGGCGAGTTGGATCAACGAGTCGTCAAGCTCGCAAACGCGCTGCTGGACCAGGGTCTGACCAAGGGCGATCGAGTTGCCATCATCTCCAAGAACTGTATTGAATACCTGGAAATCTACTTTGCCTGCGCTCGCGTGGGTCTTATTGCCCAACCCCTGAATTGGCGGCTGGGGGATATAGAAATCAGGCGGATCATCGAAGATGGAGAGCCTGCCGTGCTGATGGCGTCTGGTGAGTACGCTGATGCGGCGCGTAAGCTGAGCGATTTGGTGCCCAAGGTCGCTTTGTTTGGCGTTGACAGTGATGGTTCGTATGAACACCTCCTGGCCCAGGGTTCGGTCGTCGAACCAGCTGTGTCCGACCAGATCGGTGGTGATGATCCGGTGCTTATCCTTTATACGGGTGGCACGACAGGAGAATCGAAGGGCGCACTGCACACACACAAATCACTCTTCATGGGTATGCTCAACCAAACGGTGGCTGAACGCATTGTGCCGAGTGATGTGTACATGCTGACCGGTCAGATGTTTCATATCCCCGTGGGTTTGGCAATGAACTACATGGCCCACGGATGCCCGGTTGTTTTAATCAATTTTGACGCGCGTACTGCCCTTGAAGTAATCGAGCGGGAGAAGGTCTCTGCTTTTCTGGGCATCACCACAATGCTCAACTGGATGATGGCAGACGAGAAGTTTGCTGAGTTTGATTTATCCAGTCTGCGAAACATCCAATATGGTGGTGGTCCCATGCCCCACAACGTCGTCGCTGCAGCCTTAGATAAGTTTCCGTGCACGCTGATACAGGGGTACGGTCAGACCGAAGGTATGACCATGTGCTTCCTGTCCCAGGAAGACCATGTCAGAGCCATTGGTGGAGATCATCCAGAACGCTTGAGTTCCTGTGGTCGAGAAGGTTTTGTGACTTCCGTGAAACTGCTAGACCAGGCTGGGCGTGAGGTGCCAAAAGACAGCCAAACTCCAGGCGAGATTGTGATCCGCTCTGAAGCGAACATGGTGGGCTATTGGCGCAAACCCCAGCTGACCCAGGACACGATTAGAGACGGTTGGATGTGGACAGGTGATGTGGCGACCTGGGACGAAGAGGGTTATGTTTTTATCGTCGATCGAGCAAAAGACATGATCATTTCTGGTGGCGAAAATATCTACAGTACTCAGGTTGAAGCGGCAGTTCATCAACATCCCGCGGTATTGGAGTCGGCGGTGTTTGGTGTTCCGGACGAGGAATGGGGTGAAGCAGTCAAAGCTGTGGTTGTGTTAAAGCCTGGTGAATCTGCCACAGAGCAGGAGATCATCGACACAGCCGCGCAACATCTGGCGTCCTACCAAAAGCCCAAATCGATAGACTTTGTAGACGACTTACCCAAAGCGCCCACGGGTAAAATTCTCAAGCGCACACTCCGAGATCCATACTGGCAAAAACAGGCACGTAAAGTATGAGTCTGCTGACCTCCGAGTTATTGGCCAACATCGGCAAACGCAGTGAGCCCCACCGAGAAATTGTTACCCGCAGGGATATTCGCAAATATGCCATCGCCACCAACAATCCTCAGCGCAAGTATCTGGATGGCGATGAAGCGCCTCCGATGTTCCACGTGCCGCTGTTCTGGGATGTGGTGGAGCTGGACAAGCTGACACCGGATGGTGTGTCGGTCGACACGTTACTGCCGAAATTTCCGCTGGAGCGAGCAATGGCGGGCGGTCTTGAGATCGAATATCTAAAGCCAATTTACCCAGGAGATTGGTTGACCAGCATCAGAACGCTGACCGATATTTACGAAAAGGAGGGCCGGTCCGGACCGCTTATATTTTATGAGGTGGTTATGGAGATCAGAAACGACAATAACGAACTGGTGATTCGAGAAAAAACCACAAGGATATTGCGATGAAGGTTTCTGTGGGGGATCAACTGCCAGAACACCAACATACCCCTGACAATGTGCAATTGATGTTATACAACGCTGCGTTGTGGAACGGACATCGCATTCATTTTGATGAGCCCTATGCAAAAGAGGTCGAAGGCTATCCAGGTTTGGTCATTGCCGGTCCGCTGTTGGGAGATTGGCTGAATCAGGCGGTAGAGCTTTGGCTGGGCGATTCGGGACGATTGACAAAAATCGAATATTCTAATCGAGCAGCCAGCTATATCGGTGAAACCCTTACCGCTGGCGGAACGGTGACCTTGGTAGAAGGTAGTCGCATCACCATTGAGGTGTTTATCAAAAACGAATCAGGTGACGTGATTGCGCCAGGGGTTGCGACAGCCGAGCTCTCCGCATGAGCGCACAGCTTGCCATTGTCGGCGCCGCCGATACCGAAGTGGGGGTTGTGCCTGGTAAGAGCCCCATGGAACTCTGCGTAGAGGCAGGGCTTCTGGCGTTGCGAGATACAGGTTTGGAAAAATCTGCGGTAGATGGGTTGATCACATGTAATGCCATGGCGGAACCGATCATGTATCACGCCGAGGCTATGGCTGAATACCTGCAAATTTTCCCGCCCATGTGCATGACGGTCAACACCGGTGGCGGAACCACATTTTCGGTGTTGGCTCATGCTGCCGCTGCGATTCAGGCGGGCCTGGCGAACACAATTTTGATCAGCATGGCGGATAGTTTGCGCAGTTCCATGACGCGCGAGCAGGCCATGTTAACTCAATCCTCCACCGGACATCCTCAGTTTGAACAGATTTATGGTCCTACTGTGCCTGCCTATTACGCGTTGATTGCCACGGCACATATGGCTCAGTTTGGTACCACTCAGGCAGACTTCGCAGAAGTGGCAGTCTCTGGCCGGTTACATGCCATGCAAAACCCGACCGCCCAGATGAGAGACGCCATCACGGTTGACGAAGTGCTGAATTCAAGATTGATCGCAGACCCCCTGCATCTGCTGGATTGTTCGCTGGTCTCAGACGGCGGTTCAGCGATCGTGGTGACCTCCGAGGCGCGAGCTGAGGATTTCCCGCATAGACCAGTTTACCTGCTGGGCGCAGGCGAAGGTCATAGCCATGAACATATCAGCCAGGCGGCAGATTTGACCACATCAGCTGCAAAACAATCGGGTCAAGCCGCGTTTGCCCAGGCCGGGCTCACCCACAGTGATATAGATTTTGCACAAATCTATGACTGCTTTACGCCCACGGTCCTGGTCCAGCTCGAGGACCTGGGCTTTTGCAAAAAGGGTGAGGGAGGTGCTTTTGTGCGCAGCGGTGCCACCCGACCTGGGGGGCAACTACCTGTGAATACCCATGGCGGAATGTTATCCCACTGCCATCCCGGCAATCCGGGCGCGATGTTCGCGCTCACCGAAGCGGTTTGGCAGCTCCGCGGTTGCGCAAATGGGCGGCAAGTCCAGGACGCACAAACCGCATTGGTGCATGCACAAGGGGGCATCATGTCCAGCCATGCCACTCTGATTCTTGGGACTGAGCGTGGCTGAGGAAGTGACAAAGATTCAACCGCGGCCCACCGCAGCCTCTCAAGCCTACTGGGATGGATGTGCAAAGGGTGAGCTCAAGGTGCAGTATTGTGACGCCTGCTCGAACTATCAATTCTACCCGCGGGTGGTTTGCAGCACCTGCGGATCTACAGACCTCGAATGGCGTCAGGTATCTGGTCGAGGGTCGATCGCGAGTTATACGGTAGTGCGACGAGGCGTATCCAAAGCCTACGAAGGACCCTATGTGGTCGCCCTGATCGATCTAGAAGAAGGGGTCAGGATGATGAGTCACCTGGAATTGGCCGACCCCGATGATCCGAAATTGCAGGTTGGTGCATCGGTGCGCGTCGCGTTCAGAGCCTGGTCAGATGACATCACCGTACCGGTTTTCCAGTTTGAAGGTTAAAAAATGCGAATAACCCTATGTTTATTAACGCTAATTTTGTTCGGGTGCGCGCGTGAGGTTAGTCAAGTGGCCACCACGTCCACCCTCCAGATGGAGGCGCCGCGACTGCAAAACCTGGCCTCAGATGACATCGGTTTATTGGCTCGAATCCACTTTGCGACTCACACCCCGGACTTTGATCGGTCGCGCGAGTTTTATCGGAAGTTGGGTTACACGCAAGGAGTGACGGGGTTCCCGCTCACCAATACTCATGCCATGGCGCGCGCCCTTGGGATGTTTGATCTGTGTCAATATGAGCTGGCGAAGGGCGAGGTCATGGCACTGCCAGGGGCACCCAATCCGTCATCCATAGACTTGCTGCAGTTTAAAACGCCTTTTAATCCAGATCCCCCATACGAACTGCCCAATCACCTTGGCGCTGCCTATGCCGCACTTGCGACGGCCGATTTTGACCGTGATGTGGCCACGCTTGTCATGATGGGTACCGAACTGTTGTCTGAGCCCCATGGCGAAGTCGGACATCGTTTTGTCTTTTTCCGCGATCCTGACGGTGTGTTATATCGACTTATTGAAGGTGATGCCTCAGCGGGGACGCACGATAGCGAGATGGGGGTTTACGACATGCCGTACGTTGCTATCAATGTCAGCGATCTGGAGACGTCATTAGCATTCTATCGGCGGCTTGGCTACACCCCAAACGGGCCAGTTGAACAGGCACTGGGTGATGTGGCAGCCGGCTCAGCCTATGGTCTGGCTGGCGGTTTTGAAAAGAATACGGTTGTAATCAGCATTGATAGAGGCGATCGGCATCAACTGCGATTAACTCAGTGGCTTAGCCCGTTTAACTCGGAACCGCCATATCCCCCACCCATAAACCATATCGGGATCAGTCGCATCGCGGTCCTGGTTTCGGATCTGGATCGCGCCGTGACCGTGCTTCAGGCACAGGGCGTGCCTTTCCTATCTGAAGTCGCGGCTTGTTGTACCGGGACCGGGGAAGACGACACAGGGATAGTTCATATAATCGACCCAGATGGCAATTTTGTGGAGCTGGTTGGCGCGATTGAATTACGTGGGCCAAAACCTCAGCCAGAACACTGTCCCCCTTTGGAAATAAAATACCCGCCAGGCTACCCCTAGCGGAAATCGGATCAGGTCAATAGGGACGATCTAAAGTTAGATTGCGATCTACAACCTGCCAGATACCGTCATCACCTTTGCGTACCGTATCCTTATATAAACCGGTTGTGATGAGATTCGTTTCACCGTTTTCGGTAGCAAATAGTGACAAGTAAGACAACACGACTGCCTTCTGATCGCCTTCGTCGGTATACCACAGGTTTGATAACACATGTTTGCGCTCGTCTGTTTGAACTTCTAAAGCGCCGGTGAATAACCCCATAATTTCTTTCAGGCCGGTGAATTTTGACGCCTCGGGGACGCCCTCAATGGTGAGGGTGAAATTTGCGTCTTCTGTGAAACAGCCTTGCAAAAGATCCAGATCTTTTGCGTCCAGACCATAGGCTGAACGAGAAAGCAGCTCACTGATGGCTAACTTGTCGGCGATATCCATGTTCTCTCCCAGGTTGATGCGAGTTAAAGCTAAAGTGTACGCTAATCCCATCTTCTTTATGTAGTGATCATGATGAGTACGCCCATAGCCGGCATTTGTGACAAACAGTTTGAGCCCGTGCGAATGGCATTTGAGAGAAACTTTTCTCACGGTGGAGAGGTGGGCGCGCGAGTGGCCATAATTCACAGAGGGCGCACGGTGGTGGATTTATATGGTGGGTATACCACCCGTCATCAAGATGAGCTGTGGAACGAACAGACTCTGGTCTGCTGCATGTCGGTCAGCAAAGGGATCGTTGCTATGGCTTTGCATGTCCTGGCGTCTCGCGGCTTGGTGGATTACGACGCGTCGGTGGCGAAGTATTGGCCAGAGTTTGCAGCGTCGGGTAAGGCACAGGTATCCGTCCGACAAGCTATTTCCCACCGCGCATCGCTTGCAGTCATCGACAGTGCGCAACCGGGAGATGCGATTGTTTGGGATCGTTTTATCGAAAAAATTGCCGCGCAGGCTCCTAACTGGCCGATCTGTACGGATGAAACTTATCACTCGATCACCATCGGGTACATTACAGGTGAACTGGTGCGCCGCATCGATGGACGTCCGATTCAGCAGTTTATTCACGAAGAAATGGCGATGCCATTGGGTGCTGATTATTTGTTGGGAGTGGATGACAGCAACATCGAACGCGTTGTGGAGCAGATTGGCAATTCCAATAACGAGTTGATGAACGGAGGATTGATCAACGACGATACGCTCGCCATGTTTACCCCAATGCCGACCCAGATCACCGGCAAGGAGCTCACACGATACGTGTTTCCCTCTGGTGGCGGGGTTTCAAACGGGCTGGGATTAGCCAAGCTCTTCGCTCCATTTGCGCATCAGGGTAGCTACAACGGTGTACAACTGTTCACCCCTGAGATTATCGCGGCAGCATCTGAAGAACAGTGGCACCACTCCGATGCTAAGTTTGGCAACGACTTCCGAGTGTCGCTGGGCCTGTTGTTGAACATCGATTTCAACTATTGGGGGCGTGAAGGTAACGTAGGTTCTGCTGGCGCGGGGGGGTATGCCGCATTTGCAGATCCGCTAAACAATCTGTCCTATGGCTATACGCCCAATCGATTTAACTCCGGCGCTGGTCTAGGCGATCAGCACCGGGCTTTGGTTGATGCGCTTTATCGTTGTCTCTAATGCGGGTGCAGGCGGACTGGAACGTCCTTGATACCGCGGATGAAGTTGTTGGGTAGACGTTCGACCTCACCCACAACTTCTACTTTGTGAAAGCGCTGCATGATTTCTTCCCACAGGATTCGCAGCTGCATTTCGGCCAGCCGATTACCCATGCAGCGGTGGACGCCAAACCCGAAGGATACGTGCGCACGAGCGTTAGGTCGGTCGATGATCAGTCGGTCCGCATCTTCGAATACTGATTCGTCTCGATTACCCGACAGGTACCACATGATGACTTTGTCACCTTCTTTGATGAGCTTGTCTCCCAGTTGATAATCTTCCAGCGCAGTGCGGCGCATGTGAATGACCGGCGTCTGCCAACGGATCATCTCTGCCACCATGTTGGGGATCAAAGCAGGATTGTTGCGCAGTTTTTCGTACTCTTCCGGATATTTATTCAACGCGATTAAACCACCGCTGATGCTGTTTCTTGTGGTGTCGTTACCGCCTACAATCAGCAGCAATAGGTTGCCTAGAAATAGCTCCGGATCTTCGTTAATTTTTTCAGTTTCCGGGTTGTTCTGCAGCATAGAGATGAGATCGAACGACGGTGGTTGACCAACTTTCGACATCCACAGCTGATAAAACGCGCCCGCACATTGCATCAGCTCATCGTAGCGTCCTTGCATATCAATAGAATCGTCACCGGTGACCTGAGGAACTGCCGTCGTGATGTCGGACCAGTGAATCAGCTTCGCTCTCTGATCATATGGGAAGTCAAACAAGGTGGCTAACATTCGCGCGGTCAACTCAATCGAGACCTCTTGCACCCAATTAAAGGTTTCACCAACGGGTAGGTTGTCCAATATATCGGCGGCGCGTTCTCGAATCAGGGGCTCGAATTCAGCAAGATTGGAAGGCGCGACAGTGGGAGACACAGCCCCGCGGGTGCGTGCATGCTCCGGCTCGTCCATGGTAATAAAGCTTTTGGCCTGGACCTGGCCTTCAATCACGATTGGATCGGGAATAGCGATCCCGCCTTTTTCGGATGAGAACACAAGATGATTGGTATCCACCTCTTTGATCAGTTCATGAGAACTGACCGACCAGAAAGCACCGTTTGTGCTATCGGCCAGATAGTGTACGGGTGCCTCATTCCGCAGTCGGGCAAACCAGGGCCCCCAGGTATCGTTCTTGAATAGTTCCGGTCGACTAACGTCGATCTGATCCAATGGGGCTGAGGTGATCTTAGGGTCTAGGGTTAGGTTCATCGTCTATCCTCTCCTGTTTCACCACAAATTGTACGCTGTTTCGAGGCGGGGCGACACACGGTCAATTTGATCTAGCCGTCAGCAAAGATGGGTCGCCAGGGCGAATACTCTTCCAAAAGCGCATCCTCGGGGCATGATAAGGGTGCATCCGCACGCTGGCGTTGTCCGAATTCTGGGCATGGTCATTTTGGGTTGTCTTGCATCAGCTTCATCAGCTCTGCGTAGGGTGCGCTGTTGGCTACCCAGTCAAATCGACCATCGTTCAGCATGCGTCGGCAGCTTTCCAGAATCGGTTTTGCGCCAACGAAGGGTAGGCTCCCGCCGATACTGACGCGCTGAGCACCAGCTTCCTGCAGCTCTTCCAGGCTGGCTCCAGGGAGCATTACTCCCAGTACGTTAAAGGGTTTGTTGACGGCGCTGGTGATGGTCTTCAAGTCGTGCAAAGATTTGATGCCTGGAGCGAAAAGCACATCAGCGCCTGCTGCCTCGTAAGCCTGCAATTGGTTAATCACCTGATCAAGGTCGGTGCCCCCACGTAGCAAATGTTCACAGCGTGCGGTCAACATAAAGCCGATGCCTGCGTCTTTCGATACTTCAACCGCAGCCGCAACGCGTTCGATGGCTTCGGTGGGTTCGTACATCTGCTGGGTGCTCCGATCAAAGTCTTCGATCGAACATCCGGCCACACCGGTTGCGATCACCGCCGTGACATTTCTGGCGACGTCCTCGGGGGCCTGGGCGAATCCATCTTCAAAATCGGCGCTGACCGGGATGTCGGTCACCGAGGCGACTGCACGGCAATGGGCGAGTTTTTCGTCCAGGGTGGGTTGGCCATCTGCTTTGCCGAGAGTAAGAGCAAATCCTCCGCTGGAGGTGGCCAGAGCTTTGAATCCCAGGCCTTGCAACATGAGGGCCGACCCTGCATCCCATGGGTTGGCGATGATAAAAGCTTCGCGCTGACCGTGCAGGTCTGCAAAAGCCTGACATTTTTCTGCTTGGGTTGGCATGTGAGGTTCCTGGTTTTTTTGACTGATAGAAACAGCATGTAGGTTACGACAATTCATGCCAGAATGACCAGGTTGTTCATTCCGAGAGTGTCATGCGATTTGTACTGTTGCTTACCTTGTTTTGTCTTTCCTGCACCACGCCTGCGGAGGTGGTTGTTGACCGGCCGACGCTGGATGCAGTCCACGTCCAACAGTTCTTTGATGCGGCGTTTTCGTTGCAACAGCAGGAACATAAGATCGTTGGTGCGGTCATCAGTGTGGTGTATCAGGGTGAAGTACTGTTCAAGGGCGGCTACGGTTTTGCAGACTTGGAGGCACGTAAACACGCAGATCCTGATGATTCGCTGTTTCGTATTGCATCGATCTCCAAGCCTTTTGTCTGGACAGCCATCATGCAGCTGGCGGAGCAGGGTCGTCTGAGTCTGGATGATCCGGTTGACCAATACCTTGATTTTGAGCTGCCGGCCACTTACGAAGAACCCATTCGTATCTGGCACTTACTGACCCATACCCCCGGGTTTGAAGAAATGGGCACGGGTAGCACCACCCGTGAGGCAGAAGATCTCAAACCATTGGGCGAGTATCTGGCTGCGCGCATGCCCGCTCGGGTTCGTCCACCGGGTCAACAGGCATCTTATTCAAACTATGGGACCGACATCGCTGGTTTTATCATCGAAAAAGTCACTGGACAGAGCTGGTCGGACTACGTGGAACAGCATGTTCTGGGGCCGCTGAACATGAACAGCACCAACACTCAGATCATAATGGAAGAACGCTTAAAGGCGCGCCATGCCAAAGGTTATAAGTTCGAGGGTGGAAACTACGTTGCATCCAACTATGAATATTTTGGCGGACTCCCGGCGGGACATATCAGTACCACTGCGGATGATATGACACGCTTCATGTTGGCATACCTGAATGATGGCGCCTTGGGGGAGGGACGTATTTTAACGCCGGAAACGGCTCGCCAAATGCAAGAACCCTTGTTTGCACCCCACAACAAGATATCGCCGATGTTGCACGGCTTTTATCGAGCGGATCGACAAGGACTGAAAATTTATGGGCATGGAGGAGACGTCAATCAGTTTCATTCCAACTTGTCTCTCTATCCTGATCTCGATCTTGGTGTGTTTATCTCTTTTAACTCAGATCCCGGATCAGCCGCTCGCAGCCGCCTGATTGCCGGGTTTGTTGATCACTTTTTCGGCGGCGATTTTTTACCAGCGCCACCCGAAGCTGCAAACGTAGACCTGGAACCGTATGCAGGGACCTATCTTTCACTCAGGCGCAATCATTCTACTTTTGAAAAGCTCACCATGCTGGTGGCTGGCGTTGAGGTAAGCGCTTCGGATTCTGAGCTTGTCGTGTCAGGCGGCAGTATCACGCGATGGATAGCCCTGGGTGATGATGTGTTCCGAGATAAGTATGCAGACCGGTACCTGGTCTTTACCCGCGATGATGATGGACAAATTTCGCACATGATCATCAACGGTGCGTTAGGGACCATGGACAGGGCCCGGGGGGTCGACTCGCCAGGATTTGTACAGATATTGTTGGGTATCGTTTTTGTGATTTCTGTTCTGGTGGTGGTGGCCTACACCAAGCCCACAGCGCGGGACGTAAACCATAGCTTACCCAGGTTGCATGTAGCGTTGGCGTGGCTCTTCTGTTTGCTGGTGCTTGGACTGTACGGACACCTGGGGGCTTCCCTGGCCGGAGATCCGGGTGATTTCACTTACGGGGTACCTACGCCTGCCCATATCTCGTTGATCTTGATGGCGCTAAATGCGCTCCTGGGCGTGGCGGTGCTTGTCTTTGCATTGCGACACTGGATCAACGCTGAGGGCGCGTTGATACAGCGCACCTTTTACAGTCTGGCTGGCCTTGCTGCCCTGTTGAATCTATGGATTGCATACTATTTTAATATTTTGATCTACCCGTTCAGTTAAGAAGCGCCAATGACGGCGATAACGTCCCGCATGGCCTTGTTGCGTCGCGCGGATGGTTCACGATTGTCAAATAACGGGAAGCCCCTTGCGTGCCCCAGCCTGACGATCACCAGCGCCTTTGAAGGGATGATGACCACTTGCTGGCCTCCGCCGCCATTCATATGGTAGCTGTCGGGTGGTGTTGAGGG
The DNA here is from genome assembly GCA_039028095.1 of Pseudomonadota bacterium. Classification (GTDB taxonomy): domain Bacteria; phylum Pseudomonadota; class Gammaproteobacteria; order Pseudomonadales; family Azotimanducaceae; genus UBA4421. The sequence goes on from JBCCIU010000004.1 coordinate 143,044, forward strand.
GTGCTTGCGCCAGAACAGCCCGCCGTAACGTTCATCTTCCCAGGCGGGGGCAGCGGTTGAGACAAATTCCACAAAGTCCTCTGGGATAATCTGCTCGCCCAACCAATTCCCTTTGTTCAGGAACAGCAGACCCAAACGACCCCAGTTTCGCGCGGTACCGTAGTCAAACCCGGTGAGGATGAAGTTGCCATAGACATCCGTTTCCAAGGTCTGTTGCCGGACCCCAATTCGATCAAAAAGGGCTTTTTGTGGCCAGCTGAGGTAATCCTCACCCAGTTCGATCAGAGTCTGCTTGACCATAGCGCCAGCCAATAAAGGGTCGCAGTTACGATACCGACCTGATGTGCCCACGGGAAATTCCAGCGGCCGACTCGCGCAGAAATCAAAAGAGTGTACGGCGGTGCCATAAGGGATTGAGTGATCTGCCCAGCCTGGGATAAAAGAAGATGAGAGATCTTGATCCGCCGGATGAGTGATCTGCAATCCGCTGGACATATTCAGCGCGTGACGCAAAGTGATCTTCGCCCGCGGGTCGTTGGCACGGATATGCCAGTCCGGAACGGCCAGTTTGTCATCCAAATCCAAATGACCCTGTTGGATCAAAACCCCAACCAAAGCGCTGGTCAGGCTTTTACCCATAGACCAGCTTTCCAACTGCATGCCCTGGTGGGCACCCGCTGCGTAGCGTTCCGCTACAATTTTACCCTTGTGAATGACCAGGAACGCAGCGGTTCCATCCTCGGGCTCAGTAAAGGCCTGATCGACCGCTTGTTCCAGGGCTGCCCTTGAAATCCCTTGGGCATGGAGCATTGTCGCGGAGGCGTTCGCATTCAGATCACCCATCGGCCACTCGGTTTGATCTGGTGCGGGCAGCGTGGACTTCACTTCGATCGGGTTGAACATTACGCCCGTTGCACCCTCGGGCAGTATTACACAGCCTTGATCGCCTGCATGCTCTGCGCGCAAGGTACGATCGCGCCATGACGCACTTACCCCTGTGGAGTCAGCCGCAAATTTCAGTCGTCCGGTTCGATAGGCCTGCATGGCCGTTGGTAACAACCAAGCGGTTGCACTCCATTCGATGGCCTCCTCGAAATCGCGACCCGAGACGTATAACGCAGAACATAGACGTTTCGCCGCCATAGAAGCGCTTAAATAATCGGCAGTTGTGGGACCCTGGGGGGTAGGTGGCGCCTCGGACCGGGTTGGAATTGCCGCAATACAGCATGCGAGGACGATGAGAGTCTTGACTAGAGGCATGGGTCCATCTGAAGTTCGTTTGAGTTAGGATACTGTAATTCAAATGGCAGACGGGAGACACCATTGCACACCCTGTGTAAGACGTATTTGTTGATATTCACAAGCTTGCTGTTCAGCCAAGTCGCTGTCGCTAAAGAATATCTTTACATCCACAACACCTTCAGCGGTGAGATTTCAAAAATCTCCATTCCAGAGCACGAAATCGTGGACGAGATTGAGATCGGCTACTACATGGACTACCTGGCTAAATCGCCTGATAACAAAACACTCTACGTCAATCGAGTGGATGGTGATCTGCCGGGATCCAGAGCTCGTAACGTGGGTGTATCCGGCGAGCTGATCAGCATCGACGTGGCTACCAATAAAATTAACTGGCAGCTGCCCATCGATGGCATGACCCATCATATGTCAGTTTCCAAGGACGGCAAGCTAGTTTTCGTGCCGCTCTACGACACCTGGTGGGTTGCGGTAGTGGATGTCGAACAGGTGAAGGTCATTAAGAAGATTTTTATCGGCCACGGTGGACATGGGTCAAAGGTATCGGCGGATGGGGAACGGCTGTATGTGGGTTCCATGTTGAACGATTCCCTGACCGTCATCGATACCAAAACCCTTGAGGTGGTCGATCAGTATGGCTTCCGCGATGGCGTTCGACCATTTGCGATTACTCAAGATGAATCCAAGCTTTACGTGCAGCAGTCCTGGCTGCACGGGTTTGTGGTAGTGGACACGGCCACACGTGAACAAACCACCATCGATCTGCCTGATCTTGGTAAGGAAGTTAAATTTTCAAAGTTTTACCCACAGAACGTCAATCATGGGATTGCTCTGACGCCGGATGAGGATGAACTGTGGATTGTAGGTAGCGTCCTGGAGTTTGTTGCAGTCTACTCTCATCCTCAGCTCGAACTGAAGCATGTCATTCCGGTAGGCAAGGACCCCAACGCCATCGTGTTTGATGGGCAAGCGCGATTTGCTTACGTCTCAAATCGTAAAGAAAACACGCTGTCTATCCTGGATACTGAACAGTATAAAGAGGTCAAACGTATTCCGCTGGGCGATTACCCTCAGCGCATGGTTGTCATTGATGTGGCGGAATAGGGCAGCGTTAATCAAAACAACGTGATAAGGAGTTAGGGAACCGTGGATGAGAAGATTGTGATCTATGGCCACCAGGCAAGCCGAGCGTCGAGGCCTTATTGGCTGTTACGTGAATATGGCATGACGATCAACGAGGACTTCCTGGAAGTTGATACCGGTGGGCCGGTGACGGGTTTTAATGATGTGCGGGAATCTGATGAGTTTCTGGCCATGAATCCATATGGGTTAATTCCGGTTATGCGACATGGCGACGTGGTGCTGTATGAATCCCAGGCTATTTGTCAGTACATCGCTGATTTACTCGGGGGACCATTGGCTGGACAGGACGCTGGTGAGCGGGCGCGAATTAACATGTATGGTCTTTCGTCCATCGCCAATTTTGAGCCGAACTTCTTACCCATGGTGTTCGGAAGAGGGGGTGAAGAAGGCAGGGCTCGGTATATGGAAAATCTCCAACCGCTCTTAGGTGCGTTGAACGTCGAACTTGAGGGGCGCGAATATTTGCTCGGGGAAGGGTCCGGACGCTTCACCGTCGCGGATGTCATGATGGCGTCAGTGGTTGGTCAGTACGGAAGAGCGATCAAATTTGATTTTACCCCCTGGCCACATGTAGATGCCTGGGTGCAGCTGACCACCCGTCGGCCAGCGTTCTATCCGCCTCGCGATATGAAAGTGAACCCGCTCAAAGACTGAGGATCAAGATCGACGTGGAAGATACCTCTGTAAACCAGTCTGCGGCGATTTCGGTCCAGGCCGGATTGCATCATCAATATTTTCTGGGTCTACAGCTGATGGTAGCTGTAGAGGAAAGTCGACAGACCGTCTTCGAATGGATGTTCCGTCTTTTTCGCCGTCAACATGAAGAGAAGTTTCTCTCCAGCTTTGAAAAGCTGGGTCTTACTGGTCTGCCCCATGCTGTCGCCTGCGCCAAATATCACGTGCTTTCTAATGGCGTTGGTGGGGTTGCCGTCGAATACATGGAAGAATCGGAGCAGAAGGCCTGGGTGCGTTTTCGATATCCGCGATGGATGTACGATGGCCCTGCAATTTGTGGCATTCCAGTTGAAGCAAGTCGAGGATTTCTACATGGTTGGTATGCGCGCAATGGTGTGAGTTTAAACAATCCGCGGCTGGGATTTGTCTGTGTCTCGGAAGACGTGACTGGGCAATTTGGGTTGTGCGGATATTTTAAAGAATACGATCATGATCTAAGTGAAGATGAGCGATTGGTCTTTGCACCCGATGAGCCGGTCCCCGATTACGATGACGCGTCTCAACCTGCTCCTCCAGCCAATGAATGGAGTGAAGAACGTCTGGCGAAAGCGAATCGAAACTACGCGGTTGAATACATCCGCAACGGTATGTCCGCGTTGACCGAGGTGTTAGGGGCGCAACGTGCGATTGAGCTTGCGAGCAGAGCTGGACGACTCACCGGTTTGCAGCACTATTCGAACATGGCTAAAGCCCTGGGTGCGAAGGACGGTGATCTCATAGACGCGGCGACGTTCTTAAAGAATGTCATGCAGGGTATGGGGGACGGTTGTTCAATAGCCACAAACCCCGATGGCACCGTGCACATGACCCAGACAGGATTGCGCATCATCAGAGGCCTGTCTGAGGACGCCGCAGCAAATCTGCTGAAACCGTGGCTCGAAGTCTGGAAGGGAAGCATTCACTCTCACCAAAAGTTCATGCATGTGGAGTGTAAGGTGGCCAATGGACAGATACTTTGGACCATTCGTCCTGTGCAGACCGGATCATAGAATTGATATCGATTTTGAACAGCTCAGGGGAATTGTCTTGCGTGTAACAAAAGATATGTTGCATCCGGATTTGCGGCCGCGATATGGGATGCTGAATGTCATGACCAGGCTTATGAAGCGCAGCTGGTTCCGCTCGGTTTCCCAATGGGTGACTAACAAGTCCCTCGATGGGAAAAGTATCGAAGGACTGGACTGCGAAGAGGTCCACGTTCCCAGTCAGGATACACAATGGCAAATCAGGGTCCGGATCTATCGGCCTCCTGGCTACTCGGACCCTCTGCCGGCGATGCTTTATATCCACGGCGGCGGCTACATCATCGGCAGCCCCGAAACTTCACACGGTCTGATAGAGCGTTTTATCAATACCCGCCCGTGCGTGGTTATTGCACCCGACTACCGCAAAGCCGGTACTAAGCCATTCCCTGCAGGATTTAATGACTGCTATGACACACTTTTGTGGGCTAAAGCCAACGCAGACACACTAGGAATTCGAGCGGACAAGTTTATCGTTGCGGGACACAGCGCGGGTGGTGGGTTAACTGCGGCGGTCACTTTGAAGGCCCGAGATACCCAGGACCTTCAGATCGCATTTCAAATGCCAATTTATCCCATGATTGATGATCGACAACCCGATGATCCAGACCGCTTCATTGAAACCCCGGTCTGGGATGCCGAGCTCAACAAAATAGGTTGGTCTGCCTATCTGGCCCAGTTACACGCCCGTGGTGAGGAGATTCCTGTTTATGCGGCGCCGGCTAGAAACACGGATTATTCCAATTTTCCCCCAACCATCTCCTTTGTCGGCGATCTGGAACCTTTTTATTGGGAAGATGTTGATTATGCCAAGGCGTTAGAGGCCGCGGGGGTTGAAATAGCGTTTAAGGTCTACGAAGGCTGCTTTCACGCCTTCGATATGATGGGAGAGGGGATTGCAGACGAGGCAAAAAACTTCACCTATGATCAGTTTGCAAAGTTTTATGATCGTTATCTGTAAGACAGTAGGAGAGGGCTGTTATGAAACGGGAAAAGCAACTAGAGATTCTCAAAGAGTTGTTGCGCCAGGTGGATACGGGTAAGAACATCGACTGCGGCGCTCAGGTTCGCATGTCCACTCAACACTACACCGATCCGGAAATTGCCAGCCGAGAATGGCATTCCTTTTTTAAGAATCACACGCAACTTATTGGTTTATCTGGAGATTTGCCAAAGCCTGGGACCTACTTTACGACGTCCGACTTTGGTGTGCCGGTGCTTGCGGTGCGCGGGCAGGATGGCGAATTCAGAGCGTTCCTGAACGCCTGCAGACATCGGGGTGTCCGGGTAGCTGAAGAAGGTAGAGGTCAGGCAAACAAGTTTACCTGTCCGTTCCATGCCTGGACCTACTCCAATAAGGGTGATCTGGTCGCGATTCCGCAGCAGGAACAGTGGGGGGAATTGGATAAATCTTGTCATGGTCTAAAACAGCTACCCGCTCTGGAGCGTGACGGTTTGTTATGGGTGCATCCGCAGCCAGATGGCAAGATTGATCTGGATGAGCAACTGGGACCGCTGGTTGAGGAGATTGCCGGGTTTAACTTCGGTGACCTGGTATACATGGGCGAGTCTGTCCTGGAAATGGGATTGAATTGGAAGCTGGCCAACGACACGTTTGGCGAAACTTATCACTTTCAAAAACTCCACAAAGATACGCTTGGGCAACTCTTTTATGGTGACAATCTGTCTTATGAAACATTTGGCAAAAACCATCGTTTTGTGTTCGCTAACCGAAGCATCGATGAGCTGCATAACCTGCCCGAAAGTGAGTGGGTATTTCAGGCATATACCAACCTGCTGTGGTTTTTGTTTCCCAACATTCAGTTCAACGTAGGCGGCGGTAGTGTGTCGCTGATTAAGATCTATCCGGATCCAGAAAAGCCGGGCCGTTCTTTGACTCGGGTGGGTCATTATTTTTCTCGCGAAGCGGTGGAAATGCAGGAAATGGCCAAGCAGGATCCCAATATCATTGTGTCTGGCGCGGATGAGGCTTATCTCTTTGAAGACGGTAAGCAGCGCGTGCTGTCATTAGAAGCTGTTGCTGAAGTGTTTGTCAGCACCATCGAACAGGAAGACTACCTGATGGGTGAATCCACCCAGCGTGCCGTGGATAGCGGGTTGATGGATGAAGTGATATTTGGTCGAAATGAACCGGCGCTGCACCATTATCATCGGACCTTTGCCGAAGCCCTGCAGATACCAGGTCCCCAACCCTTATAGGCCAGCGATGAAACGGTTTACAGATGAGCAAATACAGGAGTGGCACACCGAAGGGGGTGTTCTTCTAACCAATTTTTTTACTGCTGACGAGATTGAGCCATGCCGCGCCGACATGGAGCAGCTCTACGGTGATCGTCAAGATCCTTCAGCCCCCGCCAGAGTGGATAAAGAGGGTAATCAGATCGGGCTTTTCTCGCGAGATCAGTTTCGTAACTTCGATGACATGCCTTTCGATTGTTCACCGGCGTTAAATCTGCTGGCCTTGCATCCAGCGATGATTGCACTGGCACAAGCGGCGTTAGGCACCTCGGACGTGCATCTTTATCAAAGCCATTCCTGGGCAAAGTTCACCGGTGAAGCAGATTTCGATCAGCTCTTTCATTGTGATTTTAAAAATCACACCCTGACGGTCCCAGCGGGTGATGCCGCGCAACGCACCATCAATTGCATGATTTATATGACGGACGTAACCGATGCACATGGTGCCATCCATTATGTGCCGCTTTCGCAAAGCAACCAGGTCTGTGGGGATGAGAGAGATCCATTTGGTCCGGATGAAGTGCAGGGTCCGCTGAAGAGCCGGGAGCGCTCAGGTGCTGGTCCTGCAGGGTCAGTATTTGCATACGGCATTGATGTTTATCACCGGGGGACCAATCTCACCCTGCCGGGTGGCGTGCGCTATACGCTGACCGCAAGTTTTAAGGCAGCAGGCAATGACATGATTGGCTGGAGCGCTTGGCCGATTAGCTTTTTAAAGCCCTGGCATATCTTTTTTGAGCATTGTTCACCCGAGCAGCTCAGCTGCATCGGGGTGCCAAAGCCAGGCGACAGCTTCTGGACAGAGCGCACAATACAACGCACTAAAAAGCGTTGGCCAGTATGGAATGAGCAACCTTATCTTGCAGCGCTGTGCTCGACAGATGTCTGAAGGGTAGCAATGCAGGAAGCGAACATTACAGCGATAGCAAAGGAATACATGGGTGAACCCGCACCGGCTATTGCGTGGTTTGCGGGCGCGATTGTGGCGGCCTATGGGTTTAGTTTTTATGCGGCGGTGGCCGGAACCTGGCCACTTTGGGTGTCTTTTCTTGTGGGTAGCTACTTAGCCTTCATGGCCTACACCCCATTACATGAATCGGTACATCACAATATTTGTGGTCGAAACAAACAAACCAAGTGGTTGAATGATCTAGTGGGCTATCTGGTGTCCTCGGTGATTGGGTTTTCGTTCCATGTTCACAAATGGGCGCATCGGGTACACCATCAATCCACCAATGTACCCGGCGTAGACCCTGACCACATTTTTAATGGTTCAGTCACCCGCGACGCTTTGTTGGGGGGCGTATTGCTGGTGGCTAACGAATATCGATTGTTCTTCAGGAATGCGTTTCCCAAACTTGATACTCGGCGCAGATTCTGGGTGCTATTGGAGATTGGTGTGATGATTGGGTGGCGGTTTGCCCTGGGTATCTGGCTTGGTGCCGAAGTGTTGCTGCTGACGGTTGTCGCCAACGTCGTGGGTGTCACCTGGCTGGTGATTATCTTTGCCTGGATTGTTCACGTTCCGTTTGAAGAAACTGAGCGTTACAAAGATACGTCAACCTATATTCTCCCCAAAACCCTACGAAAGCTTGGTACATGGTTTTGGTTGTGGCAAAACTACCATGGCATACATCACCTTTTTCCGCGAATTCCCTTTTACAAATATGACCAGGTGTATGAGCGAATTGAGGAAGGCATGCGCGAGCGTGGAAGCCCCATCTTACCTATCGGTTAACAAGCGGTTCAGACGAAAACTTCAGCTCACATTCGATGCTCAAAAGCACTGATGGCCACAGGTTTGTTTCAATCTTCAATATGGTCTGTCCCCAATAATGGTGACTCTTTCCATGGCACGTCGCGCGGGCCAGTAGTCAGCAGCGGCATAGTGCTGGGCGGCGCGATTGTCCCAGAATGCTAAACTGCCAACTTCCCAGCGGAATCGGCATTGGTAGTCGGGAATCCAGGCCTGCAGATACAGTTTTTGTAGCAGTTCCTGGGATGCCCCTGGGTCCATGTCAATAATTTGTCGGGTAAAAATGCGATTGACGTATAGACATTTCTTGCCGCTGACCGGATGCGTGCGCACCACCGGATGTGTTGCAGGTGGAAACTCGGCACGTTTCGCCTCCACTTGTTCGTCCGTGGCACCGTTTTTTTTCATGCCCGCCAAGAACGCTTCGTTGTCGTGAATTGCGTATAGACCTTCAATCTGCTCCTTGGTGGTGTCATCCAATCCATCGTATGCCGACTCCATATTCGCAAACAGAGTGTCGCCGCCTACCTGGGGGACCTCGCGTGCGCGCAGGATGGAACCCAGCGATGGCGCATGGCGCCAGGTCACGTCGGAATGCCAGACGTTGATAAACGGTGGACGATCTTCGTCATTGATCAGATGAATAATCTCCGGGTGTTCGACATTGTTGCTGGTGAATGGGTGCACTTCCAGCTCCCCGAAGCGGGCAGCAAACGTTTTGTGATCGTCCATGCTGATATGAGTCTGGTTGCGAAAGAAAATGACTTTGCGCTGCACCAACAGGTCGGCCAGAAAATCGACCACATCCTGACTGTGGTCATGGGCCAAATCGATGTCGTGGATCTCGGTACCGATGGTGGGTGTCAAGTGATACAGGCGAAAAGGCGAGTCTGCAGATTCGAGCGGTTCGGCCATTTCTTCTCTCCCTTCAATAGCTGGAAATATACTGCACGAAATTGATCAAACCGCCAAGGTAGTTGGAGTGCTTGCGATTGACTTTGTGCCTGTTAGGCTTTGAAAAAACTGGGGGACGCGCATGACCACAAGGATTGATCACTTTATGTACGCCGTTGCATCTTTGGACGAGGGTTTGGAGTGGGCGGGTGATACCTTTGGGATTAAGCCTGCCTATGGTGGCGAGCATATCGGCTTGGGTACCAGAAACGCGCTGCTGTCGTTAGGAACAACCTATCTGGAAATCATTGCGCCGGACCCAGCCCAGCCTCAGGAAGAAGGCACACTGGGTACCCAATTTGGCGAACTGTCTGCGGGCGGTATGGTGACTTGGGCCGCGGAAGGTGATCTTGGAGCCATTGCCGAGCGCTTAGGTCGTGCGGGAATCGCGACTCATGGACCTAGTCGAACGCAGCGGCAAACCGAGACCGAAGAACTTCTGGTATGGGATCTACTGTTTCCGGTGGGCAGTGCACACGGCGCAAGAATGCCGTTTTTTATTGATTGGCTTGAGTGCGCAAACCCTAAAGATACCAACCCGGTGGGCGGGAAATTTCGTCAACTTACGCTGCAATCGCCCGATGCCGAGAACCTGGCTTCGGTATTGGAAGGGGTCGGTCTGAACCTTGTTGTATCTGACGGGCCACCGGCCATATCCGTGGTGGTAGAAGGCCGTAGTGGGGATATCCTGTTGGCCAGTTCAGATGAAACATCTGCCATTCAGATGCGTTGAACCATGAGCGAGTCACAAGACACCGACCGAGAAAACCCGGGTTTGCAAAGCCGGGGTCTGCAAAACAAAGGTGCATTACAGTCTTATATGGACGCATCACCTTTTATCCATAGTTGTGGCATGCGCGTGAGCGAAATTGATATTGACGCAGAGTCGCTTACTTTGACCATGCCACTTAAGCCTGAAATGGAGCGGGGTGCCGGAACCGGTCAGTTTCACGGTGGCCCGATTGCTGCACTGATCGACACCGCGGGTTGTTTCGCGTTGATTATGTTGTTAGGGCGCGGGGTGCCAACGGTTAATTTCCGCACCGACTATTTGCGGCCAGCAGTCAAAACCTCCCTAACCGCGGTTGCGTCGGTTCGAAGGGTCGGCAAGATGGTGGGCGTGGTAGACGTCGATGTTTACAACGATCACAGGCAGCTTGTTGCCGTTGGCCGTGGTACTTTTGGTAGTCAAGGCGGGTAGTGGTCAGAGTCGCCCTTAAGGCTTGAGGACAATCTTGCCAAATACCTCCCGGTTCTCCATCAGACGCTCTGCTTCGTGTACTTCTTCCAAGGGTAGTACTTGATCGATCACCGGTTGCAAGCTGCCATCGGCTGCATAGTTGAGCATGGCTTCAATATCGCTGCGATGCCATCCGTTAGAACCCAGGAGGGTGTGCTCATAGGTCCAGACGTACCGAATGTCGATCTGGTCTTCAAATCCCGCTGTTGCTCCGCAGGTTACCAATCGGCCGCCTTTAGACATGCAGCGTGTGGATTCCACCCAGGTGCCACCACCGGTGCAGTTAACTAGCAAGTCCACGCCCCCTTGACCGGTGATTTTTGGCTTCCCGGTGATCTCCCAGGCGGCGTTGCGCATGTCCGAATCTATGTAGTTAATACCGTGATCGGATCCGAGTTCTGCCAAGCGATCGAGCTTATCCTTGCTGGATGCGCAGCTGATCACGGTTGCGCCAATGCGTTTGGCGAGCAGCACACAGGCGGTACCCACGCCACCGCTGGCTCCCATAACCAACACGGTGTCATCTGGGCAGACCTCACCCCGTGTGACCATCATGCGATGCGCGGTTGCGTACGCCAGTGGGATACAGGCCGCGGTTTCGAAATCGACTGCGTCTGGAATGGGCACCAGCTGTCTTGCATCCGCAGCACAAAACTCAGCTCGACCGCCGTTCCAGCGTTCGCCGATCATTCCCAACTCAAAGTTTATCGGGTCGATCAGCACTCGATCACCTAGACGCACGCTTTCGACGTCGTCTGCGGCATCCACCACTTCCCCTGCGATATCCGAGCCGATAACAAGGGGCAACGGCAGCTTAATGCCTGGCATCCCTCTGCGGCTAAAGATGTCATGGAAGTTGAGTGATGTTGCCTTGACGGCAACTTTGACCCAGCCTGCACGTAGCTGAGGTTCGGGGAAGTCATCTTCCAGGAGTATGTGGTCGATGTCGCCGTGTTCTCTAACTACCGCTGCGCGCATGGAGGCTCCTTATCAGTGATCTAACTCAAGCCCTGGTAGAGAATTGTCCTCTCGCCAGTCTCGCAACACTTTGCGATAAGCGCCCAACCCTTTGCCGTACGACTCGAGGCGAACATCTCGGTAGCGTTCCGCGGTGCCCTCCTGATTGTAGTAACCAGGGGTGCAGCTTTCGGGTGAGCCACCCAGGACAAGTTGGGCCTGGCTGCTGTCATGGCTCAGCTGGTCATCGATCCAAGTTTGCTCGCCGACCGCCGAAACGTTTGCAGATTTTATTCCGCGCTTCTCCAACTCGCTGACTGTATAGGCCACATGTTCTGCCTGGACATCCACGCCATAACAGTAGTTCGCACCCAGTTGGAATACGAACAGGCCACCACATTGAAACAGGTTGGGAAAGCCACGGCTCATCAAACCATGCATGGTGCGCATCCCGCCTTCCCAATGATCATAAATAGATTCGCCATCTATTCCGAAGATAGGGATGCCTATACGACGCTGGTAGCTGCTGGTGATTTCAAAGCCGCTGGCATAAATGATGCAGTCGACCTCGTACTCTTGGCCATTGGCGACGATCCCATTCTCAGTTATGCGATCTACACCTTTGGTGTTGCTTACATCCACAAGCTCAACGTTAGGTCGGTTGAACGTCTCCAGATAGTGATCGTTAAAGGTTGGGCGTTTGCAGAACTGATTGTAGAACGCTTGAAGTTTTTCTGCCGTAGCCGGGTCCTCCACCGTATCGCTCACGCGGTCGCGGATTTGCTGCATGGTTTTGAAGTCTGCAAGCTGAATGATGTTTCCCAGGTCCTGAACTTGTTCGGGCGACATTTCCGCGGTCTTTGCCATGATCTCCTGCAGATTGCGTATCATGCGCGTCCAGCCATCGTCAGCGAATTCAGGATAAAGCTCACCGCCGAGCAGGGTCTCGCCAAAACGCTTTTGGCGTTCTGCTTGCCAACCCGGTTTCAGGCTTGCTGCCCATTCGGGGTCGGTTTCAGAGTTGTTTCGAAAATCCACTGAAGAGGGAGTTCGCTGAAATACATAAAGCTGTTTTGCGCTTGCACCTAAGGCAGGTACACACTGTATGGCGGTGGCGCCTGTGCCGATAATGGCGACTCGTTTGTCACCAAGTTTATCTAATTCGCCCTCATGCCCGCCGCCGGTATAATCGTAGTCCCAGCGGCAGGTATGAAATGTGTGGCCCTGGAAAGTGTCTACGCCTGGGATGCCCGGCAGTCTCGGACGGTTGGCAGGTCCGGTGCCCAAACAGACATATTTAGCCCTCATTTCGTCATCATGGTTGGTGCGGATGACCCACATTGATTCACCTTCATCCCAGCGCAACTCAGTGACCCAAGTTTGAAATACCGCGTCTTTGTACAGGTCAAAGTGTTTGCCGATGCGCTGGGCGTGTTCGTAGATTTCAGGAGAAAAAGAATAGCGCAGCTTCGGGATATATCCGGTTTCCTCCAAGAGGGGGAGATAGCTGTAAGACTCGATATCACACTGGGCACCGGGGTAGCGGTTCCAGTACCAGGTGCCGCCAAAATCCGCACCACTTTCAACGATCCTGACGTCACTCAGGCCGGCTTGAAGTAGTCTTGCCGCCGTCATCATGCCGACCCAACCGCCGCCGATGATTATAACGTCTCTGCGATCTTTGATGGGGTCGCGCGTCGCGAGTGTGCTATAGGGATCTGACTCGAGGTATTTGTTCGCAAATGGCGAATCATGGGTGACCTCAACAAATTGTGATTCGGCGTCATCTCGAATGCGCTTATCCCGCTCGTGACGATAGCGATCGGTCAGTGTCTGAGGGTCGAATCCAAGGTTTTCCGGTGATAGCGTGTTTGAATCAGACATATGTTCCTCCCAAAACAATCTACTAGTGTACACGCTGACAGCAAGATGTAACCCGCAGTTGGCGATTGAACTCAGAAGATGGGTGACCCAATATAGAGAGGACTATTATTTAGAGAAGAAAGTTCCCATGTCTGAGATGGTTCACGAAGGTCCCTGGCGTCGTCCCCGCAATACTTCTGCGCACCAAAAAGGGGGTATCCACGATGACGAGACGGCGCAAAATTTGGGCTTTAGCGGTGGAACGGTCGCCGGGTCCATCCATATGGAGCAGTTCCCGCCTTTTGTGATCGAGCATCTTGGTGAGCAGTGGCTGCAGTCCGGTACGCTGTCGTTGTATTTTCGATCGGCGACAACCGATGGGGTCCCCGTCAAGTGTGTTGGCGCCAAGCCCTTAGCCTATGCTGGAGGGATGCGAATGCAGCTGGGTATGTTTGACGAGGCGGATAACCTGGTCATGGATGGCACCGCGTCCACAGGAGCGGATGCGCAGTCCGCGCTGCGCCAGAAGCTTGCCGAAGTTCGTCCTGCCAAAGATATTCGTGTACTTGAAGATGTAAAGGTCGGGCAGTGGTGTGAACCTTTTCTGGTCCAAATTCCATCGTCAGGCATCGAACGCCAATTACAAGTGATCACCGAACCCATGGCGATGTTTGGTGAGTCCGGGCAAACAGCTGGACGGGTACCGCCCATCACAACGCTTGTGCATACCATGCGCGAAGTGGAAACGTTTATCGCCCTAACCCGGGGTGATTTTGTAGGTCTATTTGGAGCTATCGAGATTGCCTATCACCAAGGTCAACCATTGGCGGATACCGACTACTTAGTTAAGGGGCGGGCTTTGGCGGTTGGTGAAAGTCCCAAGACAGAAATTTTCTGGATGGAGTCTGTGCTGATGGAGCCCAACACCCAAACTCCCGTCGCCACCATGATCAAAATGGATAGAGTGATGAAGGCATCTTCACCATTGTGGACTGACGAGACCTAAACCGACGCTCTATCCAATACCTGGCATCGTTGCATCAGACGTCGGTGAGCATTATTAAACTCGTCTCGGCGATGCAAAACCCTGCGGTTGTCCCAGATGATGACATCGTTTGGCTGCCAGGTTTGCATCCAGCAGTGTTGGGGCTGGGCAGCGTAAGACCACAGCTCATCAAGCAACGCCTCGCTATCTGCCAGCGAAAGGCCTGGGACATAGGCAAATTCCCGGCGCCCCAGGTACAGGGCAGGTTGTTTGGTTTCATTGTGGATGCGGATAATCGAATGAATTGCCCCCGGCGCTTCTCTGGGGTCGGTAAACGTTTGGTAGCCGTGACGTAGTCCCCCCACACTATTGTGGGCAGCATCATGTTTGATGGTGAGCGATTGAATGGTCTCTCTCAGTTCATCGGGGAGCATCTGGTACGCCGCGTTTTGATCAGCGAAGTGTGTGTCTCCACCTTGAGGGGGGATTTCGATACCGAGCAGAATGCTGGCCGGCGGCGGTGTTTGCACGTATGTCATATCCGAGTGCCAGCTTGCCTCCAGGTTGCCCAAACCTCCAACGGGTTTGCCGTCGATGATAATGTTTGAAAGTTGAGTCACATAGCGGTTTTTAATCTTTTTCTTCTGTGCTTCGCTCATTCGGCCAAATGGTGCTTCTTCCAGCGGTCCAAAGCGCGCGCTGAACGTTTGCAGTCCCTGAGCGTCCAATGGCTGGTTTCGTATGCGTAATACGCCATATTTCAGCCACGCGGTATACAGTCTTTCAAACTCGGCATCTGTGAGGTTTGCCAGATCAACCTCGGCTATATCCGCGACAAAATTCGTGTTGATTGGGTTGATCTGCATTCAGAACCTTCTCTGTGCCATCGCACTTCGTGGCAGGAGTATACGACCAAATCCAGATAGTTTGGGATGAGCGCTGAATTGTTCATGTAATTCTTTGAGACCACTACCAAACGCCGTTTCGTTCCAGAGGGTTGAGTAAATCGCGTCTATGGCGTAATCGCCAGGTTGGGCGGTTATCGCCTCGACATAAAAGGCTTTGGCGTCCTCCATGGCCAATTTAAACCAACTCAAATCATCTGTGGTCAGCTGATCCGCATCGAGGTAAGCACCGAGTCTGGTCATGATCTCTTCTATAGGTGACTGACAGGCCCCCACCAAGGTTCGACCGGACCGCCGTTTTAGCCCAATCTCATACCAGGGGCGGAGCTCAGCCAGTTCTTGAATGAGACGCTGTTGCCAACTAAGTGACTTGCCCTGGTTGGAAAATGAAACAGGGCAAGCAGGCGGGCTCACTTCGCCGTCTTGATAAACATCTTCGGGATAGGCCTCTAGCACCGGACCAGTTTGGCGGTTCAATAAGTCCAATGCGGCTGTCATCACACGAAGTTGAAAGTCATGATCGTTAGGTACGCCCATCGGTCGTCCTAATGGAAATGTAACCCAAAGAGTTCTGGGTGGTTTGAGACTTGCCGCATGCTCTCGGACCAGACTGATGCCCGTGGTCATGATTCCGGTTTGCTCGATGTAGTGACCCAAAGCGCACACGGCGCGAGTGCAGTTGGGTCAAACTGGGGTTAAGAAGACCGCATCAACCTGATCTTGTTTAAGTAATCCAGCAACCTGGCTCGCGGAATCTTCCCAGCCTTCTGGTTCCAGACCAGCACCCATGAAACTGTAGTGGATGTCTGCAACACTCTTTATCGAGCTGGATGCGGCTAGTTCCTTCAAACGATCGATTGGAAAAACCAGGTTGACGTCTTCTGCAAAACCGCTGCGGTCGAAATTAACCGAACTATGCGACATGACCAGATCGCGGGCGTTGGCCTCCATCGGTATGGGCCGAAACGAGGCATCAGCAAACATGAAAGCGTCCTCGCCACGAAAATGCAGACCTGCCGTTGTAATCAGCGCGACGCGCATTTCGCTTATGGGCTTTTGCGGCTTGTTCCAAACTGGTGGGCTCAGTGCCGGCATCTGTTTGTTTAACAAATGCTTGCGTTCGTCGTCGGGTAAATCGTCCAGGCGCACCATCGTTGCTTAGTCGACTGAGCGGTTCATATATTTTTCGAATTCGTCTGCGTACGCCGGATCCCATCGGGATAGGGCGGAGCGGTTGTGGAGCAAATCACCCGTATTCCATGCGATACGTTTTTCGTCCAGTTCTCTGGGCGTTTCGTTGTCCGGACACAAGATGTAAAAGTCATTGCGCTGCAGCGCGCCAATCATAAAGTCCACCACCTGCTCAGACGCCCAAGCGCCTGGCGGTTTTTCCGGGAGGAAACGTTGAATCAGGCCGGTGTAAGTGAAGCCGGGTATCAACAGGTGCGCGCTCAGGTTGCAGTTTTCTTCCTGACGAAACGCGTGGGCCAGGCTTTCGGTAAATGACCGGACACCAGCTTTTGAAAGATTGTAGGCGTAATTTCCTGGTGGGTTGGTAATGCCTTGTTTTGAGCCGGTATTGATCACTGCGCCCGCTTGAGAATGGGCAAGCATTGCTGGAACAAAAGCCTGACAGCCATTGATGATTCCCCACAGGTTCACTTCGATCTGCTTGCGCCACTGTTCCGGTTTCTCCCATGGCTGGGCAGGACCAAAGCTGGTGCCAGCATTGTTCATGAGCAAATGGACGTCGCCCAGGTCGGCGGCTGCACGATCCGCCAGGGATTGCATCTCTTCGACGTTGGCTACGTTGCAAACTTGGGTCTCAAGCCTCCCCGGACCGTTTGCCTGGGCCGTGGCAGCCGCCAGTGCGTCGGCATTTGTGTCGGCTATGAGGACGTTCATGCCCGCTTGCAGCAGATGGTTTGCCGTGGCCAAGCCTATGCCGCTTGCTCCACCTGTGATCACTGCGTTTGTGTTTTGTTGTAACCAGCTGGTCATGATTTATTTCCTTGGACATGATGGATGTAAATAGGCAGCTCATCACTCAATCGGGGAAGAGTTCTAAACGCCATCCGCGCGGTGTGGGCACCCTGTGTGCATCCGGCAGGTAACAAATTCTCTCTAATCGGGTGACACTTCCGTCCGCATACTCCCAGATCATGTGTTCGCCGTCGAGATAGCGGCGCACAACGATGGGACCCCACCCCAACACGCGAAATTCAAGGATACCTTGATTCCAGGTCATGCCCGCAGAAGTTCGAGGACAATACTCCTGGTCGCCAATCGTGAACAACACCGCGCCTTCAGTGTCATTTGTGGTAAAGCCGCCAGAGCTGTTCGGACCCGAATCGTGGATGAGTCCGCTACTGGTGACCACAGTGCGCGCACCACACTGTTCGACACGCTCTATATGACCTGTTCTTCCGCTTATCCCTCGCCACAGGCCTCTTAGATCTGCGGCGCCCTCGGGTAGAGGTTCGGTACATGAGCTGAGTAGTGGCAGCGGGAAGTGTGTGTAGCTACATCCGGGTGTATTGCCTTTGGGAATCTCACTGGCTGTCAAGCCACTACCGTCAAGGTCTGTCAGGTTGCAGTAGTTGATTAAACTGCCATCACCCGCCAGTGCGGCCGGGTCTGTAGCGATTGCAGGGCGTTCCGAAAAAAAGATCAGATAGAAGATCGCGCCTGTGAAAGACATTAACGCAATAAACAGATATAGACCTACTTTCAGTATTTTTTTCACAGCAGTGCACTGTAATGAAAAACATTATTGTATGCCTTGGGGGTACGAAGTCTATGGGTTGTTTTTGATCACAGCGCCAGTTGGTACGATGGACCCTTTGCCGAGATGCCTCAGACTATGGACTTTGATTACGACCCTATCCCGTTGCCTCACCGACAGGATTTAGATGATGACGAATCGCTGCGACGTGCGACAGACTACCTGGAATTTATTCGACAAAGGCACACGGTTAGAGAGTTTGACAACCAGCCTGTTCCCGAAGAGATCATCCGCTTGTGCGTTGAGGCTGCAGGTACGGCGCCCAGTGGCGCTAACCATCAGCCCTGGCAGTTTGTCTGTGTTTCAAATGCCCTGGTCAAAAGCAAAATTCGTCAGGCGGCGGAAGCTGAAGAACGCGAGTTTTATGGGGGTCGCGCTGGTGATGCGTGGTTGGATGATTTAAAAAAAATTGGTACCGATGCGCACAAGCCGTTTCTTGAAACCGCGCCATGGCTGATCGCGGTGTTTGTCGAACGATTCAGCATTGACGCGGAAGGGGTAAAACAAAAAAACTACTACACCAGTGAATCGGTAGGCATTGCCACGGGTTTTCTAATCAATGCGCTGCATCATGCTGGACTTGCAGTACTTACGCACACGCCGAACCCTATGAAATTTCTTAATCAAATCCTGCAGCGACCAGATCATGAACGACCCTATATGTTGTTGGTTGTAGGACACCCTGCACAGAATGCATTGATTCCTCGGGCTGCTACCGTCAAAAAATCTCTTGAAGAGATTTCGTTCTTTAAAACATGAGCATGAGTAATTGCTCGATCCCGGTGGAATTCACACTCAGTGTCAGCAGTCTTATTCGGCGCTTTCCTGGCAAAGTCAGCATCACCTGGTTTCTAGTTTTTGTTGAGAACGTGCTTCTGGCTTTGATCCCACTGTTTATTGGCAAGGCGATCGACGGGCTGCTGGCAGGTCACTACGAATCAGTGATTGCGGTAGCGGTTATATTTACGGGTTTGACTCTAGTCTCGGTAGGGCGACGTATCTATGACACGCGCGCGTACGGTACGATGCGAGTCTTTGTTGGTGAACAATTGGTTGTGGCTAATGATGACCTGGAGGTCTCACAGCTGAACGCACGATTGCTGATGTCCAGAGAGTTTGTGGATTTTCTGGAGGCTTACGTTCCAGATTTTATGGTTTCCGTTGTTCAGTTGATTGTCGCTCTGGCAATACTGATGAGTTATGGCTTCCTATTGGGGGTGTCAGCCAGCGTGGCTGCGGTTGCTATTCTTTTGACCTACGCGCTGTTTCATCGGCGCATCTTTAAACTCAATGCTCGTTTGAACGAGCAAACAGAAAAACAAGTACGCATTCTTGACAGGCGTCAACTCAGCGGTATCACAAGACATCTCACTGCATTACGTAAGCATGAGGTCAGCCTCTCTGATACCGATGCGTTTTTGTACGGCACTATTTTTTTATTGATGGGGGCTTTCGTCCTGGCCAATTTGGTGCTGGCTGCTCAGATCGACGGGGTCACGGCCGGGGTGATATTTATCGTTGTGAGCTACTCTTGGGAGTTTGTTGAATCGGGATTTGCGTTGCCCGAGGTGTTGCAGCAATGGACGAGACTGAGCGAGATATCAGGGCGGATCAATTCTCGATCGGTCTGATTGGAATTATCGCTTTGTATATTTCCTGTGTCGGTCTCTCCCGCTATAGTTTTGTGATCAGAGTGTGCGACCGACATGATAGGAAAAACCATGAGCGAAGATAGCCAGATACGTGAAGTGATCCAGACCTATTTTGAATGTATGTTTGAATCTAGTGCAGAGAAAGCCCATCTAGCCTTTCACGCTCATGCAAAAATTACAGGTTTTACACCGGCAGGATTGGTGGAGATGAGTGTCAACGACTTTGCTGGTTTTGTTGCTTCGCAACCTTCTGGGGCAGAATTAGGCCAAACCCCGTATCTTGAGATCTTATCCTTGGATATTGCTGGAGAGACCGCGATAGCTCGCGTGCGAGATGATTATTTGCAAGACCGTTATCTGGATACATTGTCGTTCCTGCGCGAGGGTGGTCGATGGTCGATTTACAACAAGCTGTTCCATATCGAAGGTTCCGCTGGCGGTTAAATACCGGTTAACCTGGGTGTTGCGGATACTTGGACGTCCTCAAAGCCGCACAATAGTGCATTTGTACCAGGCTTAAGTCAGGCTTAAGCGGTAGGGTATGATTTACGTGAACTCACAAAGAAGAGATTGACATGACACAAAGCGTGCAGCCAGCGCTTCCTGCCAACGTAAACCGTGGTGGCGTAAACCAAGGTGGCGCAAACCAAAGTGGTGGAGACCGTGTTGGGGTAGACCGAGGCAAAGAAGCGGTTAAGAGCGCCTTGATTGCGGCAGCATGCGAGTTGCTGGCAGACGTTGGACCGAAAAATATGAGCGTTCGCAACGTGGCTCAGAAAGCAGGCGTCAATCACGGCCAAGTACACCACTATTTCGGCGGTAAACAAGGCTTAGTCGAAGAAGCCATGCAGCAGCTGTCGGAGCAACACTTTCGTAACGCCAGGGCAAGATCAGCAGGAGCAACCTTGCCTGAACCGCTCACACTCGGCGAGGACGACCAGTATTCGCGCGCGATGGTTCGCTTGATTTTGGACGGGGATTTGGAAACCGCGCTTCGGGAGATCAGCCAGGGTGTTTCAATTCCGCATGAGGCGGTTAAGGCAATCGTCAGTAGATTCGATGGTCAGGTGCCGATAGAGGTTCAGGCTGTAATGGCCGTAAACATCGCAACGGAGCTTGGATGGGCAGCGTTAGAGCCCTATATCTTCGAAATGGTTGAGGTTGAGGACGCCGACCAAGAAGAAGTGCGTGCGCATGCAAAGGTGATCTCGCGTCGCCACTTGAATGAGATTTTAGAGAATAGCACGCCTCATTCATCCTGATTCGAAGCGCTGCTTATATCAATTTTTACTCTGCCGGCGTCGGTGTGCACGGGAAAGGTGTTTACCGGCTTTCGGGTCAGTTGTCCTCGTGGTTCACCGGTCTTCAGATCGAATAGCACCCCGTGTAGTGGACAGGAAATAAAACCCCGACGGATTCTGCCTTGGGCCAGAGGGGCGTCTTGATGCGTACACTTATTCTCGATGGCGTAAAACGTGCCGTCTGCATTGGCCAGCAGGATAGAAACCCAATCCGTCTCGATGACCGTGCTCGAATTGATGGGCAGGTCGTCGCAGGCTATGGCGTCTATGATCAAACTTTATCCCTTGGTCAAGTTTTTCATTGGGTCAAGATTGCATCGGGTGTACAGTTGCGAGAAAGTTAACCCTCAGCCCTTCACTTTACCAAGTATTGAGCCATGAGCGGAATAGACACTACAGCAGGCGGTTCGTTTGATAGTGCGTTAGACAGGCCACCCGAAAACTCTATCGGATCAGATGGGCGGGCTCGTGCTCCGGGACCAACCTACCAAGAAATTATTCTCAAGGACAGTTCACCCCCGCCGGACGCGTTTTTGCTGTCCTCTTATGAATTTATTGGCGATCAGGATATTCCGTATTCACGGTACACCTCAGCAGAATTTGCTGAGGCTGAATACGAACATCTTTGGCCGAAAGTCTGGCAAATGGCGTGCCGTGAGGAACATATTCCAGAGGAAGGCGACTACCACGTCTACGACGTGGGGACGCTATCTGCCATTGTCACTCGCCAGGCAGACGGAAGGATCAAGGCTTTCGTCAATGCATGTATGCATAGAGGTACGGCGCTTAAAGACCCAGAGTCTGAGGGGTTCTGTGATAACTTTCGATGTCCGTTTCACGGTTGGATCTATTCCCTAGACGGGGTCCTGATCGATGTCCCTGAAGACTGGGACTTTCCGCATGTTGGCGCAGACAGTCATCGCTTGCGGGAAGCGCAAGTGGGTACCTGGGCTGGGTTCGTGTTTATCAATTTTGACCCCGACGCTGAATCTTTAGAATCTTTTCTAGGTGACCTTCCCGAACACTTCAAAAACTTCGGCATCGAAAATCGATACATCGAGACCCACGTTAAAAAGCGGCTACCTGTTAACTGGAAGGCGGCAGAAGAAGCATTTATGGAGGCTTATCACGTCAAAGAAACTCATGCTGCAGGTGCAGATTATTCTGAACCCATCACCACGTATGACATTTTTGGTGACAATGTGAGCCGGTTCATCCACACAGTAGGGGCGCCCAACCCCAGGATGCCGGTGCAACCCTCAGAACAGGAGCTGCTACAGGGGATGTGGGGGCGGCGGGGGCCTGATCAAGGCAATCCGGAGGACTGTCCTGAGGTACCCGAGGGAAAAACAGCACGAGATGTCTATGCGGAGATTGTCAAAGCGTCCTTGGGGCAAGCCTACGACCAGGATTTCAGCGACTATTCCACCGCCCTGACGCTGGACTCCATCGAGTATTTTCTTTTTCCCAACTTTTTTATATTTCCAGGTCTGTCCTTGCCCATGGCTTATCGGTTTCGACCCGATCCCCAGGATCCCGACTTCAGCTATTTTGATCTGTATTTTTTGAGGCCCAGACATCCGGAAAAAGAACCACCACCACCACCCGTGCCATTGCAGTTGGGTGTGCAGGACAGCTATACCCTGGCAGAAGGGCTCGGTCGCCTGGGCGCGGTTTATGATGAGGATACGGATAACATGGCCGCCCAGACTCGCGGTTTTAAATCCAGCGCGAAGTTGGGACAGACTCTGGGTAACTATCAGGAGGTGCGGATCCGTCATCTGCACAAGCGAGTAGATGACTATCTAGGGTCTTGAGGCTTGGCGTAACGACCTAGGCTAGGTGTTGGGTAGCTCGCTGGGGAAAAGGTCATTTAACGATTTTCCGATGATCTCTTCACGATACTGGTAGCCAAAAAACCGGGCGAACGGACGGCTCGCTTCAATGACATAAGAGTTTCTAAGCTTGTCGTTGATCTCTGCAGGAGCTTGTTTGGGATGGACAGGTTCTGCGAACTCAAAGCAAACCATGACGTGCAGCTTTGCGTGCCTTCTTGAAAAACAAATCCATTTTCACCCCACCCCCTGGAAACTTAGCTTGCCAAAGAGAATGTGCCAATACCACAGTAGACACTTGCGGCTTTTACGCGGTCGCGCTACGTTGTCGGTTCTAAGCATGTTCTGGGGAGAACTGGGGGACTGATGAATAGCGCGATCGATCAAAATCTCTTGCCGGGCCGGTTGGGTAACACGGATGCCGATATCTTAAGTGACCGTCGCTTGGACCCTCGAATCAAGGCCGCTCTTGAACTGGCACCGCCCTTTGAAGCGCCTGAAGGGGGGGTGTCGGAGCGGGACAGTTATGCCGATCTGCTCGATTTTTGTTTAGCTTTTGAGCAAGCTGGCGAGGCTACCCATCCTTTGCAGCATTCGGTCATGCCCGAGTTTGCGGTGAACGTTCAAACCCAGGTGATCTCCGGAATCGACGATAATCCGATAAACCTCTATATCCATTCGCCCACGAATCAAAAAGGTCTGTTGCCCGGCGTTGTACATACCCATGGTGGCGGTATGGTGTTGATGACCGCGCAGGATCCGGGGTTCGTCCGTTGGCGTAGCTATTTGGCGAGCTTAGGCTTGGTAGTGATTGGTGTGGAGTTTCGTAACGGTGGAGGCAAACTCGGTAATCATCCGTTCCCTGCTGGTTTAAATGACTGTGCCAGTGCAACGCAATGGATTGCGCAACATAAATCAGAGTTGGGTATTTCACACCTGGTGATTTCGGGAGAGTCCGGAGGCGGTAATTTGAGTATTGCCACAACCATGAAAGCGCTACAGGAAGGGTGGGTTAATAAAATCTCCGGTGTATTTGCCATGTGCCCCTATATCAGCGGTGTCTATGCTGACCCACCTGGGAATCTGCTTTCCCTGACCGAAAATGACGGCTATCTTTTATCTTGTGAGATGATGGGTGGGCTTGCGAAGATTTATGATCCCGAAGGCCAACATAAACGCAACCCGCTTGCATGGCCCTATCATGCAAACGCGCAAGAATTGCAGGGTCTGCCTCCCCATTTTATATCGGTGAACGAATTGGATCCGCTGCGGGACGAAGGATTGGCTTTTTACCGCAAGCTGGTCAATGCCGGGGTCAGCGCAGTGGCGCAGACGGTTCACGGGACACCTCATGCCGGCGATGTTACCTTTCCTGATTTGACACCAGAGGTCTATGCGTCATCGGCGGATGCTTTATATAACTTTGCAGGTCGAGTTGCCTGATGATCCAGGGGTAAACCATTGGGAGGGAAATTATGTCGTTAGAACAGTTTCGACAAGAAACCAGAGCCTGGCTGGAAGAAAATTGCCCAGCAGGTGCGAAAGGCGAAGGCCAAGTACCAACAGGCAGCACAAAAATAGAAATCAAAGACCCGGACGTCCGGGTGTGGCTGGAGCGAATGGCGGAGAAAGGGTGGACAGCACCCACCTGGCCGGTTGAATACGGTGGTGCTGGGCTCAGCACGGCCGAGTTTGTGGTCCTGGTTGAAGAGATGCGTCGGCTAGACGCTCGGCCTGCACTGATGGGAATGGGCACGGCCATGATTGGGCCTACGTTACTGGAGCACGGTACCGAGGATCAAAAACAGCGCCACTTACCGGCCATCGCCAGGGGCGAGTTTGCCTGGTGCCAGGGATATAGTGAACCTGGGTCGGGTTCTGATCTGGCTAGTCTGAGTACGCGCGCGGTAGATGGCGGTGATCACTTTGTCATTAACGGTCAGAAAATCTGGACGTCGGGTGCTCAATTTGCTGACTGGATGTTTTGTCTGGTGCGCACAGACCCTGATGTCCCCAAACATGAAGGGATCAGTTTTGTATTGTTACCGATGGATCAACCGGGTGTGACCGTAAAGCCGATCAAGTTAATCAGCGGCAATTCGCCATTCTGCGAAACCTTCTTTGATGATGCCATCGCGCAGAAAGTCGATCTGGTCGGTGAGTTGAACAAAGGTTGGACTGTGGGTAAGCGCTTGTTACAGCACGAAAGGTCCAGTATGGCCTCGCTGATTGGAAACCGACAGCGTGATCCGGGTAAATCCCTTACCGACGTTGCCCTGCAGTACTTGGGTGCAGACGCTCGAGGTCGGATTGACGATGCGACGGTCCGCAGCCAGCTCCTTGAGCACAACATGAACGAACGCGCGTTTAAGCTAACGCAGCGACGCACCGTACAGGAGTCTCAAGACGGGAATACCCCCGGCCCAGCAACTTCCATATTCAAGATGTATGGGACTGAATTGGAGCAGAAAAAGTCAGATCTGATGTGTCGATTACGCGGATTTGGTGGATATGTCTGGGCCGGCGACGAGGCAGACGCGGAATCGCGTGAATGGACAAGAACGTTTCTTTCCAGTCGCGCTGCATCGATCTACAGCGGGTCGAATGAAATTCAGCGAAATATTATTGCGAAACGAGTCCTCGGGCTCCCAGATTAAAGCGGTGTAAATGATATGCGTTCACCAATTTGTGAAAAATTAGGCATCGAATTCCCATTGATCGCGTTCACCCACTGCCGGGATGTGGTGGTCGAGGTGTCAAAAGCTGGCGGCATGGGGGTGCTGGGTGCAGCGGGATACGATGCACAGAGTCTGGAGATCGAGCTGAGCTGGATCGACGAACATATCGACGGTATGCCTTATGGTGTGGACCTGATTGCGCCGACTTCAATGGCTGCGTCTGATGATGATACTCGAGACTCGCTGGTTGATCGCGTGCCCCAGGCGCATAGAGACTATGCGATCTCCGTACTTGCCCAACACGGTATCGACGCCGGTGATGTGTTTGAAAATCAACGGGCGGGTGTATCGAGTGGTTTCCTCACTGAGAATAAGGCGGCCAACATCATCGATGTCGCATTTTCCCATCCGATCAAACTGATCGCCAACGCTCTGGGTGTGCCGCCACGGTATATGTTGGAGATGGGCAAGGAGAGCGGGGTTGCGGTAGCAGCTCTGGTTGGGGCAAAAGAGCATGCGGTAAAGCAGGTGGAAGCCGGCGTAGATATTCTTGTGGTCGCCGGGACTGAAGCGGGTGGGCACTGTGGCGAAGTCAGTACCCTGGTGCTGGTACCTGAAGTTGTGCAGGCGGTGCAGGGTAGTGACGTAGGGATCTTAGCCGCTGGCGGTATCGTCACCGGACGACAGATGGCCGGCTGTATGGCCATGGGTGCCCACGGTGCCTGGACTGGATCCATGTGGTTGACCACCACCGAGGCGGAGACGGCACCTGTGGTCAAAGAAAAGTACACCCAGGCAACTTCTCGGCAGACAGTACGCTCGAAATATCGCACTGGGAAGTACTCCCGGCAGCTGCGTTCAGATTGGACAGATGCCTGGGAAGCAGAAGATGCACCGGATCCACTGCCAATGCCGTTGATGTCGCTGGTCAGTGAACCAGCGCTGGGTCGCGTCGCGAAGTTGGCAGAAGGTGGCCATACGGGTGCGCGGCAACTGGCAACCTATTTTGTGGGACAGGGTGTTGGGTTGATGAATGATATTCAGGATACGCGCACGGTGATGCGGGAGTTTATGGAAGATTTTCTCGAAGCAACCGAACGACTATCGGATGTAATGGAGGACTAGATGGAAATCATTGCTGAGGGTCTGCTCTTCCCAGAGGGTCCCATCGCTATGGATGATGGCTCAGTCGTCCTGGTCGAAATTGCCCGCGGAACATTATCTCGTGTGCGGCCTGACGGTAGTATTGAAGTGATCGCTGATTTAGGGGGTGGACCCAACGGGGCTGCAATTGGACCGGATGGACGTTGTTATGTCTGTAACAACGGTGGCATGGAGTTTCACCGCTCCAGTCGAGGTTTACTTTTCCCGGGAAACCAGCCGGCGGACTATTCTGGCGGCAGGATTGAAGCGGTTGATTTGAGTACGGGCGAAACGGAGGTGATTTACTCCGAATGTGATGGTTTTGGGCTGCGCGGTCCAAACGATCTGGTATTCGATGGGCAGGGTGGGTTCTGGTTTACTGATCACGGTAAACATCGTCCGCGTGATCGAGATATTACGGGTGTGTTTTATGCCAAAGCCGATGGCAGTCACATCGAAGAGAAGATTTTCCCCTTGGAAGGTCCTAACGGAATTGGCTTGAGCCCCGACGAAATGACGGTTTACGTTGCGGAAACACCAACCGGGCGAGTCTGGGCATTTGACCTCGCGGCCCCGGGTCAGTTGGCGTCGGACCCTAATCGTCGAATGCTTGCACAAATTCCCGATCATCACCTTTTCGACTCTCTGGCGGTTGATGGTAATGGCAATGTATGTGTGGCGACCATCCTGAACGGGGGAATTACGGTTCATTCGCCTGATGGCGCTCATGCAGAGCTGATCCCGATGCCTGACCGGATTACAACAAACATCTGTTTTGGTGGCCCCGATTTGCAAACCGCGTTTGTCACTCTGTCGACCACTGGCAAATTGGCAGCGGTACCTTGGGAGACGCCGGGTCTTCCACTGAACTTTCTAAACCGTTAGGTGTTATAACGAATTGACCGGGCACGAGTGCTTATAACAAAAGCGAGCACCTGCGCGTGTTACACTCTCTGCTTTTTGGGCAGCACAATTCTTGAGTACGTCAACAACCCACCCGCCGGATCAACCTGAACAACAGTCGGATGGTGTTTTTACCATGGGCTGGACCATTGTGGCGTTTACCGCAATGTCGCAGTTTTTCAGTGTAGGCATTGGTTACTACACATTTAGTGTCTATCTGAAACCTTTGGCGGAATCGTTGGATGCTAATCGAGGTTATGTGTCTCTGGCACTGACATTGCAAATGCTGCTGCTGGCGCTGATAGCCCCGATGGTTGGACGGGTGCTCAGTCGATACCCGCTGCGCCAGGTGATGGTGGGCGGGGTCTTCATGCTGAGCGCAGGTCTAATCATCTGTGCGAACGCAACCAATATCTACCATATCTATATCGGCTTCGGCCTGGTGCTGGCGGTAGGTTCCAGCTTTACCGGAAACATACCCTGCAATATGATTCTGGCCAACTGGTTTGTTAAGCGTCGCGGTACGGCGATGGGCATATCTCAAACCGGTATCACCATCTCGGGCGTGGTTCTGGTGCCGTTGGCCAGCTACCTGGTTGTGAACTACGACTGGCAAACAGCGTTCTGGTTTTTTGCCGTGACGGTTCCGGTCCTGATGCTGCCCTTAATTTGGAAATTTGCCGTAAAAACTCCCCAGGAACTGGGCTTGCACCCCGACGGGGTCGTATCCGCCCAGCCACCGATGCCAGCGGATGGAGGTCGTGAATTCGGATTTGCCCAAGCCATCAGGATAAAAGATGTCTGGCTGATCAGTCTGTTTGCTGGACCCTGTTATATGGCCATTGGTGCAGTCGTGATTTCGTTACCCGCACATGGCACCGACCTGGGGCTTTCCGCGTTGGAAGCTTCAACTGTTGTGTCTGTAACCACTCTTTTTGGCGCCTTGGCAAAACCGCTAACCGGCATATTCTCTGACTACGTGCCGAAACGCGCTGTTGCTGGGGTGGCCGTTGGGCTGCAGGTTGTAGGTGTGTTCTTGCTGTTACAAGCCGACTCACTGATCACTTTGTGTGTTGCGGGCGGTTTTTTCGGCTTGGGTTACGGGGGAATTGCACCCATGTGGTCCGTGTTGTTAGCAGAGCGTTTTGACGGTGGAGATTTTGCCAAGGTCATGGGTGCCTCAATGCCCATTACCATGCCTTTTAATATCATCGGCCTGCCAGCGGCAAACTTTGTGTTCGAAATGACAGGCAGTTACAGCCCAGCATTTGCGGCGCTTTTTGCCGGATACATCATTTCTGCCCTATGTCTATGGTTGTTGCGGCCACCGGTTAAGTAATAAATTTTACATCCCCCACTGGTTGGCCATCGCCAATACGGGCTCCTCTCGAGTGATGAATTCCAACAGCGCTGGCTGGCCTGCTTGTGTTTTCTCGATGCCACGTTGGAGAGCAGCACGTACGTGCGCTGCGGATTCAATCCGTTCCGCGTAGGCGCCCATGGACTTCGCCATAGCCGTGTAATCACCACCCATTGACGACGCTTGATAACGCTCAACCGCGTCTGGCATATAGGCGCCATAACCTCCCATGACGCCATTGTTTACCAGAACAGTCAGGATAGGCAGTTCCGCACGCACAGCGGTTTCAAAGTCATTGGCGGTTTGGCCAAAACCCGCGTCTCCCACAAAGTTAACAGCCAACCAATCGGGCCGCGCCAGCTTTGCGCCCAAGGCCATCCCAAGGGATGAACCAAGATGGGTGGATTTGCCCCAACCCAGATAGCCACGTGGTGTTGTTGCTTGATAAAAGGGGACAATCTGGTCGCGTGGATTGCCTGCATCATGGGTGACCACCGTTTTCGACTTATCGAACAGGGTGTTCATTTCGTGAATCACGCGATAGGCGGATATTGGACCCGGGTCATCGCAAAGCAGTCGGGGCGACCATTCATCAAAAAATGCCTGTTTCAACTCGCCGATCTGGGCGATCAGTTCTTCGTTAGGTGAACGACCTGCGCTTCCCAGACGCTCACGTGCCAGGTCAAGTAGCTGTCGCAATACCAGTTTTGCATCCCCGATAGCCGCGCAGGCCACAGGCCGGCATTTGCCCACATCCGCTGGGGCGTTGGTGATCTGGCCTAGTGTCGCGTCCGCGGGCATTCGTGCCGTGAAATCGTTTATTGTAAAACTGGTACCCACACCCAGGATAAAATCGGATGCGTTCGCGAAATGCCCCGCGGCTTTGGTGATGGTGCGTCCGGCAGTACCCAAGGACAGCGGGTGATCCTCGGGGAACGCGCTCTTACCGAGCAGAGAGGTTGTCACCGGAATCTGCAAGCATTCTGCCAGTTCCAATAACTCTGGCCAGGCTTGGGCATACAGCGTCCCGTGGCCTGCAATCAGCACAGGGTGTTTCGCGTCAAGCAGGTGATCTAGAACTTCTTGCACGTCAGCCGGGTCTGCTAATGATTTGTGAACTTTTGGGGAGGTGTAGGTTGGATGCGCCTCACCCTTGTAATTACCCCACAATAGATTGGCCGCAGTTTCCAATAGCACCGGCCCCGACTTGCCATTTTTTAGCGCCGCAAATGCCATCTCGAGCCGGCGTGGGATCGTTTCGGCGTCGTTGATAATCCCCGCCATTTTGGTAATGGTTGCAAAAGACCGGTGTGCCAGAAACTGTGGGTCGTAGTGCTGCATGGCGGGTGCGTGGGCCCCGGGTAGCAGCAGAATTGGTGTGTTGTCACCATAGGCCTGGGCCACCGCAGGGAAACTGGCTTCGATTCCGGGACCATCCTGGACGGCGATAACGCCAAATTTTCTTCCGTTGTGCATGCGCGTATAGGCATCAGCAATGTTAATGGCGACACGTTCCGTTCTGGCAATGATCGGGCGGATATCGTGCGATGCGGCTGAGTTGAATAATCGATTGTTGGGAAAGCCGGTGAGAAACTCCACGCCTTCCGACTGCAGAATCTCAATGATCATATCTGCGTTACTCACTCTTCTTCCCTGTCTCAGTTCTTTAGTTTGAGTGTCTCACAGCCGAATTGCTTGAACAAATTGATGATGAAATTACCTTGTCTGACGTTTCGACAGTGGCAAAGTCAGGCGTCTCGTCGTAAATTTAAACTCGATTGAGCACATACAGAGGGCACGTTGAACGCTGCAGCACTGGACAAACTTCGGATATTGGATCTGACCGATGAACGGGCGATCTATGGGGCAAAACTGCTCGGTGATCTGGGTGCTGACGTAGTTCGCCCGGAGCCAGTTCAAGGAGACCCGCTTCGAGGTCGAGGACCGTTTAAGAAATCTGACCATCCGGGTCGCCCGGATGTATCCCTTTATTATGCTTTTTTTGCCAGCAGTCGCAGGCATTTCCAGATTGATCTGGAGCGCGTCGATGGACAGGAGCTGTTTAATCGGCTGGTCCAGGCATGCGACGTCATCGTCGCTTGCCAGGGTGGTTTCGGAGTTGATTTATTAGACTTTGATGAACTTCGTACCGTAAACCCCGAGCTTGTGATTGTGGACGTTACTTCATTTGGACGCCAGGGACCCTGGAAAGACTATGCAGCACCCGACTTTGTGGCAGGTGCATTGGCGGGTGCCGTCGCCACCACTGGCGACGTCGATACACCACCGCTTAAGGCGTTCGGAGATCTCAATTTTATGGTGAGTGGGGCTTATGCAGGAATTGCAGCCTTGAGCGCTATTCGCGCCGCTCGCACCTTCGGCGGTGGTGATCAGGTGAGCGTGAATGTCCATGAGTGTATCGCATCGTGTCTTGAACAGGTGCTGATGTTCTACTGGTACGCCGAGGTCATGATGAGACCGGAAGGAAAAGTGCTGCCCAGACGGGGAAGCACCCACTGGTCCGATGCGTTTACCGTGATGAACGGCCAGGACGGAAGCATCATGGTGACGCCGACGCCTGATTGGGACAAACAGCTTGCGTGGTTGATAGAAGAAGACGCTCATGAGGACCTGATTGACCCTAAATATCTGGAACCGGAAAATTTGCGCCTTCGCATTGAGCGGACCATGGAGTTGCTCACTGGATGGGTAAGCACCAAAGAGGTTGAGCCGCTCTTTTTCGACGCACAGGATCGGCATATGCCATATGGGTGGGTACAGCCTTTGAGCCGTATCGGTGAAAACCCCCAGCTTCAGGCGCGAGAGTGGTTTGTGGATTACAACCTGCAGGGCGAGGACAGCAAGGGTCCTGGAGCGCCTTACCAGTTTTCCCGCACACCTTGGTCGGTCCATGCTGGGGTTGAAGATCCCAGTGGGATTCCCGCGGATCCCCAAACGGTGTTAGCGGATCTTGGCTGGGAGGGATCAGCGTGACTCGACCATTGGAAGGACTGCGAATTGTTGATTTCACGCACGTGCTGGCAGGCCCCTTTGCGACGCGAGTTTTGGGAGATATGGGAGCAGATGTGGTTAAGGTGAACTCCGAATCCAGAGCGCTCACCAGTAACGTACCCAGCCATCCATACTACGTGATGTGG
Organism: Pseudomonadota bacterium; assembly: GCA_039028095.1. Taxonomy (GTDB): domain Bacteria; phylum Pseudomonadota; class Gammaproteobacteria; order Pseudomonadales; family Azotimanducaceae; genus UBA4421. The sequence continues at coordinate 174,935 of JBCCIU010000004.1, forward strand.
AACCGTAACAAGCGAGCGCTGTCGTTGAATATGAGCGAGCCGGATGCGCAAACGCTGTGTAGATCCCTTTGTGAAAAAGCGGATATTGTGATCGATAACTTCTCAGTTGGCGTTCTGGACCGTTGGGGGGTGGGTTACGAGGTCGTGTCGCAAACCAATCCCGGGGTGATTTATATTCAAATGTCGGGCATGGGTGAAGGTGGGCCGTGGTCTAGATTTGTGACCTATGCCCCCACAATTCATGCCTTGTCTGGACTGACCGCAATGACTGGAGTGCCAGGACGAGAGGATATTGGACTCGGCTTTTCCTACAACGACCACCAGGCCGGCTTACACGGCGCATTTGCTGTTCTCGCCGCATTGGAATCTCGTCATCACACGGGACTTGGTCAACGCATAGAGGTTTCTCAGTTTGAGGTTGGGGTCAACTTTGCAGGTCCCGCAATTTTAGACTTGTTTGCCAACGGCGTTGGTGCACAGGCTTGTGGCAACCTGGCACCCTATGACAACTGGGCACCACATAACGTTTATCAATGTGCTCCCCTTGACGTTGCCGATGTTGTCGATCAGCGCTGGATTGCGATTGTGGTGGAGAACGATCAACAGTGGCAGGCACTGAAGGATGTGATGGGCCAGCCGGATTGGGCGCAGGACTCCAGGTTTGATGAGGCAGCGGGGCGCTATGCACTTCGCGACGATTTGGATCAGCATCTGGCGGCGTGGGTTGGAGAATTTGAGGACTATGATTTGATGGCGTTATGCCAATCCGCTGGCGTGCCTGCCGGTGTGGTTCAGAACGGAAGAGACTTGTTGGAAAGCGATCCGCAAATTGAGGCTTCAGGATTTGCTCGTCGAATCGAGGATCTTCACCCTGAAATCGGACAAACGTGGGCAGATTCCCTCCCGATAACCTTTTCAGAACGACCCTGCGAAGAATATAACCGAGTGCGCATGTTGGGCGAGGATAACGCTGACATTCTCCATGACTGGCTTAACTTGGACGGGCAAGAAACCCAGACGCTCGCCGATCGAGGCATATTGAAATAATGGGCAAGTAGTGGGCTCGGTGCTGATTAGTAGCTTGTTGGGTAATTTTTCAGACGACTTGGGCTGACGATTCTCATATGCCGTTGAGCGTCCATGTTTTGGCTTACCTGGCCGCGTTCGGCAACCAACAGTCGGAAAGCGTAGCTGATGTGATGAGCAGAAAAGTTATGTTTGAACCCCAAAGCCGACGCTTGGCGCGAAACGTTTTGTGTGTACCAGTCAATCTGTTCCAGAAAAGGATTGGTGTGCGCTGATTCGCCGCGACCGGTCAGCGTGAGTTCAATAAGAGTATCATCCTCCACCAAATCGACTTTTAACGTAATCTCACCTTCATCTGCTGCGTACCACATACACCGCTGTAACAGGGCGGTCATCAGTTCCTGTAAGGCATTACTTTCACTGACGACATCTATTGGGTGCACAATACTTTTGATGTGGATGTGGCTTAAATATTCCGGTGCGGAAAAGATGTCCGACACAGCATCAACTACCGCATTCAAATTGATCCGATCTGCGCTCGGGTTAGCTGGCTGGACCAGACTTTGATCGTCTGACAAGTATTGCAGGGCCTCTGCGATGATCTGGCGAGTTGGCACAACATCGGCATTATCCAGCAGGGGTGATAGGATCTGGTGTGCGGTCATAATATTGTCGTGCATGGTCTGATTGGTGAGCGTGAGTTCTTGATGAGCATGAATCAACGCATGCAACCGTGCATCGTTTGCCTCTTCCAGACGTTTCTCCAAGAAAGCTGATTTCACAGCGTAGACCAGTGCATGCTCACTTAAACTGTCCTTGTCCAAATAGTTGTCTGCGCGACTTCGGAATGCTTGCACAGCGATGTCGAAAGCGGGATACCCTGACAGCAGGATGGTTGGGGTATATCGCAGATGCGGGAGTCGACGCAGATCATTGAGCAAGGTCAGACCGTTGCAGTTTGCCATCAGGTAGTCGGTAATCACACAATCGACTTTGCGGTCCGTGCAATGTTGCAAGGCTGCCGCTGGGTCGGTGAAGTCGTGCACGCGGAAATCGTTGCTGAGAAGAGTTTTTACAAAAGCCAAGTCACGGGGGTCGTCGTCTACAACTACAACATTAAGGCCGCCTTTATCACGTAGGTCATTCCAGTAGTCTTTTTTTGGCACGGCTGCTTAAATTCAGTAGGAGATCTGTTAAGCCTAGATTCTGGAGAAACCGTTGCACTTTTGACCTGTCATGCAATTGCGACTCACATCACAATTTGTCGAATTCTGCTCACGTATTGGGACACCAGCTGATTCGGCAATAGCCTGTTGTGTGTGACCAACGCGTCTATGAAGTCGTTAATAACCATTGCTTCCCCTCGTTCCTAGGGAGAAGATGTCTGCTCACCAGGCGCTAAGCAATCCGAAATCGGCGGACAACCATGTCAGTGGATAATGATAGAAAAGACGAGGCTTCGAAGTGGAGGAAGCGCTATCAACAGGCAATTTATGCCATCTCACACGACCTGGGCGCGCCGCTGCGGCATATTGAAGCCTTCTCCAGCATGTTGTTGGAAGAAGCAGATCAAGATGAGTTGGTCCTTAGTGACGAGCAAAAAGTTTGGCTCGGGCATATTATTGGCGCAGGAGCACTCTCCAAGCGTATGTTAACCGAGCTGTCGGAGCTGTCCCGAATCTACACGGCTAAAGGCCAATTCAAAACGTATGAGGTTGAGGATTTGCTCGGGGCATTGGACATAGCAGCTGTGCCACCGCCCGGCGTTAACCGGGTGAACGTTGACATCGACCGAATCAGTCAGGCAGTCCAGGACCTCTCGGTCAACGCTCAAGAGTATGGTGATGGATGTTCTATCGAAGTTGCTGCTGGTGCATCTGGGTTGAGCATAAAAGTGATAAACCATACGGGTGGTTTAGATCTTCAGCAGTGGGACGAAGCCTGCGCGCCTTTCAATCGGCTGGGCGCCAGGGTTGATGAAGAACATATAGGTCTGGGTTTGTCCCGTGCGCTTGCGGTTGCTGAAAAACATGGTGGCGAGTTGCGATTTGATCATGGCAACGTGGAGCTGGTATTGCCTGAAGCGCCTCCTTGAGGTCTCAGGACAGGGATTCCCCTTATTGATTCTTTATTGATCAACGGTTATTCCTGGTAGTCTTGCAGGTCCCTTGGTTTTGGTTTTTTGATGCTCATGCGGACCTTTGTTGTGCCACGAGCGCTCCGATTTCACCTGCTGCTGTGCCTGCTGATCGGTGCAGCTCAGCCTGTCTATGGTGACTTGCCAGTATTAACCACAGATGCGCCAGTTTATGTGGTTGGTGATGTGCATGGTGCCTATCAATCCCTCTTTGAACTGCTGCACTCAAATGGTCTGATAGATGAAGCTGGCAATTGGCAGGCCGAAGATTCTATTTTGGTCAGCGTGGGTGATTTGCTCGATCGCGGTCCAGGCTCACGGGCGGTGATGGATCTATTCATGAACTTGTCTGTTCAGGCGCCGCAGGAGGGTGGGCAGGTGATCGTGTTGATGGGGAATCATGAAATGATGAACCTGCTCTCCGAATACCGAGATGTAAGCGAGGCGGAAATAGCGGCCTTTAGTGATCTAACAGGCTATGCCAGGGCGATGTCGCGACAAGGTGCCTACGGGCAGTGGTTAGAACAGCTACCGTTGGTGGTTCGCGTAAATGACTGGTTGTTGATGCACGGTGGGTTAACAGCACGCATGGCCATGCAGTTGAACCAAGTCAACACGCGTGCACAGCAGGCGCTGGAGCAGCTTAGGCGCTATGGAGAGGCTCAGGTCTCGGATGGTCTGCTGGCGTCTGGGACATCCTATATTGACCACGCTTTGGCGAGTGACACAGCGTCACCGTCGATCCAACAAGCTGCCAGTGAACCGGCATTGGGTGGACAGGGACCCGCATGGTATAGGGGTAATAGTGGATGCCACCCATTGATCGAGCGTGAAAACATCGCGGAGGTTTTGAGCATTACTGGAGCTCGAGGCATCGTCGTGGGGCATACGCCCACCCCAGCCCGAGAGGTTACCTCCAGATTCGGCGGGCGGGTATTAGCCGTCGATACGGGGATGCTCGCGTCGACCTATCGAGGTGCACCCCGTTTACTGCGACTGCAAGGTGATAAACGCCACGTGTTCGGCTTGGGTGGTCTGCAAGCACCCATTGTGGAAGATACCCTCCAAACAGTTGGTCAACCAACGCCCCTGAAGACGGGCAAGTCAAAGCGGTCCTGGGCGGCCTTTTTGTTGGATCAGCATCTTGGGTTGCAAATGACCGTGCCCCCCAGTCTGGCTACTGAAGCTGGAGATTTTCCGCAAAATATATTGTCCGAAGCTGGTCGGCAGGAGCGGGGTTGGGCTCGCCCAAACTACTGCGGAGACGCGTCAGATTTCGATTTGGTACGTATCTTCGACGCGTTGATTGGCAAACTCGATCGGTCAGCCAATGATCTGGGATATGATCCACGCAGTTGGTCGATCAAGTTGACAAACCATGCCGCCACTTTTGGCAACCACGCCAGGGTACCGACTTATGCGGCGCCTGCCAGGGCACCATTCGTCCCGCCGCAGTTACGTGAAGAGCTGGCGTCTTTGACACAATCAGCCGTACAGGAGGTCGTGGGTGGATTGCTGTCGAAGAGACAGGTGCGAAGTTTACTGAAACGGCGTGATAAGATCTTGCAGTGGGAGGCGGAACGATGAGATTGGTTCATGCGTAAATCGACGCGAATAAGAAATCCGGTTTTTACCATCACTGTATTTTATGCGGGACTGGTTGGGCTGGTGTTTTTAGTTGCCTGGCTTTTCCCTCAATATGCGCACTGGTTGCCTTTCGGCGGTATTGATGAGCTACTGGCCTCTAGTGATGAGGAAATCATTGCTACCCTGGTCAACGCGCCAGTTGTCGAGGCGGGTAAAGGACTAACCCTGGCGCTGGCGATCGTAGGAGCCCTGTTGGTCACCACGCCCATTACCTGGGTCTATTTTATTACCACACGCACTAAACAGGTGGATCGGTCGTTTGCCCAAACAATTATGGTACTTCCGGTCGTGGTGTCTGGAATCGCGGTGATTGTGCAGAATAGTCTGGCATTGGCATTCAGTCTGGCTGGTGTAGTGGCCGCGGTGCGTTTTCGATTCGCTCTGGAAGAACCTGCTCACGCATTATATATCTTTGCCGCGATTGCGATCGGCCTGGGAGCGGGTATTGGTGCCGTCGAGATTGCCTTTATTGTGTCGGTGGGCTTTGTTTATAGCAATCTAGCGTTATGGAAACTCGACTACGGAGCAGACTTAACGTCCCCATTCTTTTCGTTTTTAACCGGCCGAGGTCGAGACGATCAGGATCTATAGCGCACTTCTGGTTGGTGTTTTATCTGTTTTGACCGGCTGCGGAGCAGAGCTTGCAAACACCGCCGAACCCGATCAGTTAAGCTTGCCCGAGACCTTGGTTGAAGTATCGGGGTTAGCGCGCACGGACGATTCTCGGCTGCTGGCCATTAGTGATGAGATTGGTGTGGTGTATGCATTGGATATGGAACGGCGCGAAGTAAAACGGTTCACGCAGTTTGGTCAGCCACCTGTGCGTGGTGACTTTGAAGGCATCGCCTATTCTGATGGTGTGGTATACGCCACCACGTCTAAAGGTGAGCTGTATATACGCCGCGTCGATGCAGTTGCGGGAGAGTTTTCTCAGGTCAAAACCGGGTTTGGAAGGCGGTGCGAAATTGAAGGGCTGGCCATGTCACCAGAGAACAAAAGTCTGTGGTTTCTCTGTAAGACGGCGCGGAAAAAAAAGTATCGAGGCAAGGTCACAGCGTTTCGTTGGAACGTCGAGTTGCAAGAAGAGATCAAGCCACCCTGGCAAGTCGACCTTGAAGAGGTGGGTATAAACGGCAAACTGTCACCCAGCGGAATCAGCTTTTCCGCCACTGACACTTCCATCTATGTCATCGCAGCAAAGCAGCACGTCTGGCTGCAGTTCCACCCTGGCGGCGAGTTAACCCAGCTGCATGCCTTGTCCCCTAGGTATCACCCTCAGGCTGAGGGCATATTGGTCGCTGATGGCTTCTTATATACGGCAGACGAAGGCGTAAACGGATCGAGTCGTTTAACCCGATATCCGCTACATTCGTTCGGTTTGAAAGACGATGAGTGACTTGAAAAGAAAGAAGCTCCTGTTTATCCATGGCAGGGGTGTTCAACCCGATCGCAACACTCTGGTCGCCTGGTGGCGTCGCTGTGTGTTGAATGGAATGGCTCGCCAGGGTCAGATTGAACCGCGGGTGCTGGAAAACCTTCCCACAGACCTTTTTTACTACGCAGACCGCACGCAGGTTTTCTACCCAGATCAAACTTTCAACTATGGTGCTCACGAGGAGACGGTCGATGGGCTGGTGGCACGCAAAAAAAGTAAGGACTTTCGCAGGCGATTTTATGAGGAGACGCCGGGAAAAAGTGCATTGGGGGAGTTCGCGTTTGATGTTGCCGCAAGTGTTGGATTGGGGCGGATAGCGCTCAGTCGTGCTATTCCAGAGCTGGCGCGATACTGGGACGATCAGTCCTGGGCCGAAGAATTACGTGCCAAGCTGGTGACGTGGCTTGAGCAGCATGGGCAACAAGGAGACGATCTGTGTGTCGTTAGCCATTGTATTGGCAGTATTTTGGCTTTTGACTGCTTTTGTTCAAGTCAGGTACGGGTCGACAAGTGGATCACGGTTGGCTCTCCATTGGGCAATGAAGCGGTTAAAGGTCGTCTGCTTGGTGGAGTGGGAGGTCTGAAGACAGTAGGTACGTGGATAAACCTGTCAGCGGAAGATGACTTTGTCTGTCACGACAAGAGTGTCGAGGATGATTACAAACAGCTTATGGAAACAGAGCAGGTTAACCAGATTTCGGATCATCTCATTTATAATCTGGCCGTTCACGAAGAACAGTCTATGCCCAGCCATTGGGCGGGCTATCTGAATCATCCGCGCCTGGCCAATGAACTGGCGGAATGGCTTAACGCCCCGAACTAACCGATTAGCGTTTACCCTTCCGACACGCACTCTCAATCTTGCGGCTGTAGGATCTATCGTTCGATAAGGTTTTGTAAAAGCCTTCAATGAACTTTGCCACGCGAGGGCGATTTAAATGCGGGATCTCATCAAACTCTTCGATGGTTTGGCGGATGTTGTTCTGAAGGTCTATAAACCGATCCCGCGACTGTTGAAGGCCCTGATTGTGTCGGCAAAAACCCCGAAACTTGCGCTGGGTGAGGCGCCTTAATCCAAGATTTTCAGCAGGTACGGCATAAGGTGGGTTAACAATACCGGAGCTGTCAAAATCATACGGTATGCTGAAAACGCGCTCGTCTAAGTCTTTCACTGGCGTGGTATTGTGGCAACAGTCATCCCCAGGGGGACCCTGGCTGAAGGAAAAGTCCGTGTTGCCAATCATATACTGAAAAGTATTTGCCAGACTGGTGTAGGTCGTATCCAGGTCTGCCAAGCGCAGCTTGGGTGTATCGAGTAGTTCAAGTTCGAGACGTTTGGCGAGCTGTTTTTTGTGCTCAATCACAAAGCCATGATGGGTACGATTTTTTCCAGAATCGGTATCCGTGTAGGTGATTGTCAGGGCTCTGACCCGGTAGCTATACGGTGTGATCAGATTGAATAACCGGTAGGTCAGCATCTCTGCCGCAAGATATCCGCGAGATTCCAGATTGTCTGCACAATGTGTCACCAATTTCAGCCTGTTCTGACCTGCAAACGGTGTGCCTGTCGTTTGCTTTTTTTTCAGATCCAGCCAGAGTGGTGGAAATTTGCAGCGCGCAAGCCGAGACTTGCCACGAGGAATCACGCCAACCTCGATGGTTTGGCCGTTGATCAGCAGTAGTCCTGAGACCCGAGTTTTGTCATCTTTGTTCTTTAGCAGCGTTTTCAACGGGAGGGATAAAGAAACCCTGAGCGTTTCCTGGCTTGTGAACAGATTCTGTATATCATTGGCCCAGCCTTGATTTGCCACCATCAGCAAGGTTGTTACCGCCAGGCACTTCAACGGTTCCGATCTCAAAATACCAACCGTCCAAGGCTCTGCGCGACCAGTGCGGGTTTATCCTGACCCTCTATTTCAACGTGAATTTCATTCATGGTTTCGATCATGCCACCTTTGATCTCTGCTCGGCGCAGGGTGCTGGTGGCTCGGATTCTGCAGCCAACTTTCACCGGGGATGGAAAGCGGATCTTGTCGAAGCCATAGTTGATGCTCAACTTCTGACCTTCCAGGGTCGGTCCCGGTACTGGTTCGGTTCGAGGCAGATGGCCCATGACCGCGATCGTCAAGTTGCCATGGGCGATAGGTGTGCCAAAGGGCCCAGCCTTCGCCCGCTCGACATCAATATGAATCCACTGGTGATCCATGCTGACGTCCGCATAGTCATTAATTCGCTCCTGAGTAATCTCAAACCAGTCGGTAGGCGGGTTTGATGCCCCGATGCGTGACTGGAGTATCTGCAGAGCAGCTCGCATGTTAGTTTCAGATTCACTCATCTCGTGTCCTCTTTTTACGTAAGCGCTAACGGTAATTTTAAGGCGCTGCTGGTCAGGCTAATAGTTGGCTGAAATTCTCCGCCGGTTCTCTATCCATGATGACCTGATTGATTTGAGCGTCTTCATCCGCATAGCCAAAGGACAGTCCAAACAAGATGGCGTTTCCCTCAGGTATGTCTGCCATCTCGTAGACTGGACCAGGGTAACTGGCCAGAGCGCCTTGTGGAATACAGCTGATACCCCGCTCGGTCATCAACAACATCAGCGTTTGCAGCATGATGCCCATGTCTACCGCGTTGGCTCGATGCATGGTGTCAGGCATGGAGAAAAACGCAACGTGTGGGGCTCCAAAAAACTCCCAATTTTTGCGTAACAACGCACGCTGGCCTGGTTTGTTTTCGCGAGAGACCCCCATGGTGTCGTAGTAGCCGAACCCACAGGCGCGCCGCCGTTCTTTATAAATCCCGTGTAAGCCAACGCCGCCAGAGGGCCAGGTTGGGTACGGTGGTTTGCCTTCATCAAATTCAGCAAGAATGGCGGCGCGCAGCTTTTCTTTTGCATCTGCTGAGAAGATGGCGATGTGCGAGGGTTGGATATTGCTGTTGGAGGGCGCATGACGTGCAATGTTCAGAATTTCCTGGATGGTTTCTTGGGGCACCGAGTCCGTTTTGTAGCCACGAATCGTGCGCCGGGCTTTAACTGCGTCAGATACGTTCATTGATATTTACTCAAACGTCTTATCGAGAATGTTTTGGACCGGTCTCTTCAAAGACCCAAACCCTTCCGGTACGCAAATTCAGGCTGTCGCTCTGTTCTCGTTCAGTGCGTCTGGCGCTCAAGTCTGCCAGCACAGCATCCGGGCTTTCCCCTTCGGTCTCATAAACTGCGAGGTATGGCAGCGGCGCGTTTTCACCAGCGCTGGCAACAAGTTTAAAGCGTTGGGCGGAGGTGAAATTGGTTGTCGCAAGGACTTCCTCCAGGTGTGTGTGCTCGTAATATTGATTAAATCGTTCTTCGTTACCGTCCGTGGGCTCGGTTAACACAAGGACTTGATACCTTGTCATGCAGATCACCCTCCTGATTCCAGTTTACGGGTAGAGACTATACGATGCGGCGAGCTTATGAAATAAATCTCGTGCCCGCAGCTTCAGGTGCAGCCGATGATACGTTGTTCAGATGGGTTACGCGCGATGTTGGGTGAAGAATTCTAGGCAGACTCGATTGAACCCCTCCGCCGCTTCGATATTGATCGAGTGGCCACCTGGCAGGTCTTCGACCTTCAGATCAGGATACTGTTGTCGTAAATGTTCCAGGTCCGCCACCCAACCTTTTTCATAGACACCGCTGGTGATCATTAATGGCGTAGTGAGCAAACCCAGTCGCTCGGTAAAATTCATGGCACTGCCGAGATTGGCACCGTGTTTAATCGCAGGCACAGTCATCGCATCAGCAGACGCCACAAGGTTTGATTTAAGTTCTTCGGGAAATCGGCGGGCATGAATCGGATGGAACGGGAGGTCTCTTGGGTGGAAACCCGCCTTTTCATACTTGGGCCTTCCTGATGCGGGTCCAGGCAGGTTTCCCAATGCAGAGCGGGAGTTAGTGACAATCACACTGGTGCACGAGTCAGCATGCCGCAGCGCGTAATTCAGTACTAGTCCCGCACCGTAACTTTGGCCGATAAGGTGCCAACGCCGGATCGCGAACCGAAGGCGGATAGATTCAAATTGCTCTAGATAGGCATCAATGGAATAGCAGGCAGGTTCAGCAGGGGTCGGGGAATCTCCGTGCCCCCATAGCTCCACACTTATGAGGAAGTAGTGACGGTTCAAAGCTGGGATGTTGAGGTGCCACTGTGCGCCGCAACTCATGAAACCGTGTAGCAGTAAGACGGCTGGGTTCTTCGGGTTGCCATGAGTTGTGAATGCCAGATCAGCCATCGCATCAGTTATGGTACTTTGGGTGTTGTTGACACAAATAGCTTGGAATCGGTTATGGATTTGAGAGGCAAAACAGCGGTAGTCATAGGAGGCGGTCAGACCCCTGGAGAGACCATTGGCAATGGGCGCGCAAGCGCAATCGCTTATGCTCAGGCGGGCGCTCGTGTGATTGTTGCCGATCGCGATCTTGCGTCAGCTGAAGAAACCCGAGTCCTGTTAGAGGAAGCAAACGCCAAGTTAGAACACCATGCCATCGCCGTCGATGTGCGTCAGGAGTCTGAGGTGATTGAGCTGATTAACTTCAGTCAGACGAAAGCGGGCGGCTTAGACATTCTGCACAACAATGTTGGCATCAGCCTGGCCGGGAATGATAAGCCTGTGGAGCAAATTGACGCGGACGACTTCGATCAACTGGTGCAGATTAACCTCCGCGGTATGGTATTCGCTTGTAAACACGTAATTCCGGTCATGCGGCGTGCAAAGGGTGGGGCGATTATCAATATTTCATCTTTAGCGGCGAAAAAACCATACCCCGGGGTTGGCTATAAGACTACCAAGGCAGCAGTGATTGCCTTGACCGAACAACTGGCTGCCCAGAATGCGCGTTATAACATAAGAGTGAACGCTATCTTGCCGGGTTTGATGAATACGCCCATGGCAATAGAATCGAGGGTAACCACCAAAACACCACGTGAGCAGGTGATCGCGCAAAGGGATAAACAGGTACCGTTAGGTGCGAAGATGGGAACAGCCTGGGACGTGGCAAATGCGGCGGTGTTTCTGGCGTCCGAGAAAGCCGGATATATCACAGGCGTTTCGTTACCTGTAGATGGCGGTTTGAATGTGATCTAGCCGGCTTCGAAAGATGCGTTAGAGATTGAGGATTTGCTTTCCAAAATTCGCCCCGGAGAATAAACGCAGCAGTGTTTTTGGAATATTCTCGAACCCCTCCTGTACATCTTCTTTGTATGTGATGTCCCCGTTTGCAATCCACGTTTTCAAGCGACGGCGCGCTTCCGCGAATTCAGCACTGTACGCCGTCAGCAGAAACCCTTCCATCCGAGCCTGGCGAAAGACAATGTTGAAATAATTGGCCGGACCCTGGGGCAGGGTGGCCTGCTCGTATCTTGAAATTCCACCGCATACAACAACGCGTGCGTGGGGCGCTATGCAAGCCAGGGCGTCGTTCAATATGTCTCCGCCGACGTTGTCAAAAAAAATATTTATTCCGCTGGGCACCAGTTCTCGAAGTCGACTTTTCACGTGCTCGCTTTTGTAGTCTATGGCGTGGTTGAATCCCACATTGTTTACTAACCAATCGCACTTTTTTGAGCCTCCAGCGATGCCTGTCGTATGGCAGCCCACGAGGTTGGCGATTTGCCCGGTTATTGACCCAACACCGCCCGCAGCGCCCGAAATAACTACTTCGTCACCGGGTTCGGGTTGTCCAACTCGCAGTAGCCCAAAGTAGGCGGTTAATCCGGTGCTGCCGAGGGGCCCGAGATATGCACTGGGTGCAATATCCTCATCCTCGATCAATTCCAACAGGCGCGGTTTAACGCTGGCGTATTCCTGCCAGCCCAGTGGCCCAGTGACAATTGATCCAACTGGAAATCTTGGGTGAGAGGATTCGATCACTTCACCGATGCCGCGACCGACCATAAGGTCACCCACGTTGTTGCCGCTGGCATAGCCAGATACGTTTTCCATCTGCCCTTTTTGCGATGGGTCGAATCCTAATGTAGTGGTCTTCACCCGTACCTCGTCAGAAGTCAGAGCTTGCAGTGTTTCTTCGTGGTATTTGAAGTCTTCGATTGTGAGAGCGCGTCCTCGCGGATTGGCATTGATCAGCCACTGTCGGTTTATGGTCATTGCTGGTATCGCCTTCGATTAAACTTGTCTGCTCACCCACAAGGGCCGTTATAATAAGCGGTTTTAGGAGCATGGATTGGTTATGCCCCAACTACAGCATGCGAGCGTCAATGGGGTCAATATCGCTTATTACGAACGCGGACAATACTCTGATGATCTACCGACGCTTTACTTTGTCCATGCAACCGGATTTCACGCCCGGGTCTGGGATGAGATCATCGAAGCTTTTCCTGAATATCATGTCATCGCTGTGGAACAGCGTGGACATGGGCGCAGTGACGATGTCGCGGTAGAGCACTGGAAAACATTTGGCGAAGACCAGCGTGAATTGGCGCTTGCCCTCGGGCTCAGCCGCGCAATCGGGATCGGTCACAGCATGGGGGCCCATGCCTTGATTCAAGGTGCTGCTCAGAGCCAGTGCTTTTCACGGCTGCTGCTGTTAGATCCCACGGTATCCTCCCCTGAAGCCTACGCTGAGGCGCCAGTGGATTTGTTCGGCGGGCAGCTGCATCCCGCAGCAAAACGGCGTGACGTTTTCGAAAGTGTGGACGAGATGTTGGCTCAGATTCGCGAAAAGAGCTCGTTTCCTTTGTTCAAACCCAGAATCTTAGAGGATTATTGCAAGCACGGATTGTTGCCGCGAAGCGACGGCAAATTTCGGCTGGCATGCCTGCCGGAAGTAGAAGCGCGGGTGTATATGTCAGCGCGATCAAATGGCGATATTTATAACCATGTGGCCAAGATTGATTTTCCAGTGCGGATTATCCGGGCTAAACAACCGAATCCGGACAATCTTTACGATTTTTCATCCTCGCCAACCTGGTCAGATCTGGCCAGTAAGTTTCAACACGCAAATGATACGCAATGGCCTGAAAGCACTCATTTTATTCCGATGCAATATCCGGATCGGGTGATCGATCTGATCAATTCAGAGGTGGAACTCTGGCAGACCCAGAGGAGCGGTTAACGACCGCCATGAACTGTTGCAGTTTGGTGGGATCCAATTGACCCTGGGTGCGTACTGACGAACACAAATCAACACCCCACGGTTGCACCCGCTGGATGGCCTGAGTTGCGTTATCCGGTCCAATACCACCAGCCAGGAAAACAGGTAACTCGGAGCGATTCACAAATTCTGCGCTGATCTGCCAATCGTGCACATCGCCGGTACCACCCAGCGTAACGCGAGATGCATTTGGCTTACCGCTGTCGAGAAGAAAGGCGTGCACGTAAGGCGCGTAGTGTGGGATCAAATCCAATACACCCTCATCTTCCACGTGAATGACCTGGACCAATCTTGTGCCAGGTAACCGCCGTTGCAGTACTTCGTAGTGGACAGGGTCGATATGCCGGACAACCTGGACCGTGGTGGGTGCGCAGTACTCAACCTGCTCAGCGATTTCTGTGCCCTGTTCGCGCGAGGTCAGCAGGAACGAGTCCACGCCGGGTGGGGTTGCTTGAGCTATTTCTCTAACTAGCTCATCATCGATGATGCCCGGCCCCGAAGGCATATCGGATACTAGACCGATCGCGTCTGCCCCGTGCGAGATTGCCAACCAGGCTTCTTCCGGCGACGATATGCAGCAAATTTTCACTCGGGTGCGGGACACTTCAGTTTTTTCTAGTCGGATTTGAGGGAGTTCGATGTTAGCAAAAAGATCAAACATCGTTTGGGTCAGGTTGAAGGTTAACCAGCTGTTGATACTGAGTTTTTTGGTTCTCTGTTCGGGTGTCTGGGGCGCCGAACGTCATCCCGGGCAGCGTGTTTATGAAACGTACTGTGCGGCATGTCATGACAATCCCGAAGAGGCTCAAGCTCGTTCTCTGAATACGCTGCGACGCATGATTCCCGCACTCGTGGAACATGCATTACGTGATGGTCGCATGAGCGCCCAGGGCAGTGTTCTGAGTGACGAACAGATCAGAGATGTGGTGAACTACGTGGCTGGTGCTGTACAAGGCACTGACGATTGGGAATTGGCGTTACGTTGTGATGCTGATCGTCAGGAGGCGGATATTCATGGCGAGGTCTATGCGAGCACATTCGGTTTGGGTCATAAAAACCATCGGGCGATGTCCGCCGAGCAAGCTGGATTAAAAACGACTGATCTTGTGAACCTGGAGCTGGCCTGGTCGTTGGGATTTCCAAATGTGACCATGATGCGCTCTCAGCCAGTCATGGTTGGAGATACCTTGTTTGTTTCCCCGGTGGAAACCCAAAAGGTTTTTGCTTTTGATATCTCGGGCACGCCCTGTTTACAGTGGACATACCAGTCGGACCGTGTGTTGCGGAGCAGTTTGACCTTCGGATACCTGGAAAATGGACAATCTGTGCTCACTTTTGGTGATACCCAGGCGGCTGTTCACATGGTAGATGCGGCCACGGGGAATTTGCTCTGGGTGACCAGTCTGCGGCGGTTTCCCGAATCCATTATCACCGGCACGCCGCAAATCTATGACGGCCGAGTATTTGCCTCAATTTCTCAATTCGAAATCATGTTGGGCGCGCAGCCAACACATCTGTGTTGCAAGTCCCGTGGCGCGGTAGCGGCGTTGGATGCCCAATCGGGTGAAATCATTTGGTTCACACCAACCTTGCCGGATGCCAGGCCACAAAGGGACCGTGGTGATGGGCAAATGATTTGGGGGCCATCCGGCGCTCCGGTCTGGACGTCCCCTGCCATCGATGAAAAACGGGGTTTACTCTACGTAGGGACGGGCGAATCCACCTCAGAACCCGCTCACCACCAGACGGATGCCATTCTTGCGATTCGGTTGAATGACGGTGAGGTGGTATGGTCATTTCAAGCGACAGAGCAGGATATTTTTTTAGCCGGCTGCTGGCGCTCCAGATCGCTAAACTGTCCGCCGGAGTACAGCGTCGAACGAGATGTGGATTTTGGGGCTTCGGTGATCATTGCTCAGCGTGCTGATGGATCCGATATCTTGCTAGCAGGACAAAAATCCAGCGTAGTCTGGGGTCTGGATCCCGAGCGTGAAGGACAGGTGGTTTGGCGTTGGAGTTATGGCACAGGCACAGCCAATGGAGGGATCCATTGGGCAATGGCCTACGATGGGGAAACGGTCTTTGCACCCATCAACGACCCAGGTCGTCCACGTCCTGGATTCCAGCCGGTTCCTGGAATTTATGCATTAGATGTCAATAACGGTGCGTTGCGCTGGGGACACACCACCGAACCAGAATGTGATGGAAGAGAGGAGAGGGCGCCAAGGTGCTCATACCTGCACGGTTTTTCGGCAGCCCCCTTGTTGGTTGATAGGGGAGTTGTCACGGGTAGCCTGGACGGCATGTTAAGAATTTTTGATGCGGATACCGGAGATATGCTTTTTAAATATGACACGAATCGAGCCTATGCCACAGCAAATGGGGTGACAGGACATGGAGGGGCTATCGATAGTGCGGCGTTTGTCGCTGGCAATGGTCTGTTGCTGGTGAACTCCGGGTATGGCATGTTTGGTCAACCACAAGGTAACGTGTTGTTGGCCTTCAAAGTCAAACGAGACTGATCATGTCCAGCACTGACTGCAAACCTCAACTCACACCTTTTCACCTCGCCATTCAAGTACGAAATATTGCTGAAGCTCGTCAATTTTACGGTGATCTTCTCGGCTGTTCAGAGGGCCGTAGTGATGCTCATTGGGTTGACTTTGACCTGTTTGGGCATCAGCTGGTCGTCCATCTGAATCCAGGACTTGGAAAGACTGGCACGGTGGAGCAGCTGATTAATCCGGTTGATGAACATGCGGTCCCCGTGCCTCACTTTGGGGTGGTGTTAACCATGGACGATTGGGCGCTACTGGCTGAACGTCTGGGTCAAAAAGTGCAGTTCATTATCGAACCCTCTATCCGCTTTCGCGGTGAGGTCGGCGAGCAGGGCACGATGTTCTTTTGTGACCCGAGCGGTAATGCGTTGGAGTTTAAGGGATTTCGAAATATTGAATCGGAGTTGTTTGCCATCAAACAGTGACCAATGTGGCATTTCACCTCTATGGATATTGCTATTCTTAGATCATGCGCTTTGCCTACTACATCATCACTCTGACCCTTATTGCGGCCCTCGGTGCACCTTTCTTCTTAAAGCGTCCTGATGGTTCGCCGCTTATGACCTGGGACAAATTTGTGGATGACAACACGCCCGAGGTGGTGGTCGATCGTAAGGCTTATCGTTGGCAGGATGAGCAGGGGCGTTGGCACTTCAGCGATGAGCCCGTGCAAGAAACGGCTGAGCAATTTGAAATCGAACACAATATGACCACGATGGAATCCAAATGGGTTCGCGAAGCCCAGGCCGCGCAACAAAAACAAAACCAGGGTAACGGCGGTACTTTTGATCAAATGCTTAAGGGTACGGACCTCTCAATTCCCGATGCCTACCGGGGGGAAGCCATGGACAAGGCAAAGGCTGCGGCCTCCATGCTGGAAGAGCGCGGGCAGGTGCTTGACGACCTGATGAATCAAGGCAGATCCAAATAGGCTTTCACTTGCATCTGGCCTTAGCCTTATCGTTACAATAGATGGATGTCAGGTCCAGAATTTAAGCTTACATCAATCACACCCGAGTCGATTAACGCCGAGGAGCTGCAGGCCATAGTCGATCAAGAAATGCCGTTTGGCCGGTTTAAAGGACGCAAACTCATAGATCTACCCGAGCCCTATGTTGTTTGGTTCAAACAGCATGGATTTCCTGAAGGTAAACTGGGTGAACGACTGGCGGCGGTGTACGAAATCAAAGTCTACGGCCTGGAAGCCATGGTTCGTCCGCTGATGCGTTCGCCTGAGGAACCTTGAGACTGATTGTTTTGCTGCTACCGGATTTAGAGCGGGCCGTGCGGCCAGCCTATCCAATTGGACCTATTCGCATTAGTGTGTAGTGCTTTGTTTAACATGGTTGGCGAAACTGTTTATGCTGGAAGGACTTGTGGACTGGTGGCGTGAGCTTGTTAAACCAGAGCAAGCGGGCGTCTGGGAAGAGCATTTCGACTATCGGGCGTTGCGACTTTCTGTAGGATTGATCGGATTTGTCTTACCTTTCGCATTGTATCTGCGAGCCAGCATATTTGATCACTATCCTGGATTGCCTTCCATCAGTAGCTACTATCATAGCTCCGGGCAAGACATTTTTGTTGGCAGCTTGTGCATTATCGCTATGTTTCTGCTGACTTATCACGGTAAAGCAACGGCGGATCGGCGGGTCAGTACAATTGGTGGGATAGCGGCATTGGGGATTGCGTTTTTCCCAACAGCCCCGCTGACGAATGTCTCTTCTGTGGATGAGATTGTCTCCATGATCCATCTGTTCAGCGCTGGAGTATTTTTTATTGTGCTAGCCGTTTTTTGCCTGGGTTTGTTTCCTAACGCGCCGCGTTTTATGGACGCGAACCAACGGACGATTTACGAAATCAGACGTGATCGTATCTATCGGGTCTGCGGTTGGTTGATCATATTCTGTATGATTGCGATTGTGCTGACCAAGATCTTCCCCGGAGATTGGGTATTGAAGTGGCGACCGGTCTTCTATTTAGAATGGCTTGCACTAGTTGCCTTTGGTGCGTCCTGGATTACCGCCGGAAAGTACTGGCGGTTCTCAGGGATAGTGGGAAATGCGGAAGCCTACGGGAAACCCAATCGAAAAATTGAAGTTGAATAAGCATTTTTATCAATTACTTAGAGGTAAAAGTTCTAGTAATTCAAGATCCAGTGTGGTCGCAACCTGTCGTTTGATCATCTGAGACATCCATGCGTAGGCGCGCTCGTTGGAAGCATCCAACGTACCCGCGACCACGGCCGCGTACACCCAGTTGTATAAATGTGTATATCGGTAGTCTTCCCAGATATTCTGGTTGTAAGTTATTCCCATCGCTGCAAGACCTGACGCATAGCGATTTAACAACTCTCTTTCATGCGCCTGCCGAATATCTGTTTGGGTGGACTGGCCCAGGATCAAACACACATCGACCAGCCCATTACCCAGTAGTGGTCCTTGCCAATCGATGATGGCGATGGGGTCGTGACCGGGCTGGGTTCCGAACAACAAATTTTCCATCCGAAAATCGCCGTGGATCAGCGTGTCTGGCTTTTGTCGCAACCTTGCCTGCAATGACGGTAACGCTTTGCGAAAGGCGCCTTTCATGTTGGCTATGTCCGCGGGCACAAATTCCCCAAAAACGCCAAGCATTTGGTCCCAGGCTGGGTCGCTGAAATTCAACATATTGTCAGCGTGATAACTCTCTGCGATGCCTGGAATCCACGCCAGATTGTCCACTTTGTTCCAGAAGGATCCGTGTAGCTTGACTAACTCGTCAATCGCCAATTCGGTTTGATGTAAATCTGCACCAATTATCTGATCGCCAACCTGATAATCATGCAGATCCGCCATCAGAATAATAAAGTTGTCGCCTTGAATTTTGGATATCACGGTGGCCGGTGATTTGGCGGCTGTGATCGAGTCCAGCTCTTTGAAGTAACGTACTTCCCGCTCGTAGAGATTAAAGCTCATAGCGACGTCGCGGTTGGTTTTGTTTTGAGATGCGTATTTGGCGATGTAGCTGTTGGCAGGCGTATCATCACCATAAAAAACATGCACCCTGGACAGTTCACTCATCATGCCTGCACCTTCGCCGATCTGTTCCAGCTTGACGCGGGTGATCGGTTTTTCAAGTACGCCGGACAGCCAGTGCGCCGTCAGGCCATTTGGCATCGTGGGAATGCTGATGTGATCGTGAGACAAAACACAGGCTCCTGATTCCTGTACGAAATTGGCAGTCTAACGGAATATCGGGTAGAGGCGTTACCGACTATAATGGCCGGTTTGGCCAGCTGTTGGATGGGGCATGATCAAGGTAATTGGATTGTTGAAGCGCAGAGCTGGGATGAGTGTTGATGAATTCCGTACTTACTACGAATCGCAACATCGTCTGATCGGAGAAAAATATCTGTCGGGTCATGCCAGTCGTTATATACGTCGATATCTCAATCCTCAGGATCGTGGTCTGTCGGATGAAGAATCCCGGCCTTACG
This sequence comes from Pseudomonadota bacterium, assembly GCA_039028095.1. Lineage (GTDB taxonomy): Bacteria > Pseudomonadota > Gammaproteobacteria > Pseudomonadales > Azotimanducaceae > UBA4421. Next base: position 194,366 of record JBCCIU010000004.1, read on the forward strand.
ATGTGATCTTGGAGATCTGGTATCCCGATCAGACGGCTTCGGAGGCGGCGTCTGCCAGGCTGTCTTTACCCGAAGCGATCGCCGAGATTGTGGCTGACGAAGAACAGCTGTTCGATCGGCAGGCCAACCGGTTTTTTACCGTCGAAGAGGTGGAGTCTGATCTTTGACAGATCGGCGGGCTGATACTACTTCGGAAGAATTTCCAATCGCCAATGCCCGGCGAACCTTGTTGTTTTCATTGGTGATTGTTGGCATGGGATTTACAGTTTTGTTTCCGGTACTTGCGCCCTTAGGGCGTGAGATTGGGCTCACCGAGATCGAAATCACCGCCATCATTACCTGCTCATCGATCACAGTGTTCCTGGCGAGCCCGGTTTGGGGGCGCCTCAGCGATCGGTTGGGACGAAAGCGGGTTATGTTGATTGGGCTGTTCGGTTTTGCGGGTGGTACAGCCCTATTCAACAGCGTGTTGTATGCCGGCATGAATGGCATTCTGGTCGGCCTTGGATTGTTTATCGCACTTATTGCTGCTCGCATGATTCATGCCCTCGTGATGAGCGCCACCATGCCTGCCGCAAATACCTATATTGCCGATATCACAGACGTAAATAACCGAACCAAGGGAATGGGAGCTGCCGGCGCGGCCAATAACATTGGCTCAATTATAGGGCCTGCCGTGGCAGGCCTTGCAGTAGTCTCTCTGCTGACACCGCTCTGGGTGATGGCGGTTTTGGCGACGTTGAACGGTTTGTTCATCTGGCGATTCCTGCCGGATACGCCACCCATCGCAGCTGCGTCTCGGTCGCCGCAACGGATGCGCTACACAGACCCAAGAATACTCCCCTATGTGGTTGTGGGTATTTTGATGTTCACAGGCATGGCGCTTGTGCAACAAACGATGGGTTTTCGATTCCAGGATATGCTGGGCCTTTCTGCTGCCGAAACTGCCAGTACGTTTGGGATTGCGATGATGTTATCTGCGGGTGCTAGCCTTGTTTCACAAATGGTCATTGTCCAGCGTTTGAATATTCGACCGTTCAATCTGCTGAAGTTGGCTATGCCTTTGTTGATTGTTGCTTTTGTGATGATGACGGTGGTTGAAAGCTTAATTTGGCTGAATATCAGCATGATGTTTTTGGGTTTAGGGATGGGGATGGCTGGCCCAGGGTTTATGGCTGGTGCCTCTCTTGCAGTATCTGCCCAGGAGCAAGGTGCAGTCGCGGGGGTGGCTGGATCCTGTGGGCCGTTGGGTTTTGCGATTGGTCCGCTGCTCGGCGGATTGTTGTATCAGATTGAAGGCTGGCTTCCTTATGCGGTTGCGGCAGCGATCTACATTGTATTGTTCGGGTTCATGTTCAGACTTGGGCGTCACACTTAAGGACGCTGAAGCATTTGAGTCGACAGGGTTGGGGCGCTCTGAACCTCGGATATACGGTGGTGGCGTTGTGCAGTACCCTAAGTAGAATTATTGGGGGACTACCCGGACGGATGGCAAAAAACATGACCTTATCAAACGCCTATTGGATGCCTTTTACCGCTATGGGCGGATTCAAGAAAGATCCCCGCACCATAGTTGGTGCCGAGAGCACGCACCTTATTGGGGAGGACGGGCGTCGAGTGTTCGATAGCTTGTCAGGTCTATGGTGTTGTGGTTTCGGGCATAATCGTCCGGAAATTGCCGCTGCGGTGAATGCCCAGTTACAAAAACTCGATTACGCACCGGCATTTCAGTACACGCACCCAGGCGCTGAGAAGCTGGCGGAGCGTTTGGCGCAAATATGTCCTGGTGATCTCAATCATGTGTTTTTTACCAATTCAGGATCAGAGGCAGCCGATACCAGTCTGAAAATAGCCAGAGCATACTGGCGCATGAGAGGTCAGCCTTCCAAGACCAGATTCGTTGGGCGGGTGAAGGGCTATCACGGAACCAACTTTGCTGGTACCAGCCTTGGGGGCATTGGTCCCAACCGCCGCCTGTTCGGGCATCTGGCCGACGCAGACCATCTGCCGCATACCCTGCGTGCTGAAGACGCGTTTACTAAGGGTCAACCCCAAGGCGGCGAAGAGCTGGCTGAACACCTGGAACAGATTGTGATGGTGCATGGTGCAGACAACATTGCAGCGGTAATCGTGGAGCCCATGTCGGGATCTGGTGGGGTGATCGTGCCCCCTTCGGCGTATCTTCGGCGCTTGAAACAACTCTGTGAACAGCACGATATTCTGCTAATTTTTGATGAGGTGATCACCGGGTTTGGACGCATGGGCGAACCCTTTGGTGTGCAGGCTTTCGGGGTGATGCCCGATATCCTTAACCTTGCCAAGGGATTGACCAACGGCGCAATTCCCATGGGCGCGGTGGTCACGACACCACAGGTCTTTGATGCGTTTAACCACTCCGAAGTGCCAGATCATATGATCTCGCTACCCCATGGTTATACATACTCGGGTCACCCGGTAGCCTGTGCCGCCGCCCTGGCGGCCATGGATATCTTTGTGGATGAAGATATGCCTAGCCAGGCCCGGGCGCTTGCGCCGGTCCTGGAACATGTACTGCACAGCCTAAAAGGTCACGCTCATATCGTAGACATCCGGAACGTGGGTCTGACCGGTGCGATTCAGATCGCGCCGCGGGATAACGATCCGCTGATTCGTCCCTACGAAGTGGGCACCTGGTGTTGGGATCATGGCTTGTATGTTCGTTGGGGGGGTGACACGTTGCAATTCGGGCCCCCCTTTGTGAGTGATCCAGATGACCTTGAGCAAATGGGTGAGACCTTGGCGGCTGCGTTTGCACAATTGAAGTAATCGTTAACGTGGTCCAATACAGTTCAGATGAGATTCCGCAGCTATCGGGCCGGCGGTATTTGGTGACGGGTGCAAACGCGGGCATTGGGTTCGCCTGTGCAGTGCAGTTATGTAAGCAGGGCGCGCGGGTTCTACTGGGGTGCCGCGATGAGGGACGTGGCCGGGAGGCGCAACGGATCTTGCAAGATCGGTATGGCGAATCATCGGCGCAGCTCGTTTCGCTGGATTTAAGTGATCAGCAGTCGGTACGCAGATGTGCGGAAATGGTGGAATCATCGCCACTTCACGGATTGGTCAATAATGCTGGGATTGTGCGTGCTGGCGGTCAGAATTCGGCGGGCGAATTTGATTTGCGTTTTGCGACCAATCATCTTGGGCATTTTGCGTTAACGGGGTTGTTGCTGGGGCCTCTTACGAGGACTGGTGGTCGCGTTGTAACGGTATCGAGTATGACCTACCGAACCATCGAGCCGAATTGGGGCTTGTCTCGGACCGGCGGAATTGAATTCAAGGGTGGCTATGCTTTGAGTAAGCTCGCGAACCTGGTGTTCGCGCTTGAGTTACAACGGCGGGCCGAGCGTGCTGAACTTAACCTGAAGTCTGTGGCTTGTCATCCAGGCGCGGTAGATACCAACATGATTGCTAACTACGTGCCCAGACTCTACCGGATCGCTCGGCCATTGATCGCCTGGTTGTTGAACTCACCATCAGGTGGGGCGTTACCGGTGTTGCGTGCCATCACGGATCCAGATGTTCAAGGTGGTGAGTTCTTTGCGCCCCGGGGATTGATGGAGTGGGCGGGAGGTGCGACACCGGTGCAAGTTCGGGGGCTGCACAAAAAAATGAATTCCGCCAAGGCGTTGTGGGATTTGTCAGAACAGGCGACGGGTGTAAACGTGCTTAGCGAATATCAGGCCTTCATTTAGGCTGGCATGGGCAGGATGACGCTAAATAACAACAATAGTGACAAATAACGAACAAGGAGTAATGCATGCGTGTAGGGATATCATTGCCGGTTAGAGAAATGGCCGACGATCTGGTTGCGATCCGAGATTTTGCGCAGGCCGCGGAAGACTTGGGTCTTACACATTTGCGTGTGCCCGATCAGGTGATTCGTCCGGATAGTGGGCATCTGCATGAACCAATGTCGTTGCTTTGTTATATCGCTGGTATTACCAACACAATTGAACTGGTCCCGTCGGTGATTGTGTTACCGCTGCGACAGACAGCGTTGATTGCGCGTCAAAGTGCAGCGCTCGATGTGTTGTCCCGGGGAAGATTGCGTCTTGGTATCGGGGTAGGGGCTAGTGCGGCGGAATATGCCGCGATGGGTGTTGATTTTCATACCCGCGGTCGTAAATGTGATGAGCAGCTTGATCTCATGCATCAATTGTGGAGGCAAGAATCAGTTGATTTTCATGGCGAGTTTGACGTTGTAAAGAACAACGGCATTAATCCTCGACCCGTTAATGATCAGATACCGGTTTGGGTAGGTGCTCGCTCAATCCCCAACGATTCTGTCGTTAATCGGATTGGCAAATGGGCCAGTGGTTGGTTTGTGTTGGCTTCACCTGAAGAGTATCCGGGGGTGAAGCGTCGGATTGATCAGGCAGCTGTCGCAAACGGCCGTGCCCCAGAAGCAATTGGTACTGAAGCTGGAGTTGCCGTGGTGGGTCCCAGAGAACCAGAGTGGAAAGATCGGGTGGTCAACTGGCAGAAAGTTGGCCTGACTCATTTGTGTTTGCGCACGCTTGGGGGTGGTCTTACCGTGTCCGAGCACATACCTAAAATGCAGGCGGCTGCAGCGCAGCTGCCAATCGAAAATATCGCGTAGCCCGATGTCTGCGTGTACTTCGTAGATCAGGAATTATGGCGTCAACTGCACCTCACGCTTTCGATGCAGGACCATGCGTTGGTGTAGGTCTGTCATGATGACACTACCGGTTTTTTTGCAGAGAAATGGCAATAGTGCGTGTACAGCGCATGCGACACTCGCGATGCATAGCCAGAACGAAAATGTCGCGGCCACGCGTAGGTGCTGCAGATAGGTTTCGCCCTGCTCCGATGGGTGGGCATTAAACAGGGTGATCAGGTTCAAGTTCATCACGCATACCTCATGTGTGCCTTTCACTAACAAGCAGTAACGATATGCGTTCTTTTCTGGAAATATATCTCATATTACCCGCAAAAATTGGATTTAGTGAGATATTTTCTCTTCTTAATATCTAGATTTGGTATTAAATTACGTATGCAGCCAGAATGAGTTTGGCCTGTTCATCCAAAGTTGCCAGAATAGCCTCTTGATCAGTGTGTTTGATCATGAGCATGAGCATCGCGTGATCGTTCAAGCAGAAGAGTGTGTGTGCGATCAGATGCAGATCAGCTTCGGGCTTCAGTTGTCCCATACCCTGAGCAAGCGACAGCAAGGCATGATATCTCTCGTGGGCAATCCCGATCAGCATATCCATATCGTCTCGATCAATCTCTGCGGTGAAGTTAGCGTTCAGCATAGAACGGGTGAGCGACACCCAGACCTCATGTCGATCTCCGGTGATTAAAGCGACTAGTTTGTCGTGAACGAGACGAAGGGTACCAAACAGATCGCCGTCATAACGCTTAATGATTTGATCCATCTCTTCGCCTAGCGAGGTGACCTCCTCTGTGAGCAGGTCTTTCAGCAGCAGACCCTTGTTCGGGAAGTAGTTGTACAGCGTTTGGTAGGACACACCGGCATGTTTTGCGATCTCTCGGGTGGTGGTCGCGTCCGGGCCATGGGTAGCGATCAACTCACTGGCAGCCTTGAGTATTGCGGTTCTGGCCTTCAGTTTGTTCTGCTGGCGTAGAGACATAAAATATTTGACATGGTCTAAATTTAGAGTGAGTATATATTTTGCGCAACGTATGGTCAAAGAAAGTAAAAGGAGACCCCTCGGCTATGTCCATGTCTGATCGATCCAGTCTGCATAAAGTCCTTTTTATTGCGGCATCAGTTTTATCCGGATGGATTTTTACCACGGGAGCGACTGCCGACTCTGCTGCGGTCGAAGGAGAGGTCGACGTCCGGGCATTGGTTATGGGTGCTGTTGATCAAACCCGCGGTCTTTCGTCATATGCGCAGATGACCATGCATATCAAACGTCCGAAATGGGAGCGCACTTCATCACTCATCGCGTGGACCCGTGGCCGAGATGATTCGTTGATCAGATTTACAGCCCCGGCCCGAGATGCTGGTAACGCCTTGCTAAAGCAAGGCAACAAAATGTGGACTTTTAATCCCAAGCTTAACCGGAGCATTCGCTTACCCAATTCAATGATGTCACAGAGCTGGGCGGGGTCTGATTTTTCTTATAACGATCTGTCGCGCAGCGATAAATGGCTGCGCCACTATGAGTTGTCTTTGGTGTCTGCAGAGCAGCGGGACGGCCATGCGGTATATACCATCGACGCCATACCGTTGGAGGATGCGCCGGTCGTGTGGGGAAAGGAACAATTGGTCATCCGCGACGATCTGGTGCTGATGGCGATGAGTTATTTTGATCAGGAGATGGTCCCAGTCAAAAAAATGGTAAGTACAGAGATTGGTACTTTGGGTGGTCGAGTGATGGCGATTACGATGAAGATGCAGGATCTGGAGAAACCGGATCAATATACCGAGGTTCGCTATGACGACATGTCCTTTGATGTGACTTTGGAAGATCGACTCTTTACCGTTTTTTCTCTGCAGTCCGGAAGGGATCGTTAAGTGGCCGAACACGCCGACTCATCCACTGCCCTTGGGCAGATGGGGGAGCGCAGCGGCCGAGGTGGCAGCCTGTATTTCCGTATCGCCTGGCGCAACTTATGGCGTAACAAACGCCGCACCTGGTTGACGGCGGGTGGCATCGCTTTTGCGATTTTTTTGGTCAGCCTGGGTATGTCCTTCCAGGTAGGGTCCTACGCCAGCATGATCAATAACGCCACCTCCATGTACCTGGGGCAAATGCAAATCAGTCATCGTGACTATGTCGAAGACGAAAAACTTGAGAACACGCTGTTGGGAGCCACTGAGTTGCAGCGACGTCTGAATGCCACATTTGATATCGCCATCGCACCGCGCGCGCAAGCGTTTGCGCTGGTTTCGGTTGGCGAACGTTCCTTCGGTGGATTGACCGTTGGGGTGGATTTTGCAGCTGAGAAACAGGTTGTGAACTTTTTCCGAAACGTCAATCAAGGTGAGTTACCCAGTTCGGCTGATGAAGTCTTGATCGGTGCAACACTGGCTCGCAATTTGGGTGCACAACTTGGTGATGAATTGGTGGTTCTGGGGACGGCTAAAGAGGGTGGTGTGGCGGCTCTTGCCCTCACGATCAGCGGCACCTTCGAGTCCGGGCAGGCAGAGCTGGACCGGACGCTCCTATTCACTGCGCTGGAAACGGTGCAAAACGGATTTGAATTGGGTGATGAGCTACACCAGTTTGTGATCAGGGTGAAAGATCTTGATCGTCTTGCCCAGGTTAAAGCAGCGCTACAAAGCTCCGACATCCTCGGTGACGGGTTGGTCGTTCGCACCTGGCCTGAGTATTTACCGGAGCTGGTGCAGAGTATCGAACTGGATCGCATTTCTGCCCAGTTGATGTATGGCGTTATCCTGATCCTCGTTACGTTCAGCGTTGTCAATACGTTTTTGATGGTTGTGTTTGAGCGAACCAGAGAGTTTGGCATGCTGCTGGCTGTTGGTATGCGACCCACGGCCATAATGAGTCAGGTTTTAATCGAAGCGGCGCTGATGTGGCTTATCGGCGTGCTGATCGGGCTTAGCTTAACTGTTGGAATCGTCGGATATTATGCGCAAGTTGGGTTAAGTATTGCCGGGATGGAAGAGCTGAGTGCTCAATTTTATATGGATCCGCGGATCTATCCGGGTCTGAGTGCTGACATTTTTCTGCTTGCGCCGCTGGTGTTGTTGGTAGGCACGCAATTCGCCGCGCTGTTTGCCACGGTAAGGGTCAGAAGATTGGATCCAGTTGTTGCGTTGAGGGCAAATTGATGTCTGCAGCATTGGTTTGTCAGATCAGCTTGCGCAACCTGATCAAGCATCGTCGACGGAATCTGATGCTCTTTCTCGCGATACTGATTGCTGTTGCCGGCGTTGTATCTATGAATACATTGATACGCGGGATGCAGTACTCAATGGCGGAAGCGGCAGTGGAGAATCTCACCGGCCACGTCAAAGTACATGCGCAAGGCTATCGCGATGACCCTAACATCAGCCATAGCTTTGCGCTTGATTCAGATTTTGCCAATGAAATTCCAACGGACCAACTGCTCGGGTGGGCGCCGCGGGTGCGTTTGCCTGCCGTGGTGATGAGCGAGCGCCAGACTCGAGGCATCCAACTTGTTGGGGTTGATCCCGCTCGGGAAGACATTTCGTTTCTATATGATGTGGAGCTTACCGGAGAAGGCCTGGCTGATCTTGACGATCAGCGCGTATTGATCGGTCGTGAACTTGCGGCTCAATTGGAAACCGAAGTTGGCCGGCGCCTTGTGATCATCACTCAAGGTGGTGATGGTCTGAATCGGGAGCGGGGATATCGAATTGCTGGTACATACAATGCGGAGGGGGTCAGCCTGGAGAAGGTGTTTATATTTACCGGCATCAATCCGCTTCAGGCGCTGCTTGAAACAAGCCATGTAACTGAGGTGTCCATCCGATTATCGGATGAGGCGGCAACGGATTCTGCGCTCCAGGCGATGACAGGGTTCTTCGCTCAGCAGGACGTGGCGGATTGGCAGGAGCTTGAACCTACCGCCGCCGCCATGTTTTTGTTTGCCGATGCCGCAATCTACATCTGGTTCCTGCTGATGATGAGCGCGCTGGTATTCGGCCTGATCAACACGCTGATTGCTTCCGTTATGGAGCGTGTCAAAGAATTTGGTTTGTTGCGCGCATTGGGTATGGCTAGACGTCTGATAGTAGCCCAGGTGGTAGTGGAATCTACCTTGATCATGACCGTCGGTTTGCTGATCGGCACCGCCTGCGGCTATGGGATTTATTTAGCCATGCAGGATGGGATTGATCTCTCTGCGTTTGCGCAAAGCACAGACATGCTGGGAATGTCCACGGTGCTCGTACCACGTCTTGAGATCTCCGATCTTGTTTTGATCGGCGGCTTGAGCCTCATTATGGGGCTGTTCGCCAGTATCTATCCGGCTGTTCGAGCGGTAAAAATTGAACCGTTGGAAGCGATGAGAAACTAAAGGTCATAGAAGTTGTGGCAAGCAAAAAGGAAAACACGGATGAGCGCTAGCGTGGTGGTTGAGTGCCGGGGTCTTACCAAGACCTATCAAGAGGAAGCAGTGCCGGTGCATGCACTGCGAGGTGTTGACCTGCAGGTTAATACGGGTGAGTTCGTCAGCCTTTCAGGTCCTTCAGGGTCAGGGAAATCAACCTTGCTGAATATCGTTGGTGGGCTGGATCGCGCAGATTCTGGAGAGATTTTCATCGATGGTACAGCAGTTGGATCACTCTCCACTTCTGCCCTTGCAGATCTGCGACTGCGCAAATTGGGCTTTGTGTTCCAGGCTTACAACCTGATCCCGGTACTCAGTGCATTAGAAAACGTTGAGTTCATCATGCAGCTGCAGGGTGTGGATGCGAAAAATCGACGACAGCGTGCCCTAGAAGCCCTGGAGCGGTTGGGTTTGGGTGAGATGGCAGGCAGAAGACCTGGTGAACTATCTGGTGGACAGCAACAGCGCGTGGCCATTGCCAGAGCGATCGTAACTAATCCTGTGCTGTTGCTGGCAGATGAGCCGACAGCAAATCTGGATTCCGCAACTACCGAAGAGCTGCTGGTTCTGTTGCAACGGCTCAACCGGGAACATGGCATGACCATAGTTACCGCAACACATGACCCCCAGGTGATTGGGTTCACCCAGCGTCAAGTGCAACTGCGCGACGGCCTGATAGAGCATGATAGCGTTGCCGAGCCTGTCTAAACTTTTAGCGCCGCGCCTTCCGGCGCTGGCTGGTTTGCTCTTATTGAGTAACCCAGGGTTCGCACTCGAGGCGGACTTCAGAATCAAGTGGTTTACCACAGCCAGCCAGATTCCGCCTCATGATGTCGAACGCGCTCATCCTAGCGTGGCCGCGCCCCTGATTGGTCGTTCCGGGGAAGGAACGCCAACTCTGGATCATAGTCTGGATTTGCGCCTGATCCTGAAACAGGATATCGGGCCCTTCAGATTGCTGCTGGATCATTCCACGATTGTCTTAAACGGTGATGCGATTGTGGCTGGAGGAGGCCTGGATACCCGTGTTGATCAAACTGTGAGTGAAGATGGGCGCAGATTTGCTGATCTGACCCGTCCGATTGACGATGGATCTCGATGGCGCAGTTTTCATCGTTTGGACCGATTGGCGGTGCAATACCAGAAAGGTAACTGGGGTGTCACCCTAGGTCGTCAAGCGGTCAGCTGGGGGAGTGGCATTGTCTTCCAACCCCTGGATCTATTCAGTCCCTTCTCTCCTACAGTGGTGGATCGAGACTACAAGGCGGGTGACGACCTGATCCTGGTGGAACATCTGTTAGACAATGGCCACGACCTACAGCTGCTGCATGTGGTGAGGCGTGATGACACAGAGGAGGTCACGCAGCAAGTAGCAAGCTCAGCGCTCAAATGGCACGGCTATGTAGGAGCGGGTGAGTTTGAAGTGATTGCTGCGCAACATTACGACGACACGGTGGCCGGCTTTAGCTTGCGTTGGCCATTGGGGCAGGCCCTGGTGCGGGCTGACCTGGTGATCAGCGAGGATCTCTCTGGCGACCGGGTCTATTCCGGGCTGCTTAACGCGGATGTGACGTTTACGCTGGGTGGACGAAATGCCTATGTTTTTGCTGAGTTTTTCCACAACGGCTGGGGCGTGAGCCGGCTTCCGGACAATCCTGTTTTTCTGCCGGAAGAACTTAACCAGCGCTTGATTCGTGGCGAAGTTTTTAATCTGATGCGAAACTATGTGGCCTTTGGAGGCAACTACGAATGGCACCCGCTGATTTCGCAGAACCTCACAATGCTGACCAATCTTCATGACGGCAGCAGCCTGTTGCAGATGCAGGTCTCTTACAGCCCAGGTGACAATCAAAATATGGATTTGGGGTTTATCCTGCCTCTGGGTAGCCGAGGAGACGAATTTGGTGGTATTCCTTTAGCAGGATCTTCTGTGACCACTGGCGGTGCAAGCCGCGGCTATTTTCGCTGGGTTTATTTTCTGTGACGACTTTTCCTTAACTCCGGGCGGTTATCCCGCAAAAACTTATCCGGTCTCCAAGCAGGCCCTAAACGCCGCATTGTGGTAGGATTTTTTGAGCGCAGGGGGGAAACTATGTCCGATTTGTCCAGCCGGTCAGGACCGCTACAAAATCTAACCGTTATCGATTGCACGATGGCGCTGGCCGGTCCTTATGGCATGTCTTTGCTTGCGGATCTGGGTGCTGATGTCATCAAAGTTGAGCCGCCCCACGGTGACCTGAGCCGCAGTGTTCCACCAACCCCACCAGACTACGCCAACGTCACATCAGATAAAGAAGCCGGTGTGGATTACGGCGGCTATTTTGCCAGCATCAATCGCAATAAACGCAGCATTGTCCTTGATTTGAAGCAGGCAGAAGATCGTGAAACTTTGTTGCGTCTGTGTGAGCACGCGGATGCCATTGTGGAAAACATGCGGGCCGGAGTGATGGACAAGCTTGGGGTTGGCTACGATGTGATCAGCCAGCGAAATCCTCGCATAGTGTATGGCTGCATACGCGGGTTTGGAGATCCTCGAACAGGAGAAAGCCCCTACGCTCACTGGCCCGCCTACGATATTGTTGCTCAGTGCATGTCAGGGCTTGCGCATATCACCGGACCTGCGGATGGTTCTGGCGGCTATCCCAGTGGCACCAGCGTGGGGGATATCTTCCCTGGCACGTTAATGGCCCTGGGTTTGTTGGCCGGTATCAATCACGCTAAGGCTACCGGGGAGGGGCAGTTTTTTGATGTGGGTATGTACGATGCGATGCTTGCGTTTAATGAAACGATCGTAGCCAATTATGGATATAACCAACACGCGTTGACCTCTCGCGGACAACACCATCCCAACCTTATGCCGTTTGGGATATTTCCAACCAACGATGGTGGGGTTGCCATTGCAGCACCGGGTCCAGCTCACTGGAATGCGTTGTGTGAAATTATGCAGCGCGAAGATTTGATTTCTGATGAGCGCACTCGAAATGTACACCTCCGTGCTAGGAATCAGGATTTCGTCAGAGAGATCGTTACCCAGTGGACGTCGTCTCAAACAAAAAAACAGGTTGTTGCTGCTCTGGGCGGGAAAGTACCCTGCGGACCAGTCAATACCGCCGCGGATATCTTTGCAGATCCACATGTGGAAATTCGGGGCATGGTAAATCGGTTTCAACTGCCCGGAGACAATCCTGAGGTAGGTATCGTTGGCAGCCCGATTAAATACACCGCAACCCCCACCCGGTTGTACCGCCGGCCACCCAAACTGGGGGAACATACCGTTGAGGTCATGCAGCAACTAGATTTATGGGAACAAGAGGGGAAAGCTAAGTGAGTCGAGATTCTCAAAATTCTGTTCGAACCATGGATGATGCGTTCACTAAATTGTTGGATGCAGACACCCACGCAGATCAAATTATTCCTGCCCTGCGTAGAAATTCTCCGCTTCCGCCTGGACCCAGTTTGGTACCGGTGAAACGATATACCCAACGTGCTTATCACGAGTTGGAAAAAACCAAGTTATGGTCCCGGGTCTGGCAAATGGCTGCTCATGAGGATGATTTTGCGAATGTTGGCGATGTGGTGCCCTATGACATCGCCGATCGATCTTATCTCATCGTACGTACCTCAGAGGATGAATTTAAGGCCTATTACAATTCCTGCTTGCATCGCGGCCGCAAGTTACGAGAAATGCGTGCACGAGGATTGAGTGAATTACGTTGTCCGTTTCACGGTTGGACCTGGAACCTTGATGGATCACTCAAGCAAGTACCCTGCGCTTATGATTTTGCAGGCTTGAACCGCGCGGAAGAATCCCTGCCAGAGGTTAAACTCGAGCGATGGGGTCGTTTCATTTTTCTGAATCCGGATCCCAACTGTGCACCGTTGGCGGAGCATCTTGGTGATCTGGCCACCAACTTTGAGATGCTCCCGTTCGACCGGCGCTATAAGCAGGCCCATGTCGCAAAAGTGATCAAGGCAAACTGGAAGGTGGTGCAGGAGGCTTTTATGGAGTCTTACCATGTCCTGATGACCCACCCACAAATATTGACCGGTGGCGCTCACGACATGTGTACCAAATATGACGCGTTCGAGAACTATTCTCGTGCGATCCGATGTGGTGCCCTGGAAGGTGAGGAAATGCCCAATTGGGATGGCAACGAGGTGGATGGCGTCACTACGCTTCGACATCCGTTGAACGGTTGGGTGTACGAGCATCTTGGGGATGGGGTAGTTCAGGTCACAACGCCCAAGGGGATGTCCGGGAAGTTTACGTTTGACGCACAATGGATAGAGGGTGAGTTGACCGATGCGAATCCACATTTGTGTTTGTGGGTCGGCGGACAGCAGTTGCCAGAGTCTTATCAGGGCGGTCGACTGAAGGACAATACGTCGGCGGATGAGGCGGACGACATTCGCGCTCAGTTTGGTGAGGATGTATCTGCGAGGGTTATGGGCGCGGAGATGCAACGTAGACTGTTACAAGGTGTGGTTCCCACCATTGCGGATAGAATCCCGGATGTGGAACTGACGGCTTCAATATTTTTCACACTTTTTCCAAACTGGCACCCCTGGGGGTCTTTCAACATGATTAACTACCGCTTCCGACCGAACGGAGACAATCATGAAGAGGCGATCATGGAGTGTATGTTCATGGCGCCCATTCCCGAATCCGGTGAATATGAGCCGGTTCGCGAAATACACTGGCTTGGCGTTGAAGAAGATTGGACAAATGCTCCGGAACTTGGGCCTCTGGCCAAGATTTTTAATCAGGATCTGCGCAACCTGCCCTACGTTTACGACGGCATCAAGGCCACGGCCCGGGATCACCTGCGGTTAGGTGACTATAACGAGTTGAAAATTCGTCATTTCCACGACCTCTACGAAAAATGGGTGGGGGATGCGGTCAGCTAGGCTCGATTAACAACAACAACAACAACGATAACAACGACAACAACAACAAAAGAGGACCTTATGGACATCGTCAGACTAATATTTGCAATCATCCTGCCACCGGTTGGTGTATTTCTGCAGGTGGGTATCGGCGCTCAATTCTGGATCAATATCCTGTTGACTATTCTCGGCTACATCCCTGGCATTGTGCATGCCGTTTGGATTATTGCGAAACGATAGCAGTGCACAGACGTGGCTTTTTACAGGCCAGCCTGTCGACTGGCTTGTTTTTTGGCGGGGCTGCGTCCTTCACCCCCGTCCAAGCGCAAGAAACTATCGTAGGGAAAGAGAACAGCGGCAAATTGCTGCGACCCTTAGGGCTGCAACTCTCTACGGTAACCCCACTACTGGTCAATGACTTTGAAGGTACGCTGGCACGAGTCGCTGAGGTAGGTTATCGCCAGGTTGAGTTTTCTGCGCTGGGGTTACTGGGCAGGCCGGTAGCAAAAGTCACTGAACTGCTTGACGCGCATCAATTGGAGGCGCCTGTTGGTCGGGTATCGCCACCATTGCCGGATAACTTTGCCACTCTCAATCGTCTTGAGCAGCGTCAGGTGTTTATGGCCCGGGGTGGGCTCGAGCACTTTCTGGATAACGTTCGATATAGTCTGGACATCGCTTTGCAGATGGGGCAAAAGCAACTGGTGTTGCCGGCCTTGTTCCCGGATCGGTTCCAGAATCTTGATCAGGTTAAAGAGAATATCGATCTACTCAATCAGGCGGGCACGATCTGTGCCGAGCAGGGCGTGCTGTTTGGGTATCACAATCATGATTGGGAGCTTAAAGCGCTTGAAGGAAAGATCCCGTACCACATGATGATTGAACAGACCGACGCTTCTGCGCTGTCTTTTCAACTTGACGCCTATTGGGTTACCAAAGGGGGAGGCGAGTTGAAAGACTATCTGACTACATTTGCGGGGCGCTTTACCTCCGCACATTTGAAAGACATTAATGCCCAGGGTAGCTTTGAAGATGTCGGCTTTGGATTGATCAACTTTCCGGCTTTTATTCGTCACGCCAAGCAGGTGGGCTGTGACTATTTTTTTGTGGAGCGGGACAATCCTCCAGACCCATTCAATGCCATCGTCCGCTCCTATGGCTATCTGGAGACAATGCGATTTTGAGACTGACCAGCTTTGGCTTTTTACTCTGCTTGGTGCCACTCCTCGGTCTTTCCCAAAGCCTGGCCTACCGAGTCCTGGATACAAACCCGGCTCCTGAACTCACACCGCAGCAGGCAGCCAAGACGTTTCGAATTGCCCCTGGTTTTCGTCTCGAACTGGTAGCAGCTGAACCGCTGGTTGAAGACCCTGTTGCCATCTCCTGGGATCGCTGGGGGGCGCTTTATGTTGCCGAAATGCGTGGATACATGCCCGATGTCTATGGCACCGGTCAAAAAGAGCCAGTGGGTTCTGTGGTGCGATTACGTGATACCGATGCGGACGGGGTGTTTGACGAACGAATGGTCCTTATGGACCAGCTGGTATTGCCTCGGGCCGTGCGCATGGTCCCCCAGGGGTTGCTGGTGGCTGAGCCACCCAATCTTTGGCTGTGCCCCAGGATATCGGATAGCCAGGAGGTTGATTGTGACAGCAAGGTCAGCCTGGGTGAGTACGGCAACCAACCGGGATCCGTTGAGCATGCTGAAAATGGACTGATACTGGGCTTAGATAACTGGCTTTACAGCGCTAAATCTACGCGCAGGTTGAAGATAGACGAGAAAATAGGTGGTCAACAAGATCGATCTTTTGGCTTGATCGAGGAACCCACACTGTTTCGGGGGCAGTGGGGTATCGCGCAGGACAACTTTGGACGCTTGGCCCATAACACAAACTCTAACCTGCTTTTTATCGACCTGTACTCGGCTCAGGCGACCATCGCCGCTGGGCTACAGCGCGGGCCTGGTCTGCCCCAGGATGTCACACGTGGCATGCAGCTCAACAGTATCAGGGTCAATCCTGGCGTAAATCGCGCCTACGTACCGGGCGTGTTACGACCGGATGGCCGGCTGGGTAATGCAACTTCTGCCAGCGGTATGACAATTTATCGCGATTCGCTCCTGCCTCTGGCAGAAAAAGGCTACCCAGATGAGATGCATGCGTTTGTTGCAGAACCGGCGGCAAATGCGATTGTGCACCTGTCGTTGAGCGAGACGGATGGGGTTGTTTCTGCGCGACAGCGTCTTTACGCCGATGAACAATGGGGTCAGCGAGAATTTCTCGCGAGTACAGATGAACGCTTTCGTCCTGTTGATGTGCAGGTTGGCCCGGACGGTGCCCTCTACATTGTCGATATGTACCGAGGGATCATACAGGATCACGTCTTCCTATCCGACGAGCTGCGAGCTCAGATCCTGCAAAGGAAGTTAGATAAGCCGCTTGGGCTTGGGCGAATCTGGAAAGTGGTTGCCGAAGACACAGATGCCAGAGCCGTCCCTGATCTCCCCGCCATGGAACCCCGGGCATTGGTTGATATGCTGACTCATCCAAATGGTGTTGTGCGCGATCAGGCTCAAAGTAATCTGGTGCATCAGAAACTCAACAGAGCGACTCGCAGGGCGTTGCATGACATGTTAACGGGGCAGAACGAAGTCGCTGCGGTGCATGCGCTCTGGACGCTGGAGGGGGCGGGTGCATTGGTCAGGAGAAACGTTGCACGTGCGCTGGGTTCTGGTGCCGAAAACCTCAGGGTTGCTGCGCTCAGGGCGGGTAGGAGTCTGCTCACAGAGAAAGCACTGCTGACCGAAGAAAAGCACATCAAGTCGCGACAAGTACGCCTCGCCTGGCTGGATGCTGTTGCCCAGCAGGAAGATAAAGCAGCTTTTTTTGGTTTGCTGTCTGAGTATGTCAATCAACACGCTGACGATGCCTACGTCAGTCATGCGCTACAGACCGCGGTCCGGGGAAGCGAGCTTGCCTTTATTAGACACCTTACCGCCGCAAAAAGGGATGCGGCGTCAAGTTCACTGGTGCAAAAGCTTGTTACGCAGGGTGTGAATTTGCAACCTGATCGCGGCGTGGAGTATCTGGATTTTGCCAACTCGCAGGATCGAGGCGATCTATTCGTGGCGGTTATGTCTGGCCTTGACCGCTTAAACCAAAAAGACGGTTTTGACCCAATTCTGCTGCAAGAGCCCCACGCCGTTTTCGACGTAGATCAGGATGATTGGCAAGAGGTGTCTGGTGCAAGACGGGTGTTTACCTGGCCGGGCGATACGTTGAGTCAGCTGGTAAAGCCTTTATCGCCAGAGCACAGCGTCAGAGCCGCAGATGGAAAGGCTGTGTATCAGGCTCAGTGTGCAGCCTGCCATGGACCGCAGGGGGCAGGAATTGGAGCACTCGGCCCGCAGTTAGTAGACTCGAAGACAATTCTGGATGCGCCAGAGTGGGCTGCGCGGATAATATTGCATGGGTTGCAGGGGCCATTAAAAGCTGCAAATGGAGATTGGAATTCTGTGATGCCAGGTCATGGGCACCTGCCGGATTTTGATGCCAGCTTGATCAGTGGTTTGCTCACTTATCTGCGGCAGAGTTGGGGCCATACCCAATACCCGATATTCCCAGATCTGGTCCAAGGGGTCATGGACGAAATACAGACTCGACGATCACCCTGGACCATGGCGGAATTGCAAGAGGTTGAACAGAATACCTACTACCGGCGTTACGCCGGAACTTACGCCATGCCTGGTGGCGGTTTAAAGTTTTACCATGCCGACAACGTGCTCAATATCGGCTCTGGTATATTCAACGGGCCGCTGACTCAGGTTGCAGAAGACGCTTTCCTGTTTGCGCCTCGTGGTCTCTATCTTGAGTTTGTTGGAGCGCCAGGTGGCTTGATTACCGGTGTTCGCATGCGCATCGAATCTGGTTTTGTCACCTTACCCAGAATCGGAGACTGACGTGGTTCGAATTGGCCTGATCGGTTATGGCAATATTGGCAGAGCCCATCACGCGACGTTGGATCAAATCTCCAATTGCGCGGTGGCCGCCGTTTGCAGTCGCACCGAGATTGCTGACCTACCAGCCGAGATTGTTCAATTCAAGTCCATTGACGCCATGCTGGATGCCGAAGTTTGTGACGCGGTGGCGGTGTGCACGCCAACGTTTGACCATATTGAATCAGCCCGGCGGGTCCTTGATCGCGGGGTTGCTTTGATGGTGGAAAAGCCTATTGCACGTGACAAGGCAGCGGTGCTCGGCCTGATCCGCGGTCTGGACCCATCAGTGCCAGCCTGCGTGATGCTCAATCAGCGCTTTCAACCCGCATACGCGAAGATAAAAGAAATATTGGATACGCAGACCATTGGCGATCTTTACCGTGTCAGCTGGCATATGACGGCCTGGTATCGACCGGAGATTTACTTTCAAACCAGCACCTGGCGAGGCACGTGGTCTGGGGAAGGCGGTGGCTTGTTGTTAAATCAGTGCATTCACAATATTGACGTATTGCAGTGGATGCTGGGGATGCCTGCTTCGGTCTGGGCGGATTGTCGATTCGGTAAGTTCCATGATATTGAGGTGGAAGATGAGGTCCACGCTACTATGAATTATGCCAACAACCTTGTGGTGCAGCTGACCGCATCCAGCGGGGAGTTGCCGGGTATAAATGTGTTGGAGCTGGTTGGGGATCTGGGTGCAATTCGATATGCCGACGGCAACCTACAAGTTGCCAGACTGTCACAGGGGCGAGGTGATCACAGTACCACCACCCTGGACATGTTTGGTCAACCCGAAGTCTACTGGGAAACGGTTTCGGTTGAAGAGCAGATAAATCCTCACGAAGCATTGTGGCAAGAGTTTGTTGACACTCTAAATGGCTCCGGCAGTTCGAGTGTGCCGCTGGATGAAGGGTTGAACAGTATCGAACTGGCCAATGCCTTGTTGTACTCGAGTTGGACGGATGCATCTGTTGAACTACCCTTGGACGCTAACGCCTACGCAAAAGCTCTGGCGCGGCGTGAAACAGGCTTTCGCGAGGCATCGAACACACAGGCAAATATAGATATGAATGCTTCATATCGTTAGTCAGCAGGAGCCGTTTGAAGATGAGTGTCGGTGACGGAGCAAATTACGTACCCCAAAGTGATGCGGCCCAAGCCGCACAGGTTGTTGGGCCCGGCGAGTTCATCTTTTCTGTTGCCTTTCTGGATCACGGCCACATTTACGCTCAAACCCAAGGCTTGATTGACGCGGGCGCCACGTTAAGAGGTGTCTGGGACTCGGACCGGGATCGAATTGCTGCATTTCTCCACAGATTTCCTCAGGCGCGAGTTGAACCCAGCTTTGATTCGATTCTCGAAGACCCCGAAATCGCGTTGGTTGCAAGTGCCGCGATTCCAAATTTGCGCAGTACGATCGGGGAACAGGTGTTAAGCGCTGACAAGCACTACTTTACAGATAAGTCTCCATTTACCACGCTGGACCAGTTGGCTCAGATCGAGCGTGTGCTGAAGGATCGGGGGAAGCGCTATTTTGTTTACTATGCAGAGCGGGTGCACAACGAAGCAGCCTGGCATGCGGGTGAGCTGATTAAACAGGGTGTGATTGGTGATGTGATTCACGTCACCTGTCTGGCGCCACATAGGCTGAATATGGCTGCACGTCCTGAATGGTTTTTCGATAAGGCTCGTTACGGAGGGATTATCACCGATATTGGATCCCACCAGGCTGAACAGTTTTTGCATTATTCGGGTAGCGTTGACGGCTCTGTCAGGATGGCGCGCGTGGCAAATCTCAACAACGCCGCTTACCCGGGGTTGGAAGATTTTGGTGAGTTCAGTCTGACCTCGTCCAATGGTGCTGGGTTTTATGCCCGAGTTGACTGGTTTACACCGGATGGTTCGCCTGTCTGGGGTGATGGTCGTACGTTCATCGTCGGCCAGAAAGGCACCATGGAGATTCGTAAATACACCGATCCGAATCGCCTCACCCCAGCATCGATTATTTTTCTAACCACGCACGAGCACGTTGTAGAGATCGATTGCACGGGTAAGACAGGCTTCCCATTTTTTGGCCAACTGATTCGCGATGCCCTTGATGGGACGGAAACCGCCATGAGTCAGGCGCATATATTCCTCGCTGCTAGGTTGAGTATGCAAGCTCAGGCGCTGGCAGACTTGCAGCACGATTAGCAGTTTCTATTCGGTTTCCCAGGCGATACCCTACAGCCTGCTGCCGGCGTATTCGCGGGAGCAAGAACATTGACCCCGCATGAGGGCTTAGGCAAAATGCTCGCCCGGTCCAACCAGGGCTGAGCACCTGTGCCTAGGTGGCGAAATTGGTAGACGCGCCGGATTCAAAATCCGGTTCCTTCACGGGAGTGTCGGTTCGACTCCGACCCTAGGTACCATTGAACTCATATCCATTTGATCAATTCACAATCTCATCGGCGACTTCCTTGCAACTCAAAGACTTTGACTATGATCTACCGGAAGAGTTGATCGCACAAACCCCCTTGGCGCAGAGAACCCGTTCCCGTTTGCTGCAGCTTACCGCTGAGGGTCTTAAACATGGTGAATTCGAAGATCTTGCGACCCTGTTGAAGCCAGGTGATCTGCTGGTTTTGAACAACACAAGAGTCATTAAGGCTCGCTTGTTCGGCAAGAAATCCACTGGCGGGGCTGCTGAGCTTTTGGTCGAGCGGGTGATTGAGGAGTGTACTGCGCTCTGCCAGGTGCGGGTGAGTAAAGCGCTGGGGGAGGGGGGCACGATACTCACACCGGGCGGAATCCTTACCGTGCTGGGTCGCGAAGGACAGTTTTACAGACTCAGGTTTCCTGAACCCGTATTCAGTTTTCTAGATCAATGGGGAGAAATTCCTTTACCACCTTATATACAGCGCTCTGAGGGAGAACCTGACAGTTACAACGATGAAGCCCGCTACCAGACTGTTTTTTCGTCCACCCCAGGTGCGGTAGCGGCGCCAACCGCTGGACTTCATTTTGACGACGCGCTCTTGGATCGGCTGAAAAATTCTGGTGTGCGTCTGGCTCAGGTCACCTTGCACGTTGGTGCGGGGACCTTTCAGCCCGTAAGAGGTGACATCGGTGAACATGTTATGCACAGCGAGTGGTGTGAGATTGATGCTTCGGGTGTGCAATTGATTCTCGAGACCCGCGCTGCAGGCGGACGAGTGATCGCAGTTGGGACAACGGTAGTTCGCACCCTGGAAAGTGTCGCCGCGCGGTTGGGGGAGCTGCGGGCCTGGCGCGGAGATACTGACTTGTTCATTCAGCCAGGGTTCCAATTTCGAATGGTCGATGCTCTGATCACTAATTTCCACCTACCACGATCAACACTATTGATGTTGGTGGCGGCCTTTGCCGGTTATGACAATATCATGCGGGCTTACCAGGAAGCGGTAGCCCAGCGCTATCGTTTTTTCAGTTATGGAGACGCCATGTGGCTGACACGTTCAACCTGATTGCAAGCGACGGCGATGCACGTCGAGGTGAGCTGAACTTGGGGCACGGGGTTGTGCAAACGCCAGTGTTCATGCCTGTTGGCACCTACGGCACAGTAAAGGGGATGACGCCTCAAACGCTCGCTGAAACCGGTACGCAGATATTGTTGGGCAATACGTTCCACCTGATGCTGAGGCCCGGAGACGAACGGATTCGTGATTTTGGTGGATTACATCAGTTTATGAATTGGCACGGTCCGATATTGACGGACAGTGGCGGATTTCAGGTATTCAGTCTCGGAGATTTGCGCAAGCTGACGGAAACCGGTGTGGTATTTCGTTCGCCGGTCAATGGGGACAAAGTCGAGTTGACGCCGGAGTCTGCGATCAAGGTGCAGCAGAATCTGGGCTCGGATGTGGTCATGGTCTTGGATGAATGTACTGAGCATCCTGCCACCGAAACACAGGCGGCAGAATCCATGGCATTGTCTATGCGATGGGCTGCACGCTGTAAGTCGCAGTTCACCGAAGGACTGGAGACGTCAACAAATCCCCAGGCCAAACTCTTTGGCATCGTGCAGGGTGGTATGTATGAAGCGTTGCGTCGAGAAAGCCTGTCTGCACTGCAGGAAATTGGGTTTGATGGATATGCCATCGGCGGGTTGTCTGTCGGCGAGTCCAAACAAGATATGGATCGAGTCATGAGCGGCATTCTGCCGCATATGCCTGCAGGTGCGGCACGCTATTTGATGGGTGTAGGTACGCCTCAGGATTTGCTGCGTGGCGTGGAGCTGGGGGTCGACATGTTTGATTGTGTGATGCCTACCAGGAACGGTCGAAATGGCTATGTTTTCACCAGCACCGGCATCGTTAAGATACGCAACGCCAAGCATAAAGACAGCCAGGAACCATTGGATCCTGATTGCACATGTTATGCGTGTCGTCACTTCACCAGGGGGTACCTGCACCACTTGGATAAGTGTGGCGAAATGTTAGGTGCGATGCTGATGACGCAGCATAATATTCACTACTATCACGCCCTCATGGCTCGATTGCGTGAGGCAATTGAAACGGGTACATTGCGCACGCTCGCGACGAGCCTGCGGGAAGCGTGGGCACGGGGCGCTTGATGGTCTAGGAAGATTATGAAGAGATCATGAGGAGATCATGAGGAGACCAATAGGAGATCCGTAGTTAAGCGTCTTGGAAAAACGAGTAATAAACACAAGATGGAAAGATTTACATGAGTTTGTTTGAAACTGTAGCGTATGCCGCACCCGCGGGTGGGGCAGGTGGCGATGCTGGCTTGATTAACCTCCTATTTCTGGGAGGCTTTGTCCTCATATTTTACTTTCTGTTGATTCGACCGCAAAACAAGCGTCGCAAAGAACACCAGACCTTGATGTCCGGTCTTCAGAAGGGCGATGAAGTTGTCACCGCTGGTGGTATCGTCGGCCTGGTCAACAAGGTTGAGGATGATTTTGTCAAAGTCCAGGTGGCTGATGGCGTAGAAATGCGGATCCAGAAGTCTGCCGTTGGTGCAACCCTGCCAAAGGGGACCATCAAAGGCCTTGAGAAAGACTGATCTGTCTCCATATCAGTACGCTAGTACCTCTTAAAATAGGGAATTCATATGGCTGAACCAGGGTTTGACGGGCCGCTTTTTGGCGCCCGACGGCGCAATACGGCCCCCCCGAATACGTTTCGGCCATGGCAATATCTGCTGATCATTTTTGTGATTGCCATGGGGGCAATATATTCAGCGCCCAATCTATTCCCACCCGATCCGGCCTTGCAGATCAAGGCGCGGAATGAATCTCAGGTGGTTAATCTCACGCTGCTTGAAGGCGTAAAACAACGACTGGTGGAGCAGGGTATCCCCGTTGTAGGTATCGAAATTGATGATGATGGTGGATGGGTGCGAGTCGATACCGATCAGAACCAGCTACGCGCACAGCAGGTGACCAATGAACTGTTGAACAGCGATGGGCAGCCGTTCATAGTTGCCCTTAATCGGGCCAGCAATACGCCGGATTGGTTGCGCAACATGGGGGCAAGTCCCATGACACTTGGTCTAGACCTGTCCGGTGGCGTGCATTTTCTATTGCAGGTCAATATGGACGATTACCTGGCCACGGTAGTGGAAAGTACAGCTCAGGGTATGCGCGACAGCATGCGCGAAGCCCGCATAACCTATGTTTCGAGATTCGAGTCGGTGGATGGTCTGGATGTTCGATTGGCCTTCACCTCAGAAGGCGATCGCGATCAGGCACAAGAACTGTTGTCTGATCGCACGGGTTTTGACGTGCGGGAGGTGCAATATGATGAGTATTTCGGACTGCGCTATCGGTTGCTACCAGAGCGAATTCAGGCGCTTGAGGACCGAGCGATTGCACAAAATCTGGTTAGCCTGCGCAATCGTGTGAATGAGCTGGGGGTCTCGGAACCTCAGGTCCAGAGACTAGGCAGGTCTCGCATCGTCGTGGACTTGCCGGGCATTCAGGATAGTGCCCGAGCAAAAGAAATTCTGAATAAGTTTGCCAATTTGGAATTTCGTCTCGAAGCGCTGTCCAATACACCAAGATTTCAACGCGAAACCCACCCTTACGAAGGTCGCATGGTCGATATACTACGGCGCAACATCGTTACGGGTAACAATGTTCAAGACGCACAGCAGGGTTATGACCCAGAAACCAGTCAACCTCAGGTGAGCATCGAGTTGGATAGTGACGGTGGAAACCGTATGCACGACGCGACCAAGGATAACGTTGGGCGCAATATGGCAATTCTGTTTATAGAGCAGAAGCCGATCATCCGGCACGAAATGCGTGACGGCGAGCGTATAGAGATTTTTGAAACTGAAGAAACTGAACGACTGATCAGCGTTGCGAACATCAAGTCTGCGCTGGGTTTCCAATTCCGTATCACCGGTTTGTCACTGCGTGAAGCCCAAGACCTTGCTCTTTTATTGCGGGCAGGTGCATTGGCCGCACCGATGTACATTGTGGAAGAACGCACCGTCGGGGCTTCGTTAGGCGATGATAATATTCAACGCGGTTGGCAATCTGTGGCGATAGGTTTTGCTGCGGTTCTTGTGTTCATGCTGTTTTACTATCGTTTCTTCGGTTTGGCCGCAAACGTCGCGCTAACGACAAACCTGATGCTGCTGGTTGCGATCATGTCTGTGCTCGGTGCCACGCTTACATTGCCCGGAATTGCGGGTATTGTTTTGACGGTGGGTATGGCTGTTGATGCCAATGTCCTCATTTTTTCAAGAATCAGAGAGGAATTGAAGGAGCGGCCGCCACAACAGGCAATTCAAGCGGGTTTTGATCGTGCTTTGCTCACCATTACCGACGCCAACGTGACCACGTTCTTTGTGGCGATTATCTTGTTATCGATAGGTAGTGGTCCGGTAAGAGGGTTTGCCGTAACCCTTGCAGTGGGGATTGTGACTTCGATGTTCACCGCAATCATGGTCACTCGCGCCATCGTAAATCTGGTCTATGGTGGCCGTAAACTAGAGAGCCTGAAGGTATAGCCATGCAAACGCCCACATTTGATTTTATGGGACGCCGCCATGTCGCGGCGGTGATGTCCGGTATCCTTCTGGTCATTGCGATTGGCGCGCTTGCTGTCAATGGCGTTAACCGTGGTTTGGATTTCACCGGTGGGACCATGGTGGAAGTTGGATTCAGTGAACCCGCAGATGCGCAGGAGATTCGCCAACTGCTGGTCGATCAGGGGTACGTAAACGGTACGGTTCAGTTCTTTGGAACCAATCAGGATGTATTGATCCGTATGCCCCCGCAAGAAGGGCAGGATCAGACGTCTCACGGCGACGAAATTTTTGCCGTGCTGGAAGGGCAGTATGACAATCTGGAACTGCGCCAATCCAACTATGTTGGGCCAGCTGTGGGGGACGAACTGACCGAGGACGGCGGTCTTGCCTTGCTGACAGCGTTAATCGTTGTGATGTTGTACATCTTGTTCCGCTTTACCAAACAATTTTCCGTTGGTGCGGTGGCAGCTTTGACCCATGATGTATTGATCGTTCTCGGTTTTTTTGCGGTTTTTCAATGGACTTTCGATCTGACCGTTCTGGCGGCTCTGCTGGCTGTGATTGGTTATTCTCTCAACGACACCATTGTGGTTAGCGATCGAATTCGTGAGAACTTTCGCAAGATCCGCAAAGGATTACCCATAGATGTAATCAACCAAAGCTTAAATCAAACCCTGGGCCGTACCTTGGTGACCAGTATGACCACTTTGTTTGTTTTGCTGGCATTGCTATTTGCCGGTGGTGAAGTGATCCGTGGGTTCGCCATGGCGCTGACGATCGGCGTGGTGGTTGGCACCTACTCATCAATTTATGTGGCTGCCAATATTCTATTGGTGATGAACATCACGCGAGAAGATCTGCTGGTACCGGAAAAAACGGAAGAAGACTTAAATGAGGACGGCAGCTATCCCTGATTACCTTTAGGTCGAGCCACCAGCTTGTAGAGAGCATCGAGAAATTGATCTCGAGTAAATGGTTTGTGTAGCACTGGGTGCCCATGTACCGGCTCAGTACCAGCAAAGCCCGTTATGAGCAGCGTTTTGATTGTTGGAAAACGATGAGCAACGCGCTGCGCTACCTCAGGTCCGTTCAGGCCACCTTCCAACACGATATCACTGACCAGAATGTCAACGTTTTGAGCTTTTTGAAGCGTGCTGTTCAGATCTTCTTCACCGCGTGACTCTAGAATATTAAACCCCTCCTCTGAAAGGAACATGGCGACCAGCTGGCGCAGGGGTTCGTTGTCTTCTACCACCAGGACTGTCATCTGGGCCGGATCATCGCTGACTTTTGTCTGAACTTCTGTGCTGACTGAGTTTGGTCTTGGTAAAGGAAAAATGAGCGAGACGGTGGTGCCCTGGTTCAGAATACTGTCGATGTGCACATTACCGCCTGACTGTTCCGCAAAGCCAAACACCATGGATAGACCAAGCCCTGTTCCTTTACCCACTGCCTTGGTGGTGAAAAAAGGCTCCATTGCGCGCAGACGAGTAAGTTCGTCCATGCCGTGTCCGTTATCGCAGACCTGGAGCAGGATGTAGTTATTGGTTGGCAGCGCGAGTCCGGGAAACGGGCTTGTGTGTTCGGTCACAGACATATTGCGTACTTCGTACCTCACCACTCCGCCATGAGGCATGGCATCCCGGGCGTTTAAGGTCAGGTTGAGAATGGTATTTTCCAGTTGGTTTGGGTCCACCATACACTGAGCCAGGTTCTCGTCGAAATTCATTTCTATTCGAGTATTTTCGCTGAGCGTGGTTTGCAACATGGTCTGCATGTTTTCTAAAAGTTGTGCAATATTTAGCGGTTCCGGCGCAAGCGTCTGGCGGCGGGCGAACGCTAATAACTGTTGAGTTAGATCTGCGCCACGGATCGTTGCATCTAAGATCTGCTGGGCATATTTTCTCGCGGTTGGGTGATTTTCCAGGGTTAAAAGTAGGAGTTCGGCGTTTCCCATGGCAACGCCCAACAAGTTGTTGAAGTCGTGAGCCACCCCGCCGGTTAACTGCCCCAGCGATTCCATTTTTTGGGAATGGCGTAATTCTTCTTCAACCAGGAGCGATTCGGTAATATCAACACATGACAGTAAGATACGTGGTTCATCCGCAATGCTTAAGAATTGACCATCTACCAGAATCGTTCTTGGTTCACCGTCCTTGTTATAGACCGTTGCCTGCAATCGCTGGAGTCTGCCGGTGCGATTTAGCTCGCCAATAATTCTGTCGCGATTTTTGTCACTGCCCCAGATGCCGAGTTCGGACGCGGTTTTTCCGATCGCTTCCTCTCGGCTGTAGCCTAGCGATTTGCACCAGGCTTCGTTCACCTCCAGATATTCACCGGTGTCGGGCAGGGTAATGGTTAAGATGTTCTGAGAAAGGCTGAATACCTTGGAGAGTAGCTCGTTGCCCGCGGCCAATAGCTCGTTGGACTTTATTTGCTGTGTTACATCCCGGGCAGTCACAACGATCATTTGCTCGGGTTCGTCATCCAGTAGGTTGGCAACCACGTGCAGGTGTCGATAGTTTGAGTCTGCGTGCCTGAATCTTACCTCTGTCTCGATGGGTGACTGTGTTGCGCTGAGAATCTTGACCAGGGTGGTGTGCGCTTGCTGTTGGTCGTCCGCGTGAATGGCATCGAAAACGTTGGTGCCGATACTTTCGGCGGGCTTGTAACCCAAAATTCGTTCCAGTGCGGGTGACTGATAAACCACATCGCCATTGCGCTTTATTACTGTGATGATGTCCTGAGCGTTTTCCACAAGACGTTTGAAGAAGTCGCCGGAGGTGGATGCTGCCTCGCTCACAGACGGCCTATTTCTTTGTGATCTGCGCTATTTGACGAAAGATCTTTGGGTTGGCTGCAATAATATCTCCTGTTTCCCAGTAGCGCTCACCACCGGAGAGATCGCCGATGAACCCACCGGCTTCTCGAACCAGTACGATACCTGCCGCAATATCCCATTTGCTCAGACCCGGTTCGAAAAAACCGTCGCTGCGCCCGGCCGCTACGTAGGCTAGATCCAGAGCTGCGCTGCCCATACGGCGCATAGATCGGCAGGTCCCTGTGAACTGTTTAAACATGTCCATGTAATCGTCCAACCGCGTCCCGACGCTGGTCGGCGGAATGCCAGTGCCCAACACACATTCAGCTATCTTGGTTTTAGACGTCACCCGAATACGTTTGCCGTTTAGCTGAGCGCCGTAACCACGGCTCGCGACAAATTCTTCGTTGCGAATGGGATCAACGATCACACCGTGTTCCAGGTGTTTGCCTTTCATCACCGCGATGGATACTGAAAAATGCGGGATCGCCTGGAGAAAGTTCAGGGTGCCATCCAAGGGATCGATGATCCAGGTAAAATCGCTGTCTTTACTGGTCTCGCCAGACTCTTCCGCCAGAAAACCATGGTCCGGGTAGGTCGTTGAAATCATTTCGATAATAATCTGTTCGGCGCGTTGGTCCACATCAGAAACGAAATCATTAGTCGATTTGGCGGAAATTTTTCTTTCGTCAGGACGGTCGAAGGATTGGGCGATAAAATCTGCTGCGGCGCGTGCTGCACGCAGTGCGATGTTGGCCATCGGTTGCATAGACTGCTCGTACGAGTACTAATCCGCTATGCTAACACGCTTGTCTGAATAACCTGAAACACCGTCAGACCCAAGTCGAGGAGAGATGCTTGCAACTGAAAAACATCCGCATTGTGCTGGTTGAGCCCAGTCACCCGGGCAACATTGGAGGTGCAGCTCGAGCCATGAAAACTATGGGTTTGAGTTCGCTTTATGTGGTTTCTCCCAGACGCTTTCCCGACCCTCAGGCCGATTGGCGAGCAGCTGGCGCCTTAGATGTGCTGGATCAAGCCAGGGTTGTGGATACGCTCGACCAGGCACTTGAAGGGGTTCAATGGATGGTGGGCACAAGTACGCGTAATCGTAAGATTCCCTGGCCCATCACAGATGCCAAGGGAGTAGCAGAACAAGCCATGCAGCTACCGGACGAAACCCAGAGTGCGATCCTTTTTGGACGCGAAGACAATGGTTTGACCAATGATGAGTTATCCCGGTGTCACCTGCATTTGCAGATTCCAGCAGCGCCCGAATATTCATCTCTCAATCTCGCTATGGCGGTGCAAGTTGTTTGTTATGAAATCTACCAGCGGTTTGTGAATGCAGTTGAAGACGAGTTTGCAGACACGATGCATGGGTGGGATCGTAGAATCGCTAAGGTCCACGAAATTGACGCCTTGTTGGCACACTTTGAGGAGGTTTTGACAGGTACAGCTTTTCTTTCGGCAGATAACCCGGGGCAAACGCTGACCCGACTCCGCCGTATGTTTGCGCGGATACGGCCGGATGAAACCGAGGTCCAGATCTTACGCGGCGTGCTGAAACACCTAGCCGGCGCTCAGCCACTTGGATCAGTGTCAAACGACAAATAGTGGACCAAAATAGTAGGGTATTGCATACTCAGTCCCCGATTGATTGA